>NZ_VOBR01000020.1 GCF_007845675.1 Lentzea tibetensis | reverse complement strand
GTCACCGAGTGCCTGGGCGGCGCGCAGGAGATCTCCGACGCCGACCTCGCCGGCCGCTACGAGACCGCGTGCGACCCGCGCCTGAACACCCAGCAGTCACTCGAGCTGGCGTTCCTGGTCGCGGAGACGCTCCGCTCCTGATCGATCACCAGCGCAGGAGCGCGAGCCCGATGGACATCCCACCGCCGAACGCGGCCAGCAGCACCAGGTCGCCCTCGCGGAAGCGTTCTCCCGCCTCGGACATCGTCACCGGTACGGACGCCGCGCCGGTGTTGCCGTAGTCCTCCACCGTGTAGTGGACATCGGCGCGCGGCAGCCCGAGCGACGGCACGATCTCCTCCAGCATGCGCAGGTTCGCCTGGTGCGGCACGAGATGGCGCACGTCCGCACCATCGATCCCGTTGTCCCGCAAGAACAGGTGGACCGCCCGCGGCAGCTCGTCGGTGACGAACTCCCGCACCCCGCGCCCGTCCATGGTGAAGTAGTGCTCGCCCGCGAGCAGCGACTCCTTGGACGGCGGGATCCGGCTGCCGCCCGCGGGCACGCGGATCCGGTCGTGCATGCCGCCGTACGTGGACAGTCCCACCGAGACGATGCCGCGTCCCGGCGGCACCGGGCCGAGCACGCACGCACCCGCGCCGTCGCCGAACAACACCGCGGTCCGGCGATCGGCCGGATCGAGGATGCGCGAGTAGACGTCCACCCCGATCACGAGTGCGAGCCCGCCGTCGGCGATCATCCGGCGCGCCGTCTCCATGCCGAAGACGAAGCCGCTGCACACGGCGTTGACGTCGAACGCCGCCGCGTTGGCCGCTCCGAGCCGGTGCTGCACCAGACTCGCGGTGGGCGGCTGCGGTGAGTCCGGTGTGGACGTCGCGACGATGATGAGCCGGAGTGCACTGGCGGACACACCTGCGTTCGCCAGCGCCCGTTCCGCCGCCAGCACGGCGAGGTCGGACGCGGCCTCGTCCTCGGCGGCCACCCGCCTGGCCCGAATGCCCGTGCGGGACTCGATCCAGCCGGGCAGCACGCCGGCGGCGGCCGCCACGGGCTCGTTCGAGACGACGTCGTGCGGCAGGTGGTGGCCGCACCCGAGCACGCCGACGGCCTTCGGGCGGCGTGGGTGGCCCGGCATGGACCACGACGCGATCGCGCAACCACACGGGCAGAAGTCGTTGCTCGTCATGACGTTCTCCTCCACTTCGGGTCGCCTTCGGATGCTAGTGAGCGCGGGTGGCGTCCCAGGGCGAGCGAAGCGAACTGAGGGGGGTGCGTGCCGGGCAATAGGGGTGCGCGAGTGCGGTTTCGCACCAATAGTTTTCGGACATGGACGAATCCGTTGTTGTGGGCATGGGCGCGATGGGCGAGGGTGCGGTTCAGGTGCTGCCCGCTCCTGATCACGTCGGCGACCTGGTCCGCGCGCACCTCGATCACGCGATCAGCCTGTGCGAACAGGGATACGCGAGCCGCGCCGACATCGACACCGCGATGCGGCTCGGATGCGGCCTGCCTGCGGGACCGCTGGAGCTCGCCGGGTACACCGGGGGACCGGTGCGGTCGGCCACGACCGCGCGCGGCAGCACGCGTGAGGTCGCTCGGGTCGGTGTCGTGGGATCGGGAACGATGGCCTGCGGTATCACGGAGGTCTTCGCCACCAACGGCTTTCCCGTCACGCTCGTCGCACGCACCCCGGCCCGCGCGAGGAGTGCGTTCGACGTCGTCGATGGCTCGCTCGCGCGCGCAATGCGCCGCGGCCGCATCACCGACGAGGTCCGCGAGAGCGCGATCAGCGCCGTGCACGTGACCACCGACCTCGCCGAGCTGGCCGAGTGCGACCTGCTGATCGAGGCGGTGGCCGAGGACCTCGACGTCAAGCGCACGGTGCTGACCGCGGTGGACGCCGTCGCCCGGCCCGGCGCGGTGCTGGCGACCAGCACGTCGAGCCTGTCCGTCACCGCGTGCGCGGCCGCCACGAGCCGCCCGGCCGACGTGCTGGGGCTGCACTTCTTCAACCCGGCGCCGCACATGCGCCTGGTGGAGGTCGTCCCCGCGGCGGGCACGGCCGCCGATGTGGTGGCGACCGCGTGTTCGGTGGTGCGCGGCATGGGCAAGGAACCGATCGTGTGCGGCGACCGCGCGGGCTTCATCGTGAACTACCTGTTGTTCCCCTACCTCAACGACGCGGTCCGGCTTTTGGACCGTTGCGAACCGGATGCGGTCGACAGCGAGGTCGTGTCCAGGTTCGGCTACCCGATGGGACCGTTCAAGCTGCTCGACACGATCGGCCTCGACGTCTCGCTCGCGATCCTGACCAGGCTGGACGAGGAGTTCCCCGGCGCAGGCCACGCACCTCACGAGCGACTGGTCTCCCTGGTCGCTCGGGGCAGGCTGGGACGCAAGACCGGTGCGGGCTTCTACGACTGGCCCGTCGGATGATCAGCGGTACGGCGGATCTGGTGGTCGTGATCGGAGACCCGGTCGCACAGGTGCGCGCACCAGCGCTGCTCAACGCGGCGTTCGCCCGGCTCGGCGTCGACGGGGTGACCGTCCCGCTGCACGTCGCGCCTCCCCAGCTCGAGAACGTCCTCTCCGCGTTGGGTGCGGTGGAGAATCTCCGCGGCGTGTTGCTGACCGTGCCGCACAAACTGGCCGCGTGCGCGTTCGCCGACCGCAGGAGCGCGGCAGCGGAGCAGGCGGGCAGTGCGAACGCGTTGTGGCGCGCGCCGAACGGCAGGTGGCACGCCGAGAACTTCGACGGCCTCGGGTTCGTCACCGGTCTGCAGGACGAAGGACGCCGGGTCGAAGGTCGCGACGTCGCGCTGTTCGGAGCAGGAGGAGCGGGCCGCGCGATCGCACCCGCGCTGCTCGACGCCGGTGCGGCGTCCATCGCCGTGTTCGATCCCGACGAGGCCCGCGTGGACGAGCTGCGCACGCGCGCTGAACGCTGGTGGCCCGGTCGCGTGCGGCGAGGCGGAGTAGCCGACCTCGCTCAGATCGACGTCGCCGTGAACGCCACTCCGCTGGGCATGCGGCCCGGCGACGACCTGCCGTTCGATCCGGCGAAGCTGGCCGGCGGAACGCTGGTCGCGGACATCGTGATGGAACCGGAGATCACCCGGCTGCTGCACGCCGCGGCCGAACTGGGGCTGCCGACGCACCAGGGCATCCACATGCTCAGCGGGCAGATCGACCACTACCTGAGCTTCTTCGGACTGCGGAACTGATCATGGTGTGGTTTCGCCGTGCCAGTGGTCGGGAATCCGTTCGGGGCTGGCGGATGCCCAGCACTGCACCGATGGCCCCGGACCCCGGCGTCGGAGATTCGTTCCGATACCGGAGGTAGGCACTTGAACACGCAAGTCCGCGCCGACGTCGCGCCGGAACCGATGCTCGCCGGTGAGAAGACGGCGACCGAGATGTGGCTGGTCAAGGTCTTCGCCGTCGTGCCGGCGCTCGCACTCGTGGCCGCTGTCCCGTTGGCCTGGGGATGGGGTCTTGGTTGGACGGACATCGCTCTGGCGGTGTTCTTCTACACCCTGACCTGCCTCGGCGCGACGGTCGGATTCCACCGCTACTTCACCCACGGCGCGTTCACCGCGAACCGGGGCCTGCGGATCGCGCTGGCGGTCACAGGCAGCATGGCGATGCAGGGGCCGATCATCGGCTGGGTCGCCGACCACCGCCGCCACCACGCCTTCGCCGACCGCGAAGGCGATCCGCATTCCCCGTGGAGGTACGGCACGTCGGCCGGTGCGCTCGTCAAGGGGTTCTGGCACGCGCACATGGGCTGGATGTTCGGACGGGACAAGACCAACGCCGTTCGGTTCGCGCCCGACCTGCTCGCCGACAACGACATCCAGCGCGTCGACCGGCTCTTCCCGGTGCTGACCGTCGCGACGCTGCTGCTGCCCGCGGTGGCGGGCGGCCTGATCAGCTGGAGCTGGTGGGGCGCGGTGACCGCCTTCTTCTGGGCCAGCCTCGTCCGGGTCGCCGTCCTGCACCACGTGACGTGGTCGGTGAACTCGATCTGTCACATGATCGGTGACCGGCCGTTCGAGGCCAGGGACAAGTCGGCGAACTTCTGGCCGCTCGCGATCCTGTCGATGGGGGAGTCGTGGCACAACTCCCACCACGCCGACCCCACCTGCGCGCGCCACGGGGTCCGCCGGGGCCAGATCGACATCTCCGCACGGCTGATCCGGGTGTTCGAACTGCTGGGCTGGGCGACCAAGGTCCGCTGGCCGAGGCCGGAACGACTGGCGCGCAAGCTGAAGGCGACCACGCCATGACCGGGCAATCGCACTGAGGCAGGCCGCCACGGGCAATGCAGCTCAGGGCGCGGGCAGGACGTTCCGGGCCGCAGCCCTGCTCCACTCGACCAGGAGCAGTGTGGCGTCGTCCTGGAGTTGCCCGCGCTGGTGGTCGAGGACGGCACGGGCCACGCGACGCAGCGTCTCGGGTGGGGACAGCCCGGCCGCTTCGTGGAGTTCGGTGAGATCGACCAGGCGGTCGACGCCGAACTGCTCGCCCCGCGGGTCACGCGCCTCGGTGACGCCATCGCTGTGGAACAGGATCCGGTCATCGGCCTGGAGTTGTTCACGCCCGAGCTGCGGCTTCGACTTCGCGAGGTGGCCGAGGCCGAGTGGCGGGTGGATCGTGCCGCTCAGTGCTTTCACCATCCTGCCCCCGCGCAACAGGAGTGCGGGCGGGTGTCCCGCGACGAAGTAGTGCAAGACCCCGGTCGCGAGATCGAGTTCGGCCAGCACCGCCGTCGCGAACGGAGCCTTCAGGCCCGCGGTCGCCTGCTGCCGCACGGCCTCGTCGGCCAGCTCGGCTCCTTCGAGCAGCCCGAGGCCGTTGCGGCGGGCGTTGCGGGTGGCCGCCAGCGCCACGGCGGTGGTGAGGCCCGCGTGCATGTCGTGCCCCATCGCGTCGAAGATCGCGACGCGGGCGCGGCCGTTGTCGACGGAGTAGTCGTAGCCGTCGCCGCCCACCGAGTGGTAGGGCTCCATCACGGCCGTGACCACCAGCTCGTCGCAGGCGAAGGTCTGTGGTGGCAACAGCTGCCACAGCAGTTCGGACGCCACGGAGAACGGCGTGGCGCGGCGGACCACGTGCAGGAAGTCGCTGTAGTGCAGCTTGCTCATGACGAGGTGCCCGAGCAGGCCGGCGAGCACCCAGCACTGCTCGCGAATCCAGTGGTCGTCCGGGTCGGCTCCGGTGGGCAGGGTCGCCTGCAGCACGCCCAGCCGTTCGGTGCCGTTCAGCACCGGCACCCACAGGTATCCCGGCGTGGCGTGCACGGCGATGATCTCGGTTCGCTGGAACGCGCGCCCGGCTGTGGTGGAGTCCACCAGCAGCGGTGGCCCGGCTTCGGCTCGCACCGGCTGCAACCGCTGCTGGCCGACGTCGGTGAGGTACAGCTGCACCACCACGCCGACGCGGGCGGTCGCGTCGTCCACCAGCTTCGCCAGGTCACCAGCGGTGGTCAGGTGGGCGCCGTTGATGATCTGGCGGAACAGGGCGTGCCAGGGTTCCACTCGTTCGATCACTTTTCGCAGCGTAGACCTGCCGAACCGGGGGTTTCGCGACCAGCCCAGCCGGGGTACACGCTCGACGCGTCAAGCAGTCGGCGCGTCGAGCGCACGGCGGAGTAGAAGCAGGCGATGGCGCATGGATCTGGATTTCGATCTCGACTTCGACTTCGACGACAGCTTGGCGCGCGGCCTGAGCTGCTACGTCCGGCTGGTCACCGAGGCGCTGGGCTTGCGCGGCGACAGCTCGTTCGTGGAGGCGCAACGTCCGGCCAACGCCTACGTGGCACTGGACGGACAGCTGCCCGACTTCCCCGATCACGACGTCGCGTTGCTCTGGGACGAGCGAAACGGGTGGGCGGCGGCGATCGAGAGCACCGGCGGCAGCACCCTCGTCGTGGTCGCACGACTCGAGCAGGACCGGTTGCCGCCGCCCCCGACCGTCGTGCGGTGGGTCATGAGTCTCTTCCGGCAGGACGAGGGCGCCACCACCGCGTTCGTGCCGGCACCGAGAACGCGTGGTGCCGCTGACTGAATCCACTGTGGACTGTCGTCGACCTACTTCTTCGGCACGATCGTGACGGGCACGTCCACCCGAGTCGAGCCCGTGGTCGCGGTGATGGTGCCGTTGCTCGCTTTCGGACCTGCGAGCAGGCGGAAGACGAACGTCACCGAAGCGCCCGCGGCCAGCTCCTGCTCGGCGGTGCACGTCACGGTGCCCTTGCCCGCCGGGCACCCGACGGATCCCGCAGGAGGGTTGCCCGGACCGACCACCTTGACGTCGTCGGGCAGGGACAGCGTCAACGTGATGGGCGGCGCGGGCGCCGAACCGGTGTTGCGGATGGTGACGGGGAAGTCGGTGGGTGGTCCGCCGGTGGACGTGGTGAACCCGTCGGGCGCGGTCGCGACGAACGAGGGTGCGGCGGCGGGCGTGGTGGTTCGCGGTGCGACGGTGTTCGACCCGCCTGTCGTGGTCGGCGTCGCGGAGCCCGTCGAGGTGGGGGCGGACGAGCCGCTCCGCACCTGCGTCGTCGTACCGGCGCTGGTGCCCGACGGTGGTGGTGCGACGGCGGTCGTCGGGATGGCCGTGGGAGCGGGCGCATCCATCATCCCCACGGCGAACGCGATCACGAGTGCTGTGGTCGACGCACCCACACCGAGCAGCGCGGGCGTCGAGGCGGCCACCGCCGCGCCCGCTTTGGCCGTCCCGGCCAGGTAGCCGGCGGTGCCCGCGCCGAGCACGAGTGGCGCGACGACGCCGCGCAGCGCGCCGTTGACGTCGGCCAGCTCGGTGGCGAGAGCCCGGCAGGTGCCGCAGGTGTCGAGATGCGCGTCGAGCTGGGCGGACTCGCGCCTGGACAGACCGCCGCGAGTCCACGCGCCCAGGTTGTCGACCGTGGCACGGCACCGCGCGGAGGGACTGTCCGCGACGTGCGCCTGGAGGTAAGCCTTCCGCAGACCTTCACGGGCCCGGTGGGCCATCGCGGAGACACCGTTGGGCGTCAGGCCGAACAACGGCGCGACATCGCCCGGTGACTGACCCTCGATCGCGGTGTGCCACAACACGTTCTGCCAGCGCTCGGGAAGGGTGGCGAAAGCCCTGGCGACGAGCGTCCGGTCCAGCTCCGCGACCGCCGTGTCGTGGAACGGCACGCTGGTGACCCGTTCGGCGCCGGGTAGGGCCGCCACGTCGTCGGCCAGTTCGAGCCTGCGATCCCGCCGGAACTTGTCGTAGGCGAGGTGGCGCACCGCGGTGAGCAGGTAGGGGCGGAACGCCGAGTCGGGCCCGCCGCCCGCGCGCAGCGTGGTGAGCACCTTCGCGAAGGCGTCCGACACCAGGTCGTCGGCGTCGACCGGCGACCTGGACAGGTGGAGGGCCAGGTTGTGGGCGGCGCGCACGTGCCGCGAGTAGAGCTCGCTGTAGGCCTGGATCGTCCCGCCGCGCACGGCTTCGATCAGCTCGGCGTCGGAGGAGAGGTGCGCGGACTCCTCCGCGCCGTCCACACCGAGTGCGCGGTCGAGGTCGGCGCGCATCGTCGCCTGGTCACCGGTGCGCCACCGCGCCACGTCACGTTCGTCGGGCTGCCCGAGCACGGGGGTCGCCGCCTTCTCAATGCCAAGAATGATGAGCGTTCCGCTCTGCAGTCCACCTTGCCACGCCTATCACCGCTGTTCGTCAGGCCGATGCGCGGTTACGCCCCTCGGGTGCTGGAGGTTAGTCCGGTAGCAGCGGCACCGAGATGCCCGTGTCGCGGCCGAGCAGTGCCGCCCTCGTCACCGCCGAGGTGCCGAAGCGGTCCCGCACGTGGTCCAGCGCGGAGTCGAGCGCGCCCGGCTCGTGGTCGGAGAACGGCAGCATCAGCTGGATCGCGTCGTCGTCGTGGAGGTTGGCCAGTGACACGCCCAGCAACGTGATGCCGCGGCTCGTGATGGTGGGCATCGCGGCGGCGAGCAGCAGCCTCGCCGTCGTCAGCAGCAACTCCGTCTCCGTGGTCGGGTGCGGCAACGTGTGCGAGCGGGTCGCCCGCGTGAAGTCGGCGAAGCGCAGGCGGAGCACCACCGTCCGGCACGCGCGGTGGGCGGTGCGCAGGCGTCGCGACACGCGGTCGATGAGCGAGGCCAGGATCGCCTCCAGATCGTCCGGCGTTCGCGGCCTGCGGCCCAGCGCCCGTTGCGAGCCGATCGAGCGGCGGCGCCTGCCCACCTGCACCGGGCGCGGGTCGCGGTTGTGCGCCAACGCGTGCAGGTGCCTGCCTGCCGCCGCACCCAGCATCGTGACCAGGGTGCGCTCGTCCAGCTGGGCGACCTGGCCGACGGTGTCGATCTCGCGCGCGTGCAGCTTCGCCGCGGTCACCTCGCCGACGCCCCACAGCCGCTCGACCGGCAACGGGTGGAGGAACTCGAGCTCGCGGTCCGCGGGCACGACCAGCAGGCCGTCGGGCTTGGCGACCGCGCTCGCGACCTTGGCCAGGAACTTCGTCCTGGCCACCCCGACGGTGATCGGCAGGCCGACCCGCTCGAGCACCTCCCTGCGCAACCGCTCGGCGATCACCTCCGGCGGACCGGAGATCCTGTGCAGGCCGCCGACGTCCAGGAACGCCTCGTCGATCGAAAGGCCCTCGACCAGGGGTGTCGTGTCGCGGAACACCTCGAAGACCGCCTTGCTCGCGGCGGAGTACGCCGACATCCGCGGAGGCACGACGATCGCGTGCGGGCACAGCCGCAGCGCCCGTGCGCCACCCATCGCGGTGCGCACCCCGAGGTTCTTGGCCTCGTAGCTCGCGGCCAGCACCACGCCGCCGCCCACGATCACCGGCCGGCCGCGCAGACGTGGGTCGTCCCGTTGCTCGACGGAGGCGTAGAACGCGTCCAGATCGGCGTGCAGGATGGGCGTCGTGCTCACGAACACATGTTCGCATCAATCGTCCTGTGTGCACACTAACGGGCGAACTGGAACCAGTTCACGTTCGCCAGGTCGCCACCCGTCCCGCCGGTCGCCACCAGGTACAGCCGGTGCACGCCGGTCGCTCCACTCGCGGTCGCGGTGCGGCTCGTCCACGCCTGCCAGCCGCCGGTGCTCGCCGCCGGCACCGTCGCGACCAGCGGGCCCGTCGGGCTGTCCAGCCGGTACTGCAGCGTTCCGCCCGCCGTGGAGCCGGACGCCAGCCGGGTGACCACCGAGGTCGGCGGAGTCGCACCGAAGTCCACGTCCGCGTAGGCCACGTAGTCGCCCGGCGTGAGGTAGCCGACGTTCTGCCCGCAGCCCGAGTCCGTGCAGCGCTCGACCTGCGTGCCGCGCTGTTCGTCGTAGTAGCTCGCGCCGATCAGGGCGTAAGCGTTCTGCGTCGCCGGGAACCGGTCGCCGAAGCCGTAGGCGAACAGCGGCGTCTTGCCGTCGCCGGCGTTGATCGGCTGCTGGCTCGCGCTCTGCATCCAGCTGAACGGCAGCGCGCCGGTGGGCCGGTAATCGCCGAACAGCACGTCCGCGACGCCGTTGCCCTCGGTGCCCGGCAGCCAGGCCGCGACCAGCGCGTGCCAGCCGGACAACTGGGCCGCGATGTCCAGCGGCCTGCCGGACACGAGCACCACCACGACCGGAACACCGGACGCCCGAAGCGTCGCCAACGTCGCCAGGTCTTCGCTGTCGAGGCCCATGCCGCCGGTCCGGTCGCCCGCGCCCTCCGCGTACGGCGTCTCGCCGACGACGGCGATCGCGGCCTGGTAGCTGCCGTCGATCCCGGTGCCGTTGCGGTTGTAGGTCACCGTCGTCGAGGCTGACACCGCGGAGCGGATGCCTTGCAGCACCGTGGTTCCCGGCTGCGTCGGACCGCTGCCGCCCTGCCAGGTCAAGGTCCAGCCGCCGCTCTGGTAGCCGATGTTGTCGGCGCTCTTGCCCGCCACGAACACCTTGCTCGCCGTCTTCGGCAGCGGCAGCACGCCGTTCTGGTTCTTCAGCAGCACCTGCGACTTGCGCACGGCCTCCCGCGCGATCTGCCGATGGGCGGCGCTGCCGACCGACGGCGTGAACGCGCGGTCGGTCAACGGCTTCTCGAACAGGCCCAGCTCGAACTTCTTGGTGAGGATGCGCCGGTTGGCGTCGTCGATGCGCGACATCGGCACCCGGCCCGCCTGCACCTCGGCCTTGAGCAGGGTGATGAACGACCGCCACTCGGCCGGCACCATGATCATGTCCAGGCCCGCGTTGATCGCGGTGCGGACCTCGGTCGCGGTGAACCCCGGCTGGCCGTCGATCTGGTCGATGGCGTTCCAGTCCGACACCACCAGGCCGCTGAAGCCCAGCTCGTTCTTCAGCACGTCGGTGATCAGGTACTTGTGGCCGTGCGTCTTCGTGCCGTTCCAGCTGCTGTAGGTGATCATCACCGAACCGGCGCCCCGCGCGACGGCCTCGCGGAACGGCGGCAGGTGCACCGCGCGCAGCTCGGCTTCGCTGATCTGGGTGTTGCCCTGGTCGTCACCGCCGGTGGTGCCGCCGTCGCCGATGTAGTGCTTGGCCGTGGCCAGCACCGAACCGGGATCGGACAGCTTGGCGCCCTGCAGGCCGGTGATGAGCGTGGTCATCGAGGACGCGATCTCCGGCTGCTCGCCGAACGACTCGTAGGTGCGGCCCCAGCGGTCGTTGCGGGCGACGCACAGGCACGGCGCGAAGTCCCAGTCGATGCCGGTGCCCGACACCTCCTCCGCGGTGGCGCGCCCGATCCGCTGCACCAGCGCCGGGTCGCGGGTCGCGCCGAGGCCGATGTTGTGCGGGAAGATCGTGGCGCCGACGACGTTGTTGTGACCGTGCACGGCGTCCACGCCGTAGATCAGCGGGATCCCCAGCGGCGTGGCGGTCGCCGCGCGCTGGAACCCGTCGTACATGTTCGCCCACGACGTGGCGTTGTTCGGTGAAGGCGCGGAACCCCCGCCGGAGAGCAGCGAGCCGATCCGGAAGGTGGTCAGGTCGGCCGCGCTGACCGCGTTCCGCTCGGCCTGCGTCATCTGCCCGACCTTCTCGTCGAGCGACATCCGGCCGAGCAGGTCGGCGACGCGCGCGGCGACCGGCTGGCTCGGGTCCTGGTAGATCGGATCGGCGGCGGAGGCGGTACCGGTGTCGACGACAGCGGCAGCCAGGAGGATCACGGCCGCGACGAGGGAGCGCATGGGCAGACCTCCGGTGTGAGGTCCTGTTCACGTTGCCGCACAACAGGTTTCGTCGAGCGTAACGCGTGTTCACCCAGTGGTGTAGACCATTGGCGACCGGAACGAGTACCGGTTCAGGCCGCGCGGCGCCTGCTGACCGGCCGCAGCCGCACCCGTCGCTGAGACCGCGTCCGCGTCCCCGGTTCCGGCGCGTCGGCCGCCCCCGTTTCGGCGCCGGGGGAGTCGGAGGTGCTGACGGGCGTGCGGCCGTGTGGATCACGGTTGCCGCGGTGCACGATCACGAGCAGCGCGAGTCCCAGTATCAGCAGGGCGTGCGTGGTGACGCGGGAGACGGTGGCGGCGCCACCGAGGAGATCGCTCGCGGAGAACGGGATCAGCACCGCCACGAACGCGCCGACGACGGGCAGCAGGCCGCTCGCGGCGGCCGGACGCAGTGCGGTCCACAGCAGTCCGAGGCCCAGCGCGAGGTTCCACGCGGTGCTCTCGTTGAACAGGTGGCTGCTGTCGACGCCCGTGGAGTGGCCGCTGTGCGCTGACTCGCCGGTGCCGAGGATCTGGGCGAGACCGATGGTCAGCTGGGCGACGGCGACGCCGCCGAGCAGCATCCGCGGCAGCCAGCCCCGTGGCCGGGGTGGCTCGATGACGGGCGCCGCGTCGAGGATGGCGGCGGTGAGGTCCGGAACGGGCGTCGCGGGCCGGAGGCGCAGCGTGCGGGTGAGCGCCGCGGCCTGGTCCTGCCAGGCACGGCAGTCCGCGCACTCCGCCAGGTGCCCTTCGACCTGGTCAGCGGGCGCCGATTCGGGTTCGCCGTCCAGTCTGGCCGACAGCGCTTCACGGCAGGTGTCGCAGTCCACGTAGAGATTGTCGGACATCGGGAGTTAACAGTTCCCGCCAATTGGTGGGTTACTCTCCCGACCGTGTCGACTTCGCGCGGTGACGACGCAGCGGTGACAGCACTCGCGCTGGCCGCTGGATCGGGTGACCGAACTGCCCTTGAGCAGTTCATTCGTGCTACGCAGCGTGATGTCTGGCGACTGAGCGCGCACCTGGCCAACGTCGGTGTCGCGGACGACCTGACGCAGGAGGTCTACCTGCGGGCACTGCGCAGCCTGCCGGGCTTCGAGGGACGCGCCTCGGCGCGGACGTGGTTGTTGTCGATCGCCCGGCGAACCGTGGTCGACCACATCCGGGCCGCGGTGGCGCGGCCGTCGATCGCCTGGTCGGCGGACTACCAGCTCGCCTCGGACGCGGACCGGTTCGCCGAGCACGGCCGAAACGCGGGGTTCGAGGACGTCGTCGAGCTCAACGTCATGCTGTCCGGACTGGCGCCGGAACGCCGCGAAGCGCTCCTGCTGACCCAGGTGCTCGGCCTGTCCTACGCCGAGGCCGCCGAGGTCAGCGGCTGCCCGATCGGCACGGTCCGGTCGCGCGTCGCACGTGCTCGTGAAGATCTGATCAGCGGCCAGGAGCACACCGACGCCGGAGTGATCTGACCGGGAACCAGCACGGCCGATCACCCGACTAGTGGGCGTGGAGAAGGCTCACCTGCGCGACCGCGCCGCGGTGCCCGTGCTGACGACGGCGGCGATGACCTCGTCGATGCTGCCGTTGTTCCTGCTGGGTGCGCTCGCGCCCGCGTTGGTGACCGAGTTCGGCATCGCCCGTCCGCTGCTCGGCGTGCTCGTCACCGCGGGCTTCGGCGTGGCCGCCGCGCTGTCTCTGATGATCGGACCCGTGGTCGACGCCGTGGGGCCGCGCCGGTCGGTGATCGCGTTGTTCGCCGCGAGCGCGGTCGCGTTGGCGGTCTTCTCGTCGGCCCCGCACTACGCGGTGCTCGTAGTGGCTGTCGCGATCGGCGGAGTCCCGCAGGCGCTGGCGAACCCGTCGACGAACAAGTTGATCGCGACCGCGGTGCCCCCGCCGCGACGGCCGGTGCTGCTCGGGATCAAGCAGTCCGGGGTGCAGCTCGGCGCGTTCGTCGCCGGACTTCCGCTGGCCTGGCTGGCCGACGCGGTCGACTGGCGGGTCGCGGTCGGCGTGCCGGCGGGCTGCGCGGCACTCGCGGCCGTCGCGAGCCTGGTGTTGCCGCACGACACCGCACCGGTGCGGGTGCCGACGATCAAGGTGTCGCTGGCCGCCGAGCCCGTGGTGTGGCTGCTGGCGGGTTTCTCGGTGTTGCTGGGCTGCGGGATCGCGGCGGTCAACACCTACGTCGCCTTGTTCGCGACGCAGGAGCTCTCGTACTCCGCGCCGGCCGCGGCGGGGTTGGTCGCGGTGCTGGGCGTCGTCGGGATCGCGGGCCGGATCTGGTGGGCGCGCGTCGTGTCCGCAGGCAGGCAACCGATGTCGCTGCTGGCGCCGTTGGCACTGGTCGCCGCGGCCGCTCCGGTGCTGTTGCTGGCCGCCAACGCGGTGCTGGCGTGGCTGGCCGTCGCCGTGGTCGGCGCGTGCGCGGTGGCGGCGAACGCGGTGTCGGTGCTCGCCGTCGTCGGAGCGTCGACGCCGGCGCAGCTGGGCCGGAACTCCGCGCTCGTGGCGGCCGGGTTCTTCGCCGGATTCGCCGTCGGGCCACCGTTGTTCGGCCTGCTCGTCGAGGTGTCCGGGAGCTACTCGGCCGGGTGGGCGTTGGTAGCGGCCGAGTGCGCGGCGGCCGCGGCGGTGGTCAAGTGGTCGCAGGGGTGAACCTGCGCGACCGGGTCGAGCAGACGCTCGCCGAGGTCGGCGACCGGTTTCCGCTCCACGCGGACCCGGTCGGCGGACTGTGGCGCACGACCGCGCGCGGATCGTGGACGGCGGGGTTCTGGGTGGGCCTGCTGTCGTTGTTCGGCCACCCGGAAACGCCGCGCTGGAACGCGCGTCTGGAGTGCTGGTCCGATGCGGACACGGTGCTGCAGGGCATGATCTTCTGGTACGGGCGGAGCGACGCGGACCTGGCCGTGCGAGCGGCGAAGTCGCTGGTCTCGCGGTTCGACGCGGGAACCGGCCTGGTGCCGTGGGGCGATGCGATCGGCCAGGACACCGGCATCCGGGCGGACGGTGCGGCGGGTGTGGTGCCGCTGCTGGCCTGGGCCGGTTTCCACGACGTCGCACGGTCCCACCTCGACCAGCACCTCGAGCTGCACCCGCTGGAGCGGTGGAGCCGGGGGAGGGCGTGGTTGCTGCTCGCCGCGGCGGATGCGGTGCTGTGGCTCGGTGACGACTACCGCGACCGGGCCGAGACCATGGCGGACGAGTGGCTGGAGTCTGAGGACAGCTCGGCCGAGGCGATCGCCGCGGTCGCCGTGGTGAAGCTGGGCCGTGACGTCTCGCCGATGCTGGATCGCCTGGCGGAGCGCCACTTCGTCGACGGCAGGCTGCTGGGCGGCCGCTACGAGGAGCTCGTGAACCACGAGCTCGTGTGGGGAACCTTCTTCTTCGCGCTCGCGCTGGCCATGTCGGAGGGCAGGCTCAGTCCGCACGACCTCTAGCCAGCACGCGGCGAGCGGTCGCCGAGACGTGCAGCTCGTCGGCGCCGTCGAGGATCCGGGCGGTGCGCGCGATGCGGGACAGCATCGGCAACGGCGTGTCCGGGCCGAGTCCTTCCGCGCCGAACACCTGGGTCGCCGAGTCGGTGACCTGCTGCAGCGTCCGAGCGGCGGCGACCTTGGCCAGGCCGATCTCCGTGCGTGCATCCTGTTCCGCGGCAACGAGTTCGGCCGCCTGACGGGTGAGCGCCCGAGCCGAGCGGATGGCGAGCAGCGCTTCGAAGACGTGCTGCTGCACCAGTTGCCGGTCGGCGAGCGCGCTGCCGCGGACCTGCCTCGTGGTGGCGCGGGCGCACATCAGCTCGAACGCGCGCTCCGCCTGGCCGATCCAGCGCAGGCACCGCAGCGTCCGGCCGAGCGCCAGCCGGGTGCCCGCGATCGCCAGCCCGTCACCACCTTCGCCGAGCAGGTGCTCCGCGGGGACGAAGACCTCCGCCACCTCGATCTCGAACTGCCCTGAGGCGCCGAGCACCGGAATCTCCCGCACCACGCGGAAACCGGGCGAGCCGGTGGGGACGACGAACAACGAGCCACCGGCCAGCACCGTCACGTAGGCGGCGGTTCCGGCGCCGGTCGTGAACCACTTGCGCCCGCTCAGCACCCAACCGCCTGCCACCCGTGCGGCGGTCGTTCGCGACGCGGCGGGATCGGAACCGGCGACACCGGGCTCGGTCATCGCATAGCTGCCGGTGATCTCCCCGGCCACCAAGGACTTCAGGTAGCGCTCGCGAACCGCCTCGCTCGCGTGCGCGCGGAACATGCGGACGTCGAGCAGGCTCGCCGACCCGAGCGCCGTCGGACCGTGGTCACTGCGGCCTTCTGCTTCCGCGAGGCCGAAGTACGTGGCGAGGTCGAGTCCACCGCCTCCCAGCTCGCGGGGGAGTGGCAACGCCCACAGGCCCGCCGACTTCGCCAGCTCACGCAATCGGGCCAGCTCGGCGTGCGCGGAGTCGCCGTCGAGCACCGTCTCAACAGGCTGCACGTGGTCGCGCACGAAAGCCGAGATCCGTTCCAGCACAAGCAGTCTCCTCATCGCCGGGAACCAGCGCGCCGTGTCGTCCGACTCGTGGGAGGACAGTCCCTGTTCTCCGAGGAGGTTCGTGTGACCCTGCACCTCGCCCGGACGTCGGCCGACCCGCCGCCCCGCACGACCGAGGTGACGGTCCGCGGTGACTCCGCGACGGCCGACGTGCTCAGCGCGCTCCTGCACCAGTCGGGCGCGACGGTCTCGCGGTTCCCCGGTGTTGACGGTGAAGCCGCGCACGTCGGCACCGGCGGCACCGAGCTGACGGTGAGCTGGGCCGGACCGCTGCACGGCGGTGAGGTCGTGGACGAGGCGAGCGCGCAGGCCGTGTGCGGGCCGATGCACGTGCACGGGCGCAGCACCGGCGCACCAGCGGGGCTGGGGCTGGACTACTGCGCGACCGCGGCCGGAGTCGTCGGCGGTACGGGGCTGCTCGCGGCGGTGCTGGCCGGACGATCCGAGGTCACGACGAGCGTGGCGCAGGCCGCGCTGCTGACCGTGTCGCAGTACCTCGCCGCGGCGGGCGCACCTGAGGGTGAGGCCGCGCCGATCGGGCCGGGCGGACCTCCGTTCCGGAGCGAGGACGGTGTGCTGTTCGAGATCGAGGCGCTCGATCCTGCGGTGTGGCAGGCGTTCTGGGCGCGACTGGACGTTCCCGCGAGGGCGATCGGTGCCGGATGGCGGCCGTTCCAGTTCCGGTACGCCACCGCGGCGGCGCCCCTGCCGCCGGAGCTGCACGAGGCGACCACGACCCGGACGTTCGCCGAGCTCACCGCGCACGCGGACGCATCGGGCATGAGCATCTGCGAGCTCTACCCGTACGCGCGCAGGCAGGCGGAGTTCGTGCCGCTGCCGGCGTGGGAGCTGTCCACGTTGGACGCGAGCAGTGATCGTGTTCGGCCTGGCGGCGACCTGCCGTTGTCCGGGTTGGTCGTGCTGGAGGCGGGCCGCCGGGTGCAGGCGCCGCTGGCGGCTCATCTGCTGCGGTTGCTGGGCGCGGACGTGATCAGGATCGAGCCGCCGGGCGGGGATCCGTTGCGCGGCGTGCCACCGATGTGCGGCGAGATGTCCGCGCGCTGGCTCGCGCTCAACCGCGGCAAGTCCGCCGTGGAGATCGACATCAAGGACCCGCGCGACCGCGACCGGCTGCGCGAGCTCGTGCGGACGGCGGACGTGTTCCTGCACAACTGGGCGCCGGGCAAGGCCGAGCAACTCGGGCTGGGCGCGCACGACCTGGTCGTGGTGAACCCGTCGCTGGTGTTCGTGCACACCTCCGGCTGGGCGGACCGGCTGCCGGACGCGCCGATGGGCACGGACTTCATGGCGCAGGCCCGCACCGGGCTGGGGGAGTTGCTGCGCCCGAGCGACGAGCCGCCCGCACCGTCGCTGATGACGTTGCTCGACGTGCTCGGCGGCCTGCTCGGTGCCCACGCGACCGTGGCCGCACTGCTGCACCGCGAGCGAACCGGCAGGGCGATCCGCTGCGAGTCGTCCCTGCTGGCCGCCGCCGACCTGCTGCAGCTCGGTGCGAAAGGCCGTCCCGCGCCGGGGTTCCGGCGGCCCGCGCGCGGCACCGGCGGCTGGCGCCACGAAGGCGTGCCGGTGACCGACGACCTGGCCGCGATCGTCACCGATCCGCGGTTCGCCGATGCCGTCGCGATCGACACCGACCGGTGCCCGGAAGTGCTGACACCCTGGAGGTTTCGTTGACCGCCACCACCGTGCGCGACCTCGTGCCCGCGGAGCTGCGGCACCGCTGGGCCGAGCAGGGCCGCTACCCGGACCGGGACATCTACGACCTGTTCTCGCTGCGGGTGTTCCTGCGGCCGGAACAGGCCGCCGTGATCGACGACGACGGCGAGGTCAGCTACGCCGAGCTCAACGAGCTTGCCCTGCTGATGGCGGCCAACCTGCGTCGGCACGGTGTCGGTGCGGGCGACGTGGTCGCCACCCAGCTGGCCAACGGCAGACACGCGTGTGCCGCCGATCTCGCCGTTGCCGCGTTAGGTGGCGTCGTGCTGCCGTTCCCGGTCGGCCGCGGTTCTCACGAGGCGCGGTCCCTGGTCACGCGCAGCGGCGCGGTGGCGGTGATCGCGGACGAGGACCTGGCGGGCGCGGTGCCCTGTCCGGTGCTCACGCCCCGCGAGCTCCTCGCTCCCGCCGGTGCGTTCACACCGGTGCGGTCGGATCCCAACGGCCCGGCGCGGATCCTCGTGTCGTCGGGCTCCGAGGCCGAGCCGAAGATGGTGCTGTACTCGCACAACGCACTGCTGGGCGGGCGCGGGGCGTTCGTCGGCAGGTTGATCCCGCCGGGCGAGGAGCTGCGCGCGCTGTTCCTGGTTCCGCTCGCGTCGTCGTTCGGCAGCAACGGCACCACCGTCACGCTCGCCCGGCACGGCGGGACGCTGGTGGTGCAGCGGAAGTTCACGCCGGAGTCCACACTGGACCTGATCGAACGCGCCCGGCCGACGCACCTCTTCGGCGTCCCGACGATGTTCCGGATGCTGCTGGACCAGCCGCGCACCAGCGACACCTCGTCGATCCGGGTCATCGCTCCCGGCGGCGCGCAGCTCGACGCCACCACCGCGCAGGCCTGCCGCGACGCGTTCGGCTGCACGGTCGTGAACGTCTACGGCTCAGCCGACGGCGTCAACTGCCACACCGCGCTCGACGACCCCGCCGAGCGGACCACCGGCGCGGGCAGACCCAACCCCGCGGTCGCCGAGATCCGGCTGGTGGACGACGCGCTGCAGCCGGTTCCCGTTGGCACGGCGGGAGAAATCATCGCGCGCGGCCCGATGAGCCCGATGCGCTACGTCGGCGACGACGACCTCAACGCCCGCTACCGCACCCCGGACGGTTGGGTGCGCACCGGCGACCTCGGCGTGTTCGACTCGGACGGTTACCTGACCGTGGTGGGGCGACGCAAGGACGTCGTGATCCGCGGTGGCGCCAACATCAGCCCGGCGGAGGTGGAGCAGGCAATCGCGGCGCACCCGGCGATCCGCGACGTCGCGTGCGTCGGCGTGCCGGACGAGCTGATGGGCGAACGGCTGTGCGCCTGTCTCGTGCTGACCGGGGAGGTGGGGGTCGAGTGCTTGAGCGAGTTCCTCGCTGCCGCGGGCATCGCGCGGTTCAAGCACCCCGAACGGCTGCTGGTGCTCGACGAGCTGCCGCTGAGCCCGGCGGGCAAGGTCGACAAGGAAGTCCTGCGCCGCCTCGCACGCTGACCCGGTGAGGGGCGGCGTCGTGCCGCCCCTCACCCCGCGTCACGCCAGCGCCTCGATGATGGTCTTCGCGTTGGTGCGGTAGACGCCGAGCAGGTCGTTGTCGTCACCGGGGTAGTTCACCAGCATGACCTGCTTCGCCTTCGCGTCGGGCAGCACGGTGCCGGTGCTCATGTGCGAGTTCTCGAACACGAACTGCGGCGCCTTGCCCACCAGGTCGGCGACCTGCGACGCGGTCACCGGCTCGGGGCCGTAGGTGCCGAGCACCTCGGCGCCCGCGAGGTCCGCGGCGTACCCGACGAACATCTGCGCCACGACCTTCGGCGGCTGCCCGGCCGGCCACTTGGCCTTCACGTCGCCCGCGAGCTTGGTGTACTCGGCGTCGAACGACTCGTTCCACTTCCTCGCCGCGTCGGCGGTGCCGAACAGCTCACCGAGCCGGGTGACCTCGGCCTTGACCTTGTCGCGCGAGTTGTCCAGCGCGACCTCGACCTTCTTCGCCTTCGACCCGGCCGCGTCGGTGATCTTGGGCGCGAACGCCTCGAACGGCGCGTACAGCACGAAGTCCGCGTCGGCGACCGCGGCGAGGTCGGACGGCTTCGGGTCGTAGTCCGGCGCGTGCAGCACGGACTTCGGCACGATCACCGTGACGTTCCTGGCGCCGGCCGCCTTCGCGAAACCGGCCTCCCAGCTGGTCGTCGCGACGATCTTCGGGCCGTCGGCCTGCTGGGACGCGGGTGTCGTGCTCGATCCGCATCCGGTCAGCGCGAGTGCTGACGCGATCAGTGCCCAAGAGATCCGGGCGATGCCGCGGACTGCCATGTGGTCGTTCTCCGTTCGGGAATCAGGTGGACGGTGAGTGCGACAGCTCCCGCCAGCAGGACGAGGACGGGACCGGGCGGCTGGTCCAGCAGCAGGGCCAGTGCGAACCCGGCGAGGTTCACACCGACACCGATGCCGACCGCCCACAACGCCATCGCGGTGAGGGACTGGGCGAGCCTGCGGGCGGCGAGCGCGGGCAGCAGGGTGAGCGCGTCGACGAGCAGCGCGCCGGTCAGCCGGATCGCGCCCGCGATGGCGATCGCCACCAGCACGAGCAGGACGAGCGTCAGCCGTTCGACCCGCACCCCGGAGCACGCGGCGAGCTCGCGATCGTGCAGCAACAGCGCCAGTTGCCTGCGTCGCAACAGGAACAAGCCGGGCACGACCACCGCGAGGGCACCCAGCAGGACGACGTCGCCGGTGCGGGTCGCGAGAATCGAGCCCCACAACAGCTCGAACGCGCTGGACGCGTTCACACCGGAGATCGACAGCACCAGCAGCGCAGCGGCGATGGCGAGGCTCATCAACAGCCCCATCGCCCCGGACAACCCGGTCGAGCTGCGGGCCAGCGGCGTGAGGCCGGCGCCCGACAGTCCACACGCGACCACCGCGCACAGCAACGGATCGAGTCCGGTGAACAGGCCGATCGCTATGCCGAGCAACGCGATGTGCATCATCGCGAACCGCACCGGCATGATGTCCAGCCCGATGATGACCACGCCGACGATCGGCAGTCCGATGGCGCCGAGCAGCAGCGCGAACGCGGCCCGCTGCACCGAGGCGAGCTCGAGCAGTTCGATCACGAGATCTCCCGCAGCGTGCCCGCGGCCATCTCCAGCACCCGTTCGCACCGCTCGACCACCGCACGGTCGTGCGTGACGACGAGGACGGTCACCGGCAACGACGCGAGCAGGTCGGCGGCGTCGGCCTGCCCGGCGAAGTCGAGCGCCGCGGTGGGTTCGTCCGCCAGCAGCAGCCCGGCTCCGGCCTCGATGCAACCCATCGCCCGCGCGAGGTAGGTGCGCTGGAGCTGGCCGCCGGACAACGTGTGCAGCGGCCGGTCACGGAGGTGGTCGACGCCGAGCTGGGCGGCGGCCGCGCGCGCGTGCTCGGGTGCTCCGCTGCTGGCGAGCAGCTCGTCGGTCAGCAGCGGAAACCGGCCCGCGGCCTGGCGTTGCGGGATCCAGGCGACCTCGCGGCGGCGCTGCGCCCAGTCGGCAGCGGACCGGGCGTGCGCTCCGCCGACCTCGATGACGCCGGTGCTCGCCCGGTGCAAGCCCAGGACGGCGCGCAGCAGGGTCGTCTTGCCCGATCCGTTCGTGCCCGTCAGCGCGACCAGTTCGCCAGGTTCCACCACCAGGTCGACGTCGCGCACGACGGCACGTCCGCCGTGCGCGCAGCTCACGCCCGCGAAGCGGACCGGCAGCCCTGTCGTTTCCACGCGCATCTAGTCGGCCAGGAGGCCTCGTCAGTTCCCTCTGTCGGGTGATCCGGGGAACTTCTTCGGCATGCGGTCCGACCAGTGGACGAGTCACGCCGGGCCGGTCATCTCACTGGCCCGGCGTCACGTCCTCCTGGCGGCGATCACCGGCTTGCCGAAGCCGTTCCACCACGGCGGTATGACCTCGGTCCGACGCCGCGCTGAGCGGTGACTCGAACGGATACCCGTGGAGGTCGGCCCCGCGCCGGAGCACCGCGTCGACGGCCTCCAGGTCGCCGCGAACACACGCCCGGAACAGGCTGAGCCGGTCGGCGGCGGGATCGTCCCAGGGCAGCGCACCGGTCAGGTCGTCACGGGCGTGCGGCTCGAAGTACCACCCGGTGGGTTCCGCGCCCAGCGACCGGAGCAGGAACTGGAGCGGGTCCGGAGCCTGGAGATCCGCCGGCCACACCGCCCTGCCACCGGGCTCGTCCCAGCACACGACGACGGCGATCTCCTTCTCGTTCACCAGCAGCGCGCTCTCGTGGTCCGGCGGACCACCGGACGTCTCGCACTGGTAGAGCACCGCGGGCGCACCGGCGGCGCGCGCGAGCTCCCGCATCCACGCGACCATGGCGGTCGGTGGACGGTGCCACCTGCCGAGCATGGTCAGTGCGTCCGCGGCGTCGAGGCCTCCGGTGTCACCCTCCGCGGGCAGGAACGCGTCCCAGGGCAACGGTCTCGACACCAGGTCGGGGTCCACGTGGTCGTAGGTGGCCGGTGGGCCGAACCCGTGCACGACCACGACACCGGTGGACGGCAACCGTGCGCGCGGCGCGTCATCGGGCGTGATGTGGTGATAACGACCCCGGACCACCTCGTCGCCCGCCAGCCACTCCCGGCCGCCCGGCGATCCGACGGTGTACACACCTCTGAATCTCCACCCCATGAGCGTCAACGTATCGGCTGACGCTCATGGGGCGGAGATCGAATCGAGCTAACCGTTGTAGCCAGCGAAGATCCTGGCGAACTCGTAGGGCTGTTGCGCGACGTTCGTGCAGCGGTACAGGGCGCCGGTGCACGCGTTGGCGTCCCGGCCCTGCTCCCAGAACGAGAGCATGCCCAGGTGCACCGAGCTGGCGAAGCTCACCAGCGTGCGGGCGTCCTTCTGGTAGAAGATCTCGTTCTGCGAGTCGTTCACGCCCAGCATCGGGGTGACGCCGATCTTCTTCCAGGCGGCCGCGTCGGAGAGTCCGTACACCGACTTCACCTGGGCTTGCGTGGCCTTGGCGGCGGCGACCGCCTTGGCGCCCTGGTCGGCAGGGCCCTGGTAGTAGTCCATGGCCATGACGTTGACCACGTCCAGGTTCACGCCGGCGTTCTTGGCCGACCGGACCACGTTCACGCCGTCCTGGGTGAGCCCGCTGGGCAGGACCGGCAGGGTCAGCGAGATCTTCAGGCCGGGGTGCCGGTCCTGGAGGATCTTCAGCGCCTGCGACCGGCGCGCCACCGTCGTCGGGTCGGCGACGGCGGCTCCCTCGATGTCGAAGTCCACGTACTTCAGCGAGTACGCGTTGACCACGGCGTCGTACTCGTTGGCCAGCGTCGTCGGCGTGGTGCAGAAGTAGGCCAGCTCGATGCCGGACGCGCCGCCGAAGGAGATCTTCACGTCACCGCCGGCCGCCCGGAGCTTGGCGATCTCCTCCTTCTGCCACCCCGTCCTGGGGTCGTACGCGCCGAACCAGCTGGCCTTGCAGCCGTACGAGGTGACGAAACCGAGGGTGAAGCTCTTCACGCCTCCCTTGCCGGCCATTGTGGACAACACGGGTGTCGGCCACGCGCCCATGTCCACGTAGGGCGCGACCGATGAGGCCGTCGCCGCCTGACTCGTGCCGACCGGCAGGGCCATCGCCGCCAGCGCGGCGATCAATCCGATCTTGAACAGCTTCCGCATGACGAACCTCCTCAGTGGCAGGGTGTGAGGTGGGTCATCATTGGTATAGACCAAACCGGCGGCTATGGCTAGACGTCCGGTGGGTCAGCGATAGCGGTCGGTGCCGGCGGCGTGCCAGCTGTTGGAGCCCGCCACCCAGTCGCAGACCGCTTCCGCGCACCGGCGGGCCGGGTGACCGTCTCCGAGCCGGCGTACCGCGATGTCCAGATCGGCGACGCGTAGTGCGACGAGATTGCGAGTGGCCTCGGCGGCACGGGGCAGGTCCATTCCTTCATGGTGGTGCAACACCAGCACCATGTTGGTGACCATGCCGGCGGAGAGTTCCTTGGCGGCCGAGTGGAGGTCGTTCGTCCAGGTCACCACGTCGGCGCCGGACTCGATTATTTCCTGGTACAGCGGATCCCGGTACACCTCATCGGACAGTTCCGCACGAATGCAGATCTCCATGATGTCGAAGACGACTCTCATCGCCCCCGCGTCACGTCGAAGCTCGACGTAGTCCGCCCGCATTGGCGCGATGCCCGCGTGACGGAGCTCGATTTCTCGCAGCGCTCCCGCGACCATGGCGGCGAAATGGGAGGTGAAACGTTTCTGCCAGGCCGGCGATGCGAGTGCGTACAACCGGGTGGTGAGGTCCGCGAGTGCCGCGATCAGGGGCGCGTCGGCGAACGGGCCGCTCGGTGGCCTGGCCGCGAGGAC
Source organism: Lentzea tibetensis (assembly GCF_007845675.1). Taxonomy (GTDB): domain Bacteria; phylum Actinomycetota; class Actinomycetes; order Mycobacteriales; family Pseudonocardiaceae; genus Lentzea; species Lentzea tibetensis. The sequence continues at coordinate 133,248 of NZ_VOBR01000020.1, read as the reverse complement.
GTCGGTGACGGCGGCGATGATCTCGCGCCAGGTGTCCGCGGTGGCGAGTTCGCCGTCCTCGTACTGATCGTCGATGAGGAATGCCCAGGTCAGCCAGTCGGCCGTGATCCCGGCCTCCGGCCAGGGCGCGGCCGGGTGGGTGTAGGCGGCGTACTCCCCGAACCGGGCCGCGGCGAGGTTCCGCTTCGCGTCGTCACCGTCGACGAGGCCGAACCGGGCCGCCCAGTCCCTCGTACTGGTTTCAATGCGAGATCTGTCGGGGTGTTGTCGAACCGGAAAGGGAATCTCTATCGGTTGTGTGTTCATCACTGCTTGTCCCTTCGAATACTTCATCATTTGACTCCAAATGGGACGTCTGACCTGGCCGCGGTTCGAAAGGACATAGACAGCGCTCTCGCGACGTTCGTGCTCGATCGGGCGGGAAAATTGACGAATGCTCACACAATGGCGCCACTGCGGTGGTTGGGGGCATTTCTCGACGGGCCGGGAAAGCGAGTCCGCCCGCTTCTGCTGGGCAGGCTGGCACACCGTGCGGCACGACGCGAGCCCGCGTCTGCTCGACGTGGCGGTCGGGCTGGAGCTCTTCCACGCCTACGTGCTGATCCACGACGACGTGATCGACCGGTCGCACACGCGGCGTGGCCGGCCGACCCTGCACCGCGTCGTCGACTCGCTGGACGAGTGGTCGGCGGTCAGCGCCGCGATCCTGCTGGGAGACATGTGCGAGGCGTGGTCGGCGGAACTCCTCGGCGGTGCGGGCACGACCGCGGCGGAGCGCGTGCGGCGGATGCGCGAGGACGTGCTCATCGGGCAACTGCTCGATCTGCTGGGCACCGAGCAGCCCTTTCAGGTGATCCACTACAAGACGACCCAGTACACGGTGCACCGCCCGCTCCGGATCGGTGCGGCGATGGCGGGGGCGAGCCGGGACGTTCAGGACGCCTGCACCGCGTACGCCGAACCGCTGGGGGAGGCGTTCCAGCTGCTCGACGACCTGGAGGACGTCGTGCCGGACGGTGCGCGACCGCTCGCGCCGATCGGCGACCTGCGCGAGGGCAAGGCCACCGTGGTGCTCGAGCTGGCGTTCGAGCTCGCCACCGCGTCGCAACGCGAGCAGCTCGTGCACCTGGTGGGGGACCGGGATCTCGACGACGCGGGAGTGCGGATGGCGCAACTGCTGATCGCCGAGACCGGTGCGGTCGACGAGGTCCGCCGGATGATCGTGACCCGGCGCAGGCGGGCACTCGACGCGCTCGACGACGCGCCGTTCCATCCGGCCGGTGCGGACGCCCTGCGCGCGCTCACCGACCTCGCGCTGCCGGGTGTGCGCGAGTGGTGACGACCGACCTGCTGGGACGGGCCCGCAGCGCTGTCGAACCCGTGCTGCGCCAACGCGTGGACACCCTGCCCGACAGGATGCGGCTGATCGCCGGACACCACTTCGGCTGGTGGGACAGCGCGGGCAACGCGCACCGCGGCGGCACCGGAAAGGCCGTGCGACCCGCGCTCGTTCTCGCCGCAGCCGAGGCTTTGCAGGCTTCGCCGGACACCGCGGTGACGGTGGCCGCCGCGATCGAGCTGGTGCACAACTTCACGCTCGTGCACGACGACGTCCACGACCAGGACGTGCGACGCCACGGCCAACCCGCGCTGTGGACGGTCTACGGCACGGTCGACGCACTGCTCGCGGGAAACGCATTGCTCGCGCTCGGCCTCGAAACCCTTGCGACGCACGGGGAAGTGCCCAGCGCCGCGGTCGCCCGCCTCGCGCGGTGCGTGACCGAGCTGTGCGAGGGGCAGAGCATGGACATCGCCTTCGAACAACGGCCGGGTATCACCCTCGACGAGTGCCTCCTCATGTCCGCCAGGAAGACCGGTGTCCTGCTCGGCTGTGCGTGCGCGGTCACGGCGCTCACCGCGGGCGCGGACGCCGCGGTGGTCGACGCGCTCGACGACTACGGCGTGGAGATCGGCGTGGCCTTCCAGTTCGCCAACGACCTGCTCGGCATCTGGGGCGACGAGTCCGCCACGGGCAAGCCCACCGGCTCGGATCTGGCGCGCCTCAAGAAGACCCTGCCGATCGTGCGCGCGCTGGGGTCAGAGCCCGAGCTCGCGGAGCTCTACGCGAACGGCGTCGAACTGGACGACGAGCAGGCCCGGTACGCGGCGTCGCTGGTGATCCGGTCGGGAGCGCGGGACTGGGCGGAGTCCGAGATCCGGCGGCGGATCGACGTGGCGATCACCCACGTCGATCGCGCCGTCGGCGGCAGCGAGAAGCTGACCGCGCTCGCCGAGCTCGCGGTCCGGTACTACCGCGACAACCTCGCCTGATGCCCGCGAACCACCCCTGCGGGCGCGGGCACACCGGCGCAGGCGGCCACCTGCGTGCCGGATTCCCCTGGGAGTGCCGCGGCCGGTGTTACCGGGAGAGGCCCATCGCCTCGAGGTTGTCGTCGACGTTGAACCCGAGCTCCTCGGCGCGGGCGAAGAACGACTCGGCCTCGTCCTCGTCGACCGGCAGGCCGCCGTCACCGACCAGGTACATCACGCCTGCGGTGTAAGCACTCTTCGCGTGGCCCCGGTAGGCGGCCTTCGCGTACCACCGGACCGCGGCGGCCGGGTCCTGCTCGACGCCGCGGCCGGTCGCGTACATGCCGCCCAGGTTGGCCATTCCACGAGCGCTGTCGAGTTCGGCGGCCCGGAAGGTCCAGCGATGCGACTCCTCCTGGTCGGCGGGCACGCCGCTGCCGGACCCGTACAGCACGCTGAGCTCGAACGCGGCGTCGCCGCTGCCGTGTTCGGCCGCCGCGAGGTGGTGGTGCACGGCCGCCGCGGGGTCGGCGGGGTGGCCGTAGCCCTGGTGCGTCAGGTATCCGGTCAGCAGCAACAGGTCCGGGTCGTCCGGTCGCGCCGCGAGCAGCTCGGCCAGCCGGGTCGCGGCCGCCGTCGCGTGGGACGTGCTGCGGGCGAAGTAGGCGGCCCTGATCCACCCGAGCGCGCCTGCCGCCGATCCGGCGCGGTCCGCGGCCTGGTAGGCCTCGATCGCCGCGTCGACGTCGCGCTCCGGATAGGGCGCCCACGGCGCCGCGCCCTTGGTGAGCAGGCGGCCGAGCTCGAGCCACGCGTCGACGACGCCCGCGTCACCGGCCCGCCGCAGGCCGGCGACGAGCACCTCGGGGGCGTCCGGCGGCAGCAGGCCGATCAGGTGCTCGGATCGGACGAAGCTGTCCCGCAGCCCGATGGCCGCGGCGTACAGGTCGGCGCCGCTGCTGGCCGGGTCCTTGACCAGTCCGGCGAGGGTCGTGTAACTCGTTGCGCTCAAAGGAGTAAAGCCTTCCATCTTCTGCGCGCGCACCAGTCTTGGTACCCGCGCTCGACTGCTGGAGTGTCCTGTCTGGACCGACAGGGACGTCGAAGAGGCGGGAAGGCTACGCGAGGGGCGCATACAAATGTGCGCACCGCGTCCCTCGCTCCCCGAGGAAGCGAGGGACGCGGTCACGTCACGCCGTCCGCATCCGGGAGCCGTGCACGGTCCCCATCAGGTTGGTGTCGTTGTTGTCCATGATCTGCGACAACGTCAGGCGCGACTCGGCAGGTGACTTGCCGCTCATGTGAGCGTGGCGCGCACGCGCAGGGTGGCCGCGACGAGGTTGCGCAGTGCGGGCTCGACCTCGGCGTAGCCGCGGGTCTTCAGGCCGCAGTCCGGGTTGACCCACAGCCGGTCGCCCGGCACCGCCCGCACCGCTTCCACCAGCAGCACGGCGACTTCGTTCGCGGAAGGCACTCGCGGTGAGTGGATGTCGTACACACCGGGCCCGACACCGCGGCTGAAGCCGGCGGAGCGCAGGTCCTCGAGCACCTCCATCTTCGAACGCGCGGCCTCGATGGTCGTCACGTCGGCGTCCAGTCCGTCGATCGCGTCGATCACCTCGCCGAACTCGGAGTAGCACAGATGGGTGTGGATCTGCGTGGCAGGCGCCGCACCGGAGGTGGCGAGCCGGAACGCGGCCACCGACCAGTCCAAATAGGACTGCTGGTCCTGTGCGCGCAGCGGCAGCAGTTCGCGCAGCGCGGGCTCGTCGACCTGGACGATCCGGATGCCCGCGGCCTCCAGGTCGCGGATCTCGTCGCGCAACGCGAGCGCGACCTGGGCGGCGGTGTCGGCGAGCGGCTGGTCGTCGCGGACGAACGACCAGGCGAGGATCGTCACGGGTCCGGTGAGCATGCCCTTGACCGGCTTGCTGGTCAGCGACTGCGCGTAGGCCGACCAGCCGACGGTGATCGGGGCCGGTCGGGACACGTCGCCGTGGATGATCGGTGGCCGGACGCAACGGGAGCCGTACGACTGCACCCAGCCGAACTCGGTGGAGGCGAAGCCGTCCAGGTGCTCGGCGAAGTACTGCACCATGTCGTTGCGCTCGGGCTCGCCGTGCACGAGCACGTCCAGGCCGATGTCGGTCTGCAACGCGATCACGCGGTCGATCTCGTCGCGCATCCGCTGGTCGTAGCCCGCCTGGTCGAGCGCGCCCGCGCGGAGTTCCGCACGTGCCCTGCGGATGTCGCCGGTCTGCGGGAACGAGCCGATCGTGGTGGTGGCGAGCTGGGGCAGCTTCAACCGGTCCCGCTGCGCGTCGGCACGTTCGTCGTACGGAGCGCGGACGCGGTGTTCGGGTCGCAGTGACGCGACGCGCGCCCGCACGTGGTCGTCGCGGCGCGGCGTCGGGCGGGACCGCGCGGCCTCGTCGGCGAACTCGCCGTTCGCGCCGTTGCGCAGCGCCTGTCCGAGCAGGACGACCTCGCGGACCTTCTGCCGGGCGAACGCCAGTCGCGCGCGGACGTCGGCGTCGAGGCCGGTTTCGGCGTCCAGGTCGTATGGCACGTGCAGCAGCGTGGAGGACGTCGACACCGCGACGTGGCCGGCGGACCCGAGCAGGGACGCGGCCTTGGCGAGCGCGGCGTGCAGGTCCGTGCGCCACACGTTGCGGCCGTCGACCACGCCGGCGACGAGCGTCTTGTCCCGCAACGCGGGAATCGCCGCGATCTGGCTGTCCGGCGCGGAGACCAGGTCGACGGCCAGTGCGTCGACGGGGCTGGTCGCCAGTACCTCCAGCGCGGGGCCGAGGTCTCCGTAGTACCCGGTGACGAGCACCTTCGGCCTGCCGGACAGGCCGCCGAGCACCTGGTACGCGCGGCGCAGCGCGCTCAGTTCGGCGGGTGTGCGGTCGGCGGCGAACGCGGGCTCGTCCAGCTGGACCCAGTCCACGCCCTCGGCGCGCAACCTGGTCAGCAGCTCGGTGTAGACGTCGAGCAGCCGGTCGAGCAGCGCGAGCGGCTCGAAGCCCGCCGCGGTCGGTTTGGCGAGCAACAGGAACGTCACCGGACCGAGCAGCACCGGCCGCGTCGTGATGCCGAGCTCGCGGGCCTCGTGGAACTCGGCGATCGGCTTGTCGCCGGCCGGCCGGAACGCGGTGTCCGGGCCGAGCTCGGGGACCAGGTAGTGGTAGTTGGTGTCGAACCACTTCGTCAGTTCCAGCGCGACCGCGTCACCGCGACCGCGCGCCGCGGCGAAGTAGGTGTCCAAAGGGGACAGACCGAGATCGTGGAACCGTTGCGGGATGACGCCGAACAGCTCGGCCGTGTCGAGCACCTGGTCGTAGAACGAGAACGTGTTGCCGGGAATCGTGTCCAGGCCCGCGTCCCGCAGCTCGGTCCAGGTCGACTCCCGCAGCTGCCGGGCGACCTCCCGCAGCGCGGACTCGTCGATCTTGCCGGCCCAGTACTGCTCGACGGCGCGCTTCAGCTCGCGCTTCGGACCGATGCGCGGGTAACCGAGCACGGTGCTGCCGATGGTGATCACAAGCTCTCTCCTCGCGAGCGTGCGGACAGCACCGGAGACCCACGAGGCAGCGCAGCGCGAAGCGAGCGCCCTGGCCCACCCGAGAGGCTCCGGAGCAACGCGCACCGGTGGTGCGCGCACCGGCGGCAGGTCTTCGGACTCGTGGGCGTGCTGCACGCTCCTACCGGCCGTCGCTTCCCAGATCCCGAGATCCAGTGCTTCTGACGGCTTTCGTTCCCACTCACCGCTGCGGGGCAGTCCCGGATTTCCACCGGGTTCCCTCTTGCCTCACCTGGTCCTCGAGGACCGGGTGAACCGTCGGCACCGCTGAGCGTAGCCCAAGCCGATCACGGCATCCGGCCACTGGGATTCGCTACTCCAACTGAGCGACACGCCACTAGATGTGGGGTGCATGTGGGGCTGCGGTGTCCATGTATTGTGCCGCGATAGCTGGTTCGGCCGATCATCCAGATCGGTCGTCGCAAGAGGGAACCCGGTGCGAGTCCGGGACTGCCCCGCAGCGGTGAACGGGAACGAAAGCCGTCAACGAAGCACTGGACGCGAGTCCGGGAAGCGACGGCCGGTAGGCGCCTGCCAGGCACGCCCGTGAGTCCGAAGACCTGCCAGCGCCCCGCACGCGACCGCGTGCGGGCGTCCGCGGCCCCGAGGGAGGGCGGGAGGACGTGGCGATCGCGCGCGCCCGTCTGCTCCTCGCACCCCTTCGTGGCCTCGAGCTCGCGAGGAGAGAGCTGTGACGGTCTCCGACCTGTCGGCCCCACCGGTGGCCGACACCGGCAGGAGCACCACGATGCGGGTGCGCAAGCGCAGTGGCGCACTCGAGCCGGTCGACGTGAACAAGATCGTGCGCGCGGTCCAGCGCTGCGCGGACGGCTTGGAGGACATCGACCCGCTGCGGGTGGCCACGAAGACGATCAGCGGTCTGTACGACGGCGCGACGACGTCCGAGCTGGACCGGCTGTCCATCCAGACCGCCGCCGAGCTGGTCGCCGAGGAGCCCGCGTACTCCAAGCTCGCCGCCGGCCTGCTGTCGGCGTACATCGACAAGGAGGTCCGCGGGCAGGGGGTGCACTCGTTCAGCCAGAGCGTCGCGCTCGGGCACCGCGAGGGCCTCATCGGCGACGCGACGGCCACCTTCGTCGCGGCCAACGCCCGCAAGCTGGACGACGCGATCGACTTCGACGCCGATCGCCGGTTCGAGTACTTCGGCCTGCGCACCGTCTTCGACCGCTACCTGCTGCGCCACCCGTCCACCCGCGCGGTGATCGAGATGCCGCAGTACTGGCTGCTGCGGGTCGCCTGCGGGTTGTCGCACACCGCGGCCGAGGCGATCGACTTCTACCGGCTGATGTCGTCGCTGGCGTACCTGCCCAGCTCGCCGACGCTGTTCAACTCCGGCACCCAGCACACCCAGATGTCGTCGTGCTACCTGCTCGACTCGCCGCGCGACGAGCTCGCGTCGATCTACGAGCGGTACTCCCAGATCGCGCACCTGTCGAAGTTCGCGGGCGGCATCGGCGTGCAGTGGTCGCGAGTGCGGTCGCGCGGCGCGCTGATCCGCGGCACCAACGGCCACTCCAACGGGATCGTGCCGTGGCTGCGGACGCTGGACGCGTCGGTCGCGGCGGTCAACCAGGGCGGCCGCCGCAAGGGTGCGGCGTGCGTGTACCTGGAGACGTGGCACCCGGACGTCGAGGAGTTCCTCGAGCTGCGCGACAACACCGGTGAGGACGCCCGGCGCACGCACAACCTCAACCTGGCCAACTGGATCCCGGACGAGTTCATGCGCCGCGTCGAGGCGGACGCCGACTGGTCGCTGTTCAACCCGGACGAGGTGCCGGAGCTGCCCGACCTGTGGGGCGAGGACTTCGACCGCGAGTACCGGGCCGCCGAGGCGGCCGGGCGCGCGGTGCGCACGGTCAAGGCCCGCGACCTGTACGGCCGGATGATCCGCACGCTGGCGCAGACCGGCAACGGCTGGATGACGTTCAAGGACACGTCCAACCGCACGTGCAACCAGACCGCCGAGCCCGGCAACGTCGTGCACCTGTCCAACCTGTGCACGGAGATCCTCGAGGTCACCAGCGACGCCGAGACGGCTGTCTGCAACCTCGGTTCGGTCAACCTCGGCGCCCACGTCGACGGTGACGACCTCGACTGGGACCGCTTGCGGTCCACGGTGCGCACGGCGGTCGTGTTCCTCGACCGCGTGATCGACATCAACTACTACCCGACCGAGCAGGCCGGTCGCAGCAACCCGCGCTGGCGCCCGGTCGGGCTCGGTGTCATGGGTCTGCAGGACGTGTTCTTCAAGCTGCGCCTGCCGTTCGACTCCGAGCGGGCGCGCGAGCTGTCGACGCGGATCGCCGAGGAGATCTACCTCACCGCACTGGAGTCGTCGGCCGAGCTCGCGGCTTCGGCGGGTGCGCACCCCGCGTACGCGCAGACCCGTGCCGCGCGCGGTGATCTGCAGCCGGACCTGTGGGGCGTCACGCCCACGCAGACCGAACGCTGGGCCGCGGTGCGGGAGCGGATCTCCGAGCACGGCCTGCGCAACTCGCTGCTGATCGCGGTGGCGCCGACCGCCACGATCGCGTCGATCGCCGGGTGCTTCGAGTGCATCGAGCCGCAGGTGTCCAACGCCTTCAAGCGCGAGACGCTGTCCGGCGAGTTCCTGCAGATCAACTCGTACCTGGTGCGCGAGCTCAAGTCGCGCGGCCTGTGGACCGAGGAGATCCGGTCGCGGCTCAAGCGCGACGACGGCTCGGCGCAGGGCCTCACCGAACTGCCCGCCGAGGTGCGCGAGCTGTTCCGCACGGCGTGGGAGCTCCCGCAGAAGGCGCTGATCGAGCTGGCGGCCGCGCGCGGCCCGTACATCGACCAGAGCCAGTCGCTGAACCTGTTCGTCGCGTCGCCGACGATCGGGAAGCTCTCGTCGATGTACCTGTACGCCTGGAAAGCCGGGCTGAAGACCACGTACTACCTGCGCTCCCGTCCGGCGACGCGCATCCAGCAGGCCACCGTGCCGACCTCGGCCGCGCCCGCCCCGGTCACCGACGCCGACGCGCTCGCCTGCTCCCTGGAAAACCCCGAGTCCTGTGAGGCCTGCCAGTGACCACGCTCGAGTCCACCGCCCGCAAGCACGCCCTGCTCGACCCCGGCATGGACCTCACCCTGCGGCCCATGCGCTACCCGCTGTTCTACGAGCGCTTCCGTGACGCGATCAAGAACACGTGGACCGTCGAGGAGGTCGACCTCCACTCGGACCTCGCCGACCTGAACAAGCTGTCGGAGGCCGAGCGGCACCTCGTCAACCGGCTCGTGGCGTTCTTCGCGACCGGCGACACCATCGTCGCGAACAACCTGGTGCTCAACCTCTACGAGCACGTGAACGCGCCGGAGGCCCGGCTCTACCTGTCGCGGCAGCTGTTCGAGGAGGCCGTGCACGTCCAGTTCTACCTGACGCTGCTCGACACCTACCTGCCCGACGAGAACGACCGCGCCGAGGCGTTCGCCGCGGTCGACACCATCCCGTCGATCCGCGCCAAGGCCGAGTTCTGCTACAAGTGGATCGACTCGATCTCGTCGCTGACGCAGCTGGAGACGCGGGACGACCGCCGGTCGTTCCTGCTGAACCTGATCTGCTTCGCCGCGTGCATCGAGGGCCTGTTCTTCTACGGCGCCTTCGCTTACGTGTACTTCCTGCGTTCGCGCGGCCTGCTCAACGGGCTGGCTTCGGGCACGAACTGGGTGTTCCGCGACGAGTCGATGCACATGGCGTTCGCGTTCGACGTCGTCGACACCGTGCGCCGCGAGGAGCCGGACCTCTTCGACGACGAGCTGCACGAAGAGGTGCGGCAGATGCTGCGCGAGGCCGTGGACGCGGAGGTCCAGTTCGCGGAGGACCTGCTCGAGGGCGGCGTCGCGGGCATGTCGGTCGCGGACATGCGGTCCTACCTGGAGCACGTCGCCGACCGGCGGCTGCAGGTGCTCGGCATCGAGCCGATCTACGGCTCCAAGAACCCGTTCGCGTTCATGGAGCTGCAGGACGTGCAGGAGCTGTCCAACTTCTTCGAACGCCGCGTGTCGGCCTACCAGGTCGCGGTGAGCGGCACGGTCGCCTTCGACGAGGACTTCTAGGAGAACGGGTGCGGCCGCTCGGGGTTGTGCGTTGCGCGCAACCCGAGCGGCCGCACGCCTTTCACACCCATTCCTGGTAGCAATGCCACGGTGGTCACAACGGCGTCAGCGGAACAGATGGGCAACCTCCCCGCCGAGGTCAACAGTTTCGTCGGGCGGCGACGGGAGATCAGCGAGATCAAGACGACGCTGTCCAGCGCGAGACTGGTGACGTTGACCGGTATCGGCGGTGTCGGCAAGACTCGGCTCGCGCTGCGCGTCGCGACCCAGTTGCGTCGGAGGTTGCCGCACGGCGCGTGGCTGGTGCAGCTGGGCACTCTGAAACGCCACGACCTGCTGGCGGAGACGGTCGCGAGCACGTTCGGGCTCGTGCAGGCCTCGGCCGCCGCCAGCGCGTCGCTGATCGACGAACTGCTCGGCGCCGCACCTGGTCTGCGCGTGCTGACGACGAGCAGGCACGCGTTGCGGATTCCGGCTGAGCACGTGGTGCGGGTGCAGCCCTTGCCGGTGCCCCGTTCCGAGGGCGTGGTCCAGCGGCGGTCCGCGGCCATGCAGCTGTTCTCCGAACGTGCTTCCGCGGCCGAGCCGGGTTTCCAGGTCACCCAGGACAACTGGCTGGTGGTCGCCGACATCTGCCGTGAGCTCGACGGCATCCCGCTGGGAATCGAGCTCGCCACGGCGTGGCTGCGCGCGTTGTCTCCCGAAGAGATCCTGCAGCGTCTCGACGACCGCTTCCGGCTGCTCACGCACGGCTCGCGGGTTGCCCCCGCGCGGTATCGGACGTTGCGGGCGATGCTCGACTGGAGCTACGACCTGTGCTCGGACGAGGAGAAGTCGTTGTGGGCGCGGCTGTCCGTGTTCGCCGACGGGTTCGACCTGCACGCCGCGGAGCAGGTCTGCGGCGGCGTGGACCTGTCCCACGGTGTCGCCGCACTCGTGGACAAGTCGGTCCTGCAACGCCGAGGTGACGACTCGTCGCGCTACTCCATGCTGGAGACGATTCGGCAGTACGGCCAGCTGAAGCTCGGTGCGAGCGGGGAGCGGCCGCGGCTGCGGATGCGGCACCGGGACCACTTCCTGGCACTGGCGCAACGGTGCGCCGCCGAGTGGTTCGGGCCTGACCAGTCGGTGTGGTGCGCGAGGCTGCGAGCCGGCCACGCGAACCTGCGTTTCGCGCTGGACTACTGCGCCACCGTGCGCGGTGAAGCGCGAACGGGCCTGCGGATGGCGGCGGCGCTGTGGTTCTACTGGTCCTCGTGCGGCGCTCAGCCCGCCGAGCAGCGCTTCTGGCTGGACGAGTTCCTCGCGCTGGACACCGGTCCCAGCAGGCAACGAGCGGAGGCGTTGCAGGCGGCGAGCGCGGTGGCCGCGATGCGGGGTGACGTGCCCGCGTGCCACGAGCACGCCGTCGAGTCGCTGGCCGTCGCGGCGGAGGTCGGTGCGGAGTCGTTGGAGGCCAACGCGATCCGCGTCCTGGGACTCGCGACGTTGATGGAGGGCGACCACTCCCGCGCAGCCGACCTGCTCGGGGAGGCGCTGCGCCGGTTCGACGGGCTGGGCGTGGTCGACACCTTCGCGACGATCACCCGCTTCGAGCTCGCCGCGGCACACCTGTTCCTCGGCGATCCCGACCGCGCCGCGCGGCTGTGCCGGGAAACGGTGCGGCTGTGCGAAGCGCGCGGCGAACGGTGGGTGTTGTCGTACGTGCTCAACACGCTCGTCCTGATCTCCTTCGGCCGAGCCGACCTGCGCGCGGCGACCAGGTATGCGAGACAGTGCCTGGAGATCAAGCAGTCCTTCCGCGACGTCATCGGCATCCGGATCATCATCGAGCTGTCGGCCTGGATCGCCGGTGCCGAGAACCAGGCGGAGCGCGCGGCCGAGCTGCTCGGCGCAGGCGAGATGATCCGGCGCACCTTCGGTCTGGCCGAGCACATCTCCGGGGGATACGTCGCACCGCACGAGAACTGCGTCGCGAACGCCAGCCGGGCGCTCGGCGACCCGGCGTTCCACGAGGCGTTCAGCCGGGGTGACGAACGCACGCTCGACGAGGCCGTCTCACTCGCGCTGGAAGGGCCCGAGTCACCGACGTCCCGGCGACGCACCGCGGGCACCGGCGGGCTGACCCACCGCGAGGTGCAGGTGGCGCAACTGATCGCGCTCGGGTTGTCCAACCAGGAGATCGCCAAGCGGCTGGTGATCTCCAGACGGACCGCCGAAGGCCACGTCGGACGGATCATGGGCAAGCTGGCTTTCACCTCACGCAGCCAGATCGCCACGTGGGCGGTCGAACGCAGGTCGTCGCTGGATTCGTGAGGTTGCCCGGCTGCGACTGATGTTCCCGCCGCTCTCCAGCTTTTCTCCAGCCGCCGAGGAGTTCGATGTGCCGCAGCAACAGGAAGGAGCCGAACGATGCGGCAGCGGAGCAAGGCGCTGGTCGCCGGAGCCATGGCGCTGGCCATGACACCGGGACTGGCGGGCACGGCCGACGCGGGTACGGGTTTCGTCGACTACAACGACAAGCCCCACCTCCAGATCACCGTGTGGGGACAGGTCTGGGTGGGCAACGACGTCACCGAGTGGAGTCTCCACGCCAGACTGGGGATCAGGCCTCATCAGCAGTGCGTGCACCTGCACCTGCAGGTGGACCGGACACTGGGGAGCGACCCGGTGTACAAGTCGACTCCACTCTGTCCAGGTGACACCGGCGTCATCAACTTCTCGTCGCCCGTGCCGTCACCGAAGCACAGCCGCACCCGCGGCGCCCGGCTGGAAGCGGTGTGGGCCAACGGCGCCGGCTCTCGGGAGATCATCTACGTCCGGGAGTGAGCGGGCTACGACCGGCGGCGAGGCTTCCCGCGCTTGCCGCTGTCACGGGCACCCGCACCCCGCCGCGTGCCCTTGCCCGCTGACTCCTTGCCCGCGCTCTTGCCCGCAGCGTTGCCCGCGCCCTTGCCTGCCACCGCCTTGCGCGCACCGTCGCTGGGACGCTCGCGCTTCGCGGGTTCCGCGGGACGTCCGCGGGTGCTGTTGACGGTCCGCCCGCGGACGATCCCGATCATCTGCTCCATCAGGTCGGTGGTCTCGTCCTCCAGCCACGACAGCGCGACGCGCGACTCAGGGGCGTCCGGCATGGGCCGGTAGGTGAGGTCCCTGCGGTGGTGCAGCCGCGCGAGTGACTGGGGGACGACGAGCAGCCCGATGCCAGCGGCCACCAGCTCGACGGCGTCGGCTGTCGTGGCGGGGCGTTCGATCGCGGGCTGACCCGGCGGCCGCTCCCACTCGAGCGTGTCGTCGAGCGGGTGCAGCACCACGGCGTCGGCGAAGTCCTCTGTGGACATCTCCTCGGCCGCGGCGGCGGCGTGGTCCTTCGGCAGCACGACGACGGTCGTCTCGGTGTAGAGGGGGATCGCGTGCAGACCTGTCCGGTCGACCGGCAACCGCAGGAGGACCGCGTCGGCCTCGCGGTTGCGCACCAGGTCAGCGGCTTGCGCGGCGGGCACCTGGACGAGGGTCAGCTCGACGTCGGGCAACCGTTCGTTCCACATCCGGACCCACTTGGCGGGCGTCACCCCCGGGACGTACGCGAGCGTGAATGAGGGAGGTACGTCCGAGCCGGTCACGAGGGCAGACTACCGGGCGTGACCGGTGCGGGCGCCCGTTACCCTTCTCGTCATGAAGTCGCCGAAGACGCCCCAGACGATGAAGCCCGCGACCGCGGCGAAGAAGCTGGGCGTGCACCTCGAAGCCACCCCCGCGGAGTTCCAGGAGGGTGTCGTCTCGCGCGACGAGCTGAACGCCCTGCAGGCCGACCCGCCCGAGTGGCTGCGGGACCTGCGCCGCAACGGGCCGCATCCCCGGCAGATCATCGCGCTGAAGCTCGGCATCTCCATGAGCGGACTGGCGCGCAGCGGCATCACCGAGTCGCTGACCACCGAGCAGATCGAAGAGCTGAAGACGGCCAACCCGGAGTGGCTGCAGCAGGAGCGCGCCACCGCGGCCGAGGTCAAGAAGGAAGCGGCGCGCCTCAAGGAGCGGCCCGCGGAGCCCAGCATCGGCCGGTCAGCGCGTCGCCGGTAGTCAGGACGGCCTGACGGCCAGCTCGGCGTGGCGCAGCTGTCTGCGCGAGCTGACGCCGAGCTTGGCGAAGACCTTGCGCAGGTGCCACTCGACGGTGCGCGGGCTGATGAACAGCTGCGTCCCGATCTCCGGGTTGGACAGACCGTCGCGGGCGAGCCGCGCGATCTGGAACTCCTGGGCGGTCAGCTCGTCACTGGTCTCGACGGTGCGCTTGCGCGCCGTCTCACCGGTGGCGAGCAGCTCGCGACGCGCCCGGTCGGCGAACGCGGTGAGGCCGGACGCCGTCAGCATCTCGTGCGCGGTGCGCAGGTGTTCGCGCGCGTCGACGCGTCGGCCTTCCCTGCGCAGCCACTCCCCGAACAGCAGGTGCCCGCGTGCCAGCTCGACCCGCAGCGAGGTGCGGCGCAGCCGCTCGATCGACTCGCGGTGCAGGTCCTCCGCGAGGTCGCCCTTGCCGTGCAGGGCGCGCAGCCGTGCCTCGACACCGAGCGCCCACTCGGTGGGCGCGGCCGGCGCGCGCTCCGACATCCGCGCGACCGCGGCCGCCAGCACCGCCTCGTCGCCGGTCCGCGACGCCGCCTCGGCCAGCTCGGTCATCACGAGGACCTGGTAGCCGACGACGTCGCGGTCGAACACCCGGCGAGCGGCGTCGAGCGCCAGGTCGTGACGGCCGAGACCGTTGTGCAGCACCGCGTTCGCGTAGTCGGCGAAGGCGGCGACCCGGCCCTGCCCCTGCTCCGACGCCTCGTGCCCGGCGGCCGCGATCAGCGAGGTCGCCAGCGCTTCCTGGCCGCGGAAGGCGGCGAGCAGCATCGGGGTGTGCGCGCTGGACGCGTTGCCGGTCACGTCCGCGATCTGGCGGTCCTCCTCGACCAGCGCCTCGGCCGCGGCCAGCTCGCCCGCGAGCAGCTCGTTGGTCGCGAGGAAGTTGAGCGCGACCTGCAGCTGGACCAGCGCACCGGTGTCGCGGGCGAGCCGCACCTGGTGCGCGGCGAGCGCGCGTCCCGCGTCGAAATCCCACACCTCGGTGGCGATGACGCCGCTGGCCCTGCTGCCCGCCAGCCAGAGGAACTGGCCGACGTGGTCGACGCCGAGCGTGCGGACGGCGTCCAGCGCGCGGCTCATGATCGGTGCGGCGGCCGCGTAGCCATCGGTGAACCTGGCGGCGAGCGCGTCCAGCACCAGGTCGACCGCTCTCGGCGGGGTGAGGGCCGGGGGAGCGGCCCGCGCGGCCTCGGCCGCTCGGGCGACGCCGTCGTGCCCGTCGGCTCCGGTCGCCCACACGGCGGCGGCGAGTGCTTCGAGGTGCGTCTCGCGCGCCAGGCCGGCGTCGAGCCCGCCGAGCCGCTGGGCCGCGCTGAGCAGCATCCGCGCGGCGTCACCGCCGCGCCGCTGGTCGAACGCGATCTGCCCGCGCAGGTGCTCGACCTCCGCGCTGCGCAGCGCGTCGGGCGGACCCGCCTCGACGGCGGCCAGCAGGCGCAGCGCCGGGTCGAGCATGCCCGCCTCGCGCTTCACCCTGGCCGCGGCGAGCTCGCGTTCCGCGCGGTGCGCGGGGTCGGGCGTCAGCATCGCCGCGTGTTCGAGAAACGCGGCGGTCGCCATCCGCCCGCCGCGCGCCTGCGCCCGCTCGGCCGAACGCTCGAGATCGAGCGCGACGTCCTCGTCCGGCACCGCACTGGCCTGTGCGCGGTGCCACGCCCGGCGGTCGGGATCGACGGCGGCGTCGGTGACCTCCGCGAGGACGCGGTGCACCTCCAGCCGTTGCTGAGGCGACGCCGCCCGGTAGACCGCTGAGCGCACCAGCGGATGGCGGAACCGGACGCGGGCGCTGAACTCGATCAGTCCGGCCGCCTCGACGGCCGCGGCGGGATCGGCGCCGAGCCCGAGCAGACCTGCCGCCCGCCAGAGGAGCGTGGCGTCACCGAGCGGCTCGGCGGCGGCGGTGAGCAGCAGCAGGCGGGTGTCGGCGGGGAGCGGATCGAGCTGCCGGGCGAAGCACTGCTCGATGCGGCCCGCCAGCGGGACCGCGTCGAACTGCTCGAACCCGTCGACCAGTTCCGCCGCCGTCCACATGCGCGGCAGTTCGAGCAGTGCGAGCGGGTTGCCGCGGGCCTCGGCGACGATCCGGTCGCGGACGCGCCCGTCGATCGGCCCCCGGACCACCGAGTCCAGCAGCTCGCCCGCGTCGAGGTCGCTCAGGCCGTCGACCACGAGGTCCGGCAGCCCGGCCAGCTGCGGCTCGCCGTCGCCGTCGCGCACCGCCATCACCAGTGCGACGCGCTCCGCCAGCAGGCGCCGCGCCACGAACGTGAGGGTGTTCGCGGAGACGCGGTCGAGCCACTGGGCGTCGTCGACGAGCACCACCAGCGGCTGCTCCTCCGCGACCTCGGCCAGCAGGGTCAGCACCGCGAGCCCGACCAGGAAGCGGTTGGTCGGCTCCCCGGCGGTCAGGCCGAACGCCGTGCCGAGCGCGTCGCGCTGGGGATCGGGAAGGCGCTCGAGCCGGTCGAGGAAGGGGGCGCACAGCTGGTGCAGCCCGGCGTAGGCGAGCTCCATCTCGGACTCGACACCCGTCGCCCGCGTCACCGCGCATCCCGACGCACGGCTCTGCACGTGGTCGAGCAACGCAGTCTTGCCGATCCCCGCCTCGCCGCGCAGCACCAGCACCTGGCTCCGCCCCGCGCGTGCGTCCGCCAGCAGGCGGTCGAGGGTGTCGCACTCGCCGCGCCTGCCGCGCAGGCCTGGTCCGGGATCACGACTCGAGGTGGGTCCCACTCGTCAGGACCCTAGTGCGTCGCACGTGGGCCAGGGCACCGGCCAGTGGGTCACACGGGTTCGAAGCGCGCCGAAGAAGGCGAGTCTTGGATCCAGCCGGCGAGGAGCCGGAATCCCCGAAAGGAACACATCATGCGATCGGACCTCACCCGGTACCCCGCGGCCGAAGGCCCCGGCTCCGCCTCCGGCGCTCCCCAGCTCCCCGCCGGGTTCACCGAGACGTTCACCAGCCGGTTCGTCGAGGCCGGCGGCCTGCGGCAGCACGTCGTGATCGGCGGCGACGGCCCGCCGCTGCTGCTGGTGCACGGATGGCCGGAGACCTGGTACGCGTGGCGCTTCCTGATGCCGGCGCTGGCCGAGGACTTCACCGTCATCGCGGTCGACCAGCGGGGCATGGGACTCACCGACAAGCCCGCGGACGGCTACGACACCGGCACCCTCGCCGGTGACCTGGCCGCGTTGATGGACGAGCTCGGCCACGAGCGGTTCGCCGTGGCGGGCCACGACACCGGCATGATCATCAGCTACGCGCTGGCCGCCGACTTCCCGGACCGGGTCGAGCGCCTGGTCGTCGCCGAGGTCCCCGGTCCTCCCGGAGTGGTTCCGGCACCGCCGCTGTTCGTCCCCGAGGCGGTCAACAACAGGATCTGGCACATCCCGTTCAACCGGGTCGACAACGACCTGACCGAACAGCTCGTCACCGGCCGCGAAGCCATCTTCTTCGGCTACGAGTTCGCCATCCAGGGCGGGAACGTGCCCGCCGACGCGGTCGACTACTACGTCAGCGGACTGTCCAACCCGGACTCCCTGCACGGCAGCTTCGGGTTCTACCGCGCGTGGGACGCCACCCAGACGCAGAACGGCGAGCGCAAGAACCAGCCGCTGACGATGCCCGTGCTGGCGGTCGGCGGCGAGGCGAGCTGGGGCGACCACGTCGGGCACGGCATGGAGGCCACCGCGAAGGACGTGCGGACCGTGGTCATCCCCGGCGCCGGCCACTGGGTCGCCGAACAGGCGCCCGAGGCGATGCTGGCCGCACTGACCGAGTTCCTCGCGCCGTACCGCGCAGAGGCGGCGTCGTGACTCTCACCGCGACCGCCGCGCCCACGGCGAGCACCACCAGCTCGTCGTGGGCCCTGCCGATCAGCCTCTTCTCGATCCCGCTGGGCCTGGCCGGGCTCGGCGGGGCCTGGACCGCCGCCGCGCAGCTGCTCGGCGCGACCGCCGCACCGGCCGGACTCGCCTACGCGGCAGCGACCGTCGTCTGGGCGGCCTTCACGGTCGCCTACGTCGTCGGCACGATCCGGCACAAGACGGGCAGCTTCCACCTCGATCTGCGTCATCCGCTGCTCGGCCCGCTGACCGCGTACATCCCGGTGATCGCGATCCTGCTGGTCGCCTACTACGCGCCCGATCTCGGCGGCGCCGCCCGCTGGCTGGTCTACGCCGCCGTGGCGGCACTGGTGATCAACGCCGCCGCACTGGTCGCGCACTGGCTCAAAGCACCGCTCGAGCAGAACGCCATGCACCCCGGCTACTTCCTCCCGGTCACCGCGGGACCGTTCATCGCCGCCATCGGGGTGATGAGCGTGGGCGACACCCAGGTGGCGATCGCGTTCTTCGGCATCGGGATCTTCTTCTGGCTGCTGCTCGGAGCCGTGATCACCAGCCGCCTGTTCTTCGGCTCACCACTGCCACTGCCGTTCCGGCCGGTCCTGTCGATCCTGCTGTCACCGCCCGGTACCGCGGGCCTCGCGTGGTTCGCCATCCAGCACGGGCAGATCGACCAGCTGCAGGTCGCGGTCGGCGGGATCACCCTGTTCATGCTGCTGATCCAGCTGTTCTTCGTTCCGGACTACCTGCGGCTGTCGTTCAGCGCCCAGCACTGGGTCTTCACCTTCCCGCTCGCGGTGGTCGGCAACCTCGGCGTCCGGTGGTCCGCCGCACTGCGCTTCGACGGCTGGCAGGTCGTCGCCTGGACCGTCCTCGGCATCACCACCGCCGCCATCCTGGCGATCCTCGCCGGCACCTTGCGCGACCTCGCGCGTCGCATCACTCGGTGAGAGGGACCCACATGATCAGCAGGCGAACCTTCGGCAAGGTAGTGGGTGCTGGACTGGCGGGGGCGCCGCCCGCCACCTTCGGGCCGCTCAACCAGATCGACGCTGGGATGCTGAACATCGGATACGTCGAGCTCGGGCCGCCACGGGGAAGGCCGGTCATCCTGCTGCACGGCTGGCCCTACGACATCCACAGCTACGCCGAGGTCGCCCCGATGCTGGCCCGCCGGGGCCACCGGGTGATCGTCCCGCACCTGCGCGGCCACGGGACGACGCGGTTCCGTGACGCCGCAACGGTGCGCAACGCCCAGCAGGCGGCGTTCGCGCTGGACGTCATCGCGCTGATGGACGCACTCGGGATCGACAAGGCGCTCGGCACCGCACCCTCCCCGGCATCGGTCACAACGTCCCGCAGGAGGCGCCGCGCGCCTTCGTGGACGCGGTGCTCGACGCGGGCCGGCTAGTCCATCCGAGTTAACCCGGCGCAACTGAGAGCCAGCTCACATCGAAGTGGCTAGCGTCGATCTCCTAGGGCTCACACACCTGGGGGAAAAACGTGTCGAATTTGCGCGCAAACGCGTCCTCTGACCCTTACTACAAATTTCGCGCTGAGAACTTCCCGCAAACCGACCTGTCGTCCTACGTCCCCACGGACGGGGTCGAGGTCAAGTTCCTCGACGGGTGCAACCGCGCCTGCATCTTCTGCGTGAACGAGGACTACATCGGCAAGAGGCTCAACCCGCTGGACACCGACAAGTTCGTGACCTCGTTGTTCGACTGGATCGACGACCCGGACGAACCGGAGAAGCCCGCCGCGGTGTTCGGCACCGGCGGTGAGCCGTTGATGGCGCTCGATCTCGTGGACGCCGTGTTCCGGCCGTTGGGGGAGCGCGGCATCACCACCCGGCTGGTGACCAACGGGACACTGCTCACCGAGGAGCGGATCGCCAAGCTCACGGACATGAAGCTGTCCGGCGTGAAGGTCACCTTCAACACCGCGGACGATCAGCGATTGCTCGCGTTGATGAAGGGATCGCACGACGGTGACGCCCAACGGATCCTGGACAACATCAAGCGGGCCAAGCAGTCCGGGCTGTGGGTGTTCGTCCGGATCGGGATGGGGCGGCACAACCACGACGAGGTCGTCGACCTGTACCACACGCTCGCCGGCATCGGCGTGGACGTCGTGCAGATCAAGCCGTGGATCCCGTCCGGGCTCGCCGCGACGAACCAGACCGAGCTCTGCCTTTCACCGCAACGACTCTTCGACGTGTTCATGGGCATCGCCGAAGGTCTGGGCGAGGTCATCGAGTCCGGCGAGGGGCCGGAGCTGACGGTGTCGTGCTACCCGCCCGCGCGGCAGCTCGGGTTCACCGTGAAGGACTGCGCGAACGTCGCCAAGATCTACGCCGAACCGTGCGGGCACGCGCTGATCTGCAACTTCTCCGACGAGTACCTCGGCAGCTGGTACCCGGAGGACGGCGGGCTGCTGGCGTGCGTCCAGAAGCGCCGCGAGATGTACTCGCAGATCATGGACGACCACGGCGTCGCGTCGTGCCCGGCGCGGATGAACTGGAGCACGCCGACGTCGGTGGTCAGTCCCACGCCGATCGACTGGAAGGCCGAGGCGCCGGTGTTCGCGCCGGACTCGTTGCTGCGCAAGCCATGAGCGTTCTGGTGCTGAGCAAGAAGCCGGTGCGGCAGCGGCCGGTCGACGAGTGGCTGGCGGGCGCGCCGGTCAGCCTCGTCACGGTCACCGGCGCGGTCGACGAGTCCGTTGTGGACCGCTTCGCCGAGGTCGTCGCGGTGGACGACTACGGCTCGTGGCAGGTCGAGATCGAGGCCGAACGGCTGGCCGCGCGGCGTGCGGCCGAGCTCGTCGCGTCGTCGAGCGAGGTGGACGTCGTCCGCGCCGCCCGGCTGCGGGAACGGCTGGGGCTCACCGGGCAGTCCGTCGCGTCGGCCATCGCCTACCGCGACAAGCTCGTGATGAAGCGGTACGCGCGGGCGGCGGGCATCGCGGTGCCGGAGTTCGCCGCGGTCGAGACGCCCGGCGACCTCGTCGCGTTCGCCGAGGTGCACGGGTTTCCCGTCGTGGTCAAGCCGCGCCGGGGTGGCGGGTCGGAGGGCGTGCACGTGCTGCGCTCGGCGGCGGACCTGGTGTCCCTGCTGGGTTGCGGCGTGCTGCCCGCGGCGCCCGCGCGGCCCGGTGAGTGGATGGCGGAGTCGTTCGTGGACGGCGTGCTGTGCCACGTGGACGGTCTCGCGGCCGGCGGGCGGATCCTGCACTGCTGGCCGAGCCGCTACTCGGGCGGCAACGCCGAGGCGGTCAGGGACGGCGTTCCGCTGACGAGCGCCATGCTCGCTCCGCAGGACGGGTCGTTCCTCCCGCTGCTCGACCACGCGGCCGCGGTGCTCGACGCGCTGCCGCACTTCCCGTTGCCGACGAGCTTCCACCTGGAGGCGTGGCTGCCGCACGACGGAGGTGCGCCGGTGCTGTGCGAGGCCGCTTCCCGCACCGGCGGTGCGTTCGTGGCGGACGTGTACGCCGCGGCGTTCGGCGTGCACCTGTCGAAGGAGAACCTGCGCGGGCAGGCCGGGCTGCCGGTCTCCGCCGTGCCCGCCGTGCCGGTCCGGTACGGCGGCTGGGTCGCGATCACGCCGCGGCAGGGGACGTTCACCCCGCCGGCGGAACCGTGTCCCGTGCCCGGTGTGCGGTTGGAGTTGACCGGCGTGCGGGGCACGGGCGCCGTGCACGCGGGTGACTCGGTGGCGACCGTCGTCGTCGAGGGCGCCGACGCGGCGCAGGTGCGGGAGCGGATCAGCGCGGCGGTGCGCTGGTGGGACGCGATGGAGCCGTGGCGATGAGGATTGCGGTGCTGTGCAAGAAGGATCTGCGCGCACACCCGGTCGGCAGCTGGCTGGCCGGGCACGACGTGGCGCTGTTCGCCGCCCAGCCGCCGCCGTCCACCGCCGGGTTCGGCTCGGTCGAGGTGTTCGACGACTGGAAGGCCAACCGGGCCGTCGACCTCGCCGTGGTCGCCGCGCACCGGCGGCGGCCGTTCGACCGGATCGTCGCGTTGAGCGAGTGCGACCTGGTGCGCGCGGGCGAGCTGCGCGACCTGCTCGGTGTGTCCGGAATGGACACTCGATCCGCGGTTGCCTTCCGGGACAAGGTGGTGATGAAGCGGCTCGCCGCCGAGGCCGGTCTCGCGACGCCGGAGTTCGCACGCGTGGACACCGTGTGGGACCTGCTCGACTTCGCCGCAGGGCGGGACCGGGTGGTGGTCAAGCCGGTCGACGGTTCGGGTGCGCTCGACGTCACCGTGCTGAGCCGTGACGAGCTGACCGCCTGGGCGGCGGCGCGGCGCACGCCGTGGGACTCCTCGGCCGGACTGGTGGTCGAGCAGCACGTCGACGCGCCGATGGTGCTGGTCGACGGGGTGATGGCGGCGGGCGACGTGCTGGTGCGGATGGTGAGCAGGTACGTCGGCACGTGCCACGGCCTGGTCGCCGGCCTCCAGCCGTTGGGGGTGGTGGGACTGGACGACGACGATCCGGTGGCGGTGCGGGCGGCCGCGTACGTCGAGCGGCTGGTCAAGGCCATGCCGGGCCCGCAGGAGCCGACGAGCTTCCACTGCGAGCTCTTCGACGTGCCGGGTGAGGACGTGGTCCTGTGCGAGATCACCGCCAGGACCGGCGGCGGCCGGATCAACGACCAGGCCCGGATCGCGCTCGGTGTCGACCTGGAGCGGTGGTCGTGCCTCGGCCAGGCGGGCATCACGGACCTGCCGCGCGAGAACGCTCAGGCCGCGGCCGGTTTCGTGCTCCTGCCCGCGCCCGGTGGCCGGGTCACCAGGATGCCCGCGACCTGCCCGGTCAGCGGTGTCGTCGACTGGCGGCCGCACGTCGTTGCCGGGCAACGGCTCGAGCGCACCCGCAAGGCGTCCGCACTGGCCGCCGACGTGCTGTTCACCGCCGACGATCCGGCAGGGCTCGTGCCGGTGCACGACGAGGTCGTGCGCTGGCTCGGCGAGCAGATCGCCTGGGACCTGCGGTAAGCAGGCGGGGAGCCGAGGCGAGGAGATGTCATGGACCTGGATCTGGCCGGTCGCCGGTACGTGGTCACCGGCGGCAGCCGGGGGATCGGCAGGGCGGTCGTCGCCACCCTGCTCGCCGAGGGCGCGCGGGTGGCGACCTGCGCGCGTGACGAGTCGGTCCTGCGCGAGGCCTGGGGAGACACTGATCGGCTGGTGGCGCGGCAGGCCGACGTCCGCGACCGGGACCGGATGCGGGAGTTCGTCGCCGAGGCCGCCGCGGAGCTCGGTGGGATCGACGGCGTCGTCGCGAACGCGGGCGCCGGCGCGGTGGGCGGCGTGCTCGACACGCCGCTCGACGTGTGGCGCGACCAGTGCGACGTGAAGTTGTCCAGCGTGCTCAACCTCGTCGAGCCCGCGGTCGAGCACCTCACGACCGATGGCGCCGTCGTGCTGATGAACGGCGTCACGGCGCGCGCCCCCGAACCGGACATGGCCGCGGTGAGCGCCGCACGGGCCGCCGCGGGCGCGCTGGCCACGATGCTGGCGAGCACGCTCACGCCGCGCGGTGTCCGGGTGAACACGGTGAACCTCGGCGCGATCAGCACCGAGCGGCAGCACGCCAAGCACGCGCGGTCCGGCACGGACCTGGACTTCGCCTCGTGGTCCGCGCGGGAGGCGGCCAGGCGCGGGATCCCGGTCGGCCGGTTCGGCACGCCCGAGGAGGTCGCCCCGATCGTGGCGATGCTGCTCTCGCCGTTGTCGTCCTACGTGGTCGGTGCCGTCGTCGACGTGTCCGGGGGGCTGGGTGCGTGGCACGGGTGATCGTGCTGGTGCGGCACGGGGCGACGGTGTGGCCGGGCCGGTTCACCGGGCACCGCGACGTCGAGCTCAGCGCTCAGGGCCTCGTCGAGGCGAAGACGGTGGCGCGGACCGTGGCCGCGCTCCGCCCGCGCGCGGTGATCAGCAGCGACCTGGCGCGGGCCACCGCCACCGCCGCCGAGATCGCGGCCGCGGCCGGCCTCGGGTTCACCGTCGACGCACGGCTGCGCGAGGAGCACCTCGGCGCGTGGAGCGGGCTGGATCACTCCGAGGTGCGCCAACGGTTTCCCGCGGAGTACGCGCGGTGGCGGGCAGGCGAGTTGTGGGCGCCCGGCGAGAACCGCGAAGGGCTCGACGCCGTGGCCGACCGGGCGGTCGAGGCGATCGACGACGTGGCGGGCGATCCGTTGGTGGTGGTCACCCACGCGAACACCGCCTACGCGGTGGTGCGGCGGCTGTTGGGGGAGGTCGGACCGTGGGCGGATCTGCCGCCCGCGGGACATCTGGTGCTGACTGAGGAACGACGGTGACTTTCGTGGTGGTGGGGGAGGCGAGGTCGTGGGTGGACCTGCCGGTGCTGACTGGAGGACAACGATGACTTTCACCGTGGCAGCGGAGCAGGCCGACGTGCTGGCCGCCGTGGTCGAGCACGGCATCGCGCGCGTGCCCGGCTACCTGTCGCCCGCCGAGAACGCCCGCCTGGTCGCGGACGTGGAACGGTTTCTCGAGGCTCCGCCGGAACGGGCGAAGCGGCTGGACTACTCGGGCGGCGCGGGTGTGCGGGCCGAGCGGGAGTTCGTGCGCGCCGGCTTCCCGGTGCTGGACGAGGTGTTCGACCGGCCGTGGATGCGCGAGGTGGCCGCGGCGTTCTTCGGCGACGAACCGCACCTGTTCAACCACGACGTGATCGCCGTGCTCGACCTGCCCGGCACCGTGCACGCGGCGCACCACCCGCACTACGACCGCATGCCGAACCTCAAGTTCTTCCTGTACCTGACGGACGTGGACGAGAGCACCGGCGCGTTCCGCTGCGTCCCCGGATCGCACGGCTACGCGAAGGCGGCCCAGCGGGAGAACCGGCTGGCGGGCGTGCTGCCCGGACAGGACGAGACCAGGGTGCTGCCCGACTCCGTTCCGCAGGACACCCGGCCCGTCGACGGACCGGCGGGCACGCTGCTGGTGATCGACAGCGATCTGGTGCACGAGGGCGGCAAGGTGGCGCACGGGCGGCGGCTCGCGGTGCGCGGGCGGAGCTTCCACCCCGCCTACGCCGACGGCTGGAGCGTGAAGTCATAGCCCTGCTGCCCGAACCAGGTCCGGCGCGGACGCTCGCGGCGGCGATCTTCGCGACGACCGTGGGCAACGGGGCGTTCATCACCGCGTCCGCCCTGTACTTCACCCGTGTCGCGGGCCTGTCGCCGCTGACGATGGGCGCCGGCCTGACCGCGGCCGGGCTGGCGGGGTTGTTCGCGGGTGTGCCCGGCGGTCACCTCGCGGACGTCCACGGGCCTCGCCGCACCACCGCCGTGCTCACCGCGCTGACCGGCCTGTGCGTGGCCGGCTACCTGTTCGTCAGCAGCGCGTGGCTGTTCGTCGTGGTCGCGGTGGCGTTCGCGGTGTGCGACCGGGCCGCCTACGCAGCGAGGCAGGCGCTGATCGTCTCCGTCGTCGACGGCGAGAAGCTGGTGCGCACCAGGGCCTTTCTCCGCAGCGTTACCAACATCGGGGTCACCGTCGGCGCGGGATTCGCCGCGGTCGCGCTGGTCGTGGACACCCGCGAGGCGTACCTGGCGGTCCTCGCGCTGGACGCGGTGAGCTTCGTCGCGTGCGCCGCGGTGTTCCTGCGACTGCCCGACCGGGCGGCGGATGCCGAGGCCGGCGAACGTCCGCGCTGGTACGCGGTGCTGCGCGACCGCCGCTACGTCGCACTCGCCGCGACGAACATGCTGCTGTTGCTGCACGCGCCGCTGATCGAGGTCGTGCTGCCGCTGTGGATCACGAGGTACACCGACGCACCCCGGTTCCTCGTCGCGGTGCTGGTGGTGGTGAACACGACGGCGGTCGTCCTGTTCCAGATCAGGGTCAGCACGCGCGTCGACACGCTGGCGAAGGCGGCCCGCGAGGTGCGCACGACCGGTCTGCTGCTCGCGGCGGCCTGCGTGCTGTTCGCGACGGCCTCGTACGTCTCCACGCCGGTGACCGTGCTGCTGCTCGTCGTGGGTGCGGCGGTGCACGCGCACGGCGAGATGCTCCAGGCGTCGGGAGCGTGGGTGGTGAGCTACGAGCTCGCGCCGCGCGACGCCACCGGTCAGTACCTGGGGCTGTTCAACACCGGAACCGCCGCGGCGCAGCAGATCGCCCCCGCGGCGCTCATCCTGCTGACCATCCAGCTCGGCCCGCCCGGCTGGTTCGTGCTCGCCGGCATCTTCGTGCTCGCGGGGCTGGGGATGGCCGTGCAGGTCGGCAGGGCGAAGCCGAGGGATGCTCGCGCTTCCGCGCGCACGTTTTGACCCCTCGGCATCGGCTGGTGAGACAGCGCTGCGGAGAGCTCCAGCTGGAGCTCTCCGCAGCACGGTCGTTCAGCTACGAGGTCAGCACACCTGCACGCCGTCGGCCCGGCCCGCACCGCGCTCGACGGGGATGTCCTCGATGGCCCGCGTCCGCTCGACCTCGATCCACCGTCCCTGCCAGTCGTAGAAGACGGAGACCGCCCCTCCGCTCTGGTGGTTCTGGTACGAGCGAATCGCGTCGCTCCAGCCGGGGTATTCGGCGCCGAAGTTCCGGAACTCGCACTTCCAGAACATGAGCTTCGCCCCGTTGTAGCCCAATCCCTTCCAGACGCAGAGATACCGGTACAGGCACGTACCGGCCGCGGGCGCTGCTTTCACGCCGCCCCCGTCGGCGAAAATCACGGTGTCCTGGCTGATTCGCCTGGCGCCGGGGTTCGCGGCCACCATGGAGTCCAGCGCACCGTCGGACCAGGCATCCACCGTCCAGTTGCTCGTGGTCGGCGGTGGCACATCGGCAGAAGCCGGGCTGCTGAACGAAATGACGGCCAGCAGTGCCATCGCCGCTGCGGCGACCACCCTGCGAGGCCTCGACAACGTACGGATCACGTATTCCTCCCCAGTTCTTGCTCGATCGAGGTGGCCCCAAGCTAGCTCGGCCGCGTTGATTCGGATCGGTGGCGAGCGCCAAACAAACAACCTCGTGAACAACCGAACAGTGGCTTCTCCGTACTGCGTATGGAGTATTTGTGATCATTGAGCGAGACGTGCGCCCGCGGATTCGTGAACAATCGACATCTGGGGGTGTGGCATGCCAAGAGGGGAACGCCCGCTCGACGCGGGTGACAGTGCGCTGCTCAGATTCGCCCGAGACCTGCGGTTGTTGCGGGAAAAGGCTGGATCGCCGACGTACCGGGAGCTGAGCGCGGAGACGCATTACTCGCAGGCGGTGCTGTCGCAGGCCGCCGCGGGGCGCCGGTTGCCGAGCCTGCAGGTCGCGCTCGCGTACGTGAGCGCCTGCGGGGGAGCGGCCGACGAGTGGGAGCAGCGCTGGCGCGAGGTCGCGGCCGAGATGGAACCACCGGAGCCCGTCGACGGGCCCGGCTCACCGCCCTACGTGGGGCTGGCGGCGTTCCAGGCGGAGGACGCGGAGAGGTTCTTCGGGCGGGACCCGTTGGTGCGGGAGCTGGTCTCCCGCCTCGCGGAGCACCGCGTCGTGGTGGTCGTCGGCGCGTCGGGTTCGGGCAAGTCGTCGCTGCTGCGGGCCGGGCTGGTCGCGGGCTCGTCCGGTCCGGTGGTGCTGTTCACGCCGGGGACGCACCCGCTCGAGGAGTGCGCCATCCACCTCGGCCGGTTCGCGGGCTCGCCGGTGGAACCGCTCGGTGGGGACCGGCGGGAGCTGCACCGCGCGGTCCGGCAGGTGGTGCCGGACGACGCCGAGCTGACGCTGGTGGTCGACCAGTTCGAAGAGGTCTTCACCCTGTGCCGTGACGCCGACGAGCGGGTTCGGTTCATCGACCAGTTGCTGACCGCCGCGCAGACCGACAACAGCCGTTGCCGCGTCGTGCTCGGCGTGCGCGCGGACTTCTACGCCCACTGCACCACGCACCCGGAGCTGGTGGACGTGCTGCGGGCGGGTCAGGTCACGGTCGGGCCGATGACGGCCGACGAGCTGAGGCTCGCCGTCGTCCAGCCCGCGGTGCGCGCCAAGTGCACGGTGGAGTCCGCGCTGGTGACCCGCATCGTCGCGGAAGCCTCCGGCCAGCCGGGGGTGCTGCCGCTGCTGTCCCACGCGCTGATGGAGACGTGGCGGCGGCGACGCGGCACCACGCTGACCACGGCGGGCTACGAGGCGGCCGGCGGGATCGAGCACGCGGTCGCCCACACCGCGGAGGACGTCTACAACCACCTGCCCGCCGAACGGCAACGCATCGCCAAGCAGCTCTTCCTCCGCCTGTGCGCCCTCGGGCAGGGCACCGAGGACACCAAGCGCCGGGTGAGCGTCGACGAGCTCGACCGTTCCGACGGGAGCACCCTGGAGGTGCTGGAGCGGCTGGCGACCGCGCGCCTGATCGTGCTCGACTCGGACGGCGTGGAGATCGCGCACGAAGCCCTCATCCGCTCGTGGCCGCGGCTGCGCGCCTGGCTGGCCGAGGACCGCGACGGGCTGCGGATCCACCGCGGCCTCACCGACGCGACCGCGGACTGGCTGGCGCTGCGCCGTGATCCTGGCTCGCTGTACCGGGGGGTGCGGCTGGACGTGGCGCAGGAGTGGGCCCGTGCGGGCGTGGCGCTCAGTCCGTCCGAAAAGGACTTCCTCGCCGCGAGCGCGGCGGCGCGAACCGAGGAACAGGCCGCGGCTCGTCGCGGGGCGCGCCGGCTGCGGCAGCTCGTCGGGGTGCTCACCGCACTGCTCGTGCTCGCGACCGCGACCACCATCTTCGCCGCCGAAGCCGGGCAGACGATCGCCGGGCAGCGCAACACGGCGCTGTCCCAGAAGGTCGCCGGACAGGCCGCCACGTCGCGCACCAGCAATCCGGGCCTGGCCGCCCAGCTCAGCCTGGCCGCTTTCCAGGTGGCGCCCACCTTCGAGGCCCGCAGCAGCCTGCTCAGCGCGGCGGCCACGCCGGTCGCGACCCGGTTGACCGGCCACGAGGCGATCGTCCAGTCGGTGGCCGTCAGCCCGGACGGGCGACTGCTGGCCTCGGCGAGCTCCGACCACACCGTCCGGGTGCGGGACATCTCCGACCCCCATCACCCGGTCGAGCTGTCCGTGCTCACCGCGCACACCGGCACGGTCTGGTCGGTGGCGTTCAACCCGGCGGGCACGGTGCTGGTCACCACGGGCGAGGACAGGACGGTCCGGCTGTGGGACCTCGCCGATCCCCGTCATCCGGCCAAGTTGGTCCCGCTGACCGGGCACGAGCACGCCGTCGTGTCGGCCGCGTTCGCGCCGGACGGCACCCTGCTGGCCACCGCGAGCAGCGACCACACCGTTCGCCTGTGGGACGTCACCGATCCCCGCAACGCCAGGCAGATCGGCATTCTCACCGGTCACACCGACGTGGTGACCACGGTCGCGTTCAGTCCGAGGAGCCGCACGCTGGCGACGGTCAGCTGGGACCGCACCGTCCGGCTGTGGGACGTCACGAACCCCGGTGCACCTGCGGAGCAGGCGTTGGTGGGGACGCACACCGACAAGCCCGGATCGGTCGCCTTCAGCCCTGACGGCACCACCCTGGCGAGCATCACCTCCGACCACGCCGTGCACCTCTGGCAGGTCACCGACCCGCGCCACCCCGAGGAGCTGGCGGTCTTCACCGACAACATGAACGGCATCCACGCGGTCACGTTCAGTCCGGACGGCCACACCCTGGCCACCGCCAGCCTGGGGCGCGACGTGCGGCTCTGGGACGTCACCGCGCCGCGCCGCCCCCGAGAGCTCGCTGTCCTGCAGGGCCACACCGGTCCGGTGCTGACCGCGCGGTTCACCCCGGACGGACGCACCCTGGCCACCGCCGGGTTCGACCGCACCGTGCGGTTGTGGGACATCCCCGGCCCGGTGCTCACCGGGCACGACGACGCCGTCTACACCGTGGCGTTCAGCCCCGACGGCCGCTTCACGGCCACCGGCAGCTACGACGGCACGGTCCGGTTGTGGGACATCGGTGACGTGCGACGGCCCCGGCATGTCGCTCTGTCGACCACGCACACCGCGGCGGTCAACTCCGTGACCTTCAGCCCTGACAGCCGGTTGCTCGCCACCGCGAGCCTCGACCGCACGGTCCGCCTGTGGGACCTGGCCGATCCGCAGCGGCCGGGTGAGCTCGCCACTCTCACCGGTCACGCCGAGTCGGTGCAGTCGGTGGCGTTCAGCCCGGACGGCCGGACGTTGGCGACCGGCAGCGCGGACCACTCGCTGCGCCTGTGGGACGTCGCCGACGCCCGGCAGCCACGTCAGCTGACCGTGCTGACGGGCGACTCGGACGTCGACAACATCGAGTCGGTGGCCTTCAGCCCGGACGGTCGCATCGTGGCCGGAGGCACTTCCGGCCACGTGGTGCGGCTGTGGGACGTCACGGACCGGCTCCACCCGTACGAGCTGCTGTCGCTGAAGGGGCACACCGACAGCATCAAGTCGGTGGCCTTCCACCGCGACGGCCGCACACTGGCGACCGGCAGCGCCGACCACACGGTCCGGCTGTGGGACGTCGGCGATCCCCGGCGCGGCAAGGAGATCGCGAGCCTGACCAGTCACACCGAAACCGTCCACTCGGTCGCGTTCAGCGCCGACGGCAGCACGCTCGCCACCGCAGGCGCCGACGTCACCACTCGGCTGTGGAACGTCCAGGACCCCGGCAAGCCCGCCGAACTGGCGGTGCTCACCGGCCACACGACCCGCGTCTACGCGGTGGCGTTCCGGCCCGGCGGCCACACGCTGGCCACCGGTGGCGAAGACCGCACGACCCGGTTGTGGGACGGCGACACCGACCGCGCGGCGGCGTGGATCTGCGCCAACTTCCAGGCGCTCGGACAGGGGGAGTGGAACGAGCACTTCACCGGCGTCGACTTCCAGCCACCGTGCCCGTCCGCCCGCCAGTGAGCCCGTGCGGCCGGGCAGCCTCCTCGGCTGCCCGGCCGCACCGGTCAAGCGATCAGCACACCCACAGTCCGTCGGTCCAGTGCACCGAACCGACCGTGTCCTGTCGCTCGTAGGCGGTGGACCGGTGCAGCTCCTGCCACTGGGAACCGGTCCAGTTCATGAAGATCGCCACGGTGCCGGGGGTCTGGTTGTTCGAGAACGACCTGATCCGGTCGCTCCACCCGCTCGCGCCGATGTTGACGAACCCGCACTTGAGGAAGTTCCACTGCTGGCCGCTGCGGTACTCACCGTCGTAGATGCACAGGCGGTAGTAAGGGCAGATGCTCGCGGGCACGGCACTCGCCTCGACCCCGTTGGCCAGCCGCACGGTGTTGGTGTTGATCTGCCGCGCGCCGGGGTTGGCGTCGATCATCTCCTCGACCATGGCCTTGACCGTGCTGTCCGGCAGCGGTGCCGCCTGCGCGGGTGCCCCGGTCAGTGCGAAGAGCGTGACGAGCACCGCCCCGATGGCGCTGATGATTTTCATGTGTCCTCCCCGATTTTTCAGCACACCCAGATCCCGTCGGTCCAGTGCACGATGTTGACCGACATCTGGACCTCACGAGCCCGTGAGCGGTACAGCTCCTGCCAGTTGGAGCCGCTCCAGTTCATGAAGATCGAGACCGTGCCGAGTGTCTGGTTGTTGTCGAACGACTGGATGCGGTCGCTCCAGCCGGCACCACCGATGTTCACGAAGCCGCAGTTGTAGAAGGACCACTGGCGGCCGGTCAGGTTCACGCCGTCGAAGATGCACAGGTGCTTGTAGAGGCAGGGCGTCGGTGCCGACGCGGTCACCTCGACCCCGTTGGCCAGTCGCACGGTGTCGGCGTCGATCTGCCGCGCGCCGGGGTTGGCGGTGGTGACCTCGTCGAGCATGGTCTGGATGGTGGGGTCGGGCGTCGCCTGCGCCCCGACGGTGCCGAACGTCAGCACCGCGGCGGCGACGGCCAGTGCCGCACCGAACCTGGTGATCGCTTTCACTGCTCCCCCTCGTGGTCGTCGCATCAGCCGCGGAGCGATCTGACGGTCAGGAACGACGGCACCTGGGCGATGGTCCCGCCGTCGACGCAGAACCTCTGCCCGGTCCCGTTGAGGCCGGACGCGACGCACGCGTCGTCGTCGGCCGCCTGGTTGTTGAAGATCGACCTGACGCCGTCGAGGCCGTTCAGGTTCTGCCACGTCTCGCTCTGCGTGATCAGGACCCGGCCGGTGCCGGCATCCCCGGTGTAGAAGCACGCGAAGCCGCGCGGACACGTCGGCGCCGCGCTCGCGGGCGCCGCGGTCACGAGTGCGGCTGCCCCCAACGCCGCGGCCGAAATGCTGACCAGCAATGCCTTTCTCACTGTTTCCTCCCCAGGATCAATCGATCGGTTCGAGCAGGAGGTCGTCGACCTGCGCCCAGGTGTCCTGCCCGTTGTGCGCCCAGACGCCCGCGAAGACCTCGACCCGCGGCTCGGTCGCGGTGAACTCGACCGCGAGCCTGCGGTACGCGGGCAACGAGCCGTACTTCTGTTCGGCGACAACGCCGCCGCCGTCGGGACGGCGCACTCCGAAGAAGCCGTCACTGGTCGTGCTGGAGCTGCGCACCCAGCCGCTGAGCCGGTAGCGCTTGCCCGGCCGGACGACCGCGTGCTGGAACAGGTCGTTCCAGCCGGTGCTGTTGCGGACCCACCCGTTGTTCGCGCCCGAGTGCGCCTGGCCGAGCCCCTGGTCCACCCCGCCCTGCCCGGTGACCCGCCACGCGCCGGTGCGGTGCTCGAAACCGCCTTCCTGCACCAGGTTCCGGTCGGCGGGCACGTCGGCGAGCGGCAAGCGCATCAACTCGACGTGGTACGGGTCCCAACGCGACATCGCGAAGTGCAGCACCGAGCTAGTCGCGCTGTCGGGGTGCAGGAACGCGCCGTAGAGCCCTGGATGAGTCGCGCCGTCGGCCACCACCTGGCCACCGGTCCACGGCCCGGTCGGATCGGGCGCGGTGCGCAGCACGATGGCCGCGCGGTTCTCGTCGAGGTGCAGCGCGACCCATCGGCCGAGCACCGAGTTGTACTGCACGGACAGTTCGCCGACCTGTCCCGACATCACCGGGACCGCGCTGGCGGGCGCGCCGGTCCGCCAGCTCGAGCCGGTCCAGTACTGGTAGGCCGCGAGGTTCAGCACGGCGTTCTCCGGTACCCGGCTGACGCTCGAGTCACCGAGCCTGCCGTTCGGCGTGCCGAACAGGTAGACGTAGCCGCCCTTGCGCACCATCGCGCCGAGCTGGAAACCGCTGCCGGGGTTGGCCCAGCGCGCGCTCGCGGGCTTCACCCAGTTCTGCCCGCCGTCGTCGGAGTAGGCGAGGCCCGCGTAGTTGGTCGTCCACGTTCCGGCGGGTCCCCAGCTGCGCACCGACATGTAGTGCAGGTAGTCCCGCGACCCCACGCTGACCGCGGCGGTGGGGATCACGGTCACCTCCTGCACCGACGGGTCGCCGGGCAGGATCTGCTTCGCGTGGCCGGGCCGGTCGGTGACCATCGAGTCGATGCTCAAGCCGTCGGCGAGGTCGCGGTCGGTCGAGTGCGCGAGCACGTTGAACCGCCAGTCCGCGGTCTCCGGGCCTGCCCCGTGCCCGCCCCACCCGGCCCCGTAGGTGTCGCCGAAGGCGATCGCCACCCGGCCGCGGCTGTCCCGCCACATCACGCCGAGGTCCGTCGCGTGCACCGCGTACCGGCTCGCCGTGCTGTTGATGTCACCCGCGCCCTGGCCGGCGATCAGTCCGGCCACCTGGGCGTCGCCGGGGAGCGGTGTCGAGACGAGCAGCAGTGCGGTGGTGGCGAGGTGGGCAAGCACAGGCGCCCCTTCCGGGCTCGTGGTCGCTGCCTCGCCATGTGTAGTGCCGCGGGGTTGTTAGCGGTCGACGTCCGCCGGTGAACAAACAAACAGTGAAGAACGGCCTACGGCCGCTGGACCTCCTGGAGGTCCCAGCGGCCGCCCTCGAGCTTCAGGCGCTTTCCTGCGCGGCGGCGCGCCCGGTCTGCCTGCCGGAGAACAAGCAGCCGCCGAGGAACGTCCCTTCCAGCGCGCGGTACCCGTGCACACCGCCGCCGCCGAATCCCGCGACCTCGCCCGCCGCGTAGAGACCGGGAATCGGCTGGCCCGTCGACCCGAGCACGCGCCCGGACAGATCGGTCTGCAGGCCGCCGAGCGTTTTGCGGGTGAGGATGTTCATCCGGATCGCGATCAGCGGGCCCGCCGCCGGGTCGAGGATCTTGTGCAGCGGAGCCGTGCGGGCGAGGCTGTCGCCGGTGTAGGCGAGTGAGTTGCGGACGCCCATGATCTGGCTGTCCTTGGTGAAGGGGTTGTCGACCTGCTGGTCGCGCAGGGTGATCTGCCTGCGCAGGTCGTCGAGACGGATCCGGTTGCCGCCGGCGAGCCTGTTCATGCCGGTGACGAGGTCCGGCAGCGAGTTCGCGATGACGAAGTCCTCGCCCTTGTCCATGAACGCCTTGACCGGCGGGGGAGTGCTGTTGAGCAACCGGCTGGCGAGGTAGGCGATGAGGTCCTTCCGGGTGAGCTCCGGGTTCTGCTCGGAACCCGAGAGCACGAACTCCTTGTCGATGATCTTCTTGTTCAGCACGAACCACGAGTAGCCGTGCCCGGAGCGCTGGATCAGCTCCAGCGTGCCGAGCGTGTCGTAGCTGGGCATGCCGGGGCTGGGGAAGCGGCGGCCCTCGGCGTCGAACCACAACGACGAGGGCGCGGCGAGCACGCGGATCCCGTGGCCGGGCCAGATGGGCGTGTGGTTGGCCAGCCCCTCCGTGTAGTGCCACATGCGGTCGCGGTTGACCAGCCGGGCTCCGGCCAGCTCGCTGATCGCCAGCATGCGGCCGTCGACGTGCGCGGGCACGCCGGTGATCATGCGGGCGGGCGGGGTGCCGAGGCGGGCGGGCCAGTTGCGCCGGACGAGGTCCTGGTTGCCGCCGATACCGCCGGAGGTGACGACGACCATCGGCGCGTACAGCTCGAAGTCGCCGACCTTGGTGCGGGAACTGGGTGTGCCGCGCGCGGCACCGCTGGGCTGCAGGACGCTGCCGCGCACACCGGTGACGGCACCGTTCGTGGTGATGAGCCCGTCGACCTGGTGCCGGAACCGGAAGGTGACCGTGCCCCGTGCCACCGCGGCGCGCACGAGCTTCTCGAACGGCTCCATGACACCGGGGCCGGTGCCCAGCGTCAGGTGGAAGCGCGGCACGGAGTTGCCCGGCCCGTCGGCGAGCTGCCCGCCGCGTTCGGCCCAGCCGACGATGGACACCCACCGCATGCCCAGCCCCGCCAGCCACGCGCGCTTCTCGCCCGCGGCGAACTCCAGGTACTTCTCGGCCCACCGCGACGCCCAGTAGTCCTCGCCCATCGGGTCGTCGGCGCCGCGGTCGAAGCCCGCCGTGTTGAACCAGTCGGTGCGGGCCAGTTCCAGCGAGTCCTTGATGCCCGACAGCCGCTGCTCGTGGGAGTCGACGAAGAACAACCCGCCCAACGACCAGAAGGCCTGGCCGCCGAGGCTGGCCTCGGGCTCCTGGTCCACCAGCAGAACCCGCCTGCCCGCGGCGGCGAGCTCGGAGGTCGCGACGAGCCCCGCGAGTCCACTTCCGACGACGATCACGTCCGCGTCGACCCTCGGCGCGGCGGAGGCCCGGCCCAGGCCCAGCGTGGTCATGGTCGTGCTCGCGGCGAGAGCGCTTCCAGCCGTCAAGAGGTTGCGGCGGCTGATGTTTCTGCGGGGTGCACTCATCGTTGAGTCCTCCGTCGATCTGCTCGCGGGTTGACACAACGTAACCAGGAAGAGACCGGGCGCAGATAGGGTCGCGCCACCAAACGCCATCGACCCCGTTGTGTCCCAGCCACAACGACGTCCCGGAGGTGCTGTGCGGGACCAGCGGATGACTGCGATCGCCCTGCAGGTGATGGCGGCCATGGCCGCCGACGACAAGGTCGTGACGAGGGTCGTCGAGGCCGCCCGCGAGAACTCACCCGAGGTGGCCCGGCTGCCGGAAGCGGAGAACCGCAGGCACATCACCACCCTGCTGACCGAGGGCGTCGCCCACCTCGAACGCGGCGACGAGCACGACGACGGCGACTTCTCCGCGGCACAGGCGCTGGGGGCCGACCGCGCGGCGCAGGGCGTCTCCATCGCGGGGCTGCTGCGCGGCTTGAACGCGGGCCGCAACGAACTGATCCGGGCGGGCGTCGAGCTGGCCCGCGGGATCGGTGTCGACGACACCACGATCCTGGACTTCATCATCGACGTGGACCACTACGTCGGCGCCGTCGAACGCCACATCATCAGCGGCTACCACACCGCCGAGCTCCAACTGGCCCGCACGGCCCGCGACCTGAACACCCAGGTGCTGCGCCGCCTCCTGGTGCCGGACGACGACTTCCCAGACCCGGCGGAGCTGAACCGGGCGGGCCTGCGCCCCGGCAGCCGCTACCACTGCGTCGTCTCGGAGGTGACCGACCCGAGCCACGCCAGAGCACTCGAACAACGCCTGCACCCCTTCGGCGGTCTGTACGGACTGGTCGAGGGACGACTGGCGGGCCTGACCGACGACCCGCCGTGCTGGCCGGACGACGACGCGCCCCTGCTCGTGGTCTCTCCCGCCACCGCATTGACGTCGTTGCGCGGGACGTACCCGATCTGCGCGCAGGCACTCGCGGCGGCGTCGGCACGGGGAGCGCACGGCGTTCACCTGCTCATCGAGCTGGCCGCGGAGACGGCGCTGGCCGCCCACCCGGAGATGGCCGGTGCCCTGGCCGACGAGCTCCTGCACCTGCTCGACCCGAAGAGCTCGTTCCACCAGGAGATAGCGGCGACCGCGCTGTGCTACCTGGACCACGGCCGGAGGATCAGCGCCACGGCGACCGCGTTGCACATCCACGCCAACACCGTTCGCTACCGGCTCGACCGCCTGGCGGAACTGACGGACATCGATCTCGGCGAGACCCCGCGGTCGCGGCGTTCCCACGTGCTCACCACCCTCCACACGTGGTGGGCGCTGCGCACCTGGATCGACCGCGGGGTCCAGCCAGGTCCGCTCAGGAGATCGTGATCGTGGTCTGGTCGAGGTGGTAGTGCTTGATGAAGCTGTACGTGGACGCGATCATCACGGCCTGGCCGACGCAGATGCGTCCGCTGGGGCTCGGGGTGAGCTTGGCCTTGTGGCGGTAGAGGAACCAGCCGGGCCCGTCCCGGTGACCCAGCGAGCCGAGGTCGGCGAAGCCGTCCCAGCCGCCCTTGGTTCCGCGGCCCGGATCGGTGACGCAGCTCGCGCGCACCGAGGCGTTCACGTGGTTGACGCCGCCGGTGCCGATGTCCCCCTTGTCGTCGCTCCAGACCCAGAACGACAGGTCCACCTCGACCGGTGCCGCGGTGCCGACGTCGAACTCGCGCTCGATCCAGAGCAGACCGCAGTCGCTCCGGCCGTGCGTGCCGAAGTCGACGCTGTGGACGCCGTCGCGGGCTCTTCGGGCCGACCGCGTCACCGACGAGTCGTGCGGGCGGCACTCGGGGACCCCGGTGTCCTGGTCGGTCTTGGCGACCCAGCCCTCGTAGTCGTTCTCGTAGCTGTAGGTGTACGTCGTGGCGGCGCCGGCGGTGGGGGCCGGGCCGAGGCACATCGCCATGACGACGAGTACCAATGTGGACGGACGCACGCGCGCTCCTTTCACGCGGCGGCGACCCCTATCTCAACCAGGCGCCGAGCCGCGGCGGAACCGCCGTTCGGCAGTCCTTGTGCCGTGCATACGTTTCGATAAGTTCCACCTGTTCGACGAAGGCCCGCAGGACTGCTGAGGTCTGATCAGCGCGGGTAGGTGTGGATCTCGGTCGCCTTCAACGAGACCCACAGCGGGTCGCCGGGCTGCAGGCGCAGTTCGGCGACGGTCGCGGTGGTGATGTCGGCCAGCACGGTCGGCGTGCCGTCGAGCTCGACGCGGGTGGTGTGCGCGTGCTGCTCGATCCCGGCGACCGTGGCGGGCCACGTGTTGCGCGGGCTGCCAACGGGTTTCTCCGGGTACAGGCTCACCGCGCTGGGCGGGAACACCACGTGCACCGGGCCGGACACCGGCTCGGCGACGGTGAGTGCGCCGCCCTCGTCGAGGTGGATCTCCGTGCCGTCGGCGGTGCCGCGGTAGAAGTTGAGGCCGACGAGGTGGGCGACGTAGTCGGTGCGCGGCTGCCGGACCACCTCGCGCGGTGTGCCGTGCTGCACCACGCGGCCGTTCTCGAGTATGACGAGCCGGTCGGCGAGCACCATGGCGTCGAGCGGGTCGTGGGTGACCAGCAGCGTGTGGCCGGGGTAGTCCCGCAGGTGCCGTCCGAGCTCGGAGCGCACCCGGAGCCGGGTGCTCGCGTCCAGTGCGGCGAGTGGTTCGTCGAGCAGCAGCAGTTCGGGGTCGGTGGCCAGTGCGCGGGCGAGTGCGACGCGCTGGGCCTGGCCACCGGACAGGGTGCGGGGCTTGGCTCCGGCGAACTCGGCGAGGCCGACCTGGTCGAGCCAGCGCGCCGCCACCGCGTTGGCGTCGGCCTTGCGGGTGCCGCGGGCGCGCAGGCCGAACGCGACGTTGTCGAGTGCGGTCATGTGTGCGAAGAGCAGGTAGTCCTGGAACACCACGCCGATCGGCCGTCGCTCGGCGGGCAGGTCGTCCCAGGTGGACTCACCGAGCCGGATCGTGCTGTCGCTCACCAGGAGTCCGGCGAGCGCGCGCAGCGCGGTGGTCTTGCCCGCGCCGTTGGGGCCGAGCAGTGCGACGACCTCGCCGGGCTCGATCGTGAGGTCGACGTCGAGCGCGAACGTCTCGCGGGTGACGTGCAGGGCGGCGTGCAACGTCATGTCGCGCCACCGATCCAGCGGTCGCGCAGGCCGGCCAGCACCCCGACGGACACGAGCAGCAGCACGATGCTGAGCACGATCGCCGCGTCCGGATCGGTCTCCAGCGCGAGGTAGACCGCGAGCGGCATGGTGGTGGTCTTGCCGGGGAAGTTGCCGGCGAAGGTGATGGTGGCGCCGAACTCGCCGAGCGCGCGGGCCCAGCACAGCACGGTGCCGGCGACGACACCGGGCATGACCGACGGCAGGGTCACCCGGCGGAACGTGAGCCAGCGCGACGCGCCGAGCGTGGCGGCGGCTTCCTCGAACCGCGGATCCGCCGCGCGCAACGCGCCTTCGACGGAGATGACGAGGAACGGCATCGCGACGAACGCCTCGGCCAGCACGACACCGGTGGTGGTGAAGGGGAGCGAGACGCCGAACCACTGGTCGAGGTACTGGCCGACGAGCCCGCGCCTGCCGAGCACCAGCAGCAGCGCGACGCCTCCGACGACCGGTGGCAGCACGAGCGGAACCGTCACCAGCGCGCGCAGGAACCCGCGGCCGGGCACGTCGCCGCGGGCCAGCAGCCACGCGAGCGGGACGCCGAACAGCAGGCAGATCACGGTGGCCAGGCTCGCGCACACCAGGGAGAGCTGGAGCGCCTGGCCGACCTCGGGGCTGAACAGCTGGCTCGGCAGGGTCGCC
Source organism: Lentzea tibetensis (assembly GCF_007845675.1). Taxonomy (GTDB): domain Bacteria; phylum Actinomycetota; class Actinomycetes; order Mycobacteriales; family Pseudonocardiaceae; genus Lentzea; species Lentzea tibetensis. Next base: position 93,779 of record NZ_VOBR01000020.1, on the reverse strand, counting down.
CACGGTGCCTTGGCGAGCAGGCCCGCCAGCGGGACGAGCAGGAACGCGAGCCCGATCAGCGCGGGCAGCACGAGGACGACAGGCCGCCGTCCCCGAGCCGTTCGGGTCTTGGTCACGGTGCCGCGAAGCCGGCTTCGGCGAGCGCCTTGCGCCCCTTGTCCGACAGGACGTAGTCGACGAACGCCTTGGCCGCCGCGGCGTTGGGCGCCTTGGCCAGCGGGGCGATCGGGTAGTCGTTGACCGCCTGGTCGGCCTCGGCGAACTCGATGCCCTGGACCTTGTCGCCCGCGGCCTTGACGTCCGTGCGGTACACGAGCGCGCCGTCGACCTCACCGAGCTGCACCTTGGTGAGCACAGCCTTCACGTCCTGTTCCAGCGTGTCCGGCGCGGGCGTGACCTTCGCGACCTGGAACACCTTCTTGGCCGCCGCACCGCACGGCACCTGCTCCGCGCACAACGCGATCTTCTTGTCGGCCTGGGCGAAGTCCGGCAGCCCGCTGATCTTGCCGGGGTTGCCCTTGGGCACGACGATCTGCAGCGTGTTCTTCACGAACGTCGTCGGCGAGGCGGTGACGGCGCCGGTGTCCGTGACCTGCTTCATGTTCGCCGGCGCGGCCGAGGCGAACACGTCGGCGGGCGCACCCTGGTTGATCTGCTGCGCGAGAGCGGAGCTACCAGCGAAGTTGAAGTTGACCTTCGAGCCGGGGTTGGCCGCCTCGAACTCCGCGCCCAGCTCCTTGAACGACTCGGTGAGCGACGCGGCGGCGAACACGGTGATCTCGCCGGTGACGGCAGGCGGGCTGGTGGGAGGGACGAGACCGGGGCCCGACACGCCGCAGCCCGCCAGTGCCACGGCCGCTGCGACGGCAGCCAGCAGCTTCTTCATCTCAGGCCTCCGGGATCTCGACGACGACGTGGGTGGACTTGATGGAGGCCACGGCGACACTGCCGACCTCGAGACCGAGCTCCTCGGCGGACTCGCGGCTCATCAGCGACACGATCCGGAACGGGCCCGCCTGCATGTCGACCTGCGCCATCACGCCGTCCTTGATGACGCGGGTGACGATGCCGCGCATCCGGTTGCGCGCGGACGCCGCGACCGTCGCGCCGGTCTCGGTCGCCTCCGACAGCTGCTGCGCGAACGCGGCCAGCTCGGCGCCGTCCACCGCCTTGCGGCCGTTGTCGAGCACGATCGAGCTCAGACGGCCCTGGTCGATCCACCGGCGCACGGTGTCGTCGCTGACACCCAGCAGCGCGGCGGCCTCGCTGATCCGCAGATTCGGCATGAATCGGAGTCTAGATCCGTGTCAGCGGATCGCCAGCGGCACGACAGCTGCGGATTCAATCGTTACTTTCAGCCGAGTACGCGGAGTAGAGCGCGACTTTCGTTCCGCGTTCACGGTTCGCCAGAGATCTAGAGCATCAGCGCAGGTCTCCAACTGTGCGGGACGTGTCCGGCGTGCGGGTGGCGAGGATTTACCCCTGAAGACATCCGATCTATAGTCGGACAGCCGCCGCAGGCACCCGTGGGAGGGAATCTCGATGCGTCGAGCTGCGGTCGTCGCGGTAATCACGTCGTTGATCGTCTTCAGTGGTTCGTCCGCTCATGCCGCACCCGCCGTGTCCGTGTCGGTCGACCCGGCGAGCAAGAGCCGCGTCGGCACGGACTTCGCCGGTTTCAGCTACGAGAAGGACCGGGTCGGGGCGCGCATGTTCAACGCGCGCAACGCCGACCTGGTGAAGCTGTTCAGGCTGCTCGGTCCCAGCCTGCTGCGCATCGGCGGCAACCTGGTCGACATGACCGGCTGGAACCCCGATGGCGCGGGTGGCTCGGAGAAGGAGGTCGCGCCGTCCGACGTGCGTGAGCTCTCGCTGTTCCTGAAGGCCACGGGGTGGAAGGTCGTCTACGGTCTCAACCTCAAGACCAACACCCCGGCGAAGGCCGCGGAGGAGGCGGCGGTCGCGGCGAAGGTGCTGGGTGAGGACCTGGTGGCGTTCGAGATCGGCAACGAGCCGAACGTCTACGTCAAGACGTGGCCGGAGTACGAGGCGCTGTACACCTCGTTCGCCGACGCGATCAGGGCGAAGGTGCCCGGCGCGAAGTTCGACGGTCCCGGTGAGGCGAACAAGACCGCGTGGGCCGAGGACTTCGCCCGCACCCAGAAGGACAAGGGCGCGAAGATCCTGTCCACGCATCAGTACATCGCCCGCAACACCGAGGCCTCCATCCCCGGGATGCTGGCGTCGAACTCGTCGGGCAGGCTGCCGAACGCCTCGGCGGCCATGGAGAAAGCCTGGTCTGCCAACGGAATCCCGCAGTGGCGCGTCACCGAGGCGAACAACTACTACCACGGCGGCGCGGCCGGGGTGAGCGATGTGCAGGCCGCGGCGTTGTGGTCGCTGGACTACCTGTCGGGCGTCGCGGCCCGGCGCGGCTCGGGCATCAACTTCCACGGCGGCACCTCGACGCAGTTCCCGCTGCACTACTCGCCGATCAAGTACTCCGGGCTCGATCCCGTTGGTGTGCAAGGTGTCTACTACGGTGAGCTGCTCTGGAAGCTGGCCGGGCCCGGCGCGTACCACGCCGCGTCCGTGACCGGCGGCTCGGACATCACCGCGTGGGGCATCGGCAACAACGCGTTCGTCAACAACAAGGGCGGGGCCGCGGTGACCGCGACCATCACCCTGCCCTCGGGAGCGAGCAAGGCGCGCGTCTACGTGCTGACCGCGCCGTCGCTGGACTCCACCGCCATCACGATCGCGGGCTCGAAGGTCGGCAAGAACGCGGCGTTCACCCCGCTGCCCAAGACGGTGCCCGTCTCCGGCAAGAAGACCAAGGTCAACGTTCCGGCGCACAGCGCGGTGCTGGTGACGACCGGCTGACCCGGCTCGCACGAAGACGGCCACGCGGAGGCAGACGCCACCGCGTGGCCGTCTTCATGCGTGAGAGCGATTACATCGAACCCTTGACATCGGACGTCTGTCAGGCGACTGATCCCGGTTCAACGCTTTAGGATCACTATTGCTTCAGTGTTGACCAAAAATAGCTCCCGGACTCGTGGCCGGTACTGCGCGGCTGCGCCGATCGCTCGGGATCACCTGCTGTGCCGACTGTGATCACGGTCAGTCCATCAGCTCGCGCACCCGCGGCACGACCTGCGTTCCGTAGAGCTCGATGGTGGTCATGAGCGAGGAGTGGGACAGCCCGCCCATGCCGTACTTGAGGTCGAAGCGACTCGCCTGCAGCACCCGGAGGGTGGCGGCGATCTTCTGCGCGACGGTCTCGGGTGAGCCGACGAACAGGGCGCCGTGCGGGCCGACCTCGTGTGCGTACGACTCCTCGGTAGGGACGGCGAACCCGCGCGTCTTGCCGAGCCGGGTGATGAGCTCCCGGTAGTGCGGCCAGAACTCCTCGCGCGCCTGCTCGTCGGTGGCGGCGACGTGGCCGGGGGAGTGCACGCCGATCGGCAGCGGGTCGCGCCCGAACCGCTGCAGCGCCTGCAGGTACAGCTTCGAGAACGGTGCGAACCGCGACGGGTGCCCGCCGATGATGGCGAGCATCAGCGAGAACCCGTACGCCGCGGCGCGCACGACCGACTGCGGGCTGCCGCCGACGCCGATCCACGCGGGGAACGGCTCGGTGTGCGGCACCACGTCCTGCTCGTGCAGCGAGGAGCGCGTCTTGCCCTGCCAGGTCACCGGGCCGCCCTTGAGCAGCTCCGCGAACAGGTTCGTCTTCTCCTCGAAGAGGTCCTCGTAGTCGGCCAGGTCGTAGCCGAACAACGGGAACGAGTCGATGCTCGACCCGCGGCCGAGTATGACCTCGGCCCGGCCGTCCGACACGGCGTTGAGCGTGGAGTAGCGCTGGAACACCCGCACCGGGTCGTCCGAGCTGAGCACGGTGACCGCGGAGCCGAGGTGGATCCGGCTGGTGCGGGCGGCGATGGCGGCGAGCACGACGTCGGCCGCCGACAGCGGCATGTCCGGCGTGTGGTGTTCGCCGATGCCGAAGAAGTCGACGCCGACCTGCTCGGCGAGCACGCCTTCCTCGACGAGGTTGCGGATCGTCTGCGCGTGGGACAACGGGTGGCCGTCACGATCGTTCGTGACGTCTCCGAACGTGTCCAGTCCGAACGTGATCACAACAGACCTCCTGCCTGTTCGAATTCCGATCTGGTGAGCGCGAGCCCGAAGACGGGGCCCGCGGGCTCGAGCAGCCGCCCGGCGGCGAGATCGCCCACCCGGACGGCGTCGAAGCCGAGGCGTTCGATGAACGTCGCTACGACGCCGACCGCGGCCGGGTCGTCCCCGGCGACGCCGAGCGCGCGTCCGCGTGGCTCTTCCATCTCGTGGTAGGCGATGTGGTTGAGCGTCTTGACCACCTGTGCGCCGGAGAGCTTCTCGGCGACGTGCTCGCTGGTGCCGGTGGGGCTGTCGGCGGGCGGCCACTCGTTCATCGCGTCCACGACGACCTTGCCCGCCAGCGGTCCGGGGTCGAGGGAGGTGAACCGGTGCCACGGAATCGCGAGCACGACGAGGTCCGCGTCACCGACGGCGTCGGCCGCCCAGCGCGGCTCGGCACCCGGTGCCAGGAACTCCGCGATGAGCGCGATGTCCTGCGGATCACCGGAAGCCGCGATCGACACGTCGTACCCGGCCGCAACCGCGAGCCGCGCGATCACGGGGCCGACGTGCCCCGCTCCGAGAACCGCGATCCTCATGACGCACCATGCCTTCCCAGTGTTCGCAGGATGTCGTCGAGCGCCTCGAACTGCCGCGGTGTCAGCGCATCGGCGAAGTGCTTCTTGATGGCCCGCGTGTGCGGCGGCGTCGCACGCCGGAACACGTGCGCGCCCTCGTCGGTCAGCGCCACCACGGCACCCCGGCTGTCCGTCGCGCAGTCGTGCCGCCTGATGAGCCCGCGCCGCTCCATCCGGCCGAGGTGATGCGACAACCGGCTGCGTTCCCAGTCGATGCGCGCCGCGAGCTCGGAGGACCGCAGCTGCTTCCCCTCGGCCTCCTTGAGCGCCAGCAGCACCTGGTAGTCGTTCGGCGACAGGCCCGACTCCTGCAACTGCGCACCGAGCGCGCGGCGCAGGTCGTTCGTCGTGTCCAGGAGGGCACGCCAGGTCGCGAGCTGCTTCGAGGTCAGTCGCTCCACCACACTCACCTCCCTGATTGACATGTCAATATTGATATGTCAATCAGATGCCGGTTTATTCCGCCGCGCCGGGCGGTCGGCAGGCTGCCGCGGATGTACGGCTACGAGGCCAACTTCGGGGACGTCACCGAGCTGGACGCGCGGGACGCCGCGGCGCTCACGGCGATGGACGAGCACTCGCCGGGACTGCCGAGCGATCCCAACAACCCCGGTGCTCCGCTCAGCGCCCAACCGGCGGTGACCGCGGGCTGGGGCAGCGCGGCGGACGCGCTTTGGCGAGTCGCCGGGTCCTCCTCGGACGATGTCGTGCAGCTCGTGGCGGTGCTCGACGCCTTGGTCGCCGACTTCCACGCCGCACCCGCTGAAGACCACGTGTGCACCGAGATCCTTTCTCTGCTCGCCTGGGCTCGCTCAGCCATCGGCACCGCCACCAAGCCGCATCTCGGCAAAGCCGTCATGGCGGTGGCGAAGCACGGCGCCAGCAGCGACCTCGACTCGCTGCTGGCCGTGCTCGACCGCACGGATCTGGCCTCCACGGGTCGTTTCGGCACCGACCTGCTGGCCGCTGGCCGCCGGCGGCTGGCAGGTGCCGACGAGGCGGCGCATCGCCGGGCCGGGTCCCGGCTCGCCGCTGTGTTCACCGACGAACGCCTGCCGGTGGACCTTCGGGCGGCGGCGATGCACCCGTTCTGGGACTCCGAGCACCACACGGCATTGGACCAGTCCGGCGCCGTGGTCGCCGTGCTCGGTCACGACGACATCGAACTGTCGGCCACCGCCGCGCACGGGCTGGCGATGTTCGAGGTGCACCTGCCGCTGGTCCGTCGGGTCGCTGCGGCTTGGCCCGACGAGGTGCCGTGGCGGGCGCAGCTGGTTCGCGAGCGCCTGGCCGGTCGCTGAGCAGGATCGGTTCGTGTGCACGGTTTGTATGCACGGTGCGGCGGAAGAACATTTGCTGCCAACGCTTTCCGCAACTGCGCCGCGCACGGCAGCCGGGTCGCGTACGGTGCCCGTCCATGACTGATCTTCTCGCCGCCGCGGAGCTGGACGCGGTGGCGGGGCTGCTGCCCTCCGTCCCCGGTAGCGCGTCTCCGGCGTGGTGGGCGTTGCCCGACAGCCACAGCCATCGGTTCGGCGACGTCGCCGCCCACCTCGCCGCCACCGGTCGCGTCGACGAGCTCGCCCGGCTCGTGGTCGACCTGCGCTGGGTGGCCGCCCGGCTCGCCCACGGCGGAGTGCCCGGTGTCCTGGAGGATCTGGCGCTCGTCGACGATCCGGTGGCGGCGGTGCTGGCGCGGATGATCGGCCGGGCAGGCCATCGGCTCGAGCCGACCCCTCCGGCGGCCCGGCTGGGGCCCGCGCTGGCCGGCCTGCTCTCGTCCACACCGGACCTGGTGCCGCTGGTCGAGGCGTACGTCCCGACGCTGCCTCTCCCGTACCTGATCGACCGGTGGCCGGTGCCGGACCGCAACCACCCGGCGCTGCGCCGCGTGCTGAGCCCGCCGTGGGGTACGACGAAGACGATGGTGCTTGCCCCGGACGGAACCTGGCTGGCGAGTGCGGGCCGCGACGGCGTGGTCCGGATCTGGGACCCGGCCACGGGCGGGCCGCTCGCCTCGCTGGAAGGCCACCAGGGTGCCATCACCGCGCTGGCGGCGGCCGCGGACGGGTCGTGGCTGGCGTCGGCCGGTGAGGACCGCACGGTGCGCATCTGGGACGCGGCAGGGGAGGAGCTGCCCCGCTCACTGTCCGATGTGGACGTAAAGGTGACCGCGCTGGCCGCAGCGCCGGACGGCACGACGCTCGCGCTGGCCGGTGAGGACCAGCGGGTGTGGCTGCACGACATCGGTGGGCAGCTTCCTCCGCGTCGTCTCGTCGGGTCCGCGGGAGAGGTCGCCGCGATGAGGTACGGGCCGGACGGCACGTGGCTGGTGACGCTCGCCGGCAACGGCGCGGTCCGCGTGTGGGACCTCGTCAGCGGGCGCGCCCGCACCGTGGTCGAGTCGGTCACGCCGAGCGTCGTCCGGCGCTACGGCCCGTTCACCACGCTCGCCGTCGCGCCGGACGGATCGTGGCTGGTGACCGCAGGGCAGGACGAGACGAGGACAGCCAGGGTGCTGGACGTGGCCACCGGCGAGGTCCGAGCCACGCTGAGCGGCCACACCAGCGCGGTGACCTGTGCGGCGGTCTCACCGGACGGGGCCTGGATCGCCACCGGGAGCGGTGACAACGACGTGCGGGTGTGGGACCCGGTGACCGGCGAGCAGCGGGCGGTGCTGCCCGGCAACGGTGGTCTGGTCACGGCGGTGGCCATCGCACCGGATGGCGCCTGGCTGGCCGCAGCGGGCTACGTGGGCGCGGTGCACCTGTGGGACGCGGGTGGCGTGCCGGTCGCTGCGGTTCCGTACGTGTTCGGCGTGGAGAACCTCGCCGTGGCCCCGGACGGGACCTGGCTGGCCGCCTGCGCCGGACGGACCCTGGAGCTCCGCCGGACCACCGACGGCACCGTGCGGTCCGCCCTGAACGTCGGCAGCACCCCGAACGCGCTCGCCATCGCGCCGGACGGCACCTGGCTGGCCACGGCCCACTTCGACGAGATCTGCGTCTGGGACGCGGGCACGGGGGACAAGAGGCTCACCATGGCCAGGGGCGGTGGCCTGGTGCGCGGCCTGGCCGTCGCGCCGGACGGCACCTGGCTGGCGGCGGTCGACACCGGGGACACCCGGCGTTACGACTCCGCCCGCGACGGCAAGCTCCGGATCTGGGACACGTCCACCGGCAAGCTCCGTGCCACGCTCGCCGGGCACCACGGCGAGGTGAGCGCGGTGGCGGTGTCCCCCGACGGCACCTGGATCGCCACCGGCGGCACCGACGGGACGATCCGCACCTGGGACGTCGCCACCCGCGAGATGCGGGTGACCATGAGGTCCCGAGCCCACCGGGTGAACGCGGTGGTGATCGCGCCGGACGGTACGTGGCTGGCGAGCGGGGGCAGCTTCGAGGACATCTGGATCCTGGACACGGCCACCGGCGAGATCCGCGGCCAGATCAGGACGAAGGGCGGCCAGGTGAGCTGGTTGGCGCTCTCCCCGGACGGGACCCGGCTGGCCTCGGTGTGCTGGGGCGCGGTCGAGGTGTGGCAGGTCGCGACGCGTCGGCTGGAGGTCGCGGCGCGCATGCCCGAGCAGTCGTTCCAGTGCGACTGGCTCCCGGACGGCAGCGGGCTGTGCGTCGGCGGCAAGGACGGCGTGCACCTGCTCGACCTCGTCAGCGGGTGATGGCCTCAGCAGGTGACGACGTGGCCGCTGCGCGGCTCCGCCCGGCCCGCCAGCACGTCCAGCCACATCTGGGCGAGCTCGTCCGGCCCTTGGTGCCGCACCACGTCGACCCAGCCCTCGGCGCGCACGGCGAACCGCCGCCACGCGTCGCCGAACCGCTGGTCGAGTCCGTCCTGGCCCCAGTCGTCGATCCGCTTGCGCATCTGGGCGGGCGCGAAGAAGACCTCGCTCCGGGCTCCGCCCGCTGACCGCTCCTGGTGCGTCAGGCCGATGACGACGTCCTTGACCAGGTCGTCGCCGAGTTGCCGGTACAACGAGGTTCGCACGTCGCCGTCGCCTGCGAAGTCCAGGTAGGCGGTGCGCACGGGGTCGAGCCGCGCCTCGGAGTACGTGGCCACGGTGTCGTAGCAGCCGAGCGACTCGGTGAACTCGACGTTGCGCGGTGACGTGAGGCCGACGACCCGGACACCGGAGTCCTTGAGCAGGAACGCCGTTCCGTACGCCGTCTTGCTCGACGCCGAGGACAGGACGACGACGTCCGCGGCGAGCGTCTCGTCGCTCACCAGCTGGTCGGCCAGCAGGAACGACGTGTAGAACAGCGGCCGGTACAGCACGGCCAGTTCCTCGTGCCCGGCGTCGGTTTTCGAGAGCGTGTAGCGGTTGTAGGCCGCGGGCAGGTCCCGCCGGTGCGGAGTCGCGTCGACGAAGCCTCCGGCGTCGATCCGCTCGGGGCGGACGACCAGGTGGCCGCCCATGGGCAGGTAGCCGTAGACGCGGCTGCCGGCGGCGAGCTCGTCGACGGTCGAGGAGACGACGTCGGCGAAGCCCCACACCGGCACGATGCCCCGGCCCTCGTTCGCCGGGAAGAAGTCCCAGTAGCGGAAGTCCTCGCCGAGCACGCCGTACGTCACGTTGTTCGCCGTGACCCCTACCAGGTCGACGCGCAGCAGCACCTCGCCCGCGTTCAACTCCGGAGTCTCGGCGCGCACCACCTCGACGTCGTCCAGGTTCTTGCGCCCCACCTGCAAGGTCCACGAAGACTCAGCCATGCGCCGATCCTCGCACGACTCGATCAACCGGCGGAGGCCCGCTCGTCGTGACCGCGCACGACCTGCACGGACGTGCCGCGCAGCCGGTCGGAGCACTCGCCGCACCGCAGCCGGGGGTGGAACGCGCGTCCGCAGCCGGTGTGGGTCAGGCGCAGCGCCGGTCCTTCCGGTGCCTGGAACCAGCGATGCCCCCACTCGACCACCGTCGCCACGACCGGGAAGAACGACCGGCCCTTCTCGGTGAGGTGGTAGACGGGGCGTTGCGGGTTCGGTGTCGCGACGAGGACGCCGATGTCGCAGAACGTCCGCAGCCGGTCCGCGACGACCGTGGGCGGAGCGCCCATGCGCTGCTCGAACTCGCCGAAGCGGGTGGCACCGAGGAACGCCGCGCCGACCAGCGCCGTCGACCAGCGGTTGCCGATGAGCGCCATGGTCTGCGGGACCAGCTCGGTCGGACGAGCGCCCGAGTGCGCCCGGCGGCGGGTCACGCCGGTGGGGATGCTGCGTTCCCAGCCGCCGCTCGGCCCGAACCTGCCCCGCACGTCCTTGGCCTCGGTGACCTCGTCGCACGCCTCGCAGCACAGCAGCGGGCTGAAGACCTCGCCGCACTTGGAATGCCGCATCTCGGGCAGGTTCTCGCCGGGCACCCAGCGCTGCTCCCACGCCCACATCGACAGCAGGATCGGCCACATCTGCCTGCCGCGCCGGGTGAGCCGGTAGTCCTTGCGCCCCTTGTCGTTCAGGCCGTGCTGCAGGACGTCGGCCTGCACCAGCCGGTTCAGCCGCGCGGTGAGCACCGCGGTGGAGATCGGACCGGCGCCCAGCCACTCGCCGAACTGGGTCAGGCCCTCGGTCATCGCCTGCTGCACGATCCACAGCGTCCACTCGTCACCGACGATGCCGTTGCTGACGGCGATCGCGTTCGGTCCGCCCGCCTCGAGCGGGGTGACGCGGCCGGGGTTCGGATCCATCGCGGGGATTATGCCCGCACGCGCTCGACGAGAACGGCAACGCCCAGGCCCGCCGCGCCGCTGACCGCCGCGACGCCGTAGCGCCCGTCGCGCCGCTCCAGTTCGTCGACGCACTGGCCGACCAGTATCGCGCCGGTGGCGCCGAAGGCGTGCCCCATCGCCATGGTGCCGCCGTTGGGGTTCATCCGCTCCGGCCCGGCGCCGAGGTCGCGGCGGAACCGCAGGCACAGCGCGCTGAACGCCTCGGCGAACTCGAAGACGTCGATGTCGGCCGGTCGCAGCCCGGCCTTGGCGATGACCCGCTCGACGGCCGACTGGCCCGCCGTCAGCATGATCACCGGATCGGCACCTGTGGTGGCGCTGGCGACCACCCGCGCGCGCACCGGCAGGCCGAGCCGCTCGCTCGTCTCTGCGTTCCCGAGCAGGAGCAACGCCGCGGCGTCGGCGAGCGCGGGGGAGGTGCCCACCGTGTGCAGGTGCCGGATCTCGCCGACCTCCGGGTGCGCCGCCAGCGCGACGGCGTCCTGGCCGGACGCGCCCAGCTCGGCGAACGCGGGCGGCAGCGCGGCCAGGCTCTCCGCGGTCGTGGGCCGGATCAGCTCGTCGCGGGCGAACTCGCCGACCGGGACGACGCTGTCGTCGTAGAACCCCGCGTCCCACGCGGCGGCGGCCTTGGTGTGCGTCTCCACGCCGTACGCGTCGAGCTCCGCGCGCTCGAAGCCGTCGATGGTGGCGTTGAGGTCGGCAGCGATGCCCATGTGCACCGAACTGGTCCACAGTGGACCGTTGTCGGCGAACATCGGGACGCGGGAGACGCTCTCGACGCCGCCCGCCACGGCCAGCTCGAGGTCGCCGCCCCGGATCCGGGCCGCGGTCTGGGCGACCGCGTCGACGCCGGACGCGCAGAACCGGTTGAGCGTGACGCCTGGGACGTGCCCCCAGCCCGCCAGCAGCACCGACGTGCGGGCGATGTTGGCGCCCTGCTCGCCGACCTGCGTGGCGGCGCCGATCGTCACGTCGTCCACGTGCGCCGGGTCGAGCCCGGTGCGGGCGACGAGCGCGTTCTCCAGCAGCACCAGTGCGTCCAGCGGGGTGACGTGGTGCAGCGAGCCCTTGGGTGATCCCTTGCCGCGCGGGGTGCGGACGTAGTCGAGAACGTAGGCTTCCACTCTGCTAGTTGTAGCGTATTAACTCTGTTTGTTGTAGTAATGGTGGGGTGAGAATCTCGGTAATCGGTGGCTACCAGACCGACTTCGCCCGCAACACCGTGCGCGAAGGGCTGACCTTCGCCGACCTGTTCGCCGAGACGGTCCAGCACACCTTGGACCGGGCGGCGGTGTCGCCCGCCGAGGTCGGGGTCATCCACGTCGGCAACGCGTTCGGCCAGCTCTTCACCGGCCAGGGGCACCTGGGAGGCTTGCCCGCCACCGTCGAACCGGCCCTGTGGGGAGTGCCCGCCGTGCGGCACGAGGCGGCGTGCGCGTCGGGCTCGATGGCCGTGCTGGGTGCGATGGCGGACCTCGAGGCGGGGCGCTACGACGTCGCGCTGGTGCTCGGAGCCGAGATCGAGAAGACGGTGGACGCCGCACTGGGAGCGCAGCACATGGGTGCCGCCGCGTGGGTCGGTCACGAGGGCGAGACCGCGAAGTTCATGTGGCCGCACATGTTCGACCTCCTGGCGGACGAGTACGACCGCCGGTACGGGCTGGACGACAGGTACCTGCACGCGATCTCCGAGCTCAACGTGCGCAACGCGCGGCGCAACCCGAACGCGCAGACCCGCGGGTGGAACTACACGCCCGAGAGCTTCACCGCCGACGACATCGCCAACCCCGTGGTGGAGGGCCGGATCCGGCGCACCGACAGCAGCGCGCTGACCGACGGTGCGGCAGGCGTCGTGCTGGTGAGCGACCGCCATCCGGCCGCCCGGCCGAGTGCGGTGATCGCCGGCTGGGGACACCGCACCGTCGGCCTGCCCCTCGCGCAGAAGCTGGCGCGGTCGGCCGACGAGCCGTACGTGCTGCCGCACGTCCGCATGACGATCCTCGACGCGTTCGCCAGGGCGAGCGTCGCCGACGTCGGTGACGTGGACCTGATCGAGACCCACGACTGCTTCTCGATGAGCGAGTACGCCGCCATCGACCACTTCGGCATCACCGCGCCCGGCGACAGCTGGAAGGCCGTGGAGGCGGGTGACCTGGAGATCGGCGGGCGGATCCCGGTCAACCCCAGCGGCGGGCTGATCGGCGGCGGCCACCCGGTCGGCGCGACCGGTGTGCGGATGGTGCTCGACGCGTACAAGCAGGTCACCGGAACGGCAGGGGAGTACCAGGTCGCGGGAGCGAAGACCGCGGTGACGCTCAACATCGGCGGCAGCACGACCACGTGCGCCGCGTTCGTCGTGACTCAGGAGGGATAGCAGGGATGGACATCGAGGTGCTGGGCCGCGCGCTCACGACCCTTCCGGCCGACGACGACCACCCGTACCGCACCGGTCCGTGGCGGCCCCAGCAGGTGGAGCGCGGTGCCGTAGACCTCGAGGTGACCGGTGAGATCCCGGCCGACCTGGAGGGCGTCTACCTGCGCAACACCGAGAACCCGGTGCACCCGGCGGTGGAGATCTACCACCCGTTCGACGGTGACGGGATGGTGCACGCGGTCGGTTTCCGCGACGGGAAGGCGTTCTACCGCAACAGGTTCGTCCGCACCGACGGGTTCGTCGCCGAGCAGGAGGCAGGCGGCCCGCTGTGGGCGGGCATCGCCGAGGACCCCCGGCGCTCGCCGACGCAGACCGGTTGGGGTGCGCGTGGCCGGATGAAGGACGCCTCCAGCACCGACGTGGTGCTGCACAACGGTGTCGCGCTGACCAGCTTCTACCAGTGCGGCGACCTCTACCGGCTCAGCCCGACCACGCTGGAGACGCTCGGCAAGGCGACGTGGAACGGCGGATTCCCCAGCAACGCCGGGGTTTCGGCTCACCCGAAGTACGACGAGCGCACCGGTGAGCTGATGTTCTTCAACTACAGCACCGAAGCGCCGTACATGCACTACGGCGTGGTCGACGGACAGGACAACCTGGTCACCTACGTCGACGTGCCGTTGCCCGGACCGCGGCTGCCGCACGACATGGCGTTCACCGAGAACTACGCGATCCTGAACGACCTTCCGCTGTTCTGGATGCCCGAGGCGCTGGCGCAGGGCAAGTACATCGCGAAGTTCCAGCCCGACATCCCGACCAGGCTGGCCGTCATCCCGCGCCACGGCACGACCGCGGACATCCGGTGGTTCGAGGCCGATCCCACCTACGTGCTGCACTGGACCAACGCCTACGAGCAGGGCGACGAGATCGTCCTCGAGGGGTTCTTCCAGACGAACCCCCAGCCGCCCTCCGGTGGCGGCACGCTGTATCAGCGCATGTTCCGCTTCATCGACAACGACCAGCTCCGGCCGCGGCTGCACCGCTGGCGGCTGAACATGAAGACCGGTCTGTGCAAGGAAGAACGCCTCAGCGAGCTGACCACCGAGTTCGGCATGATCAACCAGGAGTACGCTGGCAGGCCGCACCGCTACAGCTACGCCGCGACCTCCCCGGTCGGCTGGTTCCTGTTCGACGGCCTGGTCAAGCACGACTCGCTGACCGGCGCCGAGGAGCACTACCGGTTCGGCGACGGCGTGTTCGGCAGCGAGACCGCGATGGCGCCCCGGATCGGGTCGAAGTCCGAGGACGACGGCTACCTGGTCACCATCACGTCCGACGTGAACCGCGACCTGTCCGAGTGCCTGATCTTCGACGCCGCGGACGTCAGCGCGGGTCCGGTCGCCCGGATCCGGTTGCCCGAGCGGGTCAGCAGCGGGACGCACTCCACCTGGGCGCCGGGTGCGCTCATCACCGGCTGGGAGAACGACCCGACGGCGGGCTTCGCCCTGTAGATCAGTCCTCGAAGCTGCCGGTGAGGTTGGCGGTGTTGGTGCTCCCCGGTGAGCCCGCACCGCCGGTCCGAGTCACCGGTTTCCCGTCCGCGGTGGCGGTGGCCGAAAGGCTGCCGCCACGGTGCCGCATGCTCAGCTTCCACTCGTGGCGCCCGGATCCGTACGGGATCTCGAACCTTGACACTGTCACGATTGCAGTGTCAGTATCGTGGTGTGTGGACGATCGACGAGCTGGTGCAACGCGTGTCCGTCGCGCTCGCGGCGGAGTACTCGGGCGCGCCCAACGGCCGGGTGCGCGACGTGCCCGACCGCCGGGCCGTCCGCTGGTACGCGACGACCGGCCTGGTCGACCGGCCGTCCGCGATGCGCGGCCGGACCGCGCTCTACGGGCAGCGGCACCTGCTCCAGCTCGTGGCCGTGAAGAGGCGGCAGGCGGAGGGCAGGACGCTCGCGGAGATCCAGGCCGAGCTCGCGGGCGCCACCGACACGACCCTGGCCGGCATCGCCCGGCTGCCCGATGAACTGCTCGAAACCGAAGAACCGCAACTGGAGCAAGCCGTCCGTCCCCGGTTCTGGGCCGAACCCGCCGCACCGGTGCCCGCGCCCCAGGCCGAGGCGCCGAAGGCGGTCGCGTTGACCGGTGTCGCACTCGCCGGAGGTGCCGTCCTTCTCGTGCCGGGCGCCCCGTCCGCGGCGGACTGCGCGGACATCGCGGCCGCCGCCCAGCCGTTGCTCGACCTGCTCAGCGCCCGTGGTCTGCTCACCGATGAAAGGGATCCGTCATGACCTACTCCGTCGCCCGGATGAAGTCCGCCGAGCTGGACCGGATCGGCCGGACGACCGCGGACGCGGGCGTCGGCGCGCTGCGCACCGAACGCGGCAACCTGCCGCTGGACCGCATCGACGTGCGCGCGACGATCACCGGCCTGGTCGGCCACGTCGTGCTGACGACCGACTTCGTGAACACCTACGACACGGCGTTAGAGGCGACGTACGTGTTCCCGCTGCCCGACCGCGCCGCCGTCACCGGCATGAAGATGATCGCCGACGGCCGCACCGTCGAGGCCGAGCTGCAGGAACGCGGCGCCGCTCGCCAGTCCTACGACGAGGCGATCGCGGCGGGCAGACGGGCGTCCATCGTCGAGGAGGAACGGCCCGACGTCTTCACGATGCGGGTGGGGAACATCCCGGCGGGCGAACGCGTGACCGTCGTGCTGAACCTGGTCGGGCCGCTGGTGTACGAGGACGGTGCGGCCACGTTCCGGTTCCCGCTCGTGGTGGCGCCGCGGTACATCCCCGGCACGCCGTTGCCGTCGCCGTCGGTGGGTGACGGCCACGCCCAGGACACCGACGTGGTCCCGGACGCCTCGCGGATCAGCCCGCCGGTGCTGCTGCCCGGCTTCCCCAACCCGTTGCGGCTCTCCATCGGAGTGGAGATCGACCCGGCCGGCCTCGAGCTCGGTGAGGTGCGGTCGAGCCTGCACACCGTGACCGGTGAGGGCAACGCGATCACCGTCGTGCCCGGCGAGCGCGCCGACCGCGACTTCGTGCTGCGCCTGGCGTACGCGGGGAACAGCTCCGCGGTCGTGTGCGTGCCCGACGCGGACGACTCCGGTGAGGGCACCTACCAGCTGACCGTCCTGCCGCCGGACGCGACGGCGCCGGTCCGGCCGCGGGACGTGGTCCTGCTGCTCGACCGCTCCGGCAGCATGGGCGGCTGGAAGATGGTCGCCGCCAGGCGTGCGGCCGCCCGCATCGTCGACACGCTGACCGCGGACGACAGCTTCGCCGTGATCACCTTTGACGACCGCGTCGAACGGCCGTCCACATTGGGCACCGGACTGTCCGCGGGCACCGACCGCCACCGCTTCCGCGCCGTCGAGCACCTGGCCGGGGTGCAGGCACGCGGCGGCACCGAGCTGTTCACGCCGCTGCACGAAGGGCTGGGTCTGCTCGCCGACGCCGCCGACGGGCGCGACCCCGTCCTGGTGCTCGTGACGGACGGGCAGGTCGGCAACGAGGACCAGATCCTGCGCGACATCGCGCCGATGATCAACCGGACGAGGGTGCACGCCGTCGGCATCGACACGGCCGTCAACGCGGGCTTCCTCGGCAGGCTCGTCGCCAGGGGAGCGGGCCGGTGCGAGCTCGTCGAGAGCGAGGACCGCCTGGACGAAGCGATGGAGCACATCCAGCGCCGGATCGGCGCGCCGGTGATCACCGACGTCGCGGTGTCGCTGGAGTCAGACGTCCCCCGGCTGCCCTCGGCCATCTACCCCGGCGTGCCCCTCGTCGCGTTCGGCCGGTACCGCGGTGCGGCGCCGGAGTCCGTGACGGTGCGCGGTCGCACCCGTGAGGGCGCGGAGTGGCAGGCGGCGGTGGCCGTCCAGCGGCGTGCCGAGCGCGCGATCACCACGCAGTGGGCGCGTGCCGCACTGCGTCACCTGGAGGACGAGTTCGTCACCGGCAACAGGGCAGTGGAGCCGGCGATCGTCCAGATGTCGTTGAGGTTCGGCGTGTTGTGCCGGTTCACGGCGTTCGTCGCGATCGACGAGCGAGTCGTGTCCGACGGCACGGTGCACCGGGTGACGCAGCCGGTGGAACTGCCCGCCGGCTGGGACCTCGCGATGCCGCAGTTCGCGCCGCAGTTCGCCGGTGGCTACGGTGCGGCGCCCACCCCCACGGGCGGAGCTCCCATGCCGCCACCGCCGCCCGCGCCGCGCGCCGTCCAGGCAGCCGGAGCTCGTCCCGGTGGCCGGTTCCGCGGCCGGGCTGAGTCGAAGAAGGTCGCCGCGCCGTCACTCGAGCGCATGGCCGACTCCGGGCTCGTGTCCGACTTCGGGATCGTGCCGGACGACCTGGCCGAACTGCGGGAGATCGCGGCGATGGAGGCGCAGCGCCTCGAGCTGGCCGCGGGGCTGCCCGCCCACGAGCGTCTCGAGCTGCTCGCCGACCTGGCCAGCAGGCTCGGCACTCTCATCGCCGCGCGGACAGGTGCAGGGTACGAGCCGCTGCACCGCCTGGTGGCGGAGCTCGTCGCGGGCGGGGACACCGACCAGCTGTGGTCGCGGGCGGTGAAGGCGCTGCGCGAGTTCGCCTCCGCCGGGCAGGTCGTCGCGCCGGACCGCGGCTCGTCGTTCTGGCGCTGACCGGTCAGTCCGCCGGGTGGTTGTGCGGGGAGGGCTCCACACAACCGTCCGGCCGGACGAAGTAGGCGTCGATGCGCAGCGAACGCAGCGTGGTCTCGGAGCCGGCGACCAGGCTGCGGCAGCGGGGCACGTCCGGCAGCCCGATGGCCACCTCGTCCAGCGGGTTGCCCTGCCTGAGCTGCAACGACCTGCGCAGGACCTCGCTGAACACCGCGCGCGGCTGCACGTCCGCGGTGAACCCGGCGACCGACAGGTGCACGTGCCGCTGCTCAAGCCACCGCTCGAGTGCCTCTCGCACGTGTTGTTCCGTGCGCGAGACGTCCAGTGGTGCTTTCTCGGCGAGCGTCATGTGGCGTGCATCGCACCGGGTCGGCCCAGCGTTAGCCGTTTGTCCACGTTGGCGAGAATTGACCACCGAGAGGTAGTCAAACGCGAGTACTCGTGTTTGACTACCCTGGTGAGTGCTACCCGGTTGTTCATCCTCGGCGCGCTGGCGAGGCGCGGACCCATGCACGGCCACCAGATCCGGCGGGCCGCGCAGGAGGACCGCACCGAGCTGTGGGCGGACGTGAAGCCGGGTTCGCTCTACGGGGCGCTGCACCGGATGGCCGCCGACGGCGTGATCGAGGCGGTGCGGACCGAGCGCGAGGGGAACCTGCCGCAGCGCACCGTCTACGCGATCACCGACGGCGGCCGGGTGGAGATGTCCGCGCTGCGGCACGCGATGCTGCGCGACACCAGGCTGCGGCCGGACCCGGTGGACCTGGCGCTGGCCTACACCGACGACATGCCCCGCGACGAGGTGCGCGCTCTCGTGCAGGGCAGGCGCGCCGCGATCGCTGCCGAGCTCGACTCGTGGCAGCACATCCGCGAGGGCGCCGATCCGTACCTGGTCGGCCTGGAGCGGATCGCGTTCGACCACACACTCATGCGGCTGGCCGCCGAGCTCGCCTGGCACGACCGGCTGCTCGAAGAGCTGGGAGCACAGGGATGACGAGAGTTCTGGTGATAGGTGGGGGAGTCGGTGGGCTGGCGCTCGCGCAGGCGCTGACCGGGGCCGGTGTGCCCGTGGAGGTGTTCGAGCGCGACGCCGAGTCCGCCGACTGGTTGCAGGGCTATCGGATCCACGTCAACCGGCACGGCAGCCGCGCGCTGCACCGCTGCCTGCCGCGGCCGTTGTGGGAGGCGTTCGTCGCCACCTCGGGCCGCCCCGGACTCGGGTTCGCCTTCCAGACCGAGCAGCTCGACGAGCTGTTGTTCGTCGAGGAGGAGCTGATGACCGGCGGGTCGGACGACCCTGCCGACGGGAACTACGCGGTGAGCCGGATCGCGTTGCGCAGGTTGCTGCTCGCGGGTCTGAAGGTCCACTTCGGACGAACGTTCGAACGGTACGAGCTCGGCGACGACGGCACCGTCACGGCGTTCTTCGCTGACGGCACCAGCGCGACCGGCGACGTCCTGATCGGTGCCGACGGCGCGAACTCCGCGGTACGCGGCCAGTTCCTGCCCGGCGCACGCCGCGTCGACACCGACGTGGTGGGTGTCGCGGGCCGCGTTCGGCTCGACGACGAGACCCGTGCGTGGCTGCCCGCTCGGATCCAGCACGGCCTGAACATCGTGCTGCCGCGTGGCGAGGGCTTCCTGTTCAGCGCGGTGTTCGACGGCAGGCGCCGGACCGCCGACGCGCTGGGCGCGGGACTGGACCTGGCCGGCTACGGCCTCACGCCCGACGCGCTGCTCGACGACATCGAGGACTACGTGCTGTGGGCGTTCTGCGCCCGAGCCGGTGACATGGACGCGCTCACCAGCCGTTGGCACCCGGACCTGCGCCGCATGATCGCGGACGCCGACCCGGCCAGCGTCTACTCGATGAGGTTCAAGACGTCGACGCCGGTCGAACCGTGGCCGACCTCGCGGGTGACGCTGCTCGGCGACGCGATCCACAACATGACGCCGGTGATGGGACTGGGCGCCAACACCGCTCTGCGCGACGCCGCGCTGCTCGCGCACCAGCTCGTCGCGGTCCACCGCGGTGAGGCCGAACTGCTGGCCGCGCTGCACGAGTACGAACGCCGCATGCTCGCCTACGGGTTCGACGCCGTGAAGACGTCGCGGTCGTCCGCGTACCGGTTCACCTCGCCCAACGCGCTGGCGAAGCGGGGCATGCGGGCGTGGCTGCGGACGTGCTCCGCCGTGCCGTCGATGAAGCGCTCGAGCTTCGGCAGCACGTGGACCGACGACACCGCGGGGCTGGAGACGGTCAGTCGTTGAGCAGCCGCCACGCGATGAGTGCGAGCCGGGCCCGCACCAGTCCAGTGGGTTCGGTGAGCTCGATGCCCAGTGACCTGCCGAGCTGGTCGAGCCTGCGCGCGACGCTGCTGTGGTGCAGGTGGAGCAGGTCGGCGGCCCGGCGCTGGGATCCGGTGGTGCAGTAGGCGTCCAGCGTCTCCAGGTCCTCCGGGTTGCCCGCCACACGGGCGATCGCGGCCACGTCTGCGTTGTCCCGCACGGAGTTCTGGGGCACCTGGGCGAGCAGGGCCAGCGAGCCCAGGCTCTCGTAGTGGACGACCGGCTGGCGCGACGTGGTGAAGCGCAGCGCGGTGCGGGCTTCCCGCCAGGAGCGGTCGGGGCGGTCGGCGGCGCCGATGCCCGCCCGCACGCCCGCCGGGAACCGGGCCGGGTCCGCGGTGGTGGCGAGGATGACGCCCACGTCGGCGACCGATGCCGCCTTCACCGGGCGGGCCGGGCAGATCAGGCCACCGACCTGGTCGAGCGGGAGCTCGGACCGCACGGCGACGACGCGGACCGGCAGGTCGGCGGCGAAACCCAGCAGGCGCAGAGCCCGGTCCCGTGCCGCCTCGTCGGTGCCGGAGCTGATCACCAGTTCGACGAGCGCGGGATCGGCCATCGTGGTGCGGGCGGGGCCGTACCGCTCGACGACCGCCGCGGACGCGATCGCGAAGCGGTCCAGCAGCACGTCGTCGAGCGGGCCGGGCTCGCCGGGGCGTTCCAGCCACACCGTGCCGATCTCCTCCGCGTCGAGCGTGATCGGCAACGTGGCGGAGGCGGGTAGTGGCGCGGCGGCTTCCTTGCCGTCCGGAGACATGCGGACCGTGCGGCCCGTGCCGTGGAGCCGGATCCCGGCCACGCACTCGGCCAGGCCCGCCGATGCCCTTGCCAGCGCCGGAAGATCCACCCGTCGGCGCATCAGCGTGTCGTAGAACATCACGACGCGGAGCGCGCCCTCGACGTGCGTGTCCAGCTGCGACAGCCGTTGGGCCAGAGCCTCCATGGCGCGAGGGTAGCGACGATCGGCGCGCGATCAGGGCGGAATGCCCGACAGCTGGCGGGCGATCTCGAGGGTGGCGGCCGAGAGGATGGTCGACATGGATCCCGAACTCGAAGCATTCCTCCCGCTGTTCCCCAAGTCCGACCTGACCGACCCGGTCATCGCGCGCAAGAACCTCGCCGAGCTGGCCGCCTCGATACCGGTACCCGACATCGCGGGCATGGAGGTCGAGGACCTCGCGGTGCCCGCCGATCCGGACGTGCCGGTGCGGATCTACCGCCCGCAGCTGGCGCAGGGCGCCATCATCTGGCTGCACGGCGGCGGTTGGGTCATGGGCGACGTGGACACCGAGCACCCGTGGGCCGCCAGGTTGGCGGAGAGCTCGGGTGCGGTGGTGATCTCGGTCGGCTACCGCCTCGCTCCCGAGAACCCGTTCCCTGCCGCGCTGGACGACGTCCACGCGGTGCTGACCTGGACGGCTGAGCACGCGGCCGAGTTCGGCGTCGACCCGGCGCGGATCGCCGTCGGCGGCCACAGCGCGGGCGCCGGGATCGCGGCGGCGGTGGCGTTGCGGGCGCGTGACGAGCACGGGCCGCGGATCTGCTTCCAGCTGCTCAACCAGCCGGGGCTCGACGACCGGCAGGAGACGTGGTCGGCGCGGAACTTCACGGACACTCCTTGGCTGACGCGCGACAAGCTCGCCTCCGCGTGGGGGCACTACCTGGGCTCGGCGCCCGCCTCGCCGTACGCGGCCCCGGCGCGGGCCGCCGATCTCACCGGCCTGCCGCCCGCCTACGTCGCCACCGCGGAGTTCTGCCCGAACCGCGACGAGGACATCACCTACGCGCTGCGTCTGATGCAGGCGGGTGTGTCCGTCGAGCTGCACCAGTGGCCCGGCACCTTCCACGGCTCGCAGGCGATCCTGTCCGCCGAGGTGTCCCAGCGGCAGAACGCCGAGCTCGGCGCGGCGCTGCGCCGGGCACTGGCCGGGTGAGGCGGCGATGTCCGGAGCACGCAGGCTGGCAGCGTTGGCGAGCGTCGCCGTGCTGAGCGTCAGTGCCGCCACGGCGGCGGCGGATCCCGCACCGGCGCTGACCGGCAGCACCGAGCTGAAGTCCGCATTGGACGGTGTCCACCGCGCGGGGATGCCAGGGGTGTACGCCGAGGTGCGCGAGGCCGGCCGGGTGTGGCGCGGCGCTTCCGGTGTCGCCGACGTCAGCACTGGCCGTCCCGTCCGGTCCGACATGCGGCAGCGCATCGGCAGCATCACCAAGACCTTCACCGCCGCGGCGGTGCTGCAACAGGTCGAGCAGGGCCGGATCCAGCTCGACGCGCCGATCGGCGGCTACCTGCCGCACCTGGTGCCTGGAGAGCGCGGACGGCGGATCACGGTCCGGATGCTCCTCAACCACACCAGCGGCCTCGCCGAGTACCTCCCGTACGCGTTCCCGTCGCTCAAGGCGTGGCCTTCGCTGCCGGACGTGTCGCCGAAGAGCCTGGACGACAACAGGTTCCGGCGGTTCCGCCCGGCCGAGCTGATCAGGATGGGCGTCACCGCGCCGGCCGTCGGCGAGCCGGGAGGCACCCCAGGGGTGTACTCGAACACCAACTACCTGCTGCTCGGCCAACTGCTGGAGCGGGTGACCGGCACGACGGCCGAGAAGTACATCACCCGCAACGTGATCGAGCGCGCTGGGCTGCGGCACACCGGGTTTCCGGCCGGGCCGCGCGTCACCGGGCCGCACTCGCGGATGTACGAGGCGTTCTTCGGCCTGATCGAACCGGCGCGCGACTACAGCGTCTACGACATGTCCTGGGTGGGGCCCGCGGCCGCGCTGGTGTCGACCGTCGACGACCTCAACCGCTTCTACGGCGAGTTGCTCGCCGGCAGGATCATCACGCCGTCGTCGCTGGCGCAGATGCAGCGCACGGTCCCGGTCATCAGTCAGGTGGGGGAGCAGATCGACTACGGCCTCGGCCTGCACCGGGTCACGATCCCCGGCTGCGGCACCTTCTGGGGCAACGACGGCACGGTCTGGGGCGCGCTGACGATGTCCTGGACGCGCGCCGACGGCGAGCGGCAGATGTCCGTCGCCATGAACCTGGCGAGGTGGAACAAGGCGGACTCGTCGGGGCAGCCGCAGCCCCACCCCATCGACGACGCGCTGCCGGCCTTCTCCCTGAAGGCGATGTGCGGGTGACTTCGCGCTCAGGCGGCCTCGAGCACACCGACCCGGCGGCTGGTCGTCAGCGTGCTGTTCGGTGTGCCGAGGTAGCTGCCGGACGTAGGTGGCACGTCGGCGTAGTCGCGACCGGTCGCCACGGTGATGTACTGCGCGCCCGCCCGCCGGTCGTTGCACGGGTCGAACGGCACCGCCACCGCCGCGTCGCCACTGGCGACGACCACCTCGACCCAGCCGTGCGTGCCGCCTTCGCCGAGCAGGTGACCGGACACGTACCGCGCGGGCACCCCGGCCAGGCGGCACAACGCGATCATCACGTGCGCCGAGTCCTGGCAGACCCCGCGCCCACCGGCGAGCGCCTCCGCGGCGGTCGTCTCGACGGACGTGACGTCGTGCTCGTAGCGCACCGCTTCGTGCACGACGTGGCAGATTCGCTCGGCCAGCTCCAGCGGGGTTCCGCCGGCGCGCAGGAGGTCGGCGGCCAGGTCGCGCAGCCGGTCGTCCGGAGCGGTGAGCCGGGTCGGGCGCAACAGCCGGGGATCCCGCAGCGCGGTGGCGGCGAGGACGGTCGGACCGTCCGCGCGGACGCGTTCCAGCAGGGCGGCGACGCTGAACCGCACGCCCTCCTCCACCCGGTCCGCGCGCATCTGGACGACGACGTTGCCGTGCGCGTCACGCCGCGACCGGCGCCGCACCTGCGCGCCTGACGCAGCGACCCGGTGCGCGCGCCGGTGCTGGTCGCCGTGCCGCTCGCGAGGGACCACCACCAGCCGGTGCCGCAGCGCGCCGATCGGCTCGTCGTAGCCGTAGTGGAACTCCTGCTCCAGCACGTACGTGACGCGCTCGGCCGCGTTCAGGTCGAGCGCGCGGTGATCCAGCAACGGCTGCGCCAGCACCTCTGCGTTGATCGTCACGGCAGGACCTCCTCGGCGTGGACCACCATCGACTCGAGCCTGGGACCACCGAACGTGGTCGCCATGGCGACATCGGACGCGTCGCGGCCCCGGCCGACCACGACCCGCCCCTTGCGGCGCACGTTGTTGCGCGGGTCGAAGGTCCACCACCGGTCACCGAGCCAGACCTCCATCCACGCGGCGAAGTCCATCGGCTCCGCCGCGGGCTGGACGTCGAGGTCGGGAAGGTACCCGAAGACGTAGCGCGCCGGGATGTTCAGGGCGCGGCAGAACGAGATCGCCAGGTGCGCGAAGTCGCGGCACACGCCGTACCCGGAGGTGTTGACGTCCACCGCGGTCGACTGCGCGCTGCTGCTGCCGTAGCTGAAGCGCAGGTGCTCGTGGACGTGGTCGATGATCTTCTGCACCCGCCGGTAGCCGGGCGGGACGGCCCCGAACCGTGCCCACGACTCGTCGGCGAGCACGTCCGGCAGGCAGTAGCGGCTGGGCAGCGTGTAGAGCAGCACCTCGTCGGGCAGCGATTCCGGGGTGATCTCCGGGGCGTCGGTGTCCGCGTCCTCGGTCGCGTCCGGCACCAGCACCTCGGCCTGGTACCGGAAGGTGGACGTGCCCGCGGGCAGCACCACCCGCAGGCACGGGTTGTCGTAGAGGTCGCGGTAGCCGCGCAGGCCGACCTCCGGCCGTATCGACCGCTGCTCGCTCACGACCGTGACCCGCGGCGCGTCGTTGGCCTGCACCTGGAACACCGTCGGCGTCCTGATGGCGGCGTCGTAGATGAACTCGCATCCGATGCGCACCCGTCGGTCTCCCATCAGGTGATGGTGCCCTGCCGCGATGAAATCGGGGTAACGGTGCAGGTCAGCGCGTGGCGGTCGGTTCCAGCAGCAGTTCACCGACCGGACGGCGCGGCGTGGCCAGCACCGGCGTGCTGAAGCCGATCCGCAGGATGGTCTGGGGAACGAGGGTGCCGCCGAGCGCGCGGCGCAGTTCCTCCCGCACCTGGCGAACCTCGACGGGCTGCGACAGGAACGACGCGGACAGTCCCTGGACGGTCGCGTTCAGGAGCACCCGCTGCATCGCCTGTCCGGCCTGCAGTTCGGCGAGTGCCCCGTCGTAGAAGGAGCACAGGACGACGACGAGCGGGTCGGACTCGTAGTCCTTGCCGGGTATGCGTTCCACGGACTCGCCGGGCAGGAAGTCGCGGAAGGTCCACTCGTCCTGCGGCGCGGGCCGGGGGCCTGCCGAAACCGGCGGAACCCCGTCCAGGGCGTCCGGCCGGACACCGGTGAACGCGGCGAGCTCGGCCTGCACGCCGGCGTCGGCGCGCTGCATCTGGTCGGCTCGCTGGACGAAGCTCTTCAGGCGGGCCCGTTCGTCGCGCGCGGACACGACGTGGAGCCAGGATCGTTCGAGCTCCGCCGCGCGGACGAGTGCCTGGCGGTGGGGCGCGTCGATCTTCGCGTCGTGGAACCGGCGGCGGTTCGTCCGCCGCACGGGCACCGCCTTGAGCAGGGCCAGCATCTCCTCGTCGGGTTTCACGGTGCCGCCCCGGCGAATCGTCGCGAGCGCGCCCGGCGCGTCGTGGCCGGGCAAGAGGGTGACCAGAGGACGGATGCCGAAGCTCTGCAGCGCCAGTTTGAGGTTGAAGAGCGCGGCGCCGCAGGACAGCCGGAGCTCGCGTGCGTCGGGGTCGGTGGCGGTGAGCTGGCGGTCCATGTCCCCGTGCAGCTCGATCAACTCCGGCAGCAGCCGGAACCGCCACGGCTGGCTGTTGTGCACCGAGGGGGCCAGCGCTGCGGCGGTGAGCGCCGCCTCCACCTGGTCGGGCCTGAGCCCCAGGGTCGCGGTCATCTCGACCATCTCCGTCACCTCATCGTGTTGCGCCTGGTAGATCGTGCTGGCTTCACTCTCCGTCCCCTGGTGAACCGGTCCCACAGTCGAAGGTCCCGAGATGCCTGGGACGTGCGAAGCTTGATCCATGGCTGGTCGCCCCGAAGACCCCGTGCGCAGCCCCCTCGGAGGCCTGCGGCTGGACGAGCTGCTCGACGAGATGCGTGAACGGCTGACGGAGATCGGGTCGACCAGGGACAAGATGCAGGGCCTGCTGGACGCGGTCCTCGCCGTCGGGGCCGGCCTGGAGCTGGACTCCACCCTCCAGCGCATCGTCCAGGCGGCGGTGAACCTCGTGGACGCCCGCTACGGCGCTCTCGGCGTGCTCGGACCGCGGGACAACCTGTCCCAGTTCGTCTACGTCGGGATAGACGCCGAGACCCGCTCCCGCATGGGGCACCTTCCGGAGGGCAAAGGGCTGCTGGGGTTGCTGATCAAGGATCCGCGCGCGATCCGGCTGCAGAACCTCGCGGAGCACGCGGCGTCGGTCGGCTTCCCCGCGAACCACCCGCCGATGCACAGCTTCCTCGGTGTGCCGGTGCGGGTCCGCGACGAGGTGTTCGGCAACCTCTACATGACCGAGAAGAAGGGGTCCGGCGACTTCACCCCGGACGACGAGGTCGTGCTGGAGGCACTCGCCGCGGCCGCGGGCGTCGCGATCGAGAACGCCAGGCTGTTCGAGCGGTCCAAGATGCGGGAACGGTGGCTCGAAGCGACGGCCGAGATCAACTCACAGCTCCTCGGCGGAGCATCGGCCGAGGACGCGTTGCGGTTGATCGCCCAGCGCTCGGTGGAGCTGGCCGCCGCGTCGTGGTCGGTGATCCTGCTCGCCGACGACTCACCGGAGCGGACGCTGCGACCCGCGGCGCAGGCGGGGGACAACGCCGTCGTCAACGAGCTCGTCAGCGAGGGGACGGTACTCGGGGAGGTGCTGGCGTCAGGTGCCCCGGCGCTGGTGGAGGACCTGAACGAACACCTCGGGGACGTCGCCGTCGAACCGGGCGCGGGTCTGGTCGTGCCGCTGCGCGCCGGTTCCGCCGTCACTGGCGTCCTGCTCACCGCGCGGGAGAAGGACGGCGTGCCGTTCGGCCCTGACCTGCTGCCGTTGCTGGCCTCGCTGGCTGATCAGGCGGTGGTGGCGCTCGAGTTCGCCGAGAACCAGCGGGCCCGGCGGCTGGTGGACGTGCTGGAGGATCGCGACCGCATCGCGCGTGACCTGCACGACCACGTGATCCAGCGGCTGTTCGCGACCGGGATGAGCCTGCAGGGCGCGTTGACGTGGGTGACCCACCCGCAGGTGCGTCAGCGGGTGCAGAAGGCCGTCACGCAGCTGGATCAGACCGTCCTGGAGATCCGCACGTCCATCTTCGACCTGCAGGCGGCCGACGACTACGCCGGACTCCGCAGACGACTGGTCGACATCATCGCCGAGCTCAGCGAGGGCTCGGCGCTGTCACCGGCCGTGCGGATGACCGGCACGATCGACAACCTGGTGCCCGACCACATCGGCGAACACGCCGAGGCGGTGGTGCGCGAGACGATGAGCAACGCGATGCGGCACGCGCACGCGACCGAGCTGACGATCACCGTCGAGGCAGGCGACTCGCTGACGATCACATCCGTGGACAACGGGGTCGGCATGCCGCCGCAGGTCGCGCGGAGCGGACTGCGGAACCTGGAACAGCGCGCCGCGGAGTTCGGCGGCTCGCTCACGGTGGCCGGGGAACCGGGTGGTGGCACCCGCGTGACCTGGCAGATCCCCCTGGACTAGCCGTCCTCGCGCGGTTCTCGCGGCCGGCGCAGGTGGGAGGCGAGCACGGCCGCCTGGGTGCGCCGTTCGAGGCCCAGTTTGGCGAGCAGGTGCGAGACGTAGTTCTTGACGGTCTTCTCGGCGAGGAACATCTTCTCGGCGATCTGACGGTTGGTCAGTCCGTCGCCGACCAGGTCGAGCACCGTGCGTTCCTGGTCGGTCAGCATCCGCACCGGGTCGCCGGTCTCGCGTTCCTTGCGGATGCGGTTGAGCAGCGCCGAGGTGGAGCGGGCGTCCAGCAGGGACTGTCCGGATGCGACGGTGCGCACCGCGTTGGTGAGATCGGTACCGAGGATGCGTTTGAGCACGAAGCCGGACGCGCCGGCCATGATCGCGTCGAACAGCGCCTCGTCGTCGGTGAACGAGGTCAGCATGAGGCACTTGAGGTCGGGCAGCTGCGACCGCAGCTCGCGGCACAGCTCGATGCCGTTGCCGTCCGGCAGCCGCACGTCCAGCACCGCCACGTCCGGCGCCGTCGCCGGAACCCTCGCGAGCGCCTCGGTCACCGAGGACGCCTCGCCGACGACCTCGAGGTCGTCCGCTGCGCTGAGCAGCTCTCTGATCCCCAGCCGGACCACTTCGTGGTCGTCGACCAGGAAGACGCGCGCGACCACCACGACCACCTCTCATCGAGTCGGTTCCACTGATGACGCTCTCCCACCGGCCGCGCGGGCCACAGTGCCCAAAGACCCTGTGCGATGAGTGCCGGTCCGCTCTGTCTGTCCGTCCTGACCTGCCGGAGGGTCGGTGTCATGCGTTGGAGTGCCGCCGAGGCGGCGGAAATCGTTGAGGTCGCCCGCCAGGCGCCCGTGCACAGCGTCAGGAAGCCGTGGGTGCTGGAGCTGCACGGGCGGTCGGTGTACCTGTACGAGGTCGCGCACCGGTCGCCGTACGACCCGCTGGACGTGGACCGGCTGCTGTCCTGCGGCGCCGTGCTGGAACACGTCGTCCTCGCCATCCGGACCGCCGGCTGGCACGCCAAGGTCGCGTTCCTGCCGGAGCGTTCGAACCCCGAGCTCATCGCGGTCGTCCGCGCGGACCGCCTCGAACCACCGACCCCGGAGGAACTGGACTGCCACCGGGCCATCCGGCTGCCCGAGGCGACCGGTGACGGTGACGCGGGCCGGTTCGCGACCGCGAGCCGGTGGGCTGGAACGGCACTGCACCCGGTCGACCCCGACACGCTCGTCGTGCTGACGGCCGACGACCGCCGCTCGGACCACGTCCGCGGCGGAGCGGCACTGCACGCCGCGCTGCTCACCGCTCGGGCCGCGGGTGTGTCCGCCCGCCCGGTGATCCACCTGACGCACCGCGCCGAGTGGCGGGCCGGCCTCGTCGAACGGCACGGCCTCGCCGGCTACCCGCAGGCGTTGCTCTCCGTCGGTGCGGTCGCCGATGCCGACGGTCCCGACAGCCAGCTCGCCCGTGTGCTGACAGGAGGAAAGTGATGAAGGGACCCGCGGCCCCGGTCGTCGTCGGTGTCGACGGCTCGTCCTCGGCGCTCGGTGCGGTCAGCTGGGCCGCCGACGAATGCGCACGTCACCGGGCGCCACTGCGGCTGGTGCACGCACATCTGCTGCCGACCCGCGGCTATCCGGAGATCGTGCTGACCGGCAACGAGGTCAGGCACGCGATGGAGGCGCGGGCCCGCGAGTGGCTGGACGAGGCGGTGGTGGCGGCTCACGCCGTCGCGCCGGGCATCCAGGTGACGACGCACCTCGCGTTCTCGGGGACCGTGACGGCGTTGATCGAGGAGTCACGGGAAGCCCGGCTGATGGTGCTCGGCTCGCAGGGGCTCGGCAACGTCACCGGTCTGCTCGTCGGGTCCACCGCGCTCGCTCTGGCGTCGCACGGCCGGTGCCCGCTCGTCGTCGTTCGCGGACCGGGTGTCGCCGATGGCCCCGTCGTGGTCGGCGTGGACGGATCACCGACGAGCGAAGCCGCCGTGGCCTTCGCCTTCGACGCCGCCTCGACGCGCGGAGTGCCGCTGACCGCGCTGATGGTGTGGGAGGACTTCATGATCCACAGCGGCTACGACGCCACGCGGCTCGCGATCAACTGGGACTACGTCGAGGACGAGCAACGACGGCTGCTCGCGGAGCGGCTCGCCGGATGGCAGGAGAAGTACCCCGACGTGCGGGTCAGCCGCGTCGTGGTGCGGGATCGCCCCGTGCGCGCGATGATGAGGCTCGCGGCCGACGCGCAGCTGCTGGTCGTCGGGAGCCGCGGTCACGGCGGGTTCACCGGGATGCTGCTCGGCTCGACGAGCCAGGCGCTGGTCCACCACGCGGTGTGCCCACTCGCGATCGTCCGCCCGACGAGCTGAAAGCCGCTGACGTGATGAGCCGACCAGTCGCCCCGGTCAGGACCGCAGGCCACGGGGCTGCCCGGCCGCGTGCCGGGTGACCCGTGGAGACCACCGTCGCGCTCGCGCACCTCGCGACAGCGCTCGCGATCGGACTGCTGCTCGGCGTGGAACGCGAGCACGACACCGCTGGTGAGAGTGTCCGGCCTGCCGGATCGCGGACCTTTCCACTGATCTCGCTCGCCGGAGCCGTCGCCGCCGCGCTGTCCCCGGTCGCACTCGGGGTCGGCCTCGGTGCGGTGTCCGCACTCGTCGTCGCCTGGTACTGGCGGAGCACGAGGACGGAGGAAGCCGACGCGGGCGCCACGACCGAGGTCGCGGCGATCGCCGCGTTCCTGCTGGGCGCGCTGGCGTGGCAGCGTCCCGAGCTCGCGGTGCCCGCCGGCGTGGTGGTCGCCGTGTTGCTCGCCGCGAAACGGCCGTTGCACCGGTTCGCGACCAACGTGGTGAGCAACCAGGACGTGAAGGACGCGATGACGCTGTTCGTCGTGGCGTTCGTGGTGCTTCCGCTGCTGCCCAACCGTCCGCTCGGCCCGTACGGCGTGCTGAACCCGGCGCGCGTCTGGTGGCTGGTCGTCGCGGTGACGTTGATCGGGTGGGCCGGTTACGTCGCGGCCCGCGCGCTCGGACAACGCTGGGGGCTGCTCGTCGCCGGCTTCGCGGGTGGTTTCGTGTCGGGCTCGGCGACCACGGCGGTGATGGCGCGCAAGTACCGAACGGTCGGCATGGCCGCGCTTCCAGGTGCGGTGGCGGTCAACCTCGCAACCCTGATCCAGGTCGTCGCGGTCACGGCTGTCGCGAGCCCGCCGGTCGCGGTCCGGCTGCTGCCCGCCGCCATCGCGGGCGCTCTCGTGGTGAGCCTGGAGGTCGCCTGGCTGGTGTGGCGGACCGAGACACCAGAAGCGGTGAACTCCGAACCCGCGGTCGCCCGGCCGATGTCACTTCGGGCCGCGCTGACGCTGACGCTGATCCTGGTCGTGTTCCTCGTGCTCACCCGCGCGGCCGCGGACTGGCTCGGGGGCGGAGGAGTCGTCGCCGCGGGTGCGCTCGGCGGGCTGGCCGACGCGCATGCCTCCGCGATCGCGGCCGCTTCCCTCGCCCCGCAGTCGATCTCGGTGTCCACGGCGGTGTTCGCGTGCGGTGCGGCACTGGCCGCCAACACAGTGGTGAAGCTCGTGCTCGCGACGATCGCAGGAGGACCGCGGTTCGCACTGCACCTCGGCGCATGGCTGCTGCCCGTCATCGCGGCCGTCGCCGCCGGGATGGCCTGGTGGTGACGGGACGAAAGTCCCATGGCCTGAGGGACTGCGGCCACTGACCGTTCACGAAGGTGAACGCGAGGCTGAAGTCATGAGCGACTTCGAGTCCTGGCGATCCGCACCGGTGGAGCGTGTCGGTGACGAGGGGATTCGTGTCCATTGTGGACAAGGTGGACGATGTCGCGGATCGGCACGTCGTCGAGGTGCTCGCGCGGGCGGTCGCCGGTGTGGCAGACGTCCGGTTCCCCGCTGTGGAACAGCCACACCGGTCGCAGAGCGAGAAGTTCCTGTTGACGCTTCAGCAAGCGCACGGCGTCCGGCCGCCACCGTCCCATGTAGAGCGCGCTGCCGATGACGACCGCGTGGTACGGCTCGACCGAACCCACCTCGTCCGCGGGCAGCAGGGCGACGTCGTGGCCGCCGCACGGACACGTTCGCCGATCGCGCGCGGACAGGGCATTTGGACTCCGCCCCATTGGGCACTGCCTCGCGCTGCGCGTGGACGCTCGAGCGCCATGAGGAAGGCGTCGTGACCACGGCGCCTTCTCATCCCGTGGTTACCGCAGCCACGGGTTCGCGCGCACGACCGGCAGGCCGGACCACCAGCGGCCCAGGCCCCACACAGCACCCGCGGCGGTGGTGGCGAGCACTACGAGCGCGTCCGCCCACCAGGCGCCTGCCCAGTCGTGGAACGTCGGCGCGGGCCGCCACCCGGCTCTTCAGAGCGGACATCGTGCACTCCTTTGTTCTGGTATACCGAGTGTCTTGGGACGCCGAAGGCTTGGACGCGGGCGTTGGTCCTGACCCGACTGGGTCGTCACGCCCTGTGCGTCGCCGCGGCCGATGCTGAGGAGCTCGCGTGAAACTGCAGGAACTGGTCACGACAGCACGGGACGCCATCTCGGTGAAGCGGGTGTACGCGGAGCCCTACGAGAAGGACGGTGTCACCGTGATCCCGGCTGCCGCCGTCAGCGGAGGCGGGGGAGGAGGCGGCGGCAAGGACGAGCGCGGGCAGGAGGGCGAAGGTGGCGGCATCGGTGTCGGTGGACGACCCGTCGGCGCCTACGTCATCAAGCACGGCGAGGTGACCTGGCAGCCGGCGATCGACGTGAACCGGATGCTCGGCACGATCGCGGCGGTGCTGATCGTGTACCTGGTCACCCGCGTGCGCATCGCGAGGATCCGGGCGAAGGGCACGAAGGGCACGCAGGCCCGGTGACGAGGGCCGAAGGTCCCTGTGTCCGGGGCCGGGCTCGGGGAACTCTGGTGACATGAAGGCCGGGAAGCGGCTGGGGCGAGCGCTGTACGAGGACGAGTTGTTCCGCCTGCAGGTGGAGCTCGTGAAGCTGCAGGAGTGGGTCCGCGCCGAGGGCGCCAGGCTCGTGGTCGTGTTCGAAGGTCGTGACGCGGCGGGCAAGGGCAGCGCGATCAAGCGGATCACCGAGCACCTCAACCCTCGGGCCGCCCGGATCGTGGCGTTGCCCGCGCCGAACGAACGCGAGCGCACCCAGTGGTACTTCCAGCGCTACGTCGCCCATCTGCCCGCCGCCGGCGAGATCGTGTTGCTCGATCGGAGCTGGTACAACCGCGCGGGCGTCGAGCGCGTGATGGGGTACTGCACTCCCGAGGAGCATCGGCTGTTCCTGCGCCAGTGCCCGGTGTTCGAACGGATGCTGGTCGAGGACGGGATCCTGTTGCGCAAGTACTGGTTCTCGGTGAGCGATGCCGAGCAGCAGCGGCGCTTCCGCAAGCGACTCGACGATCCGCTGAAGCGGTGGAAGCTCTCGCCGATGGACCTCGAGTCGCTGACCCGCTGGGAGGACTACTCCCGCGCCAAGGACGACATGCTGGTCCACACCGACATCGCCGAATCACCGTGGCACGTGGTCGAAGGCGACGACAAACGCCGCGCCAGGGTCAACATGATCGCGCACCTGCTCAGCACCATCGACTACCAGGACGTCGAGGCGCCGGCCGTCACGTTGCCCGACCGGCCGCCGTCGTCCGGCTACCAGCGTCCGTCGCGGAGCCTGCAGACCGAGGTACCGGACCACGCGGCTCGACTCGAGTGAACGGTGCCCGGCTTGCCGCGATGTGGCCAAAGAATCGCCCGATGGGCTGATGCGGCTTGGTCGAACCGGACCCGGCGGGTATGAGTGATCGCCATGTCCGAGACCGCTGTGTCCGCCCTCGCGCGGACCACGCTTGCCGCGCACCAGTCGCTCTACCTCGCCACCGCCGGTGCGTCCGGCCCCTGGGTGAACGGCGTGTTCTTCGCCGAGGCCGACCTGTTCACCCTCGTGCTCGTGCTGGAGCAGCGGGGCCGCACCCTCGCCGCGATCCGCGAGAACCCGGTGGCCTCGGTGATCGTCTCCACCGGCTCGCCCGCCGACCCGTTCCTCCAGGCGTCGGTCCGCGTCGAGATCCTGGACGGCGACGAAGCGCAAGCCGCCCGCGACCTGCTGGTGGCGAAGGTGCCGTACGCCACGCCGTTCCTCGACACGCCCATCGAGACCGTGCGGCTGCACGTGGACTCGTGGCGCGTCACCGACATCCCCAACGGCATGCTGCCCGGCAGGGAGCTGGCCGCGGTCTGACCCGAAGTCCCTGGACCGCAACGCATCCGGCGGTCCAGGGCTCAGCTGCCGCTCGCGCTCGGCAGCAGCGCAGGGCACCCGGCGGAGGCGTAGCCGAGGTCGTACTCGAAGTGCCACTGCTCGTTGTCGTAACGGCGGCACCAGCCGATCGAGCCGCCGTTCTTCTCGATCCACTGCGCGGACTCGATCGGCTGCACGTCCACCGCGATGCCGTGCACGTGCATCGACTTGTCGGGCGGCAGCACGTACCGCGCTGCCAGTTCCTCCGTGCCGAACTTCCGGACCGCCTCGTCGAACTCGGCCTGCTGCTGTTGCCTGCTCCGCTTGCCGTCGTTCAGGCACAGCCGAACACCCTGCTCGCGCGCCTTGCCCACCAACTGGTTCCACGCGCTGAGCACGTCCGGTCGCAGGCCTTCCGGCTGCTCGTCGAGGTAGCGGGCGTCGATCGGGCACGGCGGGCCGCTCGGCGGACCCGGCACCTCCTGGCGGATGGCCAGCGGCTGTCCCGGATGCCGGTCGTACACCAGCGTCAGACGGCCGAGGTATCCCAATGCTGCCGCAGCGCCCATTGCGATGCTCACGGTGAGTAGCGCGCCGATCACGACGCGTCTGGTTGCGCTGGACATGCGTTCGACAGTACTGAAATCCCGGTTCGACCCGCGTTGACGTGCGGTGGAAGTGTCAGTGGTCACGGGTAGCGTGGTGCCCCGTGAAAGCTGGGGAACGGATTCAGGAACTGGCGGACCGGATCACGGAGCTGCGCGACGCGTACTACCAGGGCGCTCCGCTGGTCGCGGACGCCGAGTACGACGTGATCGAGGACGAGCTGCGCGGGCTGATCGAGGCGAACCCGGAGCTGGCGCCCGATCCGAACCCGTTGGAACAGGTGGGCGCGCCCGCCGTGCTGCACGCACCGATCCGGCATTCGCGGCCGATGCTGTCCCTGGAGAAGGCGAACCGGCCCGAGCAGGTCGCGGCGTTCTTCGGCCGCTTC
The DNA here is from genome assembly GCF_007845675.1 of Lentzea tibetensis. Lineage (GTDB taxonomy): Bacteria > Actinomycetota > Actinomycetes > Mycobacteriales > Pseudonocardiaceae > Lentzea > Lentzea tibetensis. The sequence continues at coordinate 58,940 of NZ_VOBR01000020.1, read as the reverse complement.
CCCGGCCAGCCGGTGGTGGTCATGCCGAAGCTGGACGGGCTGTCGCTGGCGCTGGTCTACGAGAACGGGCGGCTGGCGCGAGCGGTCACCCGCGGCGACGGCACGACCGGCGACGACGTGACCCCGCTGGTGCGGGCGCTGACCGACGGGGTGCCGGAGCGGGTCGACGCACCGGGCCGCGTCGAGGTGCGCGGCGAGGCGGTGATGCTGCGTTCCACGTTCGCCGCCTACAACACCGCGCACCCGGACAAGCCGCTGATCAACCCGCGCAACGCCGCCGCGGGCACCCTGCGCGCGAAGGACCCGGCCACGGTCGCCGAGCGACGCCTGCGGTTCTTCGCCTTCGACCTGGACACCGACCCCGACAGCGGCGAGTCCGACCTGGACCGCGGGCTGCGCACGCTCGGGTTCAGCGTCGCCGACATGCGGCACTGCGCCGACGCGGACGCGGCGCAGGAGGTGATCGGGTCGATCGAGCAGCAGCGCAACGAGCTGGACTACGACCTGGACGGCGCCGTGCTGCGGCTGGCGGACCGTGCCGCCTACGCCGCCGCGGGCACCCGGTCGAACTCACCGCGCGGGGCGCTGGCGTTCAAGTTCGCCGCCGAGGAGAAGACCACCGTGCTGTCCGACGTGGTCTGGGACGTCGGCAAGACGGGCAAGATCGCCCCGGTCGCCTGGTTGGAGCCGGTGTTCGTGGGCGGGACGACGGTGACCCGCGCGACGCTCGCGAACCAGGAGGTGATCCGCGCCCGCGGCATCAAGATCGGTGACACGGTGCTGGTCCGCCGCGCGGGCGACGTGATCCCGTTCGTCGCAGGCGTGCTCGACGCGGCCAAGCGCACGGGCGCGGAACGGGAGATCGTGCCGCCCACCGAGTGCCCGTCGTGCGCGCAGCCGCTGACCGAGCAGGGCAACAGCCGCGAACTGTTCTGCACCAACGTCGCCTGCCCCGCCCAGACCGTGCGACGGCTGATCCACTGGGCGTCGCGTGCGGCGGCGGACATCGAGGCGGTCGGTCCGGTGTGGATCGAACGGCTCGCCGAGGCCGGGATTCTCGTGAACCCGTCGGACTTCTACAGCCTCACCAAGGAGAAGCTGCTGGAGTTCGACCGCATCGGCGAGGTCTCGGCCGTGCGCATGATCGACTCGATCGCGGTCAGCCGCCAGGTCGGCCTGCGCCGCGCGGTGATCGGCCTTGCGATCCCGATGGCATCGGAAGGCACCGCCACCCGGCTGTGCCGCGCGGGGTTCGGCTCACTCGAGGAAGTCGCGGACGCGGGTGTCGACGCGCTCGTGGCCGTCGAGGACATCGGACCCAAGGTCGCCAGCTCGCTGATCGAGCACCTCACCCGGCTGCGCCCCGAGCTCGAACGACTGCGGGAGCGCGGTGTCTCACTGGACGTGCGCGAGGAGGACCTCCCACCGGTCGTCGTGTCCGACGCGCCACTGGCGGGTAAGACGGTGGTGATCACCGGTGCGATCAGCGACCCGCGTTCCGGCGAGAAGGTCGCCCGCCCCACCTTCCAGCGGCTGTGCGAGAAGGCGGGCGCGGCCATCGCGTCCTCGGTCTCGGCGAGCACCGACCTGCTCATCACCGGTGCGGACGTCGGTGCGAGCAAGCTGACCAAGGCCGAGAAGCTCGGCGTGGAGGTCGTGGACCAGGGCGAGATCTGGCGGCAGCTGATCGCGGCCGGCGTCGCCTGAGACCCTGACGGCCCGCCGTGCCGTTGGCAGGCGGGCCGTCGCGGGGGATCAGGAGCGGGTCACCAGTCCCACGTCGATCGTCACGGAGCCGTCCGGCTCGACGGTGAAGACGTCCGTGCGGCCTTCCAGGTAGCCGTGGTTGTCCGACACCTGGACGAAGTCGGAGTCGGTCGTGTCGTCGCCGGCGTTCGGCGTCGTGAACGCCCAGCCGGACCAGCTGGCGAGCGTCACCCGGCCGTAGAAGCGCTTCGCGGGCACCCGGTGGTCGAACGTGCCGCCGTGGTGGTTCGCGTAGCCGTACTGGTCCTCGTCGTCCACGGCCAGCACGCTGAGGCCGACGCTGTCGACCGGCGGCTCGCCTTCCTCGCGCGCGCCGTTCGCGTTGAGGTCGTGCCACAACCTGCCGCGCACGTTGCCCTTGCCGACGAACTGGATGTCGCGCGACCCGTGGTTGTTCGCCGCCGAGTGCTCCGGTGAGGCGGTGGTGACGTCGGCGACCGCCGTGATCGTCTGCCCGACCGTCGCGCCCTGTGCGGACGCGGTGAAGTAGAACGGGTACGCGGTCGCGCCGGGCGCGAGGTCGCCGTCGTGCGTGCACGTCACGGTGCGCCAGCCGTGCTGGCAGTCCCACTCACTCGACGTCTCGGTGCCGGACGGCAGCAGTTCCTGCGGGATCGTGTACGTGAACCGCACGTCCGACGCGGGCAGCTCGCCCGTGTTGCGCACGGTCGCCGCCACGCGCGTCCAGCCGTCGGTGGCCAGGATGTTGCGCGGTGCGGTGACCTCGATGGACACGTCCGCCTGGTCGTCGGACGCGGCCAGCGCCGGAACCGGACTCATCATCGCGAGCGCGACGAGAACAGCAGACAGCTTGAACATGATCGACCTCCCCCAAGAGGCCGCCAGGATATCGGGCCGGACGATCACGCGGTGTCGAATGCGGCCATCATCGCCATGTCCTCGTGTTCCAGTGCGTGGCAGTGCAGCATGAAGCGACCCGCGTGGTCGGTGAACCGCACGGCGACGTCGACGTGGTCGGACGGGCCGAGGTTGACCGTGTCCTTCCACCCGGCGTCGAGCGGGTCCGGAGCGGCGTCCTCGCGCGACACCACCTGGAACTGGTTGAGGTGCAGGTGGATCGGGTGGTGCAGGTCGGTGCTGAAGCGCCAGATCTCCAGCTCACCCAGCCGCACCGTCGCGTCGGCGCGGAGCGGGTCGAACGGCAGGCCGTTGACCAGCCACATGCGCTCGCCGTGGTGGCGGCCGCGGCTGAAGCGCCATTCGCGGGTGCGCGCGGCTTTCGCGGGCTCCAGCCGTTCGAACCGGGTCAGCACGGCGGGGATCGCGCTGTCGTCGCGAGTGCGCCGGGTGACGCGGAACTTCATGACCGCGGCGGTGGTTCCGCTGCCGAGTCCGTTGTGGACGATGATCTCCGTGCCGGGGGCGAGAGCCGAGAAGTCCACGACGACGTCGAACCGCTCGCCCGGCGCGACGAGCAGCTCGGCGTGCCCGACGGGGTGTTCGAGCAGGCCGCCGTCGGAGCCGATCTGCACGAACGGCAGCCCGGTCAGCCGGTAGCGGCGGGCGTTCGAGGCGTTGAGGATGCGCAGCCGGTAGCGCGCGGTCTCGACCTCGAGCACCGGCCAGGGCTTGCCGTTGACCAGGATCACGTCGCCGAGCACGCCCTCCGCGAAATCGTCGAGCACACCGGGCTCGTCGTGGCCGCGGGCCGGGTAGAGCAGTGCGCCGTCCTCCTCGAACGATCGGTCGGTGATCATCAGTGGGATGTCGCGGTGATCGCGGGGCAGCGGCAGCGCGTCCTCCTCGTCGTCGTGCACGAGGTGGAAACCCGCGAGGCCGCGATAGACCTGCGGACCGGTGAAGTCCATGCGGTGGTCGTGGTACCAGAGAGTCGCCGCGGGCTGGTCGCACGGGTAGACGTAGTCGCGGGAGCCGTGCGTCAGTGAGCCGTGCATCGCGTGATGCCCGCTCGGCGTCCAGCCGGACGCCGGGAGCAGCAGGTCGGTCGGATAGCCGTCGCTGTCGGCCGGCGTGTGGCCGCCGTGCAGGTGCACGACGGTCGGCACGTCGAGCTCGTTGCGGTGCGTCACGGTCGTGGTCCGGCCGCGGCGGCTCACCACGGTGGGGCCGGGGAAGCATCCGTCGTAGGACAGCACCGGCGTGCGCAGTCCGGGCAGGATCTCGACGTCGGCGTGCCGCTGCACGATCTCGAAGTGGCCGGGTGCGATCTCCCTGGCGAGCGGCGGCACGGGCAGCGGAACGGTGAACGGTTCGGGCAGCCGCACCCGGCTGCGCAGCAGCTCGGCGGTCTGACCGGCGGGCAGCAGTGCGCCACCGAAGCTCGTCACGCCCAGTGCCGTGATGCCGAGCGCGCCGAGGAACCCGCGCCGGGTGACGGTCATGACCGTCCCTCCCTGAACAGCCAGACGGTGAACAGGATCTGCCCGACGACGATCGACACGCCGAGCGGGACGTGCAGTGCCACGACGCCTTCGATGCCCAGCGGCATCTGCACCATCTCGGCGAGGAAGATGCCGATCGCCGCCCACAGCGCGGGCTTGTGGCCCTTGCCGCGCCACACGAAGACGATCGCGGCGATCAGCTGGGCGAGGCCGAGCACGCTGATCGTGTCGCCGGTGCGGCCGTGGAAGAACAACGCGTCGACCACGCCGCTGAGGTAGAGCCCGGCGAGCGCGGGCTGGGCGAGCACGCACGTCGTGTGCAGCGCGACGATGATTCGCAACGCCCGCAACGACTTCCGCGGTGCTTCGACCTGGGTCTCGGTGATCATCTCTCCTCCTCGAACGCCAACCAGAGCGGCCACGCGCCGAACGCCAGGAACCCGGCCGCGCCCAGTGCGAGGCCGGCCCACTGGAGCACTGAGCCGGACGGCAGCAGCAGCGAGACGAGCACCAGCGCGATGCCCGCGAAGTAGCTGAGCGACACGGCAGTGCCGAGCCGGGCGGCCGCCCGCGGCAGGTCCGCCCGCCTGCTCACGACGAGCAGCCAGCCGAGCACGACGGCGATGCCCGCGGTCACGAAGAACACCTGCACGTCGAACGGGAGCACGTCCGCGACCAGCAGCAGCTGCAGCACGACCACCGCGATCATGGCGGGCACGCCGACCAGCGAGCCGCGGCGCAGCGCGACGGCCAGCGGGACCAGTGCCGCGAACTGCAGTGCCACCACGACGTCGTTGGCCGGGCCGAGCCACCCGGTTCCGTGCGGCTGCGGCCGCCACGGCTGGTCGACGGCGAAGAACAGGACCAGCAGGACGTTGGCGATCACGCCGGCGACTCCCGCCGCGAGCGCCCACCCGCGGGTGGCGGTCATCGGAGCACCGCGATCGGGATCGTGCGGCCGGACCGCTCCTCGTACTTCACGAAGAACGGCGCGCGGGCGAGCACGACGTCGTGCCACAGCCGGTCGCGTTCCTCTCCGGCCGTGATGCGCGGCGTGACCTCGCGGACCTCGTCGCCGATCTGGATCGTGGCACGGGACGCGACCCGGAGGTTCCTCATCCACTGCGGTTCCGGTTTCTGCCCGCCTCCCGATCCCATGACGAGGTGGGCGCCGTCGTGTTCCATGAAGGCGACCGCGACCGTGTGCGGCTGCCCGGTCCGGCGGCCGGGCACCGTCAGCAAGCACACCTGGAGTCCCTTGGCGCCACCGCCGATGCGGCCGTGGGACCGCCGGTAGAGCGAGACGCCGAGCGAGTTGCCCAGTCGCATGAGGTTGCGCATCAGCTGCGTGGCCATGATCAGGCTCCTTTCGCGCCGGAGCCATGCTCGTTCGCCCCGACGCGCGCCGGAACGCGGTCAGGCAGCAGAGTCGAGGTGGAGGACAGCCGCGGGGTGCGGGCGGGGTTCTCCCCGTGGCGCCGCCGATCGCCGCGGGCACACAATGCCGGTGTGCCCTCCTGGCCTCGGATCGCGTGGTACGCAGGCACCGCGCTCGGCGGTGCCGGGCTGGCGGTCGCCATCGGCTACCGGGTGCTGGGTGCGCCGGGCGGGCACGGCACGATCGGCGGACTCGGCTGGGTGATGCTCGGCATCGCGCCGATGTACGGGGTCGCGGTGTGGCTGATGCACGAGCGCCCGGAACACCCCCAGGCGCGCCGGATGCTGCTGATGAGCTCGGCGCTGGCGGTCAACGCGGGCATGGAGATCCCGGTCCGGCAGGCGTTCGAGGCGAACGGGCCCGGCCGGTGGTTCTGGTGGGCGAACCTGGTCTACCAGTACACCGGCGTGGCGGCGTTGATCGCGGCCGTGCTGCTGCTGGCGTCCTTCCCGGACGGTGTCGTGGAGCGGACCTGGCAGCGCTGGGCGCTGAACGCCGTGTGGGCGCACCTCGCGCTGCCGCCGCTGTTGCTGCTGACCCGGCCGAACCTGGTGATCGACGCGTACCTGCTCGACCCGGCGCCGGTGGTGCCGAGCCCGCTCGCCGTGGCGTGGTTGCAGCCGCTCGGCGGGCTGCTGGCGAACCTGTACCTGAGCTACTACGGCGCGCTCGTGCTGATCACGGTGCTGTTCGTGCGGTTCGTCCAGGCGGACGCCGGGCAACGGGCGCGCATGCGGCTGCTGATGTACGCGACGATCGGTCTGGTCGTGGCCACCGCGCTGCTGACCGTGCTCGAGAACCGGTTCCCCGAGCCGCCCGCCTGGGTGCAGCTGGTGCGCGGCGCGTCGGTCGTGTTCCTGCTGATGGTGCCGGTGAGCGTGGTCATCGGGATCCTCCGGCACCGGCTGTACGACATCGACGTCGCGGTCCGCCGGTCGGTGACGTTCGGCGTGCTGTCGCTCGGTATCGCGGCCGTCTACATCGGACTGAGCGTTGCGCCGGGGCTGGCGCTCGGCGACCAGATCCCGGTCGAGGTGGCGGTGGTGCTGACCATCGCCGCGGCCGCCGTGTTCCAGCCGCTGCGCAGACGGCTCGAGCGACTGGCTGACCGCCTCGTGTTCGGCGAGCGGGTCAACCGCTACGAGCTCGTCACCAGGTTCGGCGCGGGCCTCGAGCAGACCGTCGAGCTCGCGGACCTCCTGCCGCGACTGACCGAGACCGTCCACAAGGGACTGGACGCGGGCTGGGTGCGGGTGACGCTGCCGAGCGCGCGTGCCGTCGCCGGGCACCCCGAAGGCGAGCCGGAGCTGACCGTGCCGCTGGAACGCGCGGGTTCGACGATCGGCGTGATCGAGTGCGGTCCGAAGGAAGGCGGCTACAGCGCGGCCGACCGCGAGCTGCTGGCCACGCTGGCCGGGCAGGCGGCGACCGCCATCGCGAACGTCCAGCTGACCGCCAGGCTGGCCGAGCAGGTCGACGAGCTGGCGACGTCGCGCACCAGGATCGTCGCCGCGCAGGACGACGAGCGGCGGCGCATCGAGCGCGACATCCACGACGGCGCGCAGCAGCAGGTCGTCGCCCTGATCATGAAGATGCGGCTGGCGCGCAACCAGGTCGGCCGCGGCGAACGGGAGGCGGCCGAGGTGCTGGACGAGCTGCAGTCCGACACGCGGGAGCTGCTCGCGGACCTGCGCGAGCTCGCGCACGGCATCCACCCGCCGGTGCTCAGCGACCGCGGCCTGGTCGCCGCGGTGGAGGCCAGAGCCGACCGGCTGCCCCTCGCGGTCACCGTGCACGCCTCACCGGGCCTGCGCGAGCAGCGGCTCGGCACCGAGGTCGAAGGTGCCGCCTACTTCGTGGTCTGCGAGGCTCTGACGAACGTGGTCAAGCACTCCGCGGCCGCGTCGGCGCGGGTGTCGCTGGCCGCGGTGGACGGGCGGCTGGAGGTCGAGGTGTGCGACTCGGGTGTCGGCCTGGGAGCAGGCAACGGCCAGGGGCTGACGAACCTGCGCGACCGGGTGGAGGCGCTGGGCGGCAGGCTGAGCGTGTCCGGCGAGCCGGGCGCGGGGACGCGGGTGCACGCGGACCTGCCCACGGGAGCGAGCCGTGGCTGACCGGCTGCGCGTGGTGATCGCGGAGGACAACTACCTGGTCCGCGAGGGCACCCGCCGACTGCTGGAGGACTCCGGCGAGATCGACGTGCTGGCCGCGGTCGGTGACGCGGACGACCTGCGCGACGCGGTGCGCAGGCTGAGCCCGCAGGCGGTGCTGACCGACATCCGCATGCCGCCAGGTCACCACATGGAGGGCATCGACGCCGCGCACGCCATCCGCGCCGAGCACCCCGGCATCGGCGTCGCCGTGCTGTCCCAGCACACCGACGAGAGCTACGCCTTCGCACTGCTGCGCAACGGCACAGCCGGGCTCGCCTACCTGCTCAAGGACCGGCTCGGCGACCTCGAGGACCTGGTCCGCGCGCTGCGCGAGGTGGCGCGCGGCGGTTCGGTGATCGACCCCCTGGTCGTCGAGGCGCTGGTCGGCAGGCGGACGCGCACGGCCGGTTCACCACTGGCCGCGCTCACCGCCCGCGAGCTCGACGTGCTGCGGGAGATGGCGCAGGGCAAGACGAACGCGGGGATCGAGCAGGCGCTGCACCTGTCGTCGTCGACCGTCGAGAAGCACGTCAACGCGATCTTCGGCAAGCTCGGGCTGGCCGACGAGCCGGTGCACCGCAGGGTGGCCGCCGTGCTGGCGTTCCTCCGCGAGGCCGCGCACTAGTCGCGAAGCCCGGCAACCCCCAACCCGCAGCGAGCAGGGAAAGAACCACAACGGCAAGCGGGGTCACGAGGAAGCAAGGCCAAGCCCAGCCACCGACCGGCGACCACGGAGCCAGCGCAACCAGAACAACGAAAGCCGACCACCGGACCGGACCACGGTGCCAAGCCACCCAAGAATCCAGTACGGGTGAGGCCGACGAAGGAGGCATCACTCGTGGTCCGGGCGAAGCCCGGCAACCCTCACTCGAACGTCCCAGACCCGGTCCACCGCGGCGCGCCGACGTCGAGACCGAACTGGTCCAGCACCCGAGCCACGATGTGCGTCACGAGCTCGTCGATCGACGCAGGCCGCGTGTAGAAGGCGGGCACGGGCGGCGCGATCACCGCCCCCATCCTGGTGAGCGCCAACATGTTCTCCAGGTGGATCTCGGACAGCGGCAGCTCACGCGGCACGAGCACGAGCTTGCGCCGCTCCTTCAACGCCACGTCGGCGGCACGCGGGATGAGCCCGTCGCCGTAACCGGTGCGCACGGCCGCCAAGGTCTTCATGCTGCACGGCGCGATGATCATGCCGTCGGTGCGGAACGAGCCGCTGGCGATCGCCGCGGACGCGTCGCCCGGCCCGTACGACACGTCCGCGAGCGAGCGGACCTCGGCGGCGGTGAAGTCGGTCTCCATCTCCAACGTCGCCCGGCCCCACCTGCTGAGCACCAGGTGCGTCTCGACCTCGAGCGAGCGCAACGCCTGCAGGAGCCGGATGCCGATGATCGACCCGGTCGCGCCGGTGATGCCCACGACGAGCTTCATGCGAAGCTCCGGCGAACGGGGTGCGCCGAGGTGGCGTCGATGAACGTGCGACCGGTGCCGCCGGGACGCCAGCCCGGCGCCTGCGACGGGTCCATCGCCAGCGGCTGGTACCCGTCGAACGTGGTGCAGTCGGCGCCCAGGTTCGCGCGGGTGGTCACCGCCCACCACACGTCCTCGGCACAGCGGATGTCCACGTCGGTGTCGGTGAAGACGATCAGTTTGACGAACCGGTGCCGGTCGAAGATCCGCCGCGCTGCGGAGGCCAGGTCGGAGTTCGGCCGCACCGAGGCGAACAGGGTGAGCATCCCGCCACCGGCGGCGGGGAAGTGCAGGTCGGCGAGAGCCGGGTCGCCGCACAGCGCGACGGACAGCGCGCCCGCCAGGCCGAGTATCACCGACTGCTCGCGGCCCGGACCGATCACCGCCTGGTAGACGGGATCCCGCCGGGTCGTCACCGCGGTGACGGTCAGCACCGGGAGGCCCGAGCGGGTGTCGCCGTCGTAGCCGAGGAACTCGGGCAGCGACACACCGGCACCCTCGTCCGCGACCTCGTCGGACAGGTAGCCCTCCAGCACGATCTCGGCCGAAGCCAGCACCCGCACCGGCTGGCTGATCCCATCGGCGACAGTCAACGGCGCCCCGGCGAGCGCTCCGGCCACGTCGAGCTTGCCGACGCCGTCCGGCAGCACGGCGCTGGACAACGCGGACGCGACCATCGCGGCCGGGGGAGCGCCGATGTTGACCGACACCGGCAGCCTGCCGAGCCGCCGGTGCATCGCGAGCAGCTGGCGGCCCGGCACCATCCAGATGGCCAGCCGATCGGCGCTCAGCACCAGCATCCGGTGCACGGACAGCGCGCTCTCGCCGGTCTCCGGATCGTGCGCGTGCACCACGCCCATCGTGATGTACGGCCCGGCGTCACGCGGGGTCGTGCGCAGCACGGGGAGCGCGGAGAGCTGCGACTTCGCCTGCTGGCACGGCGGATCGACCACGTGCTCCGGCGCGACGGCCCTTTCCACCAAGTCCGCGGCACCACCGGGCAGCCAGCCGCGCACCCGCTCCTCGCAGCCGTACATGCCCAGCAGCACCGGGATGTCCGAGCCGGTCACGGGATACAGCACGGCAGGTTCCGCGCACGCCGAAGAAGTCGCGGGCACGCCGGCGAACCGGGCGGCGAAGTCCGCACCGATCCGGTCGACGGGCAGCGGCGCGGAGTGGACCAGCAGATCCGGCAGCAGGGAGCGGAGCCCGGTCATGCGGTGTCCTCCAGACGATGACGCGTGAACTCGTCGAACCACGCGGCGGGGGAGGAAGCCCGCAGCAGATCGGTCCCTACCAACAGTCCGGCGAAACCGGCGTGCACCAGACGGGCTCCGGCGGCGGGGGAGATGCCGCTGGCGCTCACCGGGCAGGGCGTGCCGGTCGCCAGCACCGCGGGCAACAACGAAAGCCCGCGTTCGACGGAACCACCGGTGCGCTCACGCGTTGCGATGTCCTTGTTGTTCACCGCGACCACGCAGCCCGACGCGTCAGCAGGCAGCTCCCCGGCGGATGCCACCTCGATGAACGGCGTGAGCCCGAGCCCCAAAGCACGATCGGCCAACGAACGCAGCACACCCGCGGGCAGCAACGCGGCGGTCAGCAGCACAGCGGACGCACCCAGTGAGCGAGCCTGCCGAAGCTGGCTCTCCCGCGTGATGAAGTCCTTCTGCAGCACCGGAACGTCAACCAGTGACGCCACCTCGCGCAGCAGCGCGGGAGTGCCACCGAACCACCGCCCGGTCACCACGGACACGCACGGCGCACCGGCTTCCCGGTACGCCGCGACCACCGACGCCACGGAACGGCCGCGCAGCAGGTCGTGGCCGTCGGCCGACCGCAGCTTCACCTCGGCGATCACCGGGGCGAGGGCCCCGGTGATCGCCTCGACGAACGGGCTCACGCGGCCACCCGCCCGTCCCACGCCCGCCGCAGGGCACGGACACGTCCGGCGTCGATGCACCCCAGGGAATCCCGCGCCCCGGTGTCCACGTCGACCCCGAGGAACCCCGGATGCGCCGCGACCTCGGCGAACGCGGGCGCGTTGTCCGCGGTGATCCCGCCGGCGAGCAGGAACGGCCGCGACAACGAGGCCGCCAGCGACAGCACAGCGGCCGGAGCCAGCGACTGCCCGGTGCTCCCGATCCGCCCGTCGTCCCCGACCGCGTCGATCAGGAACGAGTCGACACCCGCCCGTTCGTACGCGCGGATCAACGGCCGCTCCGGGCACACCGAACCCGCGACGTGCAGCACCTTGATCACGTGCACGCCGTCGCGCTTCAACGCGCGCACCACACCGGGCGCCTGGTAGCCGTGCAGCTGCACCACCCGGATCCCGGACACGGCGAGCACGTCGCGCACCTCGGCGGCCAGCGTCACCAGCACCGGCGTGACCAGGTGCGCCGCCGCGGCCAGCGAGGTCAGCCTGCCGATGGTCAGGTCGGCGTGTCCGCCGGGAACGCCGTGCCACAGCCCGGCCATGTCCGCGCCGGACGTCGCGAGCAGGTTGAGGTCAGCGGTGCTGGTGACGCCGCAGACCTTGAGCTCAGGCATCGGCCAGCGCGGGCAGCTGGGCCAGCGCCGCGTCCAGGCGCGTCTGGTCGACGCCCTCGTCGCGCAGCGCGCCGCCGAGGTGCGCCTCGTAGGCGGACAGGTCGAAGTGCCCGTGCCCGGACAGTCCGAACAGGATCGCCTCCGAACGGCCCTCCTCCTTGCAGCGCAACGCCTCCTGCACGGCGACCGAGATCGCGTGCGTCGACTCGGGTGCGGGCACGATGCCCTCGGCACGCGCGAACTGGATTCCCGCCGCGAAGCACCGCGACTGCTCGACGGCCACCGCCTCCAGCAGGTTCGCGTCGAGCGCGGCGCTGACCAGTGGTGCCATGCCGTGGTAGCGCAGCCCGCCCGCGTGGAACGACGGCGGCACGAACGAGTGGCCCAGGGTGTGCATGCGCAGCAACGGCGTCAGCCCGGCCGTGTCACCGAAGTCGTACGCCAGCTTGCCCCTGGTCAGCGTGGGGCAAGCGGCGGGCTCGGCCGCGACCACGCGCACGTCCCGGCCACCGCGCAGCTTCTCGCCGAGGAACGGGAACGTCAGCCCGCCCAGGTTCGAACCACCGCCCGCGCAGCCGACCACGACGTCCGGGTAGTCCTGCGCCATGGCGAACTGCGCCAGCGCCTCCTGGCCGATCACGCTCTGGTGCAGCAGCACGTGGTTGAGCACGCTGCCGCCCGCGTAGTTGGTCTCCGGGTCGTTCATCGCGACCTCGAGCGCCTCGGACGTCGCGATGCCGAGGCTGCCCGTGCACTCCGGATCGGCGGCGAGAATCGCGCGACCGGCCGCGGTCTCGAGCGACGGGCTCGCGACGCACCGCGCGCCGTAGGTCTCCATCAGCAGCCGCCGGTACGGCTTCTGGTGGAAGCTGACCATGACCATGTAGACCTGCACCTGCAGGCCGAACAGCGCCCCGGCCAGCGACAACGACGAACCCCACTGGCCGGCGCCGGTCTCCGTGGCGAGCTTTCTGATCCTCGCCTCGTGGTTGTAGAACGCCTGCGCGATCGCGGTGTTCGGCTTGTGGCTGCCTGCCGGGCTGCCGCCCTCGTACTTGTAGTAGATGCGCGCGGGGGTGTCGAGCAGCCGTTCCAGCCGTCTGGCGCGGAACAGCGGCGACGGCCGCCACTGCGCGTAGATCTGCCGCACCGGCTCGGGGATCTCGATCTCCCGCTCGCGGCTCAGCTCCTGCCGCGCCACGGCCTCCGGCATGATCGGCACCAGGTCGTCGACCGTGATCGGCGCACCGGTGCCGGGGTGCATCAACGGCGCCAGGTCCGGCAGGTCGGCGGCGATGTTGTACCAGGTGGTGGGGATGTCCTTCTCGTCGAGCAGGTACTTGATCTGTTCCGTCATGAGAGGCCTCCTTGGGCGTCGGCGACCAGCGAGCCCGTGGCGAACCGGTCGGCGTCGGCGAAGATGCGGGGGTGTGCGGCGCGCAGGCCGGTGAGCACGAGGTCGTACGGCAGGTCGTCGAACTCGCCGTGCTCGTGCAGGAACTCCATGTGCGCGCGGCCCTGCTGGTCGAACGGGTGGTACACGCTGTCGGACGTGCCGTCGAAGTCGAGCGGGGTGATTCCGTAGAGACGGCAGAGGTTCTTGTTGAACACCGGGGTCGCGCGCACCCAGCGCTGTCCGGTGTGGACGGACGTAAGGCAGTGGAAGCGGAACACGTCGCCGCCGACGAGCTCGCGCAGCCGCGGTGACGACAGGTGGTTGCGCACGTCGGTGAGCACCAGCCTGCTCGGCACGCCGATCGCACGCAGGCAGGCCGCGTAGGCGATCGACTTGTGGATGCACATGCCGGCGCCGGCGCGCAGCACCTGGCTCGCGCGCAGGCCGGTCCGGGACAGGTCCGCGTCGTAGACCTCGTACCTGATCTCGTCCCGAACCGCCCGGTACAGCGCGACGGTCTGCGCGACCCGTCCTTCCACCGTGGACACGGTCCGCGCCACGAAGTCCCTGACCTCGGGCGAGGTGTGGTCGATGAACTCCACGGCGCTCCTATCCGAGCCCGAGCATCGACGAGATCCGGTTGCGCTGGATCTCGGACGTGCCCGAGTAGATGGTTCCGGCGACGGCGTTGCGCAGGTCCTTCTCCAGGCCGTACTCGGCCATGTAGCCGTTGCCGCCGAAGATCTGCACCGCCGACATGGCGGACGCGACGTTCTGCTCGCTCGCCACGAGCTTCGTGATCGCCATGTCGGTGGTGACGTTCTCGCCGGCCGCGACCTTGACCGCCGTGTCGTACAACCACTTCCGCGTCGTCTCGACGCCGACCTTCATGTCCGCGATCTTGTGCGAGACGGCCTGGTAGGTGCCGATGGAAGCGCCGAACTGGGTGCGCTGGCCCGCGTAGGCGACGCACCGCTCGAGCCGGTGCTGCATCTCGCCCAGGTTGATCACGAACGAGCAGAGGATCTCCCACTTCATCACGAAGTCGAGCACCAGGAACCCGGCGCCCGGCCGTCCGACGACGTTGCCTGCCGGGATCCGGCACTCGTCGAAGTACAGCTCGGCCAGCGGTGCGGTCCGCAGGCCCATCTTCGCGATCGGGTTGCCGACGCTGAACCCCGGCGTGCCGCGTTCGACCAGGAAGGCGGTCGTCCCCAGAGGACCGCCGTCCGGATGCGTCCGCGCGTACACGACGAAGAGGTCGGCCACCGGGCCGTTGCTCACGAACGTCTTGCTGCCGTTCAGCACGTAGGAGTCGCCGTCGCGGACCGCCCGAGTGCGCATCGCCAGTGCGTCCGAGCCGCCTCCCGGCTCGGTGATGGCGTGCGCGCCGATCTTGGAGCCGTCGCAGACGGCGGGGAGGTAGCGGTCCTTCAGAGCGGCGGAACCGTAGCGCTGCAACGGGATCCCGGTGCTGACGACGTGCGTCGAGACGGCGAAGTTCAGTCCGCCGTCACGACAGTCGTAGCCGAGTCCTTCCAGCAGGTACATCGTGGTGAGCAGGTCTTGGCCGAGCCCGCCCCAGCGTTCGTCGAACGGCAGCCGCAGCAGGCCGCACCCCCGGACGAGTTCCCACTTGTCCCAGGAGAAGCCGCCTTCGGCGTCGCGTTCGACGTGGTCGGCACTGAGCTTCGCCGACCACTCGGCCAGCCCGGCGCGCAAGGCCCGCTGGTCGGAGTTCCAGGTGATCACGTTCGTGCTCCGGTCGCTCAGTAGTGCGAGAACTCGCCCGAGTCGAGACTGTGTCTTTCGTGCCCGCGCAACGCGGGGGAGAAGACGCACACGAGCCGCAGGTCGGTGTCCGGTGCGGCGATCAGGAAGTGCGCGTCGTTCTCGTCGAGCGCGTAGAGCGTCCCCGGTGTGATCGGGTGCGATCGCCCGTCCATGTCGACGACCTCGCCCCTGCCCTCGATGCAGTAGCAGGCCTCGAGGTGGTTGCGGTACTCCAGGCGCGACTTGGTGCCCGCGCGGACGACCGTGTCGGTCACGGTGTAGCCCATGCCGTCGGAGTCGAGCAGGAACCGTCTGCTCAGGCCGTTGCCCCACTCGACGGACGGGACCTCCTCGATCGAGCGAATGATCATCTTTCCTCCTTGGTGGTGTGGACGAAGCGGGAGAGGTTGCCGACCGGGTCGCTTTCGACCTGCTCGACGGCTCCGCTGCCGATGACGACCGCGTCCGCGCCTGCCGCGTGGATCGCGACGACGTCCTGACGCGTGCGTGCCCCGAAGCCGACCGCGATCGGTGCGGTGGTCTCGGTGCGCAGCTTCGCGATCGGGTCGCGCAACGCGTCGAACCCCGTTGCGGGACGGGATCCGCTGCGGCCGTAGTGCGCGACCAGGTACAGGTAGGCGGACGCGTGGTGCGCCGACTCGCGCCGCACCTCGTCCGACGAACCCGGATAGCACGTGGTGACCAGCGGTACCGCGTGCTCGGCGGCTTGCGCGTAGTACCCGGACCGCAGGCGTGGCGGCAGTCCGTGCACCAGCAGCGCGTCGGCGGCCGAGTCGGCGACGCGTGCCACGAAGTCGCCGATCGGCGTCGGCTTCACGGTGTGGCTCCAGTCGGCCAGCAACGCGATTCTCAGGTGCTTCCTCGGTGTCGCGTCGAGGAACTCCAGCACCGCGGGCAGGTCGACACCCTGGTCGAGCGCCCGTTGCGCGGAGCGCCGCACGACCGGGCCGTCGGTGAACGAGTCGGGGAACGGCACGGCCAGCTCCAGGCAGTCGACGCGCTGGTCGTCGAGCATCTGGACCACGTCGCGCAGCACGGGAAGCGGCGGGTCGCCTGCGTTGAGGAACAGCACCAGGCCCGGATCGGCGCCGTCGAAGAACCGGTCAGCCACGGCTCATCACCCGCTCCGCCAGTGCTCGCGCGGCACCGTCCGCGACGGCCGAGAACGCCGCGCGCAGACCGGACGTCAGGTTCGGCTGGTGTCCGCCGGCCACCGCGAGCGCGGCCGCGTTCAGGCACACCGTCGCCACCGCCGTCGACGAGGCCCTGCCCGCCAGCAGGTCCAGGAAGTGGGTGACGACCTCCGCGTCGTCGGACGGGCCGCGCAGGTCGTCGAGCGAGCCGCCGTCGATGCCGAGCTCACGCGGGTCGACCGTAAACGTGCTGTCGCCGTGGACGGTGTTGACCGCGACGCTGACCAGCTCGTCGGCGCCGAGGTCGTTGGTGCACAACCAGATCCGCCTGCCGTCGGCAAGCCGTCGCAACGCGGGCAGGTGCGCGACGTCGGACACGCCGGTGAGCTGCGCGGACACCGGCACGTCGGCCAGGAACGGCCCGATCGTGTTGACCCAGCGGCCGATGGTGCGCATGTCCAGCGGCAGCACCGTCCGCGCCAGCCGGGTCAGCTCGACCGGGTAGACGAAGTAGCCGGCGAACGCGATGCCGAACCGGGCCAGGTGCTCCCCGGTCCGCTCGTAGGACCGGGTGAGCGACACGCCCAGCCGGTCCAGCAGGTTGATCGACCCGACGCCGCCGGAGCTGGCGCGCGACCCGGTCTTGACGACCGGCACACCGGCGGCAGCGGCGACGAACGCCGCGGCGGTGGAGATGTTGGCGGTGCTGGGACCGCCGCCGGTGCCGACGACGTTCACCGCACCGGGGAACCGGTGCCCGTGCCGCGGCCTGCGTTCCAGCAGCGACTCGACGAGCGTGGCGACGGCGGCGGGGTCCGGCATGCGGGCCGAGAGAGCGGCGAGCAGTGCGGCGGCTTCGGCCGCGTCGACCTGCCGGTCACCGAGCCGGTCCCAGAACTCCCGGCACATCCCGGGTTCGACCGGCCGCCTGCGGTTGACGACGGCGTCCAGCAGCTGATGCGAGGTCTTCATCCGGACACCGGTTGTTGTGCTCGGTCGATGAAGTCGTTGATGGCGTCGACCGTGCGGAAGCTGTCCGGCTCCAGCTCGACGTCGTCGACGGCGAGGTCGTAGCGGTCCTCCAGCCACGCGATGACCTTCAGCAGACCGAGGCTGTCGATCACGCCACCGGCGAGCAGGTCGTAGTCGGCGGCGAGCGAGCCCGGCGCCACGTCGGGCAGGAACTCCTCGACGACGAACTTCGTGATCTCCTTGGTGCGGTCCATGATGAGCCTTCCCTGAATGAGTCGTTGGCGGTCCGGTTTGCCGGTCGAGGTCCTCGGCAGCGGGTCGCCGGAGACGCGGAAGGTGGAGGGGATCGACGTCGCGGGCAGCCGGTCGGCGCAGAACCGCCGCAGCTCCAGCGAGTTCAGCCGCGAGCCGGGCGCGTGCCGCAGCTCGGCGTGCAGCAGGTGCCCGGCGAGCGCGTCCGGAATCGCGACGACCACGGCCTCGGTGACCTCCTGGTGCGCGAGCAGCACCTGTTCGACCTCCTGGACGTTCGTGCGCACGCCGCGCACCTTGACCTGGAAGTCGTTGCGCCCCACCAGGGTCAGCACGCCGTCCTGGCTGACCCGGACGAGGTCGCCGGTGCGGTAGAAGCCGTCGCCGGTGAACCTGCCCGCGTTGAGCGCGGGGTCGAGGTAGCCGGTGGTCTGGAACGGCGTGCGCGCGTGCAGCTCGCCCGTCCCCGGCCCGGTGAGCTCCACGCCGTCCGCGACGACCCTGATGTCGACGCCGGGCAGCGGTGTGCCCAGCGGGACCGGGCTGCTCAGGTGCGCCGGGTCGAGCTCGTGCAGCAGGCTGTCGTTGGTCTCGGTGCAGCCGTAGAGGTTGTGCAGCCTGGCGTTCGGGAACAGCTCCGGCAGCCTGGCCAGCAGGCGGCCGGCGACGGTGTCGCCGGTGACGATCACGTGCCGCACCCGCGGGTAGCAGTCGGTCCGCTCGGCGAGCAGCGCGAACAGCATCGGCACCGCCTGCACGACCTCGATGTCGTGCACGAGTTCGCTGAGGTGCCCGGCGTTCGTCGCGCGGTCCGGGTCGACGAGCACGACGGTGCCGCCGTGCTTGAGCGTCGCCCAGACGTCGAGCAGGCACAGGTCGAAGTTGAGCGGGCTGTAGTTGAGCACGCGGCGCAGCCCGAACGTCTCGCCCGCCCAGTCGGTGAACCGGTCGACCGCGCCCTCGGTGAGCGGCACGACCTTCGGCATCCCGGTCGAGCCGGACGTGGTCAGCATGAACGTGACGCGGTCCGGATCAGGACGGAAGGGCGTGGTGGCGCCGCTGACGTGAACGTTCTTCGCGGAGAGCACGGTCGTGCATCCGCTGACGGAGAACAGTTCCGCGCGCACCGGCTCGGCCAGCGCGGCCGACGGCAGCAGGAATCGCCTGCCCGCCAGCAGGCAGCCGAGCACGAGCGCGATCGAGTCCGGGGACTTCGGTGCGACGAGACCGATCGGCCCGTCGGGCAGGGTGGCGACGTGCTCCTGTGCGCGCAGCGCTTTCCAGTGCAGTTCGCCGTAGCTGGTGGTGGTGTCGCGCCAGACCAGCGCCGGTGCGTCCGGCCTGCGTCTGGCAACGGTGACGAAGCAGTCCACAAGGGACCGTGAAGTCTCGTTTTCGTGCAGCACGAATTAACCCATTCCAGATTGTCGTCCGCATGCGGGTGCGGTGTGATCAGGAAAGGGAGGAGCGCTATCTGCCGGCTATCGCCTCGAACGTTCGACGAGAAGTCGTACGCGAGCCAAGTCTCCCCCTCGGCCGGTACACATTCGTGTCTTACCCCCTCTTGCATCCCCCTTCTCCGCGATCCCCACGGCGCGGAACCCACGTAGGAACGGAGTGGACAACTCCGATTCCGATACATTCGGTCCACTGATCGGGATGTTCGCGGGAAAAGTGGCGTCTCCCCACGGCCACTGTTCTCGCGCAACCATATGTTGCTCCATGTCGCCGGGGCAATAAGGTTGTTGGTGGTAATCCGCTAGTCTCTTCGGGCTAGGTTGGACCGCTGGGCGGGGTGAAATTGGATCGCTTTACGGAGACGCAGCAAAATGCGCTCCCCAGTCAGGATGGCCGTCACAGAATGCGTGATCGGGTGACTACGGAGCGCCGTTGACAGTGCTGAATGGAATAGACCAGACCGTGATGCACGACCCGTGACCGGTTGATTACACCGACGGGTGGTGGGTCGGGTTTTCCGGGCCGTGGCGCTTTAGTTCGAGCCACGCCCGGTGGAGCCTGCGGACCAGTTCGGTCAGCGTCTCCTCGGGGAAGGTGAACGGCAGGCGAATGTGGTTGTCGTGTCCGCCGGTCGGGTCGTTGACCGCGCCGGGCACGACCTCGACGCCCTGGCGCAGCGCGAGTTGGGCGAAGACCCGCGCGTCGGTGTCCGGCAGCTCGGTCCACAGCGCGGAGCCGCCGTCCGGCCTGCGCCACCGCCAGTCCGGCAGGTGCTCGGTGAGCAGGTCGCACAGCAGGTCGAGCCGCGCGTTCATCACCGCGGCGCGGCCGTCGGCGATCTCGTCGAGCCGCGGCAGGACGCGCGCGGCCAGCGCCTGGTCGAGCACCGGGCTCGCGAGGTCCGCGCGCACCTTGTACCGAGCGAGGCGTTCGGTGATCTCGCCGGGCGCGCGCACCCAGCCGATCCGCAGGCCGCCCCATACCGCCTTGGCGAGCGAGCCGACCGTCAGCACCTCGGCGCCCGGTGGCGCGAACGCCGCGATCGGTGGCACGCACGCCGAGTCCGACGAGGTGTAGGCGTTGTCCTCCAGCACGGGGACCTCGTGGCGGGCGGCGATCTCGGCGACCCTGCTCCGCCGGTGCGCGGACATGAGGGTGCCCGTCGGGTTGTGGAACGTCGGCATCACGTACAGCAGTGCCGGCCGGTGCTCGCCGAACGCCTGCGCGAGGCCGTCGGCGGAGATACCCTCGTCGTCCAGCGGCACGGAGATCATCTTCGCGCCCGCAGCGCGGAACACGTCGAGGCAGCCGGGCCAGCTCGGCGACTCGACGACGACGGTCGAGCCCGGCCGCAGGTACATCTGACCGACCAGGCCGAGCGCCTGCTGCGCGCCGGTCGTCACGAGCACCTGGTCCGGGACCGTCGGGAGCTGCATCTCCTTGTAGTACGCGGAGATCGTCTCGCGCAGCGGCGGGAACCCGCGCGGGTGGTAACCGACGTCGGCCAGCAGCTCCGGCAGCTCCTCGTCGACGAGCTCGCGCACCACGTCCGCGAGCTCGGGTGCGGCCGGTTCGACCGCGAACGCCAGCGAGATCAGCTCGCCCGGTCCGTCCACGAGCCGCTGGAAGATCGACGTCGCGCGACCACCCGGCACCCGGCCGTCCGCGCCCGGCCTGCGCTTCGGCGCCTCGGTGGTGACCCTGGTGCCGCTGCCGCGCCTGCTGTCGACCATGCCCGCGCTGCGCAGCTCGTCGTACGCCGCGACCACGGTCGCCCTGCTGACCTGCAACATCCTGGCGAGGTCCCGTTCGGACGGCAGCCGTTCGCCGTGCGGCAGGTCGCCCGCGCGCATCGCCTTGGTGAGCGCGGCCGCCAGCCTCCGGTACAGCGGTCCGCGCGCCGTCGACCAGTCACCGAGGAGCTCGACCAGTTCTGCCGGGTCCTGGAAACGGTCCATTTCTCGCTCCATTGGCACTGGTGGACTGGAAACGTGCCGGGCCAAGCTAGCGCATCAGTCCGGTGCATCGGGGGCGTTTCGCCGGACGCGGGGGAATCGGACGGGGCGGGTTCATGATTGTTGGGGCGAAGCGCGACCTGGTGGCATTACTGGAAACCCAGGCGTTGTTCACGCCGGATTCCACGGCGGTTGTCTTCGAGGGCCGGTCGGTCTCGTACGCGGAATTGCACGCGGCGGCGAACCGATTGGCCCGGTTCTTGATCGCACGGGGAGCCGGTCCAGATCGCGTGGTCGCGGTCGCCATTCCGCGTTCGGTCGAGCTGGTTGTCGCATTGCTTGCGGTGGAGAAAGCCGGTGCCGCGTACCTGCCGATCGATCCCCACTACCCCGCCGACCGGATCGCGTTCATGGTCGACGACGCCGAACCCGTTCAGGTGCTCGCGCACAGCACCGCTTCTCTCGGCCTCGACGCGTTGGTGCTCGACGAGGCGGATTCGGTGCTGTCGCGGTATTCCGCCGCACCGCTCACCGACGATGATCGAGTGCGGCCCATCGACCCGCAGGACGCCGCGTACGTCATTTACACGTCCGGCTCGACCGGGCGTCCCAAGGGCGTTGTCGTGCCGCACCAGGCGATCGTGAACCGGCTGCTGTGGGCGAAGACCTGGTACGTGCTCGACGAGAGCGAACGCGTGCTGCAGAAGACGCCGTCGAGCTTCGACGTGTCCGTGCCCGAGTTCTTCGGCCCGCTGATCATCGGCGCGACCCTGGTCGTCGCGAAACCCGACGGGCACAAGGATCCCGCGTACCTGGCCGCGCTGATCCGGGACGAGCGGATCACCGAGGTCAACTTCGTGCCATCGATGCTGCGGGCGTTCCTCGAGGAGCCGTCGGTGTCCGAGTGCACGAGCCTGCGACGAGTGCTGGCCGCCGGTGAGGCGTTGACCGGCGAGCTGGCGGCCGAGTTCCAGTCCACGCTGGACGTGCCGCTGCACAACCTGTACGGGCCGACCGAGGCCGCGGTCGAGGTGACCTACTGGGAATGCGCGCCCGAGTCCGGCGAGACGTCCGTGCCGATCGGGCATCCCGTCTGGAACACCGAACTGCGGGTGCTCGACGGCGAGCTGCGGCCCGCCGAGGTCGGCGAGCTGTACCTCGCCGGTGACCAGCTGGCCAGGGGATACCTCCACCGGCGCGGTCTCACCGCCTCGCGGTTCGTGGCCGACCCGCACGGGCCGGCCGGGACGCGCATGTACCGGACCGGTGACCTGGCGCGGCGGCGTCCGGACGGCGCGATCGACTACCTCGGGCGCACCGACAGCCAGGTCAAGGTCCGCGGGTTCCGCATCGAGCTGGGCGAGGTCGAGGCCGTGCTGGCCGCGCACCACTCGGTGCGGGCGGCCGCGGTGACCGCGCGCGAGGACCAGCCCGGTGTGATCCGGCTGGTCGGGTACGTCGTCGGTGACGTCGATCTGGTGGAGCTCACCGAGTGGCTCGGTTCCGCGCTGCCCGAGTACATGGTGCCGTCGCTGTTCGTGGTGCTCGACGAGTTCCCGTTGTCGCCCGCAGGCAAGTTGGACCGGTCCGCTTTGCCCGCGCCGGACCTGTCCGCGCTGTCCACCTCGGTGGCGGCGGCCACCGACGTGGAGGCGGCGTTGTGCGCGCCGTTCGCCTCGGTGCTCGGACTGCCGTCGGTCGGTGTCGAGGACGACTTCTTCGCGCTGGGCGGCGACAGCATCGGCGCGATCCGGCTGGTGAGCCGGGCGCGGCAGGCCGGGCTGCTGCTCACCACTGCCCAGGTGTTCGAGCACCGCACCGTGCGCGCGCTCGCTGAGATCGCTGGTCAGGCCGAGGTGGAACTCGTCGACGAGCGGCCGCTGGTGGAGCTGGACGCCGCGGCGTTGCGGGAGATCCCGGCCGATGTCGTCGAGGTGCTGCCGCTCGCGCCGCTCGCCGAGGGCCTGCTGTTCCACGCTCTCTACGACAGCGCCGGGGTCGATGTCTACGTCTCGCAGCTGACGGTCCAGTTGGCCGGGCCGCTCGATGCGGAGCGGCTCCGTGAGTCGGCGCGGTGGTTGGTGCGCAGGCACCCGAACCTGCGCGCGGGTTTCTGGCAGGGCAAGCAGTTCATCGCGTCCGAAGTGGACGTTCCGTTCCGCACGGCCGACGGCGACCTCGACGCGTTGCGGGCCGAGGAGCGAGGGCGGTTCGACATGACCAGTCCGCCGCTGCTGAGGTTCCTGCTGGCGGGCGACCGGCTGGTCATCACCCACCACCACATCCTGCTCGACGGCTGGTCGACGCCGGTGCTCCTGGACGAGCTGCTGGCCCACTACGCGGGCACGGACCTGCCGGAACCTCCGGCGTACCGGGACTACCTGCGGTGGCTGGGCAAGCAGGACCGCGCCGCGGCGGAACGCGCGTGGGCCGGGCTGCTCGACGGCGTCGACGAGCCCACCCTGGTCGCGGAACCCGGTGCGCGGTTGGACGGCGAACCCCGCGAGCGGATCATCGAGCTGTCGCCGGCGCTCACGGACCGGCTGACCCGCCGGGCGGCCGAGGGCGGGTTCACGCTCAACACGGTCGTGCAGGCCGCGTGGGCGATGGTGCTCGGTGGCATCACCGGGCGGGCGGACGTCGTCTTCGGCACCACGGTGTCCGGCAGGCCGGCGCAGCTGCCCGGCGTCGAGACGATGGTCGGTCTGTTCATCAACACCGTCCCGGTGCGGGCGCGGCTGACCGCCGGGACGTCCGTCGCGGACCTGTGCGCCGACCTGCAGCGCCAGCAGACCGCGATGAGCGAGCACGCCGTGCTGGGACTCGCCGACCTGCACCGGCTGACCGGCGTGACCGAGCTGTTCGACACGCTGACCGTGTTCGAGAACTACCCGGACGACGTCCGGTCGCCACAGGTCGTCGGGACCGAGATGCGGTACCCGGTGCACTACCCGCTCGGCCTGATCGCGGTGCCCGGTGACCAGCTCACGCTGCGGCTCAGCCACCGCGCGTCGCTCCCGGTCGAGCGGATCGCGGACTGCCTGGTGCGCGTGCTGACCGCTGTCGCCGACGACCCGTCCCGCCCGCTGCACCGCGTCGACCTGCTCGACCAGGACGAGCGCGCGCGGGTGCTGGAGGAGTGGAACGACACCGCGACCGAGGTCCCGGACGTCACGCTCACCCGGCTGCTCGCCGATCAAGCCGTGCGAACGCCCGATGCGACCGCGGTGGTGTTCGAGGGCGCCGGCCTGACCTACGCCGAGCTGGACGCGTGGTCCAACCGGCTGGCGCGCCACCTCGTCGCGTCCGGCGCCGGGCCGGAGCGGTTCGTCGCCGTGCTGCTGCCCCGCTCGCTGGAGCTGATGGTCGCTCTGGTTGCCGTGCTGAAAGCCGGCGCGGCGTACCTGCCGATCGACCCCGACCACCCGGCCGAGTGGATCGACTACGTGCTGGGCGACGCCGACGTGGCGGTGACCCTGCGCTCACTTCCCGACGTGGCAACGCTTTCGCCCGACCCGCTGCCGTTGACCGCGACGCCGGACACCGCCGCGTACCTGATCTACACGTCCGGCTCGACCGGACGTCCCAAGGGTGTCGTCGTACCGCACCGGGCGATCGTGAACCGGCTGCTGTGGTCGCAGGAGCACTACGGGCTCGACGCGAGTGAGCGGGCGCTGCAGAAGACGCCGTCGAGCTTCGACGTGTCGGTACCGGAGTTCTTCGGGCCGTTGATCGTCGGCGCGACCGTGGTGCTGGCCAAGCCCGGCGGTCACCGCGATCCCGCGTACCTGGCCGCGTTGATCCGATCGGAACGGATCACCGAGGTCAACTTCGTGCCGTCGATGCTGGAGGCGTTCCTCGAGGAGCCGTCGGTGTCCGGGTGCACGAGCCTGCGGCGCGTGCTGGCGGCGGGGGAGGCGCTGTCCAGCGAGCTGGCCTCGCGGTTCCGGTCTACTGTGGATGTTCCGCTGCACAACCTGTACGGGCCGACCGAGGCCGCGGTCGAGGTCAGCTTCCACGAGTGCCTGCCGGGGACCGACGAGGGGTCGGTCCCGATCGGCAGACCGGTGTGGAACACGCGGCTGTACGTGCTCGACCGCGACCTCAACCCGGCGCCGCCCGGTGTCACCGGTGAGTTGTACCTGGCCGGCGTGCAGCTGGCGCGCGGGTACCTCAACCAGGCTTCGCTGACCGCGGAACGGTTCGTCGCCTGCCCGTTCGGCGGGCGGATGTACCGCACCGGCGACCTGGCGCGGTGGCGTGCGGACGGCACCGTCGAGTTCGTCGGGCGGGCCGACCACCAGGTGAAGGTGCGCGGGTTCCGCATCGAGCTCGGCGAGATCGAGTCCGTGCTCACCGCGCACCCGGACGTGCGGCAGGCCGTCGTGGTGGCCAGGGACGACACGCTCGTCGGTTACGTCGTCGGTGAGGTCGACGCTTCGGGCGCGCGGGAGCACATCGCGGCCGTGCTGCCCGAGTACATGGTGCCCTCGGCGGTACTCGTGCTCGACGCGATGCCGTTGACGCCCAGCGGGAAGCTCGACCGCAAGGCGCTGCCCGCGCCCGAGATCGTGCTGAAGCCGAGCTCGCGCGCACCTCGCACGCCGGCCGAGGAACTGGTCGTCGGGCTGTTCGCCGACGTGCTCGGCGTCGAGGTGGGCGTGGAGGACCGGTTCTTCGACCTCGGCGGGCACTCGCTGCTGGCGATGAGGCTCATCGGCCGGGTGCGCACGGTGTTCGGGGTGGAACTCGACATCCGCAGCCTCTTCGACGCGCCGACGCCCGCGGCGCTGGCGGCGCGGATCGCCACCGCGTCCGGTGCCCGGCGGCGGGTCACCCCGGTCGAACGCCCGGAGCGGCTGCCCGTTTCCCATACACAGCAACGGTTGTGGTTCCTGGACAAGCTCGACAGTCCGTCCGGCACCTACAACCTGCCGCTGGTGCTGCGGCTGTCCGGCTCGCTCGACGTGGCGGCGTTGCGGGCGGCGTTGAACGACGTGGCGGACCGGCACGAGGTGCTGCGGACGGTCTTCACGGAGCACGACGGTGCGCCGGCGCAGGTCGTGCTGCCGCGCGTCGAGGTGCCGCTGCACGAGGGCGGTTCGCTCGACGAGGCGTCGCGGCGGGCGTTCGACCTGGCCGAGGAGCCGCCGATCCGCGCCCACCTGTTCGAAGAACGTGGCGAGCACGTGTTGTTGCTGGTCATGCACCACATAGCGAGCGACGGCTGGTCGCTCGCCCCGCTCGGCCGCGACCTGTCCCAGGCCTACGCGGCCCGGCTGAACGGCGCCGCGCCCGCGTGGGAGCCGCTGCCGGTGCAGTACGCGGACTACACGCTGTGGCAGCGCGACGTGCTCGGCACCGAGCAGGACTCGTCGAGTCCGATCGCCGGTCAGGTCGAGCACTGGCGCTGTGCGCTCGCCGGTCTGCCCGAGGAGCTGGCGCTGCCGGCGGACCGGGTGCGCCCGCCGGTCGCGAGCTACACCGGCGGGGTCGTGGAGTTCGACATCCCGGCCGCGTTGCACTCGCGGGTGCGCGAGCTGGCGCGCCGGAACGAGGTCAGCGTGTTCATGGTGCTGCAAGCCGCGTTCGCCGCCACGTACACGCGGCTCGGCGCGGGCGAGGACATCCCGATCGGCACGCCGGTCGCCGGACGTGGTGACGAGGCGCTGGAGAACCTGGTCGGCTGCTTCCTCAACACGCTGGTGCTCAGGACGGACACGAGCGGCGACCCGACGTACGCCGAGCTGCTGGCACGGGTGCGGCAGACGAACCTCACCGCTTACGCCAACGCGGACCTGCCGTTCGAACGGCTCGTCGAGCTGCTCAACCCGGCGCGCTCGCTGGCGCGGCACCCGCTGTTCCAGACGATGCTGGTGCTGCAGAACACCCCGAGCGTCGAGCTGGACCTGCCCGGTCTCGTGGTGACGCGCGAGCAGGAGGACCTGCGCGTCGCGAAGTTCGACGTGCTCTGCTACTTCACCGAACGCTCCGGTGGCCTCTCCGGACGTCTGGAGTACGCGGCCGACCTGTTCGACCACCCGACCGCGCAACGCCTCGCATCGCGTGTCGTCCAGGTGCTGGACACCGCGGTCACCTGGCCTGACCGTCCTATCAGGACACTTGACGTGCTCACCGCTGATGAGCGGGACAGGGTTCTCGTCGAGTGGAACGACACCGCGCGGCGGGTTCCGTCGCGATCGCTGGTCGAGCAGTTCGAGGACCGGGTCGCGCGGACACCGGATGCGCTGGCGGTGTCGTGCGGCCGGACCGAGCTGACCTACGCGGAGCTGAACGCCCGCGCGAACCGGTTGGCGCACCACCTGATAGGGCTCGGCGCCGGGCCCGAACGGTACGTGGCGCTCGCGTTGCCGCGCTCGGCCGACCTCGTGGTCGCACTGCTCGGCGTGCTCAAGTCCGGTGCCGCGTACCTGCCGCTCGACCCGGAGTACCCGGCGGAGCGGGTCGAGTACATGCTGGCGGACGCGGAGCCGTTGCTGCTGCTCAGCGAGCTGCCGGACGTGTCGGGTGAGGTGGACACCAACCCCGGTGTGCTGGTCTCGGGGGACAGCCCGGCGTACGTGATCTACACGTCCGGCTCGACGGGACGGCCCAAGGGCGTCGTCGTCCCGCGCGCGACGTTGGAGAACTTCCTGGCGTCGATGGCCGAGACGTGCCCGCTTTCGGGTGCCGACCGGTGGATCGCGGTCACCACGATCGCGTTCGACATCGCGGCGCTGGAGATGTTCCTGCCGCTGGTCTCCGGCGCCGCGATCGTCGTGGCGGAGAAGGAGGTCGTCACCGATCCGGCCGCGCTGTCGCAGCTGATCGCGTCCGCTGGTGGCACGGTTCTGCAGGCCACGCCGTCGCTGTGGCAGGCGCTGGTCGACACCGTGCCGACCGGCCTGCGGATGCTCGTCGGCGGCGAGGCGTTGCCGCCCGCGCTGGCGTCGTCGATGCGGGAACGCGGGGCGCAGGTGATCAACCTGTACGGGCCGACCGAGACGACGATCTGGTCGACGGTGCACGCGTTGCGCGGCAGACCGGGTGCGCCGCCCATCGGCAGGCCGATCTGGAACACCTCGGTGTACGTGCTGGACTCCGGTTTGCGGCCGGTGCCGCCCGGTGTGCCCGGCGAGCTGTACATCGGGGGCGAGGGGCTGGCCAGGGGCTACCACCGGCGGCCGTCCCTGACCGCGGAACGGTTCGTCGCCTGCCCGTTCGGCGGCCGCATGTACCGCACCGGCGACCTCGCCCGGTGGGGTGCCGACGGCGAGCTGGAGTACCTGGGCCGGGTCGACTTCCAGGTCAAGGTGCGTGGTCACCGCATCGAGCTGGGCGAGATCGAGGCCGTGCTGACGTCGCACCCGGACGTGCGGACGGCCGTGGTCGTCGCGCACAGCTCCGGCAGGCTGGTCGCCTACCTGACCGGTTCGTCGGCGGGAGTCCGCGACTTCGTGGCCGCCAAGCTGCCCGAGTACATGGTGCCGTCCGCGATCGTCGTGCTGGACGCGCTTCCGTTGACGCCCAACGGGAAGGTCGACCGCAAGGCGCTGCCCGAACCGGACTGGTCCGCGTCGGCCCGCGTGGTCCGCGCCGCGCGCACACCGGTCGAGGAGTTGTTGTGCTCGCTGTTCGCCGACGTGCTCGGCGTGCGGGTCGGCGTGGACGACGACTTCTTCCAGCTCGGCGGGCACTCGCTGCTCGCGATCAGGCTGATCAGCCGCACCCGCACGGTGTTCGGCGCGGAGCTGAAGATCCGCCACCTGTTCCAGGCACCCACCCCTGCCGGGCTGGCGGCGTTGCTCGGGAGTGCCGACGCGGCACGTCCGCAGCTCACCGCGCGTCCCCGGCCGGAGCGGATCCCGCTGTCGCACGCGCAGCGCCGGATGTGGCTGCTCAACCGCATCGAGGAAGCCAAGGGCATCTACAACATCCCGCTCACCCTGCGGATCTCCGGCCCGCTCGACCAGGACGCGTTGTCGTCGGCGCTCGGTGACGTGGTGTCACGGCACGAGGTGCTGCGCACGGTGTTCCCGGACAGCGACACCGGGCCGTACCAGCAGGTGCTGTCCTGGACGCCCGCGCTGTCGGTGGAACCGATCACCGATCTCGCCGACGTGGTGACCGAGGACTTCGACCTCACCACGGCGCCGCCGCTGCGCTGCCGGCTGTTCGTGGCCGGTCCGGACGAGCACGTGTTGTTGCTGCTGCACCACCACATCGCGGGCGACGGCCGGTCGACCGCACCGCTGGTGCGCGACCTCGCCCAGGCCTACGCGGCCCGGTGCGCGGGGCAGGCGCCGTCGTTCGATCCGCTGCCCGTGCAGTACGCGGACTACGCGCTGTGGCAACGGGAGGTGCTCGGCTCGGAGTCCGACCCGGCGAGCCTGTTCAGCCAGCAGCTCGGCTTCTGGTCCGACGCGCTGGCCGGGTTGCCGGAGGAGCTGCCGCTGCCGGTGGACCGGCCGCGTCCGGTGGTGTCGGAGTTCCGCGGCGGCCGGGTCGGCTTCACGGTGCCCGATGAGCTGTACCGGGGCTTGCGCGCGGTGGCCAAGGAGCACGGGGTGACCGTGTTCATGGTGCTCCAGGCCGCGGTCGCCACGTTGCTGACCAGGCTGGGCGCGGGCACGGACATCCCGATCGGCAGCCCGGTGGCCGCGCGGTCGGACGAGGTGCTGGACGACGTGGTCGGCTTCTTCGTGAACACCCTGGTGCTCCGGACGGACACGAGTGGCGACCCGACGTTCGCCGCCTTGCTCGCCCGCGTCCGCGACATCGACCTGGCCGCGCACGCGCACCCCGACCTGCCGTTCGAACGGCTGGTGGAGCAGCTGCAGCCCGCCCGGTCGCTGTCGCGGCACCCGCTGTTCCAGGTGCTGCTGGCGTTCCAGGAGACCCTGGAGCAGGAGCTGCCCTTCGGCACGGCGGTCGCGCGGGTCGACGTGCACGGGTCTGACGTGGGGAAGTTCGACCTCGCCTTCGACCTCACCGAGGAACTGGGTCCGGACGGGTCACCGGTCAGCATCTCCGGTGCGCTGGAGTACAGCGCCGAGCTGTTCGACCGGTCCACTGTGGAGCGGATCGCCGCGTGGCTTTCCGGGGTGCTGGCCGCGGTCGTCGCCGACGCCGGGACGTCGATCGGTGCGCTGGAGTTCATGGCGCCCGGTGAGGTCGAGCAGGTGGTGGACGGGTTCAACGCCACCGCGCGCGACGTGCGCCGGGCACCGTTGCCGGTGCTCGTGCGGGAACAGGTGCTGCGCACCCCGGACGCCGTGGCCGTGGTGTTCGAGGACGTTTCGCTGACGTACGCCGAGCTGGACGCTCGGGCAAACCGGCTCGCGCACCACCTGATCGGGCTGGGGGCAGGCCCGGAAACCCGTGTGGCGCTGGCGATGCCCCGCTCGGCCGACCTGGTCGTGGCGTGGCTCGGGGTGCTCAAGACCGGTGCCGCGTACGTGCCGATCGACCCGGACTACCCGGCCGAGCGCATCGAGTTCATGCTCGCCGACGCGGCTCCGCTGCTGACGCTGAGGGAACTTCCCGACACGACCGGGTGTTCGTCCACAGATCCTGGCGTGGACGTGCCGCTCGCGTCCGCCGCCTACGTCATCTACACGTCGGGTTCGACCGGTACGCCGAAGGGCGTGGTGGTCACGCACTCCGGCATCGCCGGCGTGGCCGGCGTGCACGTGGACCGGCTGGACCTCCGGCCGGGCGCGCGGTTCCTGCTCGCGGTGTCGATCAGCTTCGACGTGTCGATGGCGGACATCGCGATGGTCCTGACCTCGGGCGCGACGCTGGTGGTGCCGCCACCGGACCGCAAGCTGGCGGGCGACGAGCTGACCGACCTGATCGAAGACCACGCGATCACGCACACCGACCTGGTAGCCGCGATGCTCGCGTCGATGCCCGACCGGGACCTGCCGAGCCTGCGGGGCTTCGTGGTCGGCGGCGAGGCCTGCACGGCGGAGCTGGTGGCCAGGTGGTCGCCGGGCCGCACGATGATGCAGGTCTACGGCCCCACCGAGGCGACCGTGGTCGCGGTGATGAGCGACCCGCTCACCGGCACCACCACCCCGCCCATGGGCAGGCCGATCTGGAACACCCGCACCCTCGTGCTGGACGCGAACCTGCTGCCCGTCCCCGTCGGCGTGCCGGGGGAGCTGTACCTGTCCGGCGACGGACTGGCCCGCGGCTACCTCGACCGGCCCGCGCTCACCGCGGAACGGTTCGTCGCCTGCCCGTGGGGCGGACGGATGTACCGGACCGGCGACCTCGTCCGGTGGCGCGCGGACGGCAACCTCGAGTTCCTCGGCCGCGCCGACCAGCAGGTCAAGATCCGCGGCTTCCGGGTCGAGCTGGGCGAGATCGAGGCCGCGCTGCTGGCCAGGCCGGACGTGTCTGGCGCGGCCGTGGTGCTCCGCGAAGAGCCGCGCATGCTCGTCGGCTACGTCGTCGCGGAACCCTGTCGCACGCCGGACCCGGCCGAGATCCGCGCCGCGCTGGCGGGGAAGCTGCCGGAGTACCTGGTGCCTGCCGCGATCGTCCGCCTCGACGCGCTGCCGCTCACCCCCAACGGCAAGCTCGACCGCAAGGCGCTGCCCGCGCCGGACTTCGAGTCGTCCGGACGCAGGCCGAGCACGCCGCAGGAGGAGATCCTCGCCGGGCTGTACGCGCAGATACTCGGACTGCCGGGCGTCGGCGTGGACGACAACTTCTTCGACCTCGGCGGACATTCGCTGCTCGCCACCCGGCTGGTCAACCGGATCCGCACCGCGCTGCGCGTCGAGCTGCCGGTGCGCGCGGTGTTCGAGAACCCGACCGTGGCCCGGCTCGCCGACCGGGTCCGCACCGCGGGCCGGGCGGCGCACCCGCTGGTGGCGCGGCACCGTCCGGACCAGGTGCCGTTGTCGTTCGCGCAGCACCGGCTGTGGATCCTCAACCAGATGCTGGACGCGGACGCGGCCTACAACGTCGCCATCGCGCTCCGCCTGATCGGAGACCTCGACCGCGACGCCCTCAGCCAGGCGATCACCGACGTGGTGCAACGGCACGAGTCGCTGCGCACCGTGTTCCCGCAGGGGGACGGGGGACCGGTGCAGGTCGTCCGGCCGACCGGACCGGAACTGTCCGTTGTGGACGCGGCGGACGCGCACGGCGTCGCCGAGCGGACCGCGAAGGGCTTCGACCTGACCTGCGACCTGCCACTGCGCCCGACCCTGTTCGCGATCGACGAGCAGGAGCACGTGCTGCTGCTGGTGCTGCACCACATCGCGTTCGACGGGGGGTCGATGGAACCGCTGACCAGGGACATCGAGCTGGCCTACAGCGCGCGAGCCCGGCACCGGCAGCCGGACTTCACGCCGCTGCCCGTGCAGTACGCGGACTACGCGCTGTGGCAGCACGAGACGCTCGACGTCGAGGCCCAGCTCGACCACTGGAGCCGCACGCTCGCCGGACTGCCCGACGAGCTGGCGCTGCCGTTCGACCGCACGAGGCCGCCGGTGCCGAGCGGACGCGGTGATCTCGTCACCGCCGAGATCGGCCCGGACGTGCGCAACCGGCTCGTCGCGCTGGCCCGCGAGCACGACACGACCCTGTTCATGGTGCTGCACGCGGCGCTCGCCGCGCTGCTCACCAGGCTGGGCGCGGGCACGGACATCCCGATCGGCAGCCCGGTCGCGGCCCGCACCGACGCGGCACTCGACGACGTCGTCGGGTTCTTCGTCAACACGCTGGTGCTGCGCACGGACACCAGCAGCGACCCGACGTTCGGCGAGCTGCTCGCGCGGGTCAGGGAGACCGACCTCGCCGCGTACGCCAACGCCGACCTGCCGTTCGAGCGGCTCGTCGAGGAGCTGCGGCCCGCCCGCTCCACCTCGCGGCCGCCGCTGTTCCAGGTCATCCTCGCCATGCAGGACGACGCCGAGCCGCGGCTCGACCTGCCCGGCGTGCGCGCCGAAGCAGTGGACACCGGCGTGCACCCGTCCCGCTTCGACCTGGAGCTCAGCTTCGCCGAGCACGATGGCGGCCTGCGCGCCGAGGTCACGTTCAGCACGGACCTGTTCGACCGGTCCACTGCGGAGCGAATGACCGCGTGGCTCGTGCGGCTGCTGGAGGAGATCGAGCCGGACCGCCGCATCGGCGCGATCGACCTGCTGTCCGACGCCGAACGCGACCAGCTCGCCACCTGGAACGACACCGGACACCCCGCGCACGAGATGCTGCCGCGCCTCATCGAGGAGCAGGTCCGCCGCACCCCGGACGCCACCGCGGTCGTCTTCGAGGACACCGTCCTCACCTACGCGGAGCTCAACGCGCGGGCGAACCGGCTGGCCCACAGCCTGATCGGGCTCGGCGCCGACCGCGAACGCGTGGTGGCGCTGATGATGCCGCGCTCCGCCGACCTGGTCGTCGCCTGGCTCGCGGTGCTGAAGACCGGTGCCGCGTACCTGCCGGTCGACCCCGGTTACCCGGCCGAGCGCATCGAGTTCATGCTCGCCGACACCCGGCCGATCATCACCGTCACCAGCGCCGATGCCGAGGGGTACCCGGACACCGACCCCGGTGTGCCGATCTCGCGGGACAACGCCGCCTACGTCATCTACACCTCGGGTTCGACGGGCACACCGAAGGGCGTGCAGGTCTCGCACGCCGGGATCGTCGCGATGGCGAGGGCGCACGTCGACCGGCTCGGCGTGGACGGCACCAGCCGGTTCCTGCTGGCGGTGTCGATCAGCTTCGACGTCTCGCTCGCCGACATCGCGCTGACGTTCCTGGCGGGTGCCGCGCTCGTCGTCCCCGGACCGGACCGTCAGCTGGCCGGCGACGACCTGGCCGACCTGATCGACGACAACCAGGTCACGCACACCGACCTCGTCGCGTCGATGCTCGCGTCCGTGCCGGAACGCGACCTGCCGAGCCTGCGCGGGTTCGTCGTCGGCGGCGAGGCGTGCTCGGCCGAGCTGGTGGCCAGGTGGTCACCCGGCCGCACGATGATGCAGGTCTACGGCCTCACCGAGACCACGGTCGTCTCAACCATGAGCGACCCTCTGGCGGGGCCCGGCACTCCGGCCATGGGCAGGCCGATGCCGGGCACCCGCGCCCACGTGCTGGACGCGAACCTGCGCCCGGTCCCGGTCGGCGTCCCCGGCGAGCTGTACGTCGCGGGCGACGGTGTGGCCAGGGGGTACGTGAACCGCCCCGCCCTCACCGCGGAACGGTTCGTCGCCTGCCCGTTCGGCGGCCGGATGTACCGCACCGGTGACGTGGTGCGCTGGAAGGCCGACGGCACCCTCGAGTTCGTCGGACGCGCCGATCAGCAGGTCAAGATCCGCGGCTTCCGCGTCGAGCTCGGCGAGGTCGAGGCGGCACTGCTCTCCGAACCCGGTGTCACCCAGGCGGCCGTGCTGCCGCACGACAACCGCCTCGTCGCGTACGTCGTCACCGAGTCCGGTGTGGACCAGATCCGCACCGGCCTGGCGAGGAGGTTGCCGGACCACATGGTCCCGGCCGCTGTAATGAGCGTCGAACGACTGCCGCTCACCCCGAACGGCAAGCTCGACCGGAAGGCGTTGCCCGCACCGGACTTCGTCACCACGTCCTGGGGTCCGCGCACCCCGGCCGAGCAGATCCTGCTGGAGCTGTTCGCCGACGCGCTGGAACTGCCCGAGCTCGGCATCGACGACGGCTTCTTCGACCTGGGCGGCCACTCGATCCTGGCGGCGCAGCTGCTGGGCCGGATCCAGGCCACCTTCGGCGTGCGCCTGGGCATCCGGACGCTCTTCGAGACACCCACGGTCGCCGGGCTGGCGGAACGCCTCGGCCACGACGACGAAAGCGACCAACTCGCCGTGCTGCTGCCACTGCGTCCGCACGGCACGGGCGAACCGCT
Source organism: Lentzea tibetensis (assembly GCF_007845675.1). GTDB lineage: Bacteria > Actinomycetota > Actinomycetes > Mycobacteriales > Pseudonocardiaceae > Lentzea > Lentzea tibetensis. The sequence continues at coordinate 24,339 of NZ_VOBR01000020.1, read as the reverse complement.
GTTCTGCGTCCACCCCGCCGCGGGCATCGGCTGGGTCTACTCCGGACTGCTGCGCCACGTCGACCGCCCGGTCTACGCGTTGCAGGCCAAGGGACTCACCGATCCATCGGCACAACCGGCCTCCGTCGCGCAGATGGCCGCCGAGTACGTCGAGCAGATCCGGAAGGTGCAGCCGGAAGGGCCGTACCACCTGCTCGGCTGGTCGTTCGGCGGCGTGGTCGCGCACGAGATGGCCGTGCAGCTGGGCGACCAGGTGGAACTGCTCGTCCTGCTCGACGCCTACCCGGTCCCGGCCGACGAGGTGAGCGAGCTCGACGCGCTCTCCGCACTGCTGGAGTCGCTCGGCCACGACGCTCCCGAGGACCTCGCCGGCTTCACCCCGGACCAGGTGGACGCCATGGCCGTCACATTCGCCGCGAACGCCCGGCTGATGAACAACGCGAGCCCACGGGTGTTCGACGGCGACGTGCTGTTCTTCGCCGCCCGCAACGGCAGGCCCGAGCTGTGGGAGCCGCACGTCACGGGCGCGGTCGAGACGCACGACGTCGGCTGCGCGCACGGCGCCATGACCCAACCCGAACCCATCGCCGAGATCGGACAGGTACTCGGCACCCGACTGAGCCCAGGGAGAGTCCGATGACCAACCCGTTCGAGAACGCCGACGGCACCTACCTCGTCCTCACCAACGCCGAGGGCCAGTACTCGCTGTGGCCCGAGCACATCGACGTCCCCGCCGGGTGGACCGTCGCGCACGGCCCGGACTCCAGACAGGCGTGCCTCGACCACGTCGACGAGCACTGGGCTGACATGCGCCCGCGCAGCCTCGTCGAGCAGATGGGCCGGTCGTGAACCGAAACCCGTGGCTGGTGCTGGTCGCGCTCGTGCTCGGCCAGGTCGCCACACTGCTCGACACGACGGTCGTCAACGTCGCGGTGCCGACGCTCGCCGCGGACCTGGGCGCCGGGCTCGACTCGGTGCTGTGGGTGATCAACGCCTACGTGCTCGCGTTCACCGTGCTGCTGGTGACCGGCGGCCGCCTCGGCGACCTGTTCGGACAGCGCCGGATGTTCGTCCTCGGCGTCACGCTGTTCACCCTCGCGTCGGTGGTGTGCGGAGCGGCCCAGTCACCGGGACAGCTGGTCGCCGCGCGGGTCGTGCAGGGCATCGGTGCCGCGATGCTGGTGCCGCAGACGCTGTCGCTGCTGACGATCGTGTTCCCGGAGGAGAAGCGCGGCGCCGCGTTCGGCGTGTGGGGTGCGGTCGGCGGGCTGGGTGCCGCGGTCGGCCCGACGGTCGGCGGGCTGCTCGTCGACACGCTCGGCTGGCGGTGGATCTTCTACCTCAACGTCCCGCTCGGCATCGCCGCGGCCGTGCTCGGCCTGCTGTGGCTGCCCGAGCACGCGTCGAACGGCAGGCGCAGGCTGGACGTGCTGGGCACGGTGCTCGTCACCACCGGGCTGTTCCTGCTGACGTACGGGCTGATCGAGGGGGAGCGGCACGGCTGGGACGGCACGATCCAGCTGGTGCTGGTCGCGGGTGTGCTCGTGCTGGCGCTGTTCGTGCTGGCCGAACGGGGCAGGCAGGACCGGGAGCCGCTGCTGCCGTTCGCGGTGGTGCGCGACCGGAACTTCTCGCTGATGGCCGTCGTGGTCGCCGCGTTGCCGCTCGGGCTCGGCGCGATGCTGTTCCTCACGCTGCTGCACCTGCAGTCGGTGGCGGGGTTGAGCGCGCGCGACGCGGGGCTGACCATCGCGGTCGCGCCGCTGCTCTCCGCGGTCGTCGCACCGAAGTCCGGCGCGATGATCGACCGCTACGGCGGCAAACCGGTGCTGATGGCCGGGTTCGCGTTGTTCGCGGCGGGCATCGTGGGCATCGCGTTCGCCGTCCGCGCGGACGGCCAATGGTGGCACCTGCTGCCGGGGCTGGTGGTGCTCGGGTTCGGCATGGGCGTCGGCGGGTCACCCGCGGCGATCATCGCCATGCGCGACGTCGACCAGTCGATGTCCGGTGCCGCGTCAGGTCTGTTCAACACCACCAGGTTGTGCGGCAGCCTGCTCGGCAGCGCGGCGGTGGGCGCGCTGCTGCAGGCCAGACTGACCGCCGAGGGCGTCCACCCGGACCTGCTCAAGTCCGGGGTGGTCCCGCCCGCACTGCGCGAGGGCTTCGCCGACGCGCTGCGTTTCGCCTACCTGCTCCCCGTCGCCGCGCTGGTGCTGGGCGTCCTGCTGACGCTCGGGGTGCGCGCACGGGAATCCGTTGTCAACTAAGGGGGAGTGATGTCGTTCGTCAGGAAACTGCTGACGCTCGCTGGAGCGACGCTGGTCGCCACGGGGCTCGTGGCGCCAGCCGTGCAGACCGCGGCGGTGGCGGATCAGCACGGGTTTCAGAACACGGTCGTCCGCATGTTCAACACCGAGCCGTTCCGCCCGCTGCTGCCGGGGGACACCAACGAGTGGGGTGGCGGCCGGCTGATCAGCATGATGTTCACCGGACTCGTCGGCTACCGGCTGGAGGACGCCGCGCCGTACAACGCGATGGCGAAGTCGATCGAGACCAAGGACTCCAAGGTCTTCCGCATCAAGATCCACCGCGGCTGGAAGTTCCACGACGGCAGCGAGGTGAAGGCGCGCAACTTCGTCAACGCCTGGAACCACGTCGCGTACGGGCCGAACAAGCTGCGCAACAACACGTTCATGGAGCGCATCCAGGGCTATGCCGACCTCAACCCGGCCAGCGGGACGCCCACCACGGACAAGCTGTCCGGTTTGAAGATCATCAACGACTACGAGTTCCAGGTGACGCTCAGCGTCCCGTTGTCGATCTTCCCGACGATGGTCGGCTACTGGGCGTTCTACCCGCTGCCGGACTCGTTCTTCCGCGACCAGGAGGCCTGGAAGCGCAAGCCGGTCGGCAACGGGCCGTACAAGTTCGTCGAGGCCGTGCCGAACGGGCACCAGAAGCTCACCGCGTTCAAGGGCTTCAAGGGCGAGGAGAAGCCGCGCATCAAGGACCTGCACTACACGGTCTATCCGAACACGTCGGTGGCCTACGACGCGCTGGTGCGCGGTGAGCTCGACTTCATGGAGGCCATGCCGTACGAGAAGATCACCAGCGGCCAGTACAAGAAGGACCTGCCCGGCCGCTTCACCGACCGCAACTTCCTGCTGATGCAGAACCTGGCGTTCCCGAGCTACAAGCCCGGCTACGACAACCCCGACCTGCGCAAGGCGGTGTCGATGTCGATCGACCGCGCCGAGCTGATCAAGAAGGTCGGTGGCGGGCAGAAGGCGGCGGACGGGTTCACCATCCCCGGACTGGAGGGCTACGCGCCGGGGCAGTGCGGTGAGCTGTGCACGTACAACCCGGCCAAGGCGCGGGAGCTGTTCGCCCGCACCGGTTTCCAGGGTCCGATCGAGCTGCACACCAACGTCGAGTCCGGCGCGCGCACGTGGCTCGGGCCGGTGTGCGAGAGCATCAAGACCACGCTCGGCGTCGACTGCGTCACCAAGGAGACCATGTCGTTCCGCGAGTTCCGCGAGGCGATCGTGGGCAAGCGGATGACCGGCGCCTACCGCTCGGACTGGCGCGCCGACTACCCGTCGATCGAGAACTTCCTGACCCCGTTGTACAAGACGGGGGCGTCCTCGAACGACTACGGCTACTCGAACCCGGCGTTCGACGCCGCGCTCGACAAGGCCGACCGGGCACCGAGCAAGGAGGCCGCGCTCGGGCTGTACCGCGACGCGGAGCGCCTGCTGGTGCAGGACATGCCGGTCGTGCCGCTGTGGCAGGAGTGGTCGGCCGTCGGCTGGTCGCCCCGGCTGCGCAACGTGAAGGTCAGCGTCCTGACCGACATCGACATCTTCAAGGTCAGGGTCGTCGAACCCTGCGACCGCTAGGGGGAGGCATGGACTTCGGCCTGTTCTACTTCGCCGACGACGGCGGCCAGGGCGACTACCGGCTGCTGATCGAGGGCGCCAGGTTCGCCGACGCGCACGGGTTCGCCTCGGTGTGGACGCCGGAACGGCACTTCCACCCGTTCGGCGGCCGCTACCCGAACCCGGCCGTCACCGGCGCCGCCGTGGCGATGGTGACCTCGCGGGTCCAGATCAGGGCGGGCAGCGTCGTCGCGCCGCTGCACCACCCGCTGCGGATCGCCGAGGAGTGGTCCGTCGTGGACAACCTCTCGGGTGGCCGGGTCGGCGTGTCGTTCGCGTCGGGCTGGCACGCGGTGGACTTCGCACTGAGGCCGGAGAACTACCCGCGCCGCAAGGAGGTGCTCGCCTCCACTGTGGACACCGTGCGGCGGGCGTGGCGGGGTGAGCAGGTCGAGGTCGTCGACGGCGCGGGGAACGCCGCGTCCGTCGGCATCTACCCGCCGCCGGTGCGGCCGTCGCTGCCCGTGTGGCTCACCAGCGCGGGCACGCCGGACACGTTCCGGCAGGCGGGGGAGATGGGCGTCGGCGTGCTCACCCACCTGCTCGGCCAGGACCTCGACGACCTGACCGCGAAGGTGCGGCTCTACCGGGACGCGTACCGGACGGCCGGGCACTCCGGTGACGGGCACGTCGCGCTGATGCTGCACACGTTCCTCGGCGCCGACCGCGAGGAGGTCAGGGAGATCGTGCGCAAGCCGTTCAGCGACTACCTGCGCAGCTCCATCGGCCTGATCGTGCAGGCGTCCGGCGACCTGATGCCGGGGGTGAACCCGGACGACATGGACCCGGAGGACGTGGAGTTCCTGGTGGAGCGGTCGTTCGACCGCTACTTCGACACCGGCGGGCTCTTCGGCACGGTCGCCGACGGCGTGCGGGTCGTCGAACGGCTGAAGGAGGTCGGCATCGACGAGGTCGCCTGCCTGATCGACTTCGTCGGTGACGCGGACGCCGTGCTCGGCGGGCTGAAGCACCTGGACGAGCTCCGCCAGGTGTGCTGAGGACGTGGTCCTGGCCGCGCGGCACGTGGCCAGGACCATCCCCCCGATTCAGTGCGCGCCGACCGCGACCGACGCCGTCAGCACGCGGCCGGTCCGAGACTGGAAGAGCTCGCCCATCCGCTCGATGCCGCGCCACTCGGCGACCATCAGGAACAACGTCCTGCCGTCGTCACCGCCGAGCGCGCACGCGAAGCACGCGGCGTCGAGCGGGATCCGTTCCACCACCTCACCGCCCTCGCGGACACGCATCGCCACCGACCCGGACTCGGTCATGTCCGCGCACCAGATCGCGCCCTCGGCGTCGAGGCAGATGCCGTCGCCGCCGACGTCCGCCCACACTCGGCGGTGGGTGAGGCCGCCGTCGGGCTCGATGTCGAACGCGGTGAGCTTCGCCGACCACGACTCGGCGATGATCAGGGTCTTGTTGTCCGGCGTGACGACCATGCCGTTGGGGAACGCGATGTCGTCGGCGACCTTGCGCACCGCGCCGTCCGGCGTGACGAGCGCGATGAAGCCCGGTTTGAAGTCCTCCTCGCCGAACCGGAAGCCGATGTTGTTGACGTAGATGTTCTGCCTGCCGTCGACGACGATCTCGTTCCAGCCCTCGCCCAGCTCGCTGAGGTCGGCGTGGGTGACGAACGACCCGTCCGGCTCCTGGCGCAGCACCTCGGTCTCACCGGTGACGAGCAGCCTGCCGTCGGCCAGCCAGTCGAGGCAGTACCCGGCGAACTTGGGTCCGGGCGCGATCACCTCGGACTTGCCGTCGACGTCGACGGCCACGATCTCCGGCGCGCCCCAGTTCGAGAACCACAGCCTGCCCTCGTGCCACCGCGGGGACTCGCCCACCACCAGACCGGTCAGCAGCTCTTCCATCGCCGTCCTCCGTTCCACGCGACCCACCTGTCACCAGCTACACGAACGGGGTGCGCCGGAATCGACTACCGGAACAACTTCGTCATCATCAGGTCCATCCGCGCCAGGTGGTACTCGGGCCGCAGCCGTTTCCGGCGTGCCAGTGACGCCGTGCCGTGCAGCGCGCTCCAGAACACCTCGGCGTAGGTCTCCAGCGCGCTGGGGATCGCGACGGGCTCGAGCGCGGCGACGATCTCGCCGAACGCGGCACGCGGCTCGGGCGGCGCGTCGTCGGTGCCGAACGCGATGGCGACGTCCCGCACGAACATCGCCTCGTACAACGCGGGCCTCGCCTTGGCGAACCTCAGGTACGCGTCGGCGACCGCGCGCAACGAGTCCATCGTCTTCGGGTAGGACGTGCGCGCGGCGTGCAGCTCGTCCGCCAGCATGCCGAAACCGCGCAGTGCGACGGCACGCACGATGGCGTCCTTGCTGGTGAAGTGGCTGTACAGCACTGGCTGGCTGTACTCGACGCGCTCGGCGAGCCTGCGGGTGGTGACCGCGTCCCAGCCCTCGGCTTCGGCGAGGTCCTGCGCCACGTCGATGATCAGCTGCTCGCGTTCCGCGCGTTCCCGCTCACGGCGATCCCGGGTGGACACGACCCGGAAGCTAGCACTGCTAGACAGATCTAGCAGTGCTAGCGTCCGGGCGCCGCTCAGCCTGCCGGCGTGTAGACGCCGAAGTGGTTGCCCGACGGGTCGACCAGGTGGGCGAACGCCAGACCGTCCGGCGTGGTGGTCAGCGGGACCACGACCTTGCCGCCGAGGCGTTCGGCCTCGGCGGCAGCGGCCGCCACGTCCGACACGACGACGAAGAAGACCGCGTGGTTCGGTGCCTCGCCCTTGGTGTCGGACAAGCCGCCGCTGGGTCCGGCGCCTCCGGGCGTCGTGATCAGGTCGTAGCCGGGGGAGTGGGGGTCGTCGGCGTACGTCCAGCCGAAGAGCTCGCCGTAGAACTTCTTCGCGTCCTCGGGCGCGTCGGTGCCGATCTGGACCCAGTTGATGGTGCCGTGTGCAGTCACGGATGCCTCCTCGTTCGGTGTGCACCCACGATGCGGCCCGTCCGCGACAACCCCCTGTCGGTGTTTTCCGCCTTTCTCAGCCGGCCTTTCTCAGTCGAACGTCGAGAGCAGCGCGATGTTGTGCGGCACGTCCGATGGCGGTCGCAGGTCCGGCCGGTGGGGCGCGGGCTCGCCGCGGTCGCGCGCGGCCACGATCCGGTCCAGCCGGAACACCCGCTGGTTCTGCCGCAGCCGGCAGTAGCCGTGCAGGTACCAGCCCTGCTGGCCGGCCAGGAACATCAGGGGCTCGACCTCGCGTTCGGTCAGCTCGCCCTGCTTGTCCTGGTAGACGAGGTGCAGCACGTGCCGGTGGACCAGTGCGTCCGACAGCACCGCGGGCACGGCGGGGGCGGCCTGCGCCTCGGCCGCGGTGAAGAACCGGACTCGGGTGGCCAGCTCGTTCACGGTGCCGGCGTCACGCGACGGCATCGCGGCCATGATCTTGCGCAGCGCACTGCGCGCCGACCGGCCGAACGGCGTGTGGTCGACGCCGCGCAGCGCCACCGCCACCGCGACCGCCTCGGCGGGCGTGAAGTTCAGCGGTGGCAACGACATCGACGTGTCCAGCGCGTAGCCGCCGGTGCGGCCGGTGTCCGCGTAGATCGGCACGCTCGCCTGCTGCAACGCGCTGATGTCGCGCTCGATGGTGCGCACGCTGACCTCGTACTGCTGGGCCAGCACGCGGGCGCTCCGGGTGCGAGGGGCGATGGCCCGCAGTGTCTCGACGATCGCGTACAGCCGGTCGGTCCGGTTCATGCCCGCAGAGTAGGGGCGAGCACCGACAATTCGGCGCTGACAGTTCAGCCCACCCGTCTCGAAGGGCGTGCCCACCGCCGGATCGGGCACGGCGACGCCCTTTTCGCGCATGCAGCCCGCCGGTTTCTCGAACTCCGGCAGGTCATGCCAGCAGGTGGAACACCTCGGTCGTCACCTCGGCGGGATCGTCGCGATGAGGCCCGTAGACCTCCCACCGCGGCCCCGCCAACGGCTGTCCGTGCGCGGCACACCACCGCACCACGGCCTCGTGCGCCGACGCCAGACCCGCGTACCCACCGCGGTGCACGGTCATCGCAACCCGCCCCGCGGGCAACGCCGACGCCACGACCCGGCCGGTGAGCCGACAGGACTCCGGGAGCTCGACGCCGACCTCGACGGTCGGCACGTCGTCCAGGTACAGCATCACGTTGCGACAGCCCCGGCTGATCCCCGCGGCGTGCACGCACGCCCAGACCTCGTCCAGCATGCCCTTCCACAGCGACGGGAAGTCGTGCCACGTGGTCGCCGCCCGGACAACAGCGGTCGGGTGCGCCGCGACGGTGATCAGCTCCACGACGTGGTCCATCGGCGCCGCCTGTCCTCGAACCCGGTGCTGTCCAGGTTGTCACATGCCGGGCAGCCGCCGTTCGAGGAAACCGGCCAGCACGGCGGCCGCGTCGTCGGGGGTGTCGGCCTCCAGCCGGACGAGGTTGCCGCCCGCGCGCTCCGCCTTGCCGTTGCGGTAGGTGTCCGCGAACGGTCCGGAAGCGAGCGCGTCGCGCTGCTCGCCGGCTGCGCGGTCAGCCGCGCCCGCGGACCGCCACTCGCTGCACACGATCGCCCGCGGCGCACTCGCCTTGTCCGCGGTGCGCCGGACGCCGACCGCCACCGCGTCCGGTCCCTCGCCGGTGTCCTTGGTGCGCGTCATCAACGCCACGATGACGTCGCCGAGGCAGTCGGCGAGCGCGACCGTGCCCGCGTCGGCGGCGAGCGTCTTCTCGCCGGGCGCGAGAACGGGGTCGAGTGACGCGTCCGCGGACCCGTGCGCGAGGTCGGCGCCCGTCGGCTTCACCTTCGCCAGCGAGAGACTGAGCACGCGCACGTCGGGAGCCCCGGACGCGTCGAGTGACGGGGCCGTGAGCTCGCCGTTCGCGCCGTCCTGCCAGCCGCTGGCCCGCAACCGGCCGGTGATCTGCCCGGCGTCCTGACCACCGACGAGCAGCGCCACGTCGTAGGGCGGCGCGCCCGCGGCGATCCGGTACCGCACCGCTCCCAGCTCGATGCCCGTCACGTCCGCGAGCGTCCTGGAGTAGGCCGCGATCTTGCCGCCCTCGTAGCCGCGCAACCGTCGCCACGGCCCTTCCGGTGCGCCCGTCCGGCCCGCCACGACGGCGATGCCCTCGCCGTCGGCGTACTCCACGTAGTCCCGCAGCTGGTCGGTCGCCGCCACACGGGCGAGCGCTTTTCGCAGGCCGGTTTCGCCCGCATCGGTCCTGCCGCCGTCGGAACATCCGACGGCGGCTGTCGTGACGGTCAAGGCAGTCACGACGCGCGTGAGCAATCGCGGCAGCGGCGTCATGGGCCGAGATGCTCCCACTGTCCCCACCGCTGGGCGAGAGAGTCAGACGGCGGCCGTGGCCTTCGCTCCCGGCGCCACCGTGATCGTCACCGACGAGAGGGTGCGGCCCTCCACGACGCTGACCTTGGCGGGCTGCCGCTGTCCGTTCACGAGCACCGACTCGTACCGTCCGGCGAACTGCGCGGTCCACGCGAGCGGCCGCGGCCCCGCGTGGTGGGTCAGCGCGCTGGTCTTGTTGCCGTCGTGCCGGACCGCGAGGTCGTGCGCACCCAGCGGGACGTGGTCCAGCTCCAGCCACGGCACCGCGGAGGGCAGCTGCGGCACCGTGGACAGCGCCGACGCGGGTGCGTTCGGCTCGATGCCCAGCAGGCCCTCGGCGATGTTGCCGATCGTGGTGTACGAGACCTCGGGGTAGGCGGCGCGGCTGTCCGCGACGTAGCGGAACCACTTCCACGCCTGGTCGACGCGGCCCCAGCGGAAGAACGTCTCGGGCAGGTAGGTGTAGGCCTCGATGTTGAACGGCGGCAGGTCCGACACCGACTTGTGCACGAAGTCCAGGTAGGCGTCGGTGCGCGGGCCGGGCGCGGTGAGGCCCTTCATCGGCAGGAACCAGGAGTTCTCCTTGCCGAAGTTCGTGCGCGCACCCGCCTTGGTGAAGCCGCGGATGTACCTGTTGGCGCTCGCCGACCACCAGTTCTTCTCGAAGTGCGCGCGCAGGTTGGCCGCTTTCCTGGCGGACGCTTGCGCGCCGGCCTCATCGCCGCGCGCCTGCTGGGCGATGCTGTAGGCGAGCAGCGCCTGGTACTGCGATGCGATGCCGTCGCCTGCTTCGAGCAGGCCCTCGCCGTTCTCGTTGTAGCTGGCGACGCCCTGGAAGATCTTCCCGGTGCCGTCCTCGTCGGCGACGCCGTTGCGGTTGTCGTCGTGAGCGCCGATGAAGTAGGTGACCGAGTTCGTGTAGTACTTCCACAGCGCCGCGTCGTCGACGTAGGCGCGGTTGCCGGTCCACAGGTACTGCCGCACGCCCTTCTCGGTCAGCTCGAACACCGCGGGGACCTCGCGGACGAAGTTGTCGTCGCTCTTGTAGTCCGTGCGGTAGATGCCGCCGTCGAACTGGAACGCCCACAACGGGTACCAGCGCCGACGCTCGGTCGCCGACGTGGCGAACACCTTGAGCATGCTGATGTTCTCGGCGTCGAGGCCGAGCAGGTGCGCGCCGAGCATCTGGTGCGCCACGTCGCGGGAGTAGAACGCGGGACGGTTCGTGAGACCAGCCCAGTACGACGGGATGGTGCCGGGCTTGCCGGTCTGGACCCAGTCCAGTGCGCGCTTGCGGGCCCACGCGAAGTCCGCGTTGAGGGTGTTGCTACCGGAGCGCAGTGCCAGTGCGGGTGCCGCGGTGGCGCTGCCGTTGCCCGCGAAGGCGGTGCCCGCGGCGGCCACCGCCGAGACGAGCAGGGTGCGGCGGGTCAGGCCGGGGTAGGAACCTGGCTGGGGTGTCAACGACCGCTCCTTCGATGTCGAACGTGATGGCAGCGGTCACCACCGACCGTGCCCGTCCGCGCGGGCGGCGTCAAGATCGCAGTCGGATCACGCATCGCCGAATCGCTTGTACCGGAACTCGCCCGTGGTGTTGACGCGGATTTCCCGCCACCAATAGCGTTCTAAATCGTTCAACCCCGGTGTTCACGTGGGCGAACAGTGGAGTGATTTCATGGCTCGGACTCGCCTGTCGGTGTTGTTGCTGCTGTCGACGATGCTCGTGGGAGCGCCTGCCGCCTCGGCGTACGAGCCGCCCGCGACACGCCAGCACGTGGGCCTCGACGCGGGCTGGCGGTTCGTCCGCAGCGACGTCGCGGGAGCCGAGACACCGGGTTTCAACGACTCGGCGTGGACGCCGGTGACCGTGCCGCACACCTGGAACGCGTCGGACGGCCAGGACGGCGGCTCGAACTACCACCGGGGAATCGGTTGGTACCGCAAGCACTTCACGCCGCCGTCGTCGCTGGCCGGCAAGCGGCTGTGGCTGCAGTTCGACGGCGTGAACCAGGTCGCGGACGTGTGGGTGAACGGCGTCCGGCTGGGTCAGCACCGCGGCGGCTTCGCGGCGTTTCGCTTCGACGCGACGAGTGCGGTGAAACCGGGGCAGGACAACGTGATCGCGGTGAAGGCGGACAACGCCGCGAAGCCCGACGTGGCGCCGCTCTCCGCCGACTTCACGTTCTTCGGCGGGATCTACCGCTCCGTGTCGCTCACCGCGGTCGACCCGCTGGGCATCCGCATGGGCGACTTCGGCGGTCCCGGCGTGTATCTGCGGCAGCGAGCCCTGTCCGACGAGTCGGCACGTGTCGAGGTCACCACCAAGGCGTGGAACAACAACGCGACCACCAAGCGGGTCGAGGTGCGCACGGTCGTCGCCGATCAGACGGGCACGATCGTCGGTGAGACCACGGCGGCGACCCGTTCGGTGAACGCCGCCACCGGCTTCGACACCGCGCAGACGATCACGATCCCACGCCCGCACCGCTGGCACGGCAAGACGGACCCGTACCGCTACCGCGCGAGCGTGGAGATCATCGACGCCGACATCGGCGACGTGACCGACGTCGTCACCCAACCACTCGGCCTGCGCACGACCGCGGTCGACGCGAACACCGGCTTCTCGTTGAACGGCCGATCGGTGCGCCTGCACGGCGTCAACGCGCACCAGGACCGGCTGAACCAGGGCTGGGCCGTCACGCCCGCACAGCAGCGCCAGGACTTCGATCTGATGGACGAGATGGGCGTCAACGCCCTGCGCACCGCGCACTACCAGCAGTCCGAGGACGTGTACGACCTCGCCGACGAACGCGGTTACGTGGTGTGGACGGAGATCCCGCTGGTCAACGAGGTGACCGACAGCGCGGCGTTCCGCGCGAACGCCCAGCAGCAACTGCTCGAGATGATCCGCCAGAACTTCAACCACCCGTCGATCGCGTTCTGGGGCGTCGGCAACGAGCAGAAGACCAGCAACGCCGCGACCAACAACCTGCTCCGCGACCTCGCGGCGGCCGTGCGGGCGGAGGACTCGGGCAGGCACTCGACGTACGCCAGCCACCTCGGCGACCTCGACGCGGTGTCGAGCCACACGGAGCTCGCGGCCTACAACAAGTACTTCGGCTGGTACAACAACAGCAGCACCGGCCCCGGCGGCTGGGCGGACCGGCTGCACGCGAGCGATCCGGCGCGCAAGATCGCACTGAGCGAGTACGGCGCGGGCGGCAGCATCAACCAGCACGAGGAGAACCCGCGCCCGCCCGTGACGACGTCGCGCTGGCACCCGGAGGAGTACCAGACCCTGGTGCACGAGAATTCGTGGGCACAGCTGCGGACCCGCGAGTACCTCTGGGGCACGTTCGTGTGGAACATGTTCGACTTCGCCGTGGACAGCCGCTCCGAGGGAGACACCCTGGGGCGCAACGACAAAGGCCTGGTCACCTACGACCGCGCGACGCGCAAGGACGCCTTCTACCTCTACAAGGCCAACTGGACGACCACGCCCTTCGTGCACCTCAACAGCGCCCGCTGGGTGCAGCGCACCACCGCGGCCACCACGGTCCGCGCCTACGGCACCACCGACACCGTGCAGCTGATCCTGAACGGCCAGGCCGTCGGTGCTCCGAAACCGCCCGCGGCAGACCACATCTGCGCTTGGCCGATCACGCTGCGGCCCGGCGTCAACACGGTGACCATCACCGGCACGCGCGATGGCCGGACCTACACCGACACGGCCACGTGGACGCTCTGAAGAGCGATCAGCCGGTAGCGCGCAGGAGCGTTCACAGTGGTCAATTCTGTGAATGACGAAGCACTATTCGATTGAACCTTTTTCGTTCTTGACGGTGAAGTTTTCAGCGATGACGCTGCTCCGACAACGGTGAACGCACGTGTCATGAATTGTTCGACCAAGTCGGGGACTGCCATTGCCGAGCACAGGGATCGTCCGCCGCTTCTGGTGGCGCATCAACCAGCGCGCGAGGCTCGCGGTCGCGTGCCTCGGGATCCTGACCGCGCTCGTCACCACCGGAACGGTCGGCTTCGGCGGCGAGGTGGTCCCGCAGGAACGCGAGAGCGCCGGGCTCGAAGAGGCCATGCACAGAGGTGACTCCCTCGAGGTGACTGTTCACACCGTGTCCGATGTGGACTTGTTCGAAGGCGTGGAGCCCGCCACCGGGCTCGCCTTCCGCGCCCGCGTCGCCGGGTTGCGGCAGATCGCGGACTGCGGGCCGGCGGAGTCTCGCTCGGTCGCTCAGAGCCTGTTGCGAGGCAAGAACGTGTGGCTCGTCGTCAAGAGTGACGACGTGTCCGGAAACGATCGGATCGCGGTCGACGTGCGACTGCCGGACGGAGCGGACTACGCGCGGACCATCGTGCACGAAGGTGCGGCGTCGGCGGACCTGTCGGCCCGCGAGGAGCTCGCGCCGGTCGAGTCCGCCGCCAGGCAGGAACACCGCGGCCTGTGGGCGGCAGGCTGCGCTCCCGACGCAGCGACGGCGACGGCCACCAGCGCGCCATCGTCGTCCGCGCCGAGCCCGACCGTGACCACAACGACCACGACCACGACCACGACGGAGTCTTCCGCACCGCCACCATCCTCAGAGCCGGCCACGGCCACCTCACGACCACCGGCCGACGACGCATGGGTCCGCTTCGTGGTGGGCAAGAGGTGCTTCTTCGAAGGTGTGCGGAAGAGGTCCCCGAAGGGCAACGTCGTGGTCTGCGGCCGCAACGGCAAGAATCAGCTGAGGTGGCGGCGTGCGGACTGAGGATCACGTCGACCTGTTCAGCAAACCGGTCCACACCGCGGAACCCGGCCTCGCGGACGGCAGGCCGCCGCGCGGTCTGACCTCGGACGGCTGGGTGCGCACGACGGGCTGGCTCCAGTTCGGCGACCATCCCGTGAGCTCGGCGCACATCGCCGCGATGGCGGGTCTGCTGTGGGCGTCGGTCGGCGCGGCCTCGCTGGTGAGCACGTTTCCCGTCGCCGCGGGTGTCCTGGTCCTCACGGTTCCGGCGCTGTGCGGTGCGTCGTGGTGGCTCTTCACCACGCGGCTGAGGCCCGCGTCCTCAGCGCGCAACATCGGGACGAAACAGGCGAACGAGCTGGTGCCGGGCGACCTCGTCCGGCTGCACGGCTCGATCGGCCCGATCGGTCAGGTGACCCTGGTGACGTTCGACGAGGACGTCCGGGTGACTTTTCACGGTGGCGAGCACCAGTCGTGGGCTCACCATCACGTGGTGCACATCGCGGAGTTGCTCAGCTGAGTCCCGCACATTCCGGTCCGGTGGCTATGCCAGGCGGAGTTGTCCTGGATCCACGTCCGTCGGGCCGAGGTCGCCGGTGCGGTAGTGCTTGCGGCACAGGACTTGGTAGCGGACGTCGTCGCCGGGGATCGTGTCGGCGACGAGGACGGTGTCGCCGTCGCGGACGATCTGGTCGTCGTGGATGCGGGAGTTGAAGCGGCCGGGGAGCCCGCACCAGCACAGCACCTCGACCTGGATGGCGTTGAGCTCGTCGGCGAGCTCGAAGAGCCGTGCGGCGCCGGGGAAGAGGCAGCTGCGGAAGTCGGTGGCGAGACCGAACGCGTAGACGTCGATCTGCGAGTCGTCGGCCAGCTCGGCCAGTTGGTCGACCTGGGTGGGGGAGAGGAACTGGGCTTCGTCGACGATCAGGTAGTCGACCCGGATGCCTTGGGCCCAGTGGGAGCGCACGAGAGCGCGGATGTCGATGGTCTCGTGCACCTCGAGCGCGCCGCGGGCGATGCCCATGCGGCTGGAGATCGTCGGGGTGCCGGACCGGTCGTGGCGCACCAGCAGGAGGCCGCAGCGGCCCTGCCGGGCCTGGTTGTGGTCGATCTGCAGCGCGAGCGTCGACTTCCCGCAGTCCATGGGGCCGTAGAAGAACCTCAGCCTGCCCGGCACGCCGAGTCCGCGCCGCGCGCCGGCGGCCGGAACGGAGGAGAGGGCGTCAGTGGGGTCTGTTGATGTTGCGGGAAGAGCGTCCACGGGCCGACACCCTAGCCGCCCTCCAAAACTCACTAAGCTCTATTACTTCAGTGTTGACTGAACTCAGCCTTCAGTCAACCAGCAGACCCAAAACCGCCACGACGCGACCAGGGCAACGGTCCCGATTCGCTCTGGCGGTATATACCGCTTAGCGATATATTTAGCTGTATGAGGGGTGTGTCGGAGCAGACGTTCCTGGTGCTGACCGCACTGGCGGAGGAGCCGTTGCACGGGTACGCGATCGTGCAGTCGGTGGAGGCGTTGTCGGACGGGCGGATGCGGCTGCGGGTCGGCACGCTGTACGGGGTGCTCGACCGGCTGGTCGCGGACGGCCTCGCCGAGCGCGACCGCGAGGAGGTGCACCAGGGGCGGCTGCGCCGGTACTACCGGCTCACCGATGGGGGAGTGCGGACGCTGCAGGCGGAGGTCGCGCGGATGAGCGCGAACGTGCGGGCGGCGTCGGCGGTGCTGCGGGCGAGGGGGTCTGAGGCGTGAACCAGCTGGAGCGCAGGTATCGGTGGCTGTTGAGGACGTTGCCGCGCTGGTACCGGGCCGATCGCGAGGACGAGATGGTCGGGATCTTCCTGGCCGGGCGGACCGACGAGCTGGATCTCGAGCACGGCTGGCCGGGCTGGATGGAGACCTGGGCGGTGCTGGCGCTGGCGTGCCGCGTGCGGATGGGGGCGTCCGGAGGTCTGGCCCGTGCGGTGGCGCTGGGCGACGTGGTGCGGTCGGTCGCGCTGGTGGGGGCGGTGGCCGGGGTCGCGATGCTCGGTGGTGGGGTGGTGCAGTCGGTCCTGCTCGCGGTCGACGACGATCTGACGACGACGCGGTCGTGGTTGGGGCTCGCGTTCGAGGTGGTGCCGCTGGTGGCGTTCGCCCTGTTGCTGCGGGGGCGCTACGGGTGGGCGAAGGTGCTCACCGGGCTGGTGCTCGTGCCCGGCGTCCTCACGCTGGTGAGCGAGCCCAATTGGCCGTTGGTGTGGTTCCTGGCGCCGTGGTGGCTGGGTTTCCTGTTGCTGTGCCTGGGTTTCCACCGTGAGGCAGCGGCGCCGTCAGTCATGCGGTGGTGGTCGGCGGCCGGCGTGGCGTTCGTCGCCGGTGCGCTCAGCGTCGTGGTGGTCGGCACGCTGGAGACGTACCTGATCACGATCGGGATGGTCGTGGTGAGCGTGGTGGTGCTGGCCGCGCGGACGGTGACGATGGGATCGAGGGGGGCGCAGGCGTGAGCACGTTGGAGCGCAGGTACCGGTTGCTGTTGAAGGTGTTGCCGTCGTGGTACCGGACGGATCGCGAGGAGGAGATGGTCGGGATCTTCCTCGAAAGTCGCGCGGGGGAGGGCTACGACGATCTGGACGGCGAGTACGGCTGGCCGGGGTGGCCGGAGACGCGGTCGACGCTGAGCCTGGCGGTGCGGACGAGGTTCGCGGCCGACGATGCGCCCGCGCACGCGGTGACGCTGGGGGACGTGACGCGGCGGATCGCGTTGCTGGGCCTGGTAGCCGGGGTGATGTGGTCCGGTGCGTTCGTCGCGTCGATCGTGTTCGGCCTGGTGCACGGGTTCGAGGCGGTGCGGGTGACGCCGTGGACGGTGGTGGAGTTGGCGCCGGTTGCGGCGCTCGCGGCTCTGGCGTTCGGGTGGCGCACGTTGGCGAAGGCGTTCGTCGCGTTGCAGGTGTGCGGTGGTCTGGTCGGGTTGTCGCTGAGCCTGTCGCAAGGTGGGGCGTTGCAGTGGGCGACTCAGGCGTCGTTCCTGCTGCCGTCGTGGTTGGCGCTGGCGTGCCTGTGCCTGGGTTTCCACCGCGAGGCGCGGCTGCCCTCCGTGAAGCCGTGGCTCGTCGCGGGCGCGGTCGCCGGGGTGGTCGGGGCGGTGGCGACGTGGTTCCAGGTTGGCCTCGTACTGCCGATGGCCCTCGCGTTGGTGGTGCTGCTGGTGCGGCGGTGGCGTGATCCGGTGACGACGTGGGCGGTGGCCGCGGGGTCGGCGGTGTTGTTGCCGGAGGCCAACTTCATGGTCGTGGTCATGCAGGATCCGCGCTCGGTCTACGTGGCGGCGATCGTGTTGCTGACCGCCGGCACGCTCGTTCCTCTTGTGGCTGCGATGGTCAGACGAGCTTCGGTTCCGGGTTTCCGACGGCCTTGATGGCGCGGCGGACGGGCACGAAGATCAGCAGCACGAAGCCGATCACGAAGAAGATGATCAGCGAGATGATCGCGGGCCGCAGGCTGCCGGTGGCCTGGCCGACGGCGGCGAACACCAGCGGGCCGAGCCACGACGTGGACCGCTCGCCGACCTCGTAGAGCGAGAAGTACTGGGCTTCGCGTCCGGGCGGCACCATCTGGCTGAACAGCGACCGGGACAGCGCGTTGGTGCCGCCGAGGACGATGCCGATGCCCGCGGCGACGAGGTAGAACTGGACCTGGTCGCCCGCGCGGACGAAGAACGCCGCGGTGATGACGACGATCCAGACGCACAGCGAGCCCATGATGGTCTTCTTGGCGCCGAAGCGGCGGGCGATCATGCCGTGCACGACGCCGCCGATGAACGCGACGAACTGGACGATGAGGATCGTGGCGATCAGCGTGGTGCGGTCGAGCTTGAGCTCCACGCTGCCGTACTGGGCGGAGACGTTCGCGACGGTGGAGATGCCGTCGGTGTAGATCAGGTAGGTGCCGAGGAACGCCAGCGTGAGCGGGAACGCCTTGGCTGCCTTGAAGGTCTGGCCCAGCTCCTTGAAGCCGGCGGTGACGACGGACGCGCCGGACTCGGCGCCGTGCGGAGCCTGGTGCTGGGTGAGCGCGCGCAGCGGGACGATGGTGAACAGCGCCCACCAGACGCCGGAGATGACGAAGGCGATCCGGGCCGCGTCGCTCGCGGTGAGGCCGAGCGAGTCAGCCTTGAGGGTGATGCCGAGCTGGATGATGAGAGCGATTCCGCCGCCGAGGTAGCCGAACGCCCAGCCGCGCGAGGAGACGCCGTCGCGTTCGTCGGGGTTCGCGATCTCGGGGAGGAAGGCGTAGTACACGACCACGGATGATCCGTAGCAGATGTTGGCGAGGATGAAGAGCAGCACGCCGAGCTGCCAGTTGGTGCCCTCGACGAAGCCGAGCAGCGCGGTCATCGCCGCGCCGGTGAAGGCGAAGAAGGCGAGCATGCGCTTCTTGTTCTGGGTGCGGTCGGCGATGGCGCCCATGATCGGCAGGACGATCACCTGGACCACGGTCGCGGCGGACAGCAGGTAGCCCCAGAGCGAGCCCGCGGGGAAGGTGAGGCCGAGGATGGAGACGTCGCAGCTCTGGAACGCGTCGTCACCGGGGCAGCCGTTGGCGCCGTTGCGGGCGGTGTCCGCCTTGGCGGCTTCCTGTGCGACGGCGGTGAGGTAGAGCGACAGGAACACCGTTGTCACCGAGGTGGGGAAAACCGAGTTCGCCCAGTCGTACCAGCACCAGCCCCATTGCTCGCGGCGGCGCTTCTTGACCGCCGCGTTGCTGTCTTCCACCACACTCATGGCGCGGGACTGTACTTGTCCGAACTATCTCGCGTTGATCGTCTGCCCAAGCTGTTACCAGGTACCGCGCGACCGGAGTACGTCGCGCAGGACGTCGGGCCGGTCGGTGACGAGTCCGTCGACGCCGATGTCGAGCAGGTGGCGCATTTCGGTGGCGTCGTCGATGGTCCAGACGTGAACTTCGAGTGACCGTTTGTGGGCGGCGTCGACGAAGCGCTGGTCGACGACGGTGAGCCGGCCCTGGCTGACGGGGACCTGGGCGACCTGGCCGCGCACGGCGAGTCCGGCGAGCGGGATGCGTCCGGATGCCCAGAGCGCGCCCGCGCTGCGGGGGCCCATGGAGGTGAGGAGCTCGGGGCCGCCGCGCTTGCGCAGGCGGGCGAGTCGGCTGTCGGAGAACGACGCGAGGCAGACGCGGTGGAGTGCCTTCGCCTTGCGCAGCAGGGCGAGGACGGGTTCGACGGCGCGTTCGGTCTTGACGTCGATGTTGAAGAGCGTGTCGGGGAGCTCTTCGAGTACGTCGGCGAGGCGGGAGATCGGTTCGCGGCCGCCGATGCGGGCGCGCTGGACCTCGGCCCACGGCAGGTCGCTGACGACGCCGGTGGCGTCGGTGGTGCGGTCGAGGGTGGTGTCGTGGTGGACGACGACGTGTCCGTCGCTGGTGGCGTGGACGTCGGTCTCGAGGTAGCGGTAGCCCTCACTCACGGCCCGGCGGAAGGAGCTCATGGAGTTCTCCATGCCGGTGAGGTCGTCGACGTGCCAGCCGCGGTGGGCGAACGCGCGGGGGTGCGGCCCGGTGAGGTAGGGGTGTGTCACGAGTGGAGTGTGCCTTGGCGGCGTGGCGCTGGAGTGAAGGTGGGGTGGCCGGATACCGTCGCGCGCCATGGAGGTCGAGATCCGGGGCCCTGAGGGGCTGAGGCCGGATGAGCCGAGGCACTGCGCGTGGTGTGGACGCAGGTTGCCGGGGAGTGGGCGGATCGGCAGGCCGCGGCGTTATTGCGCGCAGCCGTGCCGGCAGCGGGCCTACGAGCGGCGGGCGGCGTTGCAGCGGGGAGGGTTGCCGGAGGACGCGGTGGTGTTGTCGACGGCGGAGCTCGCCGATCTGCAGGACCGGTTGTTCCAGTTGCGGTGTGCGGCGGAGGACGTGTTCACGGCGGCTTCGGACGGGGCTGACCCCGATGAGCTGCGGAAGCTGGCGGCGGAGATGGTGGAGACGGCGAAGAGCCTCGAGCGGCTCCGGTGATTGGTCAGTCAGTTCGATGATTTCAGTGCTGACTTAAATCAGCGCTCTCCGCACCACCGGTACACGCCCAACTCAAGGCACACCCGCAAAGACCGGGAGAAACCCGGCTGTCGTAGCGGCTTGCCTACCCGCAGTAATCGGACGATCATGACCCGCGTGACGTCCTATTGCCGCACAGCGATGGACCGAGCGGACGTCGGGTTCGGTGTGACGGATGCGCTCGGGACGCTGCGCTGGGTGAACCGCGCCCTGGGGGATTTCCTCGGGGTGCCCGCGGACTCGGCGGCGGGGCGTTCGCTGCCCGCGCTGCTGCCCGGTGTGCCCGAACGCCCTGGTTCGGGGTTCGCGCTGGCGGCCGCGGCCGACAGCCACCGGTGGCTGGAGATCACCTGCACACCGCTGGGCGAGGAGCTGCTGTACCAGCTCGTTGACGTAACGGCGTGGCGTGACCGGGAGCTGGCGGTGACGCAGGAGGCGGACGCGTTGCGGCGGGCGCAGGTGCTGGGCCGGATGGGTACCTGGGAGTGGCACATCACCGAGGATCGGGTGACGTGGTCGGACACGTTGCTGGAGATGTTCGGGTTCGCGCCGGGCACGGAGTTCGACTTCGAGCGTTATTCCCAGCTGGTGCACGCCGAGGATCTGCCGGTCATCGAGCGGACGCTCGAGGAGGCGATGCGGACGGGTTCGGTGTTCACCTACACGCACCGGATGCTGCTGGCGGACCGGCGGACGGAGCGGGTGTTCGAGTGCTTCGGCGAGGTGGTCGTCGACGAGCACGGGACCCCGGTGCGGGCGCTGGGGACGGCGCACGACGTGACGCAGGCGAGCCGGGTGCGCGACGAGCTCGTGCGGATGGCCGAGCAGGACCCGTTGACGGGGTTGCCGAACCGGCGTGCGTTGACGCGGGAGCTGGAGCGCGAGCTGGCGACCGGTGGTTCGGGTGCGTTGCTGGTGCTGGATCTGGACAACTTCAAGGACGTCAACGATCTGCGCGGGCACGGTGTGGGTGACCGGGTGATGCGGATGCTGGCGTCGGCGCTGGAGGGCAGGCTGTCCGAGCGGCAGGTGATCGGGCGGCTCGGTGGTGACGAGTTCGCGGTGGTGCTGCCGGGGTGTTCGATGGCGGACGCGTCGGCGGTCGCTGACGGGCTGCGTGACGCGGTGGCGGCGTTGCCGCTGGTGGGGTGCGGGACGCCGGCGCACATCACGGTGTCGACGGGGCTGGCGGCGTTCGGTCCGGGTGACTCGTGGGAGCTGGTGCTGGCGAACGCGGACCTGGCGTTGTACGCGTCGAAGGCGGCGGGCCGGAACCGGGTGACGGTGTACGAGCCGGGGCACTACGCGGACACGGTGAAGCGGGTGTCGGTGCTGGATCGGTTGCGGGGTGCGCTGGCCGATGGTGGCCTGGCGTTGCACGGGATGCCGATGGTGTCGCTGGTGGACGGCCGGGTGCTGGGGCACGAGCTGCTGTTGAGGCTGGAGGACGGCCAGGAGCCGTATCTGGGCCCTGCGGACTTCCTGCCGGTGGCCGAGCGGTCGAACCTGATCTTCGACATCGACCGGTGGGTGCTGTCGCGGGCGATCGACGCGCTGGTGGCGCAGCCGTCGCCGGAGCTGCGGTTCAACGTGAACATCTCGGGCCGGACGCTGGAGGACAGCGACTTCGGTGACTTCGTGCTGGACCGGCTGGGTTCGGCGGGGGTGGCGCCGGGCCGGTTGGGGTTGGAGATCACCGAGACGGCGGCGGTGACGAACCTGGACGCGGCGCGGACGCTGGCGCGGCAGCTGCGCGGGTTCGGCTGCCGGATCACGCTGGACGACTTCGGTTCCGGTTTCGGTTCGTTCGTCCACTTGAAACACCTGCCGATCACCGGCATCAAGATCGACGGCGAGTTCGTGAAGAACATCGACGGCAACCCGGCCGACGCGGTGCTCGTCGCGGGCATCATGGAAATCGCGCGCGGGCTCGGCCTGTCGGCGGTGGCCGAGTGGGTGGAGCGCCCGGCGCAGGTGGATGCGTTGCGGCGCTTGGGTGTCAAGGTGGGGCAGGGGTTCCACCTGGGCCGGCCGGTTCCGCTCGAGCAGGTCCTTTCGGCGCAGCTGGTTGGTGCGGATGGCGCATTGTCGTCTCAGGTGGTTGGAGCCGAGGATGGTGCGCGCTCCTGATCACCGCCTGATGGGAAGCCCTTCGTGCCATACGACGGATCGTGCGGCCTTCGCCGTATCGAGTTGTTCACGCCCGAACCAGAACGAGTGGTCGACTTCTACGCCGCCGTGCTCGGCTGGTCGGTGATCGCGGACCCGGACGGTTCCTTCACGGGATGGGTTGGCGACCGGCTGGCGGTCGCCGTGCACGCGGGTGGTTCTCCTTGCTGGCGCGTGGTTTTCGGTGGTCCGGTCGCGCGGTCGTTGCGCGATGCGTCCGATGTGGACGCCGCAGTGGACGACGGTCGCGTGCTGCACGGGCCGTGGGCGCCGGAGCCGCGTGGTGGTGAGCCGTGCTGGGCGGAGCTGATGTGCTCGTCGGCCGATGACTCGTACTGGTCGGGTCAGCTGGGCTGGGAGGTCCGGCCGGAGTCGGCGGAGTTCTCGCTGTACGAGTCGTCGCGTCGTGGTGACCGTCGCGCGGTGGCGGGCCGGTTGTGCACGGTAGAGCCGCCGGTGTCGGGGTGGATGGTGTACTTCGCCGTGGATTCGGTGTCCGAGGCGTGTGCGTCGGTGGCGGAGCTGGGCGGCACCGTGCTGATGCCGCCCACCGCGGTGCCCACTGGTTTGGTGGCGTCGATCGCCGATCCGGCGGGCGGGGTGTGCGCGTTGCTGGACTCGCCGTCGGGCTGGGGCGGTGCGTGGTCTAGCTAGCGAGCTCGGGCGGGAAGCCGCCGGTGGCGATGGGGCCCCATCGTTCGATGGTGATGCGGATGAGCGACTTGCCCTGACGTCGCATGGCTTCGCGGTACTCGTCCCAGTCGGGGTGCTCGCCCGCGATGCACCGGAAGTACTCGACGAGCGGTTCGAGCGCCTCGGGCAGGTCGAGCACCTCGGCTTGTCCGTCGACCTGGACGTAGGGCCCGTCCCAGTCGTCGGAGAGCACGCACATGGTGACGTCGGCGTCGCGCCGGGCGTTGGTGGTCTTGGCGCGCTGCGGGTAGGTGGAGACGACGATGCGCCCCTCGGTGTCGACGCCGCACGCGACGGGCGACACCTGCGGCCGGCCGTCCGCGCGCTTGGTGATGATCAGGCCGCGGTGGCGGGTGCGGAGGAACTCCAGCAGCTGGGCGCGGTCGACGACGTCGGCCGTGGCGATCTTCGGCATGATGTGCAGCATGGCACGGTTCACCTCGTACGACGGCACGGAACTCGCATATCGCATCGAGGGGTCGGGTGAGCCCCTGATCTGCCTCGCGGGTGGTCCCGGCAGAGCGTCGAGCTACCTGGGTGACCTGGGCGGTCTGTCCGCTCACCGGCAGCTCGTGGTGCTGGACAACCGCGGCACCGGTTCGTCCGACTCACCCGAGCACCCGATCACCTACCGCCGTGAC
Source organism: Lentzea tibetensis (assembly GCF_007845675.1). GTDB lineage: Bacteria > Actinomycetota > Actinomycetes > Mycobacteriales > Pseudonocardiaceae > Lentzea > Lentzea tibetensis. Next base: position 757 of record NZ_VOBR01000020.1, on the reverse strand, counting down.
TTCCTGGTCCGCGACGTCGAGGCCCTGCGCGCCCACCTCGGTCTCGACGTGGTCGACGTGCTGGGGCACTCGGCCGGTGCGGGCATCGCGATGGGGTACGCGCAGGACTTCCCGCAGCGCATCGGCAAGCTCGTGCTGCTGACCCCGGCTCTGCGGTCCGTCGGGTTGTCGCCCGAGCAGAGCGACTGGGACAGCTTCCTGGCGGCGCGGTCGGGCGAGCCGTGGTTCGCGCAGGTCGTGGGCGCTTTGGCGAAGGACAAGGCGGGCGACAACTCGGTGGAGAACCGCGTGGCCGCGTCTCCGATGCTCTACGGGACGTGGAGCTCGCGGGCCCAGGAACACGCTGCGGCCGAGTTGCAGGAGTGGAAGTACGAGGTCGGGCTCGGGTACAACGCGGAAGGCGCTTTCACGCCTGGCGTTTTGCGGCGTGCGTTGGCTGATTTCTCGCATCCCGTGCTGGTCTATTGCGCTTCGGCTGATCCTATTTCGCCGGTGCGGCGGTGTGCCGAGTTGGTGGAGTTGTTCCCCAACGCGCAGCTCATCGTGCACGAGGGTGCCGGGCATTACGCGTGGGTGGACGACCCGGAGTGGCTGGTGAAGCAGGTTGCCACGTTCCTCGGGTAGGGGGTTCGTGGTGGGGTGGGGAGAGGTTCGCGGATCACCAGAGGTGGCCATATTTTCAGGTCGGGGTCAAGACAAAAAGACGTCTTGACCCCGACCTGAAAATATGGCAAGGCTGCGCCTGATCCGCGAACCT
>NZ_VOBR01000002.1 GCF_007845675.1 Lentzea tibetensis | reverse complement strand
GTTGGACCGCGCCCCGGCACCACTGCGAGGTCACTTCTGGAGCTTCTCCCGGCGCTCCTGCTGGCGGTAACCGTATGCGGCGTTGCGCACTGCCTCGTCGCTCTCCAGCCGCGCGCCCAGCGCACCGGCCACGGTCGCAACGGACGCGGCGAGCCACGCCAGACCGAGGTAGTCGCCGACGGTCAGCGGATGGCCGATCTCCTGTGCCAGCACGGACGGCTCGAGCACGAGTGCGGCCGACGCGAGCACCACCACGAACAACACCAGGTACAACGTGGAGATCCCCAGCACCAGTGTGAGCACGGTGGTGAGGTTGTACAGCCGCGCCCGTTCCCTCCCGACCACGTCGGACGGGCGTTCCCACAGCTTGTGGGTGACGATCAGCCACACCACCATCGCCGTGATCGACAGCAGCATCGCCGCCGCCAGCCTGGCCGCGCTCGCGTGGGCGCCGAGCGTCCACATGGTCGCGCTGATCAACGTGTAAGCGCCCGTGCCGAGCGCAGCGACGAGCACGCTGGACAGCCCCATCGCGAGCCTCCACGGCCGGTTCGCCCTGACCATGCCCGCGACCAGCCGCAGCCGGCCCCGCAGCCCCGGGGCCACGAACCGCACGCCGATGTCGTCGGTGGGTGAGTCCACGCGCTGAGCGAGCCCCCTCAACGAGACTTCACGGTCCCTGAGCTGACCGACGACGGCGGTGACCACGTCGCCGGTCTTCCGGTGCAGGCCCCAGCTTCCGAGTGCCGGAAGGGAAGCCACAGCCAGCCCGTCCGCGGCGCTCGCGTCGGCCACCACCGGGTCTGTGCCCGCCCTGCGCGGCAGATCGGTCAGGCACACCCACAGATCGCAGCGCTCCTCCACGACCTGATCACGGACGGCCTCGACCACGTGCCGCACGGTCCCGTGCTCGTCGGCGGCGAACTGGTCGCACACGGACACCACCCGCCACTCCACGTCACCGTCCACGTCGCGGCGCAGCCGCCGTGGCAGGTCTTCGACGAGGTCCTCCACGATGTCGGTGGCCAGCCCGGGATCGGCGAGCAGACCGAGCACAACGGTTTCCTGCATGCGCCGTCGAGTACCCCGCGGGATCCCGGATAATCAGGGCTGCTGGTGGTACGGGTTGTCGACGAGCACGCCGGTCATCCAGATCTGCGGATGTGTCTTCACCATCGGGACGATCACGTCGCCGTCGAACACGTCGAGGTCGTAGAAGCACAGCGCGTACACCTGGCGCCTGTTCACCCACAGGCCCGCGTTCACCTCGTACCGGAAGAGCGCGTCGAGCTGTTCCCGGCGCCGCGGTGACCTCCCCACCCAGCCCATGTCGCCCGCGACCCGGCAGGTCGTCCCCTCCGTCTGCGACCACTCGTCCAGCTCGGCCAAGATCGCGTCGCCGTCCAGCACGTCGCCGCGCTGATACCGGCCTTCCCTCAGCTGCGAGCCCAGATCTCCCAGTCTCCGTTTCGCGTCGCCCTCCTCTTCGGCGACGGCGAAGTACTGGCACGCTTCGCCGCGGCGAAGTCCGTCCGACAGGAACGGGATGAGCAGGTCGTCCCGTTCGGCGCGACCGCGGTGGAACACGCACAGGTGTGAGTGCATCTCGAGCTCCACGCCGTCGAACGCCGCACTCATGAGCGGCCCTCCACTGGTTGCCCTTCGAGCACCTGCCACGCGCGAGTCGCGACGTGGAGGTTCAGCCGAACCTCCACGTCGCCCAGGTCGAAACCGGTGATCTCCCTCATCCTGCCCAGCCGATAGCGCAACGTGCTGCGATGGATGAGCAACGCGCTCGCGGTCCGGTCGTAGTTGCCGCCGCAATCCAGGAAATGGGAGAGCGTGCGGACCATGTCCGCGTCCCGCGTGTTGTCGTAGTCGATCAGGCCGCCCAGCCACTCCTGCACGAACGACGTGACTTCGGCGCGATTTTTCCCCGTGTCGAGCATCCGGTAGAGGCCGAGCTGCTCGAACGACGCCGCACCGCGGGGATTGCGCGACGTCTGCCGGATGCGCAACGTGCGCACCGCCTCCTTGAACGATTGCGGCAGTCCGTCCGGCGTGTCGCAGCTGCCACCGATGGCGACCACGCCTGTGTCGGTGCCCAGCTCCTGCGCCACTGACCGGAACAGCGCCTCACCGTCCGGATGGCCGCGCACGATCACAACTCCGACGCCGGAGCGCCGTGAGCACATCGCCTTCCACCCGAGCGCGGTAATCGCATGGGCCAACGCGTGCGACAGAGCGCCATCAGTTGGGGTGTCGCCCCACTGCACCACCACCACGTGGTGCGCACCGCGCAGGTCGTGGCCCAGTGCGCTGGCGCGTGCGTACGCACTGTCGTTGTCCGTGCCGGTCACCAGGTCGTCCACGAGTTCGCGGTGCAGCCGCAGTTCCATCTCGGCGAGGCTGCGCTGGTGGGCGAGCTCCAACGCGAGCACGATCGTGCCGTACTCCAGCGTGAAGATCTCGTGCTCCCCCGCGCTCTTCGCCGGATCGATCAAGGCGACCACGCCCAGCACCTCGTGGTGCGGCTTGACGAGCGATATCAGCCGGTCCCGCTCTCGCAGCGGGGACGTCCGGCGGGCGGCACGGCGCAGCAGGTCCTCTCTGCGCCGCGCGGGCAGCTTCGGATAGGGGTCCGGACGCCCCGGCCCGGCCCACGCGAGCAGGTTGCCGAACTGGTCCTCGATGGCCACGGGCAGCGTGGTGAGTTCACTGAGCGCGTGCGCGATTCCCTGTTCGCCGGCGCCGCTGGCGCTCACACGAGTCAGCACCTCGTGCACTCGTTGTTGTTGCCGCAGCTTGTTCACCGTCGTGGTCAGCTGCGCGTTCACCTCGGACCGTTCGTCGTTGGTCCGGCGCAGTCCGTCGGCGTACGCGTCACCCTTGCGGTGCTGGGTGGCGTTCGCCAGCGCGGCGCTGGTCTGCTGGCCGAGCACCTTGAGCAGGAACATCTCGTCGACCGTCGGTTCCGACTCCGCCACCACGACCAGGCAGCCGGCAAGACCGCTCGCCCCTCTCAGCAGGAACGCCCAGCGCCACGTGCCGTCGGGAAGCATCGCGCCGGAACCACGATCGTCGAGCTTGGACACGAGCGGATCGAGTTCTGGGTCAGCGGGGAGCCCCGCGGGTTGCCGCACGAGGCTGCCGTCGGTCATGAGATAGGTCGCCGCGACCGTGCACGGCCCCAGTGACGGCACCGAAGTCGCCGCCAGGGCAAGGATTCTCGCCGGGTCCCTGCCGCTGAACATCTTCATCGACAGCACGAAGAGGCCGTACAGAGTGGACAGTTGGGCGCGAGCCCAGCCGTCCAGGTCTCCGGCTCCGACAGCCATACCTCCCCCGCGTCGTCACTGCCTCTGTCAAGCAGCCTAGTGCCGTTGCCGTAGTGCTGCCGGGTCTAGGTCAGAGGGTGGGATTCGCCCTTCCAGGGCGACGCGGCACACGCGCGTCTTCGTCAGGGTGGAGGCGATGCACGTCCCACGGAACACAAGATCCAGACGAGGAAGAGCCCAGATGACATTGATGCGTTTCGACCCGTTCCGCGAACTCGACCGACTCTCCGAGCAGGCAGTCCGCACGCCACGCGCACTGCCGATGGAGGCGTTCCGCCGCGGTGACCGGTGCATCGTCGCACTCGACCTGCCGGGCGTGGACAGCAAGGACGTCGACGTGACCGTGGAACGCAACGTGGTCATGGTCAAGGCCAGGCGCGACCCGCTGCGGCACGAGAACGACGAGGTGCTGATCGACGAACGGCCGCACGGAGAGTTCAGCCGTCAGTTCTTCCTCGGCGACATGCTCGCCGCCGGTGACCTGAGCGCCGAGTTCGACCGCGGCGTGCTCGTGCTGACCATTCCGATCGCCGAGTCGAGCAAGCCTCGCAAGATCGAGGTTGCCGAGCAGACGACCGTCAACGCCTGAGAGGGTAGCCATGACCACCCATCACACGGGTACGCATACACGCGTTGACACCAGCGGTGACATCGCGCAGACCGGGTCGCAGCGACGCACGATCGCGTCGTTCACCAACTACCGCGACGCCGAACGCGCCGTCGACCACCTGTCGGACAACAAGTTCCCGGTCGGCCGCACCGCGATCATCGGCGTCGACGTCCGCATGGTCGAGCAGGTCGTCGGCCGGATGAACTGGGGCCGCGCGCTGCTGAACGGTGCCACCTCCGGCGCCATCCCCGGCCTGCTGTTCGGCTGGATCTTCGGGCTGTTCGACCTCATCAACCCGCTCGTCGCCGCGTTCACGCTCGCCTTGTACGGCCTGGTGTTCGGCGCCGCCATCGGCGCTCTCATGGGCGGGGTCTTCTACGCGTTGCAGCGTGGCCGACGCGACTTCAGCTCCGTGACCATGATGGTGCCGAGCCGGTACGACCTCGTCGTGGACGAGGAGATCGCGGACGAGGCGCAGCGCCTGCTCTCCGGCATGAGCCCCGCGGGCGGTGCGTCGTAATGGCCACGGCAGTGGGAATCGACCTGGGCACGACGAACTCCGCCATCGCGGTCGTGGAGGGCGGCCAGCCCACGGTGATCGCGAGCGCCGAGGGCTCCAGGACCACCCCGTCCGTCGTGGCATTCACCGAGAGCGGCGAACGGCTGGTGGGCCAGCTGGCGAAGCGCCAGGCCGTGCTGAACCCCCAAGGCACGATCTACTCGGCCAAGCGCTTCATCGGCCGCCGCTTCGAGGAGGTCGACGAGGAGGCGAAGACGGTCACGTTCGACGTCGTCCCCGGACCGAACGACTCGGTGCGCTTCAAGGTGCGCGACAAGCTCCACGCGCCGGAGGAGATCAGCGCACAGGTGCTGCGCAAGCTGGTCGACGACGCGAGCAACTACCTCGGCGAGAAGGTGCGCGAGGCGGTGATCACCGTGCCCGCGTACTTCAACGACTCGCAGCGTCAGGCGACCAAGGACGCCGGCAAGATCGCGGGGCTTGAGGTCCTGCGGATCGTCAACGAGCCGACGGCGGCCGCGCTGGCGTACGGGTTGGACAGGAAGGGCCACGAGACGGTGCTCGTGTTCGACCTGGGCGGCGGCACGTTCGACGTGTCCCTGCTGGACGTCGGCGACGGCGTGGTCGAGGTGCGCTCCACCTCCGGTGACACCCACCTGGGCGGCGACGACTTCGACCGCAGGCTCGTCGACCACCTGGCGGACAAGTTCAAGAACGACACGGGAATCGACCTGCGGAACGACGCTCAGGCGCTGCAGCGCCTGTACGAGGCGGCGGAGAAGGCCAAGGTCGAGCTCAGCTCGGTCGCCCAGACCCAGGTGAGCCTGCCGTTCGTCACCGCCGACGCCGGCGGCCCCAAGCACCTGACCGAGACCGTGACGCGGTCGACGTTCGAGCAGATCACGGCCGACCTGGTGGAGCGCTGCCTCGGCCCGGTCGAGCAGGCCATGGCCGACGGCAAGGTGTCCGCGAACGACATCGACGAGGTCATCCTCGTCGGCGGTTCGACCAGGATCCCGGCCGTGCAGAAGCTCGTCCGCCGGCTGACCGGCGGCAAGGACCCGAACATGAGCGTGAACCCGGACGAGGTCGTGGCACTCGGTGCCGCCGTCCAGGCCGGTGTGCTCAAGGGCGAGGTCAAGGACGTGCTGCTGCTCGACGTGACCCCGCTGTCCCTGGGCGTGGAGACCCGCGGCGGCGTGATGACCAGGATCATCGAGCGGAACACGACGATCCCGGCCCGCCGCTCGGAGGTGTTCTCCACCGCCGAGGACAACCAGCCCGCGGTGGACGTCGTGGTGCTGCAGGGCGAACGGGAACGCGCGGCCGACAACCGGGTGCTGGGCCGGTTCCAGCTGACCGGGATCAGGCCCGCGCCGCGCGGTGAACCGCAGGTCGAGGTCATTTTCGACATCGACGCCAACGGCATCCTCAACGTGACCGCCCGTGACAAGGACACGGGCGCGGAGCAGGGCATCACCATCAGCGAGAGCTCGAACCTGGACACGTCCGAGATCGAGCGGATGGTGACCGACGCCGAGGCGAACCAGGCGGAGGACAAGCGGCTGCGCGAGGCCGTGGACGCCCGCAACACCCTCGACTCGATCGCCTACCAGGTCGAGAAGACCCTGTCCGACCTCGGCGACAACGCGCCGGCGCACGAGAAGGCCCGCGCCGAGATGCTGGTCTCCGAGACGCGCGAGGCGTTGCAGAACGAGGCGCCGATGGAGCGTGTGCGGGAGCTGACCGACGAGCTCACCCAGGTGCTGAACGGCCTGATGGTGGCACGGTCGTCCGCGCCACCGCCGTCTTCCGGCGGGAGCTCGGCCACAGCTTCGGACGACGACGTCATCGATGCCGACTTCGATCGGGTTTGATCACGATGACCGCCCAGGGGAACGCCGCGAACTCCGCGGCCGAGACCGGGGCCGCTCCTGCTCAGGAGCAGGCCCCGGACATCGCCGAGCTGGAGGACCGCTGGCTGCGCGCCATGGCGGAGCTCGACAACGTGCGCAAACGCCACAGCCGCGAGCTGGAACGCCAACGCACCGCCGAACGCGCGCGGGTGGCGTCGGCCTGGCTGCCGGTGCTCGACAACCTGGAGCTCGCGCTCGGGCACGCCTCCGACGACGCGTTCGCCGAAGGCGTGCGGGCGACCCTCGACCAGGCCGTCGAGGTGCTCGCCCGGCTCGGCTACCCGCGCCAGGACGCCACCGGCGTGCCGTTCGACCCGGCCGTGCACGAGGTCGTGACGGTGCAGGACGACCCGGACGCGCCACCGAACACGGTCGTGCGCGTGCTGCGGCCGGGCTACGGCGATCTGCGTCCCGCCGCCGTCGCGGTGTCGCGCCGGCGGGAGTGAGCCGACGTGGCCACGGATTTCTACGACGTGCTCGGCGTGCCACGTGGAGCGAGCGACGACGAGATCGGGCGGGCGTACCGCAAGCTCGCGCGGCAGTACCACCCGGACGTCAACCGCGACCCCGGTGCCGAGGACCGGTTCAAGGAGGTCAGCGAGGCCTACGAGGTGCTGTCGGACCCGGCGCAACGCAAGCGGTACGACCAGTTCGGCGCGGACTTCCGCCGCGTCCCGGAGGACTACGACGAACGCGCTCCTCGGGGACGCACGGTGTACACGAGCGGGCCGGGCCACGGCGGGTTCGAGGACTTCGACTTCGAGGACCTGTTCGGCGGGGTCTTCCGCCGCGGCGGCCGCGGCGGTCCGATTCCGGGCGCCGACCAGGAGGCCGAGCTGACGCTCTCGGTCGAGGAGGCCTACCGGGGCGGCCACCGCAGACTGACCATCGGCAACCGCGAGCTGGACGTGACGATTCCGGCCGGTGTGGTGGACGGCCAGCGCATCCGCTTGTCGGGGCAGGGTGGGCACGGATCCGCCGGCGGCGCGTCCGGTGACCTGTTCCTGGTGGTCCGGATCGCGCCGCACCGCCGGTACCGGCTGGAAGGCCGCGACGTCGTCGTGGACCTGCCGGTCGCTCCGTGGGAGGCGGCCCTCGGCGCAACCGTACCGATCATGACGCCGGGCGGTGAGGCGAAGGTCCGCGTGGTGGCCGGCTCGTCGAGCGGACGACGGCTGCGGCTTCGCGGTGAAGGCATGCCGAACCCGCGTGGCAAACCGGGTGACCTCTACGCGGTCATGAAGATCATGGTGCCGAAATCTCTCGGCAAGCGGGAACGGGAGCTCTTCGAGGAGCTCGCCGCGGTCTCCGACTTCAACCCGAGAGGCTCGTGATGTACGTCCTCACGAAACCGGCCAGGCTCAGCGTCGACCGCGTGTCCGTCCACACCGGACTCCACCCGGACATGGTGCGCCGGTTCGCCGCCCTCGGGCTGATCGAGTGCGCGGTGGACGACAGCGGGCGGCTGTGGTTCCCGCCGGGCACCGTGGCCCGCATCGCGCGGATCCAGCGGCTGCGTGGCGGGCTCTCGCTCAACTACAACGCGGTCGGGCTCGTGCTGGACCTGCTCGACCGGATCCGAGTCCTCGAAGCACAAGTGCGCGGGAGTGAACCGTCATGAATGTGATCTGGCTGTGGAGGTGAACCGGCTATGGACGTGAACCGGCTGACGCAGAAGTCGCAGGAGGCGCTGCAGTCCGCTCAGGAGGTCGCCCAGCGGCTCGGGCACACCGAGACCGACGGCGAACACCTCCTGCTGGCGCTGGTCGAGCAGCCCGACGGCCTCGTGTCGCGCCTGCTCGCTCAGACGGACGTGAACGTGCAGACGCTGACAGAAGACGTGCGGACCGCACTCTCCCGCCGCCCCAAGGTGACCGGACCGGGTGTCCAACCCGGACAGATCAGCATCACCCGCCGCCTGCTCGGCGTCCTCGATGCCGCGGAACGAGAAGCCAAGCGGCTCAAGGACGAGTACGTCAGCGTCGAGCACCTGCTGCTCGCGTTGGCCGAGGAGGGCACCAGCACCAAAGCCGGCCAGGTCCTGGCGCGGCACGGCATCACGCGGGAGCGGTTCCTGGAGAGTCTGACCAGCATCCGCGGCAACCAGCGCGTGCGGAGTGCCACGCCGGAGGGAACCTACGAGGCCCTGGAGAAGTACGGCCGCGACCTCGTGAACGACGCCCGGACCGGCGACCTCGACCCGGTGATCGGCCGGGACGCGGAGATCCGCCGGGTGATCCAGATCCTCTCCCGCAAGACGAAGAACAACCCGGTGCTGATCGGCGAGCCCGGCGTCGGCAAGACCGCGATCGTCGAAGGGCTCGCCCAGCGGATCGTGCGCGGCGACGTGCCGGAAGGCCTCAGGGACAAGACGGTCTTCTCCCTCGACATGGGCTCTCTGGTGGCAGGCGCCAAGTACCGCGGCGAGTTCGAGGAGCGGCTCAAGGCCGTGCTCGCCGAGGTGAAGGCCGCCGACGGCCGGATCCTGCTGTTCGTGGACGAGCTGCACACCGTCGTGGGCGCGGGCGCCGCCGAAGGATCCATGGACGCGGGCAACATGCTCAAACCCATGCTCGCACGCGGTGAGCTGCACATGATCGGCGCCACCACGCTCGACGAGTACCGCAAGCACATCGAGTCCGACGCCGCGCTGGAACGACGGTTCCAGACCGTCATCGTGGCAGAGCCGTCGCCGGAGGACGCGATCTCGATCCTGCGCGGGCTGCGGGAACGCCTCGAGGTCTTCCACGGCGTCAAGATCCAGGACGCCGCGCTCGTGTCCGCCGTCGTGCTGTCCCGGCGCTACATCACCGACAGGTTCCTGCCGGACAAGGCGATCGACCTGGTGGACGAGGCGTGCGCGCGGCTGCGCACCGAGATCGACTCGATGCCCGCCGAACTGGACGAGACGTCGCGGCGGGTGACCCGGCTGGAGATCGAGGAAGCCGCACTGGCCAAGGAGACCGATCAGGCCAGCGAACAACGACTGGCCGCACTGCGCAAGGAGCTCGCCGACCTGCGTGCCGAGCTCGACGCCATGACCGCGCAGTGGGAGGCGGAGCGGCAGGCCATCCGGCGCGTGCAGGACCTGCGCGGCGAGCTGGAACGCGTGCGCCGCGAAGCCGAGGAGGCGGAACGTGCCTACGACCTCAACCGAGCCGCGGAACTGCGCTACGGCACGCTCGCCGAGCTGGGCAGCCAGCTCGCGGCCGAGGAGGAACGGCTTGCCGGCAAACAGGGTGCGCACCGGCTGCTCAAGGAAGTGGTCACCGAGGACGAGATCGCCGAGATCGTCGCGGCGTGGACCGGCATCCCGGTGTCGAGGCTCCAGGAGGGCGAGCGGGAGAAGTTGCTGAAACTGGACCAGATCCTGCACGAGCGGGTGATCGGCCAGGACGACGCCGTGCGGCTGGTCGCCGACGCGATCATCCGGGCGCGAGCGGGCGTGAAGGACCCGCGCAAGCCGATCGGGTCGTTCATCTTCCTGGGCCCCACCGGGGTCGGCAAGACCGAGCTGGCGAAGACACTGGCGGCGGCGCTGTTCGACAGCGAGGACAACATGGTGCGCCTCGACATGAGCGAGTACCAGGAGAAGCACACGGTCTCGCGGCTCGTCGGCGCGCCTCCGGGATACGTCGGCTACGACGAGGGCGGTCAACTCACGGAAGCGGTGCGGCGCAAGCCCTACTCCGTCGTGCTGCTCGACGAGATGGAGAAGGCGCACCCGGACGTGTTCAACACGTTCCTCCAAGTGCTCGACGACGGCCGGATCACCGACGCGCAGGGCCGCACGGTCGACTTCCGCAACACCGTCATCATCATGACGTCCAACATCGGCTCGGAGTACCTGCTGGACGGCGTCACCCCGGACGGAGAGATCAAACCGGATGCGCGCGGGGCCGTGCTGGCGTCACTGCGCGACCACTTCCGGCCTGAGTTCCTCAACCGCGTCGACGACGTCGTGCTGTTCACGCCGCTGCGGCTGGAGCAGATCGAACGCATCGTGGACCTGCAGTTCGCCGAGCTGCGCGCCCGGCTCGCCGAACACCGGATCAACATCGAGCTCACTCCCCTGGCCTGCGAGTTCATCGCCAAGCGCGGCTTCGACCCCGTCTACGGTGCGCGGCCGCTGCGCCGCTACATCGCGCACGAAGTCGAGACGCGCGTGGCACGGGCGCTGATCGCGGGTGAGGTGCCGGAGGACGCGACGATCCGCGTGGACGTGGCGGAGGGCGAGCTGTCCGTCATCACGTCCGGGGAGAGCGGGGCCGCCGCATGAGGACGACGAACATCGCGTGCCCGAACTGCGGCAAGACCAACCGCGTACCCGTGGCCGCACGAGGAAAGCCGAAGTGCGGCAACTGCGGCCGGCCACTGCCGTGGATCGTCGACGCGCTCGACGACGATTTCGCCGAGGTGGCCGAGCAGGCGGATGTTCCCGTGCTGGTGGACATGTGGGCGACGTGGTGCGGGCCGTGCAGGATGGTCAGCCCGGTGCTGGACCAGCTCGCGCACGAGCGGGCGGGCGACATCAAGCTCGTGCGGGTGGACGTGGACCGCGCATCCCGTCTGTCTGAACGGTTCGACGTGCGTTCGATACCCACGCTGATGATCCTGCGCGACGGTGAGGTGATCGCGCGGCAGCCCGGCGCGGTGCCCGCACCCCAACTGCGCGCCTGGCTGGACGACGCTCTCGTCCCGGAGGTGAGGACATGATCAGCCGATCCCTGCTGCGACAACTGCCCGCGCGTGTCACCACCGGCGCGTACGTGCTCAACTCCGGACTCGGCAAGCTGCACGCCGACCAGCAGACGGCCGAGTCGTTGCTGGGCTTCGCCGCGACCACGTATCCGGTGCTGGGCAAGCTGGACGCCCAGCGGTTCACGAGGCTGCTCGCGGCCGGGGAGATCCTGACCGGCGTGGCGCTGCTGGTGCCGCTGGTACCGGCGGTCGTCGCCGGTACCGCGCTCACCGGGTTCGCCGGCGGGTTGCTCGGGCTCTACGTGAAGACACCCGGGATGCGGCAGAAGGGCAGCCTGCGACCGACCGAACAGGGCATCTCGCTGGCCAAGGACGTGTGGTTGCTGGGCATCGGCCTGTCGCTGGTGCTCGACGACGTGACGCGGGAGGACCGATGACCGCGGCCGTGGATGAACACCTCGCACTCGTGCGCGACGTCGTGCCGCAGACCCCGCAGGGCTGCCGGGAGTGCCTCATCTCGGGCACCCCTTGGGTCCATCTGCGACTGTGCCTCACCTGTGGGCACGTCGGCTGTTGCGACTCCTCGCCGATGAAGCACGCGCGCAGGCACGCTTTCGGCATCGGCCATCCGATCGTGCGTTCCTTCGAAGCCGGCGAGAACTGGCGGTGGTGCTATGTCGACCAGGCTTTCGTCTGAGCAGCTTTCGTCAGGGCCGCGGGAGACACCGGACGAGCACGGTGCTTTCCCCCGCCTCGACGGCGACCAGATCGACCAGATCGCGCTGCACGGCACCCGGCGTCCGACACGAGAAGGAGAAGTGCTGTACGCCGAGGGCGACCGCGATCACGACTTCTTCGTGATCGTCAGCGGCGTCGTGCAGGTGCTGGAGCACGGCGAGGTGGTGCGGACCCATGGACCAGGCCGGTTCCTCGGCGAACTCGGTCTGCTGGAAGGACAACCGTCGTTCGTGACGGCAGTGGTCGCACAGCCCGGCGAGGTCGTCCAGTTGACCGCGGCCGAGCTGAACGAGCTGGTGCGCAACGACCAGGTGCTGGGAGGCCTGGTCCTGCGCGCGTACCTGATGCGCCGGGCGGTGTTGATCGGCAGGGGCAGCGGCCTGCAGATCATCGGCTCGTGCTTCTCGCCGGACACCAAGCGGCTGCTGGAGTTCGCCGCGCGCAACCGGATCCCGCACCGATTGGTCGACACCGACAACGACGGCGATGCCGAGGAACTGCTGCGCAGGTTCGGCGTGACCGTCCACGAGACCCCCGTGGTCGTGGTGCCCGGCGGCGGCGCGCTGCGCAACCCGGGCAACCGGGAACTGGCCCAGGCGCTGGGTCTGCACGCGTCGTCCCCTCCGAGCGACCTCGCAGACCTGCTCGTGGTCGGCGCCGGCCCCGGTGGCCTCGCGGCCGTCGTGTACGGGGCCGCGGACGGGCTCGGCGTGGTGGCCGTCGACTCGGTCGCCGCCGGCGGCCAGGCCGGCACGACTTCGCGGATCGAGAACTACCTGGGTTTCCCGGCCGGCATCTCCGGCCCGGACCTCACCGAACGCGCCGTCCTGCAGGCCGGGAAGTTCGGCGTGCCGGTGAACGTGTCCGCGGAGGCGGTCTCGTTCTCCGCGCACGACGGCCACTACGTGGTGGGCTTCGACGACTCGTCACAGGTCAGGACGCGATCGCTGGTGATCGCGACCGGCGCGCGGTACCGCAGGCTCGACCTGCCCAGGCTCGCCGAGTTCGAGTCGACCGACGTCTACTACGCCGCCACGATCCACGAGGCACGGGAGTGCCGGGCGAACCCGGTCGCGATCGTGGGCGGGGGCAACTCGGCCGGACAGGCGGCCGTGTTCCTCGCGGACCGGGTGCCCCGCGTCCACCTGGTGGTGCGCGGAGCCGATCTGCACAAGGACATGTCGCGTTACCTGGTCGACCGCGTGATGAGCCATCCCCGGATCGAGGTGCTGCTGCGCCACGAGGTCGTGGAGCTGCTCGGTGCCGACAAGCTCGACGGCGTGGTCGTGCGGGACAACCAGAGCCACGACCGGCGCGTCCAGCCGGTGAGGGCTCTTTTCGTGTTCATCGGCGCGACCCCGTGCACGGCCTGGCTCTCCTCGCTGATCGCACTCGACGAGGACGGCTTCGTGCGGACCGGCGAGCACGTCACCACCGACGACGCCTGGTGGCACAAGGGCAGAAGACCGTTCCCGCTGGAGACGAACCGGCCGGGCGTGTTCGCGATCGGCGACGTGCGCAGCGGTTCGATCAAACGGGTCGGCTCCGCCGTCGGCGAGGGCGCGATGGTGGTCCGGCTCGTCCACGAACACCTCTCGTTCGGAGCGACGACATGACGTGGCGGCGAATGTTCTTGGCAGGTCTGGTGCTGTGGCTGCTCACGGTGGGAGTCACGTACCTGACCGGCAACCCGATCCTGCTCCCCACGCTGGTGCTGCTGGGCAGCTTCCTCGTACCGGTGACGTTCGTGGCGTGGGCGTTCGAGCGCCGGGACTCCGGCGAGATCACCGCGGAGCTGGTGTTCCGCACGTTCGTGGTCGGCGGTGTGCTCGGAGTGCTGGGCGCGTCCGTGCTGGAGGCGTATCTGCTGAACCCGTCGGTGTGGATGTACGTCGGTGTGGGCCTGATCGAGGAAGCCGTGAAACTCGGCGCCCTGGCGCTGCTGACCAGGCATCTCGCGGTGAAGTCCATGCGCGACGGGATGATCCTCGGCGCGTCGGTCGGATTCGGTTTCTCCGCCTTCGAGTCCGCCGGATACGCGCTCACGTCGTTGTTCACCTCCTCCGGGCTGTCCCTGTCGAACCTGGTGACGACCGAGCTGCTGCGCGGACTGCTGGCACCGGTCGGGCACGGCCTGTGGACCGCGATACTCGGCGGCACGCTCTTCGCGTGGAGCACCAGGCACCACTTCGCGCTGACCTGGCGGCTGTTGTTCGCCTTCCTCGGGGTGTCCCTGCTGCACGCTCTGTGGGACTCGATGTCGATGATCGCAGTACTCGTCACCTTGGCGCTGACCGGCGAGCCGTGGCAGTACGAAGTCCTGCTGCGCGGCGCCGTTCCCGAGCCGACACCGGCCCAGGTCACCGCTTACACGGTGGCCAACTGGCTGGGGCTGGCGCTGATCTCAGCCGTCGGTCTGCTGTGGCTGTGGTCGCTGGTTCGCCGATCGCGCCGCGAGACACGCACGCCGTCGCGCGTCTACCGCGTCCGAACAGGCCCGCTCGCCGGCTCGATCTGAGCAACTTCGCGCTGCTCGAGCGCCGACTCGCGTCACATCGACGTCATGCCCGCCGAGTAGGCCGAGCCCGACCCGTTCCAGATCGAGCCGTTCCACCAGACGACCGGAACGTCCAACATGGTGAGACGGTGCACGAGTTCCCGGTCCACCGGCCCGGAGAAGACGACCGTCGTGCCGGGCTTCTGGAGCTCGCCCACCTCGACGCCGGTGAGGCAGCAGGGCACGACCACGACCAGGTGCGCGCCGTCAGCCGACTCGGCGGTGAACTCGAGGCCGCCGTCCTTGCGCAGCACGACGAAACCGCGGTCCTCGAGGAACCTGCCGTACCTGTCGGCGGCCTCCGCGGCACCCAGTCCGGCCATCCACGCACCCTCCGTGATCATGATCCCTCGTCTGCATGAACAACGCACTTCAAGCTTCTGGGCTACGGCCGCAAGCGCCTCACTTGGGCATCCTGTGAGTCGTGGAAAGACTGCTCAACCATCGGGTGACCCGCGCGACCCGGATCGACGAGGCCGAGGACTCGGTCACCCGAGTGTTCCTGCCGCACCGGATCGAGCCCACGGGCCCCGACACGCCGCTCGACATGCGGTTGAACGCGGTCCGGCTCGGCTCGCTCACGGCCGCCTACCTCGTGTACGGCCAGGAGGTCGACATGTGCACGGCCGACGCAGTCGCCTACCACTTCGACATGCCGGTGGAGGGAAACGCGCGGTCGTCGTTCGGGCG
Source organism: Lentzea tibetensis (assembly GCF_007845675.1). Lineage (GTDB taxonomy): Bacteria > Actinomycetota > Actinomycetes > Mycobacteriales > Pseudonocardiaceae > Lentzea > Lentzea tibetensis. The sequence continues at coordinate 470,250 of NZ_VOBR01000002.1, read as the reverse complement.
CGTGTCGGTGGACGCCGGTGCCGCCGAGACAGTCGCGTACCTGCCGGGTGAGCCCGCGTCGATCAGATGGAGCGCCGACTGCGCGCAGCTGTGCCTGATGGTGGAGCGGGTGGCACTGGAACAACGGCTCTCGGCCATGCTCGGGCGCCAGGTGAGCCGGATCGGGTTCGCCACGGCACCGCAGCCGGGCGTGCTGGACGTGCTCGCCCCGTTCCTGCGGGAGGTCGAGGGGCCGGAACTGCTGCGCCGCCACCCCCTCGCGGCCAGCACGCTGGAGCAACTCGTGCTGGATGGCCTGTTGCTCACCCTGCGGCACGATCATCACGAGGAACTGGAAACGCCGCGCCGCATCCCGCAGGGACCGGTGCGCCAGGCCGTGGAGCTGCTGGAGGAACGGCCACACGAGCCGTGGACGACCACCGCCCTGGCCGCGGCGGTCGCGGTCTCGGCGCGGGCACTGCAGGCCGGGTTCCAGCGGCACACCGGGGTGTCGCCGACGACGTACCTGCGCGACGTGCGGCTGGGCCGGGTGCACCGCGACCTCACAGCGGCGGCGCCGGGCCTGACCGTCACCGACGCCGCCACCTCTTGGGGGTTCGTCCACCTGGGACGGTTCGCAGGTGCGTATCGCCAGCGGTTCGGGGAAACGCCGTCCGAGACACTCAGAAGAAGCCGCAGACACCGGTGAACCCCAGCAGGGCGCTGCCGCCGGTGACGAACACATCGACGTCGCGAGCGCCCGCCTGTCGGGTGACCCGCACGATGGCGGCGACCCCGGACACGTCGACCTCGGGCACTTCGCGCAGATCCACCACCATCAGCACCGGATCCTGGTCCAGCCCGGCCAGCACGGTCTCCTCGAACCTCCGGGCCGAGCGCTCGTCGAGCACGCCGCGGACCTCGGCGATCACCACACCAGGTCCGCCCGCGCTCAACTCAAGATCCACAGGCTCAGTGAACTGCACCGGCCTGCCTGGCACTATCCGCCTGACGACTCGTCTTCGTCCGTTTTCGGACGTCCCCGAGGTGCTGCGGACGCAGATCGCGCACAGATCAGGTTTTCGCGCCGCGCCCGTCTGTACGTGTGAGATCGACTCACGGGAGGCTGGCATGACGCGGAAACTGATCTTCGGCATGAATGTGACCCTGGACGGCTACATCGCCGCGCCCGGCGACGACCTCGGCTGGAGCGGGGGTGAGGGACCGGACTCGTCGCCGAGCGACGAGCTGTTCCAGTGGTGGTCCGACCGGGTGGCGGCGACGGGCCTGGCGCTGTACGGGCGCAAGCTGTGGGAGACGATGAGCTCCCACTGGCCGACCGCCGACCAGCAGCCCGGCGTCACACCGGCGGCGATCGAGTTCGCCCGCCGCTGGCGGGCCATGCCGAAGGTGGTGTTCTCCTCGACGACCAGCACGGTCGACTGGAACACCCGCCTGGTCACCGGCGACGCGGTCACCGAGATCACCCGGCTCAAGGCCGAGGACGCCGGCCCGATGGACATCGGCGGCGCGACGCTCGCCGGGGCGGCCATGCGGGCCGGGCTGATCGACGAGTACGTGCTGGTCACCGTACCGGTCTTGGTGGGCGGCGGTACGCCGTTCTTCACGGCGCTGGACAGCTGGGTGAACCTGACCCTGGTGGAGACCCGGACGTTTCCCGGCGGCGTGGTGCTGACCCGATACGAGACGAGGCGATGAGCACCCCGTGCGCTGGACTCATCGACGATGGGGACGTGTGATCACAGTGTCGGGGGCAGGTCCAGCCATGGTTTGTCGGAGGCGTCGAATCCGGTGAGCTCGGCGATCTTCCCGTCGACGATGTGCAGGACGGCGATCGCGAACAGCCGGTACTCCGGGTCGGCGGGGGTGCGGAGGTACAGCACGGCGGCAGGCATGCGGTTGACCGTCGTGGCGATACCGCGCCAGTCGTCGTGGCCGCGCTGGAAGAGCCCACCGGAGACCCAGCCGTCCACCGCTTCCTTCGCCGTCATGATCACGGTGCCCGACTCGGGCAGCATCGCGAAACGCAGGTCGTCGCGCAGCAGGGACATCAGCCCGTCGAGGTCGTTGCGCTCATGGGCGTCGATGTACGACTTCACCACGCCGCGCTCGTCGCTTGACAGCTCGTGGGTGGCGGGGCTCCGCCAGTCGAGGCGGCGGCCGGGCAGCTGCTCGCGCATCGTCACGCGCGCCCGCTGCAGTGCGCTGGTCACCGATGCGACGGTCAGCTCGAGGGCGTCGGCGGCCTTCGACGCCGGCCAACCGAGGACGTCGCGCAGGATGAACACCGCCCGCTGCCGCGGCGGCAGGTGCTGGACGGCGACGATGAACGCCAGCTCGATCGTCTCCCGCGCCACCACCGATTCCTGCGGGTCCTCGGGGAGCATCCGGTCGGGGTACGGCTGCAGGTACAACACCTCGGAACCCGACGGTACGGGTGTGCTGTCATTGCGCTTGTCCAGGAAGTCGAGGCAGGCGTTGGTCGCGATCCGGTACAGCCAGGTCCGCAGCGCTGCGTGGCCCTTGAACGACTCCCGCTTGTTCCACGCTCGCAGGAACGTCTCCTGCGTCATGTCCTGGGCGTCCTCGTAGTTCGCGAGCATCCGGTAGCAGTGCACCTGCAGCTCACGCCGGTGGCGCTCCGTGAGGAGCGCGAACCGCGCCGTATCGCCTGAGCGGGCCGCTGCGATGAACGTGGCCTCGTCGGCGCCCAGCGGTCTAGCGTCGGTCATGGTCATCAATCCTTCCACCGGTGCGAGGGGGCCACCAGAACTGACGACGTGGCGGAGGCGGGGACAAATCAGAGTGCCTCACTTCGCATCTCGCGCGTAGACGTACGGGCCGCCGGAGCCTCCAATCCGCTTCGACAGAGCGCCGAAGGTCAACGCGAGTGCCTGCGCGTCGCAGCGGGCAGACCGAACCGCGGCGGCTTCGACCTTGGTTGCTCGTTGTTCTCAGGACCTGTCGGGTCTCGGCCATCGGCCCCACGATGTCTGCGCTCACAGAGGGACCTTGCAGATTCCTTGCACCACCGGTGAAAGGAATCTGCAAGTCGCGCGCGACAACGTTGCGGTCCATGAGAACCCTGACTATGATCGCCGCCGCGGCGATGTCACTCAGTTTGTTGAGCGCGCCCGCGGAGGCCGCTCCCGCCAGTCCGTTCAGCCTTCCGTACCAGCCGGGTACCACTCACTTGGTGACCCAGGGCTTCGGCGGCAGCTCCCACAACTCCGGTCCCTACACCTGGCACGGCGTCGACTTCGCGATGGCCAGCGGAACCCCGGTTCTGACGACGATGCCCGGCACCGTGCACTCGTCGACGTTGAGCCAGGGATGGGGCCACACGATCGTCATCAAGCACTACGGCGACGTGTGCAGCCGGTACGCACACCTGTCGCGCAGGGTGCACCCGCCGGTCGGCGGACAGGTCGGTCGCGGCGCACTGATCGGCTATTCCGGCAACACCGGCAACTCCACCGGCCCGCACCTGCACTTCCAGATCCAGAAGTGCTCGGACAACAGGACGATCTACTGGAACGGGTTCAAGGAGTACCCAGGTCTGCGCGCGGACGACAACTACATCCGCGGCAGGCGGCTCACGAGCCAGAACCGTCCCTAGTGCGGTGACACGGAGGCAGTCCAGTGAATCCAGGTCACGGAAGCCTGGGACGTGCGGCAGGCTGCTGTCCTTCGGGGTAGAAGAGTCATCAATGCACGTCAGAGGCATGCTCGCCTATCCGTAACCCGGTCCCGCAGGCCCACGCATCACAGGAAGTGACCACAGTCCGTCAGCTGACCTCAGGCAGTTCGAGGCGTAGGGACAACAGCAAGTCACTCTCCGACATTCACTTGTCCCTCGGCTTCCTGCGAAGCCGAGGGACAAGTCGTTTCATGGCCGCGACGTTGCCGGGGTCGAACAACGTCTCGTGCTTCGTCCACCGTCCGAAGAACGCGTAGCCCGTGTATCGCGGGTTCTCCAGGATCGCCCGCACGGTGCTGCCCTGCCAGCCGTCGCCGAGCCGATGGCGGTTACGTCGCTCCGGTCGGCGAGAAGGAGGAACATGTCGCGTGGGCCATGCACAACGTGACGCCCCATCTCCAGTTCGGGCTCCCCGCCCACATGTCCCGGTGACGACAGCACTCGTGCGAACAACGAGGTCCCCATGGATTACGACACGCTCACCGTCCGCGCGGAAGATGCCGTCCTGTTCGCGGGCATCAGAAACCGTCCCATGAACCTCCTGGGCCCCGAACTGGTCCGTGATCTGGTCGCCCTCCTGCAGCGAACCGAGGCCGACGACACCACCAAGGTGCTCGTGTTCACCAGCGAGGACCCCGACTACTTCATCTCCCACGTCGACGTGACCCGGATCGCGGAGTACCGGGCGGAGGCCGCGAAGTTGGTCGGCGAGCCCTCGATCGCGCTGCTGTTCCGTCACCTGAGCGCGAGCCGCCTGGTCACCATCGCGCAGATCGAGGGGCGGGTACGCGGTGCGGGCAACGAGTTCGCGCTGGCCTGCGACATGCAGTTCGCCGCGCGCGAGTCGGCGATCTTCGGTCAGTTCGAGCCCGCGTTCGGCCTGCTCCCCGGAGGAGGCGCCACCCAGCACCTCGTGCGCCTCATGGGACGCAACAGGGCGCTCGAGGTCATGTTGAGCGCGCAGGACTACGACGCGGAACTGGCGGAACGGTACGGCTGGATCAACCGGGCGATGCCCGCCGGCGAGATCGGCGACTTCGTCCGCGCACTCGCCCACCGCATCGCCGGCTTTCCCGGCTCAGGCCACGTCGCGGTCAAGAACCGGGTCAACGCGATAGCGCTCGCACCGGTCGAGGACTTCCGCCGCGACTCCGACATCTTCGGAGACGGTGTCCGCGACTCGGAGGCGCAGAGCCGAATCCGAGCTGCCGTGGAGCGCGGTTTCCAAACCAGAGACGCGGAAATGGACCTCGCCCGGATGCTCGGCGACCTGCCGCACCACTGAGTCCTTCCGCCTCGGCGGCCGGGAGGCGTTCGGGCGCTGTCACAGGGTGGTGATCAGGCCGCCGTCGATGACGATGTCGGCCCCGGTGACGTTCGCGGTGCGGTCGCTGGCGAGCAGCAGCACCAGGTCCGCGACCTCGTCCGGTCTGGTGAACCTGCCGGTCACCGCGTCGCGCGCGGCGTGTTCGGCCACCGCCCGCGCGTCTCCGCCGCCGGCCTGGGCGACGGTGGCCGCGACGCCGTTGTCGCCCAGCCACAGGTCGGTGCTCACCGGGCCTGGACTGATGGTGTTGACCCGGATGCCGCGCGGACCGACCTCTTTGGACAGTGCCTTGGAGAAGCTGGCGACGGCTGCCTTCGCCGCGCTGTAGTCGATGACCAGCGGGTCGGGGAGCGACGAGTTCACCGAGGCGATGGTGATGATGCCACCGGCTCCGCGCTCGAGCAGATGCGGCAGCGCGGCGCGGGTGGTGCGGACGGCGGACAGGAGGTTGATGGTCAGTGCCGAGATCCAGTCTTCGTCGGTGACCGACAGGAATCCGCCGATGCGTGGAGTGGCCGCGCCGACGTTGTTGACCAGCAGATCCAGGCCACCGAAGGCCGACACCGCCGCGTCGACGAGCAGCGCCGGACCTTCCGGCGTGGCCAGGTCCACCTCGACTGGGTGGACCGCGGCGAGCTCGGGGCCCGGTTTGCGGGCGCCGGCAACGACTTCGACGCCTTCCTCGGCCAATGCACGAGTGATGGCCAGTCCGATGCCTCTGCTCGCACCGGTCACCACGGCGATCTTTCCGGACAGGTGGAGGTCCACAGTGCCCCTTTCAGCGGCTGGCGTGGCTCAGAGGGAGTGCTTGCGCAACCAGGACAGCGTGGCGTCGGCCACGTCGCGCCAGCCGTGGTCGATCGTCAACGAGTGCGCCCGATCGGGAAACTCCACGAGGTCGGTCACCGCGTCGGAGTGCCGGTACTGCTTGAGGGTCGCCCGCGTGACGGATTCGGGCACGGTGTGGTCGCGACCGCCGGTGACGAGCAGCAACGGCCCGCGCATCTCGTTCGAGGTGTTCACCTCGGCCGGCGAGTGCGGGTTGAAGTTGGCAGCGGCCGCCTCGAACAGGGGCTTGCCGGGCGCCGGAATCGTCCAGCGTTCGAACAGCTCCCGCGACTCCTCCGCGCTGATCGCGTTGCCGAACGCGTACCGGAACTGCTCGGCGGTCAGCGAGACGGCCCTGTTCTTGTTGGCGGGATTCTTGAAGACCGGCAGCGTGGCGCGCAACGCCGACAGCGGCAACGGCAGCACTCCCTTGATCTGGGCGGCGTCGATCGCCACCGCGGCCGCGGCGAGATCCTGGCCGAGGAGCTTCTGGGCGATCATGCCGCCGAAGGAGTGGCCGATCAGGATCGGCTTGGCAGGCAACGCGCTGATGATCTTCGCGTAGTGCTCCACGACGTCGTCGATGCCGTGCCCGGCAACGCTCTCCGGGTGGGCGCGGGCCTCCTCGACGGTGTCGGGTTCGCCCGGCCACCCCGGAGCGGCCGGGTCGTAGCCGGCCTCGCGGAACAGGGCTGACCAGGGGGTCCAGGACGTGGCGTGCAGCCACAGTCCGTGAATGAGGAGAACGGGCGTGGTCATCGATGCCTCCTGCTCAGTGCGGTCACGGCGCCGCGGATGTGCGCCACGACCTCGTCCGGCCGCGCACGGGCAACGGCGTGGCAGGCGTCGACCTCGACCGTGTCGGCGTCCGCTCGCCGGGCCATGAAGCGCTGTGTGTCGGGATGGATCGCCCGGTCGCCGTTGGCGACGACGAACCAGGACGGCAGCGTCCGCCACGCCGCGGTGGTGACCGGTTCCTCGAACGCGGTCGCGGCGATCGGGCGTTGCGCGACGGCCGGCCACCCGTCGTCGGAGCCGAAGAGTTCGCAGTGGCCGGCGGTGGTCAGGTACAGCTCCGCGCCGACCGGCCGCAGGACTGGCCCCAGGAAGGTGGTCGTCAGGTCCAGCAGGCGTTCGCCCTCGGCCGGCGCGTAGGCGGCCACGTAGACGAGACCGACGACGTTGCCTGGTCGTGCTCCCGACTCGGTGATGACCGCTCCCCCGTACGCGTGCCCGACCAGCACCAGCGGACCGTCGATGGCGGCGGCAACGCTCGTGAGGTACGCGGCGTCGTCCGCTATGCCGCGCAACGGGTTCGCCACCGCGGCGACCTCGACGCCACTGCCCTGCAGACCGGTGATCACCCCTGCCCAGCTCGACGCGTCGGTGAACGCGCCGTGCACCAGCAGCACGGTCGGGGTGCTTCCGTTGACGAACGCCGGGCGGGGGTCCACCACGTGAACGTAGGTACTGGCCGGGCGCCTTCGCTTGCGTCACATGACGGTCATCCGCAACGCCGTGTTCAGCTCGGACCTCGAGGTGATGCCGAGCTTGGGGAAGATGCGGTGCAGGTGGGAGCTGACGGTCCGGTGCGACAGGTACAGCCGCTGGCCGACCTCGCGGTTGGTGAGGCCTTCCGCGACCATCTGGGCGATCTGCAGCTCCTGCGGGGTGAGCCGGTCACGGGCGTCGGACGTGCGGTGGCGACTCGTCTCACCGGAAGCGCGCAGCTCCTGGCGGGCGCACTCGCTCCAGGGGATGACACCGAGCGCGTCGAAGGCGTTCCGGGCGGCGCGCAGCGGCGCACGGGACTCCGCGGGCCGACGCCTGCGACGCAGCCATCCGCCGTACGCCAGCTGGGTGCGTGCCCTGGTGAAGGACCACCGGGGCATGTCCTCGCGCAACGCGGCCTCGTACAAGGCCTCCGCAGAGGTGTCATCGGCCAGCACGGCCCGCGCGTGGCGCAGACCGGCGTGCAGGGCGGGCGACGACGTCACGCGAGCCAGTTGCTCCACGTCCGCGAGGACGTCACGCACCTGCTCGTGCCGACCGCCGTGCGCCGCCGCCTCCGCGAGATCCCCGATGGCGAAGCAGCGCAGCGCGACGTGAAAGGCCGGATCGGCCGGATCGTGCATGCGGCACAGGTGTTCGTAGGCTTCGGCGTAGCGCCCGCTGCCGAGCGCGGCCAGTCCCCGCGCGTGCTGCACCGTGGCCAGCACCGGACGTGCCCCGGCGGGTGCGCTCATCCGCTCGGCCTCCGCGGCGAGGTTCTCGGCGGTCTCCTCGTCACCGCGCAGCGCCGCGAGCATCGCCTCGGTGACCCTGGCGGTCGCGTGCATCATCGGCTGCATGGTCTCGCTCGCCAGCCTGCCCGCTTCCTCGGCGGCAGGAATGGCCACGCTCAGTTCGCCGAGGTGTGCGGCGCTCCACGCCTGCGCCGCCAGGCACCGCGCCAGCACGCCGAGCCTCCCCTGCGCCCGCAGCTCATCGATCGCCGTGGCACAGAATCCGGTCGCGAGGTCGAAGGCGCCTACCAGCATCGCCGCGTCGGCGAGACGGGCGGCTCGCCGACGCGAAACGGTCAGGTGGCGCAGACGATCGAGCACCACCGCGCCCCGCTCGATCGGTGCCGCGAAGACGAGGATCGCGAGCAGCCGCCCGTCGTCAGGCTCGATCGGCAGCCGTTCAGCCGCGGCCACCACCTCCTGCCGCGCGGCTCGGCCCGGTTCGGTCCAGAAGCAGCGCAACGCCGCGCTCCACAACACTTTCAGCGCAAGATCGACCTCGCCGTCGGCCACGGCCCGCCCAGCCAGCTCGGTGAGCGACCGCGGCCCGGCTCCGATGCTGCGGATGCCGTCGTCGAACCGCTCCCGGATCCACTCGATCCTGGCCCGCTGCCGCACCGGCAGCTCGATCCCACCAGCCTGGTCGAGGAGCCGGACGACGACGTCGTGACGTCCCAGCTCGAACGCGAGCTCGGCCCCGCGCAGCAGCCGCTCGCCCCGACGGACGGGGTCGATGCTCAGTGCCGCGGCACGGTCCAAGGCCGTGACGGCGGCCTCCATGCCACCGCGACGGTGTGCGTTCGCGGCCGCGACGTCGAGTGCGGCCGCGACGTCCTCGTCGGGCCCGGCGGCCGAGGCCGCCCGATGCCACACCTTCCGATCTTCGTCGCCACGCACGACATCGGCCAGCGAACGGTGCACGAGGTGTCGCTGCCCGATGGTCGACCGCTGGCGAATCGCCGTGCGCATCAACGGATGCCGGAACCAGACGCGTTCTTCGTCGACATCGATCAGCTGACCATCGATCGCCGGCACGAGGTCGTCCACGCCGATCCGCTCCCCGTCCGCGAGCGAAGCGGCGTCCACCACCTCCGTCAACAGGTCACCGTCGTTCAACGCGGCTACCAGCAACATCAACCGAGTCGAGGTCGGCAGCCCGGACACGCGAGCGGCGAACGCCTGCACCAGGCGCGTGGTCAGCGGTAACCAGGCGGTCCCCGCGCCCGCCTGCCCCGCGGTGAGTGGCAATTCAACGAGCGCCAACGGGTTGCCGTCCGCTTCGGCCAGCACCCGCTCCCGGACGGCGGGCGGCAAGCCCGGTGCACGTGCGTCGAGCAGCGTTGCGGCCGCCGTCCTGTCCAGCCGCCGCAGTGGCAGCTCCGGCAATCCGGCATCGGCCAACGGGCAGGCGAACCCGTCCCGCAACGCCGCGAGCAGCACGACCGGCTCGAACTCCAGCCGCCGTGCGACGAACGCCAGCACGTCCGCGCTCGCCGGGTCGAGCCACTGAGCGTCCTCGACCACCAGCAGCATCGGCGTGCGCGCTGCCGCGTCACCCATCAGGTTCAGCGTCGCGAGCGCGATGAGGTGCAGGTCCGGGGCGACGACGTCGGACCTGCCGAACGCCGCGAGCACGGCGTCGCGCTGCGGCCCCGGCAACGCGGCGACGTCGTCGAGAACGGGCCGCAACAGCTGGTACAGCCCGGCGAACGGGATTCGAGCCTCGGACTCCACCCCGGTGGTCCCCAGCACCCGCACGCCGTGGCCGGCCGCCGCACGGCCGGTTTCCAGCAGCAACGCCGACTTGCCGATCCCGGCCTCGCCGCGCACGACCACCGCTCCACCCCGCTCGCGGATCCGGTCGATCGCGCTGCCGAGCAGCCGCATCTCCCCCACCCGCCCAACGAGTGGCGCACTGTCCTGGGTTGCCAGGTCCGGGAACGTCGGCACGGGCACATCAAACACCTGTCGTGGTGCCCGATGGTGTCCCGAGGGCGACGTCGATCAGAGTGGCCGCTGCTCGACGGGCGTCCGTGATGACCTCGGTGTCGTTGACCGAGGCCGACAGGGCGTTGGCCCCCTCGAAGATCACGGCCAGCTGCCTGCCCAATGCCATCGGGTCCGCGGCACCCGCTTCGGCCGCCGTGGCGACGAGCCGGTCTCGGAACGCGCGCTTGTGCCGTTCGACCACTCGGGCCACCTGCGGGAGCTCGCCCGCTCCTTCGACGGCGGCGTTGTGGAACGGGCATCCGCGGACGAGTGAGCGCGTGGCCTCCTCGAGCGGGGTGAAGATCGCCAGCAGGCGCTCGGCGGCCGCCAGGTCGGTGCGGTCCAGCTCGGTCTCGGCAGCGAGGGGGGCGTCTGCCTCGAACCGCAGCAGGTAGGCCTCCACCAACGCATTCTTGCTCTCGAAGTGCTGGTAGAAGGTCCGCGGCGACACATGTGCGGCCTCTATCAATGCCGCCACACCGGTCGCGTGGATGCCGCGTGAGTAGAACAGCTCCTGCGCTGCTTTCAAGATCCGCTCCCGCGCTCCGCGGCCTCCGCGAGCGGCTGTCTTCATCGTCACACCACCAAGTATAGCGATTGCTTTACTTCACGGGCATACGTCAGCCCGCGCAGGTGTTGAGTAAATCGATCGCTATACCTGTGAGGCGAGAAGGAGCAGCAGCAACCCACCCTCAAGAAGCAGGAGACACCACCATGTTCACCTCCGTTCGCAAGATGATCGCGCTTGGCGCCGGTCTCGCGGCCGTCGTCGGTGTGCTGAGCGCCGCGACCGCGTCGGGTGCGGCCGACCACGGCAACAGCCGCACCAAGCCGACCGTCGTCCTGGTGCACGGCGCGTTCGCCGACTCGTCCAGCTGGAACGGCGTCGTCACCCGGTTGCGCCGCGACGGCTACCCGGTGGTCGCCGCGGCGAACCCGTTGCGCGGCCTGGCTTCCGACGCCGCCTACGTCGACGCGACGCTGCGCACCATCACCGGCCCCGTCGTGCTCGTGGGCCACTCCTACGGCGGCACGGTCATCACCAACGCCGCCCGCGGCAACGCCGGGGTCAAGGCTCTCGTCTACGTCGCGGGATTCGCCCCGGACAACGGTGAGACGCCCAACCAGATTCAGACCAGGTTCCCCGGCAGCACCCTGGGTGAGACCCTCGAACCCATCCCGCTGGGCAACGGCGCGGTGGACCTCCGAGTCCGTCAGGACTCGTTCCCGCAGCAGTTCGCCGCCGACGCTCCCCTGCAGGACGCGCAACTCGCGGCCGTCGCGCAGCGACCCATCAACGCCGCCGCGTTCGACGAACCGTCCGGCGCACCGGCGTGGCAGTCGATCCGGTCGTACTTCCTGATCCCGACCGGCGACAAGAGCATCACGCCCGCCGCGCACCAGTTCATGGCCGCACGCGCCAAGGGCGTCACGGTGACCGTCGCCGGTGCCTCGCACGCCGTGCTCCTCTCCCGGCCCGACATCACCGCCCGGCTGATCGAACGCGCAGCCCAGGAAACCAGCTGAACGACGCGACATCCGGCGGGGCCACCCCGCCGGATCACTGAAAGGGCAGAGACATGAGCGAGATCAGGCCCAGGTTCCGGACCATGGACGGACTGTCCATCCGGTACGCCGAGAGCAGCGAGAGCGGGGGCGCCGAGGCGCTGCTGCTGAGCCCGTGGCCGGAAAGCCTGTACGCCTACGACGCGACCTGGTCGCGCCTCGCCGAGCACGCCCGCCTGGTCGCAGTGGACCTGCCGGGGTTCGGGCACTCCGAGCTTCGCGAGGACCTGTTGTCCCCCAAGGCGATGAGCGAGTTCATCGTGCGGATCGCCGACGAGCTCGGGCTGGAGAAGCCGCACGTGGTCGGCCCGGACATCGGCACCAGCGCGGTGCTGTTCGCCGCGGCTCAGCACCCGGACCGGTTCCGCACCGTCGTCGTCGGTACGGGCGGAGCTGCGGTCCCGCTGGACCTGGGGAGCCCGCTGGACGACTGGGTACGCGCCGAGGACCTGGCGCCGTATCGGGCATTGGGCCCCAAGGACGTCGTGACGATCGCGATCAACACGATCGAGGGCTACGAGCTGCCCGACGTCGTGCGCGAGGACTACCTCGCCTCCTACTGGGGTCAGCGATTCGTCGACCAGATGCCGTACGTCCGGGCATATCCCGCCGAGCTCCCGATCCTCGGCGAGCTGCTGCCCACCATCGCCACGCCGGTGCAGGTCATCTCCGGAGCCAAGGACGCGGTGGTACCCGTGTCCAACGCTCAGTACCTGCACGAACGCCTGCCCAACAGCAGGCTCGACGTCGTCGACGCCGGCCACTTCGTCTGGGAGGAAGGCGCGAACGACTACGCCCGCATCGTCACCACCTGGTGGCAGTCGAACCGGAACACCGAGTGAGGAGCAAGAAATGTCCACCATCAACCTCAAGAAGACGACCACCGCGACACCCGAGCAGTTCGTCGCCGCGCTCACCGACTTCGGACCGGGCCGCGCGGAGCTCTTCCCGAACAGCCACGACGAGTACCTCCAGGTGCACGCCCAGGGCAACCACCAGGCCGACGTGACGGAAGGCTCCGGCGGCGTCTGGGAACGTCTGCACTACGACTGGTCCGACGGCGACCGCGTCGTCATCACGACCACCGACTCCAACGTGTGGGGCGGCCGCTCCGGCTACAGCTACACCTTCACTCGGCTGACCACCGGGACGACCAACGTGGACGCCGTCGTCGTGCGCGAGGGCAAGAACCTCAAGGGGCGGTTGCTGGGAGTCGTGCTCGGCACGATCGGCAAACACGTCCTCGTCAACGCCTTCGAAAAGACCATCAACGCGATCGAAGCTCGGAACACCGCAGCACAAGCGTTGTCCGAGTGAGTCCTGTCCCTGCCGTGCACCCGGAAGGCCGTGTCTGTTCGAGCAACACGGCGAAACCGCGGCACGACGGGAATGACAGGTCGTAGGAGGCGGCACCGCGCACCGGTGGCCGCCTCCTCGTCGAGGTGCCAAGCCACCGCTCCGGCTACACGTCCCGCCCGGCCTTGGTGGCGCACAGGTTCAGATCCGGCACCGAAGCTGCGCGGCCTGCCCACCACAGGGCCCACGCCGTGATCGATCTGTCCACCTGCGCCGCCACAGCGACCACTTTGGACAGTGACACGACGGAAACCGGCAACCAGTGATCTCGAGTGGACTTCTTCGCGTACCCCGCTCAGATCGGTCAGCGGCGCACCCGACAGCGCAGGTGAAGCACCCGGTTGCCCTGAATCACCACGTCAGGATCCTCCAACAGGTGCTGCGCGTCGACCGACCCGAAGTAGCGCTTGCCGGACCCGAACACCACGGGTACGACGTCCATGCGCACCTCGTCGACCAGACCCGCGGCAAGCACCTGGCCACCGACGTCGCCAGCGGCGACCTCGACCAAGCGGTCACCCGCAAGTTCCTGCGCCTTGGCCACGGCTGCCTCGACGCCGTCGACGAAGTGAAACGGCGCCTCGGGGTCCCAGCCCTCGGGCTGCGGCCGGTGCGTCACGACGACCACGTGGTCGATCCCGCTCGGAGGCTTCCCGTCCCAGCCGTCCGTCATGTCGAAGACGTGGCGGCCGGCGATCGTCACCCCGATCTGGTCCCAGTACGACCGGGTGTAGTCGTAGGAGGTCTGCGACACCTTCAACGCGCCGCTCTCGTCCAACGGGACGTCACCGCTGGACAACCAGTCGAACAGCGGTCCGGGCTGGTCGTTCTCGTCCGCGACGAAGCCGTCCACCGACACCGAGCCGTACATGACCACCTTGCCCACGAGGCTCTCCTCTGCTTTGGGGTGCCCCAAATTAGCGTGTCGTGAGCTGTCGCTCTTGTAAGAAATCAATCGGCAGGCAGCGGCCAGCCGTCCAGCGCGTGGCCCGGATGTTCGCGCAGGAACCGCCGCCGGACTTCGACGTACCGGGTCGGCGTGAGCCCGGTGAACGCCCGGAACTCGTGGCCGAAGTGGGCCTGGTCGAAGTAGCCTGCGCCACCGGCGAGGTCGCCCCAGTCGATCGGTCCGGCGGGGTTGATCGCGAACACGGTGGCGGTGAAGCGGTAGGTGCGGGCCAGCCGCTTCGGCGTGACGCCGATGAGCTCCTTGAACCGCTGTGCCAGATGAGTGCTGCTGACACCGGATGCCACGCTCAGGTCGCCGATCGCCACCGCCCCGCTGGTCGCCGCGATGACGCTGCTCGTGTGGCGGACCAGCCCCAGGCCGGCGGTCTCGCACAGCCGTCGCATCAGCTCCTCCTCGAGCAGCGTCAGCATGTCGTGCGGTCCGTCCGCCGCGGCCAGCCGGTCTCGCAGCTCAGCAGTGGCGGGCCGGCCCCAAACCTGCTCCACCGTCACCGGCCGGTCACACAGCTCGGCTGAGGGCATCGGCAAGAACGGCGCCAGCCCCCACGGCTTGAAGTGCACGCCGACGGACCGGGTCCGGAGTGGGTAGCCGAACTCCCACGCGCGGGTGGGCACGGTGACCACGCAGCCGTCGGTGTACTCGGCCGTCTCGATGCCGGTGCCGGCGCGGATGCGGAACGGCGCCCCGAGGTTGACGATGAGCAACGCCGACGGCGCCGCCGGCAGCGTCAGCCGGGCGTACGGCGGCGCACCCTCCAGGTAGTAGAGGTCGTCGATCAGCCCGTCCAGCGGCGGTCGCGGCACTCTGGACACGTACTCCACGCCCACAGCATCGCCGACGCCCGCCGGCATCGCGCGCCGGGATGGTCCATTTCAGCGAGCGGCTGGCCTTTTCGGCGAGCGCCATCAGCGACTCGGGACGGTGTTCAACGGCGCCACCGCGTGGATCGTCCAGTACTGGATCCGCAAGGCCGGCCGCGAGCCCGCCGAGGATGAGCTGGAGCCGATCACCAGGGCGTACTGGGAGGCTGGTCGACGGTCAGCGCCGCCGACTACCCGGACTCCCGCTACCGCAGCCATCCCCGTGCCACGGGAATCGTCTGGCCTGGTCGAGCGGCGGCCACCTCTCAGTTGATCGACTCCGACGATGTCACCCGTAGAGGAAGTACGAGGACAGCGTGTTGTCGTTCGGCCTGGGCGTGGCCAGCGAGACCTTCGCACCTCGGCGCACGATCCCGTTGATGTCCTGCCAGCCGAACCCGTTGAGGTCGGGATCCTGGAAGAGGTGCAGGTCCATGCCGGTGTTGTTGATGATCGAGGACACCCGGTCGTCCGCGCGCGGCGCCATCCGGCGCACCACCATCCGGTCGGAGACGACCAGCCGCCCGGTGTAGTCGGCTCCGTCGTACAGGCAATACCTGCCGTCCGGGCAGCTCGGCGCCGCGGATGCGCCCGGCGCCACGGCCACAGCCAGTCCGGCGGCCACTGCCGCTGCCATTGCGATGCGGCTTTGTGCTTTCACGACAGCTCTTCCGATCTCTTGTGGTTCAACGGGAGCTCAGCAGGACAGCTGGTCGCCGGGCCGGACGTCGAGGATCCCGGTGAACTCGCGGTACACGCGCACGCGGCTGGCGACCTGCGCCGGGTTGCCGCCGTTGCACTCGAGTGCGCCGTTGATGCTGCGGATGGTCTCGCCGAAGCCGCGGCCGCGCACCATCGCCTGGTGCGGCGTCATGCTGCCGGGGCCGTTCTGGGTCATCCAGTACCAGAGCGCGGCGCGCCACGAGAGCGTCGCGTTGGTCTGCAGCAGGTTCGGGCGGTGCAGCAGGTCCGCGCCCAGCGCGTCGCCTGCCGCCTGGTAGTTGTAGTTCCAGCTGAGCTGCAGCGGTCCGCGCCCGTGGTACGCGGCCGGCCCCTCGGGGCAGCCGAACGGCCGGGGTTCGCAGTAGTCGCCGCCGGGGTTCTGCTCCACCACGAACCGCAGGCCGCCGGTCTCGTGGCTGACGTTCGCCAGGAACGCCGCGAACTCCTGCCTGCGCACGGTTCTGTCGTCACCGTTGGCGAACGCCGGGAACGAGTTCGCCGCCTGACGCAGGCCCGCGAACGTGTAGAAGTCGTTGCGGTTGGGGAACATCCGGTCGTACTGGCCTTGCGTGATCATGAACGCGTCGGCTGACGCGGGTGGCGCGACGACCGAGCAGACGGCCGCCAGCAACAACCCGGCAACACGGAACTTCATCAGATGTCTCCCCCTCGGTTTCCGGGTGCGGCCCGGTAGGCGCGGCCGACCTCGTTGGGCGTCGCGCCGCGGTACAGACCGGTGCCACCTCGGTCGGCCGGAAGCGCGAACCACGCGTAGCGCTCGACGAACGGCAGGCCGTGCATCATCTCCGCGGCGGCACCGGCGAACGTCGCCAGCTGCCGTTGCGTCGGATACCGCGGTGTCGGCCCTGAGAAGTCGATCAGCGAGAACTCGGTGACCCACAACGGTTTCCGGTGCTTGGCGTGCACCGCGTTCAGGTAGCCGCGCAGATGGCCCACCGCGGCGGGCCCGAAGTCGGCGCCGTACCAGTGCAGCGGGATGAAGTCCACGCGCAGGTTCCGCGTGCGGGCGCCGGCCAGGAACCGGTCCAGCCACCCGCCCTCCCGGTCCGCGCCGCTCGCCACGGCCGGCGCGCCCATGCGGTTGCCGGTCGAGGCCAGCCTGGGCCACAGGTCCAACGCCCGTTCCACGGTCATCCGCGCCTGCGTGGGCAGGTCGGGCTCGTTGAAGCCCAGCAGATGCGTGCCCTGCGCCGCCGCCTGCCGGAGCCGTTCCGGCGTGACGTGGTCCTGCCCCCAGATGGTCGGGACGAACTCCACGCCGGGCGGCGGGTCGATGTCACCCCTGGTGGAGTCCCAGTTGTGGAACCAGCCCGCGCGCACGTCCTCCAGCGCGGCCCTGATGCCGGGCATGTGCCACGTCGCCACCCCCTTCTTCCGCACCGGCGCCGCCTCCGCCGTTCCCCACGGCAGCAGCGACGCGGCCAGCGCCGCGGACAGCACGGCACGGCGGCTCGGCCCTTGCGTTTCCTTGCCTGACAAGTCTTCCTCCCCTACGTCGACCGGATCGCTAGTGGAACATCACGGTCAGCTTGTTGCAGTCGCGGCAGCTGAACATCGTGCGGTTGCCGGGCTCGCCGTCGTGCTTCGACCAGCTGTACGCCTTCGGGCACGCCCTGGTGATCGCGTTGCTGTAGGGGGTTTTCGCGTCCCGGTTGGGGTTGACGCACAGCATCGGTTTGCCGGTGTTCGGATGCCTGCGCAGGTTCGCGTCGGGGCACGCGGGCAGCAACGCGCCGGGACACCCGGCGGTCCCGCAGAACTGGCCGTTGGGCGACGGGCCGTTGGTGGGGTTGATCGTGATGGGCACGTTCACGCCGTTGACGTAGCTGACGTTGTACCAGGGTGCGGGCTCGTCACGCGGGTCGAAGGTGAACTCGGCCAGGCTGGCGGGCTGCTCACCGGTGGTGCAGTGGGCAGGCCGCGCGCCGCAGTCCCCCACCAGGCATCCGAACGTCGAACCCGGCTCGCCCTTGCAGTGCTGGCGGGCGAAGAACTTGCCGCTCCAGTGGTTTCCCGGCCCGAGCGGGATGTGGACGCTGACGGACTCGCCCGCCTCGAGCTTCGGCAGGTCGCCGATCTTCTGCGACCCGTCGTCGTTGACGCCGCTGCCCACCCAGACGGGGCCGCCGGTGGAGTTGACCAGCTTCACGGTGTACGGCGGGGCGGCCGAGGCCGGTGCGGCGGCGAGCGAGCCGACCAGTGCCAGCAGCAGGACAATCCACAGTGGACGTAAAAGTGTTCTCACACACCGAAAGCTAGTGAGACCAACGGCCGCGGGGTACTTCGGTGCTACCCCAGCATTTGCCCGAGCGCCTGGTGGAACGCCTCGCGCTGGTCCTTGTCCAGCGACGAGAGCATGCTCGCGTCCACCTTCTGGATGGCGGCCAGCAGCACCATCGCGGCGCCCTGGCCTTCCGCGGTCGCGCTCAGCAGGACCTGCCTGCGGTTGGTCTCGCTGCGTTCGCGGTCGCAGTAGCCGAGCGCGGCGAGCTGGTCGGCGAGGCGGCTCGCGGCCTGCTTGGTCATCTCGAGCCTGCGCGCCAGGTCGCCGACGGTGCCCTCCTGACGCGCCAGTTCGATCGTGAACCAGAAAGCCGTCGGCGGAATCGGCCGGTAGTCCTGCACCTCGAGCGCGTCTCTCATCGCCTCCCGGTAACGACGCAGCACGACCGCCAGCCGCTCGGGCGTGGTCCGAGCGCCGCGGTCACCAGTGACGACCTGCGCATCCGGCGAACCGGCGAACGACCTGGACTGCATGGCGCAGACGATACCCACACATGCGGATAGTCCTAGAGTGCGACTGTCCTAAGTATTGACAGTTCAACGGACGCCTCATACGGTCCCTGCGTGCTCCGTTACCGCGTGATGACCACGCATGCGCTGTGTGTGAGCGCTCTCGCGATCGTGCTGGCGGCTGCCGCACCGGTCAACGCGACAGCGGTCACGGCGTGGCGGGTCGAGTTGCTCCAGCCGGCGAAGGCCGGCTGTCTCAAGATCGTCGCGGAGAAGCGCAAGAAGCCTCCGCCACGATGCCGTCCGTGCCCGAAGCCGCGCGCGATGAAAGCCAAGGCGGTCAAGAAGAAGAGGGGACGACTGCCGAGGCGCTGCGTGCCGGTCCCGGACCTCACCGCCCTGCCGACGGCTGTGGACGGCCCGCCCGTACGCAGGCGCCGAGTGCTGACTTGGGGGAACTCAGCATGCGCACGATGCTTCGCACTGATGCTCACCGATCCGACTGCCTCGCCGCGCTGGCAATCCGCCAGACGATCAGCGGCGCGAACTTCCCGGAGGCCGCACGTCTCGCCCGCGCCGCGCTGGACGCGGGTTCGTGCCGCGACGACCCGGTCTGCGTCTGGCGGTCGATGATCGGTCTCGTGGCCGCGGGCGACCTGGTCACCGCCGACGCCCACGTCGGACGCCTGCTCGACGACGTGAACCCCGGCCTCGCCGACGAACGCCGCCGCCGCACCATGCACGCGCAGGTGCGCGGGCAGATCGCCCGGCTGTCGGGCGACCTGGCCACGGCACGAGCCGTGCTGACGGACGCGCCTCCGGGCGCGAGCTCCCTGCGACTGCTGTCCACCGCGTTGCTCGTGGAGGTGCTGGTCGACACGGGCGACGTGGACGAGGCCGAGAAGACGTTGCTGGCAGGAGACTTCGACCACGAGCTCGGCCAACCGTCGGCCATGCGCCCGATGTTCCTCACCGCCCGCGCCGCGGTGCACCGCGCGAAGGGCCGCCCGCTGGCCGCCTACGTCGACTACGTGGTGTGCGGCCACGACTTCCTCGCGCTGGGCGTGAAGAGCCCGGCGATCGCGCCGTGGCGTGGAAAGGCGGCCCTCGCGGCACACGCCGCACAACGCGAGGAGCTCGCCCAGCAGCTGGCCGCGGAGGAACTGGCCGCCGCCCGCCGCTGGGGCGAACCCCGCACCGTCGGCACCGCGCTGTCCACGCTCGGCCGGGTGCGCGGTGACGACGGAACAGCACTGCTCGCGGACGCCGCCGACCTCCTGGCCGTGGCGGGCGCGCAGCACGAGCTGGCCTGCACCCGGCTCGAACTGGGCCGCAGGCTGGCCGCCCGCGGCGACACCAACGCCGCACGCGGCGAGTACGCCTCGGCGCACACCTCCGCGTCCCGCACCGGGCACGCGAACCAGCTCCAGCAGGCGTCCGAAGGGCTCGCCCAGCTCGGCCCCGCACCCGCGCGGCCGCTGACCAGGCAGGAAGACCTGGTCGCGGGCCTGGCCGAGGCGGGTCTGAGCAACCGCGCCATCGCGCAACGCCTGTTCCTGACCGTCCACACCGTCGAGGCTCATCTGTCCAATGTGTACCGAAAGCTCGGTGTCAACGGCCGCAAGGACCTCTCCGGGGCACTACGTGCTCGATGACCGCACCGACCGAGCGGTCGAGCTGACCAACCGGGGCACGAACCGACCCGCCGCGATCGCACTGGCCGAAGAAGTCCTGCGCTCATCAGCCGCGGCAGCCGACATCCGCCGCTGCGTCCTCACCCTGATCCACGCGGGTGTGCACGCCGAGGCGGAGAACCCGGTGCTGGCCGCCCGAGTCACCGCCCTCACCGCACGCCCCGCGCAGGCACTCCCCCACCTGCACACCGCACCCGCGTGGCACGCCGAGGCGTTGATCGACCTGGGTCGCCACGACGAGGCACTGGACGTGCTGCTCTCGCACGACGAGACCGCTGACCTGCTGTTCGCCAGAGGCCGTCTCAACCAGGCGCAGGGCCACCACGACCGCGCCTGCGCGGATTTCCTGGCCGCCGGCCGCGCCGCCGAAGCCGCGGGCATCACGAACCCGGCGGTGCTCCCCTGGTGCTCGGCCGCCGCTCTCAGCGCGCACGACGCGGGCAGACCGGTGGTGGCCCGTTCGCTGGCCGAGACCGAACTGGTGGCGGCCCGCCGCTGGGGCGCCCCCCACGCGGTGGGACGAGCCCTGCACGCGGCGGCACTGACCGGCGACCCCGCACACGCCGTCGACCGCCTCACCACCGCCGTCCGCCTGCTGAGCAAGGCGACCGCCGACCTGCTGCCCGCCCGCCACAGCCTCGCGCAGGCGCTGGCCACCCAGGGCAGGCACACCGAAGCGGCCGAGACCTGCGCCACCACGCACGTCATCGCGCAGCACCTCGACCATCCACTGTGGATCCAGAACACCCGGCAACTCGGTGAACGGCTCGACCGGCTGCGCCGGCTCACGCCGCAGGAGTCGCGAGCGGCGGCGCTGGCCTGCGCCATGAGCAACAGGGAGGTGGCCACCGAGCTGGGCGTGACCACCAGGACGGTCGAGCTGCACCTGTCCCAGGTGTACCGCAAGCTGCACGTGCAAGGGCGGCGTGAGCTGAACCGGGTGATCCTCCGGCTCGGCGTCACGCCGCCCTGACCGTTCAACCTAGCCGCGCACGAACTTCCACTTGACGTCGATGACACCCCGGTCGGGATTGGCGAGCCTGCGGAACGCGGGCAGGCTCAGATCGACGTGGTCGCGGTCGCAGCCCATGCACTTGTCCTTGACCTTGGCGCGCACCTTCTTGCCGTTGTGCATCACCTCGACGAAGACGTTCCGGCACAGCGGGTCGTTGTTGGGGTTCGGCGTGGTCCAGAAGACGGGCGACACCGCGACCAGCACCTCCGCGCTCGCGTCGATGTTCGGGCCGCACGCGCTGGGGCCGACGTTGTCGTAGTAGGTCGCCTTGCCGTCGATCACCCTGCCGAACGGGATGGCGGCGCTGGCGTCCACCGCCGCCACCAACGAGATCGCCGAGGCCGCACCGACCACGGTGAGGAACTTTCGCGTGAATGTCATGTCACCCAAGCTATGCACGCGAACCACCTCCGCCCATCTCGGTGCGACCCCAGGATTTCCCTTACACGCCAACACATCCAGGTCGCCCCTGCGGGGCCAGGGTGAACAGGGTGACCGAGTGCGCCGGCACATTCGCGTTGAACGCATCGGAGCCGACGGAGCGGCAGGACTCGGACATCCCCACCGCGTTGGGGTTCTGCCTGGTGTTGGCCGAGGTGAACCGTTCCGGCGCCACCGTGCGCACACTCGCGCTCCCGTTGCCGGTGAATCCGCGCAGCACGATCCTGGTGTCGATCGCGTCACCCGCCACCGGAGAACGGTTCACCACCATCACGTGCACCGTGCCGTCCGGTGCCCGCGTCGCGGTCGCGGTGAGCTTGCCGTAGTTCAACCGGCACCGGTCCTGCGGTGTGCCCTGCCCGTCGCACATCTCAGACTCGTTCGGACTCCGCTGCGGGTTGCCGACGAGCGTCTGCCGCACCCGCGCACCGCCCGCGTCGAACATCGGCCGCACGGCCTCCCGAGCCCATGCCTCGGCGGAGTACACCCGTCCACGTCCGAGCAACGTGTACATCCCGTCCGAGCTCAGGTCGTTGCCCTCGACCCACGGCACGCCCAGCTCCAGCCAGTCGGCCCACTGGCTCGCCATGTAGAGCGCGTGCGTCATCGAGTAGGTGTACTCCGGGTACACGCCACCGCCGTCAGGTCCCCACAACGCACCGAACTCGGAGATCGCCAGGTGCGGGTTGCCCGCGGCGTGCTGCCGGACGGCGTCGCGCAACGCCACGAACTTCTGGCGTTCGTTCAGCGCTCCCAGCACGTGCCAGTCGTGACTCTCCACCTCGGAGTCCCAGTCGGCGGTGTGGCTGCCGGAGAAGTGCGTGTAAGGGTGCGTCGTGAGGCAGTCGTACACGCTGCCCGGGGGAATCCCGTTGCCCTTCATGGCCTCGAACTTCGGCACGAACGCGGGCTTGCCCCACGACGCGCACACCTCCAGGTCCGGGTCGACCTCCCGCATCGCCGCGCGGAACTGCACATATCCCTTGTGGGTGGACGTGTACGACGCCACGACCGCCTGGCCGCGCGGCGGGATCATGCCGCGCCGCCCGTCGCCGAACGTCACCGTGCCGCGGAACTCGTCGAGCACGTACTGCTGTGCCTGCGGACCGCCCAGCACCTCCACGCGCTGCCACACCTCGCCGCCGACGCGCAGCTCGAAGTCGTCTGGCTGCGCCGTCGGGTAGTTGAGGTCGAACACCTGGTTCGCGCTGCCGTCGCTGGGCACGTCCGCAGTGCTGCCGCCGCACGACCCGTCGGGCGTGGACAGCTTGCCCAGCCGTTCGGTGTTGATCCGCCGGGTGCCGCCGCGGATGTACTGCTCGAGCGCCTCGTTCTCGTTCTGCGACATCCAGTACCGCTGGCTGGAGTGGAAGTTCTCGTTGCCGAGCTCCCACCGCGTGACGTCGTACGGCCCGCGGTGGTCGGCGGGCCGCAGCTCCGCCCAGTCCACACCCCCGTTGGGGTTGATGCCGTCACCGGCGGGCGTGTTCAGGTATTCCACGAGATCGGCTGCGTCCGCCGCGGTTCCAATCGCCATCGGCACCATGATCTGCGCCTGCGCGCCGAGCGCCGCGGTGAGCCGCAGGTGCTCGTCGAGCCCGTACGACGGCAGCCTCCCGGACAGCACGTCGTCCGCCGGGTTGCCCGCGTCGCCGGGCTCGATGCGCCCGTCGCGCTGGCAGCGGCGGTCGGCACCGATCGTGCCCTTCCACTGCGTCGTGTTGGCGACCGTGCCACCGGGCCAGCGCAACACCCGCACGCCCATCGACCGGGCTTTCTCCAGCACGTCGCGCACGGGCCGGTTGTTCACCGGGTCCCACGTGCCGTACCCGTCGAACGTGTAGCGGTGGTTGACGCCGAGGAACGCGCCGGGCACCGGCCCCTCGCTCTCCCCGGTGAACACGGTCAGCACGGCCGGAGCCGCCGCGCTGCTGGGAGCGCTGACGAGCGTGGCCAGGAGAGCGACCGCGAGTGCGCTGAGCGGCTTCACGTCAGCCTCCCCGCACGTGGGAGGCGGCCCAGCAGTTCTGCCGGCAGTTCGCCAGCTCCCGCAGCGGACCGGCCAGCTGCCCAGCCCGCGGGTTGTTCGGCTTGTTGTTGTGCTGCAACGGATCGGTCTTCAGGTCGTAGTACTCCTTCTCCCCGTTCGCGTACTCGACGTACAGGTCGTTCGCGGTGCGGACCGCCTGGTACGAGGGCGTGGCGGCGGCGAGGTCGTCGAAGTCGGGATCCGCCGCGGTCCCCTGTGGCTTGCGGTGCTCGATGAACGCGGCGTTGCGCCAGTTCGGCTGGTTCTGGTTCTGGATCAACGGGAGGAAGCTCCGCCCGTCGCGGTCAGCGGGGCCGGCCCCGGCCATGTCGAGGAACGTGGCGAACAGGTCGACGTTCTGCACCATCTCGTTGCGCACGAAGTCGCCGTTCCCGGTTCGTCCTGGCCGCTTGACCAGCAGTGGGACATTGACGTCGTGGTCGTAGGCGGTGCCCTTGCCGCGCACCAGCCGGTGCTGCCCGAGGTGAAACCCGTTGTCCGAGGCGAACACGATGAACGTGTCGTTGCGTTCGGCCGGCGTGAGCTTCGCGAGCACGCGGCCGACCAAGTCGTCGACCGACTGCACCATCCGGATCCGGTTGCGGAAGTCGGTGCGCAGCTCGTCGACCACGTTGGGCCCCAGCGGTGCACGCCGCACCCAGCCTGGCTTGTCCTCGGTGTCCTCGTCGAACGACGGCAGCTCCCGCGCCACGTCGATGCTCGGGCAGCTCGGCCCGCCGCAGTCGCCCTGCGAGAACTCGCCACCGGGCCGGTCACGGGGCGCCGGCGGGAACCGCGGCTCGCCCTCACCGGGCTGGTACGGCACGCGCTGGTGCGGCGCGAACGGCGCCACCTGCAGGAAGAACGGCCTGTTCGGCGCCTGCGCGCGCGATCGTTCGATGAAGTTCTCGGCGGTGCGAGCCAGCCGGTCGGTCAGGTACGTGTCGGTGTCCCGTTCAAACCGCCGCACACCGGTCTCGCGGACGTAGTCGGTGATTCCGTAGTTCTTCTCGTTGTAGCCGGCACCGCCCGCGACGTGCCACTCGTCCCACCCGGCAGGCACCTTGAAGTTGTCGCCGACCGGATACTCGTTGATGTACTTGCCCATGTACCCGGTGCGGTAGTTCTGCCGGTTCAACGCGGGCGCGTACGCGCGGCCCTCGTGCCGCTCGAACGCCGCGTAGCCGCCGTTGTCGGTGCCCACGTTGGTCAACACCCCGGTGTTGTGCGGGTGCTCACCGGTGAACATCGACGCCCGCGACGGGCAGCACAGCGAGTTCGACACGAAGTAGTTGGTGAACCGGGTGCCGTTGTTCGCCAGCGACCTGGTGTTGTCCATGTACTTCAGCAGGTCCGACGACAGGTCGTCGACCAGGAAGAAGATGATGTTGGGCCGGGATGCCTGGGCCTGGAGCGGTGCCGCCGCCGTGACCATCCCGGCCAACAGCAGCAGTACCAACACGAACCGTCTCATACTCCCGGCACGCTAGTAACGGGAGGAACCCCGCGGTACTTCGGTGCGACCCCAGGTTTGCCCCAGGTCAGGCGTCGAACCGGCTATCGCTCAGTCAGGTCCTTGTGGAGCGTTGATCCGCAACTGCCGGTCGAGCGACGCCACCAGATCGGCGGCGAGCGCCGTGCCGTACGGCGTCGCCCACTCGCCCACCAGCCCGAGGAAGTCACGAAGGTCCTGCTGGACGGCGGCGAGCAGGTCGGAGAGCTCGTCGATGCTGATCTCGACAGGAGGCGCGTCTACGTCCCCTGTGCCCGACCAGAATCGTGCGACGCCGTCTTCGATCCGCACCACGTGCTCCGGGTTGTGGCCGAGCCACGGCGGCGTCCCGTCCACAATCCCGTACCAGTCGCGCCAGTCCTCCAGACCGCAGCAGCATCCCGGTTCGACCTCCACGCCGGTGGCCGTGTCGCGGGCCAGCAGTCCTCCGGGCGCGACGAGGTGCTCCTCGGCGAGAAAGCGCAAAGTGTCCACGTCGTCGCGGTCATCACCCTTGTTGTACTCGGCAATGATCGCCATCGCGGTACCGACCTCGAGCGGCGACATCCGCTTCGACAGCACCACCGGGTCATGGCTCGGTTCGCCGACCGGCCAGAGGTCGAAAGGGTCGACTATCCGGCGGGTCAGGACGGCCCGGATCTCGGTCACGCGGCCAGTCTGACTCCCGGCGACGCGTGAAGCACGTCATTTGCAGTGCTGCTCAAACGCCAGACGCGCGGACGCGCGGACTCGGACCTTCTCGTCATTCGTCGGTGACGACGGGGTCGCCAGGGTCGTGTCGGGTGGCCACGACCGAGCGGTCGCTGCCGTGCGGTCTGCCGGGAAACCGACGGGTCGCGGTGGGCGGCTACGTCGGCATCGCACTGCTGGAGGTGGATCGTTCCGCGTGGTCGGGCCATCGCTCTGACCACCCGGAAGGGTCTGCGGCAACGACGAGTGCGAGGCGCGTGGCGGTCAGGCGAACGCCGCTACCTCTCCGAGGGCTGCACGGCCAACTCAACCCGACCGATCGTCCGAATGAGCTCTACAGTGCCGGGCATGACAGAGAGCGGAACGGATTGGCGGGTGGTCGACGGCGTTGCGACGGCATGGTTCGACGCGCCTTCGCTGATCGAGGGGGCTGCGCTGGCCGGGCGCATCGTGGAGCTGTCGGCCGAGATCGTGGTCGACCTGCGCGCGACAGGCGTGCGGGTGCGCCTCGACTCAGACGAGCACGCCGAGGCGGTGTCGGCGGCCGCGCGGGATCTCGAGCTGGCCGCGAACCCTGCCGTGCTGCAGCATCTGAGCGTCGTGTTCGAATCCGCGAACCCGTCTGTGGTGAGGCGGTTCTGGCAGCGCGTGCTCGACTACGCGCCTGGGGAGGACGGCGGTTTGGCGGATCCGTTGCGGCGCGACCCCGCGATGCGGATCCGGCAGTCGACCGAGTCACGGCCGTTGCGAAACCGCATCCACCTCGACGTGGTGCGGCCGGCCGCGGCGGTCGAGCAGGCGAATCTTGGTGAGGCATCGGGACCGTTCGGCGTCCGTCACACCGACCCCGACAGCAACGAGGTCGACCTGGTGCCGGGCGCGGCGCTCGGCGAGAGGACCAGGACAGCCGACTGGCAGGCGGTGTTCAGCGCGATGGCGTGCTACCGCATCACCTCGCCGACGCAGCAGTGTGACCTGGCCGCCGCAGCAGCGGCCCTGGCCGACGACACCGGCTTCCCGCTGCTGGTGGACCTGCGCCCAGGGCTCGTGATCATCGACAGCGGTAAGGACCAGTGGGAGGACGACGCCCACGGCCTCGAGCTCGACTTCACCGACCTCGCCGGAAACCTCCAGACCGCTGCCCGCGACCTCGGGGCCACTGCGGATCCGGGGCTGCCGCGCTTCGCTCAGCTCTTCCTCGACGCCGCCGACGTCGCCGCGGTCCGCGCGTTCTGGGT
Source organism: Lentzea tibetensis (assembly GCF_007845675.1). GTDB lineage: Bacteria > Actinomycetota > Actinomycetes > Mycobacteriales > Pseudonocardiaceae > Lentzea > Lentzea tibetensis. The sequence goes on along the minus strand of NZ_VOBR01000002.1, from coordinate 443,272 downwards.
CGCCGCACTCGGATACACCCACGACCGGCGAGCCGGGGTCAGCGACATCCACGATCCGCGGCGGCTGAACCCGGTGCTGGTGTTCCAAGAGCTCGACGCTTCGGAGACGGAGCGGCGCCGGCAGCGCAACCGCATCCACTTCGAGCTCGCTGTGCCGTCGGACCTCGCGCAGACGCGCCTCGCCACGACCGTCGCAGCCGGTGGCCGGCTCCTTGACGAGTCGGAGGGTCGCTGGCGGGTCGCCGACCCCGAAGGCAACGAAATGGTGATCGTCAGTGGGGCATGAGCTCGGGTACGCAGGTCGCCCAACCAGCCACGGCAGCAGGATCGGTACACCCAGCTTCACGGCGATGCGGCGGTGGACACCGGGGCGGTGAGCATGCCGGTGATCAGGTCGACCAGCTCCGAGGCCGAGTGCGGGTCGTCCGGCGGCAGGTCGCCCGCGCACACGGCCCGCTCGCGGTCGGCGAGCAGGGCGAACAGCACGGTGGGAAGGACGCGCAGCCGGCGGCGCCTGAGCGCGGGCGGCAGGTCCCGCAGCGCGCGGTCGAGGCGCATGATGATCAGCCGGACGGCTGCCCGCCCCGTTCGGTCGAGGTTGGTGTCCGCGGCCAGTGCCGGGTGAGTGCGGACCTGGTCGAGGAACCGGGCGTAGTGGGTGGCGCCGTGTTCGTAGGGAATGGTCAGCATCGGCACGACCAGCGCCGAGACCAACGCGCGGATGTCCTGCGCTTCGCCGGTCGCCTCGCTCGCGGCGAGCAACTCGAGGCGATGCTGCTCCAGGTCGGCGATGCGGTACTCGGCGACGGCGTCGATCAACCCGTCCCTGGAGCCGAAGTGGTACTGGACCGCGGAGTTGTTGCGCTGGCCCGCAGCTGTGGAGATGTCGCGCAACGGCACCTCGGGGCCGTGCTCGGCGATCAACCGCTCGGCGGCGACGATGATCCGTTCTCTGGCGTCCGCGCTGGCCACGGCACCACGTTAACACGCAACAAGCACCACCTCTTGACTTTTAAGCACCAGAGCTTAACAGTGGCGGCGTGGTGACGGAGATGTTCGGGCTGCCCGGCGCGGTGGCGGTGGTGACCGGCGCGGGCCGCGGCATCGGCGCGGCATCGGCGATAGCACTGGCCGAGGCGGGCGCGGACGTGGTGATCAGCGCGCGCACCGCGGAGCAGCTGGCGGAGGTCGCGGGCAAGATCGAGGCACTGGGGCGGCGGGCCGTCGTCGTCGCGGCAGATCTGTCCGATGTGGACGCTGTGGCGGCGCTGGCGCACACGGCCGCCGAACGGTTCGGGCGGCTGGACGTGGTGGTGAACAACGTGGGCGGCACCCTGCCGAACACGTTCCTGACGACGACGCCGGACTTCCTGGAAGACGCCTTCCACTTCAACGTCACCACCGCGCACGCACTGACCGGCGCGGCGGTACCGCTCATGCTCGAGGGCGGTGGCGGGTCGGTGGTCAACATCGCCTCCGTGATGGGCAGGCTCGCCGGTCGCGGGTTTTTGGCCTACGGCACGGCGAAGGCGGCCCTGACCCACTACACGCGCTTGGCCGCCACGGACCTCGCGCCGCGGATCAGGGTGAACGCGATCGACGTCGGCTCGGTCCACACCTCGGCGCTGGACGTGGTCGCCCGCGACGAGAAGATCAGGACCTCGATGGAACAGGCGACGCCGCTGCGCCGACTGGGGCACCCCGACGAGGTCGCGGCCGCGGTGCTCTTCCTGGCGTCACGGGCATCCGGCTACACCACGGGATCAGTGCTGCGGGTCGACGGCGGGATCGGCGCGCCCAACCTCGACTTCAACCTCCCGGATCTCTGAAGCCCGCAACCCGAGGAGACACACGTGGCGTATCGCGTGGTGCAGTGGAGCACCGGCAACGTCGGAAAGTGGGCGTTGCGCGGCATCATCGACCACCCCGCCTTGGAGCTGGCGGGCGTGTGGGTGTCCAACCCCGCCAAGAACGGCCGTGACGCGGGAGAGCTGGCCGGGCTGGACCACCCGGTCGGGATCCACGCGACCACGGACGCCGATCAGCTGATCGCGGCCGCACCCGACTGCGTGGTCTACACGGCGATGGCCGACAACCGGTTGACCGAGGCGATCGACGACCTGTGCCTGCTGCTGCGGGCGGGCATCAACGTGGTGGCCAGCGGTCCGGTGTTCCTGTCCTACCCCGAGGGCACCGTGCCACCCGAGCTGGTCGAGCCCGTTCGCAAGGCCGCCGCCGAGGGTCGAAGTTCGCTGTGGGTCAACGGAATCGACCCCGGCTGGGCCAACGACTGGCTACCCCTGCTGCTGTCCGGCACCTGCCAGCGCATCGACCTCATCCGCTGCTCGGAGATCACGGACTACTCCACCTACGACAACCCGCTGGTGCTGTTCGACATCATGGGTTTCGGCACACCGCTCGACCACACTCCCCTGCTGCTGCAACCAGGCGTGCTCTCGCTCGCCTGGGGCAGCGTGGTCCGCCAGCTGGCCGCCGCCCTGGACGTTCCGTTGGATTCCGTCGTCGAACACCACGAGCGGCTCCCGGCACCGGAACCGTTCACGGCCGCGGGCCGCACGATCGCCGAGGGCACCATGGCGGCACTGCGGTTCACCGTCAGCGGCATGATCGCGGATCAACCGGTGCTGGTGCTCGAACACGTCACCAGACTGCGGCCGGACCTCGCGCCGGACTGGCCGCAGCCGGCAGGCACCGGCTGCTACCGCGTGGAGATCACCGGTGAACCCAACTACGTGCTGGACCTGCGACTGACCGGCGGCGACGGTGACCACAACACCGCGGGCGTGGCATCCACCGCCATGCGCCTGGTCAACGCCGTCCCCGCGGTCGTGGACGCCCCACCCGGCCTGCTCACCGCACTCGACCTGCCCCTGACCACCGGACGCGGGCTCGTGTCGGTTCCCGGACGCCACGTCACGAACACGTGAACCGCCTCAGGACCCGCGGCCGCTGACTACACCTGCTCAGTCTCGACCGTCGTCGCGGGATGACTACCGGGCTGCCGGCGGTTCTCAATCGTGATTCCGCACTTGCCGACCAGCGCGACACCGGCACCGATCGTCGTGACCACCGGAGCGGCCAGCGCCGCGACCAACCCGAGAGCCACCGGCACCTCCAGCACCACGTCGTCCTTGCTGTCACGCACAACCACACGACGGTTGATGCCCTCGCTGACCAGCCCGCGAACGGCGTCGACCACGGAGTCGACGGCGGTACGGGTGGACTCGGGCCTGGATTCGCTCATGACTCTCCTCGAACTGCGGATCTCCTTTGACGACTCCAGCGTGCCTGCAGTCGGGCACCCTGCCATCAGGGTTTCCCCTGACCTCCGCCTGATGCGCGACCCCGTGATCACCTGCATCATCTGAGCATGCGCAGCTCACTGTTCAACCACGAAGAACGGTCCGTCGAGCCGGGAAGCTTCCAACTGCAGAACGACCGCATGCTCAAGGTGGACCTCACCGGCAGCGGCGGGTTCTTCTTCGCCAAGCAGGGATCGATGGTCGCCTACCAGGGTGAAGTCGACTTCGCCTACGAAGGCAGCGGTGGCCTCGGCAAGCTGTTCAAGAAGGCCCTGACCGGTGAAGGCATGTCGCTGATGAAGGTGTCGGGCAGCGGAGACGTGTTCCTCGCCCAGGACGCCGACGAGATCTTCGTGCTGTACCTGGAGAACGAGGGCGTCACCGTCAACGGCAAGAACGTGCTCGCCTTCGACAGCACGCTCAAGTGGGACATCAACCGCACCGAAGGCGCGTCGATGCTCAGCGGCGGTCTGTTCAACACCACGTTCACGGGCACCGGAGCGCTGGCCGTCACCGCCTACGGGACACCGGTCGTGCTGAACGTGGACGTGCCGACGTTCGTCGACATGCAGTCCGCCGTCCTGTGGTCCACCTCGCTGAAGTCCTCGATCCGCAAGACGGCGAAGCTCGGTGCTGTCATCGGACGCGGTTCGGGTGAGGCGTACCAGCTCGCGTTGTCGGGTCAGGGCATCGTCGTCGTGCAGGCGTCGGAAGGTCACCCCGTACCGACTGCGCAGTGACCGGTCAGGGCTCCCAGTGACGACTCGACCGACGCCAGCACCTCGCCCATCACGGCCGGGCTCTGACAGGCGCGGTCGAACACCAGGTCCATCGTGAGGCTGCCGTCCACCGTGGCCACGAACAGGCCGGGTACCGGGCCTCGCAACGTCGCGGCGAAGTGGCTCTCGGTGACCCCCGCGGGGCTCTCCACCACACCGACGTTCGACACCATGATCGTCATGGGCGGCGGCGGGGCGATCTGGTCGAGGCGGACGGCCAGGCGTGTCCGCTGCGGCTCGGCCCGGTCGACGGCCGCGCGCAGGTCCACGCTGAACCGCTTGGCCACCTCGACGACATCGTCGCAGGAGTCGGCCTGCACGGTCACCACCGCGGGCAGGGCGCAGCACAGCTGGGCGTCCGGCTCGATGGGCGGAACCAGCCGCTGCCGGATGTCCACCGGGATGCACAACGCGATGGACAAGGGCCCATCAACAGCGGGAAAGCGTGATCGCACGGCACACGAGACGACACCGCAAAGCAGATCGTTGACCGTGAGCCCGTTCTCCCGTGCGACGGCGACGACCGAGGCCGTCGTGTCCTGGCCGAGCGTGAGGTGGTGGACGCCGAAACCGTTCGACGTTCCTCCAGAAAGGACAACAGGCATCGATGCCTCTGCGGGAACGCCCGGTTGGCACACGTCCCGCAGGCGGTCCTCCAGCGTCCGTTCGAACGCCGGGCGCGGCGTGGAAGGCGCCGAGTGTCCGCTGTAGTGACGCAACAACGTGTGCAACAGGGTCCGCACCAGCCGTGCGTCGGAGACCGCGTGGGCGACGGCGAGAGTGACGACCGCGGCGTCCTCCGCCTGGTGCAGCGTCAGTCGACTCACCGCCCCACCCTCCAGGAGGGTGTTCGCCTCAGCCTCGAAGGAGGCCGCCCCAGCGGTCACCGGCGGGGCCTCGTCGCACAGCTCCAGGACCAGGTCGGGGCGGATCACGCAGCGCAGCAACGGATAGTCGCGGGTGAGCCGGTGCCACGCGCGGTCGAGCAGCCCGGGATCGACGTGACCGGTGCAGGTCGTGCTGACCACGACAGGGCCGAAACCTGCCAGCACGAACAGGGCTTCGCCGTCGGTCAGCGGTCGCTCGGTGGGAGTCACGCGGCCAGTGAAAGCGGGCTCGAACGACACGGTCAACGCCGGTACGCGCAATTGAGACGGAACAAGGCCGCGACCTGCACTGATGGCCACTTGGACAGTTTCCTTAGGACGAAAATGTGGACTAAGGGAGACTCGCGCACTGCATAGTCTCCGGCCGTGATTCATCGCAGCCCACTCCCCCCCGGTCCCCGTGCCGGAGTGCTCGCTGCCCGACCACGTGCTGGCGCGGGAACACGGCGACAAGGTCACCGTCCTCGACGGCGTGACCGGCGAGCGGATCACGTACGCCGAGCTCGCGTCTCAGGTCGCTTTGGTGGCGGGCGGTGTGCGTGCCGCCGGCTTCCGACCCGGTGACGTCGTCGCGCTGCGGATGCACAACGGCCCGCGGTTCCCGGTCGCGGTGCACGGTGTCATGGCGGCGGGCGCCGCGGTGGCGCTGCTCAACCCGGACCTCACACCTGATGAGACGCAACGACTTCTGGACCTGTCCGGGGCGACGCTGCTCGACGAGCTCCCGCAGGCCGAGGCCGAGCTGCCGCCGGTCGACCCGGCGAGCACGGCCGCGATCCTCTTCTCCAGCGGCACGACCGGTGCGACGAAGCCCGTGCGGTTCACGCACCGCCACCTCGTGGCCAACCTGGAGCAGACGCGTGCGGGCTGGCGCGTCGCGGAGAACGACGTGCTGGCGGCGACCCTGCCGTTCTTCCACATCTACGGCTTCTCCATCATTCTCAACAGCGGACTGCTCGCCGGAGCGACCCTGGTGACGCTGCCGCGCGTGAACATCGACGTGTACCTCGACACGCTGGAGAACCACCACGTCACGCGCGCCTACCTCGTACCGCCCGTGGTGGCCGCACTGGCCAAGGCGCCGAAGCGGCACCTGCCCGACCTCAGGTACGCGCTCTGCGGTGCCGCGCCGCTCGACCCCGTGCACCGGGAACGCGCCGAGGAGACGCTGGGTTGCCTGATCCGCCAGGGTTTCGGGCTCACCGAGGCCGGTGGCACGCACCAGGTGTTCGACGACGACTTCGCGTCGACCGACCCGGAGAGCATCGGCACGCTGTCGCCCGGCACCGAGGCGCGCGTGGTCGAACCGGGCACGGACTCCGACGCCGAGGTCGGCGAGCTGCTGGTCCGCGGGCCGCAGGTCAGCGCGGACGGCTGGCTGCGCACCGGCGATCTCGTGAGCGTCGACGAGCACAGCAGGTTCTACGTGCGCGACCGCATCAAGGAAATGATCAAGTACAAGGCCTACCAGGTCGCGCCGGCCGAGCTGGAAGCGTTGCTGTGCAGGCATCCCGGCGTTGCCGACGTGGCGGTCGTCGGTGTGCCGGACGCGGCCGCGGGAGAGATCCCCAAGGCGTTCGTGGTGGCGGCGCACGAGGTCGACCCCGTCGAGCTCATGCGGTGGGCAGCGGAGAGAGTCGCGCCGTACAAGAAGATTCGCCAGGTCGAGTTCGTCGACGAGATCCCGCGGTCGGTGTCGGGAAAGATCCTGCGCCGGCTGCTCAAGGAGCGCACGTGCGTGTCGTGATCACGGGTGGTGCCAAGGGTCTTGGCAGAGCCTTCACCGAAGCCATGGTCGCGGATGGTGCGGACGTCATGGTGACAGGACGGGACAAGGTGGCTCTCGACGAGGTCAGGGCCGAGCTCGGCGTCGAGGTGATGGAGGCGGACCTCGCCGAGGACTCGATGCCGCACGTCCCCGACCGGTTCGACGTGCGGCGCGACACTCGGGGACACCTCGGGTTCGGGCACGGCCCGCACCGGTGCATCGGCGCGGAGCTCGGGCGGCTGGAGACGGAGATCGGGCTGCGCATGTTCTTCGAGCGCTTCCCGCACACGACCCTGGTGGACGAGCCGGTCCGGTGGCGGTCGGGCGCGTTCATGCGCCGCCTCGACAGGCTGCCGGTCATCCTCGGCTAGGAGCGAGACGCTTCGGTCCCACGGCACCGGCCGGGACTGAAGGCCCGTCCCACGTGCCACCGCGGGACGGGCCTCTTCGAAGGGGGTCGATGGCGCCGTCGTCGGCTACTGCGGATCAGGCCGGGTTGGTGGCCCGCGGCAACCATTCCGGCTGATCGGCGCCCATCGGATGCAGCACAGTGGTGGTGAATCCCTGCGGAAGTGAAGAGAACTCGATCTGATCAGTCATGCCCTGGTAGGTGCCGAGCGGGGTCTTCGCTGTGAACAGCTCGGGCGGGATGGCCGAGTGTTCCGCAGTGCTCCCCGCTGTGGCGGTGGCGAACTCCTTGTCGAAGATCCCCAGGGAGATCAGCCAGAGGCAGACGCGGGTGAGTGAGACCCGGACGCGGTACGAGCCGCCCTCGACGGCTCTGCGGCGGAGCGCCTCCAGCACCCCGACGGTGCCGAGCCAGCCGACGATGTTGTCGACGATGGGCAGCATCGGTGGCTGCTCGGGCTCTTCGAGGGTGCCGCCGAGAGCGAAGATCCCGCTGACGGTGGCGCCGACCTCGTCGAATCCCGGACGTGTCGCCCACGGCCCCTCGGCGCCGTGCAGCAGCACCTGCGCGTGGATCAGACCCCGGTGGCCGACGGCGAGTTCGTCGGCGGTCAGGCCGACCTGCTCCAGGTAGCCGGGGTGACGGTTGGAGAAGAAGACGTCCGCTCCCCGCAACAGCTCGTCGAGCTTCGCGCGATCGTCACCTGCGTCGGACAGGTACGCCGATCGCATGCCCACCTGTGTGTCCCAGTAGAACGGCTCGACCTCGCTGTCGTCCGGGCGCCACACGTTCAGGACGTCGGCCCCGAACGATGCCAGGTCCCTGCCGATCCCGGCGCCGGCGATGACATGCCCCATTCCCAGGGCCCGGATGCCTTCCAGCGGCGTTGACGCACCGGCTGCCAGCGGCTGCGGGTCGCCGTCAGCGATCTTCTCGACAGAGATGAGCGGCATGTGCTGCAGCACCTGCTGGTACTGCTGTTCCTGGAAGAACTCCTCGGTCGATCGCACCTTGGCGATGATGACGCCTGCCTCAGCGGCCGCCTGCTCGAGCTCGTCGGCGTCCCGCCGCGCGATGGCCTCGTTGATCGACTTGGCGTTGTCCGCGGAGTCCAGGAGCGTCAGAGCCTTCTGATGCAGCCCAGGGTAGACGTTGAGCGCGATCACATGCCGCCCGTCGCGGGTCTTGCGGAAGAACGGCACTTCGGCGAACGGGTTGTACTTGTTCCACTTGTACGACGGCGGCCGTCCGTTGATCTGTTCCCAGCGACCGTCCGCGAATCCGGAGAACCGCTGGAACGCCTTCCGCGTGTCGATGGCGATGTCCTGGTCGTCGCCGCCGCGTTCGCGCCAGATCGCCGAAGCGGCAACACCCTTGGCGGCGAGCGCCACCGCGGACGCGGACGCGAAGAAGAACGGACTGGCGATCAACGGGTCGGCTCCGCCGTAGAAGGTCACCTTCCCACCAGCGTCCTCGACGCTGAGACCGACAGTGCCCAACACGTCGTCGAGTACCGCGGTGAAGTTGAAGTCGGTGGAGATCAGGGGATTGTTGACGCTGTGCCTGATCTGGTCTGTGAGGCCTGACATCGGTGCTCCCGATTCCGAGTAGTAGGAACGGCACTACGACATCCATTCACGCAGCCAGGTGGCGTTTCCCGCGCCCGTGAACCGCCTGGCCCAACACCCTGGTCGTCACCCTGGGATCGGTACCCGGCAAGGCTGTCCGGCATCTACGCTCAGCCGATGCGGACTGCCGCGCCTGGGAGCCGGCCGCCGGTGCTGCTGGGCCGGCGCGGCGAGCGTGAGTTGCTCGAAGGTCTCATCGAGAACGTCCGCGGCGGGCAGAGCGCCGTGCTGGTGATCCGCGGTGAGGCGGGGACGGGTAAAACCGCGCTGCTGGACCATTGCGCCCGGCAGGCCACCGGTTTCCGGGTAGCGGCCATCTGCGGTGTCGAGGCCGAGATGGAGCTGCCGTTCGCAGCCGTCCACCAGCTGTGCACGCCGATGCTCGGACGACTTGACCTGCTTCCCGAGCCGCAGCAGACCGCATTGCGTGTCGCGCTGGGTCTGTCGCCAGGGGAGGTTCCCAGCCGGTTCCTGGTGGCTTTGGCGGTGTTGAGCCTGTTGTCCGCGGTGGCCGAGGAGCGGCCGCTGTTGTGCCTGGTGGACGACGCGCACTGGCTCGACAACGCGTCTGGTCAGGCCCTCGGGTTCGCGGCCCGTCGCCTGCTCGCGGAGTCGGTGGCGTTGGTGTTCACCGCTCGCGAACCGGTGACCCGCTGGCTGGAGGGTCTGCCCGAGCTGCCGCTCGGCGGGCTGGAGGATCAGGACGCGCGGGCGCTTCTGGCCTGGGCTGTGCCGGGACGGCTCGACGAGCGGATTCGTGATCGGATCATCGTCGAGACCGGTGGCAATCCCCTGGCGCTGCTGGAGTTGCCGCGCGGCATGAGCGCGGCGGAGCTGGCCGGTGGGTTCGATCTGCCGGGGGCGGGTGGGCTTTCCGAGCAGATGGAGAACCACTACCTGCGTCGGATCAGCACCTTGCCCGAGGCAACTCAGCGACTGTTGTTGCTGGCCGCCGCCGAGTCGGCCGGGGACGCGGCCTTGGTCTGGGGCGCCGCCCAGCAGGCGGGGATCGGATTCCGCGCGCTCGCGCCGGCGGTGGACGCGCGGCTCGCCACGCAGACCGGGCAGCAGATCCGGTTTCATCATCCGTTGGTGCGCTCGGCGGTGTACCGGGCGGCGGCGCCGTCGGCTCGTCAAGCGGCGCACCAGGCGTTGGCGGAGGTGACAGATCCGCATCGGGACCCGGATCGGCGTGCCTGGCACCGTGCGCTGGCGGCGAGCAGCCCGGACGAGGAGGTCGCGGCCGAGCTCGAGCACTCGGCCGGGCGGGCGCTGACCCTGGGCGGTCTGGCGGCCGCGGCCGCGTTCCTGGAACGGGCGGCCGAGCTGACCCCCGATGCGGCGCGGCGGGCTGGTCGCGCACTGAGAGCCGCCGAGGCCAAGCACTTCTCCGGCGATGCGGAGGCAGCGCTGCGGCTGCTGGCACAGGCCGAGGCCGGCCGGTTGAACGAACGTGAGCAGGCCAGGGCGCACCTGCTTCGTGGACGGACCGCGTTCGGCTCGAGCCGAGCCCTTGACGGCCCACCACTGCTGCTGACGGCCGCCCGCGAGCTGGCACCGCTGGACCCGCTGACATCGCGGGACACCTATCTGAGTGCGCTCTTCACGGCGATCATCGTGGGCCGGCTGGCCGGTGAGGTGGATCTGGTCGGTGTGGCCAGGGCCGCGCGGGCGGCGCCCACGTCGGCGACGGCGGCTCGTCCGCAGGACCTGCTGCTCGACGGCCTCGCCCTGGTGATCACCGAAGGCCATGCCGCCGGAGCGCCACTGCTCAAAGACGCGGTGCGCGCATTCCGGACCACCGACATCACGATCACCCAGGCCATGGGCTGGCTCTGGCCGGCCGCGCACGCCGCGTTCGACCTGTGGGACGACGAGAGTTGGGAGGAGCTGAGCGCTCGGCACACGAGGCTCGCGCGCGAGGTCGGCGGGCTGTACATGCTTCCCCTCGCGCTCGACACCCAGATCCGCTTTGAGCTCTTCGCCGGCCGGCTCACCTCTGCCGCATCGTTGGTCGAGCAGGTCGCGGCGGTCACCGACGTCACCGTGGCGGGGACCGCCCCGTACGGCGTCCTGGGGCTCCCCCACTACAGCGCCCTGGCACTGGCCGCATTTCAGGGGCGCGAGGCCACCGCGGCCCCACTGATCCACGCGGTGAGCGCACAACTGATGCGGCGAGGCGAGGGCATGGGCCTGACCATGGTCGAACACGCCAAGGCCGTGCTGTACAACGGGCTGGGCCGCTACCCGCAGGCATGTGAAGCAGCCAGGTCGGGTGCTGGGCAGACGAGCGAGCTGGCCTTGTCCAACTGGTCGCTGCCCGAACTCGTCGAGGCCGCCGTCCGCACCGACCAGCACGCACTCGCCGAGGACGCACGAGCGCGACTCGAACAGACCACCACCCCCAGCGCAACCGACTGGGCCCTGGGCATCCAGGACCGCTGCAACGCCCTGGTCACCGGGGCCGAGGCTCACTACCGCGACGCGATCGACCACCTCGGGCGCACCCGCATGCGCACCGAACACGCCAGGGCGCACCTGCTGTTCGGCGAATGGCTCCGCCGTGAGAGACGGCGCGTCGAGGCGGGTGAGCATCTGCGCACCGCGCACAGCATGTTCGTCGAGATGGGGATGGAAGCGTTCGCCGAACGCGCCCGCCGCGAACGGCGGGCGAATGGCGAGACCATCCACAAACGGCGAGCTGGAACCCATGACGAGCTGACCCCGCAAGAGGCCCAGATCGCCCAACTCGCCCGCACCGGACTCACCAACCCCGAGATCGGCAGTCAGCTGTTCCTCAGCCCACGCACCGTCGAATGGCACCTCAAGAAGATCTTCGCCAAACTCGCTATCAGCTCGCGCAGAGAACTGCTGAGTGCGCTTCCGGAACGGGCCAGGTCGGATACGAGGCCTTCGGCAGGTCCGGCTGCTCACGCATGAAAGTCGTCCGAGCTCACATCGTGATCATTGCCCTGCAAGGGCTCTCGGTGTTCGGCTCCGGCATACTCGCGGGATGCCGGAGGATCTCTCGCTCACCGACCATCAACGGGGCCAGCGGGCGAGGTTTCTGGCCGCGCCGACGGTGTCGGCGCCCCCACCGTGGCGTCCGGCTGACTGCCACGTGGTCGCTGTCGGAGGGCTGCTCGGCGTTGGATTCGCCACTGATCCCGACAGCGGCCGCGACCTGCTGCTGGTGGCGTCCACACGCGGGCTCGGACTGTTCGACACGGTCACCGGTGAGCGCCTGGCCCGCGACCACGAGCCTGATTCGGGTTGGCCGGACGACAACGACTTGACGTGCCAAGGGATCGGGCCGATCGCGCAGCGTCGCGTGCCCATGGCCGGGCTGGCCGGCGGCGGTCTGCACACCGGCACCACGGGTTGGTCGGTGGACGTCGCCAGCCCGGACTGGCCGCACGAGCGGGTGCTGTTGTCCACCGGGACTCCGTACACCGGCGGGGCGCACGGCGAGACCTGGTGGCACATCTTCCATTCGCGCCACTCCGAACTGCGTGCGGCCGGATTCTCCCCATCCGGGGCGACGCTGGTGGTGGCGACCAGCAGCGACATCACGCTGTGGACCAGGGCCTGACCCCGCACCGGAGCCGCATGTCCACCGGAACCCCGCACGGCGCTGCTACCGGTGCCCCGCCGGGGTGCCGGGGACGCCCACCCTGCCGAAGAACTCGACCAGGCCACGCGGGGAGTCGTCGGCGAAGCACAGGTCGAGCCCGCGGGCGGACCGCCGGGCCGCGTCGGCGGCGCGCGGGAACATCGCCGTCTCGTACTGACGCAGCGCGCCCTCGACGTCGTCACCGTGCTCGATCAGCGCCAGCGCCAGCTCGCAGGCGTCGCGCATCGCGGCGTTCGCGCCCTCGCCCGCGAACGGCGACATCAGGTGGGCGGCGTCGCCGATCAGGGTCACCCCCTGGGTGCGCGGCCACGCGTGGCCGGTGGGCAGGGCGTAGATCCGGCGGGGTGTGATCTCGTCGTCGCAGTGGCGGATCAGGTCGGTCAGCGCCGGGGTCCAGTCGGCGAACTCCGCCAGCAGGGCGGTGCGGGTGGCGGTCGCGTCCGACCAGTCGACGCCGCGTGTGTCGAGCCAGTCCTCGGCGGTCCGCAGCATGGCTCCCAGGTGCAGGTCGCGGCCTCCGTGCCCGCCGAGGTTCTTGTTGTCCGACAGGGCGAACAGGCTTCCGGTGCCGACCAGAGCGGCCGAGGCGGGCACCTTGGCCGGCGCGTCGGTGACGTGGAGTTCGACGTAGCTGATTCCGGCGTACTCCGGGGAGGCGCTCGAGAGCAGGGGGCGGACTCGGGACCAGGCGCCGTCGGCTCCGATCAGCAGATCCGCGGTCTCGCGCGAGCCGTTGGCGAAGACGAGTTCGTACCGCCCGTCGTCCATGCGGCGGGCTCGGCTGAGCTTGCGGTCCCAGACGACCCGTCCCAGGTCGAGCGAATCCAGCAGCAGGGCGCGCAGTTCCGTCCGGTCGATCTCAGGTCTGCCCGAGTTGCCCTCGGCGGCCTGGTCGATGAAGACGGTGCCCGCCTTGTCCATCACCCGCATCGCCTCTGCCTGCGGCCGGGTGAGCAGGCGGAACTGCTCGTACAGCCCCGCTTCGCGCAGGGCCAGCTGGCCGGACTCGACGTGCAGGTCGAGCAGGCCGCCCTGCCGCCGGGCGTCGGCGGTGGCGTCGAGCTCGTAGACGGTGCAGGCGATGTCGTGCTGCTGCAGGATCCGGGCCAGCACCAACCCGCTGAGGCCGCCGCCGACGACGGCGATGGACGGGGAGGACGAAGACGGCATGGGGACACCTCGAACGAGATCGACGAGTTAGACGTATACAGCGTACGCGACTAGACGTGTACACCGTATGCGGCCCGTAGGATGCACGCAACACACGCAAGGAGCGCTGCCGTGACCGACGAACCGCCGCCCGTCATCTGGGCACGCCTCTCCAGCCAGGGGCGTGGGCCGGCGCGCACACTCGACTACCGGGCCATCACCACGGCCGCGATCGCCCTGGCCGACGAGGACGGGGTCGACGCGGTCTCGATGCGCAAGGTCGCGGGGCGGATGGACCACAGCCCGATGTCGCTCTACCGGCACATCGGCAGCAAGGAAGACCTGACCGAGCTGATGTACGACGCGGTGCTGGGCGAGTTGGACCTGACCGGGATCCCGTCCGGGAGCTGGCGCGCCGACGTCGCCCGGCTGGCCGGGGAGATGCGCAGGCTCCACCACGCCCACCCCTGGATCGTCCGGTTCGGGCACCGGCCGAGCCTGGGACCCAATGCCCGGCGGTTCCTCGAAACCGGTCTGGCGTGCGTGGACGGGCTCGGTCTCGACATCGACGGGATGCTGGACCTGCTGTCCACCGCCCTGCAGTTCACCAGGGGCTTCGTCGTGCAGGAGCTGGGAGAGGTCGAGGCGCAGCGGCGCACCGGCCTGGACTTCGCTGGCTACCAGCGCCACACCGGGCCGTTCATCACGCAGTTGCTGCAGGAGGGCGGACTTCCCTACCTGCGACGGCTGGTCCTCGAGGCCGAGGACCTCCCCGATCCGGACGTGGTGTTCGAGCGCCGCCTGGGGATGGTGCTGGACGGGCTGGCGGCCGGGATCGGTCGCCGGGGCTGACGGTGGCATCCCGTGTGGGTGTCACCGGGCCAGTGACTGGCGCGCCGCGAGAGTCAGGGCCACGTCCACGAGCATGTCCTCCTGACCGCCGACCAGTCCCCGTCTGCCCGCCTCGACGAGAATGGAACGCACGTCGACCCCGTACCGCTCGGCGGCCGTCTCCACGTGCCGCAGGAACGAGCCGTAGACGCCGGCGTAGCCCAGGGTCAGCGTCTCCCGGTCCACCCGCACCGGCCGGTCCTGCAACGGGCGCACCAGGTTCTCGGCGGCGTCCTGCAACGCGAACAGGTCGCAGCCGTGGCGCCAGCCGTTGAGGTTCGCGACCGCGACGAAGGCCTCGAGCGGGCAGTTGCCGGCCCCGGCGCCCTGCCCGGCCAGCGAGGCGTCGACGCGCGACGCACCCGCCTGGACCGCCGCCATCGAGTTCGCCACGGACAACGACAGGTTCTCGTGTGCGTGAATGCCTATCTCCGTCACCGGATCGAGCAGGTCGCGGTAGGCGCGCACCCGGTCGCACACGCCGTCCATCATCAGCCGGCCACCGGAATCCGTGACGTAGACGCAGTGGGCGCCGTACGACTCCATGAGCTTCGCCTGCCGGGCCAGTTCCCCCGGCTCGGCCAGGTGGCTCATCATCAGGAACCCGGACACGTCCATGCCGAGCCCACGCCCCACCGCGATGTGCTCGGCGGCGATGTCGGCCTCCGTGCAGTGGGTCGCCACGCGGACCGACCGGACACCGAGGTCGTTGGCGCGCCTCAGGTCGTCGACGGTGCCGATGCCCGGTAGCAGGAGCGTGGTCAGGCGAGCGCGCGAGATGGCCGCGGCCGCGGTCTCGATCCACTCCCGGTCGGTGTGGCTGCCCGGTCCGCAGGTGAGGCTGCCGCCACCGAGACCGTCGCCGTGGGACACCTCGATCCCGTCCACCCCGGCGGCGTCGAGCGCGGCCGCGATCCGCGCCACGTCGTCGAGCGCGATGCGGTGGCGCACGGCGTGCATGCCGTCCCGCAGCGTCACGTCCTGGATGAACACGTCGCCTCCACGTGCTCGGCCACGCGCAGGGCGGCGGAGGTCATGATGTCCAGGTTTCCCGCGTAGGCGGGCAGGTGGTGGCCGGCGCCCTCGACCTCGAGGAACACGGACACCTGGTGGGTCGCAGGCGCTCCACCGGTCAGCGTGCGCACGTCACCGGTCACCGGCGTGATCTGCACCTGCTGCTTGAGGCGGTAGCCCGGCACGTACGCCGCGACCTCGTCGACCATCGCCCCGATCGACGCGCGGATTCGTTGGTGCGCCGAGGGATCCTCGTCGTCGATCAGGCAGAGCACGGTGTCGCGCATGATGAGCGGCGGCTCGGCCGGGTTCAGGACGATGATCGCCTTGCCGCGCGCCGCGCCACCGACGACCTCGATCGCACGGGCCGTCGTCGCGGTGAACTCGTCGATGTTGGCGCGGGTACCCGGTCCGGCGGACTTCGAGGCGATCGACGCGACGATCTCGGCGTACCGCACGGGCGTCACGCGTGCGACCGCCGCGACGACCGGGATCGTCGCCTGGCCTCCGCACGTGACCATGTTGATGTCGGGCGCGTCCAGGTGGTCCTCGAGGTTGACCGCGGGCACGACGAACGGGCCGAGCGCGGCCGGGGTCAGGTCGACCATCCGCACACCGTGCGGCGCGAGTGCACGGGCGTTGGCCTCGTGCGCCTTCGCCGAGGTGGCGTCGAAGACGATCCGGATGCCGGCGAAGTCCGGCATGGCGATCAGGCCTTCGACGCCACCGGACGTCGTGGGCACACCCAGTTGCCGGGCCTTCGCGAGGCCGTCGGACGCGGGGTCGATGCCCACCATCGCGGCCATCTCCAGCCGCTCCCCCAGTGTCAGCACCTTCACCATGAGGTCCGTCCCGATGTTGCCCGAGCCGATCACCGCCACCTTCGTCACGAGCCACCTCCGGTGAAGCTGACGGAGACCTCGCCGATCTCGCTGATCACGGCGTGGAAGCGGTCACCGGGCCGCACCGGCACGACGGGACCGAGCGCGCCGGACAGCACGACCTCGCCCGCTCGCAACGGGCTGCCGAGCTCCCGCGCCGTCGTCGCCAGCCACGCGACGGCCTCGGCCGGGTCACCGAAGCAGTCGGCCCCCGCCCCGGTCGAGACGAGGTCGTCACCACGCCACAGAGTCATCGTGCACTCGCGCAGGTCGAGGTCGCGGAGCAGGCGGGGCTGGTCGCCGAGCACGAACAACCCGGCCGAGGCGTTGTCGGCGACGGTGTCGAGGATGCTGATGTCCCAGCCCGCGATCCGGCTGTCCACGATCTCCAGCGCCGCGACGACGTACGCGGTCGCGGCGGCCACCTCCAACGGACCCGTCCGCGGACCCGCGAGGTCGTCGGCCAGCACGAAGGCGATCTCGGCCTCGATCTTCGGTTGCAGGGTGCGGCGAACGTCGACGCGTGCGCCCGAGGGGTAACCCATGTCGTCCAGCAGGACACCGAAGTCGGGCTGGTCGACGCCGAGCTGCGCGCGCACGGCCGGGTTGGTGAGCCCGATCTTGCGGCCGACGACCTTCGCTCCCGCCGCACCCCGGCCCGCGACCCAGGTGGACTGGACGGCGTACGCCGCACCGATGTCCGGGAGCAGGCCGCGGACCGGGGCGCAGGGCCGCCGCTGCGCACGGGCGGCGGCCAGGCGCCGGGACGCTTCAGCGGACATCGAAGGTCGCCCCGATGCCCATGCCCGTGATCCACTCGGGCACCGGCTCGTAGCTGGTCCACACGAGCGGGACGTCGACCGCGGCCTGCCCGATCAGCCAGGTCCGGATCTCGTGCCCGCCGCTGCCCGCGTTCTCCTCGAGGTGGTCGTCACCGAGTGCGGCGATCTGCGTCGGGTTGCCGTCGACGAGCTGGTCGAGGAACCAGCGGTCCCACACGGCGTTGACGCGGGCGGTGGGATCGCCGCCCATGGCGCGCACCCGCGGCTCGCGTGCCGCGGCGAAGGCCCGGACGTCCTGACGCCCGTGGATCACCGCCTCACGCCGCTCCCCCTCCACCGTGCGCGGGTCGTTGGACGGCAGCCAGTGCGACAGCCCACCGCTCGCGACGACGAGCACCCGTCCGGCGAAGTCCGACCGCCGGATCGCCGCGCCGAGGACCGTGCCGAGCAGGACGCACCGCTCCATGCTCGGCAGCGGCGGGGCGGCGGTGTTGACGACCAGTGGCACGAGCGGGATGTCGGCTCCGCCGGTCACCATCTCGTAGCTCTGCACGACACCGTGGTCCACGGTGAGCGAGTAGGACAGCGACAGGTCGAACCCGGAGCTCGCCAGCGCGTCCCGGATGAGCCACGCGAGCTCGGCCGCGATCGGCAACGGCCCGGACCGGCTGCCGAAGTCGCCGAAACCGACGGCAGCCTCGACCCCGAGTGCGAACGGCGGCATCACGTCGTAGAAGTTCGCGTGGAAGTGGTCGGGGCCGATGACGACGATCGCGTCCGGCGCCAACCGGGCAACGGCGTCGGCCACCCGCGCCACGTCGGCCAGGAACCGGCCGCCCGGCTCGGCCGGGTCTCGCGGCGGAAGCAGGGTGGCGAACGGGGAATGGGACAGGCCGACGAAGCCGACGATCTCGCTCATTCCGGGTCCTTTCCGAGCAGCAGGAAGTCGCGGTGCGTCCGCAGGTACTCGTCCGGCTTCTCCCACTGCGGCCAGTGACCAGCGTCGGAGATCACGTGCAGGCGTGCGTCCGGCAGCCAGTCCAGCAGCATCGCGGCCTCGTCGAGCCCGCCCGTGGGATCGTGTTCGGTCCACAGCAGCAACGTCGGCGCGCCGATCTTGCCGACCCAGGCCGGGTCCCAGGCGAAGTCCTTGCGCACCAACGGGTCCTGCAGGACCAGCGTGTTCGTGATCGCCCGCACGAAGCCGGGCCGGGTGTAGACCGCACGCCTGAGGTTCACCAGCTCGTCGGTCACCATCTCCTTGTGGTGGAACAGGAACTCCACGCGCCGGCGCACGGTCTCGTCGCTGGGGTCCTGGACGGCGGCCATCGTGCTCTCCCGCAGCCGCGCCATCACCTTCGGCTTGTTCGCGATGTTGCCGGGCGTGTTCAGCACGAGCCGGTCGACCCGGTTCGGGTGGTGCGCCGCCGTCCAGGCGACGACCCAGCCGCCGAGCGACTCTCCGGACAGGTGCGCGGACTCGATGCCCAGCGCGTCCATCAGGCCGAGCAGGTGGTCGGACAGCACGTCGATCGTGTACGGCTGGTCCGGCAGGTCCGACCAGCCGTGGCCGACCATGTCGTACGCGGTGACGCGGAAGTCCTCGGCCAGCCCGGCGATGTCCCGTGAGTACGCCTCCAGGTGGCCGCCCGTGCCGTGCAACAGGATCAGGTCGGGACCCGCCCCCGCCCGCAGGACTCGCGTGCGGACGCCGCCGACGTCCACGTGGGACAGTTCGTGGCCGACGTCGGCCAGGTCGCCCCAGATGCTGATGTGATCGATCATGTCTCGTCCCCTCGAAATCGGGCGCGGGCCTCGTCCACGGTCACCAGCCCGGCGCTCTGCCGTCGTCCGACGCCCAGCAGGCCCAGCAGCCGCGAGTTCTCGATCGTCAGGAACTCGACCGGGTGCTCGGCGGAGTCGTTGTAGTGGCGGTGCCACGTCCACGGCGGGGTGTAGACGAAGTCGCCGGCCGACCAGGACGCGGTCTCGTCCTCGACCTCGCTGTGCCCGTCGCCGGAGATCACGAAGTGCACGGTCTCGTGGTGGTGGCGCTGCATGTCCGAGCTCGACCCCGGCGGGATGGTCTGCCGGAAGATCTCGAACGTGGCGGTCGGCAGCTTTCCCGCGATCGACAGCGTGGTCGGGTTGTGGATCTCGCCGGCGGGCAACGTCTCGAGCTCCCCGGCGCGCACGACGATCGGGCGGGCTGCGCTCGGCCGCACGGTGTCCGAGATGGCGCCGAGGAAGTCGGCCATGCTGAAGTCCGGTCCGGACTCGGCCATCAGATCGTCTCCGTTCTGCCACCGTCGACCGTGAACACGGTCCCGTTGACGTAGCTCGCGGCCTCGGACGCCAGGAACGCCACCGCCGCCGCGATCTCCTCCGGCCGCGCCGCGCGGCCCACCGGGATGGTGGCGGTGTCGTCGGCGTCGCGCTCGTCGCGGGCGGCGAGGACCTGTCTGCGGCGCGCGGTGTCGGTGGCGCCCGGTGCCACGCAGTTGACCGTCACGCCCTTGACCGCGAACTCCCGCGACAGCAGCTTGGCCGCCGCGGTGACCGCGGACCTCAGCACGACGGACACCGCGAGATCCGGGTGCGGTTGCCGCACGGCGGTCGAGGTCACGAACACCACCCGGCCGAACCCGCGGCCCGCCATGTGCGGCAGCGCGAGCCGGGCCAGCCGCAACGGCCCGAGCAGGAGCAGCTCGAACGCCGACCGCCACTGCTCGTCGGGCACGTCCAGGACCCGGCCGGGCGCTGGGCCTCCCGCGTTGAGCACGAGGACGTCCACGTCGGTGACCGCGGCCTCGGGGCTGGCCATGTCGTCCACCAGCGAGCTGACGTCCACGCCGGTGAGGTCTCGCAGCCGGGCCGCCGCGGTCTCGAGCACGTCCGCCCGGCGTCCGGTGATGATGATCCGGTGGCCCGAACGCGCCAGGTGCTCGGCGACGGCGTGTCCGATGCCGGCGGCGCCACCGCCCACGAACGCGGTTCGGGTGAGGGTCTCGGTCACCGGGTTAGCCTGAGACGCATGGACTCGTGGAGCCAACGATGAGTCCCGCTGAGCGGGATCGCACTTCGGACGCCGTGGGCGGCCTCGACCGAGCCGCGGCGATCCTCGGCGCGTTCGACGCCACGCATCGCGAGCTCACCCTCGCGACGCTGGTCGCGCGGTGCGGCCTGCCCCGGTCGACCACCCACCGCACCGCGGACAAGATGATCCAGCTCGGCTGGCTGGACAAACCGAAGGACCGGTACCGCATCGGCAACCGGCTGTTCGAGCTCTCGGGGCTGGCGCCCGTGCGGCACGAGCTCCGCGAGGCGGTGCTGCCGTTCCTGCACGACCTGCACAGCGCGGCCAAGACCACGGTGCAGCTCGGGGTGCTCGACGGGACCCAGGTCCTGGTCGTGGAGAAGATCACCGGCCACCGGGCGATGCCGATGCTGTCGCAGGTCGGCGGGATGATCCCGGCGCACTGCTCCGCGCTGGGCCGCGCGATTCTGGCGTACTCGGACGCGCCGACCGTCGAGGCCGTCATCGCCGCGGGTCTCACGCCGCGCACCCCGCGCACCCTCACCACCTCGGTCGCCGTGCTGCGCGAGCTGGCGGCGATCCCGCACCGCGGCTGGGCGGTCGACCGCGAGGAGGGCAACATCGGCGTGAGCTGCGTGGCCGCCCCGATCTTCGGCCCGCTCGGTGACGTCGTGGCCGCGCTGTCCGTCACCGGCCCCACGCAGCTGGTGCGGGCGGACCGGATCGGGCCCGCCGTCCGGCTCGCCGCCGCTGCCGCGTCGCGGGCGTACTCGACCAGGCGGTGAAGTGCGGTCCCGGTGAGCGGGACTGCCGTTTGGCGTGCCACCTCGGCTGCCCTCAGGCTGTGATCGCGCTTCCATCCGGCGACTCGAAGGAGACCACGGTGACACTGGGCGGTGGCTACATGCTCCCCTCGCGCGAAGGCCACGGGATCGCCGCGATCGGGCTGGGCATCACGATGAAGACCAACGGCAAGTCGACCCACGACGCCTACTCGCTGTTCGAGTACACGATCCCGCCGGAGACCGACGGTCCCCCGCCGCATGTCCACACCCGCGAGGACGAGTCGTTCATCTGCCTCTCCGGGCGCCTGGACGTCCATCTCGGCGGCGAGGACTTCGTGCTGGAGCACGGCGACTTCCTGTTCCTGCCGCGCGACGTGGTGCACGCGTTCCGCAACCCCTACGCCGACGAGTCACGCGTCATCTCCGTGGTCTCCCCCGCCGGGCTCGAGCGGTACTACCAGGCGCTGGCGGACCTGCCGCCCGGCCCCAAGGACATCTCCAAGATCCAGGCCGTCATGGCGGACTTCGGCATCGAACTGCGGATGCCATGAGGGTCGCGGTCATCGGCGCCGGCGTCGCCGGACTCGTCACCGCGAAGGTGCTGGGGCAGACCGGGCACGACGTCCAGGTCTTCGACCGGACTCCGGACGTGGGCGGTGTCTGGAGCGAGACGCGGCGCTACCCCGGCCTGACGACGCAGAGCCCGAAAGCCCAGTACTCGTTCTCGGACTTCCCGATGCCCGAGGACTTCCCGGAGTGGCCCACCGGCGCCCAGATCCAGACCTACCTCGCGGACTACGCCGCGTCGTTCCGCATCCCGCTGCGCCTCCGCACGGAGGTGACGGCGGCACGCCCCGGCCCGGACGGCGGGTGGACGCTCGAGTTCGACGGCGCCACGGAGACGTTCGACCGGCTCGTCGTGGCGAACGGGGTGTTCTGCGAACCCTCCGTTCCGGTGTTCCCAGGGCTCGACGAGTTCACCGCGGCCGGTGGCCGGGTGTGCGCGGCCACCGAGTTCCACGACGCCGCCCAAGCCGAGGGCGAGCACGTGCTGGTGGTGGGCTACGGCAAGTCGGCGTGCGACGTCACCGTGCCGATCAGCCAGGTGGCGGCGAGCACGACCGTGATCGCCCGTCAGCTGCTGTGGAAGGTGCCGCGCAAGGTCGGCGGAGTCCTCAACTTCAAGATGCTGCTGCTGACCCGCATGGGCGAGGCGTTGTTCCGGTACCTGCACCTGCGCGGCTTCGAGAAGTTCCTGCACGGGCCCGGCAACGGCCTGCGCCGCAACATGATCAACTCGATCGGCTCGGTGTCGGCGCGGCAGTTCAAGCTGCGCGAGCTCGGCCTGGTGCCGCCGGGCCACATGGAGGACATCGTGCGCGGCGCCATCGGGCTCGCGACCGAGGGCTTCTTCGAAGGGGTGGCCGACGGCAGCATCGTGGTGCGTCCCGGCTTGACGATCGCCAAGCTGTTCACCTCGGAAGGCAGGCGGTTCGCCGCGCTCAGCGACGGCACGGAGCTCCCGGCCGACGTGGTCGTCTGCGCGACCGGCTTCCGGCAGGGCGTGCCCTTCCTGGGCGCCGACGTCCAGTCGCACCTGCTCGACGAGAGCGGCAACTTCCTGCTGTACCGGCAGATCATGCCGATCGGCGTCCCAGGTCTCTACTTCAACGGCTACAACTCGTCGTTCTTCAGCCCGTTGAACGCGGAGATCGCGGCGCTCTGGATCGCGGCCGACCTCGCGGGCGCGGTACCTCTCCCCGACCCCGTCGCCATGCGGGAGGCCGTCGCCGCCCAGCTGGCGTTCATGGACGACGCCACGGACGGGCACCACTGCCGGGGCACGAAGATCATCCCGTTCTCCCTGCACAACGTCGACGAGGTGCTGGGCGACCTCGGCGTCAACATCGGGCGGCACGTCCGGGCATCGCACTGGATCAACCCCGTCGACCCGGCGGCGTACCGGAGCGTCACGCCTGCGCTGCTGAAGCGGCTCGAGGACCCCGTGCTCACGGGCAGACTCCCCACTGGGTGTTGATGGCCGGTGTGAGCTCGTCTCGGTGGTCGAGCACGGTGGTCGCGCCGCACCTGGGACACCTGAGCTCGATCCGCCCGTCGTGGCCGCCGCGGCGATCCACCCCGGCCTGGCCACTCCCCGCCCCCAGCTCATGCCGTCCCCACCCTCCGTGTGTGGCTGCGGCCATCATTCGCACACCACATCTGCGGCACAGCACACGACCGGGGAAACGTTCCATCGGCCCGACCCCCGCCACACGATTCCGCGTTCGCGCTCGATGCGGCAGCTCGGTTCCGGTGACGAGTCCCAGTTGCGCACCGGGGTCGCGCTGCCTCCCGAGCAACCGCTCGACCGCGACACGGTGACACAACTGCAGGAATTGGGCGGGTTGAGCATCGACTCTTCGCCGTTCCAAGTGGACGGAGACCGCACGTGAGCGGCAATACTCTCGCCGGCGCGCTGTCGGTACCGCACCGTCGCGACAAGACCGTCAGGTACCGGGCGCGAGGAAGGCGGCTACGGCCGCATCAACGCCGAACGCACTCGTGTGGCCCGCCCGACACCGGGCGGTCCGGTTTCTTGTCCGCGCGTGATCTTGGGGGGATCACATACCGAGCGCCGTCCGGCCGACAGCCGCGGCCGTCCTCGTCACCGCCGCGCCCGCACTCGCCATACCGGTCGCGCCGCCCGAGCCGGTCGTCGTCAACGTCGTCGCCCACCAGGACGACGACACCCCGTTCATGAACCCCGACCTGCACAACTCGATCCGGTCGGGCAGGCCGACCAAGACCGTCTTCCTCACCGCGGGCGAGGGCGGCTTCGCCCCCGAGCCGGGCAAGGACACCGAGCCGACTGCACAGGCGTGCCGCGACGGCGCTCGCGGCCGGCGGTGGCAACCCTCTGTCGCGGGAGCGCGTGCTCGAGGCGCCGTAGCGGCGTGCGATCGCAAAGAAGTCACCAGTTGATACGGAACTCGAGCGACCCTGAGCGCCGTATTCGCCGTGTCCTACTGCGACGATCCGCGAGCGAAACGACAGGAACCGGCGATGACGATGACGACAGAGCAGCTCTCGGCAACGAGGCCCACGTCGGGGAAGGCGAAGACGCGGCCCTGGTGGAGGCATCCGTGGACCGCCGTCGCGGTGCTCGTCGTGGCGTTCCTCCTGTTCGCGCTGCCGCCCTACGTGACCTTGGACCCCGGCCAGTCACGGATTCCGGTGCGGTTCGACATCCCGCTCTACTACCCGGTGCTCATCTTCCACATCTTCACGGCGGTCATCGCGTTGGTCATCGCCAGCCTGCGGATCTCACCGTGGTTCAAGCGGCGCTATCCGTCCGCGTTTCTGACCAGCGAACGACTTTACGTCTTCGCCGGGGTGGTTCCTTCCGCCATTTCGGCCCTCGCGATCGGCGCGGTGAGCTCATTCGGCCTGGTGACCAGGACCAGTCACATCATCGTGGCGACCCTGTGGCTGGTGTGCACGATCAAGGGATACCGGCTGGGCAGGCGTGGGGAGACTGAGGAGCAGCGCAGGTGGATGCTGCGCAGCTACGTCCTGACGACGGCGGCCATCGTGAACCGGATGTGGGCCATCACCTTCCTGCTGGTGCTCTCCCCGCAGGTGGACACCCTGTTCGGGGGTAGCCAGCAGGCCATGCTGCAAGCGATCTCAGGCATGTCCGCCTTCCTGAGCTGGACCGTCCCGCTGATCGGTCTGCAGTGGTGGCAGGACAGCAAGGACGCCGCCGCGCGCCGGCGAGCATCCTCGATGGGCTCGTGGCAGCATCCCGAGCTCGTGCGCCTTCAGGACGGCGTTCAGCCGGTCGGTCGCGCCTAGTTTGCGGTAGGCGTTCTCCAGGTGCTTGGTCACCGTCCGGCCCGAGATGCCCAGCCGGCGCCCGATCGCCTCGGCCGTCAACGCCTGCGCCAGCAGCTCGACCACGGCCAGCTCTCGTGGCGTCAGGGCAACCGATGCCCTGCGCGTGAACAGGTGCGCACCGCAGTCGGTGAGCACGGCCAGTCCACGCTCGCGGTGGTGGGTGGCCTCGTCACCGGCGCCGAGCAGGTTCGCGGCGAGCAGGTGTGCCCGGCCCAGGCTGACGCGTTCCTCGTTCTGGGAGAAGCAGTCCACCGCGGACAACGCGTGTCGCGGATCGCCGGACACGTGCGCCCACGCCAGGTGCGCGTATCCCCGGCGGCCGGGGAACCCGAGCCGGTCGGCCAGCTTCTCGGCGCGTTCCGCCCACGACGCGTCCCCGTCGGCGGCTGCGAGCAGCTCGAACGACAGCACCCGGTTCGCGGGAGGGAGGTTCGGCAGGTCCGGGCCTCCGCCCACGCGCAGCAGCAGGTCGACGCACGCGCCCGAGTCGCCGCGGTAGTGGTGGACCTGGGCCAGCACGCACCCGCCGATGGCGCGGAACCAGTCGTTGACCGTGCCGCCCAGCTCGAACGCCTCCCGGCCGAGACGAAGTGCCTCGGCCAGCTCGCCCTGCCAGGTGGCGAGCCAGCACTGCTGGGCCAGCGCGACGGTGCGGAACTCGTCGCTGCGCATGAGTATCGCGGTCTCGGCGGCTTCGTCGACGGGCTCGTTCGCCTCGGCGAGCTTGCCGATGTCCCCGAGCGCCGTGCCCTTGGCGAGCAGCAGGTAGGTGATCACGTGGTGCTGGCCGGACGCGCGGGCGAGCCGCAGGCCGCGGTCGAGGTGCCGCAGCGCGTCGGTCTGCCGTTCGAAGAACACCTCGCTCCAGCCCAGGTGCACCAGGGAGTCGAGGTGCGGCAACAGGTCCTGGTCGAGTGAGCCGTCCACAAGGGACTTCGCCTCGGTGAGCAGGTCGTGGTCGTCGGGGTCGACCACGCCGTCGGCGATCCGGTTCTGCACGAACGCGGTGAGCGCGCCGACCAGCAGGCCCGGATCGTTCAGGTCGCGGGCGGCCGCCAGTGCCTCGGCGGCCCAGTCGCGGTTCTCGGCCCAGTCGCCGTGCCGGACCCGGTCCGCGGCCAGGGCGAGCTTGAGCAGTGCGGCGGCCTCGCCGCTCTGCGTGGCCAGCTCGTCGAGGACGAGCGCGCGGGCTTCGGCGTGCCTGCCGAGCATGCCTTCGACGCCCGCGCAGAATCCCGCCACGCGCGCCCGTTCCACACCGGGCGGGAGGTGGTGCAGCACCTCGTGCAGGACGTCGCGGCTCTCCCACAGCTCGCCGGTCATGCCCAGTGCCTTGGCGAGCATTCCCAGTGCCACCAACCTAATTCCGTCGTCCGGGTGCAGCTCGAGTGACGCGCGCAGCCAGTGCGCGGCGGACGCGGGTGCGGTGTTGAGCGTCGTGGCCGCCGCCTCCAGCAGCACTGCGACGGCCTGCTGGTCACCGGGCTGGGCGGCACGTTCGACGTGGTGCGCCAGGGAAACCGCGGGCGCGCCGCGTTCCCGAAGTGCCTGGGCGGCCCTGCCGTGTGCGGCGAATCGCCAGCCTGCACCCGCCGACTGGTAGACGGCGTTGCGCAGCAAGGGATGCCGGAACCGCAGCTCCCGTGCCGTCGCGCGGATGACGTCGCGTTCGGCCAGTCCGTCCAGCGCTTCGAGCGTCTCGTTCAGCCCGTGATCCGCGGTCGCGGCCACCAACGCCGGGTCGAAGACGTCGCCCGCCACCGCCGCCGCGCGAGCCACCCGCAGCTGCACCGGTGTGAGCGCGGCGAGCTCCCCGGCCAGCACCCCGCCCCGATCGAGCCCTCCGGACCGCACCAGCGCCTCGAGGTAGAACGGGTTGCCTCCGCTGGCGTCGTGCACCGCGTCGTCGCCACCCAGCTCGGCCACGTCCGCGCGAGACAACGGCCCCAGTTCGATCAGCTCCACCCGTGCCAGCGCGGCCACCAGCGCGGGCGGTGCCTGCCGCGGCCGATGCGCCAGCACGAGCAGCACCCGTCGCGCTGGATGGCGAACCAGGTGGTCCAGCAACCCGATGGACGCGTCGTCCGCCCAGTGCACGTCGTCGAGCACGAGCACGAGACGTTCAGACGCCAGCTCCTCCAGCAACCGCCGCACGGCGCGGTGCACGTGGTGCCGTTCCACCGCTCGCCCCGCGAGCCCGAGCTGCTCGTCGGTGACCAGCCCGTCCAGCGCGGTCGCGAAGACCCCGAACGGCACCTGCTGTTCGAACTCGGCGGCGTGCCCGTGCAGCACCCGCACTCCCCTGCCGGCCGCGAACTCCGCGAGCAGCCTCGTCTTGCCGATCCCGGGATCACCGACCACCTGCACCGCACGCGCCCGCGTCCGTTGCAGCAGCTCCAGTTCCCGGTGACGGCCGACAAATCTCGTCACCCCTGGTCCCCTCCCGCGAGAGGACGCTACTTGCCGAGATACACCGCGGTACCCCTGCGCGGACTGATCTTGACCAGCCGATCAGGTTAGGCATGCCCATGCTCAGAAGGCCCTACGCAGTACTGCGTATTCAACGGACCTCGGTGGACAGGCGACGGTGTCCGCAGCCGTGATCGACACGGCCGTGGAGAGAGGGAACCGACAACATGCTGCGAAGAATCGCGGTCTTCCTGGCCGGCATCGGACTGCTGGCCATGGCGCCCGCCACCGCGCAGGCGGACGGCGCGTGGAACCAGATCCAGAACATCTACAGCACCCGGTGCATGGACACGTTCGCCAACCTGACGCCCGCCAACGGCGTCATGGTCCAGCAGTGGGACTGCAACGGCAAAGAGCAGCAGATGTTCACCAAGCACTACCTCCCCGGCACCGACCGCTTCCTGCTCCAGAACAAGCGCAGCGGTCTGTGCGTCCAGATCCGCTACCACGCCACGTGGGCCGGTGAGCTCCTGGAGCAGTGGAGGTGCGACGCGAACGTGGCGAGCCAGCAGTGGCGCGCGTTCGATCCGGGCGGCAACTCGACGGGCGCCAAGTGGCTGGTCAACGTGAACAGCGGCAAGTGCGTCGAGATTCCGGGCTGGAACGTGGACAAGGGCGTGTGGCTCACCCAGTCCGACTGCGTGTTCGGGCACAAGCAGTTCTGGCGCGGGCTCTGACCTGAGCGGCCGTGCGCGTCGCCTCGCGAGGCCGGCGCGCACGGCCAGCGTGCTTGACACGTCAGGTCACATTGGTGACTGTGGATGCACCGCCGCCTCGAAACCGCCGCACGAGTTTCGAGGAGGGTGTTGTGCAGAACATGTTCAACCGCCGCATCGCGTTGCGGGCCGGAGTGCTCGCCGCTGCGGCGACCCCGTTGATGCCGGGGATCGCGTCGGCCGCGTTCGCGTTGCGCTGGAACCCTGATCCCGGCGTGGACGGCCTGAAGGCGTTCGCGGGTGTCGAGGACGACCGCTCCGGCTCGCATTCGGGTGTCAAGCACATCTTCGCCGAGTCGGCGCAGTACCGGTTCGTGATGCACAAGTCTGATCGGGACGGTTCGGACCGCCAGCGCCAGGAGGTGCGCGGCATGGCCAAGAACGGCAGCCGCGTCGACATGAAGAAGGGCGAGACCTGGCGCTACAACTACCAGATGTTCGTCCCGCCGACGCTGAAGGCGACGACCAGCTTCACGCACATCTTCCAGGTCAAGCACACCGGCGTGGCCTCGCCGGTGGTGACGATGTCGTTGTACCGCGCGGGCAGCAGGGAAACCGTCGAGATGCGTCTCTTCGGTGCGGGACAGGCGAAGCTCGGCGTCACGGACCTCGCGCCGCTGCGCAACAAGTGGATCGACGTGGAGATCGAGATGAAGGTCGCCGACAGCGGCAGCCTGCGCTACTCGCTCAAGGACAACGGCACCACCGTGGTCAACGCGTCCCGATCCGGCTTCGACACCTGGCTCGGCGGCAGCCAGGCGCACCCGAAGTGGGGCATCTACCGCTCCCTGGGCGACTCCGGTCAGCTCCAGGACACCTATCTGTTGCTGCGCGACATGAAGGCCTACCGCAACGAGTAGCCCGTCTCCGGCCGGCCCCGGCGCTCAGTGGTCCTGTCCGCGGCCGGGGTCGGCACGGTTGTCGTGCAGCGCGGCGGCCGCGGTGGTGATGTCACCGCACATCCAGCGGGCGCACTCGCGGGCGAGGACGATCGAGCGGCAAGCCTTGGCGTAACGCCGTTCGCCCTGGACGGTGTTGCCGAGGTGGGTGAGGACGTGGTCGACGGCGGCGGTGAGCGCGCCGACGGCGGTGAGCATCTCGTCTACCTCTGCGGCGCCTGGCCGGTCGGGCAGCCGCTCGGGCTCGGTGGCGGCCAGGAGGACCGGAGCGAGCTCGACGAAGCGCCTCAGGAACGTGGTGTCATCCGTGGTGGCGGATCCCATTGCGCTGCTCCTCAGCCGAGCCGTTGTCCCTGTGCGCACGCCATGTCCAGATTCAGGCTATGGCCGGACTCCGGGGTGGTTAAGCATGCGGTCGCATAGGCCGTATTGGTCGTTGTGGTCGTGGCCCGCCCATCCGAGTTGACGGCTTGTGTCGAACAGGTGTTCGATGCCGCCATGCTGCCGAACACCGTCGACGTCGAAGCTCGGATGCGCCGCCTGGCCGCACTCGTGCAGACGAGCAACAGTCTCATCACGACACTCAGCACCTGGCTCGGCACGCAGGTCGCACATCAGCTGATCGACACGCGAAGGCGGGGAATCACCTTGCAGGAAGCGAGGAAGCTCGATCTCGGCGCGGGCACCCCGCTCCCCTACCGCCAGGGCGAACTGTGGGCACGGCTCGGCGGCAGTCCCGTGAGGATCGCGACGGCGAACGCGTTGGTGGTGACCAGACGCATGCCGCGCGAGGTGGTCGAGCAGATCCAGCGGGTACCGCTGGGATTCGCCTTGCAGCCGCACGGCGTCTACCGGCGGCCCGACACATCGGTCTGCGCACCGACCCACGACGCACACCGAGGACCACGCCTGACGCTCAGGCTGACCGCCGTGCTCGTGGTGAACGGCCGACCGTGGGCGCTGACCGATGAGACCATCGACCAGGTGGTCGTGGAGCACACCGCCGAACGGCCGCAGGACTCGGTCGGCTAGACCGTCCACCGTGGAGACTGCGACGCTTTCAGACCTGGGCGTGTCTGCGTGACGCCTTCTTCTTCGTGCGCTTGAGGAACCGCATGCCGACCAGCGAGCCGATCAGCACGGCGAGAGCGGCGATCAGCACACCGTTGCCACCCGACGAACCTGACTCCTGCCCAGCGCGGTTGAACCGGCTGCCCGGCGGAACGGTGGGAGTCACCCCGCCGTCCGCGGCGGCCTGGTCCGACGTCGGGGCGGCGACCGCGGGAGAAGGAAGGCTGTTGAAGTCGACGCGACCGGTGGCTTCCAGTGCGGTGATGTGCTCCAGGACCGTGATCATCGCCTGGTTGGCCAGGATGCGGATCAGTTCGTTCCTGGTGCCCGCCCTCATCCCCGCGACGACTCCGTAGACCTTCCCGTGCGCCGCGCGCAGCCGGTTGGCGAACACGGCCTCGAACTCGTCGCCCGCGGCGGCGGCGTCCATCTCGCCGAGCCACCCCTGCTGGTCGGAGTTCGGTTCCTGGGGCAGGTCGACTCCGAGCAGGAGTCCCGCGCGGTTGACCACGCGATCGAGCAGCACGTGGCCGCTCCTGATGGTCTTCGCCGCCTCCGTGAACTTGGGGTTCGTCGACTTCTGCCCGACCTTGTCCGCCGCGGGCATCTCCCAGAGACCCGCCTGCTTCACCTTGAAGAGCAGGTCCCTGTCCGCGGGCCCGAGCGGGCCCCACTGAGTCTCGACCACCTCGTCGTCCTTGCCGCCGCTACCTGGCGGCGGTGTGGACACGGAGGTGGACGACGGTTGCTGAACTTCGCCGGATGCGGGTTGTCCAGCCGAGACGCCTGTCGTCAGGAGCGTGAAGATCAGGCAACCGAGAACTACGACCGAAGAACGGCGGGCCGAGGGCGCCTCATCTCTCACTGGTTGCACGATCGGGACTACGGAGAAACGACTAAGGACAACACACCCAAGTGCCTTACGTTATCGAAACGTTACTTGGCGCTCAGGCCGTTCCCAGCAGGTGAGCGCTCGTCCGACCGACCGCGGCGAGGCGGTACGGTCCAGCCCTGATGCGACCTTCAGAGGCCGCGTCTGCTCGACGAACGGGGAGGTAGACGAGCCGTGCGCCGTCGTACACGTGGTACCGCTGTCGCCGCGATCGCGTTGACCGGCCTCATGGTGGTGAGCGCCTGCGCGAAGGACTCCGGCGGTGGCACCGGGTCGACCAACGCCGCTGGTGCCGCGTGCGAGTTCTCGTCGGCACCCAGTGCGCCCGCCACCTCGAGCACCAGCGCCGCCGCCAACGGCGAGAAGGTCGACGGCAGTGCGCTCAAGATCGGTCTGGCCTACGACATCGGTGGCCGTGGCGACGCGTCGTTCAACGACCTCGCCGCCGCCGGGTTCGACCAGGCGATCAAGGACATGGGGGTCAAGAAGGAGAACACCCGCGAGCTCTCCGCCGCCCCGAACGAGGACGAGTCGGCCAAGCAGACCCGGCTGCGCCAGCTCGCGTCCGAGGGCTTCAACCCGATCGTCGGGGTCGGCTTCGCGTACACCGAGGCCCTGAAGGTCGTCGCGCCGCTGTTCCCGAACGTCGAGTTCGGCCTGGTGGACTCGGCCGTCGAGGGCGCGGCCAACGTCACGCCGCTGGTCTTCGCCGAGCAGGAGGGGGCGTTCCTGGCCGGCGTCGTCGCCGCGTACCAGAGCAAGAAGTGCCATGTGGGCTTCGTCGGCGGCGTCGACATCCCGCTGATCCAGAAGTTCGAGGCCGGCTACTTCCAGGGTGCGAAGACCGCCGCCCCGAAGATCGAGGTCGAGAAGAAGTACCTCACCCCGGCCGGTGACTTCACTGGCTTCCAGGACCCCGCGAAGGGCCAGGAGGCCGCGAACGGTCTGCTCGACAAGGGCGCGGACGTCCTCTACCCCGCCGCGGGCGCGTCCGGCATCGGCGTCTTCTCCGCGGTGAAGCAGGCGGGTGCGCTGGCGATCGGGTGTGACGCCGACCAGTACAACCAGCCTGCGCTCGCGAACACCAGGGACGTCATCGTCGCGTCGAGCCTCAAGCGCGTCGACGTCGCGGTGTACGACTTCTTCAAGGCCGCCGCGCGGAACGACCTCGCGTCGCTGCCGAAGGTCTTCGACCTGAAGGTGAACGGTGTCGGCTATGCCACGTCAGGTGGCAAGATCGACGCGAAGCTGCAGGGCATCCTCGAGGGCTACCGGCTCCAGATCATCGAGGGCAAGATCAAGGTCGCGGACAAGCCGTAGTCCTGAGGTCGCGGCCGGTCATTCAGGGCGGACCGAGTACGCCCGCGGGTACTTCCTGCCCGGTGCCGGCGCGGGCGATCCGGTGAACGACACCGGCGTCCCCATCGGCAACCAGGTCTGACCGTCGGGCAGATCGTCGCGGGACACGAACCACGAACCACCACGGGTGTCGGTGATGAACCCGTGCGGCTGCCCGGCCTTCCAGCCGGTCGCGGTGCCTCGCCTGCGGCCACGAGGCGAGCCCACCGGAGAAGCGACCGCCTCGGAGGACCGCACGAAGGGGTGCCGCAGCGGGTAGCCGGGCCGGTCGGCGGGTGCGAACAGCGCGTCGAAACCAGGCGTGAACGTCGTCGCGGCGCGCAGCGGGGCCGCAGTGCGCGGTGTCCAGGCGGGCGGCGGCGAACCCTCGGACGTCCGCACGTCGACGACCGGCACGATCACGTGCACGCCGCGCCCGGTGAGCCGGGCCGCGAGCGGAGCGAAGTCCGAGTCTCCCGTGAGCAGCACGACCCAGTGCAGCGGCACCGTCGTGGCGCGTTCCCACGCCTCGAGCGCGAAGTGGACGTCGACGCCCTTCTCCTTGCCACCGTGGAGAGGCAGGTCGTGCCGGGTGACGCCCGCGGCGGCCAGCACCGCGTCGAAGGACGTGGCCGGGGTCTCGATGCGGCCGCGCACGTAATGCGCCTCCTGCACCACGCAGTCCTCGAGTGGACGACCGGTCTCGGTGTGGACGTACCAGCGCACTGCGTCGTGGAGACCGTCGAGCGAGATCCGGGCCGCCCTCGGGTGAGCGGTGGCGTAGAAGTCACTGAGGTAGGCGAACCACGTGCCGTCGTAGAACACCCCGATGCGAACGATCTCACCCACCGGACGGACCCTACCTCGTCGGCTGGTGCGGGACAGAACCGGAAGATCGGCGGCACCGCCCGCGATCGGGGTTCCCGGCACGGACAACGGCTGTCCGAACTTCTCGATCCGCAACATCGTGCACAACCAGCGCCGGTGGGCGCGAGGTGCGCGTGCGGCTGTCGAACGCATCGCGCTCGGCGACTCGATCACCGACGGCGCGAACTCCACGTGGGGCGCCAACCTCCGTTGGCCCGACCAGCTCGCCGACCGGATCAACCATCGCACCGGCGTGCTCAACGCGGGTCTGAGCGGCAACCGCCTGCTGCTCGACGGAGGCAGCGCGGGCGCCCGGCTCGACCGCGACGTGCTGAACCAGTCCGGTGTGCGCACGCTGATCGTGTTCGAGGGCATCAACGACATCCAGCAGACACCAGCCCGTTGTTCGACGACGTGGCCGACTTCGACGCCACCGTCCGCGACCCGGCGGACCCGCAGCGGCTCAAGCCCGAGTTCGACTCCGGCGACCACCTGCATCCCGGCGACCGGGGCTTCGCGGCGATGGCCCGCACCGTCAGGGTCTGAGGAATCTTTCCGGGCCGCTGATGGTCGCCGTCAGGTGCGGCTCAGGACTCGGGTGATGCCGGCGAGCACCGCGGTGATGAGCAGCCAGCCCGCGACGATCAGCACGTAGGCGACGACCTGTCCGGTTCCGTGCGGGTTCCAGGCGTTGTCCTGGCCGAGACTGACGATGGGCAGGATCAGGTCGAGCGCGTACGCGAACGGGGCGAAGTCGGGCGCGGGACCGGCACGCAGAGCGGTCGGGCGGTTCGCCGCGAAGTAGGTCGTGCCGATGATCAGCAAGGCCAGCACCCACAGGCCGGCCAGCCAGGGCCGGTAGCCGTATCCGACGACGGTGTCCTGGATGAACCCCCATGTCCTGCCTGGAAAGTTGAGCTGCTTGCGGCGCCTGCGCTGGCGAGCCAGCAGGACCCGGCGCGCGTCCTCGTCATGTCCGATCCGGCGGTAGTAACCGGCCAGTTGCTCGTAGGGTTGCGGCTGGTAGCCCGTCGTGTCGCGGGCCAGCCACGCCAGGCGTTGCCCGGCAGGCAGGTCGGGGCTGAGCCGGTCGTACCGCAGACCGTTGAGCCGGAGTTCGTCCGGCCACGCGTCGACGGTGTCGCGCAACGTTTCCACTCGCGCGTGGCGCAGGTCGACGACGCCTCTGATGGAGCTGGCGGCCGGCGCGCGTGGTGACCGGTCCGGGTCTTCGGCGAGAGGAGCCGCGCCCAGGTCGACCTGACCGTCGATGTCGGCGCCGGTCAACCGGAGCTGTCCGGTGCAGGTGAATCCGTTGTGGCAGAACAACCCGCTCTTCACGAGCACGCGCTCGGCGTTGAGCGCGGTGCCGCGCGGGTTGTGGAGTGTGGCGCCGGCGAGGAGCAGTGGACCGTTGATCTGAGCGGAACGCAGTCGGATCTCACCGCGGGAGGTGAGGTTCGTGCCGAACAGTCCACCGGTGACGGTGATCTGGTCGGCGGTCAGGGTGACTCCGTCCGGATTGGACAGCATCGCGTCGTCGAGTCGCAGCGGGCCGTTGATCTGCGCGTTGCTCAGGTCGATCTCGCCGTCGACGGTGAAGGGAGCCCGTTCCGCCGGGTACCCGGTGCGGCAGAACAAGCCCTGGCCCACCACGAGTCCCCACGCCTTGATCGCCGAGCCGTCCCGGCCGACGATGCGCGTCCCGTCCAGCTCGAAGTAGCCGCCGATGCGCGCGCCGGGGAGCCGCACCGTGCCCTCGACATGCATGTCGTGGCAGTACACGGCGCCGTCCACGGTGAGGAGGTCACCGTTCCACGCCACGCCGTCCAGGCTGCGGATGCGCGACCCGCTGAGCTCGATCTCGGAGACGTGCGAGCCGTACAACGACAACCCGCCGAAGTCGCACCCGGTCGCCTCCAGCTCACCGCGCAGTTCGAACCGGGTGGCGTCGAGGTACGGGAAGACGCAGCCCTGCAGCCGGAAGCTGCGCGTGGACGCCTCGGTCAGCACGATCCTCGTGTCGAACACGCAGTGCTCGAACAGGATCGGATGCTCGATCCGCGCGTGGCTCAGATCCAATCGGCCGGTGACGTGGGCGCCGGCCAGCCGCAGCTGGGGCACCGAGCCCGGTGCAGGGGTGACCGGAGCGGACAGGAGTGCCGCGATCACCTCGCCGCGCACCCGACGCTCGGAGTCCCACGTCTCCACGTGGTGCGGACCGTCGTCCGGACCGGCACGCAGGTCGACCAAGTCGCCGCGGGAAAAGGCTTCCCGCAGCTGCCGCTCGACCGCGGAAAGATCATCTGGCTCGGACACGAGCCACAGCATCACGAACCTTGATCCGCTCGCGCAACCTCCAATTGCCGCACCAGTCTTCAGCCGGCTAGCGCGCGCAACGCGTTCTCGGACGGTGATCCTGGTTCGACGGTGTACAGGCCGCGTGGCGCCAGGTCTGGTGGAAACCCCGATGATCGCGGGCCAGGACCCGGACACCGAACCCTTCAAGTCGATCATCGCCGCCCACCCTCTCGGGCGCATCGCGAAGGCCGGCGAGATCGCCGACGCCGTGGTGTGGCTCAGGGGTGCCGGGTGCTCGCACCCGGCACCTGCCCCGCCGTCACACCGTTGTCCGGCGCAGCAACCGGTGCGTGCGCCGGACCGCCGCCAGCCGCTCTTCGACGTTGATCGCCAAAGCGCGGACGACGGGGTCGTCGGGGCCTCGTCGGCGGCGGATCTCGGCCAGCCGGTCGTCCACCGTCGTCGGGTGCCCGTCGGGACTGGTGGTCATGTCGCAGTACCACAGCGCGTCACGGAGGCGGCCGCGGTCGTCGTCGAACTCCGTCAGCCCTTCGGACAATCCGACCACCTCCGCGACGGCCGCGGCACCGGAGTGGTGTGCCACCAAGCCGCACACCCGCCGGGAGACACCGGCTCGGAGCAGGTACCGCGCACCGTCCAGCGAGTGCAGTCCCGTGTCGACGAGTTCGGCCGCGTACCCGATGTCGTGCAACCACGCCGCGGCCACCAGCAGGTCCTGTTCCTCCGGCACCAACACGCGGGCCACCTGCTCCGCTCGGCGCGCCACCCCGCAGGTGTGCGCCCACCGGCGGGGCAGGTTCCCGGCGAGCAGCCGCCGAGCGGTGTTCCGCGCCCAACTCGACGGGTAAGTACCCGACATTCCCGGCAAACCAACCGGAAAGTCCCGCGCGGAAGCCCGCACCGCGCGTTCCACGAGCAACGGCACGAAGTCCTGCACCCGCGCACCGCCCAACCGCGCATGCGCGTGCTCGATCCACTCGTGCACCAGGCTCGGCGGCACACCGTCGTGCTCCCGGACCAGCCGGGACTCCAGACGCCGGATCTGCTCGTCCACCGCCCGCCGCCGCACCGTCGTCGTCAGCACGGTCACCCACCTTCCGCGACATCCGCCGCACCAAGGTAAGCCCTCCCGGCTCCACATCTCAGTGCCGCTGCGGACGAGGTTCGTTCGGCCTGCTGGAAGCCCGGAGCCTCCCGTCTCAGTTGGTCACCGCACTAGGCGAGCAGACCGCCGTCGATCCGCAGCGTCGCCCCGGTCACGTACCCCGCACCCGGACCGGCGAGGAAGGCGACGGCTTCGGCGACGTCCTCCGGCTTCCCGACCCGCCGCATCGGCACCGCGGCCACCACGGCGGCCGCGGCGTCCTGGTCCAGCACGTCGGTGTCGATCGCTCCCAGTTGGACGATGTTCACCGTGACGCCCCTCGGCCCGAACTCGTGCGCCCACACCCGGCCGTAAGCCTCCAGCGCCGCCTTGCCGGCCGCGTAGTCGCCGACCGGGAAGCTCGTGCGGCTCGCCGCGGTCGAGCTGACCAGGATGATCCGGCCACCGGCACCGAGGTGCGGGGCCGCCGCACGGGTCGTGGCGGCCACGGAGGTGACGTTCACGGCGAACTGCCGGGCCATCGCGGCGTCGTCGCGGTCCGGGTCGCCCAGCGGACCGGTGTGGAAGACGGCCGCGTTGTTGACCAGGATGTCGAGTCGCCCGAACCGGGTCACGACGTCGTCGACCAGACGCCTGGGCGCGGAGTCCCGCCCCTGGTCCGTCTGGAACGCGGCGGCGCGCACCCCGGTGGCGATCAGCTGGTCGACGACGGCGTCCGCCTCGGCCGCCGCGTTCGCGTAGCTGATCGCCACGTCCGCACCCGCATCCGCGAGCCTGCGTGCGACGGCCGCGCCGATCCCGCGAGAGCCTCCCGTGACCAGTGCCGCTCTTCCACTCAGACCGTTGTTCATGCTCAGCCGACTGGGATTTCGCCGCGGTGCTCGTGCAGCCACGAGTCGAGCGACTGGAGCTCGGGGTTGAGCTGTCGCGCCCGTGCCAGGTCCCGCACGCCCGCGAAGTGGTCGGACGCGTCCGCGTAGAACTGGAACATGTTGGCGATCTCCACCGCGAACGGGAAGCCTGCCGCACGCACCTGGTCGAAGGTGTGCGGCCGGTAGACGACCTTCTCCCCCAGCACGTCGGTGAACTTCTCGGCGAGTTCGTCGCCCGTCGCGTGGGCGCCCGCGATGCTCACCGTCTCGCCGATGAGCTCGTCGCCGCGACGCAGGATGCCCAGCGCGGTCTTGCCGATGTCCTCGGACGCGATGAGCGCCATCTTCTTGTCCGCCATCGGAAGCGTCAGCACGAGGTTGCCGTTCTCGTCGCGCTGCGGGCCCTGCCCGGCGACGACGAAGGCCTCGTAGTAGAAGGTCGTCTGCAGGAAGGTGGTCGGCACGCCGAGCTCGGTGAACGTCGCGTTCGCCTCGCCCTTCGCGTCGAAGTGCGGAACCTTGAATCCCCCTTCGACGGTGGGAACGTCGACGCCGAGCCGGTCGAAGTGAGGCCGGGTGTCCTCAAGGGTCGACCACACCACGTGCCGCAACCCCGCCTTCTGCGCGGCGCGTGCGGCAGACGCGGCCTGAGCGAGCTCCATCTCGGCACGCGTCCGCTTGTCGGCCTTCGCCTGCTGGGCCCAGTAGTCCGTGACGACGAAGGCCCCGTGCGCACCGTCGAACGCCTCGCGCACGCTGGACTCGTCGTCCAGGTCGGCCCACCTCACCTCGGCGCCCTTGGCGGCGAGTTCGCGCGCCTTGTCGGAGTGGGGATTCCTGGTCAGTGCCCGGACTGTGAAAGGGCCCTGCGGGTCGTTGAGAATCGCTCGCACCAGGCCGCCGCCCTGCGCGCCGGTCGCGCCCACCACGGCAATGGTCTTCTTCTCGGTCACCGTCAACTCCTGGTCGGATTGGTTTCGGGTACCGCCACGTTGACATCGGTGAGCACGACCGCGCCTTCCCCTGTCGTGGGTACCCATGGCAGGGGAAGGCACGGGGTCCGGCGATCGGCGAGAGTGGGATCATGGGCGAGCACAGGAACACGTCGCAGGAGCTCGGAGACTTCCTGCGGACGCGCCGCGCGGCACTCACCCCGCAGGAGAGCGGAGTGGCCACGTACGGGTCACCGCGTCGGGTACCGGGGCTCCGTCGCGAGGAGGTCGCGCTGCTGGCCGGCGTCAGCGTGAACTACTACACCCGCATCGAGCAGGGCGAGAGTCACCAGATGTCCCACTCGGTGCTCGAGTCGATCGCCAACGCGCTCCAACTCGATCCTGACGAGCGGGTGCACCTCGCGCGACTGGCCAGGCCGACGCAGATCGTGCGCCGCAGAACGGGCCCGGAACGGGTCCGCGAGTCGGTGCTGGCACTGGCGGAGAGCACGTCCGAGCAGGCGACGATCATCGTCGGCCGGCGGATGGACCTGCTCGGTGGCAACCGGCTCGGGTTCGCGCTGCTGGGCCTCGCGCCCGACCAGCGGCCCAACATGGCGAAGATGATGTTCCTCGATCCCGCGATGCGCGACCTGCTCGTGCACTGGGAGTCCGAGGCGCGCAAGGCCGCGTCCTACCTCCGCATGGCTTCGAGCGACCAGCCCGACGATCGCCTGCTGGCGGAGCTGATCGGCGAGCTGAGCATCAAGAGCACCGAGTTCACCCGGATCTGGGCCGCCCACCCGGTCAGCGAGTGCCTGCACTCGGTCCGCGAGTACAACCACCCGGTCGTCGGTCACCTGACGCTCAACGAGGAAACCCTGCGGCTGCCGGACGACCCCGGCCAGCGGCTGATCTTCCACGGCGCCGAGCCGGGAACGAGTTCCGCCGAGCGCCTCCGGCTGCTCGACTCCCTCCTCGCGTAGCGATCGGTCAGCTGAACCGGCTCGCCACCGTCCGCGAGCCGTCCCTCGCGTGTTGCGACTGCCGCAGGTCCCGGGTGACGAAGCAGCGGACGACCAACCGGTCGGTGCCGTCGAACCGGGGCCGGAACGCCGACCGCCCGTGCACCACCCGCTGGTTGTCCAGGAACAGGACCTCACCGGCGGCCAGCGCGTGGTGCCGCCGGTCACGCAGGTAGATCTCGATCACCCGGTCGAGCAGGCGCTGCGCCGCCGGGTCGACGCCGCGCATCAGGTCCTGGTCGAGCACGATCCGCGGGTCGTCATCCGGTCCCGACAGGATCGGCATCGGGCCGCGGACGTCGCCGTCGAGGAACCGGGCCGACGCGGCCCGGAACGACTCGTCGACCTGGGTCACCCAGCGCGGCAGGCGCAGCTCGGCGACCTCGTCCGGGCGCAGCGCCGCGGTCACCTGCCGGGCGGTCAGCAGGTAGGTGCGTGCGTCCGGGTCGCCGCGCAGGCAGGCCATGCTCAGGTGGTCGGGGCGCAACGCGCTGAACGCCTGCTCGGTGTGCAGCTCCAGCTCGACCGCCGAGCTGAGGCTGGTCTGGGTGCGGGCGGCCGGGCGGCTCGGCACGATGTCCTGGAACAGCGCGCCCTCGCCCTCGGCCTCGTACGCGATGAGGTGGCCGAGCAGCTCGGCGAGGATCGCCTGGATCCGCACCAGCTGGCAGCGCTCCCCCACGTGCCGGTCGTGGCCGTCCGGGGTGCACGGCACCGGACCGGTGGGCAGCCCGGCCAGGACCAGGGCACCCGACCGGCCGTCCCGGCCGAAGTCGCGCACCGCGTCGACCAGCCGGGGCGGCACGTTCCCGGCCAGCGCGGCGGCGGCCGCGCAGAAGGCCGGCGGGTCGTCACGCGGCCGGTCGCGCAGCCGGCGGGCCAGCTCGGCCAGCTGCCGCGCCTCGTGCTCGTCGACCGCGAGCACGGCCGGGACGTCCACTGTGATCGCGCCGCTCATCGCGCGGGAGCCCAGGCCGCGGCGAACTCCGGGAGTTCCGCCAGTGGGCGGTGGGGATCGGCGGTGACCGCGGCGAACCGGTCCATCAGCCGGCGTTCGGCCGCCAGCAGGAGCGCGTGGTGCTCGGGGCGCAGTCCCATGAGGACGTTGACGCGCATCCTGGCCGCGTCGG
Organism: Lentzea tibetensis; assembly: GCF_007845675.1. Taxonomy (GTDB): domain Bacteria; phylum Actinomycetota; class Actinomycetes; order Mycobacteriales; family Pseudonocardiaceae; genus Lentzea; species Lentzea tibetensis. Next base: position 402,770 of record NZ_VOBR01000002.1, on the reverse strand, counting down.
GGTCGCCGTACACGGCCACTTCCAGATCGCCCACCGGCCCGGTCTGGACGCGGTGCACCGAGGTCGTGCAGCCGGGCAGGGCCAGGTCGGCGCCGAACGGCATGATGTTGACCCACGGGCCGGACGAGCGGTGCGGGGCCGCCCGCTCGCCCAGATCGGCCATGACCACGCTGTGCGGGAAGATCTGGTGCCGCACCGCCTCCCGGTTGTCCGCGGTCACCGCGGTGAGCAGCTCGTGGAAGCTCGCCTCCGGACGCACCGGCACCGCGAGCATGATCCGGTTGGCCGTGTTGGTCGGCACGCTGCGGGACACCGCGGTGGTGCGGTTCGAGACCGGAACCGTCATCACGACGTCACTGGCACCGCTCTCCGCCGCGGCGTGCGCGGCCACCACCGCCAGCACCACGTCGGGCCAGGCGGTGCCGGCGGCGTCCGCGGTCCGGCAGATCTGACCGGCCGGCGGCGGGGCGAGTCCGACGCCCGCGAGCACGCGGCTGTCGGCCACATCGCTCGGGGTGATCCGCACCGGGCCCGGCAGCCCGGTCAGCCGTTCACGCCAGAACGCGCGGTCGGCGGCGAACCGGTCGGACTCCTCGTATTCGCGCTGTTCCTCGTGCAGCGCGGCGATCGGGCGGAACGGGCTGGGCCCTGCGTCGCCGCCCGTGCTGCGGGCGGCGTAGACGTCGGCGACCCGGCGCAGCAGCAGCGCCGCGCTGAACGCGTCCATCGCCATGTGGTGGAACCGCAGACTCCAGCGGTGGTGGTCGGAGCCGAGGCGCAGCAACGCCGTGGAGAACAGCGGGAAGTCGCTGGCGAGGATCGGCGCCCGCTGGTCGGCCTCGGCCCACTCGTCGAAAGCCGCGGCGGGGTCCGAGTGTCCGGAGAGATCGATGACCGCGAGCCGCCACCGGACCGACGGCAGGATCTCCTGGATCACCTCGCCGCCGTCGTCGCGGAACCGGGCCCGCACGGCCTCGGTCTCCGCGAGCACCTGTCGCATCGCGTCCTCGAACGCCGTCAGCTCGAGCGGCCCCCGGATCTCGACGTGCTGGGCGACCGTGTGCATCCGCCGGTCCGTGGCGCGCCACTCGGCCGCCCACAGGTCCCGCTGGTTGCGGGTCACGCCGAGCCGGACGGCGCTCACCGGGCACCGCCGAGAATCGTGCAGAGGAGCTTCTCGCTGTCGCCGAGACCGAGCGCGGCCTTGGCGTCGCGGAAGTCGAGCAGACCGATCTGGCACGTGTCGATGCCGAGACCGACCGCCGCAGTGGTCAGCAGGTGTGCCATCGCGCCCGCCTCCAGCAGGCAGAACGGCTCGGCCATGTCGCCGTAGAGCTGGTCCAGTGCGGCCGTGTCGCCGACCAGGAAGAGCGAGAACCCCGCGGTCTCGTGCGCCTCCCGGTTGCCGCTCGTGCGGTGGTGCCCAGGCTGGACCAGCGGCTCGTCGCTGAGTGGCACGAGCTGGTGCTGCGCAGGGTCGTAGCGGTAGACGCCCTCGGCGAGCGCGCTCACCCCGGCGCTGTGCACCTGGACGTACACGTCGACCGGGTAGACGCCGGCGGCCGATCCCCAGGCGCGGCGGGTGGTGCCGTCCTCGGTCCACTGCCGCAGGTGGTCCAGCAGGCCGCCGAACGCGTCCAACCGGACCCTGGATCCGCTGAACTCGCGGACGCTGCGCCTGCGGCGATCCGGGCCCGCGCCGGACGGGAGACCGATGCCGGACGACGACAAGGCGTGCCGGCTGCGGGCCTGCTCCTTGAAGTCCTCTCTGGCGTCCACGTCGAGCAGCAACTGCTGTGGCTCGAGCCGGTCCGGCGCCGCGGCGTCCCCCGCGTAGAACCGGACCAGCTCGTCGACCGAGCGGATCTCGTAGAGCACTTCGAGACTGGGGTGGGAGCCGAACTCGGACGACAGGCCGTTGGCGATGCGGATCAGGTCCATCGAGGTCAGCCCAGCCGCGCCGAGGTCGATCTGGGAGAGGTCACCGTCATCCAGCCCGGACTCGGCGAGCACCTGGGACAGCACCGACAACACCTGGGCGGTGACGTCGTCGGTCTCCCCCACCGGCGTCGGCGCTGCGCCGAACAAAACTCCCCGGTCGACCTTGCCGTTCGCCGTGAGCGGGTAGTCGTCGACCACCCGGATCAGGTCCGGTACCAGGTAGCGGGGCAGCTCGTGGGTCAGCTCGGCGCGCAGCCCGACCGGGTCGAGCGCCGAGCCTGGGCAGGGCCGGACCACCGCGACGAGCCGCCGGTCCTGGTCACGGGCGCCCTCGGCCCCGACCACCGCGTCGCGGACCCCGGCGAGCCGCACCAGTGCGCTCTCGATCTCGCCGGGTTCGATCCGGTTGCCCTGGATCTTCATCTGCTGGTCCTCCCGACCGAGTAGTTCGAGCACACCGTCCGGACCTGCCTGGGCCAGGTCGCCTGTGCGGTAGAGCCGTTCACCGGTGGCGGGCCGGATCGGGAAGCTGCGCCGGGTCCGTTCCTCATCACCCCAGTAGCCGCGGGCCAGGCCGGCGCCGGACAGGAACAGCGGGCCAGGGGTGCCTGCCGGCACCGGTGCGAGCCGCTCGTCCAGCACGACCGCGCCCTGGCCGCGCATCGCCGTGCCGTACGGGATGCTGTGCCACGCCGGGTCGACCTTGTCGACGTCGTGCAGCACGGACCAGATCGCGGCCTCGGTCGCCCCGCCCAGGCTGATCAGCCGGGTGTGCGGGAGCCGTTCACGCAGCCGGCGGGCCAGGTCGACCGGGATCCAGTCGCCGCTCAGCATGATCAGGCTGAGCTGGGCCGACCAGTCCAGGTCCTCGCCCATGGTCTCGGTGAGCAGTCGCAGCAGGGAGGGCACCGAGTTCCACATCGTCACCCCGTGCCGGGCCATCAGGCCGGCCCAGTGCTTCGGGTCGGAGCGGTGCCCGTCCCCCGGCACCACCAGACTCGCCCCGGCCGACAGGGTGCCGAAGACGTCGTACACCGAGAGGTCGAACGTGAGCGGGGTGAGCGCGAGCAGCCGGTCGGCGTGCCCCACGGTGAACCGCTCGTTGATGTCGGTGATCGTGTTGACCGCGGCGCCGTGCTCCATCGCGACGCCCTTGGGCTGCCCCGTCGAGCCCGAGGTGTAGATCAGGTACGCCAGGTCGCCGCTCGTGGTGCCGGGATCGTCGATCGTTGCCGGGCAGTCGGTCCAGACGTCCTCGAGCACGATCAGCCGGACGCCTGCCGGCCAGTTGCCCGCCGTGGCACGGGTGGTGAGCGCGAACCTGGCCGTGCTGTCGCGCAGCAACAGCTCGATCCGCCCGGTCGGCGCGGCCGGATCGACCGGGACGTAGACACCTCCGGCCTGCACCACACCGAGCACGGCCGGAGCCTGCTCCCAGCCGGGGCGCACCCCGACCGCGACCAGGTCGCCGGGACGCAGGCCGGCCGCGGTCAGCGCCGCCGCCACCTTCCCGGCCGCACCGGCGACGTCCTGATAGGACAGTGAGCGCTCGTCAGTGCGGATCGCGATCGCGTCCGGGCTCGCCGCGGCCCGGCCCAGCACCAGGTCGTGCAGCCGCGGCGACTCCGCGACGCGGACCGGGTCCGGCCGGGGCTCGGGCCTGCTCAGCGTCTCGGGGTCGGCGGTCCAGTCGCGGTGGCGGGCCAGACCGCGCAGCAGCGACAGGTACGCGTCGAACATCTCGTCGAGCAGCCCGGCCGGGAACAGCGCGTCCACCGAGTCCCAGGTCAGCACCGCGTCGTCGCCCCAGCGCATGGCCTGGTGGTCGAGCCACACCTGCGGGGTCTGCGACAACCCGTACAAGCGGCGGCCCAGCCAGTCCATCTTGCCGATGTCCTTGTCCAGCATGCTGGTGAAGACGACCGGGGCCACCGACTCGGGCATCCGCATCCGCCCCTGCGACTTCGACCGCTCCCGCCGCACGGTCACGCTGCCCAGCTCGCGGTGCTCGAGCGCGACCAGCATCGAGGTCTGGAACGCCCGCAGGTAGTCCTCGAACGCACCCGGTCCTGGCCGGGCCGCGACCAGCAGGACGCTGGTGAACTCGCCGATCGCCGGTGCGGAGCGGCCGAGCTGCGGGCCGTCGAAGGCGGGCACCCCGAGTGTGAACGGCGCGTCACCGCTGAACCGGCCGACCACGCAGGTGAACGCGGCGCCGAACAACGACGACACGGTGATCCCTCGGGCCGCCGCGGCGTCGCGCAGCCGCTTCCAGTCGGCCTGGTCGAGCACGGCCGTGCGCCGGGTGAACTCGGGACGGCGCACGGTCTCGGGGTCGAGCGCCAGCGGCAGCGCGGGCGGTGGTGGCAGCTCTTCGGCCAGTCGCGCCAACAGGGCGCGGTCCGGGCCGTTGTTGATCTCGTCGAGCCTGCGCCGCCGATCACGGGCGAAGGCCAGGAAGGCCCCGGCGGGCGCGGTCGGCGGCAGGGCGAGGCCCCGGTAGCGCACGCCCCACTCGTGGATCACCACGAAGATGCTCTGCGCGTCCAGCATGAGCAGGTCGAAGCTGACGTGGATGCGCACCTCGTCCGGCAGCAGCGTGAGCCGCAGCTCGAACAACGGTCCCTTGTAGGCGTCCAGCACCTGGCACGACATCCGGGCACGGGTGGCCGCGACCTTCGCCGCGGCGTCCTGGTCCTCGCGCAGGTCGTCGACCTGCACCTGCCAGGCAGCGGTGGGTGTGATCTCGCACTGCCTGCCGCCTCGGGTGGCGACCATCCGCAGCGCCGCGTGCCGCCGCACGATCTCGTCCCAGGCCGCGACCGCCCGGTCCGGGTCGAGCTCGGCCATCGAGTACTCGCCGTACGCGTGGCTGGCCACCCCGCCCAGGCCGAGCCCGTCGAACCGCCCGACCAGGTAGGCCTCCTGGAGTTCGGTGAGCGGGACCGGCTCGTCCTCGATCCGGGGCGCCGCCGGTTCCGGCAACGGGGCCCGGACCGGCTCCGCGACGGCCTCGGGTGCCGGTTCGAGGTCGAGCCCGTCGAGCACGAGTGCAGTCAGGTCGGCCACGCTCGGCCCGCGCATCATCGTCATCGTGGTGACGGTGACACCGAGCTCCCGCTCGATCCACGAGCCGATCTCGACCGCGAGCAGCGAGTCCATGTGCATCCTGGTGAGCGGCGCGTCCGGCGGGAACTCCTGCTCGGGCACACCGAGCAGGGCCGCGCACCGGGCCTTGATCCGGGCCTGGAGCAGCTCGGCCCCGGCGTCGCGGTCCAGCGCCCGCAGGCGCTGCACGATGGAGCGACCGTCCACATCGGCCGGTCCGGCCACCCCACCGCCCGCCAGCACCTCGGCGTACCGGGGCTCGTGGCCGGCGTCGAGGCCGAAGTGCCGGATGATCCGGCCGAAGTCCACCTTGGTGACGCCGACGCGGGGCGAGGACCCGCGCCAGAGCAGCCGCAGCGCCTCGAAAACCTGGTCGGTGGTGAGGTGGCCGACCCCGGAGGCGGCCAGCGCGCGGGCCGCGTTCTCGTTGCGGGTCAGGTATCCGGCGCCGTGGACGGCGCCCCAGTTGACGGTCAGCACCGGCCTGCCCAGCGCCGCGCGGTAGTCGGCGAACTGGTCGAGGAACGCGTTGGCGGCGGCGTAGTTGGCCTGTCCGGCGTTGCCGAGCAGGGAGGTGGTCGACGAGAACAGCACGAACGCGTCGAGGTCGTGGTCGGCGGTGGCCCGGTCGAGGTTCCAGGTGCCGCACACCTTGGGCCCGAGCACCTCGCGGAACCGGCGCTCGTCGAGCTCCGTGAAGGGGTCGTCGTCGATGACCATCGCGCAGTGCAGGACGCCGCGCAGCGGCGGCAGCTCCCGGTCGATCCGGGCGATCAGCGTGTCCACCTGGGACGCCGAGGTCACGTCGACCGCCTCGGCCAGCACCTGCACCCCGCCCTCGCGCAGCCGTTCGACCGCTTCCCCTGCCTCCGGCCCCGGCACTCCGGAGCGGCCGACCAGCACCAGGTGCCGGACCCCGGCGTCGGCGAGCCGGCAGGCCAGTTCGAGTCCGATGCCCGCGAGGCCGCCGGTGACCAGCCAGGTGCCTGCGAACCGCTCAGGGCCGGCCGGCGGGAGCGGGGTCACCGGCACGTCGTGCTCGCTCATCGCCAGCACCAGCTTGCCGATGTGCTCACCCGCCGCGAGGTGCCGGAACGCGGCCGTGGTCTGCGACGGGTGGTAGACCCGGTGCGGCAGCGGCCGCAGCGCGCCGGACTCGAACCTGGCCAGCAGCGCCGTGAGCTCCTCGGCGACCAGGGCGGGCCGCTGGGCGATCATCTGCTGGAGGTCGAAGCTCGAGTAGGACAGGTTGCGGGTGAACGGCCGCAGCCCGAGCCGCCGGTCGGCCCGCAGGTCGCGCTGCCCGATCTCGACGAACCGGCCGTACGGGGCCAGGCAGGCGATGCTGCGCGCGGTGGCCTCGCTGCCGACCGCGCTGAGCACGACGTCGACCCCGGCGCCGCCGGTGGCCGCCCGCACCTCGTCGGCGAACGCGAGCGAGCGCGAGTCGAAGACGTGCGCGACGCCGAGCGAGCGCAGCAGCTCCCGCTTCTCGGGACTGCCCGCGGTGGCCAGCACCTCGGCCCCGAGCTCGTGGGCGAGCTGGATCGCGGCCAGCCCGACCCCGCCTGCGCCGGAGTGGATGAGCACGCGCTCGCCGGGACGCAGCGCGGCGAGCCTGCCCAGCCCGATCGCGGCGGTGAGGAAGACCAGCGGCACCGTGGCCGCCTGGGTTGTGGAGAGCCGGGCGGGCTTGAGCGCCACGCAGGTCGCGTTCACGGTGGCGTGCGAGGCGAGCGTCGCCATCGTCGCGTCGACCGCGACCACCTCGTCGCCGACCCGAAGCCCGGTGACGTCCTGGCCGATCCGGGTGACCAGGCCGGCGCACTCGGCGCCCATCCGCAACCCGCGGTCTCCTGCCGTTGACGGCATCCGGCCCAGCGCGACCAGCACGTCGCGGAAGTTGAGGCCGACCGCGCGGACCTCGATCTCGACCTCTCCCGCGCCGGGTGCCCGGCGCGGCTCGGCCGCCCAGCGCAGCTCGTCGAGTTGTCCGGGGTGGTCGGTCACCAGTGCGTGCGCGTGGTCCTCCGGCAGGGTGCGGGCGTCCACCCGGTCGAGGACCGCGGTGGCCGGGTGCCGGACCAGGCGGCGCACGTAGCGCTCTCCCGAGCGCAGCGCGATCTCGTACTCGTCGTCGTCACTGCACAGCTGCGCCCAGAGCTGGTCGAGGTCGTCGTCGCCCGCCGCGTCCAGGTCGATCATCACGCAACGGGTGTGCGGCAGCTCGAGCCGAGCCGCCATGCCGATCCCCCACGCGGAGGCGCCGCCGAGCCGGACCGGCTCGCCGTGCAGGCTGTGCGCGCCCTTGGAGACCAGCACGAGCCGGGGACTCCGCTCTACGGGGACGTCGCGGAACACCCGGATCGCGTCGGCGAGCTCGACGCAGCGGTCCTGGATCGCCCGGCAGGGGTCGGCGGCGTCGGTGTCGCCGGTGCTCCACAACTGCACGATCCGGGCCGGCCGCAGGTCGCCGAAGTGGACCGGGTCGCCGGCCGGGACGATCAGGGCGCGGCCGCCGTGCTCGCGGACTCGGGCGGCCAGGCGTGCGGCGAGCTGCGGGTCGTCGCCGAGGACGATCCAGTCAGCGGCCGGGGGTGGCTGCGGCGGGGCGGGCTCGGCGATCGACGGGCCGGTGGCGAACAGGACGGTGTGCGGGGCGGTGTCGTTGCCGGTCCGGTCCTCGACCGCGGCGACCTCGGGGAATCCGCACTCGCGGAGCAGGTCGACCCAGCGGTCGCCGTCGAGCAGCGGGCCGGTGGTGCGCACGTCCTGGTCGGTGAACGACCACCAGCCCTTGGTCAGGCCGAACGTCAGGTCGGCCCAGATCCGGCCCGGCATCACCTCGGCCAGCACGAGCAGGCCGCCCGGAGCGAGCAGGCCGCGTAACGAGGCGAGCGTGCGGCGCAGCTCGGGGGTGGCGTGCACGACGTCGGACGCGAGGACGACGTCGAACGAGTGCGGGTCGAAGCCCTGCCCGGCCGGGTCGCGGTCCAGGTCGAGCACCCGGTGCTCCACGAACGGGAAGTCGCGGAACCGTTCCCTTGCCCGCTCGGTGAACGCGGCCGAGATGTCGGTGAAGACGTACTCGGTGCGTCCGGGCGGCAGCACCGGGAGCACGGCCGCGGTCAGCCCGCCGGTACCGGCACCGACCTCGAGGATTCGCAGCGTGCGGCCGAGCGTGGCGGTTCCCGCGACCCACTCCAGTGCCTGCCGGACGACCTCGTTGTGGAAGCGGACCGCCTTGGAGGTCTGGAAGAACCGCTCGGCCTCGCCGTGGTCGCCATCGGGGAACAGCAGCTCGAGCGGATTGGTCGCGCCGGTCACCACCGCGTGCAGGTGAGCTGCGGTCTTGCGGAGCAGGCGCAGCTCACCGAGCGCGTGCGGGTAGGTCGTCAGCATCCGGGCCCAGCGCGTGCGGTGGTCGGCGTCGACGTCGCGCAGCACCTGGAACGAGCCGTCGTCGCGGGAGGTCACGATCTCGGCGTCGGCCAGGAAACGCAGGAAGCCGTCGAACGCAGGCCGGTAGAGCGGGAGCAGCCCGGTGAGGCCGTCGACGGTGATCGTGCGGCCCGCGGTGAGCTCGACGCCGAAGCGGGCGAAGCAGTCGGCCAGGTAGGCGGCGCAGAGCTCGCGCAGGTCGGCCCGGTACCGCGGGCTGTCGCCGACCGCGGCCGGGTCGAGCGGGCGCAGGCCGGCCACCGCGGCCTGGGCGCCGAGGGTGACCGCACTGGCCGCCGGGCGGGCCGAGGAGCGCCAGCGCATCCGGTAGAAGTGGTCCCCGACCGCGCCGTCCGGGCTGTCCGGCCGGGGCACGGGGGTGCCGCGCATGCCGATCAGCTCGGCCAGCACCGCGCCGCCGGCGTCCAGCACGGCGATGTCGGCGTGCAGTGCGTGCGTGTCACGGGTGTGCACCAGCACGTGGGCGTAGGCGGGCGTGCCGTTCCAATGCACGCGTACGGCGTCCACTCCGGACGGCACGTAGTTGACCGGGATCAGGTCGCCCGGCCGCCGCGCGTTGCCGTCCAGCACCGCGGTCTGGATGCAGACGTCGAGCTGTGCCGGGTGCAGCACGTAGTCCTCGAGCGTGCCCGCGAGCTCGGCCGGGACGGCGAGCTCGACCAAGGCCTCGCCCTCGCCGGTGTGCAGCCCGGTCATGCCGCGGAACGCCGGGCCGTAGACGTAGCCCCGCGCGGTGAACGCCTCGTACACCTGGTCGCGGGCGTGCCAGGTGGCGCACCGTTGCCGGACGGCCGCGAGGTCGACGGCGCGGCCGCGCCCCGGCTCGGGGTGGTACCGGCCGCGCACGGTGCGGGCCCACACGTCGCCGGCGAACGAGCGGTGGTGCAGCTCGAAGGTGCCGTCCTCGGGGTCGAGCTCGATCCGGCCGATCTGCACGTCGTCCGGCTGGAGCGCGCACGATCGTTCGAAGTCGACGAACTCGAGTGCGGCCGGGCCGCCCAGTTCCTCACGGGCGGCGGCCAGCGCCGCCTCCAGGTACGCGGCGCCGGGCACGATGACCGCGCCGAACAGCTCGTGCTGACGCACCCAGGCGAGCCGGTGGTCGTCCCAGCGGATCTCCCAGGTCGGCCGGGCCGCGTCGACCCTCTTGAGCATCGGGTGCGACTGTCCGCCGGTTCGCCGGGCCTGGGCGGCCGCGGTCTCGTTCCAGTAGTTCTCGTGCAGCCAGACCGGACCGGGCAGTGACGCCGCCGGGACCGGGCCGGGGTGACGGCGCTTCCAGTCGATCGCCCGGCCGGCCGCGTAGAGCGCGCCCAGCGACTCGAGCAGCCGCAGCCGGTCGTCGCCGCCGCGCACGAGTGAGCCGACGGCGACCGCCGTGCGCCCGGTGTCGTCGAGGATCTCGCGGACCGCGCCGAGCAGCACGGGGTGCGGGCTGATCTCGACGAACGCGTCGTAGCCGTCGTCCAGCACGGCCCGCAGCGCGCCCTCGAAGAGCACCGGCTGCCGGAAGTTGCGCCACCAGTAGTCCGTGTCGAGCTCGTGGCCGTCGACCCGGCGGGCGAGCACGCTGGAGTACAACGGGATCGTGGTCGGCTTGCCGTCGACGCCGGCGAGCTCGTGGACCAGCTCATCGCGCAGCGGGTCCATCTGCGGGCTGTGGCAGGGGCACGCGACCCGCAGCTTGCGGGCGAAGACGCCGCGCTGGTCGAGCCGGGCGGCGACCCGGTCGAGCTCGTCGTGCGGGCCGGACAGCGTCGAGCCGCGCGGGCTGTTCTCGGCCGCCAGGCACACCCGGCCCCCGGTCTCGGCGCACGCCTTCTGAGCCGCTTCGGCGCCGAGCGCGACGAACATCATCCCGCCGCTGCCGTCGGCACGGGAGTGCACCCGCGCCCGCCGGCAGATGAGGCGCACGGCCGACTCCAGGTCGAGAGCGCCGCTGACGTACGCGGCGGCATACTCCCCGACGCTGTGGCCGAGCACGCCGTCCGGGGTGACGCCCCACGTGCGCCACAGCTCGGCCAGCGCGACCTGGACCGCGAAGACGGCGGGCTGGAGGCAGAACGTCTCGTTGACGCGGCTGTCCGCCTCGTCGGCGGTGAGCGCGTCCAGGATCGACCAGTCCAGGTGCGGGCGGGCCAGCTCGTCGCAGCGCAGCACGGTCGACCGGAACACGCCGTCGGTCTCGAGCAGCGAGCGGGCCATCGCCCACCACTGCGGGCCCTGCCCGTTGAAGAGGAAAGCGAGCTTGCCCGCCGCGCGTCCGGTGGGGGCGCCCGCGAAGACTCCAGGCGGGGTCTCGCCGTCGGCGCAGGCCCGGAGCTTGGTCGCGGCGTCCGCGATGTCAGCAGCCACCACGGCCAGCCGGTGCCCGTGGTGGCTGCGCCTGCGGGCCAGGAGAGCGGCCAGGCTCTCGAGGTCGCCGCCGGGCGCGCCGGGGCCTGCCAGCCGATCCGCGTACGCGGCCGCCAGGCGCCGCAACGCGGTCTCGCTCCGGGCGCTGAACGTGAGCAGCGCCGGGCCGTTTCCGGCTGCCGCGGGGCTCGACGCGGTGGTCACCGGGGCTTCGGCCAGCACGACGTTGGCGTTCGTGCCGCCGAAGCCGAACGAGTTGACGCTGGCCACCGCGGTCGGCAGGTGCTCGGGCCACGGTGTCGTCGCGGTCGGCACGCACAGGCCAAGGCCGCCGAAGTCGATGCCGGGGTTGGGCTCGTCGAAGTGCAGGTTGGCAGGCACCTGGCGATGGCGAACCGCGAGCACCGCCTTGATCAGGCCGGCGATCCCGGCCGCCGCCTCGAGGTGGCCGATGTTCGTCTTGACCGAGCCGACCAGCACCGGCCGGTCGGCCGCCCGGCCCGCACCGAGCACGCCGGCCAGCGCGGCCGCCTCGATCGGGTCGCCGACCGGCGTGCCGGTGCCGTGCGCCTCGACGTAGCCGACCTCGGCCGGGCCGACCCCGGCCGCACGCAGCGCAGTGTCCAGGTTGGCTTGCTGGGCCGGGCCGCTCGGCACCGAGATGCCGGGGGTGTGCCCGTCCTGGTTGACCGCGGTGCCGCGGATGACGGCGTAGATCCGGTCCCGGTCGCGCTGCGAGTCCTCGAGCGGCTTGAGCAGGACCAGCCCGGCCCCCTCGCCGCGGCCGAAGCCGTCGGCGGCGGCCGAGAACGCCTTGCACCGGCCGTCGGCGGCGAGCATGCCCGCCTGGCTCAGCGCCACCCCGAAGCCCGGCGTGAGGATGAGGTTGACCCCGCCGGTCAGCGCGGCGTCGACCTCGCCTGCCCAGATGCTCTGGCAGGCCGCGTGCACCGCGACCAGGGCGGAGGAGCAGGCCGTGTCGACCACCATGCTCGGGCCGCGCAGGTCGAAGGCGTGCGAGATCCGGTTGGCGAGCAGGCTCGTCGACATGCCGGTCGCGGCGTGCGCGCCCATCGCCTCGCCCTCGCCGGCCGTGGTCTGGATCTGCGCGTAGTCCTGACTGCTGGCACCGACGAACACGCCGGTGCGGGCGGCGGCGAGATCCTCCACCGGGATGCCCGCGTCCTCGCAGGCCTCCCAGGCGATCTCGAGCAGCAGCCGCTGCTGCGGGTCGAGCTGGTCGGCGATCCGGCGGGAGAAGCCGAAGAACCCGGCGTCGAACCCGTCCACCTGATCGAGGAACCCGCCCTCGCGCATGGTGATCCGGCCCGGCACGCGGTGGTCGGTGGCGAACAGCCGCTCGACGTCCCATCGGCCTGGCGGGATCGGCCCGACCGCGTCGACCTGACCGACCAGCAGATCCCAGAAGCTGTCCGGGCCGGTGACGCCGCCGGGGAGGCGGCAGCCGATGCCGACCACCGCGATTGCCCGGCTCTCCGCAACCTTGCTCATCCGACTCCTGTTCAGTTACCAGAAAAGTACAGTTACAGGAAACATACAGACGCTAGACAAATGCTCCGGGCGTGCGCGTCCGATCGGTCGACCGGACGGCGATCACGGCCTGGACACCGGCGAAGTGACGGTCAGCAGCGCCTTCGTCGTGTTGACGCGAGGCCGCTCTGCTGACGAACAGGGGTTGAGGTAGACATGCTCGCCCTTTCAGCGGCGTCGTCCGCGGTGAACGTCATGCCGACGTCCCGCATGTCCCACCTTCGATCGTTCTCGTCGCTGCGAATGTTCTCGACTGTGAGAACGTTATCGCATGTGGGAACATTGGTCCATGGCCACCGCGGACCTTCTCCTGCACCCCGTCCGGATGCGGATCCTGCAAGCGCTGTTCGACGCCGATCCGCTGACCACCTCACAGCTGCGCGACCGGCTGCCCGACATCGCCCCGGCGACGATGTACCGGCACATCGCCGTGCTGGCCGAGGCAGGCGTGCTGGAGGTGGTGGACGAGAAGCGGGTGCGCGGCACGGTGGAACGCAGCTACCGGGTGCGCGACGAGGAAGTGGTGATCGACCCCGCCGCGCGGGCGGCGATGACGCGGGAGGACCACCAGCGGGCGTTCACCACGTTCACGGCGTCGTTGATGGGAGATTTCGACCGCTACCTCGCCCGCGAGGGCGCCGATCCCACCGCCGACGGCGTGGTCTACCGGCAGGCCGCGGTGTGGCTGAACGAAGAGGAGTTCACCGCGCTGGTCGAGGAGATCGAGACCGCGGTCACCGCACGCGTCGGCAACGACCGGAACGACGGTCGCGTCCGTCGCCTCTTCAGCCTCGTGGTCGTGCCGGACCAACCTCGCCGACCATGAGGCCTCACCCGTCGAGACGACTGAAGGCGACCCGAGCCCGCTCCATGTAGCGCCATCCACGAGGAAGCAACGGCCACCCGAGTCTGACGAGGGTCCGGGTCACCCAGAAGACCGACTTCTGAACGGCGGTGGGCTGGTGGCCCAGAACTCGGCGCAGCGCCGGGGGCAGGGCGACGACGCTGAGCGCACGCGGTAGCGCGGCCAGCGGTGCGACGAGCCGCCACAGGCGCGCGGGGACCCAAGGTTGCGCCGAGATCCCCGGCCGGTTGAACACGTCCCGGAAGCGACGGGCCGCGGGGGTGAGCTCGAGTTCCTCCTCGCACATGCGGTCGAAGTAGCGGCGAAAGGCCGGGTAGTCGGCGGGCACCTCCCGCGTGCCGAGCCCGAACTGTCGCCAGCACCGCACCATTTCCTGATAGAAGGCCTCCCGTTCCGCCGGGCCCATCCGGTGGTCGAAGGCGTCGATCACGGTGATGACGTTCTCCGTGATCGTGGCGAACGCCCAGAAGAAGACCCGCGGGTCCAGTGCGCGGTAGGGCACACCGCGGTGGTCGATCCCCTCGACCGGCGCGTGCAGATCGCGAACCCGGTGCGCGGTCCGCGCGGCGGCCGGGCCGTCGTAGACGAGACCCGCGATGGCGGGCAGGGAGCGCAGGACGCGGTCCCACGGCTCCGCGTAGAAGGCCGAATGATCGATGACGCCCGCGCTCAGCGGCGGGTACATCAGCTGGAGATACCCGACCCTGCCCAGCAGCAGCAACACCCGCCAGTCCCCGCAGTACCGCCACGCGAGGGAATCCGGCCCCAGAGGCTCGGCCACCTCCCCGCTTGAAGCGCCGTGCATCGAGGACACCTCACTGCGACTCGAGGGAACGATCAGTACGGTCTCACACATGATAACGTTCGCGACAGTGAGAATGTTCGCAGAGTCGAGAACAGTGAGGTGTGTTTCAGTGACAGCGTTCGACCTGGCGGACCAGATGTTCGGCGTCACCCCTGGTCTGCGTGCTCGAGCCCGCGAGTACGCACACGCCCACGTGCTCCCCGTCGCCGCGCGCCACGACCGCGAGGCCACCTACCCCCACAGCGCGATCGCGGCGGCGCGTGCGGCCGGCCTGCTCAACACCGTCATCCCCGAGTCACTGGGCGGCACCGGGATGAGCTGCGTGGACGACGTGGTGATCGCCGAAGAAGTCGGGTACGGCTGCTCGAGCATCTGGACGACGCTGGCCATCCGCGGACTGACCACCGTGCCCATTGCCGTCGGCGGCACCCCCGAACAGCAGCGCATCCTGTTCGGCTCGGTCGCCGAAGGAGCCGTGCCCGCGTTCGCGCTGACCGAACCGACCGGCGGCTCGGACGTCGCCGCGATCACGACCACGGCGCGGCGCGAGGGTGGTGACTACGTGATCAACGGCATGAAGCGTTACATCTCCACCACCGACGTCGCCACGTTCTTCGTGTTGTTCGCCAAAACCGATCCCACCGCCGGTCGTCGCGGCATCTCGGCGTTCGTTGTTTCCCGCGATGCACCGGGACTCACCGTCACCCACCGGTTCGACAAGTTCGCCCACCGCTGTTACGACACCTCCGAGATCGCGCTGCGGGAGGTGATCGTGCCGGAGTCGAGCCGGATCGGCGCGGAGGGCGACGGGTTCGGGTTGGCGATGGCGGCGTTCGACCGCAACCGTCCCGCCGTCGCCGCAGCCGGCATCGGACTCGCCCGCCGCGCCCGCGACGAAGCACTCGCCCGCGCCACCAGCAGAACCGCGTTCAACTCGGCGGTCATCGACCACCAAGCCGTGTCACACAAGATCGCCGACATCGACGTCGGCATCTCGGCAGGACGACTGCTCTCCCTCGCCGCAGCCAAAGAACTCGACGACGGCAGACGAAACGTCACCACAGCAGCAAAAGCCAAGGTGTTCGCCACCGACCTCGCCATGCGCGCCGCCACCGACGCCGTCCAGATCTTCGGCGCGGCAGGCATCATGCGCGAGAACCCGGTCGAGAAACTCATGCGCGACGCCAAAGTGCTCCAGGTCTACGAAGGCACCAACGAGATCCAGCGCAACATCGTCGTACGAGACCTGGTGAGAGAGCGGTCGATCCGTCCCGAACACCGCAGCGGCGCGATCAAGATGCCGGAGTCGCAACCCAGCTAGAGTGCGACAGAGACCTCAGGAGACCAGCGAAAGACCGGCCGGCTGCGTCGAATTCGGCCGCTCCTGAGGCATTCGGATCACGATCTCGTCGCCGCCGATCCTCCTGGTGATCCACGGGCCGGACTCCACCATCACCTTGAGGGTCCGGACGTCCATCGCGTTGATCCGCGTCAGGAACCACTCGTCGGCGGGCAGCGAGCCCATCCGGCCTGCCAGCCGGGCCTTGATGGTCCTCACGCGCTCGTACAGGGTCGCGACGAGTGCGTTGCGGTCGAACGGCCCCTGCAGGCCGTCGCGGATGCGGTCCTCGATGCCGCGCGGCGCACCGTTCTCGTCGGGCATCAGCATCGTGATCCAGGCACGTGACTTCTCCCGGTACTGCAGCTGCTGCATGATGCCCTCGTGCACGGCGAAGTCCGCGGCGTGGAACGGGGTGCCGCGCCAGCGCGTGCGCAGCTCAGCGGCCAGTGAGAGCGCGCCCTTCAGACCGGTGTTCAGGCCGCGGCCCGGCCAGAAGTGCAGCGCGTTGGCCGCGTCGCCGAGCAGGAAACCGAACGTCCGAGGTCCGATCTGGGCGGTGAACTTCGACATCTGCTGCATGCCCAGCGTGAACGACGTGATGCCGGCGACGTCCGCCGCGTCCACGCCGAAGAACCGCAGGCCGTCCATGATCCGCGGCCACAGGAACGACAACCTGTCCACCGACGGCTTGAGCACCGCCCGGTGCTTGTCGCACACGAACCTCGGGCCCTGCGGTCGCATCGTGCAGCCGAGCACGCCGATGCACCGGACCGGGCCGCACTCGCCGAGCGCCACGATCTCGGACGCCTCCTCCGCGGTCAGCCGCATGTTGATGAAGCCACCGCCGAGCGAGTTGAAGAGGAACCTGTTCTGGCACACGGTGAGCGGCACGGTGTACTCGTCGTGGACCTTCGCCGTCACCCTGATGCCGAGCACCCGCTCGTCAAGCGGTGCACCGTCCACCGAGTACAGATCGCGACTCGGCGTGCCGAAGTGGTCCTTCAGGCTGTCCCTGGTCGCGGACCTGGCACCGTCGGCGATCGCCAGCACGTGCAGGCCGTCCCAGCTGTCCGGCGACGAGTACGCCTGCGGGACCAACTCGACGCCGTAAACGTCCTGCGCCGCGTCCAGCAGGCAGTCCTCGATCCACCGGATCTTGATGTTGCGGGGCCTGCCGCGCTCGGCGGGCGAGTCGGGCCCGAGCGGCCACATCTCGGAGAACCGGCCGCCGACGAACAGCCGCTGCCGCACCTGCTGGGGCAGCAGAGACCACACGTTGCTCTGCAGCGTGACGACCTGCTCCCGTCGCATGTTGCCGTCGGCGAGACCTCGCCACACGATCCTGTTCCGCCGCCGCATCCACCGCCGGTCGTGCACGCGCACCGCGGCCTGATCACCCAGCATCGACTTGAGCATGCAGGCGAACGACAAACCCACCGGGCCACCACCGGCAACGTCCACTCGCAGCGGCACGGCCCGCTGCGGCAACCGCACCACCATGTCCCCTGTCCTCCCCCACGTGACCTCGCGACGGCGAACGGTTCAGGCCATCACTTCTCCATACCAGAAAAGCAGTTCTGCGGCGTCGTCCCCAGCCAACGCGTCAGGGCGGCGTCCAGGCCGTCGGGGTCACTGACACCGGCGGCCGACGCCCACGCCACGAACCCGTCGGGACGCACCAGCAGACCGCTCACCCCTGCGCCGTCCGAACTCCCCCGCACCAACTCCAGCCGTCCGGTGTACTGCTCGGCCACGGCTGCCAGCCGGTCGTCCCCGGCGAGATCGACGAGCAAGGCCCGGCCGCTGCGGGCGTGGTCGGCGAGCCGGGTGCCGTCGTCCAGCCGTAGATCGGGCACCGTCGCGCCGATCAGCGGATGGCCGTCCCCCAGGTCGTAACGCTGCCACAGCCCGGAGATCCGCGTCGCGTAGTGGGTCGCCCCGTCCTGGGTGCCGAGCAGATCTGTGACCACCGCCCTGAGTGCGCTGCCGTGGGCGTCGCCGCGCATCACCGCCACCTGCGCGCGCGTCCAGTCGAGCACCCACGCGCCGATCGGGTGCCGTTCACCGGTGTAGGTGTCGATCAGGCCCTCGGGCGCCCACCCTCGCACGGTGGCGGCCAGCTTCCAGCCCAGGTTGACGGCATCGCCGAGCCCCAGGTTCAGGCCCTGCCCGCTGAAGGGCGAGTGCACGTGGGCGGCGTCCCCGCAGAGGAGCACGCGACCACGCCGATAGGTCGTCGCCTGCCGCGCGTTGTCCGTGAAGCGCGTGCCGCCGCCGGCGACCTCGGTCACGCGGACGTCGACACCGCTGACGCGCCGCAGACTGGCCTCCATCTCGTCCGCGGTGACCGGCGCCTCCCGGTCCTCCGGAGGGCCGTCCAACTCGACGGTGCGCACCCACCCCGGCTTCGGCCCGTAGACGTAGACGCCGGTGGAGGTGTGCTGCCAGCCCCGCCCCAGCAGCTCCGCCCCCTCCACGGTGCCCACCGCCTGGCGGAACGTGATCAGCGGGTCCGTGCCGGGGAACTCGAAGCCGGCCAGGCGCCGGACCAGGCTGCGGCCTCCGTCGCAGCCGACGAGCCACGCCACGCGCACGTCACCGCTCCCGTCCAGGTGAACGGTGACACCGGCCTCGTCCGCATCGAATCCACGCACCTCGACCCCGCGGCGAACCTCGACGCCGAGCTCCGCCGCGCGCTCACCGAGGATCCGCTCCACCTCGATCTGCGGGACCTGCACGTACCAGTGGGGACCGCGACCGCGCAGGCTCGGGTCCTGCTCGTCGACGAGATCCGCCAGGACCTGGATACCGCCGAAGTGCCCGGCGAAAGGCGCCCGCGTCCGCTCCCCCTGAAACGGCAGTCGCCCCTGCACCGCCTCGACTGCGGGGAGCAGACCACGCCGCTCGAAGGCCTCGGCGGACGCGGTGTTGATCCCCCCGGCCTTGGCCGCCGTGTCGGGCTCCGCACGCCGTTCGACGACCACCACCCGGACCCCCGCCAACCGCAGTTCCGCGGCGAGCATCAAGCCGACCGGCCCGGCACCAGCCACGAGCACGTCGTAGTCCATCAGCATCCTTAAGATAGAGAGCTGTATCTTACAGTCGGCAGCGTAGGACACTGCGATAAGATAGGCAAATCTATCCAACGGAGGAGCGTGGATGCCTGAGCGACGACGCGGAGCAGCACTGGAGAAGGCGCTCCTCGATGCGGCCTGGGAAGAACTGTCCGCCAACGGCTACGCCAGGTTCACCATGGACGCCGTCGTCCAGCGCGCGGGCACCAGCCCTCCCGTGCTCTACCGCCGCTGGTCCAGCCGTGACGAGCTCGTGCGGGCGGCCATCGCCCACGTCCTGGAACAGTCCCGAATCGAGGTCCCCGACACCGGGAGCCTGCGCGAGGACGTCCTCACCCTCATGCGGGAGATCAACGCCACCCGCGCCCGGCTCATCACCGTCATGAGCGCGCACCTGGCCAACTACTACCTGGAGACCGGCACCAGCCCCGGCGATCTGCTCGCCGCAGGACACGAGAAGACCGCCGACGTGCTCTTCGACCGAGCCGTCGGGCGTGGCGAGATCACGCCGGAACACCTCAGCGAACGCATCAAGGCGCTCCCCTTCGACCTGCTGCGCCACGAGATCCTCGTGACCTTCGCCCCCGTGCCCGACCGCGTACTCGAGGAGATCGTCGACACGATCTTCCTTCCTCTCCTGCGCTGACGACGCCGCTCCTCACCGATCCTCGGTGCAGACGCTGGGGATGTACCCGGACCAACCCGGGCCACCGTCGTGGTGCTGGCGACAGTCCTGCACGAGGATCCAGCCGTTGGCGTTGGTGAATCCGCAAGCCTGGTACTTCGATCAGGTGAGGGTGTTGGCCGCGCGCCAGTGGAGGAACTCCGGCGCCGAGGTGAAGTCCGCGAAGTCGCTGAAGTCGGGGTTGCGGGTCAGCACGTGGTCGACGACGAGGTACGCCTCGGCGGCGCGGCCCATGGCGAGCAGGATGCGGACCTTGGTGTCGCGGAGGTAGTCGTAGGCGGGATCGGCTCCGAAGGTGAGCGCACGCTCCACGATGGACAGTGCCCGGTCGAGCTCGCCGCGCTTCATCAGTTGCCAGGCCAAGGAGTTGCCCGCGGTGCGGGTCACCTCTTCCTGGAACTGTCCTTCGTCGGTGAAGTGCCACACCTCCCCCGGCTCGGGCACCATGGCGAGGGCCCGCTCGGCGTAGCCGATCAGCCTGTCGGTCAGCCCTTCGTCGGCGTCGACGAGACGGCTGAGGGCGTAGACGAGGCCGTAGTAGGCGTAGAGCTGGTCGTGGTCCGAGAAGCTGGCACCGGTTCCGCACCGGTCGAGCGCCTCTTCGAACAGTTGCACGGCGGCCGGATGGTCGCGGCCGAGCTTCGCCTGGCCGTTGGTGACGAGGTCGTGCACAGCGCGCCAGTTGGGGTCGTCGACGTCGTTGCGGGTCGGGACGCCGCGCAGGTCGATCTGGACCTGGGGGAACGTCTCGGCCAGCCGGTCGAGGGTCGGCCGGTCGAGGCTGGTGGAGTGCAGGTCGACGACTTGGAGCTGACGGAGCTGGTAGAAGGACTCGGGCAGTTCGGACAGCTCGTTGCGCGACAGGTCCAGCCGGCGCAGTCCCTGCATGGCGGCGAAGGCGTGGTCCGGCAGTCCGGTCAACGCCGGCCGGCGGTCGTGGCGGCCGGCGCCCCAACGGCCGATGTTGAGCTCTTCCAGCGTGGTGATGGGCCACACGGCGTCGAGCAGATCGTGATCGGGGTACCGGCCGGTGTCGCCGTCATGGCCGTTCACGTGCAGGACTCGAAGCCTGGGCAGCGCGGCGAGATCTGGCAGCCGCGGCACGCCGCCTAGTGCGCCGTCGAGCCGCAGTTCCTCCAGCGCGGTGAGGCCGAGCAGGGCACCGGGGATCTCGCCGAGCACGGCCTCCGTCAGGTCGAGCGTGCGCAGCCGAGCCAGCCGGGTCACCGCGTGCGGGAAGCCGTCAGCGCTGCGCAGCCGGCTGAGGTCGAGTTCTTCCAACGCGGGTGGCGCGAACGACTCGGGTATCGGGCAGTTCAGGCTTCTGGCCCGCAACACGGTCAGTGCGGGCGAGGTGCCGAGCTCGTCGGGCAGGTCGCGCAGCGGGTTGCCGGAGATGTCGAGTACCCGCAGGCCTTCCAGGCGGCCGATCGCGGCGGGGAGACGCTTCAGCGCCAGGCCCGACAGGTCCAGCTCCTCGAGTGCGGTCAGCTCGGCGATGCGTTCGGGGATCTGGTGGATCTCGTCGTTGCCGGCGAGGGAAAGCTTGCCCAGATTGGGAAATGCGAACAGCTGCTCAGGGAACTCGCGCAGGTTGCGGTCGGCCAGGTCGAGCTCGACAACCTCCTCGGAGCGGGCCCGCAGGGCATCCAGCTCGGCCAGAGCGGCCAGATGGCTCGGCACCGCACCGGGGCGCAGGATCGGCCTGCCCTCCACCAACGCCCACTCGATCTGGCCTTCGTCGACGTAGCCGTCCGGGTCGAGCATCGCGGGCAGCAGCACCTCGGACAGCTCGTCATCGGCGAAGTCGACCGGGCAGCTCGCGGTGAAGTCGGCCGAACAGCTCGTGAAGCTCGGATCCGCGACGAGGGTCGCGTCCGGCCGTCCTCCGGAGAAGGTCATCTTGAAGTACCGGATGTTGACGATGGTCTTCGCCCGCGTGACACCACCGACGTCGAGAAATCCGCCGTCCTCGCCACGACAGCCGAAGACTCCGTTGTCCACCAGCAGGTCACCGCGCACAACCACCGTCGGGTTGCCGCACAGCAGCACGTTTCGCGCCCGCACGTTCCCGGTGACGAGCACGAAGTTCCCCATGTGGTCGTCCCACCAGCTGAGGTCGCCGTCGACGGTCAGATCACCGTCGACGATCACGTTGTACGGCACCCAGTCCCCGTCGGTCTCCGCGCTGAAGTCCCCCGTCACGTGCAGGCCGCCCTCGTACAGCCGGAACTCCTGCTCGTCGCTGAACTCCCGGTACGGGAACCGGGATTCGACATCGGCGAAGAGGCTGAAGCGCTCCTCGGCCTCGTCGACGTCGACAATGCGATACCCGTTGGCTGCGGTGGAGGCCGTCATGGCCGCACACCATAGGGGACAGTTCGGCGTCGATCGGGTTCAGACCTGATCTCCTGCCGTTGCGGCGCGGATGACGTCGTGCAGCTCGGCTTCCTCCTCGTCGGTGAGCACCGCCACCGCCGCCGGAAACGCCTCGGACAGATCCACCATCACGTCGAGGATCACCTCGTCCAGGAGCTCGTCGAGATCCGCGGGCCCGACCTTCGAGCGCGCGCTCGCCAACCGCGCCGGGTTCACCATCGCCCGGCCGATGTGGCACAGATCAGCGAGAGGAAGTCTCACCTGCGGGTCCCACGGACGGCTTTGGTCGAAGCGCTGCTCGTCGAACTCGTCGATCTTCATCTTGATGATCGGACGCTGCTCGGGTGAGCACGGGGTGTCGGGCCGCAGAACGATTCCCTCCGCCAGGTTGTCCGGCAGTTCGGGCAGGCCGAGCACGTGCGGTACCCGGCTGGGGAACCGCTGCGGCAAGGCGTCCAGTGCCGACCGGGTCCCCCTGCCCAGCAACGGCACCACGTCGAGACCAGCGGCATCGGCGATCGCCGCGACGTGCGCATAGGGCTGGAAGACGCCGGGATCGTCCGCATCGTCGTGGCTGAGCACGTCGAAGAGGGCGAAGCGGACGTCCGGGCTGTACCAGATCCCCGTCTGCACCGCGGCCGCTCCCGAGGCCGGCGGCACGTCGGGATGGGGATACCGGCCGCCGTACAGCTCGCCGAAAACCCGCACAGACGCACCGCCGCTGTGCGACAAGGCGATTTTCGCCGCCTGCTCGAGGTTGCGGCGCAACAGTTGCCAGCCGAAGAACGGCTCGTCGCCGCGCAGCCACGCCTTGCGCTTGCCGACGGACACGTCCCGGCCGTCGCAGGCGACCACGAGCTGGGCGCCGTGCACCTTCTCCGTGGCCACCCAGGGACCGCCGACAGCCGTCCCGCCGAACTGCTCGGCCGTCGGGATCTTGGGGTAGGAAATGTGCTGCACCACGGCAGTATGGTCAGCTGAGGCCAGACCGTCACGCGCAATACCGATGCCCGCATTGCTTGCGTTGCAGCGCCGTTCCAGCCCCGTGTCAGCTACCGGTGCCACCGTTCGCCACATGAGAAAAACCCTGTTAGCCATGGCCTTCACGGCCGTCACCGCTCTGGTCACGGCGACAACGCCCGCGACGGCGTCCGCCGATGCCAACGGGCTGTACGGCCCCAAGGGAAATCCGTCCCACGCCCTCGCGAGTGCGCAGGGCGTCTCAGCGCTGACCTACCTCTACGGTGGCGCGTATCAGTTCGCAGTGGCTGATGGGTCGAACATGTTCATGACCGTCTCCCGGCCCGCTCTGGCCTCCGGCGACTTCCACACGTTGGGCGAAATGGCCGCGTCATCCGCGGACAGCATGAACTACGTCGAGGTCGGCTGGACCGTCGATCGGGGCCTGTTCGGCGACCTGGAGCCGCACCTGTTCGTGTTTCACTGGGTGAACGGACAGCCGACCTGCTACAACGGCTGCGGCTTCGTCCCGTTCGCCAATCCCGGGATGGTGAAGGCGGGGATGACCCTGCGGCCGGGCAACTCCACGCCGCAGTTCACGATCCAGCACTTCCAGGGCAACTGGTGGGTCGGCTACAACGGCGTCTTCTTCGGCTACTACCCCGACTCGCTGTGGGGCGGCGCCTTCACCAAGGTCGGCCTGGCGCAGTGGTTCGGTGAGGTCGCCGCGAACAGCGCGACACCGTGCACGGACATGGGCAACGGCCAGTTCGCGTCGTCGCCGTCGTCGTCGGCCGCCGTCGCCATCGGCTTCATCGGCGGTCCAGCGGCGAGCATCAACCTCAACACGACCACCAACCCGTCGCTGTACAGCGCTGCCGTGACAGGGTCGAACAGCGTTCACTTCGGCGGTCCAGGAGCCTGTTGACCCGTGTTCTCACCTACTCCGGCCGACCAGCCGGAGTAGGCGGTGTCGCTCTTGTCCCGCCGGCCTTGGCGAGCACCTCGTCCATCCACGCGGCGAAGTGGACTGCCGTGCCTGCGGTGCCGGGCAATTCCCGCGTCGTCCGCACCGCCGCGAGGAGGGCTTCGGTCATCGCTTTGACGGTGTAGCGCGCCTCGATCCACCTTCGGCCCGCTGCGCGAAGTGCGTCCTGGCCGGGCAGGTCCAGCAGTTCGAGCGCCTTGGCCGCCAGCAGGGCGGGGCGGTACTCCGGGACCGACCACGCGGACGGCGCACCGAACAGCTCCTCACCGCCGCCTGCCGGATACCCGGCCACCAGGCAACCGCTCGCCAACGCCTCCGCGATCGGCAGGCCGAAGCCCTCGCCGATCATGCCGCCCAGGCCGATGAACACCGACGCCTCGCCCAGAGCGGCCGCCACCTCGGCCTCGGTGCAGTTCGAAATCTCCTGAAATTTCACTCCTGCGCCGCGCGGATCGTGCTGGAGCATTCGTTTGATCAGCGCGGCTTCTTCGGCCCGTTTTCTCGGCATCCACGCGATGGTCGGGTCATTTCGGTCGCGAGGGCGGAACAGGTCGGTGTCGATCGCGTTCGGCACGAGCATCAATGGCAGCTCGGGGTGCGCCCGGCCGAGCACGGCGACGCTTTCCTCGGACACCGTCCACACGGCAGGAGCGGGACTCCATCCTGGATAGCTGATGTCGTCATCCCAGAGCGAGAACGTCTGGAAGTGATTCTGGTTGAAGATGACCTTGCGGCAGCCCGGTGCCGGATCGCGGCCCGGCAGCACCACCGGCTCCGGCCACACCAGGACGTCGTCGTCGGCCAGGGCGAGCTCCGTGCCGGACCACATCGGTACCCGCTCGTCGAACCACGTGTACCGGAAGCCCGGTGTCGGGCACCACAGAGCGGCGTCGACACCGGCACCGGCCAGCGCCGCGACGTGCCTGCTCATGATCCGGACACCACCGACCGGGCGTTGCACCTCCGGTGCCGCATAAATTACTCGACCCACGATGAAAGATTCCTCCGGTGTGCCGAATCGGAAATCCAGAACGTAGGACACCCGGTCAATCACCGTCAATGAGCTTCCAATTTCCTTCCGGACTCCTTCCGAGGCAATTCCGAAATAAATCCCGAGGCTCACTCAAATGAGACAACGCCGAGAGGGAACCGCCCGAAGGTAGGGTCCCCCGCGTGGAAGAGTCTTCCGGACAACCGATCTCCATCAAGATCCTCGGCCCGTTCGAAACAACCGTGGACGGCGCCCCGGTTCAGCCGGGCGGCGCCATCCAGAAGGTGTTGCTGGCGGCTTTGGCGATGAACAACGGCAGCTCCGTGTCGATCAAGGAGCTCGCCGCCGCGGCGTGGGGAACGGCGGTGCCGGCGGCGCATCGGGCACAACTGCACAAGCGGGTCCGCATGCTGCGCGAGACTCTGGGTGAGCGGGCGATCGCCACCACCGGAGCCGGCTATCGGCTCGACCGCGCGGTCTGCCGGGCGGATGTGCACGAGTTTCGCGAGCGGCTCACGCGGGCGCGGGCGCACCGTGCCGCTGGTCGTGCCGAACGTGCCGTCGAGGAGTTCCGCGGTGCGCTGGCGCTGTGGCGGGGGCCGGTGCTGGCCGGTGTCGAGCACGACTGGCCGCTGTCGGTGCGGGCGGAGCTCGAGGAGCTGCGGGTCCGCGTGATCGAGGAACACCTCGAGGTCGAGCTCGGGCTCGGCAGGCACGCGGAGCTGGTGGCGACGCTGTCATCACTGGTGACGACGTATCCACGGCGAGAGCGGCTGGTCGGGCAGTTGATGGTCGCGCTGCACCGGTGCGGGCAGCGGACGGAGGCACTGGAGGCCTACGACCGTCTTCGGCTGGCACTACCCCAGGACGCCGAGCCGTCCTCGTACCTGGTGCAGCAGTACCGGTCGATCCTCGGCGGGGCGAGCACGCAGGAACCGGGCCGGGTGACCGTCGTGCCCGCCGGGTTGCCCATGAGCATCAGGCGATTCGTCGGGCGCGACGGCGAGGCCGCGGTGCTGGATTCCTCGCTGTATCCGGACGAGCTCGGTGCGGGGACGCCCATCGCGTTGGTGACGGGACTGGCCGGGGTCGGCAAGACCGCGTTGGCGGTGCGGTGGGGCCATCGGCGGCGCGATCTGTTCCCCGATGGCCAGCTCTACGTGAACCTGGGCGGGTTCGACTCGCACGCGACGACGGCGGGCGAGGCGCTGAACCAGTTTCTCCGCATTCTCGGCGTCGATGCCCGGCAACTGCCGGAAGCGTTGGCGGACAAGGTGAATCTGTACCGGAGCACGCTCGCCGGCCGACGGATGCTGGTGGTGCTCGACAACGCCGTGGACGAGGAGCAGGTGCGGCCGCTGCTGCCCGCCGAGCCCGGCTGCGCGGTCATCGTCACGAGCCGCCACGACCTGCGCGGGCTGGTCGCGCTGGACGACGCGCGGCGCCTCGAGCTCGACGTCCTCACCGCTGACGAGGCGTACCTGCTCGTGGCACAGATTCTCGGCGAACACCGGGCGTCCGCCGAACGGGCCGCGGCCGACGAGCTCGCGCTCTTGTGCGGATACCTGCCGCTCGCGTTGCGGGTGGCGGCGGCGAACCTGGCGGCACGCACCGGATCGATCGCGGACGCCGCGGCGGAGCTGGCCGGAGACGATCGGCTCGCGCGACTGAGGATCGGCGGCGACCAGGTGGTCACCTCCGCGTTCGACCTGTCCTACCGGGCGCTGCCCGAGTTCCCGGCGCGGCTGTTCCGGCTGCTCGGGATCCTGCCGACGCCCGAGTTCGCGGTCGAGACCGCGGCCGCCGTGCTGGGTGAGCCGTTCGACGTCGTGGACTGCGCGGTCGCCGAGCTGGAACGGGCGTGCCTCGTGATGCCGCACCGGCCCGGCCGTTACCGGCTGCACGACCTCCTGCACGTCTACGCGGGTGGTCTGGTCGGCGCAGGCGAAGGCGAATCGGCACGTCGCACCCTGTTCGAGTTCTACCTCAGCACCGCGGACGCGGCCGTCGCCTGGCTGGTGCCGCTGATGGCGAGACACCCGCGCGAACCGTCCGACGTCGCTCCCCTCGCGTTCGGCTCGGACGAATCGGCGCTGGCGTGGTTGAACGACGAGTGCGAGAACATCGTGACGAGTGCGCTGAAGCACGCGGAGAAGGGCACTCGCGGCATCGCCTGGCAGCTCGCGGACGCGATGCGCGGGTACTTCTGGCTCACGAACCGGTACGAGCTCGGTGGTGCCGTGGCGCTGGCCGCACTGCGGGCCGCGCAACGCGATGCCGACCTGCCTGGTCAGGTGACCATGCATCGCGCACTGGGCACGCTGAAAGCATCGTCCGACGTCGACAGCGCGATCGACCACTTCCAGCTCGGGCTGGATCTCAGCGTGCGGCTGGGCGACCGGGCGTTGCAGCGCAGCGCACTGAAGAACCTCGGGTTCGCCACCGTGCTGCGCGGCGACCTCGTTGCCGCGACGGAGGCGATCGAGCGAGCACTCGCGCTCGCCTCGAGCGCGGCCGACGAGCTGGACATCACCAAGCGGCTCGGCAGAACGTTGTGCCTGTCCGGCCGGTTCGAGTCCGCCAGGAGACACTTCGAGCGAGCAGTGGCATTGATGTCGCACACCGGCGATCGTGATGTGTACACGCTCGTGTGGCTCGGGACCACACTTCGCGTGCTGGGCGACGTGGCCGAGGCACGCCGTCTGGCACAGGAGGCGGAGCAGCTCGCCGCCGAATCGGCGGCCGACTACTGGCTGCTCGTCGTGCGTTGCGCGAATTCGTTCCTGGACAGGGATGGCGGCAACTCGATGAGGGCGATGTCCCTCGCTCGGGAGGTTCTGGAGCACGCGGCGCGGGCCGCGGATGCGCACCACGTCCTGTTCGGACACGAGGTGGTCGGTCAGGTGTTGCTCCACTTCGGCAGGTGCGACGACGCGGTGTCCGAGCTGAGCGACGCGGTGAAACTCGCGGGAATCGTCGGCAACGTCAACGAGTCCGTCCGGCTGACGATCAGCCTGGCCCGTGCGCTGGCCGCCACCGGCGAGCGCGACGACGCCCGGCGGCGAGCGGAGGAAGCGCTGGAAGTGGCCACCCGGCACCAGTTCGCGGTGGAGCGGGGCAAGGCGCTGACCACTCTGGCGGTGCTGCAGAGCGGAGACCACGCGCTCGACCGCGCGCGCCAGGCACTGGAGATCCAGCGGGAGACCGGCCACCGGCTGGGCCAGGCCGAGGCGCTTCTCGTGCTGGGACACCGGGGATCCGCCGACTCGGCCGAGTCGGTGCGTGAGGCGGAGTCGATTTTCCGGTGCTACACCGGCCATCCGCGGCACGTGCCCGCAGGCACGCTCGGCTGGGCCGACCTGGGACTCGCGCCACTCCGCTGCGCGCACTGCGCGACCTGACGACCGCACGACTCACCTGGCCGCGGCTCCGCGGCCTGCCGAGCCGCGGCGAGCCTGACGAGTGCGCGGCCGTCGAGCTCACCTGGCCGGACGGGCAGAAGGCGAAGCGGGACGTCAGCGAGGACTTCCTCCGCCTCCTGCGCTCCGCCAAGGCGCAGAAGCGCTTCGGGGAACTGGGTTTCCGCGACCCCTCGCACGCTTCGGGCCTGCTCGCCACCGACGACAACGGCGTGCCGCCCGGTTTCCAGGTGAAGGAGCTCCAGACACCGGCCCCGACTGCCGCGGCGACTACTGCGTGCTGTCGCCGGCCGGCCCGTTGAACGAGGTCAAGCGCAAGGGATCACGGACAAGATCAGGGCGTTGCCGTCGGACGGCGGAACCGGGTTGTTCGACACCGTCGACGAAGCCGTCACCATCATGCGGCAGAACCTGGACAAGAAGGCCATCAACGCCGTGGTGCTGCTCACCGACGGCCGCAACGACAAGAGGAAGCCGAGGATCCCAGCGCCATCGCGGACGACCTGGTGGCGGCGATCACGTCGAACTTCTGACCGCAGTGCCGTGGAAGTACCTGCGGGCCGCCTCGGCGTGCAGTGGGAACACCAGCTCCGAGGTCTGGTCGGCGTGCAGGATCCCGCGCTCGGAAGCCTCGGAGTTCGGCGTGAACGCGGGCAGCTCCGTCACTGCGGGAGCCAGGCCGAACAACAGCACGGTCTTCCCCGCTGACGTGAACCAGTGCGGCGCAAGGGAATCCGCGGCTATCTCGACCCCTGCCTCCTCGCGCAACTCTCGCGCGGCGCTCTGCTGCCACGTTTCGCCCGACTCCATGAACCCGCCGACCAGGGCGAGACCAACAGGGTGAATCGCCCGCCGCACAACCAGAAGCCCGGTGCGGGATCCCTCCACGACCGGTAGCAGCACCACGGCCACCGGCACCGGGTTCGACCACACCTGCGTGCCGCAGGAAGCACATGTCCGGGGGTAGTGGGAGATATCGGGGTACCTGGCTCCGCAGCTGGAGCAGAACGAGTCACGCGTCACGACGCGAAACCTAGCGCGACCCGCGCGTCGTGGCGTGCGGCCCCTTTGCCGGTGGTCGCGGCAAAGGGGCCCACGTGGGCAGGAGCCCTCAGAAGGTCAGGCTCCAGGTGTCGATGTAGCCGACGTCGGCGCTGGCCACGTCCTGCACCTTCAGCTTCCAGGTGCCGTTGGCGACCTCGGAGCTCGCGTCCACCGGGAAGGTGGTGATCACGTTGTCCGCGGAGTCACCGCTGGAGTTCTTCAGCCGGTACGTGGTGCCGTCCGGCGCGACCAGGTCGATCACCAGGTCGCCGCGATACGGGTGCTTGATGTCCACACCGACCTTGAGCGTCGACGGCGCGTTGCCGGTGATGCCGGTGACCACCACCGACGACGTGACCGCGGCACCGGCATCCGGAATGTCCACATTGGTGTCGTTGGTGAACGTCTTGCCGCCGGGCGGCGTGGTGCCGTTGACCGCCTCGAGCGCGTCGACCCGGCCCTCGCCGTAGAACGAGTTCTTGGTCGTGCCACCGGTGCAGCGGCTGTCGCTCGGGCAGGCCTGGTCCTCGGCCTGAGCGGCCAGCTTGCCGCGGAGGTCGGCGACCGTCGCCGACGGGTTCACGCTGGCCAGCAGTGCGGCCACACCGGCGACGTGCGGCGAGGCCATCGAGGTGCCGGACTTCTGGCCGTAGCCGCCACCGGGAACCGTCGAGTACACGCTGTCGCCCGGCGCGGCGATGTGCACCTTGTTCGTGCCGAAGTTCGAGTACGACGACTTGCCGTTGCTCGACGTCAGCGCGGAGACCACCACGACGCCGGGCAGCTCGGTCGGCAGGCTCAGGCAGTCGTTGGTGACGGTGCGGTTGACCGGAGTCGAGTCGTCGGGGCTGGTGTTGTCGGTCGACTTGCCGGCCAGGTTGTAGTTCTCGTTGCCCGCGGCGGCGACGTTCAGCACGCCCTTGCCCTCGGCGTAGGCGGCTGCCCGCTTGACGCCCTCCAGGATGGCGGCCTGATCGCGATCACTGGGGCAGTTGAACAACCACGGGTCGGTGTAATAGCTGTTGTTGGTGACCTTGATGCCCTTGTCACCGGCGAACACGAAGGCGCACACGGTGTTCTCCGGGAAGAACAGGCCGCTCGGGTTCTCCGCGATGCGCACCGAGGAGACCTTGACGCCGGGCGCGACGCCGATCGCGCCCTTGCCGTTCTTGGCGGCGGCGATGGTGCCCGCGACGTGCGTGCCGTGATCACCGACCGGCCGCCAGGCACCCTCGCGGGTGTCCAGCTTGCCGTAGGCGCAGGACGCCGACTTGCCCGCGTCGAAGTTGGCCTTGAGGTCGTAGTGCTGGTCGTCGACTCCCGTGTCGAGCACGCCCACGGTCACCGCCGCGGAACCCTGGTTGACGTCCCATGCCTTGTCCGCGCCGATGTTGACCATGTCGTAGCGCGAGATCTCGTTCGCGGTCGGCGTGGTCTGGCTCGGCGACGGCGGGATGGCCGGGTTCGCCGCGGCGGCAGGCACGTCGGTGGTGCGGGTCGCGCCGACCTGTTGCACACCAGCGACCGCGCGCACCTTGGTGGCGAAGTCGGCGGCGGTGGAGTGCGCGACGATCACGCCGATGGGGTCGTAGGAAGCGAACACCGTGCCGCCGTTGCCGGTCACCGCGGTCTTGCCCGCCGCCACGTCGGCGGGCGCGGTGATCACGAAGTAGGCGCGGTTGCCCGCCGCGGCGGACTGGTTCGCGGCCTGCGGCTTGTTCCCCCTGGTCTCGAGATCGGTGACCTGGTTCGGGACGGGCTGCGCGGGGCTGTTCGCCGTGGCGGAGGGCGAGCCGGCGATGGCGAGACCGGCGCCGAGCAGGACCGCCAGCGCGGCACTGCTCAGCGACGTTCGTGACGACAGGGACACTTGCGTCCTCCGTTGACCTCGTGGGGCGGTGCGCCAACGCGGCGCGGGCAGGGAGCCCCTTGTGCTCACTTAGAGGGACGCGGACACCGTTCGGGACGCGGGTGGGACAACGGTTCCGCTGGACGCGGTGCACGGTTCTTCACGGTTACCGGTATGCCCGCCCGGCTGGCAGGAACTGAACGGCGATCGCGGACGACTGGTGCTCCACACGTCCCTTCCTGCCCGCCCGAGGTGCCGCATGTCTGTTTCCCCACCCCAGGTGGATGACGTTCCCGCTCGCGTGAGCGCGGAACGATGGTCGGTGGTGCCGCTGTTGCGCCGGCTGCACTTCTACGCCGGTGTGCTCGTCGCACCGTTCCTGGTGGTCGCGGCCGCGTCAGGACTGCTGTACGCGCTCGCGCCGCAGATCGACGACGTGCTCTACGGCGACCTGCTGCGGGTGCCCTCGGCCACGGGCGCGCCGCGGCCGCTCGCCGAGCAGGTCACCGCGGCCAGGACCGCGCTGCCCGAAGGCACCGTGACCGGCGTGCTGGTAGCCGAGGAACCGGACGCGACGACGCAGGTGGTGTTCGCACTGCCGGGACTCGCCGAGGACTACAGCCAGACCGTCTACGTCAATCCGCACACCGGGCAAGTGCAGGGCCAGCTGACCACGTGGTTCGGCTCCACACCGGTCACGACCTGGCTGGACGGGCTGCACCGGCACCTGCAGCTGGGCGAGCCGGGCCGCCTGTACTCGGAACTGGCGGCGAGCTGGCTGTGGGTCATCGCCTTGGGCGGTCTCGTGTTGTGGCTCGTCCGGCAGCGCACCGCGCGGCGCCGGGTGCGGGCGTTGGTCGTGCCGGAGAAGGGTGCGAAGGGTGTGCGCAAGACCCGGTCCTGGCACGCGAGCGTCGGGATGTGGGTGCTGCTCGGCGCGCTGTTCCTGTCCGCCACCGGGCTGACCTGGTCGACGTACGCCGGGGAGAACTTCACCGCGGTCCTGGTGGCGTTGAACGCGAAGGCGCCCGCACTCGACACCGCCCTGCCCGGCACCAACGGATCCGGCACCACCGGATCCGGCGCACACGAGCAGCACAGCACGGGAACATCGGACAAGACCGACCCGGTGGATCCGGCGACCTTCGACCGCGTGCTCACCACAGCGCGAGGCGCCGGCCTCGACGGGCCGTTGCAACTCGGCGTGGCAGGCGAACCGGGGAGCGCGTGGACCGCCGCGCAGGTGGACAACACCTGGCCGGTGCGCCTCGACAAGGTCGCGGTGGACCCTGCGAGCGCGGCGGTGACAGCACGCGCCGACTTCGCCGACCGGCCGCTGCTGGCGAAGTTGTCGTCACTGGGCATCCAGGCGCACATGGGCCGGTTGTTCGGCGCGGCCAACCAGATCGTCCTGTTCCTGCTGGCGGCGGGCATCCTCACGCTGATCGTGCTCGGCTACCGGATGTGGTGGCAGCGCCGCCCCACCCGTGACGACCGCAGCACGCCGCTGGGTGCTCCGCCCGCTCGGGGCGCTTGGCAGCAGTTGCCGTTGTGGGCGGTGATCCCAGGGCCTCTGGTGCTGATCACGATCGGGTGGGCGATCCCGCTGCTGGGGCTGAGCCTGCTCGCGTTCCTGGTGATCGACGGGCTGATCGGCCTGGCACGCCGCACTCGGCAAGCGCGATGACGAGTGCGGCGTGATCCTGCTAGGCCGCGGGTGACACCGTGATCGGCACGGCGCGCTGGCACCGCTGGCACCCACCGAGGTGCTGCATGCTGGTCACGACCGGCTGCCACCCGTCACCGGCGATCCGCACCTCGTGGGGACCGCTGACGACGTCGGCGAACAACACCTTGCCGTCCTGGCCGGTGTCGCCTTCGGCCACCGTCCGGCCGTCGGTGAGGTCGACCAGGGCAACCCGCAGGCCGGCCACCCCTTCGCCTTCGTCGACCGCCCAGTCGTGGTCGAGGTCGTGGTACGCCGTGATGGCGACCGGACTGTTCGGCGCACCGGGCACCCGTGTCGCGTCGAACGCGTTCGGGAACCCGGCCAGGTAGCGCTCGTCGTCGCCGAAGTCGCACTCCACCAGGACGGAGGCGTGGCGAGCGGCGTCGGCGGGCACGAGCCCGGTCACGCGGAACACCCGCGTCTCACCGGCGGCCACCGTGACTCCGGCCCGCCCGCGCGGCAGGTCACCCCAGCGCGCGGGGTCGTCGAAGCCGTCGATCCACACACCGTCGCCGTCGCGGTCGCAGCCCGCCGTGACCCCGGTCAGCGGGGTCGAGCCCCGGTTGGTGAGCGTGACGGTGACGGCCGCTTCCGCACCGACCGCGTACGACTCCCGCTCGAACTCGACCCGCGCGTCGAGCGCCTCCCGCAACGGACGGCGCGCACCGATCTCCTGCGGCCGCGGCGTGCCGTCGACCCGCACGTTGCGCACGGCGGCGACGAGCCAGCTGTCGGGCAGGTCGTAGACGTCGACCTGGTACATCCGCGCGGGCAGGTCCGCGATCTCGAACCGTCCGCCGTCGTCCGTGACCGCGCTGGACTCCAGTCCTCCGCCGCGGGCGGTGAACCTGGTGCCCGCCAACGGCTGCTCACCGTCGTCCTGGGTGCCGTTCTTGTTGAGGTCACCGAACAACGTCCCGGTGATCGAGCCGCGGACGTCCGCCTCGATCACGTCCACGTCCACGAAGGTCTGGTTGTCCGCGGTGTTGGCGTCGTTGGAGAACAGCAGCGAGATCTTCAACCGCGCGTCGCCGTCGTTGCCGTAGAAGCTCCCCGCCACGTCGATCGTGCGGGTCTCACCGGCTTTGACCGCACCTCCTCGTCCGGTGTGCGCGAACTCCTTCCAGTGGTGGCTGGGCACGGTCAGGAACGAACCCGAGACGTGGGAGCTCGTGACCCTGACGCCGGCAGCGTCG
The DNA here is from genome assembly GCF_007845675.1 of Lentzea tibetensis. Lineage (GTDB taxonomy): Bacteria > Actinomycetota > Actinomycetes > Mycobacteriales > Pseudonocardiaceae > Lentzea > Lentzea tibetensis. The sequence continues at coordinate 369,027 of NZ_VOBR01000002.1, read as the reverse complement.
ACCGGGCCCTTGTTGGTGATGGTGACCTTGATCGGCACCTGCTGGTCCGGCACGTAGGTGCCCGGTGCGACCTCGGCGGTGATGGCGAGATCGGCCTTCTCGGCCGCGTGCGCCGGCACCGCGAACCCCGTGACGAGGGCAGCGGCGAGCGCCATGGATCTGAACATCAGGTGACTCCCCCAGTTGATGTTGCCTCCGCTTCGAACGTAGCGGGCGAGTCAATCGGTACTGTCGGCGCAACCACGGCGGCCTTGCTGTGCTGCCCGGAGCGTCGTGGTGGAGAGGGAGCCAGCATGACCGTCAAGCCCGCGCTCTGGTTGCGGCACGAGGTGCGCTCGACCGAACGCCGCACGCCGATCACTCCTGCCGACGCCCAACTGCTCGTGGCCGACGGGTTCGCGGTGACGGTGGAAGAGTCGTCGCAGCGCGTGTTCCCGGTCGAGGACTACGCCGCCGCGGGTTGCCGCATCGTCCCGGCCGGAGCATGGGTCGACGCGCCGGAGGACGCGGTGGTCATCGGGCTGAAGGAACTGCCGGACGCTCCCGCCGCGCTGCGGCACCGGCACGTGTTCTTCGGGCACGCCTACAAGGGCCAGCCCGGAGCAGCACGCCTGCTGCGCCGGTTCGCCGACGGCGGCGGTGTCCTGCTCGACCTGGAGTACCTGACCGACGACTCGGGCCGCAGGCTCGCGGCGTTCGGCTACTGGGCGGGGTACATCGGCGCCGCACTGGCCGTGCTCCACCACCGGGGCACGCTCGACACGCCACTGCGCCCGATGACCAGGCAGGAGCTGGACACTTTGCTGGCGCAGGAGAGCGGCCCGGTGAGCGCCTTGGTCCTCGGCGCGCTCGGCAGGTGCGGGCGCGGCGCCGGTGACGCACTCGTCGTCGCGGGCATCGAACCGACCAGGTGGGACCTCGAGGAGACGCGCGACCTCGACCGAAAAGCGTTGCTGCGACACGACATCATCGTCAACGGCGTGCTCACGACCGTGCCGGTGACCCCGTTCCTCACGCCGCCCGACCTCGACGACCCGGACCGCGGCACGACGGTCGTCTGCGACGTGACGTGCGACGTCGGCTCCCCCTGCAACGTCCTGCCGATCTACGACAGCACCACGGACTGGTCGCACCCCGCCCGGCGGCTGCACGACGACCCTCCGCTGGACATCATCGCCATCGACAACCTGCCCTCCCTGCTGCCGGAGGAAGCCAGCGTCGCCTTCTCCGCCGACCTGCTGCCACACCTGAAGACACTCGGCAACGACGACTCACCGTGGCAACGGGCCGATCGGCTCTTCCGCGAGGCCTGCGCCTCCAGCACCTGACCGCCGGCGCTCAGCGTTCGTCGGGTGTGCCGAACACGGCGCACCCGGAGGACGACACGGAGGGCTGGCTGTCCCAGTTGTCGGCGTGGTCGGGCTTGCCGAACAGGTAGCCCTGGGCGAACGCGCATCCGGCGCGGCGCAGCCAGTCGGCCTGCTCGGAGGTTTCGATCCCCTCGGCGACGGTGTGGGCGCCGAGGACTTCGGCGAGGTCGATGATGCACCGGACGACTCCGGCGGTGCGGCCGCTGTCCTCGAGCGCGTGCGTGAACGATCTGTCGATCTTGACGACGTCGAACGGGTACCGCTGCAGGTAGCTGAGTGACGAGTAGCCGGTGCCGAAGTCGTCGAGCGCCACCCGCACCCCGGTCTCCCGCACGGCCATCAGGCCGCGCATCGCGGCGTCGTCGGCCCACACCGACTCGGTCACCTCGATGGTCAACCGGTCCGACGCCAGTCCGGTCGTGGCGAGCACGCGGTCGAGCGCCGGCAGGAACGCGGCGGTCGCGAGCTGACGGGTCGACACGTTGACCGTGATGTCGAGGGCGCGGCCCTGGTCGTGCCAGCGCACGGCCTGGTGGCACGCCGCCGCGAGCACCTTGTCGCCCAGCGGCATGATCAGGCCGGTCTCCTCGGCCAGGCCGATGAACTCGCCGGGGCCGAGCAGCCCTCGTCCCGGCCGCTGCCAGCGGACCAGTGCCTCGGCGCCGGTGACCACCGACGTGGTCAGGTCCACGATCGGCTGGTAGTGCAGGACGAGCTGCCCGCCGTGCACGGCGGTGCGCAGGTCGGCCTTGTCGCGCTGACGGGCCAGCACCCGCTCCCCCATCTCGGGGCGGAACAGCCGGATCCGCCCGCCACCCTCCCTCTTGGCCACGTACATGGCGGTGTCCGCGTCGCGCAGGAGTTCCGCCGTTCCGACACCGGGCGTGGCGACCGCGATGCCGATGCTTGCCCGGATCACCAGGTCCGGGCCCGCCTCCAGTTCGGACAGCAGGTGCGTCGCCAGCCGCGTCGCCTCCTGCGCGTCGTGACCCGGCGCGAGAACGGCGAACTCGTCACCGCCGAGTCTGGCCGCGGTGGACGTGGGGCCGATCGCCGCGCCGATGCGCTGGGCGGCAGCGCGCAGGTACGAGTCGCCCGCCTGGTGACCGTCGGCGTCGTTGATCTCCTTGAACTGGTCCAGGTCGATGACCAGCAGACCCGCGGTCTCGTCCACGAGCAGGGCGGAGTCCACCAGGTGCAGGAAGTGCGCGCGGCTGGCCAGACCGGTCAGGTCGTCGCGCTCGGCTCGGCTGCGCAGCGCGTCCTCCAGCCGACGCCGCTTGCTCACGTCCACCGCGGCGACCAGCGTCTGCTCGGGCCCGGACACCTGTTCCACCGGAACGGCGTGCACGGCGAGCACGCCCGCGCGGCCGATCGTGACCTCGACCGGTTCCGGGTGGGCGTCCCGGCACCCTTCGGCGCACCGGGTGATGTCCGCGCCGTGGGCACAGGGCACCTTGCGGTCCCCCGGCTCGTCGGTGTCCCAGCCGAACAGCGCTCGTGCGCGGGCGTTGTGCAGCCGCGGTGTGCCGTCGTCGTCGAGCAGCACCAGCCCGACCGGGCTCGCCTGCAGCACGGCCGCGACGGTGCGGCGGGCGTCCTCCTCGAACCGCACGGCGCGGACCGTCTCGTAGAGCGCGATCGACCCGATCACCAGGCCCACCAACGGCATCAGGCTCGCCGCGACCGCATCGATGTCGACGGCCTCGTGGCGCGCGCGGACCTCGGTGGTGATCGAGACGACGAGGCCGGTCACGTATCCCAGCGACGCCAAGGACGCCTTGGGCGGGAAACGACCGGGTCCCCCGCGCAGCGCGCGCCGGGTGGTCACACCGAACAGGAACGCGATCACCGGCTGCGGGACCGGCAGGAGGAGCACCCCACCGGCGGCGGCGATTCCCTCCACCACCGCGATCGGCCAGCTGTCGCCGTCCGGGCGCAGCCACCACGAGCACAGCACGATCGCGACCAGGACAGCCAGTGGAAAGCGGAGAAGACCGCCGTCCGCCACGAGGAGCTGGACCATGAAAGCGATCCCACCCAGCCAGGCGAAGCAGTTCGTCAGCAACCTGACGCCCCGCAGCGCGACGTGGCCAGGCGGGTCCGTCACGTAGCTCACCTGTTCCGACGTCATCGCCGCGGAACGGTGTGGACGTGTCACGCCCAATTCCCCCCAGGGTCAGGGTGAACTCGCTTGCTCAGCCAATTGAAGATCGAACTATCGGACCTCGGCCTGCGCCTCGCAACCGCCGTTCGGGTGAGCAGGCGTTACGCGGCCCGGTAGCCGGGGATGTCCTCGACCCGGTGGTAGATCGGCAGGCCGCGGTCCTGGGCGATCCGCACGTCCTCGTCGGCGCCGGTGGACTCACCGGGCAGCCGGAGCACCGCGTCGCAGTGCTCGAGCAGGCGTTGCGCGGTGGGATACATGATCTGTTCGGCGACCGGATCGGCCGGACCGGCACCACCCGCGCCGCGCAGCACGGGCAACGCGACCCACTCCCCGATCATCGGGACGTGGCCGCTGCGGAAGATCGGCCAGGCGGCCTCCTCGAGCCGGGCGAGGTTGCGCGCCATCAGATCGGGATCGTCACCGGTGCCCGAGCGGTAGGGCCCGGCGATCAGAATCAGCATGAAGCCGACCATAGTGTGCAAGACTCGGCAGAAACAAGGAGAACCGTGCATGCTTGCCGCTCAACGTCGTGACCTGCTGCTCGAACGCCTGCGCACCGACGGTCGCGTGATCGCCAAGGACCTGGCCGCCGAGCTCGACCTGTCCGAGGACAGCATCCGCCGGGACCTGCGCGACCTGGCCGCGGCGGGACTGTGCCAGCGCGTGTACGGTGGCGCGCTGCCCGTCTCGCCGGCGATCGTCGACTACGGCGCGCGCCGGGACGTCGAGGTGTCCGGCAAGCAGCGGGTGGCGGCCGTCGCGGCCGAGCTGGTCGCACCGGGCAGCACCGCGATCATCGACGGCGGCACGACCGCATTGGCCGTGGTGCGCGCGTTGCCCCTCGACCTGCGGGCCACCGTCGTGACGCACAGCCCGACGGTGGCGAGCGCGCTCGCCGACCACCAGGCCGTGGACGTCTACCTGATCGGCGGACGGCTGTTCAAGCACTCGATGGTCTCCTGCGGCGCGGCGGCCGTGGAAGCCGCGCGCGGCCTGCACGCCGACGTGTTCCTGCTCGGCGTGACCGGTGTGCACCCGGAAGCGGGACTGACCACCGGCGACGCCGACGAGGCCGCGATGAAACGCGCACTGGCACGCCAGGCCGCCGACACCTACGTGCTGGCGAGCTCGGAGAAGATCGGCGCGGCGTCCCGGTTCTCCGTGCTGCCGCTGACCGAGGTCGCCGGCGTGATCACCGACGCGAGCGCGGACAACCCGACGGTGCGCGAGCTGGGTGTACCGGTCATCCACGCGCCATGACGGACTGTCGTGGTGGGAGGGCGGTTCAGCCGAAGGCGGCGACGGCACCACACGACGCCGCGAGACCCAGGCACAGCGGGGAGTAGTAGAGCCGGTCGAGCCGCGCGAACTCGGTGCTCCGACGGGACGACACCACCAGTCCGCCCGCGCCGCGCAGCAGAAGCACCGCCGCGACGCAGCCCGTGCCCACCGCGGGCAGCCAGCCGGGCCCGGCCGCGGTGACCAGCCCCGCTCGGGCGACCACGAGGTAGCCGGCCACGCCGAGCAGCACCGCCACCACCGCCGTCATCCCCGCTGTCGGCAGCTTGTCGACCGGCACGTCGACGACGCGGCGGGCGAACTCCTCGCGGGTGCGCAGCGGCCACGGCGAGAACATCCACACCACGTGCAGTGCACCGATCAGCACCAGCACGACGGCGGTGAGCAGAGCCAATGCTGCCATCGTGACATCCACCTTCCGTACACCTCTGCATGGTTTTCCGTACAGTACTGTATGGAAGGTGGCGAAGCCCCGACTCTCGAAACAGGACTGGCTCACCGCGGCGCTCGTGGCGCTGGCCGAAGGCGGGGTCGGTGCCGTGGCCGTCGAACCGCTCGCGCAGCGGCTCGGGGTGACGCGCGGCAGCTTCTACTGGCACTTCGCCGACCGGGAAGCCCTGTTGAGCGAAGCGCTGGAGTGGTGGGAACTGCAGGGCACGGACGCGGTCATCGAGCAGGTTGCCGGGATCGCCGATGCCGAACAGCGGCTGCGTGCGCTCTTCGCCATCGCGATCACCGAGGATCCGACCGAGGGGCTGGAACCCGCGCTGGTGGCGCTGGCCGACAACCCCGTTGTGGCGCCGGTGCTGCACCGCGTCACCCAACGCCGCGTGTCGTTCCTCGCCGACGTGTACGCCGAGCTCGGTCTGCCGCCCGCACAGGCGCGGCGCCAAGCAGTCGCGGCCTACGCGGCGTACGTCGGGTGGGTGCAGCTCAGGAGAGCCACCCCAGCGGCTCTTCCGGAGATCGTTGACGACCCCGACGCGCTCGCGCACCTCGTGGAGCAACTGGTGCTGGTCCGCGATCGGTGAAGATCGAACCCGGCGGCGGTCACTCGCCGAGCAACGCCGCGAACGTCCGGGCGAACAGGTACGCGTCGCCGGGCCAGCGGGCCGACACGTAGTTGCCGTCCCGCACCACGAACGCCGGTCCGTCGTCGGTCGCGGTGCCGCGCTTCGTGAGCTCCACCGGCCCGCGCTCGACGTGGGCACCCGTGGCGGCGACCTCGTCCTGCACGTAGGCGGGATAGGTCCGGTAGTAGCGGCCGCGGCGCCACGCCGTGAGGAAGTAGGCGCCGCGTTCCATGTACTTGGGCAGGCAGGTCGTGCGCCGGTCGGCGAGCACGCTGCGTCCCGTGGCCGGATCGGTGGTGCGGGCCAGCACGAGCACCCCGTGACAGATCGCGCCGACCGGGCGCTCCAGCGACCAGAACTGACGAACCTTGTCCCGCAGCACGGCCGAGCCCAGGTACTGACGCATGCCGGGTGCGTGCCCACCGGGCAGCAACAGGCCGTCGTACTCCTCGGGCTTCAGATCCGCCCACGCCACCGGATCCCGATACGCGGACTGAGCGGTGAGCTGGCGGTAGTACTCCCCCGGCTCCGGCTCCGCGCCCAACTGTCCGAAGAGGACACCGGTGAGCAGCAACGGATCCGCCTCCGGCTGGCCGCCGCCGAACTCGGTGGCGAAGACGACCTCGTGGCCGGCATCGGTGAGCAGCCGCCACGGCACCGCCACCTCGGTGACGTCGAAGTCGTGGTCGGGCAGCGGAAGCAGTACGCGCACGGTCGGTGATGCTAACGAGTCGGCGACCGCGCCGGTGCATTCGGCGGACGCGTTCTTCATCTCCACCGGCAGGGCGGATGGTCACATCGACCGTCCGCCCCTCGGTGTTGTACAGGCGTTTACTGGTTCGGGCCGGCGCCACCGGGACGGATGCCGGTGGTCTGCTGGACCCAGGCCGCCCGCCGCGGGATGTTCTGGTAGGCGACCGTCAGCTTCGACGGGTCCGATCCGCCGCCGACCGGGCCCGTGCAGGTGCCGATGACCTGGCCGTTGTAGACCATGGGACCACCGGAGTCACCGAAGTAGGCCTGGCCGTTGATCGGAGCGCCGTTGATCGTTCCGCCGATGGCGACCACGCGCAGGTTCGCGGTCTTGATCGACTGTGCCAGCGGGCCGCCGGGCGCGGAGATGCCGCCCCAGCCGTAGATCTGCACGGTGGCGCCCATGGGCGGGGGCGTCGCGGTGTAGGGCATGTACTTGCTGATGTTGGCAGGCGAGGCCAGCTTCTTCAGCGCCACATCGCCGTTGGTGAAGTCCTGCACGACTCGGATGCTTCGGCCCTGGCCGAGTCGCTGGCTGCCCACGCGCACGCTGCCGCCGCGACCGCAGTGGGCGGCGGTGAGCACCCACAGCGGGCCGATCACGGAACCGGAGCAGAATCCTCCCGCGCTGACCTGCGCACCCCATGGCGCGCCACCTTCTGGCACGGTGCCACCACCGATGATGTTCGGGTGCACGTCCGCCGACTCGCTCGCCTGAGACGGCGCGGCGGTGCCGAGGCCGGCGACGAGCACGGCGCCGACCATCACGCTGAACAACTTGAGCCGCATTACCTCTCCTAAATCAGGACATGGGCAGGGAAACCATGGATGCGGCGGAGCCTCCAGGAGCTGATCACCACCATTGTGCTGCCCAGGTGGACGGTCGGGACGTCCCGGATTTCCGGGCTGCCGGTCGAGGCCGACTCTCAGTGCGACATTCCGCAGTACGTGGCGACCGCGGCGGCGCGGTTGCGCAGGGAGGTGCGCAACCACTGCGGCGCAAGGGCTTCCGCGTTCGCGGCGAGCTGCCACAACGCCCACACCGCGTGTCTCGAATCCTGGAAGGTCACCTCCAGCCGCAGCCAGCCGTCTGCGTCGGCTTCTTCGGCGAGGACGGCCAGCGCGGTGCCCACCAGCTCGTCGCGCCGCGCCGGGTTCAGCCGCACCAGCACGGTGACCTGGTCGCCGCCGGTCCGGAACCGAGTGCTGCGTTCCTGCCAGGCCCGGTCCAGATCGACCCGGTCCGGTCGTTGTGCGGGTTCGGCGAGCACCTCGGCGGCCAAGATCCTGGACAGCCGGTAGGTGCGATCCGCGCCGGACCTCGTGGCCAGCAGGTAGCCCTGGCCGCGCACGGTGACCAGACCGATCGGGTCCACCGTGCGCCACTTCGGGGTCTCGTCCGCTGCCGCGTAGTGGATGCGCAGCTTGCGTCCGGCGAAGACCGCGCGCCGGACCTCGGCCACGACGGCGTCGGGCACCTCCTCGGCGACCAGCCGGCGCGCGAGGAGATCGGTCTCCGGGTCGATGAGCAGTCGCTGGGCCGCACCGGCCGCGGTCTCCCGACAGCTCTCGGGCAGCGCGTCGACCACCTTGCGCATGGCCGACGTGAGCGCCGAGCCGAGGCCGAACGCCTGCGCGCCGCGCCGCGATCCGGCGACCAGCAGGGCGAGTGCCTCGTCGTGGTTCAGTCCGGTGAGCTCGGTCTGGAAACCGGGCAGCAACGCGAAACCACCGTGCCTGCCGCGTTCGGCGTAGACCGGGACGCCGGCCGCGGACAGCGCGTCGATGTCGCGCAGCACGGTGCGGGTGGACACCTCCAGCTCGCGGGCCAGCGCGGTCGCGGACAGCCGGCCGTGCTGGCGCAGCAGCAGCACCAGCGACACCAACCGGTCGGCACGCATGCGAAAACTCTAAGGGAATACACGACACAGGATGTCGTGATTCGTTGGCAGGCTGATCCGCATGACGAGCAAGACAGTGGCCACTGAGCCGAACGACCTGGGCAAGTACTTCATCGAGCGCGGCAACGCGGGCGATGTCGACGGGCTGGTGGCGTTGTACGAGCCGGACGCCGTGCTGGCGTTCCCGCCGGGCACCCTCGCGACCGGGCACGCGGAGATCCGCGAGGTGTACGAGCGGTTCGTCGCGGCCGCGCCGGTGCTCTCACCGGGGAGGCAGCATCCCGCGCTGGTGAGCGGCGACCTGGCACTCACCGCGTGCACGCTGACCACCGGTGAGATGACCGTCGAGATCGCCCGCCGCCAGCCGGACGGGTCGTGGCTGTGGGTCCTCGACCAGCCGATGCTCCTGCCGTAGCGGAACGGCGGTGGGCGCGGCCGCGCCCACCGCCACCACAGTGGAGGCGGAGATGAGACGCATCGCGACGATCGGCGTCTACGGCTTCACGGCCGGAGCATTCGTCGACGAGCTCACCAGCGCGGGCGTGGGACTGCTGCTCGACCTCCGCCAGCGCCGCGGCGTCCGGGGCCCCGACCACTCCTGGGCGAACTCGGTGCGGCTCCAACGCGCGCTCGCCGCGGCGGACATCGGCTACCGGCACGTGAAGGAACTGGCGCCGACGACCGAACTGCGCCGGCTCCAGTACCGCGCGGACGACCGCAACGGCGTGGGCAAGCGCAACCGCGTCGCGCTGGCGCCCGAGTACGCCGAGCGCTACACCCGCGAGATCCTCGACCCGTTCGACCTCGGCGCGCTCGTGGCCGAGCTCCCGAGCAGCTCGACGACCGCGCTGCTCTGCGTCGAGCGCGACCCGCAGGCATGTCACCGGTCACTCGTGGCCGCGCGCCTGTGCGCCCAGCATGGCCTGGTGGTCACGAACCTCTGCCCCGGCCTGGCCCAACGCTAGCCGGGGCACAGTGGCTGGCCGGCTCCCCGCAGCAGGGCCGTGCCGCCCGTGTTCGCATATGTCGGCGATATGCCGTGCTGCCTAGGCTCCGGGCATGCGCGTGCTGATCGTGGAGGACGAGCCCTACCTGGCCGAAGCCGTCCGTGACGGTCTCCGGCTGGAGGCGATCGCCGCCGACATCGCAGGCGACGGCGGCACCGCACTGGAACTGCTCAGCGTCAACTCGTACGACCTCGCGGTACTCGATCGCGACATCCCCGGTCCCTCCGGCGACGAGATCGCCCGGCGCATCGTCGCCTCCGGCAGCGGCATCCCGATCCTGATGCTCACCGCCGCCGACCGGATCGACGACAAGGCGTCCGGGTTCGAGCTCGGCGCCGACGACTACCTCACCAAACCGTTCGAGCTCCGGGAGCTCGTCCTGCGGCTGCGGGCGCTCGACCGCAGGCGCGCGCACGCCCGGCCTCCGGTCCGCGAGATCGCGGGCCTCCGGCTGGACCCCTTCCGCAGGGAGGTCTTCCGCGACGAACGCTACGTCGCGCTCACGCGGAAGCAGTTCGCCGTGCTCGAGGTTCTCGTCGCCGCCGAGGGTGGTGTCGTCAGCGCCGAGGAGCTGCTGGAGCGGGCCTGGGACGAGAACGCCGACCCCTTCACCAACGCCGTCCGCATCACCGTCTCCGCACTGCGCAAACGACTCGGCGAACCGTGGCTCATCGCGACGGTGCCCGGCGTCGGCTACCGGATCGACACCGGCTCGTGAACCGACGCCCAGGACTCAGCGCCCGGCTGAAACTCACCCTCAGCTACGCCGGAGTCGTCCTCGTCACCGGCGCCGTTCTGCTCGCTGTGGTGTGGATGTTCCTGCTGCGGTACGTACCCGACAGCTCCCAGGGCCTGCTCGGGATCTCACCCAACCGCTACCTCCTCTCGCGCATCTTCGGCCGCGCCGCGGCCGTGGCACTCGCCTTCCTGCTCGTGTTCGGCCTCGTGGGCGGGTGGTTCCTCGCCGGTCGGATGCTCGCTCCACTCGCCCGGATCGCCGACGCGGCACGGCTGGCCGCGAACGGATCGCTGTCCCACCGGATCCGCTTGGAGGGCCGCGAAGACGAGTTCCGCGAGCTCGCCGACGTGGTCGACACCATGCTCGAACAACTCGAGTCCCACGTCGCCGAACAGCAGAGGTTCGCCGCGAACGCCTCCCACGAACTGCGCACCCCGCTGGCGATCTCGCGGACGCTCCTCGACGTCGCCCGCAAGGACCCCACGCGGGACCGGGGCGAGCTCGTCGAACGCCTCCACACCGTCAACACGAGGGCGATCGACCTCACCGAGGCACTCCTGCTGCTCAGCCGCAGCGACGGCGGGAGCTTCACCCGCGAGCCCGTCGACCTCTCCCTCATCGCCGAAGAAGCCACCGAAACGCTGCTCCCCCTCGCCGAACAGCGCGGCATCACGCTCGACGTCACCGGCGAGACAACACCGGCCGCCGGCTCCGCGGCGCTCGTGCTGCGGATGGTGGCGAACCTCGTCCAGAACGCCATCGTCCACAACCTCTCCGCCGGCGGCACCGTCGCGGTCCACACCGAACCGCAGCACGACGCGAGCGTGCTGCGGGTGGAGAACACGGGCCATCCGCTCCCGCCGGAACTGGTTCCGACGCTCACCGAACCATTCCAGCGCGGAACAGAACGCATACGCACCAACGAGCACGCCGGCGTCGGTCTCGGTCTGGCCATTGTGGACAGCATCGTCCGGGCGCACGACGGGACCCTCGACCTCACGCCCCGCGCGGGCGGCGGTCTCCTCGTGACGGTTCGACTGCCACGTCCTTGAGACCGGGGTCCGGATATCGCTGGCGTATCGAAAATCGGATACGCCACCGCAACAGTCACCCGGCTTGGGTGGAGGCATCCGGACGGAAGGGGGACGCAACGTGCTCAACAGGTGGCACGACTGGGTCGGCACGTTCACCGGCGTGGTGGTCATCACGGTGCTCGCACTGCCGTTGGCAGCGCTGGCGGTGTGGGTTCTGGCCCATCTCCGCAGTGCCAACGGCAGCTCGTCGGCGTGGCGGACGTCGCTGGCCGACGTCGGCATCGTCTACGGGACGGTACCGCCGGTGTGGATGATCCTGTTGCCGGGCGAGGAACCCGGTGTCGCCCCCGGCCGGGTGAGCCTGGTACCGCTGGCGGATCTGCTCGAGATCGTCGCCGACGGAGCCACCGGGCAGATCGTCGGCAACCTGCTGGTGTTCGCGGCGCTGGGGTTCTTCGCCCCGCTGCGGTTCGCGGCGCTGGCGTCGGTGTCGCGGATCCTGGCGCTCGGCGCGGGCTGCTCGACCCTGGTCGAGACCGCGCAGTACGTGCTGCAGCTGGATCGGGTGTCCTCTGTGGACGACGTGCTGCTCAACGCAGCAGGCGCCGGGCTGGCCGCACTGGCGTCACGCCCCTGGTGGCGCGCCGCGGCCGGAGCGTCGTCCGATCAACCTCGGCCGCTGAGCCCCCAGCGTTCTTAACACTCCCTTAGGACGGTCGCACTGGGCTGTGACCGCCACCACAACTAGCTTCTGGAAGACCGCACCTCAGCCGTTTCCAGGAGAGCCCAACGATGCGTGATCGCCTGTTTCAGATCAGCGTGGGAGCGCTCACACTGGTCCTGCTCGCAGCGGGATGCGGCAATCGGAGCGATGGCAACACCGCGTCCGCGGTCGGCGCCTGCGAGGCGGGCGAGGGACGCATCACGATCGCCACCGGCAACGCGGGCGGGGTGTACCACACGGTCGGTGGCGGTCTCGCGCAGCTGATCAGCGGCAACACCAGGCTGGAGGCGACGGCCGCCGAGACCGGCGCGTCCGTGCAGAACATCCAGCAGCTGGCCGCGGGCGAACACGACATGGCGTTCTCACTGGCGGACATCGCCGCGGACGCGGTCGAGGGGAAGGGCAGCTTCGCGGGCAGTCCGCAGAAGATCCAGGCGCTGACCCGCATCTACCCCAACTACACGCAGGTGCTGGTGCGCAAGGACAGCGGAATCGAGAGCATCACGGACATGCGCGGCAAGCGGATCTCCACCGGATCGCCCAAGTCCGGCACCGAGGTCGTGGCCAACCGGCTCCTGAAGGCAGCCGGCCTCAACCCCGAGTCCGACGTGCAGGCGCAGCGGCTGGACATCACCAAGACCGCCGAAGGCATCGAGAACGGCAGCATCGACGGACTCATCTGGTCCGGCGGGCTGCCGACCGCGCAGATCACCGGCATCACGACCGTCCTCAAGGGCAAGGTGAAGTTCATCGACGTCATGCCGTTGCTCGGCACGCTGAAGCAGATCAGTCCGGTGTACGACGACGGCGTCATCCCGGCCGCGGCGTACGGCCAGGCCGCGGACCTGCCGACCGTGGTGGTGCCCAACGTGTTGCTGGTTCGCGAGGACTTCGCCGCAGCCGACGCCTGCGCGATCACCAAGCTCATCCTCACCAGGGGCGAGGAACTGGAGAAGGTGCATCCGGCGGCCAAGGACATCACCATGGACAAGGCGCCGCAGACCGAGCCCGTTCCGCTGCACCCCGGCTCCACGCGCGCACTCGGGTACTGATCCGCTCGTCGAACGACCGGCGGCGGTCCAGGTACCGCCCACGTGCAACGGGCGGCCCGCGACGCACGTCGGCGACCACAGGCCCAACGTGTTCGTCGGGACGGCCGGTGCCGACGAGTTCTTCGGCGCCAACGGCAACGACTGGGCCGACGGTGAGGAAGGTACCGACACCCTCAACGGCGGCCCCGGCTTCGACGTCGGCGACGGTGGCGCGGGACCTGCCGACCGGTGCGACGCCCGGTTCGAGTCGCTGTCCAGCTGCGAGGTCATCTTCTGATCAGCCAGCCGGGCAGCCGGTTGCGGCTGAAGTGACCATGATGAACCCATGGACGTGAACGAGGTTCTGCTCCCCGGTGTCGGCCTGCGCTACGAGTTCACCAACGCCGACGGAGAACGCATCGGCATCGTCGCCCGCCGCTCCGGCGACTTCGAGGTGCTCACGTACTCGGACACCGATCCGGACGAGAGCAGGCCGGTGTTCCGGCTGACCCCGGAGGAAGCGGACACCGTGGCGGAGATCCTCGGCGCACCGCGCATCGCCGAGCGGTTCGCCGACCTGACCAAGGAGGTGCCCGGCCTGAGCGCCGGGCAGGTGGCCGTCGCGCCGAGCTCCCCCTACGTGAGCCGCCCGCTCGGTGACACTCGTGCGCGCACCCGCACCGGCGCGTCCATCGTCGCCATCGTCCGCGGCGACGACGTGATCGCCTCCCCCACACCCGACGAGGTGCTCCAGCCGGGAGACGTGCTCGTGGTGATCGGCACCCACGAGGGCATCAACGGCGTGCGCGCGATCATCGAGACCTGACGTGCACACCTCGCTCGCGCTCCTGCTCGAGCTGGGCATCATCCTGGTGGTGCTGAGCGTCCTCGGCGCGCTCGCCCGGCGCTGGTCGTTCTCGCCGATCCCGCTCTACCTCCTCGCCGGGCTCGCACTCGGCGAAGGCGGCATCGCACCCGTACCGGCCGCGGGCGAGTTCGTGCGGGCCAGCGCGTCCATCGGTGTGGTGCTGCTCCTGCTGACGCTCGGACTGGAGTTCAACACCGCCGAGTTCAGCCACAGCCTGCGCCGCCACGTGCCGTCCGCGGTGCTCGACTTCGTCCTCAACGCCACACCGGGCGCGATCGCGGGCTGGCTGCTCGGGCTGAGCTGGGTCGGCGTGCTCGCGCTCGCCGGCGCCACCTGGATCTCCTCATCGGGGATCATCGCGCGACTGCTCAGCGACCTCCGCCGCCTGGGCAACAGGGAAACCCCCGCCGTGCTGTCCGTCCTGGTCATGGAGGACTTCGCCATGGCCGTCTACCTGCCGGTGCTGGCCGTGCTCGCTTCCGGCGGCACGTGGTGGCAGGCCCTGCTCGGCGTGACCATCGCGGTCGGCTGCGTCGCGGCCGCCTTCGCCGCGTCACACCGCTGGGGGCACCACGTCAACCGATGGCTCGGCCACCCCGACTCCGAACAGCTGATGCTCCGCGTGCTCGGCACGACCCTCGTCGTCGCCGCACTGGCCGAGCTCGTCGACGTCTCGGCCGCGGTCGGCGCGTTCCTCGTCGGCCTCACCCTCACCGGCGAGGTCGCCGAACGCGCACGAGCCGTGCTGGCACCCCTGCGCGACCTGTTCGCCGCGGCCTTCTTCCTCGCCATCGGACTCGCGGTCAGTCCCACCGATCTCCTGCCGGTGCTCCCCGCCGCCATCGCACTCGCCGCGGTCGGCATCGCCACCAAGTTCGCCACCGGCTGGTACGCCGCCCGACGCGACGGCGTCGCACTCCGCGGACGACTCCGCGCCGGCACCGCCCTCATCGCCCGCGGCGAGTTCTCCATCGTGATCATCAGCCTCGCCGGCTCCGCGAGCACCGCGATCGGCCCGGTCGTCACCGCCTACGTCCTCCTCCTCGCCACCATCGGGCCGATGCTCATGAGGTGGTCGGGCACGTGGTCGTGGATCACGTCACCGCGACCGTGAACGCCGCGGTGTGCACCTTCCCGCCGTGGGCGAACTCCAGGAACAGCCGGTACTCGCCCCGGTCGGCGAACACGGCCTGGAAGCTGAGCTCCCCGTTGGCCAGCGGCGCGCCTGCCGGCTCGAGCGGGTGCTGATGCGTGGCGGACAGCAGCATGGTGTGGAAGCCGGTCATGTGCCCGTTGGCACCCAGGTGGGGTTCGAGCGAACGGATCGGCGCACCGTCGGGGCCGTGGATGGCGAACCTCAGCACCTGCGGGCGCATCGCCGCGGGCTGGACCGGTTCGTCCACACGCGACACCGTGAACCCCGTGCCGGTCACGGTGTCCGCCGCTGGCGCGGGGACGGGCACCAGCGTGGTGTCGCCGGGCACGCTGAACGGCACGCCGAGCACCACCGGGTGCCGCGCGTCCTTCGTGTCGAGCGGGACGAACTCGGCGAACATCCGGTAGGCGCCGCCGTCGGTCAGCTCGAGCGCGGTGTGCCAGGTGTCGCCGTCGAGTGCCGGGTGCACGTGCTCGAACACGTGCATGTCGTCGCGGACGGCGAAGAAGTGCATCTGCTTGGTCTGGTTGTCCAGGAACCGGGTCACCGGAGTGCCGCTGCCGTCGAGGATGCGGAACGCGACGGGCACGGCAGGGCCTCGGGTGGTGGGCATCGTGACGCGTTCGAGCCGGTAGCCGTTCTCCACTTCGGACAGACCGTCGCTGTGCGCAGCGGGCGTCATGTCCACCGCGCGCTGGTGGGCGGAGTGCGCGGGGCCGGGCGTCGGGCGGGCGAGCACGAACGCCGCGGCCACCATCACCGCGGCGGCGACGACCGCGAACACCCAGTCCGTGAACCGCAACTTGCGCATGGTCACTCCTCACGAGGCGGGTGGGCGGCGAACCACCCACCCGCGCCGGTTCAGAACCGCAGGCTCCAGGCGTCGATGTAGCCGGAGTCGGCCCGGTAGGTGTCCTGCACCTTGAGCTGCCACGTGCCGTTGGCGGCCTCCGCCGACGCGTTCACCGTGTAGGTGGTGATCACGTTGTCGGCCGAGTCCGAGCTGGTGTCCTTGAGCCGGAACGTCGACCCGTCCGGTGCGACCAGGTCGATGACGAGGTCGCCGCGGTACGAGTGCTTGATGTCGACGTTCACGCTCAGCGTCGCCGAGGCGTTGCCGGACAGGCCGGTGACGGTCACCGGGGAGGTGACCGCCTCGCCCGCGTCCGGGATGGCGACGTCGGTGGTGTTCTCGAACTTCCCGCCGCTGGGCGGCGGTTCGACCGCGCCGAGGTTCGGCTTCACCACGACCAGGCCCTGCTCGATGCCGTTGACGAGCACGATGCCGCTCGCGAAGTACGGGTAGTTGCTCCACGCCCCGTTGAACCTCGCGGTGTCGGACGCCGGGTAGATGTCGAAGTACCCGGCCTCGGAGAGCTGCGCGGACGCGACCTGGCTGACGTCGAGAATGCGCAGGCCCGCCTGGTAGTTGGCCTGGTAGGAGTACTGGCCCTTGATGTACTGGTTGTGGTCGATCGCCGTCGCGGGCGAGTGGTAGGTGCCCGTGTGCGCTGGGTTGGCCAGGCTGGCCAGGTCCCAGATGTAGGTCTTGGTGCGCTTGTCGGTCCCGCTGGACTCGTCCTGCTCGTCGTCCAGCAGGAAGTAGCGCTGGTCCTCGGTCAGCCAGCCCTGGTGCGAGTACTGCGAGCCGGAGTAGCCCTGGCGCGCGAGTTGGACCGGGTTCGCCTTGTCCGTCACGTCGACGATCGTCAGCGTGTCCTCGTTGGAGTTGAAGCAGATTTCCCGGCCGCGGTAGGTCGCGTCCGGGCCTCGGTAGACGACGCACTGGTTGTCGTGCGTGTAGCCGTCCTGCGACACGCAGCCCGCCTTCTTCGGCGACTTCGGCGTCCGGATGTCGACGACGTGCGGGCCGCCGCTGCAGGTGTTGGAGCCGATCGCGTAGGCGAAACCGGTCTCCTCGTTGATGGCGATGTTGTGCGAGGGACCGAACTCCTTGTACAGCGCGTCGGCCGTGAACGTCTGCGGCGTCGTGACCGTGCGCAGACGGGTCAGGTCGAACACCTGCATCCCGTGGCCGCTGATGAAGTCCGCCACGATGAACGCGTGGTCCTTGTACACCTTCATGTCGCGCCACGAGCTGCTGCCACCGTTGGACGGCAGGTTGCCGAGGAACTTCGGTGACGTCGGTGTGCTCACATCCACGAACGCCGTGCCGTTGGTGCGGCCGACGATGGCGTACTCCTTGCCGGAGGACGGGTCGGTCCAGCCCCAGATGTCGTTGCCGTTGCCGCCGCCGATCGCGGACAGGGGCAGGACGCTGAGCAGGTCCACGTTCTTGCAGGGGTAGATGTCCGCTTTGCCGTTGACGCACGGCACACCGGCCGCGTTGCCCGTCACGGCGTGCCGTTCGGCCGGGAGGTGGTCGGCGAGGAAGCTTCTCGCCGCCGCCTGTCCTTCCGGGGTGTCGGGGTCGTGCGCGGACGCGCCCGACATCGAGAGGGCGACCGCCGATGCCGTCAGCACGGCCAGCACCCCCATGCGCAGGGTCTTCATGAAGTTGTGCTCCTCACCGGAAAGCAGGGGGTTTCCGATCAACTACCGACGGTAGGAGCACGGACGACGCACTGTGAAGCCCCGTTCGTCTGGTTCGAGCACGCCCAACATGCCGCTGTTATCGAGCGGATGCCGTCTTCGCGAGGTAGATGGTGTTGGCCGCTTCGCGCTTGCCCGACAGATTGTCAAAACCGACGACCTCGACCTCGACCTCCGCGAAGTGCTTCTCGAGCGCCTTCGTGAAGTCCTCGTCGGGACGATCGTCGGACCAGAGCGCGAACACGCCGCCGGGATGAAGCTGCTCGCTGAGGCGTTGCAGACCCGAGGACTCGTAGAACCCGGCGTGGCTCGGATGCAGCAGGTGGCGCGGCGAGTGGTCGATGTCGACGATGATCGCGTGGAACAACCGTTCGGGGGCCGCGGGGTCCAGCCCTGTCGCCGCTCGGGCCATCGCGAAGAAGTCGCCGTGGACCAGGGTGCACCGCGGATCAGAGGTCAGCGTCACGCCGGCGGGTATCAACCCCCGCTCGTGCCAGTCGATCACCTCGCTGAGGGCGTCGACGACGACCAGAGAACGCACGTTCGGGTTCTCCAGCACGGTTTGGGCGGTGTAGCCGAGACCCAGACCGCCCACGACCACGTCCAGTGCGGTACCGGCCAGCTTCGTGAGGGGAAGGCGCCCGATCTCCACTTCGGCGACGGTGAACAGGCTGGACATCAGGAACTCGTCGTTGAGCTTGATCTCGTAGACCTCCTTGCGGAAGGTGAGATCCCACCGACGGCGCAGAATGAGTTCACCCATCGGTGTCTGCCGCCAGTCGAGCTCCTCGAAGCGAGCACTCACCTGACGTGCCTCTCGCGTGGATTCATCCGCACAGCGTAGTAGTCCGACAGCACCACCTCCGCGCCGCCACTCGGACCAAGAAGACCGGGACGGAACTAGAGTCGCGTCATGAAGTTGCCCCGGTTGCTGGACGGACGGCTCAAGCTGCGGCACCTCGTGCTGCTCGAGGCGTTGCTGCGACAGGGCACCGTCGTCGGCGCGGCGGCCCAGCTGCACGTCACCCAGCCGGTGGCCACGAAGGGCTTGCACGAGCTGGAGGACATCCTCGGCGTCAAGCTGTTCGACCGCGGCCCGCGAGGCATCACCCCGACGGTGTACGGCTCCGCGTTCGCCGAGTACGCCACGGCCGTGCTCACCCAGTTGACCGAGGCGGGCAGGCACATCGCCGAGCTGGCCGACGCCGAGCGCGGCACGGTCGTGGTCGGCACGCACCTGGCCGGGTCGAACGTGCTGCTGCCGCGGGCGATCACGGCCATCAAGCGGGATCGGCCCCACCTCACCGTGATCGTGCGCGAGGCGGCGCCGGAGCCGCTGCTCGTCGAGCTGGTCGCCGGGCGGGTCGACATGATCGTCGGCCGGTTGACCGCGCCGTCGGACGGCCAGGTCACGCGGCACAAGCTGTACGACGAGTCCGTCGACCTGGTCGTGCGGGCATCACACCCGCTGGCCGGGCGGACGGACGTCGATCTCGCTGAGCTCGGCCGATATCCCTGGATCCTGCCCGGTGCCGAGACCGTGCTGCGCCGGGAGCTGGAGGAGTTCTTCGCCCGCAACGGGATCGCGCTGCCCACCAACCGGGTGGAGACCACGTCGTTCCTGACGGTCCGCCACCTGTTGCTGGAGAACGACGTCATCGCCGCTCTCCCGAGCCTGATCGCCCGCGACGAACCGCGGCTCGTCGCCTTGGCCGTGCCGCTCGAGCAGATCGGTCACAGCGTGGGCGTGACGTTGCCCGCGCGCACGCCGAGCCCGTCCGCTGAAGCGCTCATCGACTGCCTCACCGCGGTGGCCGCGGAGATGACGGACCGCTGACGCAGTCCCAGGAAGCGTTCGGCGTTGCCGCGGCTGATCAGGTCGCGTTGCCCGGCGGACAGGAAGTCGCTCTTGCGGACCACCGCGCCCGCGGGGCGTTCGCCCAACGGGTAGGGGTAGTCGCTGCCCACCATCACGTTGCCCGCGCCGACCGTGTCGACCAGCAGGCGCAGTGCCCGCTCGTCGAAGACGACCGAGTCGACCGAGAACCGTCCGATGTAGTGCGACGGCGGGTACAGCGACGTGCCGATCACGTCGTGACGCTGGTGCCAGGCGTTCTCGAATCGGCCGAGCCAGAACGCGAACGACCCGCCTCCGTGGGCGAAGCAGATCTTGAGCCGGTCGTCGATCCGGTCGAAGACGCCACCCAGGATGAGCGCCAGGATGGACAGGTGGGTTTCGGCTGGCATGCCGGTGAGCCACTGCGCCATCCACCGGTTCGACCGGGGCGTGCTGGCCATGTCCCACGGATGCACGAACACCGGCACGTCCAGCGAAGCGCAGTGCTGCAGGAACGTGACCACGCCCGCGCTGTCCAGGTCGAGATCGCCGATGTGGTTGCCGATCTCCACGCCGCGGTGTCCATTCGCGACACAGCGGTCCAGCTCCCGGCACGCGGCATCGGTGTCCTGCAACGGCACCTGGCAGAACGGGATGAGCCGGTCGGGCGCCGGATCGACGATCCGCAGCGCGAGGTCGTTGAAGATGCTGGAGATCTTGGCGGCCTCCCCGCCCGACCGGCCGTAGTGGAAGAACGCGGGCGTCGGGGACACGACCTGGACGTCCACGCCGTCGGCGTCCATGTCGGCCAGCCGCACGTCGGCGTCCCAGCAGCTGGCCTGGACGCCGCGGAACTCGCGGGAGCCCATCATGATCATGGCGTCGGACTCGGAGTCCACGCGCAGCCACGGCGCGTCGGGCCCCGCCTCGTTGCTCAGGTCGGGCCAGCCGTTGGGCACGTAGTGGGTGTGTACGTCGATCATCCTCAGCCCTTGCCGGGGTGCGTCGCGCCGCAGCGGGAGCACTTCCTCGCCGTTTCGTCGGCGTAGAACTGCTCGAAGACCGGCGGCAGGTCCGCGACGATGTCACGCACCTGCAGCTCGATCTCGTGGACCAGTGCGTCGC
This sequence comes from Lentzea tibetensis, assembly GCF_007845675.1. GTDB lineage: Bacteria > Actinomycetota > Actinomycetes > Mycobacteriales > Pseudonocardiaceae > Lentzea > Lentzea tibetensis. The sequence goes on along the minus strand of NZ_VOBR01000002.1, from coordinate 348,387 downwards.
ATTCCGGGCAGTACCACTGGAACCGTTCGAGGGTGCCTTCCGCGCGGACTCGCTCGATCACCAGTCCGATCGACTCGGGGTCGGGCCGTTGCGGCGAGTGCGGCGTCTCGCCCGGCAGCAGCCAGGTCTCGCCCTGGCGGATGTGCACGGTCCGCGGCCCGTCCGCGGTCATGACGATGACGTGCATGTCGCCTTTGATCTGGAGGAACCACTCCTCGTACGGGTCGAAGTGGAAGTCCGTCCGCTTGTTGGGTCCGCCGACGACCTGAACGATGAAGTCGGTGCCGAGAGCCATGGTCCGGTTGTTCACGGGTGGCTTGAGCAGGTGCCGGTGCTCATCGATCCAGCCTGCGAAGTCGATGACGGGGGGAAGCTCGCTCATGGTTCACCTCGATGTGCGATGGCCTGGATCTCGATCAGCAGATGGGGATGAGGAAGCTGGTGCACCGCAACGGTGGTGCGGGCGGGCCCGTTCTCGTCGAAGAACTCGCCGTAGACCTCGTTGTAGCCACCGAAGTCGTTCATCGACACCAGGAACGTCGTGATCTGGGTGATGTCGCCGAGGCCTGCGCCGATCTCGGCGAGCACGTGGCCGATGTTCTCGATCACCGCCCGCGTCTGCGCCCTGATGTCCAGGTCCGTCGTGCCGAGCTCGTCGACCTCGACGCCGGCGAACGTGTTGTCCGGACGGCGCGAGCTGGTGCCGGACACGAAGATCAGGTCGCCGGCGACCTTCACGTGCGGGAAGCGCCCGCGTGGCCGGGCCGGCCCCGGAATCGTCCGCGCCCCGCTCATCGGTCCCGCCCCGTGAACGACACCGAGCCGAGGCCGTCGATCCGGCAGACGACCGCGCCGGCCACCAGCGGGATGGCCGCCGTCGCGGCGCCCGCGAGCACGGTGTACCCCGCGCGCAGCGGGATTCCCCTGCGCCTGGCCACCTCCGCGAGAGCAGTCAACGCTCGAGCCGGATCACCCAGAATCGCACTGGTGGAACCGGACTCGCGCGCTGCACCGGCACTCAGTCGCACGGCGCGGTCGCGCACGTCGCCGATGGGCTGCCACGGACCCAGCGCGTAACCGGCGGCGGAGGTGTTGTCCGCCACGACGTCGGCGTGCGTGAACCGGAAGTCGCGGTAGCGCGAGTCGATGATCTCGACGGCCGGTGCGACGGCGTCCACGCAGGACTCGATCGGGGTCGTGCCGTCCACGTCCCGGGCGAGCCGGTAGGCGATCTCGGGTTCCACCCTGGGATGGATGAACCGGCTCAGGTCGGCGACTCCGTCCACCGGGATCAGCATGGCACTGGTCAGGTGACCGACGATCACCTCGGACACGCCCATCTGAGCCATCTTCGCCTTGCTGGTGAACCCGAGTTTCACACCGGTGATCCTCTCGCCACGCGCTTCGCGCAGCCCGATCACCGCCGACTGGATTCGATACGCGTCGCGGATGTCGAAGTGGACCGAGCCGGTGATGCTCGGAATGTCGTCTCGCGCGAGCTCCGCCCCGTCCAGTCGCAGCGCCAGTTCCCTGATCTTCGCGTCGGTGAGGGTCATCGCGCGCCGTCCTGCGCGGCGAGATCGAGTGCGATGTCCACCAGCATGTCCTCCTGGCCGCCGACCAACCGGCGGTTGCCCGCCTCGGTGAGGATGCGGCGGACGTCCACCCCGTGCCGTTCGGCGGCTCGTTCGGCGTGCAGCAGGAAACTGCTGTACACACCGGCGTACCCGAGCGTCAGCGTCTCCCTGTCGACCTGCACCGGCCGTGTCCTCAGTGGACGGATGATGTCATCCGCCGCGTCCTGCAGCGCGTGCAGGTCGCATCCGGTCTCCCAGCCCAGCAGGTCGGCCACCGCGACGAACGCCTCGGCGGGGCAGTTGCCCGCACCCGCTCCCTGACCGGCCAGTGCGACGTCGGCCCGGTGGGCGCCGTGCTCGACCGCGGTCACGCTGTTGGCCACCGACAGCGACAGGTTCTCGTGTGCGTGGATGCCGAGCTCCGTCGCCGGATCCAGTACCTCGCGGTACGCCTCCACGCGTTCGGCGACGTCCCGCATGGTCAGCCGGCCACCCGAGTCCGTGACGTACACGCAGTGGGCCCCGTAGGACTCCATCAGCCCGGCTTGCTCCGCGAGGTCGATCGGCGAGATCAGGTGGCTCATCATGAGGAACCCGGCGACGTCCATGCCGTTCTCACGAGCCCACTCGATGTGCTGAGCGCTGACGTCCGCCTCGGTGCAGTGCGTCGCGACCCGGACGCTGCGCACACCGAGGTCCTGGGCCCGCCGGAGATCTTCGATCGTGCCGATGCCGGGCAGCACCAACGTGGTGAGCACGGCGTTCTCGATCGTCTCGGCGGCCGCGATGATCCACTCCTCGTCGGTGTGCGCGCCGAAGCCGTAGTTCACACTGGAACCGCCGAGGCCGTCGCCGTGCGCGACCTCGATCGCGGCGACGCCGGCGGCGTCCAGAGCGGACACGATCTGCCGCACCTGGTCGAGGCGGTAGCTGTGTCCCATGGCGTGCATGCCGTCGCGCAAGGTCACGTCCTGGACGTACACCTTCATGCCGCCACCCACTCCCGCAGCTCGGCGATCCGTTCCGCGGTGCGCAGGGCCGCCGAGGTCATGATGTCGAGGTTCCCGGCGTAGCTGGGCAGGTGATGACCGGCACCGCGCACCTCGAGGAACACCGAGACCTTCACCCCGGTGACCCGCCTGCCGAGCGCGGGCACGAACACGGCCGACACCGGATCGAACTGCACGTCCTGCTTGAGCTGGTAGCCGTGCACGTACCCGCTCACGGTCCGCACCATCCGCCGGACCGACTCGGCGATCGCGGCCAGGCTGGCACCGGGATCCTCGACGAACGCGAACACGGTGTCGCGCATGACGATCGGCGGTTCGGCCGGGTTGAGGATGATGATCGCCTTGCCCTTCCCCGCGCCGCCGACGGTCGCGATCGCCGATCCGGTGGTCCGGGTGAACTCGTCGATGTTGGCGCGCGTTCCGGGGCCCGCCGAGCGGGACGCGATCGAGGCGACGATCTCCGCGTAGACGACCGGCGCGACACTCGAGACAGCCGCGACGATCGGGATCGTGGCCTGGCCGCCGCAGGTCACCATGTTCACGTTCGACGCCTCGACGTGCTCGTCGAGGTTGACCGACGGGACGACGAAGGGGCCGATCGCCGCCGGCGTCAGGTCGATCATCACCTTCCCGTGCTCGGCCGCGACCGCGGCGTGCCGCTCGTGGGCCTTGGCCGAGGTGGCGTCGAAGATCACCCTGACGTCCTCGAACTCCGGCATGGCGACCAGACCGTCGATGCCGTCGTGCGTGGTCGCCACCCGCAACTCCGCCGCCCGGCGCAAACCGTCGGACCGCGGGTCGACGCCGGCCATGGCGCGCATTCCCAGCGTGCCGGACAACCGCATCACCTTGACCATCAGATCGGTGCCGATGTTGCCCGATCCCAGGATCGCGACGCCGACTCCTCCGCGTCCCATCATGCGATCACCGCCTCGACCTCCGCCATTCCTTCCAGCTGGAGCCGGAACGAGCACGAACCCGTGACGGGCACCATGGGCCCCAGCGCCCCGGACATGACGACGTCCCCGGCGCGCAAGAACTGTCCGCGGCGCACCAGTTCCCTGGCGAGCCAGGCGACGGCCGCGACAGGGGAACCGAGACAGGCACTCCCGGCACCGGACGACACCTGCGCGCCGTTCCTGCTCAACCTCATCTTGATCGACACCAAGTCCCTGTCCCGCAACGAGTGCGGTGTCGTGCCCAGCACGACGGCACCGCTGGACGCGTTGTCCGCGACCGTGTCGGTGATGGCGAGGTCCCAGCCCTCGATGCGGGAGTCCACGATCTCGATGGCGGGCAGGACGAAGTCCGTCGCCCGCAACACATCCGCGACGGACGCGCCGGGGTGGTCGATGTCCCTGCCGAGCACGAACGCCAGTTCGCCCTCCGCGCGCGGCTGCAGCAGCGAGTCCAGCGGCACCGGCTGGGCGTGTGCGTAGATCATGTCGTCGAACAGCACGCCGAAGTCCGGCCGGTACACCCCGAACTGCCGCTGCACCGCCGCGGCGGTCAGGCCGATCTTGGCGCCGACCACCCGCGCGCCCGCGGCGATCCTGGCTTCGTTCAACACCGACTGCACGGCATAGGCCGCGTTGATGTCGTTCGCACCGAGCAGGTCGCGGACCGGCGCACAGGGCAGGCGCTGTGCCCGCGCGGCGGTGAGCCGAGCGGCCGCTGAGGCTGTCGCCGTCACAGCTGCACGCACACGTTCGTGGGTTCGGTGTAGAAGTGCAACGACGAGGCGCCGCCCTCACGGCCTATCCCGGAGAGCCCCATGCCGCCGAACGGCGATCGCAGGTCGCGCAGGAACCACGTGTTCACCCACGACATGCCCACGTTCATCGCCTGTGCCACCCGATGCCCGCGGCGGAGGTCGTTGGTCCAGACCGACGCGGCGAGCCCGTAGTCCGTGTCGTTGGCCAGCGCGATCGCCTCGTTCTCGTCGTCGAACGGAATCAAGGCGGCAACAGGTCCGAAGACCTCCTCGCGCACCACGCGGTCCTCATTGGTCAGTCCGGTCCACAGCGTGGGCTCGATCCACGACCCGTCCTCGAGATCCGAGCCCATGTCCGGCACACCGCCGCCGGTGATCACCTTGGCGCCCTCGTGTTCGGCGAGCGCGAAGTAGCCGAGCACCTTCTGCCGGTGCAGCTGCGAGATCAGCGGTCCCGTCGTGGTGGCCTCGTCGGACGGGTCGCCCAACCGGAGCTCGCGGGCGCGGTCGGCAAGCCCGGCCGCGACGTCGTCGAAGATCCGGCGGTGCACGTAAACCCGTTCCGTGCACAGGCACACCTGGCCGGTGTTGGTGAACACCGCCCGGCTCAGGCCGGTCACAGCCTCGTCGAGATCCACGTCGTCGAACACGATCGCGGCGTTCTTGCCGCCGAGCTCGAACGACACCGGCCGCACTCGCGGCGCCACGGCTCGCATCACCCTGGCACCGGTCGCGGTCGAGCCGGTGAACGTGACCCCGTCGATGCCGGGATGCCCCGTCAGCAGCTCACCGGTGACTCCCCCGCCGTGCACCACGTTGCACACACCTGCCGGCAGCCCGGCTTCGGCGAGCGCCTCGGCGAACAGCGCGGCCGTCGAAGGCGTGAGCTCACTGGGTTTGACGACCACCGCGTTGCCGCACACCAGTGCGGCCGCGACCTTCCAGGTCAGCAACAGCAGCGGAAGGTTCCACGGGACGATCACCGCGACCACGCCGAGCGGTTTGCGCACGGCGTAGTTCAACGCCCGCCGACCACCGGGCAGCTCGGTCAGAAACGACTCCTGCCCGGCCGTCGAACCGACGTCCGCGAAGGCCCGCACGTTGGCCACCGCCCTGGACACGTCCAGTTCACGCGCGAGTGCGACGGGCTTTCCGGTGTCGGCGACCTCGGCCGCCACGAACTCCTCGAACCGGGCCTCGATCCGGTCGGCGACCCGGCGGAGCAGCTCGGCCCGTTCCCGGACCGGCGTCCGGGCCCACGGGCCGGCAGCCTCCCACGCCGCGGTCACCGCCTGATCCACGGTGGCCTCGTCCGCTTCCTCGACCTCCGCGAAGGTGACACCCGTCGCCGGGTCCACGTTGTCGAAGCGGCGGCCGTGGTCGAGCTCGACGAACTTCCCGCCGACGAAGTTGCGGATCGTTCTCATAGATCCACTGTTGTCGGCCCAGCCATTCCCGACAAATGCACATCTGGGCCCGCGCCATTGTCATATGGGTATATCGGGCGGCGCGGTGTCAGACCGCTGGGGTGTTCCAGCCCGAGACGAACCTCCGGACCGCTCCGGTCGCCGGGTCGTACAGCCGTCGTTCGATGGTGCCGATGTCGGCCCCGTAGACGTGGATCCCGACAGTGGGTATGTCGCCGACGGCTGCGACCGCGTGGACGTCGTCGTCGGTCGTGCAACACACGGTGACCTGTCCGCGCTCCCACACGTGCTCGCCTGCTGGTGTGAGTGGTCCGCCGGACTCGGCGGGTTTGATGTAGCGGATCTCGCGTTCGGCCCCCGAGTAGATGCCGACGACGCCCCAGGTCTCGTGTCCGTGCACGGGCGTGCGCTGACCCGCGTTCCAGACGACGGAGGCCAACGACCACCCGCTGCCGGGAGCGATGTGGAGCGGGTAGTTGACGTGGTGCTCCTCCGACGGCCGCGTGAACTCGGGCGGGAGCCGGTAGCCGCTGGCCAGCAGAGCGGACAAGAGCTCCGCGACCCGCTCGGTGATCTCGTGCTCGTCGTCGGTGGTGCCGACCACGAGCTCCACGTCGTCGATGAAGGTCTGCAGGGCGCCGCTGGGTTCCATGGTCCGCCTTCCGGGTCAGGACAGCACGCGGTAGATCAGGTGCGTGACCGAGGTCGCGGCCCGCGCCGTCACCTGCTCGAGGTTCAGCGGCGGGACGCCGTCGAACAGCCGCGTGCCCGCGCCGAGCACGAGCGGCGCGACGTGCAGCCGGATCTCGTCGATCAGGCCGGCGGCGAGGTACTGGTTCACGGTGGTCGCACCGCCGTGGATGGAGATGTCGCCGTCCCCGGCCGCTTCGCGTGCGCGTTCGAACGCGGCTTCGATTCCGCCGGTGACGAAGTGGAACGTGGTGCCGCCGCCCATCGGCTGCGGGTCGCGCGGGTGGTGGGTCAGCACGAAGACCGGGCCGTGGTACGGCGGATCGTCGCCCCACCAGCCGTTCCACGGCCGGTCCCACTCACCGCGCACCGGGCCGAACATGTTGCGCCCCATGATGAACGCCTTCGCCGTCATCATCCGGGCGAACTCGTCCGGGTGTTCGTCGGGGCCTTCGCCGTACCAGGCGTGCAGCTTGTCGCCCCAGCCGTCGCCGCCGTCGTCGCCGAACGGGCGCTGCTCGGTCTGGTTGAGCCCCGCCGCGTATCCGTCGGCCGAGATCGTGAGGTCACAGGTCACCTTGCCCATGCGGCTCAGCCTGGAGCAGGCGTGGCATGACGTCCAATGCCAGTTCGGCGCAGAACACATTGATATCGTCTATCAATGCTCAGCCTGGTCCACCTCAAGGTCCTGGCCGCGGTGGCCCGGCACGGGTCGGTGACCGAGGCGGCGAGAGAGCTGCACTACTCGCAGCCGTCCGTGAGCCACCACCTGTCCCGCCTGGAGGCGGCCACCGGCGTCAAGCTCCTTCAGCGGGTCGGCCGCGGGGTCCGGCTGACGCCGGAAGGACGGCTGCTGGCCAACCGGGCCGCCGAGATCATGGGACGGGTCGACGCGGCGACCAACGAGCTCGCGGCGCAGGTCGGCCTGCAGGCCGGGCGGGTCCGGCTGGCCGCCAACGCATCCGCGCTGAGCACGATCGTGCCCAGCGCGGCTGCCGAGCTGGCGCGGGCACACCCCGGAGTCGAGCTGAGCCTGTTCGAGCAGCATCCGGTCGAAGCGTTGCAGATGCTGCGGCACGGTGAGGTCGACGTCGCACTCGTCTTCCGCCACGCCGACGCCCCGGTCGAGGACGAGGGATTCCGCCTCCTGCACGTCGACGACGACCCGATCTACCTCATCAGTCAGCACCCTGACGACAGTCTTGCCAACCACCGCCACTCCGCCTGGATCGGCGGGTGCGAACGGTGCCAGAACGAGCTGAAGGCCGTGTGCCGGCACGCGGGTTTCACCCCCCGCATCGCCTCGTTCAGCGACGACATGGTCGTCGTGCAGTCACTGGTGGCCGCCGGCATCGGCGTGACCACCCTGCCCGGACTCGCGCTCCGAGCCCATCGCCGGCCCGATGTCCACGCCACCGAGCTCACCGGCTTCCACCGCCGGATCTACGCCGCCACCTACGGCGACCCACCCGACCCGCCCGCCGTCGCCGCCGTGCTCGCCGCACTCACCGAACACGCTCCTTTGTAGACGCGGCTCGAGCGGCAAAGGTTTTCACCGGACGACCGCGACTGCTCCCCGCGAGTGGACATCGGACCGGGATTTCCGCGGGCCTATGCACTGAAACGTGTTCTAGTTACCCTACAACGCATGATCGCCACAGTGGTGTGGGGCACGGGAAACGTCGGACGTGCCGCCATTCGTGCCGTCGAGGCCCATCCGGCGCTGAAACTGGCGGCCGTGGTCGTCCACAACCCCGACAAGGTCGGCCGTGACGCGGGCGATCTCGCCGGGCTGGACCAGGAACTCGGGATCACGGCGACGAACGACGTCGACGCGGTGCTGGCCGCGAGTCCGCGTGCCGTGGTGTACGCGGCGTCGGGCGACATCCGGCCGGACGACGCACTCGCCGACATCGCCAAGACCATCCGGGCGGGCGCGGTGGTCGTCACGCCCTCCCTGTACGCGCTCTACGACCACCGCAGCGCCCCGCCCGAGCTCAGGGAACCTGTTCTAGCGGCCATCGCGGAGGGCGGCGGCTCGCTGTTCGTCTCCGGCGTCGACCCCGGCTGGGGCAACGACGTGCTGCCGCTGCTGATCAGCGGACTGGGCAGCGAGGTGGACGCGATCCGCTGCCAGGAGATCTTCGACTACTCCACCTACGACCAGCCCGACGCGGTGCGGTGGCTGATCGGCATGGGACAGCCGCTGGACTACCAGGCGCCGATGCTCATGGCGACGGTGCCGACCATGGTGTGGGGCGGGCAGATCCGGCTGATGGCCAGGGCGCTGGGCGTCGAGGTCGACGAGATCCGCGAGACCGTGGACCGGCGCGCGCTCGACGCCGCGGTGACGACCAGGACCATGGGCGACTTCGAGGCGGGCACCCAGGGTGCGATCCGGTTCGAGGTGCAGGGCATCGTCGGCGGCGAGCCGCTCATCGTCATCGAGCACGTCACGCGCATCCACGCGTCGTGCGCGACCGACTGGCCGATGCCGCCCTCCGGCGACGGCGCGCACAAGGTGATCATCGAGGGACGCCCGCGCATCGAGGTCTCGGTCGAGGCCACCGACGAGGGCGAGAACCGTTCCGCTGGCGGCAATGCGACCGCCGTCGGTCGTCTCGTCAACGCCATCGACTGGCTGGCGCAGGCGGATCCCGGACTCTACGACGCGCTCGACGTCCCGTTGCGCCCCGCGGCCGGCAAGCTCGGAAGGAGCACGCGATGAACATCGACATCCCGCAGGGCAAGGACCCGATCGGGTACGTGTGGGGCGAGATGGTGCCCGGCATCGGTGTCGCCGCATCGAAGTTCTCGCTGGCGGTGTACGCCCACACCACACTCGGGCTCCGCGAGTTCGAGGCCGCGCGGCTGCGGATCGCGCAGATCAACGGGTGCGTCTTCTGCCTGGACTGGCGGACCGAAAGGGACGGTCAGAAGGTCGAGGACGAGTTCGCCGACGCGGTGACCCAGTGGCGCACCACCGACGCCTTCGACGACCGCACCAGGTTGGCCGCGGAGTACGCCGAGCGGTACGCACTGGATCACCACGGTCTCGACGACGAGTTCTGGTCTCGGATGACCGCGCACTACAGCCAGCTGGAGATCGTGGAGCTGAGCATGAGCATCGGCGCGTGGCTCGCGTTCGGCAGGCTGAACCACGTGCTGGGCCTCGACACCGCCTGCGTGCTGCCCCGGCTCCGAGCCGGGGCTCCACATCGGACTGTCGTCACAGGTCGGTGGCGATGATCTTCTCGATGTTCCGCTCGGCGAGCGCCGTGATGGTGACGAACGGGTTCACGCTGGTGTTGCCGGGAATCAGCGCTCCGTCGATGACGTACAGACCGGCGTAGCCGTGCAGGCGACCGTAGTTGTCGGTGGCCTTGTTCAGCACCGCGCCGCCGAGGGGGTGGTAGGTCAGGTGGTCACCCCAGATCTTGTAGACGCCGAAGAGGTCGGTCCGGTAGATCGTCCCCTCCTTCGCGTTGATCTTGTCGAAGATCGTCTTGGCGGCGGTGATGGACGTTTGCTTCCAGGCGGTCTGCCAGCTCAGGTCGACCTTGCCCGCGGCGGCGTTCCAGGAGAACTCGGCGCGGTTCGGGTTCTTGGTGATCGACAGGTAGAACGACGCGTAGGTCTCGATCCCGGTCGGCAGCGGCGCCACCTCGGCGAACGCGCCTCCGCTCGCCCAGTTGTCGATACCGGCGGTGGGTATGGACGACTGGAGCGGGCCGGTGGGGTCCCACAGGTGGTTGGCGCGGCCGCACATGACGTTCCCGTTGTCTCCCCAGCCCTTGCCGACCTCGTTGTTCAGGTTCGGCAGCACGCCCGTGGACCTCAGCTTGACCAGCAGCTTGCTGGTGCCGACGCTGCCCGCCGCGAAGAACACCTTGGCCGCGGTCACGGTCTTGGTGGTCAGCGTGTCGCCGGTGGTGTTGATCTGGTCGATGGTCACCGCGTAGCCGCCACCGGCCGCCGGCGCGACCGAGGTGACCTTGTGCAGCGGCGAGATGGTGACCCGGCCGGTCGCCTTGATCTTCGGGAGGTAGGTCTTCTGCAGCGACTTCTTGCCGTAGTTGTTGCCGTAGAGGATCTCGCCGGCCAGCGCCGACTTGGGGACGGTCCCGGCCGCCTCCTGTTTCATGTAGTTCCAGTCGTACACCGTGGGCACGAAGACGAACGGGAAGCCGGACCGCTGGGCGTGCTTGCGACCGACCCTGGCGTACTGGTAGCACGCCGTGGTGTCGAACCAGGCCGGGTCGATGAGGCCGACCCCGAGCTCGGCGTTGGCGCGCGGGTAGTAGACGTTGTACATCTCGTCGGCGTTCACCGAGGACAGGACGTCACTGAAGTGCTCGCGCCTGGGCGTGACCGCCATGCCGCCGTTGACGAGCGACCCGCCACCGACGCCGCGGCCCTGGTAGACGGTGATGCCGCTGAACTCCTCGGCGTCCAGGATCCCGGTGCAGCGCGGGATCGCCTTGTCGATCGGGAACCCCAGGAAGTTGCTCAACGGCTGCTTCGTCCTGGTCCGGAGCCAGAAGGACCGCTGGTCAGGGGTCGTCGTGTTGGCGAAGATCTTGCCGTCCGGGCCGGGGGTGTCCCACGACATGCCCATCTCGACCATGTGGACGTCGACACCCGCCTGCGCGAGGCGCAGCGCTGCCACGCAACCGCCGTATCCGGTACCGATGACCAGAGCAACGACTCCCGCCCCGTCGGCGATCTGAGTGGACGCGGAAACGGCCTCCGCTGGTGCCGCAGAGGCATGGCCGGCGAGGGCCGTGCCGACCAGAATAGAACCTGTTCCTGCAATGAAGGTGCGCCGGGAGGGACCCTTGAAACCGTTGTCACACGTCCTTGTGTGGGTCATGTGATGATCCTCACTCTTGCCGTATGAGAACAAGTTATACCTGGGCTTGCTGAGCAAGTCACTAGTTGGTAGTACCGGTTCATTCCGGGATCCGAGCGGGTGGCGAACAGGCCCCACCCCCGACGTGAAACAAGGCTGATTGCCGGAGGTCTTGTCGCTCTCCGGCGCGCGCGCGTAGTGTGATGTCCCTGCCGCCTGGTAAGCGCTTTCCCGTGCCGTGGAAACACGGCCGAAGCCACGAGGTGGTGGGATGTCCAGACGGTCTTTCCCGGTGCTGGTCGCCACTCTAGTGCTGACGGCCTCCTCGCTGATCCCGGCCGCGGCTCAGCCCGGCCCGGTCTCCGACCCGATCCCCGCGCCCGCACCGTCGGGCCTGGGCGTGACGCTCAAGGAGATCGCGACGCTGCCGAAGTCGGCACCGAGCCCCGCTCCGTCGGACTCACGTCTGAAGCAGTACAACCGGGTCAACTACCTCGGTGAGATCCCGGACGGCTCCGGGCGGTTCTACGTGCCCGACATGAACGGCAAGATGTACACGCTGAACCGCGACGGCAGCGGCCAGCGCACCTATCTCGACATCAAGGCCACCGTCGGCGCTGACAACCACAACCACAAGGGCCTCGGCAGCGGGTTCGGCTTCGTCACGTTCCACCCGCAGTTCGCCACGAACGGCAAGTTCTACACCGTGCACACCGAGGCGGGCAACGCGCTCAAGAACAAGAAGACCGACCTGCCGTCGCCGTCGAACATGGTGGTGCACGGCGTCGTCACCGAGTGGACGGCGACCAACCCGAACGCGGCGACGTTCGCCGGCTCGCGGCGGGAACTGCTGCGCATCGGCTTCGCCATGTACCTGCACGGGTTCCAGGAGATCGGGTTCAACCCGACGGCGCAGCCGGGCAGCGGCGACTACGGCCTGCTGTACCTGGCGGTCGGCGACGGCGGCATCGGGTACAACTCAGGCGTTCCGCAGGACACGAAGGTGCCGCAGGGCAAGATCCTGCGCATCGACCCGGCGGGCACCAACAGCGGGAACAAGAAGTACGGCATTCCCCCGTCGAACCCGTTCATCGGCAGGCCGAACACGCTGGGCGAGATCTACGCGATCGGCCTGCGCGACCCGTACCGGTTCAGCTGGGACCAGGGCGGCACGCACAAGATGTTCCTCGGCCACATCGGCGAGAAGGTCATCGAGTCGGTGTACGAGGTCAAGCCCGGCGCGAACTTCGGCTGGAGCAATCGGGAAGGGCACCTCACCTACAAGAAGGGTGACGCGAAGTGCCAGCTCTACCCGCTCCCCGCGGACGACGCCAAGAACGGCTACACCTATCCCGTCGCCGGCTTCGACCACGCCCGGCCGAACGGCGGCTGCGGTGACAGCGGCAACGCGCTGATCGGCGGGTTCGTCTACCGAGGTTCGGCGATCCCGGCGTTGCAGGGCAAGTACATCTACGGCGAGGGCGTCAAGGGACTGATCTACTACGCCGACGAGAAGGACATGCGCGCGGGCTCCGCGCTCGCGAAGACCTTCGAGCTCGCGGTGTACGACTCGGCGGGCAAGCGCACCACGTTGAAGACGCTCACCGGCAAGAGCCGGGTCGACCTGCGGTTCGGTCAGGACGCCGCGGGCGAGCTGTACGTGCTCGCCAAGGCCAACGGCCGGATCTGGAAGATCACCGGCACCGTCCAGACGTTCGAGGCGTGCGACACCGGCGGTGACACGGTCAGCGGCGTCACCGGCAAGGGCGACTGGAAGGCGATCACGCCGTCGCGGTGGCAGTTCCCCGGCAGCGAGGTCGTGCTCTCGAAGGCGGGCACGCAGCGGCCCGGCCCGCGCAGGCCCAACGAGTACGCCGTCGTCACCAAGGGACCGGTGTTCGGCTCCACGGTCATCGACGCGCAGGTGCGGCTGGACACGCCGGTCTCGCAGAAGGACCGCGACGTGATCATCGTCTTCGGTCACCAGTCGGACACGAAGTTCTACTACGTGCACCTGTCGACGGACAACAGGATCTATCCGCACAACGGGATCTTCCTGGTGAACAACGCCGACCGGCTGCGCATCGACGACCAGTGGGATCCGGAGAACTCGGTCGGCGCGCCGCCCGCGATCAAGGACGCCAAGTGGCACAGCGTGCGCGTGCAGCACTGCGCGGAGACCGGTGACATCGCGGTGTACGTGGACGGAGCCTCGACGCCGTTGATGACCGCGACGAACAAGGTGCTCACCACCGGCCGGGTCGGCTTCGGCTCGTTCGACAACATCGGCCGCGTCCGCGACCTGAAGATCACCGGGAAGGGACAGTCGTGAAGAGGAAAATGCTGCCGGCAGCGGGATTGGCGCTGATGCTGGGCACCGCGCTCGCGGCTCCGGCGCAGTCTCAGCCTCCGTCGGAGGTGTTCCCCGGCATCGCGTCCGCGGTGGTGCACCACTACGACTTCGAACACCCGGTCGCCGGCGACGCGGCGAAGGAGCAGGACCTCGGCCGCACGGGGTCCTCCACCCCGATCCAGCTGATCAACGGCGGCGCGGCCATGCGCACCGCGGACGGCGCGTTCCCTGGCAGCAAGACGTCGATGCAACTCAAGCAGGTCCGCCCGAACAACAAGAGCAACGACGACTGGAAGGCCGGGGTCTACGACTCCAAGGGCGTGTCTTCCATGAAGGCGTTCAACAAGGTGCGCGGCCTGTCGATCATGACGTGGATCAAGGTCACCGGCGAGGCACCCGCCAGGAACTCCAACAGCTCCGGCACGGGCGACTTCTACGGCGCGATCGGCTTCGCGGGCGTGCTGTCCGGCGACTCCGACGGCCACGCCGCGCGCGCACTGCTGGAGACCGAGAACGACAAGGGCGCGATGCGGCTGATCGCACTCGCCCGCCGCGTGGACGGCAGCGACAAGCAGTACTTCCTGTCCAACGCCGACTGGAAGACGCTGGTGCCGCCCAACAAGTGGGTGTTCATCGCGGGCACCTTCGACTTCGACACCGGCGCGATCGGCCTCTACGTCGACGGGAAGCCCGTCGACGGCTACTTCGCGGTCAAGGGCGACCCGTGGAAGATCGTCGGCCCGCCGGAGCCGGACTTCTCGTCCGCGACCAACCCGCGCGGCATCAAGATCGGCGGCAGCCACCCGCAGAACAACCGCGAGACCAACGCCTGCAACTGCCGGATGGACGGCCTGATGTTCCTCGACCGGGCCGCGACGGCGGACGAGGTGCGCGGCCAGTACGAGTGGGTGACCAAGCAGCCTCGATGACGGCGCACTGACCGATCTACAGGAAACTGCCAGGAAACTCGCAGCCCTCCTACAGCTTCACGGGCCACGATCTCAGCCCATGACACGTAGACGCACGCGCCGTGCGTGGATCATCAACGGACTGCTCGCTGTGGTGCTCCTCGGCGCGGGCGTCGCGGGCTACCTGGTGTTCTTCGGCTCGTCCGGGAGCGCCCAGCCCGCGACCACGCGCACCGCGGCGGCGGCCAACCGGGACGTCGCCGAGGTGGTGACCGCGGCTGGGACCGTGCAGAGCTCCTACACGGCCGCGGCGTCGTTCAGCGCCAGCGGCACGGTGACCAAGATCGACGTGAAGGTCGGCGACACCGTCACCAAGGGGCAGCCGCTCGCGAAGCTCGACAGCAGACAGGCCCAGCTGCAGGTCGACGTCGCGCAGGGCAACGTCGACGCGGCGCTCGCCAAGGGCACCGGCACGACCGCGCTGCTCACCGCCTACAACCAGGCGCAGCTCGCGCTCGCCCAGGCGCAGGACGCGCTGGCGGGCACCACGCTGACCGCGCCCGGCGACGGCACGATCACCTCCATCACCGGCTCCGTCGGGCAGAAGGTCGGCAGCGGGAACAGCAGCAGCTCGAGCACCACGACCACGACCGCCCCGAGCGGGTTCGTCGTGGTCACCGACCTGAAGAACCTCGTGGTGCACGCGAACGTCTCGGAGAGCGACGTCAGCAAGCTCAAGGGCGACCAGGCGGCGACCGTGACCGTCAACGCGATGCCCGCGCAGCCCATCCAGGCCAAGGTCACGCAGATCGACCTCACGCCGACGACCTCCAACAACGTCGTGCAGTACGGCGTGACGCTGGCGTTGACGAGTCCGCCCGACGGCCTCAAACCCGGCCAGTCGGCGAGCGTCGAGATCACGGTCAACCAGGCCGCCAACGCGCTGGCGGTGCCCGCGGCCGCCGTGCAGACGGTCGGCGGCGCGAGCTCCGTGCAGGTGCTGGAGAACGGTCAGGAGACGCGCAAGACCGTCGAGGTCGGGGTGCGCGGCGACCAGTACGTGCAGATCACCTCGGGTCTCAACGCCGGTGAGGAGGTCGTTCTCCCCCAGGTCACGACGAACCAGAACACCAACCGCCCCACCGGGACCGGCAACTTCCCCGGCGCCGGGCGCAACGGCGGTTTCGGCGGCACCGGGAACGGGCGATGACCCCGGTCATCGAGGTCGAGGGTCTCCGCAAGGTCTACGGCGCGGGCGACACGGCCGTGCACGCGTTGCGCGGCCTCGACCTGACCGTCCAGCGCGGCGAATACATCGCGATCATGGGTGCCTCCGGGTCGGGCAAGTCGACGCTGCTCAACATCCTGGGCTGCCTCGACGTGCCGTCCGCCGGCACGTACCGGCTCGACGGCATCGACACGAGCGACTTCGCCGAGCAGCAGCTCTCGTTGCTGCGCAACAGGAAGATCGGGTTCGTCTTCCAGTCCTTCAACCTCGTGCCGCGCACGACGGCACTCGCGAACGTCGAGCTCCCGCTGGTGTACGCGGGAGTTCGACGTGCGGAACGCAAGGCACGTGCGCTGGCCGCGCTGGAGCTCGTCGGGCTGACCGACCGGAGCACCCACCGGCCCAACGAGCTGAGCGGCGGCCAGCAGCAGCGCGTCGCGATCGCGCGGGCGCTCGTCACGTCACCGGCGATCGTGCTCGCCGACGAGCCGACCGGGAACCTCGACACCGACTCCAGCCGTGAGGTGCTGGGCATCTTCGACCGGCTCAACGCCAGCGGGCGCACAGTCGTGCTGATCACGCACGAGGACGACGTCGCGGCGCACGCCACGCGCACGGTCCGGGTCGTCGACGGCCGGGTCGCGGGGGTGCTCGTATGAGGCTCTTCGAGATCGCCGCGTTCGCGGTGCGCGGCCTGACCGCGAACAAGATGCGTTCCGGCCTCACCACGCTGGGCATCCTGATCGGCGTCGCGTCGGTGATCCTGCTGATCGCGGTCGGCAACGGCGCGTCCAGCGCGGTGCAGCAGAGCATCGCCGGGCTGGGCACGAACATCCTGACGATCAGTCAGCAGCGGGCGCAGCAGGGCAGTCCGGTCAAGCCGTTGACGACGGCCGACGCGGCCGCGCTCGTCGGTGCCGACTCCCCCGGCATCAGGCACGCCTCGCCGGTGGTGTCCGCTCAGGCGACCGCCAGCTTCCAGGGCACCAGCTACGCCATCGGGCAGTTCCTCGGCACCGACCCGCGCTACTTCGAGACCACGAACAGCGGTGTCGCGCAGGGGAACCTGTTCTCCGACAACGACGTCCAGCAGGCGCGCAAGGTCGTGGTGATCGGCGCGACCGTCGCCACCCAGCTCTTCCCCGGTCTCGACCCGGTCGGGAAGTCCGTGCTGGTCAACAACATCCCGTTCACCGTGGTCGGCGTGCTCACGTCCAAGGGCTCGAGTGGACTGCAGGACGCCGACGACATGGCCGTGGCGCCGCTGACCACGACGCAGAACGCGTTGACCGGGTACGGGAGCCTGAACCAGATCGTCGTCCAGGCGGTGTCGGCCGACGCGCTGCCACGGGCGCAGGCGGAAGCCACGACGATACTGAACGGCCGGCACCGCATCGGCGAGGGCGCCACCGCGGACTACCGGATCCTGAGCCAGGACCAGCTGCTCACCGCCCGGACGGCGACGACCGAGACGTTCACCGTGCTGCTCGCGTCGGTGGCCGCGATCTCGTTGCTGGTCGGCGGCATCGGCATCACGAACATCATGCTGGTCACGGTCACCGAGCGGATCCGGGAGATCGGCATCCGCAAAGCTGTCGGCGCCCCGAGGTCGTCGATACTCGGCCAGTTCCTCATCGAGGCCACGCTGCTGAGCCTCTTCGGCGGCGCGCTCGGCGTCGCGGCGGGTGTCATCGGCAGCCAGTTCACGATCGCGGGCATCCAGCCGGTGCTCGTGCCGTCGTCGGTGCTGCTCGCGTTCGCGGTGTCGGCGCTGATCGGCCTGTTCTTCGGCAGCTACCCGGCGTCCCGCGCGGCGAAGCTGCGCCCCATCGAAGCCTTGCGGCACGAATAGGAGATCGACGTTGAACCCCCTCGACCAACCGCTGAACCAGGGCGACATCACCACCGAGCTGAAGCAGGCGAAGAGCGGCATCGGCAGGACCACGATCATCCTCGGGGTCGCCGTGCTCGCCGTCGTCGCGTTCGTCGGCGGCATCCTGGTGCAGAAGTCCTTCGGCTCCACCGCCAACTCGGCACGCCAGAACGCGTCCGGCCGCCAGTTCCCGCAGCGGGGTGACGGCAGCACGCCGCCGTCGGGCGCCAATCGCGCGGGCGGTTTCGGCCGCGGCACGGTGGGCACGATCGACCACGTCGACGGCGCCACGATCTACGTGAAGACGCAGAACGGCACGGTCGTCAAGGTGTCCACTTCGGACAAGACCCGGGTTCAGGTGACTCAGGATGGGAAGCTGGGCGACCTCAAGGCGGGCACCCAGGTCGTCGTGCAGGGCCAGCAGGGCGACGACGGTTCGGTGACCGCGCAGACCGTCACGCAGCGGCCGCCGACCGGCTGATGCAGGATCGTGGCGTGGACCGCGGCCAGCTGCTCGTCGTCGAGGACGAGCCGAGCATCCGCGAACTGCTGTGCGCCAGCCTGCGGTTCGCGGGGTTCGCCGTGGACAGCGCGGCGACCGGCGGCGAGGCGCTGCGCGCGGTGTCGTCCCACGCGCCCGACCTGGTCCTGCTCGACGTGATGCTGCCCGACCGGGACGGCTTCGAGGTGCTGCGCCGCCTGCGGACGGCCGGAACGCAGGTGCCGGTGCTGTTCCTGACGGCCCGTGACGCGTCCGACGACAAGATCACCGGCCTGACCATCGGCGGCGACGACTACATCACCAAGCCGTTCAGCCTGGAGGAGGTCATCGCCCGCGTCACCGCGGTGCTGCGCCGCACCCGTCCCGATTTCACGGGTGAGCGGCTGCACTGCGCGGACCTGTCGCTCGACGTGGAGAGCCACGTCGTGCGGCGCGGCGACCGGATCGTCGACCTCTCGCCGACCGAGTTCAAGCTGCTGCACTACCTGCTGCGCAACACCGGCCGCGTGCTGTCCAAGGCGCAGATCCTCGACCAGGTGTGGAGCTACGACTTCGACGGCGAGGCCGGTGTCGTCGAGTCCTACATCTCCTACCTGCGCCGCAAGGTCGACACGGTGGAGCCGCGGCTGATCCACACCGTCCGCGGCATCGGGTACGTGCTCCGCCCATGACGCTGCGCCTGCGCCTGGTGATCGTGCTCGTGGCCCTCCTCGCCGCGGGCCTGTTCGGCACGTGGCTGGTCGGCTCGCAGGTGATGGAGCACTACCTGCTCGGCCAGCTCGACGCCCGGCTCGACCGCCTCGCGTCCGCGCCCCGCTGGGTCCCGACCCGCGACACGGTCGTGCTGCGGGACTCCTCCTCCGTCCTCTCCGGCACCGCCTTCGCGGGCCTGCCCGCCTACGGCACGCTGACGCCCGGTGAGCACGTCACGGTCGGCTCGTACCGGGTGCTGATGCGCCCGATCGGCGACGACGAGCTGATCGTCGCATTAGATCAGTCCGATGTGGACGCCGCCGTCGACGACCTGCGCATCACGTTCCTGTTGATCAGCCTCGGCGCGCTGGCACTGGTGGCTGGCCTGGGTTACGTGCTCGTGCGGTCGTCGACGCGGGCGCTCGAGGAGGTCGAGTCGGTGGCGCAGGAGATCGCCGCGGGCGACCTCTCCCGCCGAGTGCCCGTGCGCAGGCCGGGCAGCGAGGTCGGCAGGCTCGCGTCGGCGCTGAACGTGATGCTCGGCCAGATCGAGCAGGCGTTCGCCGTGCGCGTCCGCTCGGAGTCGCGCATGCGCCAGTTCGTCGCCGACGCGTCGCACGAGCTGCGCACCCCGCTGACGTCGATCCGCGGTTACGCGGAGCTCTACCGCCAGGGAGCCGCGGCCGACCCGGCTCTCGTGCTGCGGCGGATCGAGGACCAGGCGGCCAGGATGGGCCTGCTCGTCGAGGACCTGCTGCAACTGGCCCGCCTGGACTCCGACCGCCCGCTCGCGCTGTCGCCGGTCGACCTCGTCGTGCTGGTCGTGGACGCGGTGGAGGACGCCCGCGCCATCGCACCCGACCGGACCGTGTCGGTGCGGCTGCCGTCCGGGCCCGTCGTGGTGCTCGGCGACGAGGCCAGGCTGCGGCAGGTGCTGAGCAACCTGATCGACAACGCGGTGACGCACACACCCGGCAGCTCACCGATCGACGTCCGGCTGCTCGACACGGCGGTCGTCGAGGTGGCCGACCACGGGCCGGGGCTGGCGCCCGAGCAGGCCGAGCGCGTGTTCGAGCGGTTCTACCGGTCCGACTCCGCGCGGAGCCGGGAGAACGGCGGCACCGGCCTCGGTCTCGCGATCGTCGCGGCTCTCGTGGCGGCGCACGGAGGCCGGGTCGAGCTCGACACGGCGCCGGCCGAGGGCGCGGTGTTCCGCGTCGTGCTGCCGGGCGTTCGTGACGAGGACCACTGACGTCGTCTGCCCGATCGGCCAGTACTCCCGCCCGAAGGGACATCACGCGCTCGTGCTTGCCGCCCCGGTGCCGCGAGACGTGGTACCGATGATCACGCGCATCAGCTCAGCGGGCATCTTGCTCGCCCTCACCGCGTTGCTCTCGGCCTGCACCTGCCAGCACAACTCGGCACCCTTACCCACGAGCACCCGAGCTCGTCCACCGCGGCGACGCCACCTGCCTCGTCGTCATCCGCGTCCACCGGCGACGTCAACTGCAGCACGCTGGGCGGGAAGGTGGGACCGGTCGGCGGCACCCAGGTGCCGGAGTCACAGCTCAGCCAGTCGGGTGTGAGCTCGTGAGCCGTCCTGCTGGAGCCACGCCGCGAACTCGTCGGCGGGCAGCGGCTTGCTGAGGTAGAAGCCCTGGACGATGCCGCACCCCAGTTCGGCGAGGGCGGCCCACGTTTCGCCGTCCTCCACGCCCTCGGCGACGACCTGCAACTCGAAGGCGTGCGCGAGCTCGAGCAAGGTCCGCACGATCGCGTTGTTGCGGGGGTTCGAACACAGCTCGGTGACGAAGAGGCGGTCGAGCTTCATCTCGTGCACCCGCATGCTCTGCAGGTAGGCGATCGAGGAGTAGCCCGTGCCGAAGTCGTCGATGGAGAGCGACACACCGCTGTCGGCGAGCTCGCCGAGCACGAGGTTGGCGCGCGCGGGGTCGGCGACGATCGCGCTCTCGGTGATCTCCAGCGTGAGCATGTGCGGGGGCACCTGGTGGCGGTCGAGCAAGCCGGCGACCTGGTCGGGGAACGTCGGGTCGAGCAGGCACTGGGCGCCGACGTTGACCGAGACGGGCATGGTGCACCCGTCCATCAGCCAGGCGTGGCACTGGCGCAGCGCCGAGCTCAGCACGTACCTGGTCAACGATCCGATCAGACCGTTCTCCTCGGCCGCCGGGATGAACTCGCCGGGGCCGAGCAGTCCGCGCCGCGGATGCTGCCACCGGGCGAGCGCCTCCACGCCGCAGATCGCGCCGCTGCACGTCACGGCTTTCGGCTGGTAGTGCAGCACCAGCTCGCCGTGGTCGATCGCGCGGCGAAGCTCGCTGACCACCGCGAGCCGGGCGGTGGAGTGCTCGTCGAGGCTGGGCTCGTAGCGGGCCACCCCGAGGTGGTTGCGCTTGGCGGCGTACATCGCGATGTCGGCGTACTTGAGCAGCTCGTCGGCGTCCGTGGAGTCCAGCGGGTAGACGGCGATGCCGATGCTGCCGTCGACCTCCACGGACAGCCCGTCCAGATCGACCGGACCACCGAGCGCCGCGTGCATTCGCTCAGCCACCTCCGCCGCGCCCGTCACCGAGCTGATCCGCGGGAGCAGCACTGCGAACTCGTCGCCGCCCAGGCGCGCCACGGTGTCGTCCTGCCGCACCGCGTCCGCGAGGCGAGCCGCCACGCGCTGCAACAGCCGGTCGCCGCACACGTGCCCTAGCGTGTCGTTGACCTCCTTGAAGCGGTTGAGGTCCACCAGCAGCAGACCGACCGGTTCGCCGCTCCCCCGAGACCGCTCGATGGCCTCCTCGGTGCGTTGCGCCAGCAGCGTGCGGTTGGCCAGGCCGGTCAGCGCGTCGTGCAGCGCCTCGTGCTCGTTTCTGGCGACCTGCCGGAGGATCCTGCGCCGATAGCTGATCAGGACGGCCGCGCACAGGCCGACCAGGCCGAGGTTGAGGCCGAACGCGGCGAAGGTGGCGACCTGCAGGCCGCGGTTCTTCTGGTCGGCCTCGTCGAGGTACTCCGCCGTGTGCACGCGTTTGACCTGGATGATCGCGGACAGCTGCTTGCGCAGTGAGATCAGGGCGAGCTTCGCCTCGTCGCCCTGGAGCTCCAGCCTGCCGAGGTCCTGGCGGTCACCGGACGTGAGGATCTCCTGCTGGATCGTGGTGTAGGTCCGGTACAGCTCGCGCACCCGCGTGACCGTCGCGACGTCATCGGGCGCGCCGTGGGATTCCAGCCACGCCAGGTGTTCCAGCGCGGAGCCCGCAGCTGACGCGAGGGGTTGCCGCAGCACGTCGTTGCCGCGGGACCGGAGGTAGTCGCTCATCGCGTGGTCTTCCACGTCGACGCGCTGGAGTATCTGGTTCCACTGGTCGCTCACGTCGTTGAGCGCGTCGAGCCGCGACGTCGCCCGCTGCATGCTGATGTTGCCCCACAACGACAACCCGGTCAGGCCGATGAGTCCGAGGGCGAGGCCGACCACCGCTCCCCGTGCGATGCTCCGTGCCTCGAGCATCTTCGTCAGCATCGTGCCGCTCCGCCGTTAGAGGGCCTCCGTACTCCGATCCGTGATCGGAGATCGGGCTCAAACAATCTAGATAGCGCTTTCCCGCAGGTCAACGAAAATCATGGATCAAGCACAGATCGAACATCACGTCACCGAACCGGACGTGTCTCGTAACAGTCCGGTTCGGCGAACGTCAGTACCTGGCCTGGTCGAGTGGCCGCACGAGCTGGGCCGAACCGGTGATCTGCTGGGTCTGCGACCTCAACCACGCCTGCTTGTCGGTGTCCGAGGACTGGCGCCGCATGATCTCGTCCACATTGGACGAGGTGATCACCAGGCCGGGGGTGGCCAGCCACCCCTCCGGCAACGGCCGGGTGCCCTTGGCGTGCTCGGCCAGCAGCCACCCGGTCATGGCTCCCTTGAGGAGGTGCTCCGGGGACACCGCCGCGAACATGTGGCCGTCCTTGACGTTCTGCAGCACCTGTGACGCGATGCTGCACACTCCGGCCAACCAGGTGCCCTTGGTGCTGATGCGCACCTTGGCGATGTTGGCCGCATCGGTGTCACCGGTGCCCAGGAACGCGACGGCGTCCGGGTTGGCCGCGACGAGCAGCTGCCAGGCGGCCAGGTTGGACGCTTCCTCGCGCTGCGTGTCGAACGGCCCCAGCACCCGCACGTTCGGCAGTCGTTTGACGAACTCGTCGCGCATGCCCGTCGCCCGCTGGGCCAGCGCGGGGTGAGCCGGGATGTCGGCGCCGAGGACGACCTTGCCCGCGGTGTCCGGCGGCAGCCGCTTGATCGCCTCGGCGGCCAGCATCTTGCCGAGCTCGTAGTTGTCGTTCTCGACGAGCAGCTTCACCTGCGAGGACGGCAGGGGGCGCGCGGCCGACACGAGCAGCGGGATCCCGGCGGCGGACGCCTCGGCGAGCGGGCCCGCGAACATCGCCTGGTCCGAGGCCGACACCGCGATGCCGCCCTTCGCGCTGGCGGTCAGCTCCTTGAACATCTCGATCTGCTTGTACACGTCGTTCGTGGGCGGGCCGGTCACGTCGGTGTCGACGCCACCGGCGATCTGCGCACCGGCGTGGAAGCCCGCACCCATCTCCCGCGCGAAGTGGAACGTGTTGTTCGACAGCACGTAGCCGATCTTGGGGCGCTCTTCCGGCGCCCCCGCACATCCGCTCGCTCCGAGCGCGAGCACCAACTCGAACGACAAGGCCGCGGCCAAGACGAAGCGAGGAGAGCGTCTCATGATCACCTGATCCTGCTTGCCGGTGAAATCCTTGCGGCAGCACCGAACGGTGGCGCGAACGGACGAGAAGCACGCGCACGCTGTTGATCTCGTTTGGCGCTGAGCGGGCCGGAGCCTAGCAGGCGCCCGACCTCACCGGCTCACGGAATCGGCGACCGGCACGCCGATGTCGAGCAGGAGTGCGACCGCTTCCTGCCGGTAGCCGCGGCCGGCCGCGGTGTGCCGGAGCGCGTTGCCGAGCACCAGGAGTGCCTGGGCCTGGCCGAGGCGGTGGCCGGTGCCGCGGTGGACGGACAGGGCCCGGCGGGCGTGCCGGACGGCCCGGTCGGTGTCGTGCTGGGCGAGCTCGATCGCGGCGAGAACCGTGTGCGCCTTGCCCTCCAGCACGCGGTAGCCGACCTCACCGCTGATCACGAGTGCTCGGCGGGCGTGGTCGCGGGCCCGGTCGAGCTGGTCGAGGCACAGCCCCGCATCGGCCAGTCCGATGAGTGCCTCGGCCTCGGGGTACCGGGTCTCGGTCTCCTGCGCGACGCTCAGCGCGAGCCGGTACTGCTCGACGGCTCGACGGTGCCTGCCGAGCCGCAGGTGAATGGAGGCAACGGTGTTGAGCGCGTCCGCTTCGAGGCGTCGTTCGCCGGTCTCGCGGGTCATGGCCACCGCCGCGGTGGCGAGCTCGTCCGCGCGCGGGTAGTCGCCGCGGTCGCGGTGCACGGCGGCGAGAACGTCCAACGTGCCGGCTTCGTTGCTGCGGTCGCCGACCTCGCGGTGCAACGCCAGTGCGCGGGACAGGTGGTCGAGTGCGTCGTCGAACCGGCCGAGGTCGTGGCAGATCTTGCTGAGGTTGCACAGGTTGACCGCCTCCCCCATGCGCGTCCCGCACTCCCGGAACAGGGCGAGTCCTCTGCGCGAGTGGTCGGCGGCCTCGGCCAGCCGCCCCAGCTGGCGGTAGACGATGCCCAGGCTGTCGAGATTGGCGGCCTGGTTCGCGCGGCGGCCGGTCCGCTGGTCGAGAGCAAGAGCCTCCGCGAAGTTCTCGGCGGCGTCGGTCAACCGTCCCGACCACCAGCCCACGTTGCCCAGCTGGCTGAGCACCGTCGCCTGTCCTTCCAGCCAACCGATCCGCCGGGTCAACGCCAGCACCACCCCGTACTGCTCGGACGCCTGCCCGTACCGGCTCAGTCCACTGTGGAAGTTGCCGAGGCTGAGCCTGGACGCGGCCTGGGCGTGCAGGTCGCCCTCCGCCGTCGCGGCCGCCAGACCGGCTTGCGCGATGGTCAGCCAGTCGACGGTGTGCATGCCCGTCCACAGATAGCCGCGCAGGATGTCGGCCAGCAGCCATGCGACGCGCTTCGGCCCGTGCAGGGCGGTGTGCTTGACGATGGCGAGCACGTTGACCCGTTCCGCGTCCAGCCACGCCAGCGCCTCGTGGTGGCTCTCGAAACCGAGTGGACGGGTCGTGCTCGCGGCGGCGGGAAGTGGCAGCCGGAGCATCTCCGGATACAGCAATCGCGCCGCCGCGGCCCCTGTTTGCACGTACCAGTCATAGAAACGTTCGATGGCTGCTTCGCGTTCGGTCTCCGTTTCCTCGTGGAGGGCGTGTTCGGCCGCATACAGGCGAAGGAGGTCGTGCAGGCCGTACCGGCCGGGCGAGTGGTGGTCGACCAGGTGTGCGGCGGCCAGTCCGTTCAGCAGCGACGTCGCCCGCTCCGCAACGATGTCCGTCAGCGTCGCGGCGGATGCCGGGGTGAAGTCCACCACCGGTGCGGCCCCCAGCAGCCGGAACAACCGCTGGAGCTCGGGCGGCAGCCTGGCGCGGGAGAGGTCGAACGCACCGCGCACGGCGCTCTGCTCGTCGCCGTCGACCGCCAACGAGGTCAACCTGTCCCCCTCGCGCAACTCGGTCACGTAGTCGGCGATTCGGGGACGGGTGCCGTGGACGAGGTTGGCGGCGGCGATGCGCAGTGCCAGCGGCAGAAAGGCGCACAGCCTGGCGAGTTCCGCGGCGGCCTGCGGTTCGGCTTCGACGCGGTCGTGGCCGATGATGCTCGCCAACAGCTCCCGCGCTTCGGACGCGCTGAGGACGTCCAGGTCGAGGCTGACGGCACCCTCGCGGGCGGTCAGACCGGTCAGGCGGTGCCTGCTGGTGACGAGCACGAGGCAGCCGGGACTCGCCGGCAGCAGTGGACGGACCTGGTCCGCGCTGGCGGCGTTGTCCAGCAGCACCAGCACCCGCTGGTCCGCCAGCAGGCTGCGGAACCGGCCCGCTGCTTCCTCGACCTCGATCGGCACCTGATCGGCCGGAACCCCCAGCGAGCGCAGGAACCGCGCGAGCGCCTCGACGGGCGGCACCGGCGGGCCGGTGTCGTAGCCGCGGAGGTTGATGTGCAGCTGGCCGTCGGGAAACCGATCGCGGACGCGGTGCCCCCAGTGCACGGCGAGGGCGGTCTTCCCGATTCCCGCGGCTCCGGCGATCGCGGAGATCACCACCGCCCGAGCGGAGCGGGCACCGCCGGGCAGCAGGTCGTCCAGTGCGGCCAGCGACGCGGCTCGTCCGGTGAACGTCGCGACGTCAGCCGGCAGCTCCGCCGGGGACGACGGCCTCGGCGGCGCTACCCAGTCCAGAGCTGGGTCCTGGCGCAGGATAGCGCTTTCCAACTCGCGGAGAGCGCCGTCGGGTTCGATGCCGCGGTCTCCGGCCAGCAGTGCGTACGTCGTGCGGTAGACCTCCAGCGCTTCGGCCTGCCGTCCACTGCGGTACAGCGCCAGCATCCGGTGCGCCGACAACCGTTCCCGCAGCGGATGCTCGGCGACCAGCACCTCGAGCTCGCTCAAGAGTTCACCGTGCCTGCCGAGCCCGAGGTCCGCCTCGACGCGAGCCTCGATCGCCGCCTGCCGCAGCTGTTCCAGCCTGGCGCAGTGCGCTCTGGCCCAGGACTCCCCCGCCAGGTCGGCCAAGGCGGGGCCGCGCCACAACCCGAGCGCCGCCCGCAGCACCGAGGCTGCTTCGCCGGGATCACCGCCCTGCAACGACCTGCGGCCGTCGGCCAGCGCGCGTTCGAACCTGTCCGCGTCGACCTGGTCGGGTTCGACCTCCAGCTGATAACCCGACGGCCGGGTGATGAGCGGACCCGGCGTCGCAACACCGCAGTCCGTCAACGACTTCCGCAGGTGCGACACATATCCCCGCAACGTGCTCTCCGCCGCACGCGGCGGGTCACCGGCCCACAACGCGTCGACCAGGCGATCGACCGGCACCACCTGTCCCGCGTTCAACAGCAGCAGGGCCAGCACCGAACGCTGACGCGGCCCGCCCAGCCGCACCGCCCTGGCACCCACCATCACTTCGAACGGTCCCAACACGTTGAGCTCGAGACGTTCCTCCGGCACGTGGCGCACGAACCCACGCTATCGACACATTCGTCGTGAGTTCCAACAGATCTCCAACCGCTCTCCAAGATCTACATGATCACCTTGCGCCGCTCGACTCAGGCGATTTGGGAGGAATCAAGTGAAACTACGAGCATTCGCGGTCGCGGTGTCCGTGCTGGCGCTGGTCGCACTGGCCGGAACCGGTGTGGCGGCAGCACAACCCACCATCCCGGGTGAGGTGTCGACGCAGTCCGCGGCGTTCAGTCAGCCACCCCAGTTCACCGGCTACTTCCAGTGCTTCAACGGCCACGTGTTCGCCGACTTCACCGACCCCGACGGCGACGACACCCGGCTCAACGCCACGCTCGCGGTCTGGAGAGCCAGTGCCGGAGGCTGGACCCTGCACCCGATGACCAACACCGGCGACACCGTGCACGGCGTCTTCTTCTTCATCAAGTTGTCCGACCACGGAATCAACGCGGCGGACGTCGACTGGTACGCGGTCGGCGCAACCGACCAGGCGGGCGACTGGTCCGGCTGGAGCATGGCGGATCGCAACTGCAAGCTCCTGTAACGGAATCCGGCACCCAGGCCGAGCTCTCGGCCTGGGTGCTAGTCGAACACGAGCCCGAGCTCCTCGCTCAGCCGCCGCGCCTGCTCGGCGGACGCGAGCACGTACACGCTGTCGTCACCGGACTCCTGCTGCGGCATCGAGTGGAACGTCCGCTCGTCGTCCGGTTCCAGCAGGTGCACGAACTCGAAGCACGCCAGATGGTCGAGGTAGGCGTCGGACAGGTGCTCGACGTGCCACGACACCGGCTCGCCGTCCCGCCGCCAGTGCAGCTCGCCGCCGTCGAGGCGGATGTCGTGAATCCGCACGCCGGCGACCCGGCCCGCGTCCTGCAGGACGCTCCGATAGCTCTCCTCGAGGTCGTCGACGTCGTAGCCGGGCACGACGAACGCCACCCCAAGATCGGCGAGCGTCTCACCGATCTCGTCGTCCTCGACGGGCTGGTCGACGTCCGCCCCCGCCACCCTCGCGCTCGCCTCCTCGAAGGAGAGCACGCCCACCTCGACGAGAACCTGTGCGATACCGCGGTAACTGTTCCCCACGCGGGAATTCTGACAGCCCGCCGATCACCGCGTCCCGGAAACGGATCACGTCACGCGGCGGTGCACCGCGTGCGAGGATGACCGCGATGGCGTCATACGTCGAACGCCCGCCGGTGCCGGAGTTGGCAGGGGTGGTGCGAACAGTCTGGATCCAGCGCACAGGTGAGGCGCCGTACGTGCAACGGCACCTGCCGACGGGCGGGGTCGAGATCCACTTCCCGATCGGTGGTGATCCCCAGCTGGTCGGTCCGCTGACCGGTCCGGAGATCGAGGTCATTCCGGCGCACACCACCGTCGTGGGTGTGCGGTTCCAGCCGGGGACGGCGCCGCCCCTCCCGGCGGTGCTGGACGACCTGGTGGACCAGCGCCTGGGTCTGGCGGAGCTGTGGCGCGGTTCGGCGGACCGGCTCGTGGAGACGATGGCCGTGGCCGCGACGCCCGAGCGGGCGCTCATGCTGTTGCAGACCCACCTCCTGCGGGAGTTCCGGAGTTCGGTCCGGGTGGATCCGCTGGTGGGGGAAGCCGTGCGGGCGCTGATGCCGTGGCACCCGGTCAGCATCGACGCGCTGGCCACCCACCTGGCGCTCTCGGCGAGCCAGCTGCGCCGCCGTTGCCTGCACGCGGTGGGGATGACTCCCAAGGTTCTCCAGCGGACGTTGCGGTTCCAGGGCTTCCTCGCGCTGGCCCAGGCAGGCGCCACCGCCTCGGGCCGCCGTGGTGCGGACGGCATGGCGGGACTGGCGGTCGACCTGGGCTACGCCGACCAAGCGCACCTCAGCCGGGAGTGCCTGCGCCTGACCGGACTCACCCCGCGCCAGCTCCTCGGCGGCGACATCGACCGATGCGCCTGCGGTCACGAGCACTCCGCCTCCTACCAGCCGTTCCTCGCCACCCGCGGCAGGCCGCCGCTGCGGCTCTGACCCTGCGCGATTCGTTCAAGACCCCGGCGGCACACCGCTCGTAGGTTCGACGTCGTGACCGATCTGACCGCGTTCCGCACCTCGCTCGACGGTGAGGTGTTCAGCCCTGACTCGGCGGGCTACGAAGCGATCCGCCGGCCGGTCAACCCCAGGTACGCCGGGGTGCGTCCCCGGCTCGTGGTCCGGTGCCGTTCGGTCTCGGACGTCGCCCGCGCCGTGACGTACGCGGCGGCCACCGGGGACCGCATCGTCCCTCGTGGCGGCGGCCACTGCTTCGCGGGTCGGTCGTCGACGGACGGGATCGTGCTCGACACGTCCGGCCTCGACGGCATCTCCGTGGCGGAAGACGGGATCGCCACGATCGGAGCCGGTGCCCGCCAGGGACGGGTGTACGCGGCGCTGCACGCGTCCGGCCGGACCCTGCCCGCCGGGTGCGGCCCCACCGTCGGCATCGCGGGCCTCACCCTCGGCGGTGGGATCGGCCTGCTCGGGCGCGGGCACGGGCTGACCTGCGACCGCCTCGTCGGCGCGCAGGTCGTGCTGGCGGACGGCAGCGTCGTGGAGTGCGACCACGACCGCCAACCGGACCTGTTCTGGGGTCTGCGCGGCGCGGGCGGCGGCCAGTTCGGCGTGGTCACGTCACTGCGGTTCGACACCGTCCCCGAGCCGATCACCACCCGCGTCGAGGCGCACTGGTCGGACGTCGATGCCGAACGACTGGTCTCCGCCTGGCAGGACTGGGCACCGGACGCCCCGGACGAGCTCACCGCCGACCTCACCCTGGTGGCCGAGCCCGGCGCGCCGGTCCAGGTGACCCTCTTCGGCGCTTCCACCGCCGGCGAGCGACCGACCTGGGAGCTGCTGCGGGAGTTCATCGATCAGGCTGGCGCGGCTCCCGCGATCGAGTTGCGCGCCGACCTGCCGTACCACCATCTGAAGGGCACCTTCGCCGACTCGCCGGACGTACCCGAACGCGCCCTGCGGTTCAGGTCGGAGTTCTTCTCCCGCTCGATGGCCGAGGGCACCCTCACGTCGCTGCTGGCCCAGCTCGCCGACCCGAGGACCACGGGCCGGCGGGAGATCACCTTCATCGCGATGGGCGGGGCGTACAACAGGGTCGCCGAGGACGCCACGGCGTTCGCCCATCGCGGCGAACGCTTCCTGCTGCAGCACATCGCCGGCGCGGCCGACCCCTGGATCGACCGCTCCTGGGCGACCGCCCACGCCGACGGGTCGGGGCGCGTCTACCCCAACTTCCCCGACCCCGAGCTCGACGACTGGGCCGCGGCGTACCACGCGGGCAACCACCCCCGGCTGGTCGCGGTGAAGAGAGCCTACGACCCGCACCGGTTCTTCGACTTCCCCCAAGCCATCTGAGCGAAGGAGAGCAATGAGCAAGGTCATCGCCGCCCACGCCGTCTCGGTCGACGGCTACATCAGCGGTCGCACGCCCGACGGCGAGGAGGAGTTCGGACGCGGTCTCGGTGACGCTCCCATGCTCTTCGACTGGTACTTCAACGGGGACACGCCGAGCCGGGTGTTCGACGGGTTCAAGCTCAGCGAGCCCAGCGCCCGGTTCTTCGACGCACTCGCCGCGCGCGACGGAGCGGCGGTCGCGGGGCGCACCACCTACGAGCACTCCAGCCGCTTCGGCGGCGGCAGCCCGCACCCGACGGCACCGCTCGTCGTACTCAGCCACGGGCCCTTGCCCGAAATCAGCGACGCGCAGACCCTCGTCACCACCGGCATCGAGGACGCCATCGCCGCGGCCCGGAAGATCGCAGGCGACAAGGACATCGGCCTGATGGGTGGCGGTGTGGCCACCGAGGCGCTCAAGGCCGGGCTCGTCGACGAGCTCGTCCTCCACCAGGTCCCCGTCCTGCTGGGCGGCGGCCGCAGGTTCTTCAACGAGCTCCCGGAACACGTGCATCTCCGTCTGCTGCAGGCGATCCCGGCACCCGGCGTGACGCACCTCCACTACGAGGTGATCCGATGATCCTCGTCACCGGCGGGCTCGGCATGATCGGCGCCCACACCGCACGCGCGCTCATCGACCTCGGACACGACGTCGTCGTCACCGCACACCGTCGCGGTGAGATCCCGTCGTTCCTCGTCGGCAAGGTCACCGTGGAATCGCTCGACGTCACCGACCGGGATGCCTTCCTGGCGCTCGGCGAGCGCCACGACATCAGCGACATCGTCCACCTCGCGGGCAGCATCCCCGGCTCCGACCCGGTCCGCTTCTTCCGCACGGACACGACCGGTCTGCTCAACGCTCTGGACGCCGCCGGCGCCTGGCGCGTCCGCAGGTTCGCCGTCGCCAGCAGCCTCGGCGTCTACATCGGCCGGTCCGAGAACCCGTGGCACGAGGACCTCGCGCTGCCGACCGCGGCGCTGCCGCACCTGATCATCGCCTTCAAGAAGGCCGTCGAACCACTGACCACGCACAGCCTCCAGGGCAGCGGCGTCCAGCCGGTCGTGCTCAGGATCGGGACCATCTGGGGACCCCTCGTCGATCCGGAGTCGCCGTTCTTCCACATCCCGCCGTACATCAGCTCCGTGCTCCGCGGTGAGCAGCCGCGGCCGCTGCACGCCGACGACGGCGGTGACTGCTGCTACGCACCCGACGCCGGGCGCGCGATCGCACTCCTCACCACCGCGCGGACCCTGCGGCACGACACCTACAACGTCTCCAGCGGCCGGCCGTTCACCAACCGCGAGTTCGCGGACGCGCTGCGGACGATCAACCCCGGCGTGCAGCTCGATCTGCTGCCCGGACGGCAGAATGGCCCTGGCGACGACCCTTACCTCGACATCACCCGGCTTCGCCGCGACACCGGCTTCGCGCCGGCTTTCGACGTCGCGGCGGCGGTCGCCGACTACGTCACGTGGCGCGCCGACAACCCTCGCTGAGCAGCCCGCGGAAATGTATGCACGCGGTCGCTACCCTGCCGCGGGTGTCTCGATCTTCCTTTGTGGACCCGAACCTCGGTCTTGCCGTCCTCCAGTCCCTGATCAGCGAGAAGGTGGTGACCGCACCGGACTGGGAGGCGGTGACGGCGGCGCATCCGCCAACCCGCAGCCACCCCAACGAGCCCGCGCGGGCCGCGCTGCTGGACGTTCTGGCCGGGTACTCGGCGGACGTGTCGGGCCTGACCCGCCTGCGGCTGAACAGGTGGACGTACGCCATGACGTCGGCCTGCTCCGGCCAGTACTCGTCCGGCTTCGGCCAGGTCTTCGACCTGACGTCGCTGGCAGGCATCGAGCTGTGCCCTGAGCTCCGGTCCATCGAGGTGGCGTCGGCGTTCCGGGTGGCCGACCTGGAGCCGCTGACCGGACTGGGGCACCTGGAGTCCATCAGCATCGAACACGCCCCGGACGTGACCGACTGGAGTCCGCTGCTGCGCATCCCGGCGCTGCGCAGGGTGACGGCGCCGGTCGACGCCGAGGTGGCGGCGCAACTCGTCGAGCGCGGCGTGGAGGTGTCCCGACCCGGTTGGCTGGCCCCGCTGATGGCGCACCCCGGCTGGCCCGCGGATCCGGTGCAGGCCGCGAAGCTGCTGAGGGTGCCCGCTGCCGACGGCGAGCACACGTCGGATCCGTTCCCGGACGACAACCTCGGGCTCGCCGTCCTCCATTCGCTGATCATCGAAGGGCGGGTGTCCACACCCGACTGGGGTGCGCTGAAGGCGGCGAACGCCGACTTGGACGACGACGACGAGTACGACGAAGACGAGGACTACGACAGCGACTACGAGCTCAACACCGGTGTCCTCATCGACGTCCTCGGCCTGCTCGCCGAGCAACGAGCCCTGTTTCCGGACCTGACGGAACTCACCTGGGAGGCGGCGCAGGACATCCAGTTCGCCTGCTACACCTACTGGAACGGCGAGTGCGACACGTTCCACCTCAAGTCGCTGGCCGGCATCGAGCAGTGCTTCGGCCTGCGCTCACTCGACCTGGAGCTGTTCGGCGTCGCGGACCTGGAACCGCTGACCCGGCTGCCGCGGTTGGAGAAGGTCCAGATCGACTACGCCCCGAACGTGACCGACTGGAGTCCGCTGCTGCGGATTCCGACCCTGCGCGTGGTGAAGGCATCGCTGGACGAGGCCACCGCGGCGGAGTTGCTCAGCCGGGGTGTGCGGGTATTGGACGACTTCGGTCTGCTCGTGGGCACCGCGGATCCCCGGCTGGCGGAGCTCCGCCTGAGCAGGCTCGAAGCCGGTCTGCTCCACAAGGAGCCCGACGACCAGCAGGAGTGGATCCGGGTCCACGACCGGATCGACGCGCCCGCCGACATCGACACCGCCGAGGCGGTCGTGGTGGCGCGGTACCGGCTGGCCGAGGAAGGCGCGGAACCGCGGCTCGCCGACGCGTTGGTGCGGCTCGGCACCATGCAGGCCGCGCGGGAGCACTGGTACGCCGCCGAGCCCGCGCTGCGACAGGCGATCGAGATCCTCCGCCGGCTGACGGAAGCTGATCAGGTCACCCGCGGTCCGGAACTCGGTGCGGCGCTGGAGGCGCTCGGCGAGCAGTACTGGCTGCGGGACGAGGCATGGGGTGAGGCCATCGCGGTGTACCGCGGGCTGGCCGACATCGACCTCCCGCGGTTCGGCCCGCGGCTCGCCGACCTGTGCGGCAGGCTGGCGGCCGGCCGCACGACGGCGTTCGCCCTCGAGCGCGTGGAGGTGCTGCGCCGACTGGTCGCCGCCGATCCCGAGTACACCGCAGACCTCGCCGCCTCCTGCGACGCGTTGTCCGAGGTGATCAGAACGTCCAGCCGCGACGACGAGACGATGGCCGCCCATAGCGAACTGCTGGCGACGTACCGGTCGCTGGCCGACGCCGACCCGGACGGCGACCACACCAAGCTGGTCGACGAACTGCTCCGGCTCGCCCAGTGGCTGACCCCTCAGGGCCGCAACGAGGAGGCCCTGGCCGCGCAGACGGAAGCGGCGGCCGTCTGCCAGCGGCTGGCCGACCGCGACTTCGCCCGGCACGCGGGCACCCTCCGCTCGGTACTGGCCCGCCTCGGCGTCATGTTGAGCGAGTTCGGCCACCCCGACGAGGCGCTGGCCACCCAGGAACGGGTGGTCGCGGTCTGCCGGCGCAACGACTCCACTGAACCGGACACCGAACTCGACCAGGCCCTGCACACTCTCGCCAACCGGCTGACCGATGTGGGCCGCCACCAGGACGCGCTCGCCGTCCAGGAGCACCGGGTGACCACCCATCGGGAGTGCGCGAACGACCAGAACGATCTCGCGTCCGCGTTGACGGCGTACGGCCGCTGCCTGGCGCACCTGGGGCGTGCCGACGACGCGATGGCTGCCTGGCAGGACTCGCTGGCGATCTGGCGGCGGCTGGCGGAGCTCGAACCTGATCGGTACCGCGACAACCTGGTGTCGGCCTTGATCAGCGTCAGCGTGGGCCTGGGCGAGCTGGGGCGCGAGGATGACGCGCTCCCGTTCAAGGTCGAGGTGGTGGACATCCTCGACCAGCCGGAGCAGGACTCACCCGGAGTGCTCGGTCTGGCGCTGAACAACCTCGCCTGCGGACTGTCCGACCTCGGCAGGCACGACGAGGCGCTGCCGACGAGCACCCGCGCGGTGACGGTGCTGCGCGGGGAGGAGGGCGCGGCGTCGCCGAACAGGTTCACGCTGGCACTCGCGCTGGCCAGTGCCGCCGAGGTCCGCCTGGCGGCGCGGCGCGATCTCGACGCCGCACTCGACTCGGTGACCGAGGCGGTGACGATGTACGAGGAGTTCGCCGTCCGCTGGCCGGGCCGGTTCAGCACAGGCCTGGCCGAGCGCCGCGCCACCCTGGCCGGTGTGCTCGACGCGCTCGGACGTGGCGAACCGGTCGGTCAGCGCTAGTACTGGATGTACCGCTTGATCGAGGCGGCGCGCTCGGCACCGGCGAAGCGGGACACCAGGTGCAGGGCCATGTCGATGCCCGCGGACACGCCGGCAGCGGTGATGACGTCGCCGTCGTCGACGAAGCGGTCGTCCTCGCGGACCTCGATGGTGGGGTCGATGACCTCGAGGAACTCCAGCGTCGACCAGTGCGACGTCGCCGGGCGGCCGGACAGCAGCCCGGCGGCGGCGTACACCAGGGAGCCCGTGCACACGCTGGTCATCAGCGACGCCGTGGCGCGCTGCGCGCGCACCCAGTCGAGGTGCTCCTCGTCCTTCACCAGCAGTTCGGTGCCCTCACCGCCGGGGTGGACCACCACGTCCCACGCGGGCGCGTCCGCGAACGAGTGCTGCGGAGCAAGGGGCATGCCCTTCGCGCACGTCACGGGCTCGCCGTCGCGGGAAACAGTGGCCACGCGGTAGCCGTCGGCCGGATGCTGCTGCGTCCACGCGGCGAGCACCTCCCACGGGCCCACCACGTCGAGCTCCTCCACGCCGTCGAACAACAGGATGCCGATGTTCATGCCGGACAGGATGCCGCCGAGCGGTTACGTAACCGGATGAGAACCGGGCGTTCCTACGGTCGTCGGCATGAGCAGCCCGAAGATCGTCGCCATCCACGGTTCCGAGCGCAGCCGCGGCAACACCGCCGACGTGCTCGAGTTCGTCGGCAAGGTGCTGGCGGCCCGCGGCGTCGAGCTGGAGGTCATCCGGCTCGGCGACCTGCGCATGTCGCCCTGCGGACCCTGTGGCGACTGCAACTCGCGAACCACCCCGTGTGAGCTGCGGGACGACGTTCCCGGTGTCGTGGAACGCATGGCGCGGGCGGACGGGATCCTGTACGCCGCGCCGGTGCACGGGTTCGGGACCGGCGCGCTGATGCAGGCGTTCATCGAACGCTCCGGCGTGGGCTACATGCGGTTCGACCGGCCGCTCACCAACAAGGTCGGCGGCGTCATCGTCATCGGCAGGCGGTACAGCCACACCGAGGTCTACAGCCATCTCGTCACCAACGTGCTGCTCAACCGCATGATCCTGGTCGGCAGCGGGTTCCCGTCGATCGTCTACGGCAACCAGCCCGGCGACGTGCTGCACGACGACGAGGGGCTGCAGATGGTCGAGCGCATGGTGAACCGGATGGCCGACATGATCGACGTGCTGCGCGAGCACCGGGAGCTCACCGGGCGCGACGGCATGGACACCGAGCTGGCCAACGAGCGCGACGACAAGTGGTTCGCCGCGCGCCACTCCCCGATCGGATGAGCCATGGACCACCAGGAGCTGTGCCGCCGCTACTACGCCGACCAACTGTCCGAAGTGGACTGGCAGGACTGGTACGCGGAACGGTTGTCGACGGTGCTGCGGCACGTCCGGAAGAAGTCCGACTTCTACCGCAGGCACCTCGGCGACCACACCGAGTTCGGCGAGCTGCCGTTCACCACCAAGGCCGATCTGCGCCGGGAGATGCACGCCGTGCTGAGCGGCGGTGTCGACGAGGCCGCGATCTACTACGAGACCACCGGCACCACCGGCCCGCCGACGCCGTGTCCGCGCAGCGCCAAGGACATCGAGTGGAGCAACCTCCACGTCGAACGGTCGTGGCGCGACATGTTCGCGCACCACTTCGGTGAGCGCATGCCCGTCATCGGGCTGATGGGACCGTCCGAGCTGTACGCGTTCGGCGACACGTTCGGCGACGTCGCACAGCGCCTCGGCGCCTGTCACGCCAAGATCTGGCCGGAGTCGAGCCGGGTCGGCTTCGCGAAGGCGTTGCGGCTCATCAAGGAGCTGAACGTCGAGGTGATCGCGTGCGCGCCCACGCTGTGCCTCAACCTGGCGAAGGCCGCGCTGCACCACGGGTACGACCTCGGCGAGTTCGGCGTGAAGATGTTCCTGGTGCTGGGCGAGATCTGCACACCGGAGTTCGCCGCCAACGTGAAGTCCATCTGGGGCGCGGACGTCCTGCCCGGCCTGTACGGCTCGCAGGAGGCGCTCGCGATCGCGACCGGGTGCGTGCGCAACCGGCTGCACCTGTCCGATCCCAACTACCTCGTCGAGGTGATCGACCCGGACACGCTCGAACCCGCCGGCGGCGCGGGCGAGCTGTGCCTCACGATGCTGATCGACGGGATCAAGCCGCTGATCCGCTACCGCACCGGCGACCTGGTGCGGGTCGGCGGATCGTGCGACTGCGGCATGCCCGGCAGGCTCGTCGAGGTGATCGGGCGGGTCGACGACCGCATCGCGCTGGGCGGCGGGAGGTTCCAGCCCTCCGAGATCGAGTCCGCGGTGCTGAACGGGGTCACGGGCTGTCTCGGCTACCAGGTCGAGATCGACCCCGGTGACCGCGTGACGGTCCGGCTGGAGCTGCTCGACGGCGACGCGACCGGGGCCGTGCGGGGCATCGTCCGGCGCCTGCGGGAACGGTTCGGCGTGGGCGCGGACATCGCGGTCGACGCCGAGCTCGACCCGATCACCAACACCGGCGCGTTCGTGAGCTGGAAGGCCGCGCGCATCAAGGACAACCGCATCGGACCGGACCACGTCGTCGAGGCCGCCCGCGAAGCCGCGGCACGGCATTCGTACACCACCTGATCGGGAGGCCGCGATGGTGTCCACCGAGCGCCGGGCGTTGCCGGCACTCGACCCGCTGACCGCCTACCTCGCGCTCGCCGAACGGTTCGGCGACGACGAGATCTACCTGCTCGAGTCCCCGTCCGGACCAGCGACCGACCGCCGCCACGCGGTGGTCGGTTTCGGTGTGCTGCTGACCATCTCGGTCACCGGCACCGACGTGCGGATCACCGGGGAGCCGGACGTCGTGGCCGCCGTGCGGGCACGCGTCTCGTTGCCGCTGACCGACCGGCGCGGGGTGTGGGACCTGTTGCGCGACGCGCAGAGCGCGTTCCCGCGGACACCGGGCTTCGGCTTCCTGTCGTTCTTCGGCTACGACACCGCGCACTACGTCGAGGACCTGCCGAGGACCATCCCCGGCGAACCGGGGGCACCGGACGTGTGCGTGGTGCTGCACCGGGGCCGGATCCGGTTCGACGTCGCGTCCGGTGAGGCCGAGCTCCTGCTGCACCACAGCGAGCTGTGGCCCGACCTGGAGCCGGACGCCGTGCTGGACGCGCTTCGCGTCGCGCCGGAACCCGCCGACGCGCGGGTGCCGCCCGCTGTCTGCGTCGACGAGACCGACGAGCCGACGTTCCGGCGCAACGTGCGCCGCGCGCTGGGCCACATCGCGATCGGCGACATCTACCAGGTGCAGATCGGGCACGAGCTGCGCATCACGAGCGAGCTCGCGCCCGTCGACGTCTACCGGCGACTGCGGGAACGCAACCCCTCGCCGTACATGTACCTCGCCCGGCTCGCCGGCGACACCGTCATCGGCGCGAGCCCGGAACTGTTCGTCCGCTTCGAGGACGGTGTCGCGACCATGCGCCCGATCGCGGGCACGATCCCGCTCGACGCCGGACCGCAGGCCGCGGCGAGACTGCGCGCCGACCCCAAGGAGATCGCCGAGCACGTCATGCTGGTCGACCTGTGCCGCAACGACATCGGCCGGGTCTGCGACCGCGACACGCTCGACGTGCCCGACATGCTGGCCGTTGACCGCTACTCGCACGTGGCGCACCTCGTGTCGACGGTCGTCGGACGGGTGTCCGAAGTGGATTCCTACGAAGTGGTGCGCGCGCTGTTCCCGTCCGGCACGATGACCGGCGCGCCGAAGATCCGCGCCATGGAGATCATCGAGTCGATCGAGTCCAGCCGCCGCGGCCTCTACGCGGGTGCGCTCGGGCTGATCGACTTCGACGGCGCGCTGAACCTCGCGTTGTGCATCCGCAGCCTCACGCACGCCGGGAACACCTACCGCACCAGGGCGTCCGCCGGCGTCGTCGCGGACTCCGATCCGGGCGCCGAGTGGCGGGAGACCCTGGCCAAGATGAGCGCCGCCTACTGGGCGGTCACCGGGAAGGAGCTGGTCTCGTGAGGACGCTCGTGATCGACGCGTACGACAGCTTCGTGCACATCATCCGGCAGTACCTCGACTCGGTGGACGCCGGACCGAGGGTCGTCCGGTCGAACGAGCTGACGCACGACGACATCAGCGCCGTGCGGCCGGACCTGATCGTGCTCGGTCCCGGACCGGGGCATCCGGCGGCGTCCGGGCACGTCGAGCTCGTGCACCGGTTCGCCGATGAGGTGCCGATGCTCGGCGTGTGCCTCGGCCACCAGGCGATCGGGCTGGCGCACGGCGCCGACGTCCGGCCGGCCGCGCATCTCGTGCACGGCAAGACGAGCCCGGTCCGCAACGACGGCAAGGGCGTGTTCCGCGGGCTGCCCAACCCCTTCGACGCCACCCGCTACCACTCGCTGATCGTCGTCGAGGACACCGTTCCCGACTGCCTCGAGGTGACCGCGCACGCGGAGGACGACGGCTACGTCATGGGGCTGCGGCACCGCGTGCTGCCCGTCGAGTCGGTGCAGTTCCACCCCGAGAGCATCACCACCGACCACGGCCCGCGCCTCTTCGCGAACTTCGTCAGAACGTGGGCGGCAGCGCGAATCGCATGACGAAGGGGGCGGCTCCGCGGAGCCGCCCCCTTCTCCGTCGTCTCACACCACCTTGACCGGCATGTGCTTGGTGCCGAGCATGAAGTTGGACCGCAGCCGCTCGATCGGGCCGTCCAGCTCGAACCGCACTCCGCGCTCCCGCAGGTGCTCGAACAGGATCGTGATCTCCTGACGGGCCACGGTCTGGCCGATGCACCGGTGGTTGCCCACGCCGAACGCGATGTGGTGGTTCGGCGTCCGCGTGACGTCGAACCGGTCTGCGTCGGGGAAGACGTCCTCGTCGCGGTTCGCCGAGGCGTTCCACAGGGTCAGCTTCTGCCCCTTCGCGATCGGCACGCCCCTGATCGTCGCGTCACGGGTCGCCGTGCGCTGGACGTAGGCGTTCGTCGACGTCCAGCGCAGGATCTCGTCCACGGCCGTGGGCAGCACGGACGGGTCGGCGTAGAACCGGTCGGCCTGGTCGCCGAACTCGGCGAACGCCGCGACGCCCGCGCACGCGGTGTACGGCGTGGTCTCGTTGCCGCCGACCACGACGTTGAGCGTGTTGTAGAGGATCTCCGCGTCGCTCATCGGACGGCCGTTGACGCACGAGCTCAGCAGCATGCTCACCAGGTCGTCACCCGGCCGGTCCTTGCGCTCCTCCGCCAGGTCGGCGAGGAAGTCGAAGATCTCCACCTGCGCGGTGACCAGTGCGAGCTCGCCCTCCCGGTACTCGCCGTCCTCGGACCCGATCATGTTGCGGGTCAGTGCCAGCAGGTGATGCGCGTCCTCCGCGGGCAGGCCGAACATCGCGGCCAGCACGCCGGCCGGCAGCTCGGGCGCCACCTCGACGGCGAAGTCGCCACCTCCCTGCGCCACGATGCGGTCGACGGCGCGGTGCGCGTAGCGGCGCACGCTCTCGCCGATCACCTTCAGCATGGCGTTGGCGAAGCCCTGCTTGACCTGCTGACGCAGCAGGCGGTGCTCGGGCGGATCGGCGCAGATGAGCATCTGGCCGGTGGCGGTGTCCTGCTCGCTGCCGAACGACCCGCCCATCACGGTGCCCTGCTCCGAGCTGAACGTGCCCGGATCGACGTACACGTCGTGGATGTCGGCGTACTTCGTCAGCGACCAGAACCCGCTGTCACCCGAGGGGTTCCAGTGCACCGGCTCGGTGCGGCGCAGGTGCGCCCACACCTCGTGCGGGTCGCCGTGCACGAACAGATCGGTGTCGGTGAGATCGATCGGCCGGGTGGTGGTCACGAGATCAGCACCTCCTCACGCGTGCGGTCGACCAGCTGCGCCAGCTCCTCCAGCACGCTCGACTCGAACACGGCGCGGGGCTTGAGCTTCACGCCGAGCTCCTTGCGCACCACCGACCGGACCCGCACCGCCAGCAGCGAGTGCCCGCCCAGCACGAAGAAGTCGTCGTGCACGCCGACGTGCTCCACGGTCAGCAGGCGCTCCCACAGGTCGGCGAGGTAGCGCTCGGTCTCGGTGCGGGGCTCCACGAAGTCGGGGCGCTGGCGCATCCGGGTGGACGCGGTGTGCCCGAGGTCCTCCCAGTCGCGCTTGCCGTGCGCGTCGGTCGGCATCGCCGGCAGCACGATGAACTCGCTGGGCACCAGGAAGTCCGCGACCCGGCGTTCGAGATCGGCCCGCAGCTCCTTGAGCGACAACGTGTCCACGGCGGGCACGAGGAACGCGACGAGCCGCTTGTCGCCCACCTCGCCGACCGCGATCACGGCCGCCTCGCGCACGTCCGGGTTGGCGCAGATCGCCCGTTCGACCTCACCGGGCTCGACCCGGTAGCCGCGGATCTTGACCTGCGTGTCGACCCGGCCGAGGTACTCCAGCACCCCGTCGCCGCGGTCGCGGACGCGGTCGCCGGTGCGGTACATCGCGCCGCCCTCGCCGGAGAACGCGTCCGGCACGAACCGCTCCGCGGTCAGCTCCGGCCGGTTGAGGTAGCCGCGGCTGACGCCCGCACCGCCGACGTACAGCTCACCGGGTTCGCCGACGGGAACCCGCTTGAAGCCGGCGTCCAGCACGTACAGGTGGTAGCCGTCGAACGCGCTCCCGATCGGCACGCTCTCCGCGTCGTCGTCGATCCCGGTCACCTCGTGCGCGGTGCAGGCCGTGGTCGTCTCCGCCGGGCCGTACAGGTTGAACAGCCGCCCGGAGAACCGGCCCGCGAGCAGGTCCCGGCACGTGGACGGCAGCAGCACGTCGCCACCGGAGTGCAGGATCCGCAGCGGCGCGAACGAGTCGCGGTCGACCTTGACCGCGTGGTTGATCGCGATGGCGGGCGCCAGCATCACGGTGATCTTGCGGCGCTTCAGCTCGCGCTGGATGTCCGAGTCGAGCAGCTCGGGGATCGACGGCAGCACCACGAGCTCGGCGCCCGCGGCCAGCGTGCACCAGATCTCGAAGTTGGCCGGGTCGAACGAGATGCTGGCCACCTGGGCGGTGCGGTCGTCCGGCGTGAGCTCGGGCAGCACGGGGTTGAGCGTGAACGCGATCATCTGCCGGTGTTCCAGCACGATCGCCTTGGGCTGCCCGGTGGAGCCCGACGTGTAGAGGACGCACGCGGCGTCGTGCGGCGCGGGCGGCGGCAGCGGCTCGCCTGCCCGCTCCGCGGGTTCGCTGCGCCAGCGCAGCACGTCGTCGGGTGGCAGGTCGTCGGCGAGGTCGGGTTCGGTGATGACCAGCCGCACCCGCCCCTCGGTGATCATGTAGTTCCGCCTGCCCTCGCCGTACCGCGTGTCGATCGGCAGGTAGGCCGCACCGGCTTTGAGCACGCCGAGCACGGCCACCACGACGTCCACGCCGCGGCGCAGGTGCACCGCGA
The DNA here is from genome assembly GCF_007845675.1 of Lentzea tibetensis. Lineage (GTDB taxonomy): Bacteria > Actinomycetota > Actinomycetes > Mycobacteriales > Pseudonocardiaceae > Lentzea > Lentzea tibetensis. Next base: position 306,072 of record NZ_VOBR01000002.1, on the reverse strand, counting down.
CCCGGTCCTCCCGCACGACTCCGAGCTCGACGAGCCGGTGCGCCAGCGCGTCCGACCGCGCGTCCAGCTCGCGGTAGCTGAGCTGCTGCTCGTCGTCGGTGACCGCTGCCGCGTCGGGGTGGGACCGCACGCTCTGCGCGAACAGTTCCACGAGCGTCTTGCTGCTCACGATTTCCGCCTCATTCCTTGAAGTCCCGTGCGATGACGTCACGAAGTTCCGTCGGCGCGCTGAGGAAGTCGAAGAAGTCGCCCTTCAGCACGTGGTGGGTCACAGCGCCGTACTCGGTCCACTCCCCCATGTCGGTCGCGGGCACGATCGTGTCGCCCGCCCACCCGATCGTCGTGATCGGACACTTCACCGGCCGCGCGGGCGGCGCGTACTCGAAGCACAGGTCGATGTCGTTGCGCAGCAACATGACGGAGAGCTCCAGCAGTTCCGGCAACGGATCCGGGTCGCCGAGCCGGACGGAGATGGCGCGCAGCTCGCCGGACAGCTGGTCGTCGCTCATGTCCGGGTGGAACGGCTTGGAGACGCCGAGGTACGGCACGTACGACGACGACACGAACAGCCGTTGCGGCTTCCGGTCGAGCCGGTCGGCGACGGCGTGCGCGAGCAGTGCTCCCATGCAGTGGCCGAAGAACGCGAACGGCCGGTCGAGGTAGGGGTCGAGCTCCCGGACGGCGTCCTCGGCGAACGCGTCGAAGTCGGTGTACGCGGGCTCGCGCATCCGGTTCTCCCTGCCGGGCAGCTGCACCGGGCAGATCTCGATGTCACCGATCCGCCCCGGCCAGTCGCGGAACGCCGCGGCGCCCACGCCCGCGAACGGGAAGCAGAACAGCCGCTTGGTGGCGTCCGGATCGGGTTCCAGCAGCAACCAGCGTCCCATCGATCACTCCATTCCCTCGCTGCGTTCGTCCTCAACGGGGCGCATGTCGCGCCACAGTTCGGCAACCTGGTTCAGGCACGCCTGCCTGGTGCCGGAGAACCCGGTCGGGCGCCATCCCGCGGGCACGGCGACGTCGGTGGGCCAGATGCTGTAGCGGCCTTCCTCGTTCACCACGACACGGAAGTACAAGCCGCAGTCGGCCTGTGCCATGAGACCTCCCGAACCTGCGTGGCAGCAGAACCTACGAGCGGTGGGTTAGCACGGGGTTATGCCTGGCCGGGCGTAACCCCGTGCTAACTGGGCGTCCGTAGGTTCCGTTGCTCACCGACCCGGCTCACCGGAGGAACGCATGTCGCAACGGACCAAGTGGCTGCTGCGCGATCCGTCGCCCGAGGCGGAAGCCCGGCTCTTCTGCCTGCCCTACAGCGGGGTGGGCGCGTCGGTGTTCCGCAGGTGGCCGTCGCACATCGGGCCGCTGGAGGTCTGCCCGCTGCAACTGCCCGGCCGGGAGAACCGCATCGGGCAACCGGCGTACGGGGACTTCCCCGCGTTCGCGGCCGACGCGGCCGACGCGCTGGCGGACCACCTCGACCGGCCGTACGCCGTCTTCGGTCACTGCATGGGCTCGATCCTGGCCCACGCACTGGTCACCGAGCTGCGCTCGCGCGACGTCCGGCAGCCCGAGCGGCTGTTCGTCTCGTCGTCACGGGTCCCGCACTGGCCGCCGGACAGGCGGTACCGGATGCCGGCACCCGGCGCGGTCGGCGTGTACCACCCGTCGATGACCGAGGAGCAGCTCGCCGACGAGGTGAGCCGGGTGTCGCGCACGGTCGGCGGCACCGACCTGCACCCGGACCTGCTGCCGCTCGCGTTGCGGGTGCTGCGCTCCGACCTGGAGATGTGCTTCGGCTACGCGCCCGCACTGGCGCCGACGGGCTGTCCGATCAGCACGATCGGCTGGTCCGACGACGCCGACGTGCCGCCCGCCGAGATGGGAGTGTGGCAGGAGTGCGGGCCGGTCACGCACCACGTGCTGCCCGGAGACAAGTTGACGTTCCTCGAGGCTCCTGCCGAGCTGCAGGAGGTCGTCGAGAAGGACTTCAGGGGTTGACCATGACTCAGACGCTGGACATCGAACGCGAGCTGTGCGGCCACGCCGCGGTCGGCGAGGCGGCGGTCACCGTGGACGGCGACCGCGTGGTCGCGTTCGTCGTGCCCGCCGGCGGCGGCCTCTCACTGCGCGAGCTCCGGGCGGAACTCGGCACCGAGCCGGACGAGTTCGTCGTGCTCACCGCGTTGCCGCTCGCCGAGGACGGGCAACCCGACTGGGCCGAACTCTCCCGTTCCCGCAAGGACCTCACGCGCAGGCGCATGCCGTACACCGCGCCGCGCACCGACACCGAGCGCTACCTCGCCGCGTTGTGGGAGGACCTGATCGGTGTCGAGGACATCGGCGCGGACGACGACTTCTTCACGCTCGGCGGGCATTCACTGCTGGCCGTGCGGATCCGCATGCGGCTGCAGCGCGACCACGGCGTCACGGTCGCGCCCGAGGCGTTGTTCGAGAACAGCGTGCTGTCCGAACAGGCCGCGGTCGTCGACCGGACGCGGGAGGCGTGAGATGACCCGCACGCTCGACGACATCGACCTCACCGACCGCGTCCTGCACTCCACCGAGGACCTCTCGGAGTTCTGGCGGGACCTGCGGCACACCAAACCCGTGCACTGGCACCAGCCCGCGGACGGCGGCACCGGCTTCTGGGTGCTCACCGCGTACGAGCACATCAGCGCGGTGTACCGCGACACCAAGCACTTCACGTCCGAGCGCGGCAACGTGATGGACGCGCTGCGCGCGGGCGGCGACTCGGCGGCGAAGCGGATGTTGTCGCTGACCGACGGCCGGCGCCACACCGACGTCCGGTCGATCCTGATGAAGACCTTCTCCAAGCGGGGTGTCGAGCAGGTCGGGGAACGCATCCGCGGCATCACCCGCGGTCTGGTCGAGCAGGCACTGGAGCGCGGCACGTGCGACTTCGCCATGGACGTCGCGGCGCCGATCCCCTTGATGGCGATCTGCGACCTGCTGGGCGTGCCGGAGGAGGACCGCTGGCGCATCTTCGACCTGACGTCCTCGATGGTCGCCTCCGAAACCCCTGAGCACACGCAGAAGGACGCGTGGCGCAACAAGAACGAGGTCCTGTTCTACTTCGCGAACATGGCTGAGGGACGCCGTGTCGAACCGCGCGACGACATCGTCAGCCTGCTGACCGGCGCGCAGATCTCCGGCTCGGGGCTGACCGAGGACGAGATCATCTTCAACTGCTACAGCCTGATCCTCGGTGGCGGCGAGACGACGCGGATGTCCATCGGCGGCGCGGTGGTCGCTCTGGTGCAGCACCCGGACCAGTGGCGTGCACTGAAGAACGGCGACGTGTCCGTGGACTCCGCGGTCGAGGAGGTGCTGCGGTGGACGACGCCGTCCATGCACATGGCGCGCACCGCCGTCGCGGACGTCGAGATCGGCGGGTCGTCGATCCGCGCGGGCGACATCGTGACGCTGTGGAACGTCTCGGCCAACCGCGACGAGAAGGCCTTCGAGCTGCCCGACGCGTTCAACCTCGCCCGGTCGCCCAACAAGCACGTCACGCTCGGCGGCGGGTCGCACTTCTGCCTCGGCGCACACCTGGCCCGCCTCGAGATCAACTCGGTGCTGACCTCGTTGCGGGACCTCGTGTCCGAGATCGAGCCCGTCGGCGAGCCGCGGCGGATCTACTCCAACTTCCTCGGCGGCGTCTGCCACGTGCCGGTGGCGCTGCGTTAGTGCTCCTTGTGCTCCATGACAGAACGCACCGACGCCACCAGGGTCTTGGTGTCGACCACTCCCGTCGACACCAAGGCCCGCTCCAACGCCGTCAGCCAGTGTTCGTAGTACCGGTATGGCGCATCGGGATCCCGCCCGGCGATCGCGTCGACCAGCTCGGCCCGGAAGTCGTCCCACTGCAACGCGCCGGCATCAGCCAGCGCGACGGCAAGACCGAAAGCCCTGCTCTCCCAGGGGAACTCGAACAGCAGCTCGCCGTTGCTCCTCGGCACGTCCGCAGGCAACTCGGTCGTCACAGCACCGCCACCCCCACCATCGACTCGCGGGTCACGATGCCCGCGAGCCTTTCCTCGTCCCAGTCCTCGGTGCCCGCGGGTCGTTGCGGCAGCGTGAAATAACGCACCTCGGCGCTCGAGTCCTGCACGCGGATCTCCACGTCCTCACCCAGCGGAAGGCCGAAGTCCTCGGCCAGCACGCGGCGCGGTTCGGCGACCATGCGAGCGCGGTATTCGGGGCTCTTGTACCAGTTCGGCGGAATTCCCAGCACCGGCCACGGATAACACGAGCACAACGTGCACACGACGACGTGGTGCACGGTGTCGGTGTTCTCCACCGCGACCAGTTTCTCGCCTTGCAGGCCACCGATGTCGAGTTCCCAGCACGCGGCCGTGGCGTCGGCGAGCAGGCGTTCCCGGAATTCCTCGTCCACCCATGCTCTCGCGACCACCTGAGCCCCCAGCAGCGGCCCGATCTCGGACTCGTAGACCTCCACGATCTGGTCGACGGTGTCCGTGCCGATCAGGCCTCGTTCGACGAGCAGGGACTCCAGCGCTTTCACCCGTGCGCGGAGCTCGGCGTCGTCCGACACGATCCCCTCCCCCGAGAAGTCGGTTCAGTCAGCGGGTTCCAGGTAGCTCTCCCAGACGTCCACCCGAACCTCGTGATCTCCCTTTTCCCACAAGTCATGAGCGTTAAACGCGACGTTGTAGGTGTGTTCCGGGTGCTCGCCCTCGTGGTGCGCGTTCGTGTCCGGCAGCACGAACGCCGGGTCGACGCGGCGCACCACGCCGAGATGGCCGCGCACGTACGCGGGCAGCCTGGTGTGGCCCGGTTTCGCCGACGAGACCGCGCGCACGTGGTCTCCCACGGCGTACCGCGGTGGGGTCGGCACGGGGCGGTCCAGCGAGGCGCCGAACTCCAGCGTGTCGCGGAACAGCTCGAACAGGTCGGGTTGCGCCTTGCCGCGCACCTCTTCGTCCGGCGCGGCCAGGAACTCCTCGACGCGGGCGCGCAACGTCGCCGCGTCCAGCACGCCGAGCTCGGTCAGGTTCGTCTCCATCGCGACGAGCCACTGCTCGAAGTAGCCGGTGGCGCGATAGTCCGCCGCCGGCATGCGCTCGCGGGCGTGGCGGTTCTCGTCGCGGTTGTAGAGGCCGATCGTCGACGTGGCCATCGTGAGACCGAAGACCTTGCGCTGCCAGTCGTGGTCGAACAGGGGTTCGTCCGGATCGAACCGCACGGGTCCGAAGCCGGGCGCACCGCCCAGGTCGTGGGGACCGTCCATCACCCCATCGTGGCACCGCGCGGTTACGTGGCGAGCCCGATCCGGTCCGCTTCGGTGAGCCACAGGTCGTCCGGCCTGGTGAAGCCGGTGGTGAACGCGTCGAGCAGCTTCGGCAGCAGCGGGTGCTCGCGCCCACGCGGCCACACCAGCGACCACGGGTACGCGGGCGTCGGGTCGACGATGTAGACGACGTTCGCCCGTTCAGCGGACGGCAGCTCCATCCTGCTGCCCACCAGCGTCGCCACGTCCGGGCGTGCGCCGACCTCGTCCACCAGGTAGTCCAGGCTCAGCGCCGGCCCGGAGAAGTCGAGGTCGAGCCGCCACGCCGCCGCGAACTCGCGCAGGAACTCCGCCCACTCCCCCACGGCACCGCCGATCGGCACCCACAGCGGGACGCCGCGCAGGTCGTCGAGCCGGATGGACTCGGCCGCGGCGAGCTCGTGGTCCCGGCTCACCAGCAGCGCCAGCGGTTCCAGCAGCACCAGGCGGTGCGCCAGCTCGGCGAGCGCGGACGCGGGCAGCGAGTGCACCCGCCCGAACGCCGCGTCGGCCTCGCCGGTGCGCAGCGCGGGCAGCGTGTTCGGCAGGCCGTGCCGCATGCTCACCTCGAGCGGGACGTCCTCCAGGTGGCGAACGGCGTGCCGCACCAGCTGCATCGGCGCCAGGCGCTCGTCCAGCACGTCGATCCGGATGGTCTGCGTGGTCTCGCGGATCGACGCGATCGCGGCGTCCGCAGCGGAAAGAGCGTCAATCGCATAAGGGAGAAAACGCTCACCGACCGGTGTCAGCTCAACCTTTTGGGTGGACCTGTCGAACAGGCGTGCCGACAACGTCTCCTCGAGCTTTCCGATCCGCTTGGAAAGTGCTTGCTGGCTCAGGTAAAGGCGTTCGGCAGCACGTCCGAAGTGCAGTTCTTCGGCCGCGGTGACGAACGCACGCACCTGCGCCATGTCCAGTTCCATTGGTTCATCTTGGGTAACAACCGTTGGTTGTCAAGTGAGGAGTGATTGTTGTTGGACGGGGTAACCCCGGGGAGGTTTCCTGGAGTAGACCCGTTTTTCAACAGTCCCACGGGAGTCCAAGATGTCCACTGTGGAGAATCGTCGCCGCGAGAGGGAGACAGCCCCCGAGGCGAATCCTCGCCGGTGGCAAGCGTTGGCCGTACTGGCGCTGGTGCAGTTCATGATCGTCATCGACAACACGATCGTGAACATCGCCCTGCCGTCGATCCGGAACGATCTCGGGACCTCGCAGGCGGGTCTCGCCTGGGTGGTCAACGGCTACCTGCTCACCGCCGGTGGTCTGCTGCTGCTCGGCGGTCGCTTCGCCGACCTGCTGGGGCGCAAGAAGATCTTCGTCATCGGTACCTCCGTCTTCGCGCTCGCGTCGCTGACCAGCGGTGCGGCCTGGAACTCGGGTGTGCTGATCGTCAGCCGGTTCATGCAGGGCGTCGGTGAGGCACTGGCCTCACCCGCGGCGCTCGCGCTGATCGTGCTGATGTTCACGACGCCCAAGGAGCGCGCGAAGGCGCTGGGCATCTGGGGTGGTCTGGCCGGTCTCGGCGCCACCGTCGGTGTGCTTCTCTCCGGTGTGATCGTCGACTTCGCGAGCTGGCGCTGGGTGTTCTTCATCAACCTGCCGGTCGCCGCGATCGCGCTCGTCCTGTGCGCCAAGCTGGTTCAGGACGCGCCCGCCGTCGGCGTCAAGCGCAAGCTCGACATCCCCGGCGGTCTGCTGGTCACCGGTGGTCTGATCCTGGTGGTGAACGGCCTGCTGAGCGCGGCCGAGCACCCGTGGAGCAGCTTCGGCGTGTGGGGTTCCTTCCTGGCCGGCTTCGTGCTGCTGGGCCTGTTCGTGCTCGTGGAGTCGCGGACCGAGGACCCGATGATGCCGCTGCGGTTCTTCGCGAACCGGACGCGCGTGTCGGCGAACGCCACGACGGTCCTGCTGACCAGCGCGATGGCCGCGATGTTCTTCATCGTGACGCTGTACGTGCAGCAGGTGCTCGGGTACTCGCCGCTGCAGTCCGGTCTGGCTTACCTCCCGTTCTGCATCGCGTTCATCCCCGGCATGATCCTGTCGACGCAGCTGGTGACCCGGTTCGGTCCGAAGACCGCCATCATCATCGGCTTCGTGGTGAGCGCGGTGGGCATGTTGCTGCTGGCCCGCATCGACGCGCAGGGTTCGTTCTGGGGCCAGCTGGTTCCGGCGACGATGGTGCTCGCGTTCGGTCTCGCCATCGGCCTGCCCGCGCTGCAGAACGCCGCACTGCACGAGCTGTCCGGTGAGGACGCCGGTCTCGGTTCCGGTGTGCAGACCTCGGTGCAGCAGCTCGGTAGTGCGCTCGGCCTCGCGGTGCTGACCACGGTCGCGTTGACGCACACCACCGGCGTGCTGGCGACCGGCGTGCCGCAGAACGAGGCCATCGTGTCCGGTTACCGCTTCGCGTTCGTCATCGCGGCGATCGTGCTGGCCGCGGGTGCGGCTCTGGTGGCCGTGTTCATGCAGAAGGTGAAGGCGCAGGATCCCAACACCGTTGGCGCGCCTGCGTGAGTCCACGAACAAGAAGGGGGAGCCGATCGGCTCCCCCTTCTTCTCGTTGTCTCACATCGATGCGCGGTACATCGCGGCTATGTCGTCCACAGTGGCCTCGAACCTCCAGTTGGCGCGCACGGGTCCGTAGTGCAGTGCATCGCAGGCGAGTTCGTCCGGGTCGCAGACGGGCAGACCGAGTGGGACGCCGACGCGCTCGAGCAACAACGTGAGGCCGTCGGCGAACTCCGGTGCGCCAAGGCATTCCGCGAGGTCGCTGTCCCGCTGTTCCTGCGCGTGCCTGCTGGCCCGCAGCACCGCGGGCGCGACGAGGGCGTTGGCGATGCCGTGCACGACGCCGTGCCGTTCGGTGAGCGGGTAGCCCAGCGCGTGCACGAGGCCGGCGTTGGCCTGTGCCATCGCCAGGTTCGCCTGCAGGCAGCCGAGGCTCAGCTCGTGGCGATCCAGCGACGGCAGGGCCGCCGCGATCCGGCGCACGCCCGGCAGCGCCAGCGCGTCGCTGAACGGCGTCGCGGCGCGGGCCAGGTAGGCCTCGGCGCCGTGCATCAACGCGTCGAGCGCGCACGCGACCGTGGCGTCGCGCGGTAGGGACTCGGCCAGCGTTGGATCGATGACGGCCGCGCGCGGCACCAGGCAGGCTCCGCTCACGGCGTGCCGCTTGCCCTGATCGGTCACGACCGCGTGGGAGGAGACCTCGCCGCCGCTGCCCGGTGTCGTGGGCACCGCGATGACCGGTAGGGCCGTTCCGAGCACCCTGTCGAGTCCGTAGACGTCCTGGAGCCGTGTCCCCGCACTGCGCAGCGCCACCGCCGCCTTGGCGACGTCGATGACGCTGCCCCCACCGACGGCGACGACCCCGTCGGCTCCGTCCAGCGCAGAGCCGCACGCGGTGACCTGGTCGGCCGTGGGTCGCCCAGCGACGAAGACGTCGTGCGGGACGTCGAGCTCGGCACGGACCCTCTCCACAACACCAGCGGCGAGCACTCCGTGGTCGGTGACCACGAGTGCTCGCCGCACACCGCACTCCCTCAGGGAGTCGGAGAGGTGGGTGATGGATCCGGCGCCGAACCGCACACTGGGCGGCAGGCGCAGTCTCATCGCACTCGACCTCCCGAGACCGCGAGCCGGGTGTTCGCCGCGGCGGGTCGCTCGAACCCGCTGACCGCCCAGTCCAGCGCGGTCAGGATGTCGAAGATCGGCACGGGGACACCGGCCCGCACGTCGTCCAGCACGGCGGGCAGCATCGTGCACTCGCAGACGATCGCGCCGAGCTCGGGTTCGCGCGCCAGCATGTCCTCGACGACGGCGAGCAGGTCCGCGCGCATCCGTTCACGCAGCCGCGGCGTGACCTCCTTGGTCTCCAGGAACTCGAGCCACGACGCGTGTTCGCCGACGCCACCGAGCACGACCGGGATGTCGGCGGAGCTCCAGCCGCTGGCGCGGAAGTTGCGCTCTCCCACCGCCGAGGTGAAGAACGTGAGCACGCCGACCGGCCGCTCGCCGACCAGTTTCCTGATCGCCGGCACCATGGTCAGGCTGGACGTCACCACGGGCACCCGGACCGCGGCCGCCAGCTCGTTCTGCAGCAACGCGATGAGCCCGCAGTTGGCGGTGATCACCGTGGCGCCCTCGGCCTCCAGCTCGCGCGCCGCCGCGACGTACAGCGGCAGCATGGCTTCGGCCTCCTCCTGGCTGCGCGGCGTGCGCGAGCCCCGCACGACGTGGCGGATCACGGGGTACGGGAAGGTCTCCGCCGACGCCATGCAGCCCGGCACGTCAGCCATCTTCCCCTCCAGCATGAGGATTCCTAGTACGCCCACGCCCGCACCTCCCGCTCGATCCCGGCCGCGTCCAACCCGTGGCGCCGCAACTGTTCGGCGTAGTCGCCGATCTCCTTCACGAAGGCGTCCGGCAGCCCGATCATCCGCAACGGCACCGGCGCGTCCTCGGCCAGCACCTCCGCGACCGCGCTGCCCAGCCCGCCGATCGTCGAGTGCTCCTCGACCGTGACGACCCGGCCGGTCCGCTCGGCCGACTGCCTGAGCAGCTCGCGGTCGATCGGCTTGATCGTCGGCATGTCGACGACCCGCACGTCACCGAGCCGGTCGGCAGCGGCGAGCACCTCCGGCACGATCGTCACGCCGCACGTGACGATCGTGAGCGATCCTCCTTCGCGCAGCACGCGGCCGCGGCCGATCTCGAACCGGTCGTGGCCCGCGTAGACCTGGGGGCCGGGCTCCACCCCGAGCCTCAGGTACACCGGCGCGTTGTGCTCCAGCGCGGCCCTGGTGGCGTCGTAGGCCTGCAGGGCGTCCGCCGGTGCGATGACGGTGAGGTTCGGCAGCGCCCTGGCCACCGAGACGTCCTCGATCGCGTGGTGCGTCGGGCCGGAGAACCCGGCCGCGATGCCGGTGAACATGCCCGCGATCACCACCGGCGCCCGGTGGTAGCAGATGTCGAGGCGCACCTGTTCGGCCGCGCGCATCAGCGCGAACGTGCCGAACGTGTTGAGGAACGGGCGTTTGCCCGCCATCGCCAGCCCCGCGGCCGCGCCCACCGCGCTCGCCTCGGCGATGCCGAAGTCGAGGAAGCGGTCCGGCAGGGACTCGCGGAACTTCAGGCCCCAGCAGTCGCCGAGGTCGGCCTCGACGGAGACGATGCGCGGGTCCTCGAGCGCCAGGTCGAGCTGCGCCATCCGGCACGCCTCGAACGCGGTCGTGGTGGCCGGGTCGAACCGCAGCCCCTCCCGGATGTCGGCCAGCGCCGTCATCGCACACCTCCCAGCTCCCGCAGCGCCTGCTCCTTCAGTTCCTCCGAGAGGTGCCCGTAGTGCCAGGTGTTCGTGTTCTCGGAGAACGACAAACCCTTGCCCTTCACCGTCTTCGCGATGACGACCGTCGGCCTGCCCCAGGTGAGCGGCACCTCGTGCAGCACGGTGCTGAGCTCACCGACGTCGTGCCCGTCGACCTCGACGGTCGCCCAGCCGAACGCGCGCCACTTGTCGGCGAACGGCTCCAACGCCATGATCTCCTCGGTCGGCCCGTCCTCCTGGATGCCGTTGCGGTCGACGATCACGACCAGGTTGTCGAGTCCGTAGTGGGCGGCGGCCATCGCGGCCTCCCACATCGAGCCCTCCTGGCACTCGCCGTCGCCGACGATCACGAACACCCTGCCGGGCGAGCGGTCGGCCGACGCGGCCATGGCGAGGCCGACGCCGACCGGCAGGCCGTGGCCGAGTGAGCCGGTGGCGAGCTCGACACCGGGAATGCCGGTGTGCGGGTGGCCGGCGAGCCTGCTGCCCGTCTTCTTGTAGGTGTCCAGTTCGGACACCGGGAAGAAGCCCGCCTCGGCCAGCGCGGCGTAGTAGGCCGCGCTGGAGTGGCCCTTGCTGAAGATGAGCCGATCCCGGTCGGGAGCGGACGGGTTGGCCGGGTCGACCCGCAGCACGCCGTCGAAGTACAGCGCGGTCAGGATCTCCACGGCCGACATCGAGCCGCCGACGTGCGCGCCGGGCGAGTCGGCTGCCAGGTGCACGACGTGCTTGCGCAGCATTCGTGCCTTCTCGGCGAGGTCGTTCACCATCGCGGGTTCCTCCCGTGTGCTCCGGCCGCCCGCAGCAGCGAACGGTTGATCTTCGAGGTGGGGGTCATCGGCAGTCGGTCGACGACGTGCACGCGGTGCGGCACCTTGAACGCGGCCAGGCGGGTGCGGCACCACGCCAGCACGCCGTCCTCGTCGAGCCGGGAACCGGGCAGCGGCACCACGAACGCGGCCACGTCCTCGTCGGACAGCTCGGTCGGCACGCCGACCACCGCGCCCAGCAGCACCTGCGGGTGCTCGGCCAGCGCCTCCTCGACCTCGGCCGGGTCGATGTTCTCGCCGCGCCTGCGGATGACGTCCACGCGGCGCGCGGCGAAGTGCACGTGCCCGTCGTCGTCCATCCAGCCGAGGTCGCCGGTCCGCAGCCAGGACGACGCCAGCGCGGCACGGGTGCGTTCGGGGTCGCGGTGGTAGCCCTTCATCAGGCCCGGCCCGCGCACCTGGATCTCGCCGATCTCCCCCGGAGTCGCCGCCACGCGCACCTCGGCCGGCGGCAACGGCGTGCCCATGGAACCGGGTCGTGGCAGGTACGGATCACCGCACAGCACCGTGTTCGTCTCGCTCATCCCGTAGCCCTCGACCACGGTGACGCCGAACCGCGCGGTGAACTCCCGCGCCACGTCGGGGCGGGCGCCGCCGCCGTACACGAGGCGCAGCCCGTGCCCGGCGGGCGGCGTCACCGGGCTGCGCAGGATCAACGTCAGCATCTCGCCGAGGTGGCGGAACGCGGTGGCGCGGAAGTCGTCGACATGTCCCCAGAAGCCGGACGCGCTGAACCGCGGGACGACAGCGAGCGACGCGCCCGCCTGCAGCGCGCTGACCGCGAACGACTGCCCCGCCATGTGGAACAGCGGCAGGCACGCGAGCAGCCGGTCATCCGCCTCCAGCCCGAGCCGCGTCACGAACGCGGGCGCGGGCGCGGTGTACGAGGTGTGGCTGAGCACGCATCCCTTGGGCGATCCGGTCGTGCCGGACGTGTAGAGGACCGTCACCGGATCATCCGCCCGGACCGACGCATGCGGCGCCGACGAACTGGTGGCGGCGAGCATCGAGGGAGCGACGACCCGGTGACCGGGGATCGGCCGGTCCGCGACGACGAGCACGGCGCCGGAGTGCGTGAGCAGTGGCGCGAGCTCCGCGTCACGTAGCGCCGGGTTCAGCGGCACGAACACCGCTCCCAGTTTGGCCGCCGCGAGCCACAGCGTCAGCACCAGCGGAGAGTTCGGCAGCACCGCCGCCACCGCGTCTCCCCTGCCGACACCCATGTTCCACAGCACGCAGGCGCATCCGTTGACGCGCGAGGCGAAGTCCGCGTACGAGACGTCGGGGCCGAGCAGCAGCGGCCGGTCGCCGAACCGGTCGACGGCGGTGTCGAACAACGCGCCGAGCGTCATGACCGACCTCGGTGCAGCACGTAGGTGGGCGGGGCACCGCGTTCGTGCACCCGGAGCCCGACGGCCCGGTAGCCGCGGCCGAGGTAGCCGCCGAGCAGGTCGCGCCCGGTGTGCCGCCACGAGATCGCCAGCTCGCGGTCGCGGGCGCTGATCGCGTAGACGTCCCACGGCACCTTGAGCAGCACGGTGTGGTCGTCGCAGTCCGGTGTGGACCACGCGGGCACGGGGAGGTCGTGGCGGTTGAAGCGGATGTCGTTGACCGGTGTGCCACCGCCCTGGTCACGTTGCCGCGGCACCGGCGGAACGTGCCACGCGACGAGCAGCCGGTCGGTCTCCAGTCCCGCGTTCAGCCCGAGTCCGACACCGTAGGCGTTCACCACGTAGTCGACGCCGACCGCGCCGAGCTTGTTGAGGTTGAACACGACGTTGCGCCCGGAGAGCGGGTCGAACGTCCAGGTGATCAGGCGGAACCCGTGCCGGGCGGCGAGCCGGGCCTGGTACTGCTTGAGCTGGTAGCCCAGGCCGAGGTTCTGGAACTCCGGCGCGACCGCGGCGAGCACGGAACACTGCTTGACCTCGCCGTCGGAGGTCACGCCGGGGAACGAGAAGACGAACCCGGCGAGGTCGCCGTCCGCGGTGAAGGCGCCGAGCACGTACCCGCCGTTCTCCTGCGCCGTCACCATGTCCAGCAACGGCACGCGGGCGATGTCCTCCTCTCCCCAGATCCTGCGCTGCAGCTCCTCGCACGCCTGGTACTCGAGGTGCCCGTGCACGCGGCGCAGCAGGATCCGTTCCGCGCCGACCGAGATCACCTCGAGGTCGGCGGCGACAGGCGTGATCGTCATGGCAACTCCGCGAGTTCGAGGCCGGACAACGCGGTCACGACCCGGCCGAGGCGGTCGAGCCCCTCGGTGAGCAGGTCGACCGGACGGGCGTAGGAGATCCGGACGTAGCCGGGTGCGCCGAAGACGTCACCGGGCATCAGCAGCAGCCGCTCGCGGTCGAGCAGCTCGGTGCACAGGTCCCACGACGACGTGCCGGGCAGGTCGACGCGGCAGCACACGTACGGCGTGCCCTGCGGCGGCAACGGCCGCAGCTGGGGGTGGTCGGACGCCCAGTCGCGGAACACCCGCCAGCCGTCGGCGAGCCGCTGCTGGTAAGCCGCGAGGTAGGTCTCGCGCCTGCCCAGCACGGCGAGGCCCAGGTCCTCGAGCAACGGCGAGTTGCTGATGGTCGTGTAGCGCCGGTAGTTCACGCACTTCTCGACCACCTCGGGCGGGCCGACGAGCCAGCCGAGCCGCAGTCCGGGGAACCCGTACACCTTGGACAGCGAGCTGACCGAGCACGATCCGGGCACGTGGTGCACGACGCTGCGGCCGAAGTCGGTCAGGTACTCCTCGTCGTTGACCACCAGGGTGTCCGTCGCGGCGAGCGGTTCCCACTGGTGGTCCGCGAACGTCAGCCCGGTGGGGTTGTGCGGGCTGTTCAGCACGACCATCCGCGTCCGCGGCCCGACCGCCTCCGCGACCCGTTCGCCGCCGCGCGCGTCGCCGTCGGTCAGGTCGTAGTCGACCGACACCGTCGTGGCGCCGAAGCGCGCGGGCAGGTCGAGCGTCTGCTGCCAGCCGGGCGCGCGGGCGACGACCTCGTCACCCGGTTCGAGCAGCGCCGCGTACAGCAGGTACAGCGCCTCCTGGGCACCGTGGGTGATCAGCACCTGCTCGGCGGGCACGCCGTAGCACTCGGCCACGGCCGCGCGGAGCTTTCCGGCGCCGCGGTCGACGTCGTAGCCGGCCTTCGTGGTCATCTCGGGCAGCAACGGCTCGACGCTCTGCGACTCCATGCCGCTGACGGCGAGGTCGACGTCGTACCGGCCCGCGGCCACGTCGAACAGCCATTCCTGGGACCGGTAAGGGGGAACGGGCATTGCTACCTCCTTCAGGCGCGGGACCGCAGCCGCTGCAGGGCGGCGGCGACCTCGTCGTCGGACATCCGCTCGACGGTGCCGGCGAGATCTGGCGTGTCCTCCGGCGCCTCGTCGGGTTGGTCCTCGATCACCTTCGCCAGCGACGCGACCGTGCTGGCCTGGAAGAGCTCGACGACCGAGATGCGGGAACCGAGCCGCGCGTTGATGTCGTTCACCAGCTCGGTGGCGAGGAACGAATGGCCGCCCAGCCCGAAGAAGTCGTCGTCGCGGCCGACCCGGTCGACGTCGAGCCTGCTCGCCCACAACGCGGTCAGCTCGTCCTCCAGCGGCGACACCTCGTCCGTGCTGCGGCGGGCCTGCTCGGGAATGGACTCGTCGGGCTCCCACCGCGGCAGCTCGGGCGCGGGCAGCTTCGACAACGGCAGTTCGGGCGCGTCCACGGCCGCGGCGAGAATCTCCTGGTACGCCGCGCAGATCAGCTCGGCGCTGCGCCGGTCGATCCAGTCGGCGTTGTACTCGAAGCGGGCGCACAGTCCTTCGGGCTTCTCGTCGAGCACCAGCTCGAAGTCGAAGCGCACGGTGTCGTTCGACATCCCGTCGCAGCGCAGCCTGGCGTTCGGCCCGAACGCCGTCTCACCGCGCATGAGCGGTGTGCCGCCGTAGCTGAAAATGGTCTGCGTGATGGGGTTCGACTGACCGTTGCGCGCGGGCCGCACCACCTCGACGAGCTTGCCGAACGGCAGGTCCTGGTGCTTCAGCGCGTCGAACGTCACGTCCCGCACGCGGTCGACCAGCTCGCCGAACGACGGGTCGCCGTCGAGCGCGGTGCGCAGCACCACGGTGTTCGTGAGCGATCCCGCGACCCGCTCGAACTCGGGCCGGTCGCGGCCGGCGAGCGGCGTGGCGACCGCGATGTCGTCCCGGCCGCTCAACCGCATGAGCAGCACCTGGTAGGTCGCGAGGAGCACCATGAACGCCGACGAGCCGCGTTCTCTCGCCAGCTCGGTGATGCGGGCGGCGACCGTCGGTGCGACCTGGAACGTGACCGTGCGGCCGTCGAGCGCGATGCCGGGCTGCTTCGGGTGGTCGTAGGACAGGCCGAGCCCCGCGTAGCCGTGCACCTGGTCGCGCCAGTAGGAGAGCAGCTCGGCGACCCGGTCGTCGGTGAGCCACTGCCGTTGCCACGCCGCGAAGTCGCCGAACTGCACGGGGTTCTCGGTGAGCGTCGCCTGCCTGCCGGTGACCCGGCCCGCGTAGCACGCCGCCAGCTCGGACAGCACGACACCGATCGAGCCGCCGTCGGCAATGGCGTGCGAGGCGATCCACACCAGCACGTGCCGCCGCTCGGACAACCGCTGCAGCTCAACGGTCCACAGTGGACCTTCTTCGAGGTCGAACACGGCGCGCGCGAGGTCGAAGGCACGTGCGTCGGCCAGTCCGTCCGGGTCCTCATACCCGCTGAGGTCGCGCACGGCGAGCTCGCGACGGTCGTGCGGACGCACGATCTGCCGCAGACCGTCCGGCGCGGCGGTGAGCGTGGTGCGCAGCACGTCGTGGCGTGCCACCACGTCGTTGAGCGCGGCGGTCAGCGCCTCGACGTCGAGCGGCCCGTCCAGTGCGAAGCGGAACGGGACGTTGTAGTTCGGCACACCCGGCGCCAGCCTGCTCAGGAACCACAGCTGCTCCTGCGCGAACGACGCGGGAATCGGCCCGCTCGGATCGACGCGCGGGACCAGGCTCCGCGGTGGCGGCGTGCCCTTTCGAGCTCGGGCGACCAGTCGCGCTCGCTGCTCCGGTGAAAGGCGGGCGAGCCTGGCGACGGAATCGTTCACGGTTCCTCCTCGGCCAGTTCTGCTCAGTGGCTGCGAACCTAGGCGTGCGGAGTTAGGGACCGGTTACGGCACAACGACTTCGGCTGGCAGCTGGGTACCGAACAGCACGTGCGCGCCGATCTGCGCGGATGCCCGGTCCCGCGTCGTCCGCAACGTCTTGAAGGCGGCGGCGAAGTCGCCGTCCGCCAGCTCTCGCAACAGCTTCCGGTCCGCGTCACCCGGTTCCCTCGCAGCCAGGTTCCTGGTGATGGACTCGACCTGCTGCGGGTTGTGGACGGGTATGTCGGTGACGACGCCGGGTGTGGCGCTCGTACCGAGTTCCGCCAGTGCCGCGCGCGCCCACAGGAGGTCCTTCGCGACGGCGTCGGCGGTCGCGATCACGGTGGCGTCCGGGTCGGCGAGCAGCGTGTTCAGCAGGTCTTCGTTCGGGTGGTGCCTGCCGATTCCGGGCAGCGAGATCGGCTCGGCGTGGCCCGCCGCGCACAGCTCGTCGAGGTACCGCTGCGCGGCCTCGTCGTGCGGTTGCCCGGTGCGCAGCGAGACGCCCTGTTTGATCACCGGTGGCGCAGGCCACGTCGCGGGGTCGGCCGTCGGTGGCTGGTCCGCCAGGGCGAACCGCACCGGCAGGCCGACCTCGCGGGCGAACTCGAGGTCGACCTCCGAGTGGGCCGGGTTCACGACGACCGCGCCGGTGCCGAAGTCCGGTTTCACCCAGTCCGTCGTCCACACCGGCAGGAGATCGCCGGTCAGCGGATGGCGGGCGAACCGTCCCGTGAACCCGTCGCCCGCCAGCTCGTGTCCGGGGTGGACGGCGATGGCGCACGCCCCGGGCAGCGGCGACCAGTCGGTGATGAAGGTGTCGACCGCGCCGCCGCCGACGAGCGGGAAGTGGATGATGGCGCCGGGGATGCGGCGGATCGCCTTGCGGTGCTTGGCGTCCACCCTCTCGCCCCACGACGGGCCCGCCATTGCTCGTTCGATCGCCCGCCAGCCCGGCGTCACGTCGGCGGGAGCGCGCGGCGGCTCCTTCGGTCCCGATGCGCGGAACAACGCCTCGCGACGCCGGTGCGCGTCGGCGAGTGCGCTCATCCGGCTCCGGTGCGCGTCGTCGGACGGTGCGCCGACGGTGATGACAGCCATTGCTCTCCCTCCAAGCGTTCCAGCATCGCCGCGAGCCACGCTCCGCGCCTCGGGATGTCGCTGAGCACCACGTGTTCGTCCACGCTGTGCGCGCCACCCCCGGCAGCGCCGAGCCCGTCGATCGTCGGCACGCCCGCGGCCGCGGTGACGTTGCCGTCGCTCACGCCGCCGACCGCCATCTCGGTGATCGGCCAGTCCGCGCAGGAGTCCGCCAGCTCGACCAGCGCCGCGACCACGGGGCCGCGTTCCATCGGCGCCTTGTGCACGCCACCGCTGATGGTCAGCGATGCCCGCGGGTCAACCGCACGCAGCCGCCGCACCGCGCGGTCCACCTCCGCGCCTTCCTCCGCCGTCCAGAACCGGCTCTCGAACAGCGCGGTGGCCCGTTCCGCCACGACGTTGCGCCCGGTGCCGCCGGTGATCCTGCCGACGTTCACGGTCGTCTCGCCGTCGGTCAGCGCGGCGATCTCGGTGACCTGGTGCGCCAGCTCGACCACGGCGTTCACGCCCGCGGCGAAGTCGAGTCCCGGATGGGTGGCGCGGCCGGCCACCTCCAGCGTGTACATGCCGATGCCCTTGCGCCGCGTCTTGAGCGCTCCGCCGGGACCGCACGGCTCCAGCACCATGGCGCACCTGCTCCGCTCGGCCTCCCGCATGATCAAGTCTTGCGAGCCTGGACTGCCCAGCTCCTCGTCGGCGTTGAGCAGCACGGTCACGTCCGGCTGGTCGAGCGCGGCCAGCGCGGTGACGATCTGCACCAGCCCGGCCTTCATGTCGAAGCAGCCGGGACCGGTGGCGACGTCACCGTCCACTGTGAACGGACGTTCTGCCAGCGTGCCCTTGGGCCACACGGTGTCGACGTGCCCGAGCAGCAGCGCGGGTGCGCGCTGGGCGCCGAACCGCGCGATCAGGACGGGTGTCCCGGTCGTGCCGGTGACGCGCTCGACGCGGCCGCCCGCCTGCCGCAGGAGGTCGCCGAGCACGTCCTGCACGGCGAGGCAACCGAAGTGGTCGTCGGACGGCGACTCGAGCTCCACCAGGCGCCGCAACAGGTCCGTGGTCGTCATCGCAGCCTCCCGATGATCCCGTCGTACACGTCCGACGCACCGAGCCCGTGCAGGTCGAGGATCTGCTCGTAGTCGTCGCTGCGCGTGCAGAACACGTCCGGCACGCCGAACCGCAGCACCGGCGCGGGCGCGTGCTCGAGCACCACGCCGGCGACCGCGCTGCCGAGACCGCCCAGCGCGTTGTGGTCCTCGTAGGTGACGACCAGGCCGGTCTCCCGCGCGGCGGCGATGATCGCGGCCGTGTCGAGCGGCTTGATCGTGTGCATGTTCACCACGCGGCAGGAGATCCCGCGTTCCGCCAGCCGGTCCGCGACCTCCAGCGCGCGCGGCACGATCAGGCAGCCGGTCGCGATGATCGTGACGTCCGAGCCTTCGCGCAGGGTCACCGCCTCACCGATGCGGAAGTCGTACTCCTCGCGGTGGACCATCGGCGTGTCGCCGCGGCTGGCCCGCAGGTACACCGGGCCGTTGATGTCGGCGGCGGCCTTGGTCGCGAGGAACGCTTCGTAGGCGTCCGCGGGCGACAGCACGGTGAACCCCGGCAACGCCCTGGTCACCGCGATGTCCTCGGTGCTGTGGTGGGTCGGCCCGGCGAAGCCACCGGAGAGTCCGGTGTAGTAGCCGACGACCTTGACTCCTGCCTTCGGGTACGACAGGTCGACCCGCAGCTGCTCGCACGCGCGCATGGTGGCGAACACGGCGAACGTGTTGACGTACGGGATGCGCCCGGACTGCGCGAGCCCGGCGGCGACGCCCATGAGGTTGGCCTCGGCGATGCCGATCTGCCGGTAGCGGTCGGGGAACTCCGTCCCGAACGGCACCGACGGCAGCGCGAGGTCGTTCTCCAGCGAGAGGATCCGGTCGTCGGAGCGAGCCAGCTCGAGCTGGGCGACGCGGCAGGTGGTGCGGCTCGACGTGCCGTGCTCGGCGACCCAGGTGTCCAGTGTCATCACGACCTCGCAAGTGCGGTGTGCAGGATGCGGCGGGTGTCGTCCACCGTGACCGGCACGGGGTTGAGCCCGAGGTGGAAGCCGTCGGACTGGACCTTGTCCACGAGTGCGGGCACGTCGTTCTCCGTCACGCCGATCGCGGGCAGGGTCGGGATGGGGCAGTCGGCGACCAGCGAGCGGACGACCTCGATGCCCGCCCGGCCCAGCGCGATCGCGTCGTCCGTCGCGGACCGCACGCCGAGTGCGCGCGCCACGACGGCGAAGCGGTCCGGCATGTGCGGCAGGTTGTGCTCCATGGCGTCGGCGAGGAACAGTGCGACGCCCACGCCGTGGTGCACGTCGAAGAGCGCGTTGACGGCGTGGGCGAACGCGTGGTCCGCGGCGCCGCCGCCCTTCATCGAGATGCCCGCGGCCAGCGCGCCGGTCATCATCTGGTCGCGTGCGCGCAAGTCGTCCCCGCGCGCCACCGCGTCGGGCAGCCAGCGGCGGATCAGCGCGATCGCGTGCACCGCCATGGCGTCGGCGAGCGGCTGGCGTTCGCTGGAGGTGTAGGCGCCGATCGCGTGTGCCAGCGCGTCGATCCCGGAGGCCGCCGTCGGCCCCGCGGGCAACGTCAGCGTCAGCTCGGGGTCGCACAGCGCGACCTGCGCGGGCACGGCGACGACGTGCATCTTGAACATCCGGCTGCTGTCGGTGATGATCGCGCCCGCGACGACCTCGCTGCCGGTTCCCGCCGTCGTGGGCACCTGCACCAGCGGCGGAGGCGTCCCGGTCACGGCACGCGCACCGTCCTCGTAGGACGTGATGCGGCCACCGTCGGCGATGATCACGGCCGCGGACTTGGCCACGTCGAGCGAGCTTCCGCCGCCGACGCCGAGAATGCCGTCGCACCCGACGGACTGGTACAGGTAGGCCGCCGCGGCGACGTGCTGTTCGGTCGGGTTCGTGCGGAGGTCGGAGAAGACCGTGAACGCGATGCCCGCGTCCTTGACCGACTTCAGCACCGGGTCGATCACGCCCGCGTCCAGCACGCCCTGGTCCGTCACCACCAGCACGTGGCGGACACCGAGATCGCGCAGCGCGGCACCGGCCCGCGTCGCCGAGCCGGGTCCGTAGTGGACCTGCGGCACGAGGTGGAAGAAGTTCACCACAACCTGCTTTCCCGCTGCCACGGCTCGACGTAGTCGATCGTCGACGCGTACTCGCGCAGCTCGTCGATGTTCGAAAGGACCTTGGTGAACGCGTCGCGGTAGCGCTCGACGGAGTCCGGGTCGCGCAACGACGCCATGCACAGTCGTTTGCCGACCACGAGCGAGGACCGGATGACCTCCAAGGTCTCCGGGTAGTCCTCGACGCGGTAGGTGTGGTCACGGGTCGTCTTGCCGCACGTCCACGGACAACCCTGCCCGTAGCCGGTCTTCTGCTGGAACAGCGTCTGTCCCGGCAGCGGCCGGTTCTGGTACTCGGTGACCGGGACGCCCTCGGCCAGCAACGCGTCGTGGACGGCCTGGCGGAACACGCCGTTCGGCAGGCCGGCGACCGCTCCGTCCAGCAGCACGCGGAAGTGGTGGTAGACGTGCGTGCGGTCGTCGGGCACGTGCGGTGGCGCCACACCGGGCACGTCGGCCAGCGCCTTGGTCAGCGCCCGCGCGCCCTCTTGAACCTCGGCCGTGTAGCCGTCGAGCCGGTCGATCTGCGTGCACGTGAACGCGGCGACGATCGAGCTGAGCCGGTAGTTCCAGCCCATCGTGTGCGCGTTGTAGTCGCGGCTGCCGTCGGCGCCGATCCTCTCGCCGAACATCTTCACCGCGTCCGCGCGGTTGCGCAGGTGCGCCGACGACGTCGTGAGCAGACCGCCTTCCCCCGCGGTGGCGAGGTTCTTGCCGGCCATCACGCTGAACGCCGCCAGGTCGCCGAGCGATCCGGTGCGGCGGCCGCGGTAGGTGGCGGCGTGCGCCTGCGCGGCGTCCTCGATCACGACGAGGTCGTGCTCGCGGGCGAACCGCACGATCGGGTCCATGTCGGCGGGCAGGCCGTGCAGGTGCACCGCGATGATCGCCTTCGTGCGGTCGGTGAGCTTCTCCCCCAGCTTCGCCGGGTCGATCGTGAACGTGCGGGGGTCGATGTCCACGAACACCGGGATGCCCTGGTGGTGCAGCACGCACGACGCGGAGGCGAGGAAGCTCAACGAGGGCACGAGCACCTCGTCGCCCGGTCCGACGCCCGCGGCGGCCACGGCCGCGTGCAGCGCCGCAGTTCCGCTGTTCACCGCGATGCAGTGATCCGCGCCGACGTAGTCCGCCCATCTCCGTTCCAGCGCGGGCACCCTGGTGTCGTTGAGCCAGCTCAGCTGTCCACTGAGGAGCGTGTCGGTGACCGCCTCGACGTCGCTCGGCTCGACCATCGGCCAGCGGCTCTCGTCGACGCCGTCCGGCACGGCCTGCCGGCCACCGAGCACGGCGAGCGCGCTCACGACAGCACCTGCAGCTCGCGCGGCACCCTCTTGTCCGTCAGCACCTCGCAGCCGTTCTCGGTGACGACCACGGTCTCGCTGAACCCGACGTGGCCGTTCAACTCGGGCACGATCAGCGACGGCACCAGGTGGAAGACCATGTTGGGCCGCAACACCGTGTCGTCGCCGGGGTGCAGGTTCATGATGTGGCTCTCGTTCCAGCCGGGCGGGTAGCACACGCCGATCGAGTAGCCGGTCTCGTGCGTGTGGTCGCCGAAGCCGTGCGCGCCAATGGCCTTGCGAGCAGCCGCGTCCACCTCTCCGGAGGTGGCGCCGGGCCGGATCGTGGCGATCGCGGTCTCCAGCGCGTCGACCACCGCGGTGGCGCGGCCCGTCACCGACTGCGGCGGCGTGCCGAGGAACGCGGTGCGCATCATGGCCGCGCTGTACCGCTTGACGCAGCCGGAGAACTCGAGGAACACGATGTCGCCGTCCCGCAGCTCACGACCCTCCCAGGTGCCGTGCGGCAGTCCGGAGCGCTCGCCGCTGATCACGTACGGCGGGCTGCCCGGATACTCGCTGCCGTGCCGCAGCGTCGCGGCGTAGACGGCCGCGGCGACGTCGTTCTCCGTCTTGCCGGGACGCGCTTCGGCGAGCGCGTCGACCATGCCCGCCATCGTGGCGGTGGCCGCGCGGCGGATGAAGCCCAGCTCGGCGTCGGACTTGACCAGCCGGGCGGACTCGACGAGCCCGGTCCCGTCGACCCACCGCACGTCGCCGAGCGACTCGACGAGCCTGCGGTAGGTGCGGATCGGGAAGAAGTAGCCGCCCTCCTCGATGGAGAGCGTCCTGCCCGCGACGCCGAGGCCGCGCACGGTGTCGACGGTAACCGCGATCGGGTCGTCGGTGACCGTGTAGTCGACGTGCCTGTCCAACCAGGACAAGCGTTCGACGTTGATGCGCTCCTCGCGGTAGGTGAGCAGCAGCGGCTCGTCGTCGATCGGCACCATCAGCACCTGGTACATGTAGTACCCGAGCGTGGTGTAGCCGGTCAGGTAGTAGATGTTCTCCGGAACGCTGACCAGGGCGATGTCGACACCCCGCTCGGCCATTCCCTTGCGCACGGTGTCCAGCCGTTCCCGGTACTCGTCCACGGTGAACGCCAGGTTGTCGTTGTCGCGCATGCCAGCCTTCCCTGTCAGATCCTGCTGAACTCAAGAAAGTTGTGTCGCGGTCCGTCGCGCCGGACGAACTGCTCGTCCTGCCACTCCCACACCCAGCCCGACCGCCTGCGCCCGCCGTAGGGCGCGAGCGGGTGCCTGCGCCGCTGCGACAGCCAGGTCTGTTCGGCGAACACCTGGCCGTGGCTGTGCACCAGCCGTTCCGCGACGCCTTCGACGCGGCCGAACGTCGTCGCGGACAGCCCGTACGGCGAGTCCTCGGCGAGCTCCAGCGCCTCGTGGATCGACGCCGCGCGCTGGATCGCGATGACCGGGCCGAACGTCTCCTCGCGCATCAACGTCATCCGGTGGTCGGTGCCCGCGACGACGATCGGCGGCACGAGGACGCGTTCCTCGCCGTTGACGGTCATCGGGCGGGCCATCCCGGTGTTGAGCACCACGGCGCCCTTGCTGATGGCGTCGCGCACCTGTGCGTCGAGACGGTGTGCGACAACGGGAGCCAGCGGCCCGATCTGGGTCTGCGGGTCGTCGGGATCGCCGACGTTCAGCTCCCGCACCAGGTCGATGACGCGTTCCACGAAGTCGTCGTAGGCGGCGGGCACGACGTAGAAGCGCTCCGGCGAGGTGCACGCCTGTCCGGCGTTGAACATGCCCGCCTCGACCGCGGCGCGCGCGGCCTCGTCGACGAGTGCCGGGCACAGCACGAGGAACGGGTCCTTGCCCGGTCCCTCGAAGACGAACTTCGTCCCCGTCGTGCGGGCCACCATCTCGTAGTCCGCGGCCCAGCTGTCGTCGCCGAACACCATGATCGCGTCCACGTCGGGCTGACGCATGGCGTGGTCGATGAACCCGCTGCCGCCGAAGTCGACGAACTCGGCGGCCTCGCCGACGAGCGCGCTGAGCACGGCCGCCCATTCACGCCGTTGCCGCGGCATCCGCACCAGCGTCTTGTTGCCCGCCAGGTGCGAGGCCGCGATGGTGGCGAGCGGATTGCTCAGAATCGCGTTGCCGGGCAACGCGAGCGCGACCCTGCCGAGCGGCCTGCGCCCGGCCAGCCGCGGTGTCACCGTCGCGAACGCCTCCAGCCTGCTCGCCGCCAGCGCCAGGTCCGCGCGGATCACCTGCCGCGGGAAGGGAAGCAGTCGCACGGCGGCGTCCTCCAGATCAGCCGCCCGGTCCAGCACCCGTTGGCAGATCGTGGAAATGACGTCCAAGCGAGAGGCCGTGTCCAGTGTCGGGCTCACGACCACCACCTCCTCGTCCCTCGGCTCGTAGCCGGACCGTAGGAGCTCGCAGTTAGCCAGGGGTTATGGGCCTGAGGCGTAACCCGGTGCTAACTGGCCGGATCTACGTTGCGCCGTCACTGGTATCCGTGTGCGGAAAGGTGGACATGTCGTGCCGGAACGACAGCTGTACTTCCACGAGCTCGTAGAGCAGGCGGCCCGCCGTGATCCCCGCGCGGTCGCCGTCGAACAGAACACCGGCCACGACAAGGCCGCGATCGACTTCGCCCACCTCGACGGGTTCGCGAACCGGCTCGCGCAGCACCTGCGCGCGCTCGGTGTGACCGCGGGCTCCCGAGTCGGACTGTGCCTGGAGCGCGGCACCGCGAGCCTGGTCGCCCAGCTCGCGATCTTCAAACTCGGCGCCGCCGTCGTGCTGCTCGATCCCGAGTACCCGGAGGCGCGGCTGGCGTTCATGCTGGACAACGCCGAAGCCGTCGCGCTGGTGACCAGGGAGGAACTGCTCAACAGGATCAGCCTGG
Source organism: Lentzea tibetensis (assembly GCF_007845675.1). Classification (GTDB taxonomy): domain Bacteria; phylum Actinomycetota; class Actinomycetes; order Mycobacteriales; family Pseudonocardiaceae; genus Lentzea; species Lentzea tibetensis. The sequence continues at coordinate 280,939 of NZ_VOBR01000002.1, read as the reverse complement.
ACCGCGAGTTCCCGGTCGTGCTGACCGAGAGCGACGAGTGGCGCAACGCCCCCGAGGTGAACCCCGGCGCCGATGTCGACGACGACACGGTGTGCCACGTCGCCTACACCTCCGGCTCCACCGGCGTCCCGAAGGCCGTACTGCTGCGACACGGTCCACTGAGGACGCTCATCGGCACGCTCGTCGACCAGTGCGGCATCACCGATCGCACGCGCGGCACGTGGCTCTCCTCCCCCGGTGCCGGACTGGTCGAGGTCGACTGCTTCCCCGTGCTCGCCGCCGGCGGCACGGTGTGCATCCCCGCGTCCGACATCGCCGCGAAGGCCGACGCGCTGCAGCAGTGGCTCGTCGCCGAGGAGGTGACGCACGCGCTGCTGCTCACCGCGACCGCGGAACGCACCTGGACGCTGGACTGGCCCGCGGAGACCGAGCTGCGCAACGTCCGCATCGCGGGTGAGCGGCTGCGCTCGTGGCCGCCGGACCACCTGCCGTTCGAGGTCGTCAACGTCTACGGCTCGTCCGAGGCGACGGTCGTGACGACGTGCAACCTGTCCGCCATCGGCCGCACGCTCACCGCCGACGAACGCGCGCACCGGGCCCCTCCCGTCGGTCTGCCGGTGCCCGGCGTGCGGGTCCACGTGCTGGACGACGAGTTCCACCCCGTGCCCACCGGCACGCCCGGTGAGCTGTTCGTGTCCGGCGCCAGCCTGTCGCAGGGCTACCTCAACCGGCCCGACGCCAACGACGAGAAGTTCCTGTCGAACCCTTTGGACGACGACCCGAACCCGGTGCTCTACCGCACCGGTGACGTCGCGCGCCGCTGGCCGGACGGGATCATCGAGGTCGTCGGCCGCACCGACAACGAGGTGAAGATCCGCGGCTACCGCGTGCACCTCGGCGAGATCGAGTCCGTGCTCTCCCAGCAACCCGGTGTGCGGCAGTCCGCCGTGACGGCGTACGAGCACGTCGAGGGCGAGCGCAAGCTCGTCGGCTACGTCGAGCCGGACCGCACCGCGCCGCCGCTGCTCGCCGCGGTGCGCAAGGCGTTGCGCCAGCAGCTGCCGCACTACATGGTGCCCGCGGTGCTGGTCGTCGTCGACGACATGCCGATCTCGGCCAACGGCAAGATCGACCGCGCCGCGCTACCGCCGCCTCCGCGCACGCGCCCCGAGCTGGACGTCGAGCTGGTCGAGCCGCGTGACGACCTCGAACGCGCGCTCGCCGCGGTGTGGGGTGACGTGCTGGCGATGGACGAGGTCGGTGTGCTGGACAACTTCTTCGACCTCGGCGGCGACTCGCTGAACGCGATCAGGCTGCTCAGCCGGATCACCGACGAGCTGCACGTCGAGCTCGGCCTGACCGATCTCGTGCAGGCGCCGAGCATCGCGCAGGTGGCGCGCAAGGTCGAGACGCTGCGCGCGCAGGGCATCGCGCCCGAGGAGTTCCCCACCGTGCGGGCCGACGAGTCCGCTCGGTACGAGCCGTTCCCGCTCACCGAGACCCAGCAGGCGCTGTGGATCGGCCGCGGCAGCGCGGTCGACTTCGGCAACGTCGGCTGCCACGGCTACTTCGAGTGGGAACGCGACGGGCTCGACGTCGACCGGTTCCGCGCAGCGTGGCGGAAGCTGGTGCGCCGCCACGACATGCTGCGCGCGGTCGTGCTGCCCGACGGCACGCAGCGGGTGCTGCCCGAAACCGACGGCGAGGACATCCGCGTCGCCGACCTGCGTGATCTGCCCGCGGACGAGGCCGAGGCGCACGCGCTCGCGACCCGCGAGGAGATGTCACACCAGGTGCTCGACTCCGACCGCTGGCCGCTCTACGACATCCGGCTCACCCTGCTGGACGACGAGAAGGTCCGCCTGCACGTCGGCATCGACCTGCTGATCATGGATGCCTGGAGCGCGTTCCAGGTGCTCTTCCCTGACCTGATCGAACTCTACGAGAACCCGCCCGCCGAGGCGAGTACCCCAGCCGAGGCGGCATCCAACTCCGATGAACTACCGCCGTTGGACATCACGTTCCGCGACTACGTGCTGCAGTCCAAGGCGGCGCTGGAAAACTCCGACGCCTACCGCAGGTCGCGCGAGTACTGGGTGTCGCGGGTGCCGAACCTGCCCGCCGCGCCGGACCTGCCGATGGTGACCAACCCGCGGGGCGAGGTGAAGTTCGACCGGCGCGCGCACGACGTGCTGCCGGACGAGTGGGACCGCTTGAAGGAGCGCGCGAAGAAGGCGGGCGTGACGCCGTCGGGCATCCTCGTCGCGGCGTTCGCCGAGGTGCTGCGGACGTGGTGCAAGAACGACCGCTTCACCATCAACTTCCCCATCTTCGACCGGCTGCCGATGCACGCGGAGATCGACCGGTTGCTCGGCGACTTCACCAACACGCTGCTCGTCGCGGTCGAGAAGACCGACGGCACGTTCGCCGAGCGGGCGCGCGACATCCAGGAGCAGATGTGGAGCGACCTGGAGCACCGGCACTTCAACGGGGTGCAGGTGCTGCGGGAACTGGTGCGGCAGCGGCAGTTCGCCGGGCTGCGGCCGGCCATGCCGATCGTGGTGACGAGCCTGCTGGGCCACCCACCGCGACGCCAGGTGTCCGCGCTGGGCAGGGAGACCTACGGCATCTCGCAGACCCCGCAGGTGCTGCTGGACTTCCAGATCCGCGAGATCGACGGAATCCTGCACCTCAAGTGGGACTTCCTGGACGCGATGTTCCCGCCCGGCCTGATCGACGCGATGTTCGCCGCGTACGTGCGGCTGATCGAGCGGCTGATCCACGACGAGGCGCAGTGGCACGTCGAGCAGCCGGAGCTCGTGCCGGGTGCGGACCTCGCCGTGCGGGCCCATGTGAACCGGACCGCCGCCGAGGTGCCATCCGTGCTGTTGCACGAGTTGCTGCCCTCGTCCGGCGGGCCTGCGGTGATCGCCGCGGATCGCACGCTGACGTTCCCCGAGCTGCGCGGGTGCGCCACCCGGATCGGCCGCGGCCTGCGGGAGGCGGGTGCACGGCCGAACGAGCTGGTCGCGATCGTCATGGAGAAGGGGTGGGAGCAGTACGCAGCGGTGTACGGCGTGCTCACCTCCGGCGCGGCCTACCTGCCGATCGACCCGGCCGTGCCCGACGAGCGGCTGCGCTTCCTGCTGCGTGACGGCGACGTCCGGTTCGTCCTGACACAGCGGGGTTTGCGCGAGTTCCCGCAGGACGTCCGGACGTTCACCGTCGACGACTTCACCGGCTTCCCGGAGGAGGAGCTGGAGAGCGTCCAGTCCCCCACCGATCTCGCGTACGTCATCTACACCTCCGGCTCGACCGGCAGGCCCAAGGGCGTGATGGTCGACCACCGCGGTGTGGTGAACATGCTGTCCGACATCAACTCCCGGCTCGGGGTCGGGCCGGACGACCGCGCGTTCGCCATCTCCGGGCTGCACTTCGACCTGTCCGTGTACGACCTGTTCGGCGTTCTCGCCGCCGGTGGCTGCGCCGTGGTGCCGGAGTCGAGCGAACGGCCCGATCCCGCGCGCTGGCTGGAGCTGGTGCGCGGCACCGGTGTCACCTTCTGGAACTCGGTGCCCGCGCTGGTCGAGTTGCTCGTCGACGACGCCTCCCCCGGAGACCTGGACTCGCTGCGCACGGTCGTGATGGCGGGCGACTGGATCCCGTTGACGCTGCCGGACCGGCTGCGCGCGCTGGCGCCGGACGTCCGGGTGATCGGCTCCGGCGGGCCGACCGAGACGATCTGCTGGTCGGTGATCAATCCGATCGGCGAGATCTCGCCGGAGTGGACGTCGATCCCGTACGGCAGGCCGATGACCAACCACCGCTACCACGTGCTCGACCAGCGCTGGCAGGACCGTCCGACCTGGGTGCCGGGCCAGATCGTGGTCGGCAGCGACGTCGGTCTCGCGCACGGCTACTGGCACGACGACGAGCGGACCAGGGAGAAGTTCTTCCGGCTGCCGTCGACGGGCGAGCGGGTGTACGCGACCGGCGACCTCGGGCGCTACCTGCCGGACGGCTCGATCGAGATCCTCGGTCGCGACGACTTCCAGGTCCAGGTCAACGGGCACCGCATCGAGCTCGGTGAGATCGAGGCGTGCGCGGAACGCCACCCGGACGTGCAGTCCTGCGTCGTGGTCGCGCCCGAGTCCGCGAGCGGGGCGAGGCGGCTGGTGTGCTTCGTCGTCGGGTCGCCGGAGATCGAGGAGTTCCTGCGGTCGCAGCTGCCCGGCTACATGGTGCCGGCGGACGTCCGCGCGCTGGACGCGTTCCCGTTGACCGGCAACGGAAAGGTCGACCGGCTCGCGCTCACCTCGCGCGCCGCGCAGGTGGCCGTGTCCGAGACCGCGGTGGCGTGCGGGCCGCTGGAGGCACTGGTGACCGGGGTGTGCGCCGAGGTGCTGGAGCTGCCCGCGGTCGGCGTGCGGGACAACTTCTTCCAGCTCGGCGGCGATTCGCTGACCGGGACGCGGTTCGCGAACAAGCTCAACGAGACGTTCGACGTGGCGTTGTCCGTGCGGGACGTGTTCACCACGCCCACCTGCGCGCAGCTCGCCGAGGAGCTGGCGCGGGACCCGCGGATCGTGGACTTCGCCGAGGCCGTCGCGGATCTGGTGGACGAGGAGTTCGAAGGCGTTCCCGTCGCCGGGAACTGACCCCTGCCGGGAAGGCGGTCCTCACACGTCGGTGAGGACCGCCTTCGCGACTTCGGAGCGGGCGTCGTCCAGGTAGAAGTGGCCGCCGTCGAAGAGCCGCAGCCGGAACGCGCCCGAGGTGTGCTCGGCCCAGCTCGCCACGGTCGCCGGTGGCACCTCCTCGTCGGCGCGCCCGCCGTACGCGGCGATGTCGCACGGCAGCCGCGGTTCGGGGTGGTGGCGGTAGGTCTCGACGACCTCGAAGTCCGCCCGCAGCGTGGGCAGGAACATCCGCAGCAGCTCGGGGTCCGCGAGCAGCTCGTCCGGCGTGCCCGCGTACCCGCGCAGCCGTCGCACCAGCCGGTCCTCCGGCAGGTCGTGCACGAATTCGTACCCCGGCGGGTACGGCACGTGCGGCGCGGGCCTGCCGGACACGACCAGCTTGTCCGGCAGCCTGGCTCCGGTGCGGCGCAGGTGCCTGGCCAGCTCGAACGCCACCAGCGCGCCCATGCTGTGCCCGAAGAACGCGAGCCTTCGCGCGCCGACGTCCAGGCACGGCGCCAGCTCGTCCGCGAGCGCGGGCACGAGCTCACCGAGCTTCCGGTGCGGTTCCTCGGCGATCCGAGCCTCGCGGCCGGGCAGCCGCACGATCGTCAGCTCGACCTCCGGCGCCAGCAGCGGCGCGAACGCGCGGTACGCGGCCGCGCCGGAGCCCGCGTTGGGGAAGCACACGAGCCGCACCGGCGCGTCCGGATTCTCCTTCGGTGTCAACAGGTTCATCGTGCGGGTGTAGCGCGGCGCGGTTACGTAACCGGTGACGAACCGCGTTCGGTGACCCTGGTGGCGTGACTTCGTCCGACGAACGACGCGAGCTGCTCGCGCTGCTGACGGCGCGCAAGCCGACGACGCCGGGACAGCTGCGCTTCTGGCGGCTGAACCAGGCCGACCCCGCGGACCCGGCGTACAGCTGGCCGTGGGCGTTGCGGCTGCCCTCGCCCGTGGACCTGACTCGGCTGCGCCGCGCGGTGCACGAGGTGCTCGACCGGCACGACGTGCTGACCTCGGCGTTCGGCTGGGACGACGGCGCGTTGTGGCACGAGTCCTGTGGTCACACCGAGCTGCGCGTCGTCGACACGGACGTCCAGACGGCGCTGCGCGAGGACAACCTGCGGCCGTTCCGACTCGATGAGGAGCCGCCGATCAGGGTGGGCCTCGTGGACGACGTGCTGCTGGTGAACATCCACAACATCGCCAACGACGGCTGGTCGATGCGCGTGTTCGTCGACGAGCTGACCCGCGCGTACCGGGGCGAAGCGCTGCCGGAGGCGCCGCTGCAGTACCACCAGCACGCGGCGCGTCTGGGCAGGTGGCTCGGCTCACGCCAGGCCGAGCAGCAGATCGCGTACTGGCGGCGCAGGCTCGACGGGCTCGAACCCCGCAGCGGCAGGTCGTGTCAGTCCACTGTGGAGCGGGTGCGGATCCCTCAGGAGACAGCGGATCTCGTGCGCTCACTGGGACGACGGTTCCGCGCCACGCCGTTCATGACGTTGTTCGCCCTCTTCGCCCGCCTGCACGGCACGCGGACCGGCCGGGACGACGTCGCCATCGGCACATCGGTCTCCGGCCGCTCCCCCGACGTGGAGCGCACCATCGGCTACTTCGTCAACCGGATCGTGCTGCGCATGAACACCAGCGGCACGGTCGAGGACCTGGTCCGCCGCGCCCGCACGACCGCGCTGGAGGCGTTCGCGCACAGCCAGGTGCCGTTCGAGCACCTCGTCGAACGCCTGTACCCCACCGAGTACCTGGCGGCCGCACCGCTGGTCGACGTCATGTTCGTGCTCGACTCGGGCACCGGCCCGGTGGTCGAGCCGGAGTACCGCACCTCGAAGTTCACCTTGGTCGTGAACGTCCAGCCGGACGCAGGCGGCGGCCTGGTGATCGAGGCGCACCACCCGGCCGGCGCCGAGCACGGCGTGCTGCAGGACTACGCCCGTCTACTGAAGGGTTTGACCACATGATCGTCATCATGCTGAGCGAGGCGTGCGCGCCCGTCGACCGGCGCCGGATCATCGACCTCGTGCAGTTCGCGGGCACCGGCCTGCGCGTGCACACCCCGGCACTGCTGTCGTTGTCCGGCAACCGCGACGAGATCGCCGCGCTGCTGGCCGACGAGCCGTGCGTGCTGGACGTCGCCAAGCTCCCGGCCGCGTACCCCCGTTCCGCCCGCCTCGCGGGCCGCCCCGCCGTCACGCCGGTGCCTCTAGGGTCCGCCGAGATCGGTGGCCCGTCCTTCACCGTGATCGCGGGCCCGTGTTCGGTGGAGAACCGCAGCCAGCTGCTCACGATCGCCTCCGCGGTGCGCGCATCGGGAGCGGATGCGTTGCGGGCAGGCGCTTTCAAGCCGCGCACCTCGCCGTACTCGTTCCACGGCCTCGGCGTGCCGGGCCTGCGGCTGATCGCCGAGGCCCGCGAGCTCACCGGCCTGCCGGTGGTGACCGAGGTCGTCGACGTCCGCGACCTGGACGTGGTGGCCGAGTCCGTCGACATGATCCAGATCGGCGCGCGCAACATGCAGAACTACACGCTGCTGCGCGAGGCCGGCCGGACACGGGTGCCGGTCCTGCTCAAGCGCGGTCTGGCGGCGACGGTCGACGAGCTGCTGCTCGCGTCCGAGTACCTGCTGGACGGCGGGAACACGCAGGTGGTGCTGTGCGAGCGCGGTATCCGCACGTTCGAGACCAGCTACCGCTTCACGCTGGACCTCGCCGCTGTCACCGTGCTGAAGGAACGCACGCACCTGCCGGTGATCGTCGACCCGAGCCACGCGGCGGGTGCGCGCGGACGCGTCGTGCCGCTGGCGCTGGCCGCGGCCGCCGTCGGCGCGGACGGGATCATCGTGGAGAGCCACCACGATCCCGCTTCGGCGTTGTGCGACGGGGCTCAGGCGTTGCCCGTCGAGGAGCTGCCCGACCTGATGCGACGGCTCGAGCACGCGTGCGCGGCGGCGGGCCGCACCACGCGGACCGGCGCACCGCTCACTGCGACTCCAGGCCGCTGATCAGGTTGGCCGCGGCGGCCTTCTTGATGGCGTCGACCCGCGAGACGGCGTCGAGCTTGCCGTAGATGTTGGTGAGGTGGCGCTTCACCGTGCCCTCGCTGATGAACAGCGCGGCCGCGATCTGCGCGTTGCTCATCGCCTTGGCCACCAGCCGCAGCACGTCGAGCTCGCGGGCCGACAGCGGGTTCTCCTGCGCCTCAGGGGGTTCCAGCGCGTCCATGGTCTCGCGCGGGATGGACAGCACCACGTTCTCCCGGTTGCGGCTCACCGAGCGGACCGCCGCGACGAGCTGGTCCCGTGCGATGTTCTTGACCAGGTAGGCCGCGGCGCCGCTCTGCAGCAGGTCGCGCACCATTCCCGCGCCCTCGTGCATGGTCAGGACGATCACGTTGATGTCCGGATGTCCCGCACGCAGCGACTGGATCACCGCTTTCGCGCCGGGGCCGGGCATCTCCACGTCGAGCAGCAAGACATCAGGGTGGTGATGGTCGACGAGCGCGATCGCCTCGTCGCCGCTGGCGCCCTCACCGACCACCTCGAAGTCCGGGTCGGTGGACAGCAGCTCGCGCAGGCCCTCGCGGAACAGGGTGTGGTCGTCCGCCAGGACGATGCGCACCTTCATTCCGCGTCCAGCCAGGGCAGTGAGACCGTGACCGTGGTGCCCGCACCGGGTGCGCTGGCCACGACGAGCGTGCCGCCGAGCAGTTCCACCCGTTCCCGCATGGAATCAAGGCCCATGCCCTCCGCCCGGTCCACGCCGTCCACGTCGAACCCGCACCCGTCGTCCCGCACGCCGGCCCGCACCGATGTGTCGCCCACCTCGATCTCGACGTCGACGCGTTGCGGCGCCGCGTGCAGCAACGCGTTGCGGGCCGCCTCGCGCAGCACGAGGTACAGCTCCTCGACGACCTCGGCGGGCAGTCGCAGCACGGTGCCGTGCACGAGGACGGTGTGCACCATGCCGAACGGCGCGTGCGCGTCGAGGTAGTTCGACAGCGCGACCTCCAGGCCGCCTGCCTCCACCGCGGACTCGCGCAGCTCGGTGGCGAGGTGGCGGATGACGTCGAACGCGTCGTTCAGCACCTCCTGGGCGGCCTTGAGCTTCGCGCGCGCCCGGTCCGGGTCGTCCAGCACGTACACGTCGTGCAGCTGCAGGTGCTGCAGCGCGTTGCCGACGGCGTGCGCGACGCGGTCGTGCAGTTCGCGGGCGATGCGGTGGCGCTCGTCCTCGTGCGAGCTGTTGACCTTCTTCAGCAGGTAGCTCGCGTACGACACCGAGCCCTGCGCGATGCGCGACATGATCGACCGGTGCAGTGCCGTGCCCGCCGCGAGCAGCTCCGTCTCGTCGTGGCCGCCCGCGCGCAGCTCGTCGATCACGACGGGCAGCGCGACCTCGAACAACGCGGTGGCGGCGCGGACCGATTCGATGGGGTGAATGGCGTGCAGCGCCCGGTTGACGCCGATCTCCCGCATCAGCACGGGCTGCGGCGCGACGGGACGTCTGGTGACGGCGGCTTCCACGTCGGCGAGCACCGTCGCGGCCTGGCGGACCAACTGCTCGCGGACATCGGACAGGACAATGAGCGGACTGCGTTCCCGGTGAAGGCGAGCGGTAAAGGCTTCAACTACTTCTTGATGCACTTCAGCGCGAAACCCCCGACGCTGTTCCTCTAATCGACCGTCCGTCACCGCCGGACCTCCCCCAGACAATCCGTGGCCGCCCCACCACTCTGCGTGACACCGTCATCGTGCGACGCCCGTCACACTAACATCGGAGATTGCTATTTCAAGATCATGGACATCAGCAGCACCAGATGAGCGGCGTACTGGGTAATCATGAAGACGCGGTACGGACGCCGGCGGGAGAAGCGATCCCCCTGACTCACCGCGCTGGTCACCACGATCGCGAGCACGATCGAACCCGCGCACACCACGAACCCGGCCTGCGCGAGCGACGGCATCCACAGCAGACTCGCGAGGAGAAATCCCCACCCGACCAGACTCGCGCCAATCGCCATCGCGGCACGTGCGGCCCGATCGCCGAGCACCACGGGCAACGTGCGACGTCCGGCAATTTGATCCCCGGCCGTATCGGAAAGATCCTTGGTGGCGCCGCCGAACCCCATCCAGAGCGACATCGCCGCTCCGAACAGCACCAACGGCGCGTCGACGTGACCAGCTCCCGCGGCATACCACCCGGCGAGATAGGTTAGGCAACCCAAAGCGACAACCGCGCCGAAAAAACCCGGCACATTTCCCTTGAGCGGACGCGGTCCCATCGAGTACGCGTATCCCACCGCGAGCAAGGCCAGGACCAGCGCGCACACCACCGGAGAGATGAGCGCCGCTGAGCCGATTGCGAGCACGCAGAGCGCGCTCGCAACGGCCTTCGCGGAACGCAGCGGCAGAACACCCTGTGCAATGGGACGGGCGGAGCCGTTTTCGCGATCCTCGACGATGTCCGCGATGCCGTTGATGACGTACACCGCCCACATGGCCGCGATCCAGCACGCCATTACCGCGATCACGCGCGGCCAAACTACTCCATCAGTGTGATAATCGGCGAGCAGTGCGCCGCAGATGAACCTCAGCGTGAAGATGCCCTGCACCGCGGGCCGCGCTTCGAGCCAACTCAGCCAGATATGCTTGGCCGCGACCCGGTCTGCCACCCGAATTTCGTGTTCCACTAGCATGTGGACCCCTCTGGTTCGGCTCGGCCGGGGTAACGGCGCCGCCTCTCGCAGCCTATCCAAATGAACTGGTCAGGCAACCCGGGACGTATTCGACAAATACTGTTGCGACCTAGGTCGTAGTGCTGCTACGACCTTCCGCACATCATCAGCCTTCCAGTGGAACCCCACTTGAGCAGCAGTGACGCACGCCATAACGTCGAGGAAAACATCAGCTCGGCAGGAAAGGCGTCGCCACAATGCTGCAGAAAACGACAGGCCCCGCCGTGGCAGCACGATTCTTCGGCGATTTCTCGGTGCACGTGGGCGGACGCCCCGTCGAGCGCTGGCGGGCGGGCAAGGCCCGGAGCCTGTTCCAGTACCTGCTGGTCAACCGGGGTCGCGTGGTGCCGAGGGACAAGCTGTACCAGGTGTTGTGGCCGACGCAGGAATGGTCACCGACCGGCAGCTCCCTCAAGGTGGCCATGCACGGCGTGCGCCAGGTCCTGCAGTCGTTGCCGCCCGATTCAGCGCACCCCGCGGTGGAAATCGTGAACCGCGATCACGGCTACCTGCTGAAAGCGCACGACGTGTGGCTCGACCTCGACGACTTCTCGTCCGCGATAGACACGGCACGAGCCGCCGAAGTCGCGGGCGACCACCCGAACGCGCACCGCCACTACACCCGTGCGGTCGAGCTGTACTGCGGCGACTTCCTGGCCGTCGAGTCCGCCGACTGGATCGACGAGCAGCGCGCGTGCAGCAAGGCACTCGTCCTGCAGGCGCTGAACTACCTGCGCGCGGACGCGTTGCGCCGCGGCGATCACCTGGCGGCCGTGCGGCTGTGCCAGCAGCTGCTCGCGGTGGACCCGTACCAGGAGGAGCTGTACCAGACGCTGATGCTCGTGCACGGCAAGCAGGGACAGCTGGGCCAGGTGCGGCTCTGGTACGACATCTGCCTGCGCCGCCTGCACGACGAGCTCGACGTCGAGCCGACCGACACGACCTACCGCATCTTCGCGCGCGCCGTCCGCGGCGAGCTGCGCGACCGCGCGCGACTCAACCTGGTGGCATGAAACGAGGAGGATGATGACGATGAACACGGAGCCCGTGCAACCGGACACCGCCGAGCTGACCATCCCGCACCAGATGACCGACCTCGAGGGCTGGGCGCTGTCGGGTCACCTGCTCGGCGCGGAGACCGAGGCCGATCCGCACATCCTGCGCGGCATCGAGTAGTTCCATCTCAGTGGGGTTCAAGTCGCGGACGACTTGAACCCCGTTCTCGTGCTGGGGATCGTCATGATCGGTGCGCTAGCCTTCGGCATGCTGGCTCGTCGATCCCTCCCCGGTGATTTCGTGCTCGGCGGGACGCTGCACCTCCGGGGCGACCGCAAACTGTGGCTCAAGATCTCCCTGCTGTCGCTGCCGTGGGGAGTCGTGTCGGTCGCCGGTATCGCGCTGCTCGCCTCGCTCGTTCGCCCGCAGGGCTGGGTGTTCGACGTCGAGCACGTGTCGGCCCCGGTGATCATCGGGATCCTCGTCGGCGGGCTGATCGTCACGTACGTGCTCACGATCGTCGTGCACGAGGCCGTGCACGGAGTGCTGCTGTGGCTGTTCACCAGGACGCGTCCGGTGTTCGGGTTCAAGGGCTGGTACGCGTACACCGACGCGCCGGGCTGGTACCTGCCGCGCTGGCCGATGATCGCGGTGCTCGCGGCGCCGATGACGGTCCTGCCGGTGCTCGGCCTGCCGGTACTCGCTTTCGCGCCGGCCGGGCTGTCCTCGTTCGTCCTCCTCGGTCTGATCATGAACTCGGTCGCCGCCGTCGGCGACGTGTACATGATCGGTATCGCGCTGCGGGTTCGCGGACCGGTCTACTTCGGCGACGCACCGGAAGCCGCGCCGGGCGAGGCAGGCAGCTGGTACGTACTGGCCCCGTGAAAGTCGGCCCTGAACAGCTCGATCGTCCTATGTGGACAAAGAGCTCAAGTGAGTTGTCGCTGCCGCGGTGTCGTGGGACAGTGCGCCGTGCTGTCACACCGGGAGCAGGTGAACCAGGCTCGGCGGATCGCGGTGCGCGCGCTGACCGAGTATCCGCTGACCGATCCGACGTTGCGGTTCGTCGCACACGGTGAGAACACGACGTTCCAGGTTCGTGCGCGGACCGACGGGGGCGCGGTCGAACGGTTCCTGCTGCGCGTGCACCGGCCGATGCGCCACGGGCGGTTCATCGACTCCACCGCCGCCATCGCCTCCGAGCTGCGCTGGTCGATGGCGTTGCGGGCGCAGGCAGACCTGTTGACACCCCAGCCTCTGCCCACCCGCGAGGGTGAGCTGACCACCACGACCTCGGCTCCCGGTGCACCGCAGCCGCGCACCTGCTCGGTCCTGCGCTGGATGGACGGCCGCAGACACACCCGCTCACCCCGGCCGGTGCACCTGCACCGGCTGGGCGCTGCCATGGCCCGGCTGCACAACCACGCCGACACCTGGCCGCACCCCGCGGGCTTCGTCCGGACCCGGTGGGACTGGGAGACCTTCTTCGGCGACACCATGCAGTACGGCGGGATCAACGCCGCCCAGGTCTGGGACCTGCTGCCGGACGATCTCCGCCGAGCCTTCGACCGGGTCGCCGCGGCAGCGCGGCGAGCCATGACGCAGCTGGGCGAAGGTCCCGAGACCTTCGGCCTCATCCACGCCGATCTGCACCTGGACAACGCGCTGTTCGCGGGCGACGTGGTCAAGCTGATCGACTTCGACGACTGCGGGATCGGCCACCGCATCTACGACGTCGCCGTGGCGCTGTGGGAGCTGCGTCATCGCGGCGACTACCCGGCACTGCGGACCGCGCTGATCGACGGCTACACCGCGCACCGGCCACTGCCGCAGGCCCACCTCGACCACCTGGACATGTTCATCGCCATCCGCGAGGTCGCGTTCGGACTGTGGTTCGTCGGCACCGCGCAGACCAACCCCGTCTTCCAGGACAAGCTCCCCCGCGAGCTCGGCGCCATCAGAAGGTCGTTGGAGACTCTGCAGTCGCTCTGACCAGTCGGGCCACGACTACGCCACGGCGTCCGGTGCGAAGTAGTCGCGGATCAAGGAGATCTGCCCGTCGCGCAGCCGGAAGATCTGCACCAGCGACATGGTCGTGGGCCCGCTCGGCGTGGTGAACGCGGTGTCGATCTCGACGATGAACACGTCCGGGTCGGCGGTGTCGTGCAGCACGTACCGGGACTTCTCGAAGTCGACCTGGCGTTCCGTGTCGGCGGGCCGCAGGTAGTACGCGGCGAGCTGCTCGCGGATCTCCCCGCGCCCCTCCATGCGCGTGGGGAAGGCTCCCCCGGCGGGCACGAGCGGCGCCTCGATCACGCCGTCGTCGGTGAAGAGCCCGGCCACCGCGTCGGCGTCCTGGCTGATCGTGGCCCTGAGGTAGCGCTTGTACAGGTCGTCATGAGATGTGGACACACTTCAATGATCCAGGAATCGGTCCATCAGCGCGTTCGAATTCACGAGCTGCGCAGTGACCACGCGGCGATCTCGGTCCTGGTGCGCAACCCCAGCTTGGCCAGGACACTGCGGACGTGCGTCTCGACGGTGCGTTCGGACAGCACGAGGCGGCTCGCGATCTGGCGGTTGGTGAGCGCCTGCGCGATCAGCTCCACGACCTCGGACTCGCGTGGTGACAACGGATCCGAGGTCCGCTCTTCGGTACCGATGCGGCGCAGCAGGCGGTCGGCGGCGGCCAGCCGGACCGGGAGGTCGAGCGCGCGGAACTCCGCCGCTGCCTGGGTCGCGAGTGTCCGGGCGGCGGGGAGGTCGCCCTCGGTGACGAGGGCCTGCGCGAGCCCGAGTCTGCTGAGCGCCAGGAACGGACGGGCGCCGATGCGGGCGTTCATCTCGACGGCCGTGCGGTAGTGGTCGATGGCCACGGCGGTTCGGCCGCAGGTCATCGCGAGGTCGCCGAGCAGGTGCGGTGAGGCGGCCCGGCAGAACACGACGCCCGACCCGTCCGCAGAGAAGTCCGGGTCCAGTGTGGACAGTCTGCGGTAGACGAGGTCGGCGGTGGCCGCGTCGTCGAGCATGCAGGCCACCTCACCGATCTGGCTGAGCAGCGGAGCCCACATCGGCCCGACCTCGACGGCGTCGGGCATCGCGCGGAACTCCTCGAACGTGGCGCGCGCCTGGTCGAGGTCGCCGAGCAGGGCGTGCACGAACGGCACGTACACGCGGGCCAGCGCAACGTCGCCGACCAGGCTCAGCACGGCGAGCGACTCCTCCGCGGACGCGGCGTCGATGGTGCCGCTGATCTGCGCCAGCCCGTGCCGGAACGCGTGGTACATGCCCTTCGCCGCGGGTGCGCCGATCCGCTCGGCCAGCGCGCGGGCGGTCTCGTTGTGCTCCCGCGCGGCGTCCAGTTTGCCGACCAGTGCCGCCTTGGTGGCCCGCAGCCGGTGCAGGTGCCACCAGGCCACGGCGTGCTGCCGCGCTGCGGCGAACTGCTCGATCAGCGCCAGCTCGCGGTCGACGGCGGCGAGGTCGCCCGCCTGGAACGCCGCGTCGACCAGCCACACGTGCCCCCACAGCGAGGCGTGCGGTTGCCGGGCGGTGTCGGCCAGCGCCACGGCCCGGTTGGCGAGTGCCACTCGTTCAGCGAGGAACTGCGGGGCGCACAGCGCGAGGTGGCGGGCGTGGATGCCGTCGAGCTCCGCGTCCGGGTCTCCGCTGCGCTCGGCGAGGTCGAGCGCGTCGGCGGACAACTCGCGGGCGAGGTCGAACGCACCCGCGGCGGTCACCGCCATGGCGCGGCGGGCGAGCAGCCGGGCGCGCGGAGCGGTGGCGTCCGGCGGGAGGTGCCGCAGCGCCGTCGTGCACAGCTGCCCCACCGCGGTGAGCAGCACCGGGTCACCGAGTCCGGTGATCACGAGCGCCGCGTCGGCGATCAGCTCGGGCGCCTCCGCGTCCTCGGCCAGCCGGGCCACCGCGCGGCAGTGGTCGAGGCTGGCGTCCACCTCTCCGGTCAGGAACTCGGCCCTGGCCAGGTCGAGCGTGAGCACGGCGCGGTCCCGCACGGGGGCGTGCTCGGCTGCGGCTAGGGCGAGCGCAGCGAACCGGAGTGCCTCGTCGTAGGCGAGCTCGGCGGTGGCCGCGCGTGCGGCGACCGTCGCCCACCGGGTGCATTCGCCGGCGGCGTCCGGTCCGTCCGCGCGCCGCCAGTGGGTCGCGATGCGGCCGGGGGCACCCCCGGTGGCGGCGAGGGCCAGCGCGCACCGCCGGTGCAGATCGGCACGGGCGGAGGGCGCCAGCTCCTGGTAGGCCGCGTCGCGGACGAGCGCGTGCGTGAACGCCAGTACGTCGCCGTCGACCTGCAGCGCTCGGGCGGCGACGGCCTCGTCGAGCAGTGCGGCGGGCTCCTCCCCGGTGACGGCCGCGAGCAGCGCCGGTTCGATCCGCTCCCCCAGCACGCTGGCCGCGTCGAGCACATCCCGTGCGCGCAGGCTCAGGCCGTCCAGCCTCGCCAGCATCAGCCGGTGCAGCTCCGGGTGACCGGTGACCTCGCCGCTGTCGGTGATGCGGTCCAGCAGCATCCGCACGTAGAGCGGGTTGCCGCCGGTTCCGTCGGTGAGCCGGGTCGCCAGCTCGTCGGGGTCGGCGACGCTGGTGGTGCGCCGCACCCAGCCCGCGACGTCCTCACGGGTCAGGCCGGCGAGCCGGACCGTGCGGGTCGCCGGGGCGCGCACCAGGTCGGGCAATGCGTCCGCGAACGCGCCGTCCGCGTCGCGGTAGGTGGCGACGACGAGGATCCGGGCGGTGTCGAGCTCGCTCGCGACGTGGGCGAGCAGCCGCAACGACGTCCGGTCCGCCCAATGCATGTCCTCCAGCACGACCAGCAGACCGGTGGACGCGGCCGCGGCGACCAGCGCGTCGGTGGCGTCGGCGAGCATGGCGAACCGCGCTGTCGCCGAGCCTTCCGCGTCAGCCGGGTCGAAGCGCGTGTCGGTGAGGACTCGGTGCAGTGCGGCTACGTCACGGGCGAGCCTGCGCCACGGCCACAGCGGCGGCATGCCGGGGTCGTCGACGGCCTGGCCGCGTGCGACCGGGACGCCGTACTCGGCGGCCATGGCCGTCGCGGCGACCGCGAGCCGCGTCTTGCCGATGCCCGCGTCCCCGCCGACCAGCACCAACCTGCCCGAGCCACCCGCCGCCGCCACGAGCCCCGCGCGCAGTTCGGCGAGCTCGCGGTCGCGTCCGACGATCGGAGCCTCCACCTCAGGAGTATCTCCGATCAGTGGCGATCCGGTACCGCACTGCGTACTGGCACTGATCCGCGCCGGGCCCGCCCGGCCAAGACTCGGCGGCGACACCAAGTCCGCACGAAGAGAGGAGACGGGCCATGCACGCGCAGCTCACGTACTTCGACCGGCCACGCACCCCGGAACAGCTGGCGGCGGCGGACTTCGCCGCACAGGAGCGGATCAAGCCCGCGGCCACGTCGGTGCCCGGCAACATCAGGACCTACGTGCTGCGGCGACCCGACGGCTCGGAGGTCGTCGTGTCGATCGCCGAGTCCGAGCAGGCGCTCATCGACACCCAGAAGGCGATCATGAGCACCTCGTTGCTGCCCGGTGAGGACCCGGCGCTGCTGCCGGGTGCCGACCGGGTCGAGATGTACCCCGTCCACGAGGTTTTCGACCACACCGGAGCGCAGTCATGACCACCACCACCAAGACGCTGGCCGCCGGCACCTGGCGGGCCGACCTCACGCGCTGCACCGCGTCGTTCAAGATCGGTAACCTGGGTCGCGTCGCCAACGGGACCGTGCCCGTCACCGCAGGAACCGTCGAGATCGGCGCGGACGGCGCGCTGCTGGCCGTGCACGGCACCCTGGACCTCAGCGCCATCGACACGGGGATCGCCAAGCGCGACCTGGATCTGCGCAAGCCGAGCCTGCTCGACCTGGACCGGCACCCCACGATGACGTTCACCGCGACGTCGGCGTCTCCCGTCGAAGGCGGCTGGCAGGTCGCGGGCACCCTCACCGCGAGGGGCACCTCCACCGAGCTGAGCGGCGTCGTCGAACTGTCCACCGCGGACGGCGAACCGGCGATGACCGCGACCGCACGGCTGGACCGCAGGACGCTGGGCATCCGCGCGCCGAGGTTCATGATCGGCCGGTACGTCGACATCACCGTGACGGCCGTCATTCGGTCCACCTAGTGGCGTTGTCGACGGAGCAGACCGGTGAGCGTGCCGACGGTGACGAAGTTGGCGATCATCAGCCAGCCGCGCTCGTCCTTCGCGTCGGTGAGAGTCGCGTAGGTAGGCGGACGGCCGGGAATGATCGCGGCTCGCGAGGTGTTGATCGTGGGCATGGCAGACGTTGAGCTCAGCCCCACCGAGTGGGTGCAGAACCAGACGCGGAAGATCCTCGAGACCGGGACGACCGAGGGCATCAAGGTCCTCGGCAAGCCGATCGTGCTGCTCACGCTGCGCGGCGCGAAGACCGGCAAGCTGCGCTACACCCCCGTGATGCGGGTGGAGCACGACGGCAGGTACGCGGTCGTGGCCTCCAAGGGCGGTGCTCCTGAGCACCCCACCTGGTACTACAACATCGAGGCGCACCCCGAGATCGCGCTGCAGGACGGGACCGTGACCGGTGACTACGTCGCCCGCGAGGTCGACGGCGCCGAGCGGGCCGAGTGGTGGGAGCGGGCCGTCGCGGCCTACCCGTCCTACGCCGACTACCAGGAGAAGACCGACCGGCAGATCCCGGTGTTCGTGCTCGACCCGAAGTGACGGACGGGGAGTGCTTATCCAGCCCGTATTCGCGGCTGGATTCACTCCCTCCGTGACTGATCTCAATCGACGCGCCGTGATCCGCGGCGGCGCCGCTCTCGCGTTGCTGACCACGTTCAGCGGTGGCCTGCCGACCTGGGCATCGGGCCGGATCGGCCCGGACACGCCGGTGCGGCCTCCGGACTTCGACTCACCGGTGTGGCGCGCCCTGCCCTTACCGGACCGTCAGTTGTTCACGATCCTGAGCCAGATCCACTCGACGTTCAGCGAGCACTCAGGGCAGATCTGGAACGGCTACCGGCCCGACCGCGGCCCCATGATCTGCGGTCACTTCCCCGGTGCGGACGCCCCGGTCGACTACGCCTACGTGCTCAACTCGCGCGACCCTGCGAAGGTCGGCGACGCACAGCCGGTGGATCTTCCGCGAGCGCTGTGCCTGCCGCGGGTGCACCGCATCACGCGCGGTCCGGGCGTCGAAGCGGCGCAGGATCCGGGCGGCACGGTCGGCGCACGGGAGGTCGCGGGCGAGCTGACCTGGCTGGTCGGCTTCAGCACCGCGGTGGGCTGGGTGCTCGATCCGAGCACGTGGTTGTTCGGCCGCATCGCGGTCCACGAGGCGTTCCACGTCCACCAGGCCGGGTGGGACCACGGGGACGGTGTCCAGTACTGGCCGAACGACTACCCGCGCGACGTCGAGAACGCGGCGCTGGCCCTGCTCGAGGACGCGGTGCTCACCCTGCCGCCCGGCCAGCGGCCTTCGACCGCGCGCACGGCCCTGCTCACCTATCTCGCGATCCGCGCCACCCGCCACGACCGGCTGCCGGAGACCCGCAAGCGCGAACACATGTACCACCTCATCGAGGGCACGGCCCGGTTCGTCGAAGAGCGGTACGTGCGGCTGGGCGGGCACGGGCCACTGGACCGCTCGCTGGACCTCACGGTCGGCAAGCTGTTGCTGGTCTGGATCGCCAGGTCACGCGGCTACCGCGCCGGCGCGGACTGCGCTGAGCTGCTGGACTCCGCCGCCGGGCCGGGCTGGCGCCTGCGGGCTCCGCAGGGCAAGGCTCCGGCCGACGTGGCTGGCGAGGTACTCGGCGTGCCTGGCGGGGAGGAACGCGACCGGTTGGTCGCGAAGGCCAAGGCGGACTTCGACTACGCGAAGCTGCTGGCGAAGGTCGAACGGGCCGACCTGCCCCACGCCGTCTACCCGTAGCGAGGCAAGGGGGCCTGCGCCTTCCGCGGGCCCCCTTGCCGCCCTGTTCAGAGACGCCGCAGAACCGTCACCACTTTGCCGAGGATCGTGGCGTCGTCACTGTCGATCGGCTCATGGTCGCGGTTGTGCGGCGACAGCCACACGTGCCCGTCCTCACGCTTGAACGTCCTCACCACCGCCTCGCCGTTGATCACCGCGGCGGCGATCTCGCCGTTGTCCACGGTCGGCTGCCTGCGGATGACGACCCAGTCGCCGTCGGCGATGGCCGCGTCGACCATCGAGTCACCGACGACGCGCAGCAGGAACAGCTCGCCCTCACCGACGATCTCGCGCGGCAGCGGGAACACGTCTTCGATCGACTCCTCGGCCAGGATCGGCCCCCCGGCCGCGATGCGGCCGAGCACCGGTACGTAGGCGGGCGTCGACTTGGACGCGGGGGCGACCTCTGCGGGCAGCATGCCGATCGCGCGCGGCTGGTTCGGATCACGCCGCAGGTAGCCCTTCCGCTCCAGTTCCCGCAGTTGAACGGCAACTGAGGACGTCGAGGTCAGCCCGACCGCCTCGCCGATCTCGCGCACGCTCGGCGGGTAGCCGAACCTGTCGACCCAGTCCCTGATGACGTCCAGGACCTTCCGCTGGCGCAGCGTGAGGCCCGCGGTTACCGGATTCACGGTGACCAGCAATGGCAAGGCCGATGTTTGATAAGCCACCGGACGACGTGCTGAGACGGTCAGCCCGGTGTCGAGGTGTAGGTCTTGCTCGTCTGGTGTGTCGTCCGGTTCGAAGGCAGGCGCCTCGTGCTGCTCAGAAGTCGACATCTGGCCCTGTGCAGCCACGTCGATGTCCATTCGGGCCAGTTCCTCGATGATGGCCGGCGTGCGCCTGCCGGTCCTGCGGTCCAGCACGACCCGGAGACGCGCGGCGGCGACCTGCTCGGCATCGGGATGCAGTGACTCAGTCATCGCGACCTCGCCCCTCGTCATCCGGGAGCTCCGGCGTTGCCGAAGCAAGATCGTCCTTCTCGATCTCGCGAAGGAGTGGATTCAGCACACGGTCGGTCAGTGCGTACATCAGCTTGCGCTCATCCGGGCCCGCGAGCTCCGAGTCGGCCAGCGCCGCCAAGAGCTCGAGACCCGCGGTGCGCTTGCGCGGAGACTCGTCAACGGCGTAGGCGAGGATCTCGAGAAAACGCTTGGACCACTCCTCCCGGCGCCCCTGCGCTTCGCGTTGCTCGGTGGCGCGATCGCCGGCACCCGTGTTCATACGAGCTCCGAGGAGCGCACCCCCTGCGGTGCAGACCGCGGCCAGCAGCGCCGCGGCGACCGGCAACCACGGATTCATCCACACCTTCCTGCGCCGAGGATCGGCATCCGCCGAATGGTAGGCACAAGCACGCGGGCCGAGGGGTGGCACACGTCCAGAGATACCGGTATGTAGCAACGCCCAGTGGCTGGTTGAATCGGTGGTGTGCAGGCTGAGCACGTGAGTCGCGTGTGGACGCGGGAGCCGGGGTTGTTGCCGCCCCAGCTGCCCGTGCCCTCCGTCGACCTCGTGCGGTTGCCGGACGGGTCGTTCCTGCTCACCGGGCCGGAGACGGTGGCACGGCGCGGGATGCTGCCGATGCCGCTCAGCGGGTTTCACCTGCGGCCGGGGGCGTGCCGGGCGTTGTTCGGCATCGCGGCCGACGAGGTGCCGGTCGACGGTGTGCCGGTGTCGTCGCCCCGGTCCGCCGAGCTCGAACCGGACGCCGTCGTGGCTCGCGCGATCGCGGCGATCCGTGCGACGCCCGGTGTCGCGATCACCGAGCTGGCGGGGCTGGTGGGGCTCTCCGAACGGCAGTTGAGGCGGCGGTTCGCGGTCGAGGTCGGGTTGCGGCCCAAGGAGTACGCGCGGGTCGTCCGGCTGCACCGGGCGGTCGCGTCGCGGGGGCGATGGGCCGACATCGCGGTGCGGTGCGGGTGCTACGACCAGGCGCACCTGCTCGCGGAGTTCCGCAAGGCCGGGTGCTCGCCCGCGGATGTCCGTTTTCTCCAAGCCGCAGGCAAAGCGAGCGGATCAGGCTCGACGCATGATCTTCGAATGGCACGAGCGGACGGCGCGCGAAGGACTGCGTGACCCGGTTCGCCGGGAGCACGGCGCGTGGTTCGTGCACCGGTACGCCGACGCACGACGAGTGCTGACCGACCACGACACGTTCTCGTCGGACGAGCTGCGGTACAACCCGCAAGCACCGCATGCCGCGAACCCCGTGCTGCGCAGCCTGATCGCGACCGACCCGCCGAGGCACGCGGCGCTCAGAGCCGTGGTCGCCCAGCAGTTCACCAAGAGGGTCCTCGATCGAACTCGCGAGAGGATCGGTCACGACGCCGCCCAGCTCGCGAACGAGCTGCACGAAGGCGCGGACTTCATCGAGACGTTCGCGCGTCCACTTCCGACCCGCACGATCTGCCACCTGCTCGGCATCGAGCCCGACCCCCGCTTCGCCCGCTGGACCGACGCCGTGACGACGTTCATCGGCACCCGCGCGACCCACGACACGCAGCGGACGTTCGCCGAGATCGCGGACTACTTCCGCACGTGGCGGCGCACCAGCGACACCCCGTTGGCGCGCAGCGACCTCACCGACCAGGAGGTCGCGGACTTCTGCACCCTCCTCCTCACCAACGGCACCGAAACGACGACAACCCTGCTGGCGAGCGCCGTTCTCGTCCGTGACCGCTTCCCCGGCGCACCGGACGACGTCGAAGAACTGCTGCGACTCTTGCCACCGGCCGGAGGAACGGACCGCTTCGCCACCCGCGACACCACCATCGGTCGCCACCGGATCCGACGCGGCGACCGCGTCGTGGCGATGGTCGTCTCGGCGAACAGGGACCCCGACGTCTTCGCCGATCCCCACGTCCACCGGCCGGGACGAAACCCCAACCCGCACCTCGGATTCGGGCGCGGCACCCACTTCTGCCTCGGCGCACACCTCACTCGCGCACAGGTCGCCGTCGCGCTCGCCCAACTCCCGCGCACATGGCGACCGTTGGATCTCAAGGTCGACGGCACCCCGGTCGGGCCGCAGATCGCGGCGCTCAGGGTCACCTCCGGGAGCTGAACTACCCGGCCATGCGGCGGGTCAGCCAGCGCTGGTACACGCCCGCCCTGGCGGCGCTGTCCCAGTAGCCCGCGTCGGCGGCCTCCAGCAACGCGGCGGTGTGCACGGCCACCGGGCTGTCCGCGGCGATGGCGAGCACGTGCCGCAGCTCGGTCTTCACGTCGGCGATGGGCAGCACGGCCACGCCGTCGCCGAATGTGCTGGTGGCCTGCGCGAGCGCCACGGCCAGCCCGCGCCGCAGGACGTCACGCGCGGTGAAGCCGCCGAGCCGGTAGCCGATGGTGGGCGTGAACCCGGCGCGCTGGCACACCAGGTGCAGGTACTCGGAGCACTGCACTTCGAGTTCCTCGGGCAGGATCCACGACTGCTCGGCCAGGTCGGCGAGCCTGATCTCGCTGCGGTCGGCCAGCGGGCCGGTCGCGGCCATGGCGACGAACAACGGCTCCGTGACGATCTCGTGCAGGACGACGCCGTCCGGCCGGGGCAGCGGGAGCTCCGGGTGTTCGAGCACCGTGGCGAGCTCGAGGTTGCTGGCGGCTATCAGCTCCAGGATCTCCCGGCCGCTGCGCTGCTGGCGGACCACGAGCTCGCTGCCGGGCAGCAGCTCGCCGAGGCGCTGGACCACGGGCGCGGCCACCGGGGACGGCTGGGACGCCATCCGGACCAGGCTGGGCACGTCCGCGCCGGTCTCGGTGCGCAGGCGGGTCTCGCTGACGAGCTTGTCCAGCGACGGCAACAGGGTTCGCGCGTAGTTGAGCACCAGCTCACCGAGTGCGGTGGGGCGGGTGCCGCGCCGGTCGCGCACGAACAACGCACCGCCGAACATGCGCTCGGCGCGTTGCAGCTGGTAGGTCAGCGCGGGCTGGGTGATGTTCAGCTCGGCCGCGGCTCTCGTCATGCTGCCGGACTTGACGATCTGGCAGATCATCCGCAGCTGACGTACCTCGACCTCCATGTCACCGCAGCCTACGCGATGTTGTTTGGTTTTAAACTACCTGCGCGCGCGTCAACCGTTGACATCAAGAACCTTGATGACCTCCTTTTATTAGACAACGCATTGTGGTCGTTCGATACTTCAATCGTGACGGAAGAACGCACAGCACGCAGAATCCTGTCCATTCTTCTCACACATCGGCGCCGCGCACGCCATGGCGGCGAATGTTTCTCCGAACACTGCCCCGACTGCCTGCGACCGCACCTTGACCAGGTTGTTCAGCAGGTCCGCGACGGTCGCCCGGTAGAGCTGTCGCTGCCCGCTTTCCCGGCGAAGTCGCCGAACCGGAACAAGGTCCTCGGCCCTCTTCCGGACAAGGCCGAAGAAATCGCGGTGCGTTTTCTCGCCGGGCTGTGCGACCAGATCTCCGCGGTGTACGAACCGGGAGCGCGCATCACGATCTGCGCGGACGGGCGGGTTTTCGCCGATCTGATCGGGGTGCCGGACGCCCACGTCAGCGCGTACCAGCGGGCGATGGCTCGGCTGGTGGCCCGCGAGGCACCGGACGCGCTGCGGCTGTTCACCCTCGACGACGCGGCGGCCGGGCTGTGCCCGGACCAACTGCGGCGTGACCTGGACAGCCGGTACAGCGAGAGCCTCGAGCAGCTGCGCGCGGAGATCCGCGCGAACGAGAACACCAGAGCGACCTATCTGGGCATCGTGCGCTTCCTCGTGGAGGACCGGCTCGGCCCGGACTACCAGGGCACCCGCTCGGCGCTGCAGCGCGAGAGCCGGGACCGCGCCTACGGCGTGGTGGCGCGCAGCCGTGCGTGGGGCCGGCTGGTCGGCGACCGGTTCCCGCACGCCGTGCGGCTGTCGATCCATCCGCAGCCCTGCGGCTCGGCCAAGCTCGGCATCCTGCTCGGCGGCGGAGCTGACAGCTGGCTGACGCCGTGGCACTCGGTGGCCGTTCAGGGCGGCGGCCGCTTCCAGCTGATGAAGCGGGCCGAGGCCGAACGGCTGGGCGCCGTGCTCGTGCTCGACCGCGGCCGGCCGAGTCACTTCGTGCTGACCAACTCCTGCACCTGACCAACTTCTGCACCTGATCACACTCTGGGCGTGAAAGAGGCTGTTGATGATCCACCTGGAACCGTTCGGCGCGCGGGTCTCCGCCTCCTCGCTGACGCACCGGCAGGTGCGTGAGCTGGTCCGCGAACACCACATCGTCGTGCTGGACGACTTCGGCGCGCCCGGCAGCGCCGAGGCGTTCAGCACCTGGTGCGAGGGACTCGGCGAGATCATGATGTGGCCGTTCGGCCCGGTGCTGGAGCTGGTCGAGGCCGACTCCCCCACCGACCACATCTTCGACCACAGCTACGTGCCGATGCACTGGGACGGCATGTACAAGCCGCTCATCCCGGAGTTCCAGGTCTTCCAGTGCGTGAGCGAGCCGGGGCCGGGGCACGGGGGCCGCACGACCTTCTGCGACACGACGAGGCTGCTGCGCGAACTGGACGAGCAGACGCTCGCCAGGTGGCGGGAGATCGTGGTGACGTACCGGATCCAGAACGTCGTGCACTACGGCGGCAAGGCGGTGTCCCCGCTCGTCGTGCCGCACCCCAGGACCGGCGAACCCACCCTCCGGTACAACGAACCGCCCGTCGACGGCGACGAGTCGTTCCTGAACAAGCCGCTGCACGAGTTCGCGGGCGTCGAGGACGTGGTGGCGCTCAAGGAAGAGCTGCGCAAGGCGTTGTACGACCCGCGCTACTTCTACGCGCACGACTGGCGGGCCGGGGACGTGGTCATCACCGACAACTACGGGCTGCTGCACGGACGTGAGGCGTTCACCCACCGGGCACCGCGGCACCTGCGCCGCGTGCACGTGCTGGGCGACCCGCACTTCGTCAACCCGGCTGTCACCTCGTGACGCGGTGGCTGGTCGCCGGTCTCACCACCTTGGCGTTCGCGCTCGCGTACTGGGCGGTGGGCCAGGTGGACCCGCACTACTACTACACGGTCGCGGTGCGGGCGATGAGCACGAGCTGGCACGATTTCCTCTACGGCGCCTACGATCCGGCCGGGTCGATCTCCGTGGACAAGATTCCCGGAGCGCTGTGGGTGCAGGCGTTGTTCGTGCGGGTGCTGGGTTTCCACCCGTGGGTGGTGCTGCTGCCGCAGGCACTCGCCTTCGCCGCCACGGTGCCGGTGCTCTACGACGCGGTGCGGCGGTGGTCGGGTGAGCGTGCCGCGATCATCGCGGCGGTGGCCTTCACACTGACGCCCATCTCCGTGGTGCTGGCGCGGGTGAACATCCCGGACACCCTGTTCGTCCTGTTGCTCGTCTGCGCGACGAACGCGATGACCAGGGCGGTCGCCGACGGCCGCTGGCGGCCACTGCTGCTGGCCGGCCTCTGGGTCGGGCTGGCGTTCCAGGTCAAGATGGCGCAGGCGTTCCTGGTGCTGCCGGGGTTGTTCGCCGCCTACCTGCTCAGCGCGCACGGCACCCTGCTCGCCAGGATCGGCCGGACCGCGGTGTCCGCTGTCGTCACCCTGGTGGTCAGCGGCTCGTGGATCCTCCTGGTCGCGATGACGCCTGCCGGCGCCCGGCCGTACGTCGACGGCAGCACGCACAACTCCGTGTGGGAGATGGTGTTCGTCTACAACGGGTTCGGACGCCTGTGGCACGGCGACGCACCCAGCGGCCAGCTGACGAGCATGCTGACGGACTTCGGCGGGCCGCCCGGCCTCGGCCGGGTCCTCAGCCCCGGAGTGGGCTGGTTGTTGCCGGTGGCGTTGATCGCGCTGGTGCACGGCCTGGCGCGTGGCGGCCGCGCCGAACGACCCGGCTGGGTGTTGTGGGCCGGCTGGCTCCTCGGGCACCTGGCGGTCTTCTCCGCGGCCACCGGCATCCACCCGTACTACACGGCGGCACTGGCGCCCGCCGTGGCGGCCTTGGCCGGTGCCGGACTGGCCCGGTTGCCATCGCCTCGCTGGGCGGTCGTGGCCACCGCGCTCGTGCTGATCGTTCCGGGCGGCCTCGCCGTGACCGCGTCCGCCAAGCCGATCGACGGCCTGGACGGCATCAATCCCGTGGTGGGACAGGCGGTCGCATTGCCCGCCGCGGGCATGGCCGCCATGCACGGGCTGCCGTCCGACGCGAAGATGCCGCCCGGCCTCGGTGACATGCACATGCTCACGCCGAACCAGGCGCTGCTGGATCACGTTCGCGCACACCACCGGTCGGAGCAGTACCTGATGGCGGTGCCGACGGCGAACACCGCCGCGCCCTACCTGGCCGCCGGCGAGTCGGTGCTGCCGATGGGCGGGTTCACCGGCGCGGCACCGTTCCCCTCCACGGACCAGCTCCAGTCCCTTGTGGACAGCGGCAGGCTCCGGTTCGTGATGGTGGGCGGGTTCCACGGGATGATGGGCGGCCCCATCGCCCAGGAACGCCAGGCGTGGGTGACCGCGCACTGCAAGCCGGTGGACGTTCAGGCGCCACCTGAACAACTCTTCGACTGCGGGTGAGCGGCATGCGCGTGGGACTGGTCGTGGCCGGATCACTGGCGCTGGCGGCGGTGGTGTCGGTGTTGCACCACCACGTCACCAGCTACCTGGTGATGAGCGGGTTCCTCGACCTCGAGGTGTACCGGGCGGGCGCGCAGGCGTTCCTGGCCGGGCAGCCGCTCTACGACGGCAAGATCGCGGGTGGCGCGTTCGCCTTCACCTATCCGCCCTTCGCCGCCGTGCTGTTCACCCCGCTGGCGCTCGGACCGGTCCAGCTGTGGCAGGCACTGGTGTTCCTGGCCAACCTGGCACTCCTCTGCACGGCCGTGCGGCTGTGCCTGCGCACAGCGCGGCGTCTGGAAGTGCTGGGGCTCAGCGCGGTGCTGTTCTGGCTGGAACCGGTGTCCTGGACCGTCTACCTGGGACAGATCAACCTTCTGCTGCTGGTGCTCCTGTTGTGGGACCTGGGATCGGACCGGCCGGGCCGCTGGCGCGGCATCGGCGTGGGCATCGCGGCCGGCCTCAAGCTGACTCCGCTGATCTTCGTGGTCTACCTGCTGGTGACCCGACAGTTCCGCGCGGCGCTGGTCGCTGCGGCGACCACGGCCGTCACCGTCCTCATCGGACTCGTGTTCGCCCCCGCGGACACGCTTCGCTACTGGTCGGGGACGTTCCTGCGGGCCGAGCGGGTCGGCGAGGTGGCCTCGGCCATGAACCAGTCGATCAACGGCGTGCTCGCCAGGCTGCTCGCGGTGCCGCAGCCGCCCACGTGGCTCTGGCTGGCCGTCGCGGTGCCCGTCGCCGTGCTCGGGCTGCTCGTCGCCGCACGGGCACACCGCGGTGGCGACCAGTTGCTCGCGATCACGGTGTGCGGGCTCACCGGCGCGGCTGTGTCCCCGATCTCGTGGAGCCACCACTGGGTGTGGTTCGTGCCGCTGGCGATCCTGCTGTACCAGCGTTCGCCTCGGCTGGCCGCGGGGCTCGTGCTGGTGCTGTTCGCCTGGCCGGTGCACTTCCTGACCGGGCACCGGATGGACGTCCCCGCGCTCGGATTGATCGGACTGCCCGCGTGGCACGGGCTCGAGCTGATCTGGGCCAACCTGTACCTCTTGGTGCTCGGCGCCACGTTCTGGATGGTCCGAGGTTCCACGTGGCAGGCCCGGCGGGGGTCACCCTCGGCCACGAGCACCGCGCAGCCCTACCTGGACGCCTGAGTCACCGGCGCCGCATCGCCTTCAGCGTCCTGTGTGGACTCGTGCCGGTCCAGCCACGCGACGAACTCCTCGGCGGGGAGCGGCTTGCTGAGGCAGTACCCCTGCACGATGTCGCACCCGAGCGCCGCGAGCACGCGCCACGTCTCGTGGTCCTCCACGCCCTCGGCGACCACCTCGAGCTCGAGGTTGTGCGCGAGCCCGAGCAGGGAACGCGTGATGGCGTTGCTGCTGGCGTCGGTGAGCATGTTCGTCGTGAACGAACGGTCGATCTTCATCTCGTGCACGGGCATGGTGCGCAGGTAGGCGATCGAGGAGTAGCCGGTGCCGAAGTCGTCGATCGACAGCCGCACGCCGAGGTCCCGCAGCCTGCCGAGCACCTCGGTCGCGCACTGCGGGTCGGCGATGATCGCGCTCTCGGTGATCTCCAGCGTGAGCGTCTCCACCGGTCGTCCGTAGCGCGCCAGCACCGCCTCGACCTGGTCCGGGAACGTCCGGTTGTGCAGGCACTGAGCGCCGACGTTCACCGAGACCGGCACGTCCCAGCCGCTCGTGTGCCAGGCGTGGCACTGCGCGAGCGCCCGATCGAGCACGTACTGGGTGAGCGGTTCGATCAGGCCGCTGTCCTCGGCCGCCGGGATGAACTGGTCCGGTCCGAGCAGGCCGCGCTGCGGGTGCTGCCAGCGCGTCAGCACCTCCACGCCGCAGACCGCACCGCTGCGCACCGTCGCCTTGGGCTGGTAGTGCAGGACCAGCTCGCCGTGGTCGAGCGCGTGCCGGAGATCGCTGATGACGGTGAGCTGGGCGGTGCTGTACTCGTCGAGCACCGGTTCGTAGACCGCCGTGCCCAGCCGGCCGCGCTTGGCCGCGTACATCGCGATGTCGGCGTGCTTGAGCAACTCGTTCGCGTTGACCGAGTCGGCCGGGTACACGGCGATCCCGATGCTGCCGCTGACCTCCAGTGAGAGCCCGTCGAGGTCGACCGGGGACGCGAGCGCCTCGTGCATCCGTTCGGCCACGCGCACCGCGTTGGCCACGGCGTGCACCCCCGGCAGCAGCACCGCGAACTCGTCGCCGCCCAGCCGGGCCACCGTGTCGAGGTCGCGGACCGTCGTCGTCAGGCGGGCCGCCACGTGCTGCAGCAGCCGGTCGCCGAACGAGTGGCCCAGCGTGTCGTTGACGGGCTTGAAGCGGTCGAGGTCGATCAGGAGCAGTGCGAGCGGGTGGTCGTCGTCGGCGCGCTGGATGGCCTGTTCGGTGCGTTGCGCGAGCAGGGTCCGGTTGGCCAGCCCGGTCAGCGAGTCGTGCGTCGCGTCGTGCTCGCTGCTGGCGGCCTGCCGCAGGACCTTGCGCCGGTGGCCGAGCAGCACCATCCCGCACAGGCCGACCAGTGCGAGGTCGACGACGGACGCCACCAGCGCGGCCAGCCGCAGCTGGTGGTTCCGCCGGTCGGCCAGCTTGAGGTACTCGGTGGTCTCCAGCCGCTTCAGCTGCACCACCGAGGCCAACTGCTTGCGCAGCGACCCCGCGGTGAGCTCGGCCTGGGCCGCGTTCAGCCGCAGGCCCTCGGTGTCGCCGCGGTCGCCGAGTGCGAGCATCTCCTTCAGCAGGGTCGTGTAGTCGCCGTACAACCTGCCGATCTTCGCCGACGCCCTGACATCGGACGGCGTCCCGTTGTCCGCCAGCCAGCGCAGGTTCTCGTCGTCCGCACCAGCCGCCGTGGCGAGGGGTTCGCGCATGATGTCGGTGCCTGCGAGCAGGTAGTCGCCCATCGCGTGGTCCGCGACGTCGACGCGCTGGACGACCTGGCCCCAGCGGTCGCTGGTCTCGGTGAGCTCGCGGAGGTGGGCGTTCGTGCTCTGCATGCTCATGCTGGTCCACAGAGCCACACCGGCCAGTACGACCAAGCCGATCGACAGACCGGCCACCGCTGCCCGCGCGGTGGCCCGAGCCTCGATCCACTTCCAGAGCATCTGTTTGATCCCGTGTCACGCGGACATGGACGCGTGATCGTAGCAACTCGGCGCAATACGGCGCCCGTTTCGCCGCGCGGCTAGCCGGAATCGGGGAATGGCAGCCGAATCTCGTCACTCGTCGTGGTCGAGTACCGTCGGCCGCCGCGAACAATCAGGATTGGCGGCTGATGACGCTTCATTCACGTTCCGTCGCGGTAACTGTTTCGTCCGGCCTGGTGCTGGCACTCACCCTGAGCGGATGCGGCGACGAGAAAACATCCAATGATCGGCCCACGATCGGTTTCGTGTCCCAGAACACGAGCCGGGACTTCTCGAACGAGATGAGCGACGGCTTCACCGCGGGCGCGCAGATCGCGGGTGGAGTCGAGTTCGTGGTGACCGGTCCGCCCACCCACGACGGACTCAAGCAGGTCGAGCTGTTCCGGGAGCTCACCACGAAGGCGAAGGGCGGGATCGGCGTCTCGGCGGTGGCGCCGGAGCTGCTCGCGGCCCCGATGGGCAAGGTGACCGAGAGCGGCATACCGGTGATCGCCGTGGCAGGCGGTCAGATCGCGCCGGGAGCGGGCGTGAAGCTGCTGCTCGAGAACGACAACTACGAGCTCGGCCAGATGCTCGCCGACGAGGCGATCAAGCGGCTGCCCGCCGCCAGCACCGGCAAGGTCGTGCTCGGCAGCAACTCCCCCGCCCAGCCCGCGCTGGACCAACGGGCGCAAGGCATGCGGGACCGGTTCGCCGAGAAGCTGCCGTCCGTGCGGGTGATCGGCCCGCTGGACACCCAGCGCGACGCGCCGCCGAACCTGGTCGCCTGGCGGACGCTCGCCGACGCCAACCCGGACGCCGTCGCGTTCCTGGGCACCGGTGACATCGACGCGGTCAACCTCGCCACCGTGCGCGCCGACACCAAGGGGAAGTGGCTGGCAGGCGGGTTCAGCCTCGACCCTCGTGCATTGCAGGGCATCAAGGACGGCAACCTGTTCGCGTCGGTCTCCGCCGAGCACTTCGTCAAGGGCGCGGCGGCCGGGTGGCTGCTGGCCCAGCACGCGAAGGACGTCCGGCAGCTGCCCGAGGGCTGGCTGGTCACGCCCGGTCTCGTGGTCTCTTCGTCCAATGTGGACGAAATCGCGCAACGTCAGGCGGCGAAGGACAAGCAGTCGTGGTTCCGGCCGCAGGTCGACGCGGTGATCACCGACGTCGAGAAGCATTTGCGACCACTGGACCAAGTCAGATGATCATGACGCATACCTCTGCCGGTTAGGGTGCGGGCACACGTGTGCCGACTCCCCCTGACAGAGGTGGCAGATGATCAACCGCAGGACTCTGACGAAGGCGCTGGGCGCGGCGGCCGTGGTCACCACGGCGAGCGGAGCGGGCATCGCACAGGCGGATCCCGCTCCGCACGAACCACCCGGCCGCCGGGGCAGGTACCTCATCAAAGGCGGATCGGTGGTGACCGTCGATCCGGCACTCGGGACCCTGCCCCGAGGTGACGTCCTCGTCGACGACGGCCGGATCGAAGCCGTCGGCCGCAACTTGCCCGCACGCGGCGCCAAGATCATCGACGCGACGGACATGATCGTCATGCCCGGCTTCGTCAACACGCATTACCACATGTGGAGCGCGCTCGGCCGGAACTACATCGCGGACGGATTCGGTTACTTCGCGGCGAAACGGGCCACGTCGACGCATTACGAGCCGCGCGATTTCTACAACAGCGTCCTGCTCGGCCTCGTCGAACTGGTGAACGCGGGCGTCACCACGGTGCACAACTGGTCGAACAACACCCGCACACCGGCACACGCGGACGCCGAGTTGCGCGCACATCGGGACGCGATGGTGCGCGCCCGGTACTCCTACGGTCACATCGACCAAATGCCGCGGGAACAGCCGGTCGATTTCACCGACCTGGACCGGGTGCGGCGGCAGTACTTCCCCGGCGGCACCGCGTTCGACGGCCTCGTCCATTTCGGCATCAACCTGCGCGGACTCTCGCAGAGCACCGAGGCCGCCTTCATCACTGACATGGAAGCGGCGATGGGGCGCGGGCTGCCCGTCGCGATCCACGCGGGCCAGGCACCACCCCGGATCGTCGACGCCGCCGACTACGAGCGACGCGGGTGGCTCGGCCCGAACGTGCTGCTCTGCCACTACATCACCGCACTCGACAGCGACATGGAGATCCTGGCCAGGACCAGGACGCCGCTGGCCTGGTCCACGCACTCGGAGTTCCGGCTCGGCAGCGCGGGCGATCCCCGCGACACGCTGCTGCGCCTGCGCAGGGCCGGGGTCAGCGTCTCCCTGTCGTCCGACGCGACCTCGATCGCGCCGCCCGACATGTTCGAGACCATGCGGCTCACCTGGAACACCGGAATCCCGTGGCAGGGCACGCCGTCCGCGACGCTGCCCGAGATCGGCTTCCGGGACGTCCTCACCATGGCCACGATCAACGGCGCGCGGGCGCTGGGACTCGGCGACGCGACGGGGTCGCTCACCGTCGGCAAGCGCGCGGACATCATCCTCATCCGCACCAACGACGTGAACATCGCGCCGATCGCCAACATCGAGACCACCGTCGTGCAGTCCGCCACGCCGGCGAACGTCGACACCGTCCTCGTGGACGGCCGCATCCTCAAGCGCGGCGGCAAGCTCGTCGCCTACGACGTCGACAAGCTGGTCCGCAACGTCAAGGCGTCCTCGCTGCGCATCCGCACGGCGGCGGGCGGCATCCTGACACCACCACCGGAGGCCTGACCGCAAGGCGGACAACGAGGTCCAGCCCGCGCGGGCTGGACCTCGTCGCGCCCGACGGCGGTCAGGAATCGAACGACGGTGGTGCGTCGGCGGGCGAACTGCCCCACGACGTGTTCGGCTTCGACCCCAGTGTGAAGCCGACCGTGCCACCTCTCTGCACCAGCGACTCGGGCAGCCACGCCTTGGTCGACGCGGCCCCGTTCACCGCCAGGCTCTGGACGTACTTCGTGTCCGCCGACGCCCCCGGAGCGGTGATCGTCAGCATGACGCCGTTGCTCCGCTTCACGACGATCCGCTCGAACAGCGGGCTCGCCAGCAGCATCTCGGCGCGGCCGGGGGTGAGCGGGTGCATGCCCATCGCGCCGAAGACGTACCAAGCGGACATCGCGCCGAGGTCGTCCTGGCCGGGAATGCCGCTGGGAGCCGCCGACCACAGGGTGTTGACGATCTCGCGGATCGTCTCCTGGGTCTTGTACGGGCTGCCCGCGAAGCTGTACATCCACGGCGCGGTGATCGACGGCTCGTTGGCCATCTCCGCCTTGAGCCCGCCCTTGCCGCTCAACGCCCAGGTGCCGTCGACGTTGTGGAAGAAGTTGTCCAGCCTGGCGGTCGCCTCGGCGTTGCCTCCCATCATGGTGATCAGCGCCTTGCCGTTGTGCGGCACCATCCACGTGTACTGCGCCGAGCTGCCCTCGGCGAAACCGGCTCCGCTCGCCGGGTCGTGCGCGGGCCAGGTGCCGTCTGCCTCGCGGTTCTGGACGTACTTGCGCGCCGGGTGGAAGACGTTCTTCCAGTACTGGCCGCGCTTGATGAACTCGGAGTACCGGCCGGTGTCACCGAGCTTGCGCGCGAACTGGCTGAGCGAGAAGTCGGCGATGGACTCCTCCAGCGTCTCCGCCGCGCCGCCCCACGCGTTGCCGTTCGCCGGGATGTAGTGGATCGACAGCCACTTGTCGAGCGACGGGCGTTCCCCGACGACCATGACGTTCCAGCCGTCGCGGCTCAGGTCCTCGGGGGTGACGGTGGTCGCCGAGTGCACCATCGACGCGAGCGCGGCCCGCGTGTCGAAGCGGGTGCCGCCGAACGCGTGGATGCTGGGCAGCGCGGCGTGCGCGGGGTCGCCGTTCATGACGTGCGTGCCGCCCTGGTTGTGCGTCCACCTGTCCCACACGCCGTTGTTCTGGGTGGCCTGGTTGAGCAACGACTGCGCGATGTCGGAGCCGGCGTCCGGACGGAGCAGTGTCACCAGCTGCAGCTGGCCGCGGTAGACGTCCCAGCCGGAGAAGTTCGCGTACTGCGCCCGCTGCCCGGCGGACACCGTGTGCACCTTTTGATCCATGCCGGTGTACTGGCCGTTGACGTCGCTGAACACGTTGGGGTGCAACAACGAGTGGTACGCCGCCGTGTAGAACGTCGTCAGCTGGGCGGGGGTGCCGCCGGTGACCTCGAGCCTGCCCAGCTCGGTGTTCCAGGCGGTGAACGCTCGCTGCTTGACCGCGTCGAACGTCGTGCCCGCCGGGTTCTCGGCCGCGAGGTTGGCCCGCGCGTTGGCGGCGCTGACGTACGAGATGCCCACCCGCGCGTTGACCGTGCGACCGGAGCTGAGGTCGAACGTCACGTACCCGCCGGAGCCCTTGCCCGGTTCCGGCCAGCCCGCGGTGCCGTAGGTCGTGCCACCGGAGGCGCTGGTCGTGCCCGGCCGCACCACGTCGTTCTCCCACGTTCCCGTGGTGGAGAACGGTTTGTCGAAGGTGACGGTGAAGTGCAGCGTGTAGTAGCTGCGCCTGCCGATCGGGTTGATGTAGCCGCAGAAGTTGCCGCTGGTGACCGAGCCGCTGATCGTGCGGGTGGCCGGGTCGATGCTGGTGACCGCGGCGCCGCTGCCGACCTCGGAGCTGGATGTGCGCAGCAGCATGCTGGCCGTGCCCGCCGGGTAGGTGAACCGGCCGGAGCCCGTCCGGGTCGTCGCGCTCAGCTCGACGTCCACGCCGGAGTCGAGCTTCACCCGGTAGCTCCCGGCCTTGCCGGACTCGTTGGCGTGCGCGAAGTTCGTGGCGTAGACGGCATCGGTGGTGTCCGCCGTCGGCGACGTGGTCACCGTGCCCGCGTACGGCAGGAACGGGATGTCGCCGGACGCGCCCGCGCACCCGGTGCCGGACAGGTGGGTCAACGCGAACCCGCGGATCCTCGTGGCCTTGTAGTCGTAACCACCCGGCGAGGGCGTGCGGTTCTGGTTGCCCCTCGTGTTCTCCGGGCTCCACTGCACCATGCCGAACGGGGTGTCCGCGCCCGGCCACGTCTCGCCACGGCCCTCGGTGCCGATGAGCGTGTCGACGTAGCTCGCGGGGTTCGCCACCGGAGCCGCCTGTGCCGGCACCGGAACAACGGTCCCGGCGACCAGAGCGCTGATGGCGATCGCCTGCCGGAGCCGGGTCCTGAAACGCGCGGGCATGCGTTTCCGCCTCTCGTCGTCCGCGACGGGCGGCGGTGCGCGCGGGTACAGGTAGGTCCTACTCCTTCGCGGCGCCGCGAACCGTTCCGGAGTTTCGGATGTTGACGCGGGGGCCGGCGCCTCGAAGACTGGATCTTTCGGCCTGGTGCTGGTTTCGCGGTGGCCAGAGGGTGCATGATCGGTCGCGTGCCGGGGCCGTTCCACGTCGTGCTGCGGGAGGCGATCCACCAGCGTGGCCTGCCGCTCGAACGGCTGCGCTCACGGTTGGCGCAACAGGGAATCCGGGTCGGCCTCGCCACGCTCAGCGACTGGCAGCACGGCCGCACCTCACCGCGGCGGCCCCACTCGCTGAAGGCCGTCGGCGCGCTCGAGGAGATACTCGAACTGCCTCCCCGGACGCTGACCGGACTGCTCCGCGCGCCCCGGCTGGGCGTCGACGAACGCAGCGGCGCGCTGGGCGAACTGCTGCAGGCCGTGCCCCGCGCCTACTCCTGGGACCTGGAACCGATCACCGTCGAGCACACCGTCACCGTCGGCGCGGACCGCCGCACGGCCACGCTCGGCATCCGAAGTCTCGTCCGCGCCCGCCGCGACGGCGTGGACCGCACGACCCTGCGGTACTTCGGCGCGCAGGACGGCGTCATCGACCAGGTCGCCGTGCGGCCGGTGCGCAACTGCGCCACCGGCAGGCTGCTGCGGCACGACCCCGGTGGCGCGCTGGTCGTCGAGGTGCTGTTCGGTCAGCCGCTCGCGGCAGGCGAGACGTGGCTGTACGAGTGCGAGGTGCACAACCCTGCGGCGAGCACGGACTTCGCGCACGGCTTCCGCCAGCCGGAGGGCACGTTCCTGCTGGAGGTCCGGTTCCACCCCGACGCGTTGCCCGCGGTCGTGCGCGGGTACTACCGGGCGGACCTGTACGACGGCAGGCACCGGGTCACCGAGCTGCCGCTCAACACCCACCACGCCGTGCACATCACGGCCGAGGGCATGGCGGCGGGCGTCGTCGGCATCAACTGGGAATGGCAGAGGTCGCCGGACGGCGACCCCTGATCCCATCCGCGGTGACTCAGCGGGCGAGCCAGTCCGCGAGGCTCGTCGACGAGAGCTCGGCACCGTCGCCCGGCACCAGCGAGTCCTGCTCCAGCAGGGTGCCGAAGTACTGCGCGCTCGGGTCCGTGACGACCTGGCGCGCGTCGGCGCGGGCGGTGAGCACGGTGCGGATCCACTCGTCCATCCCGAAGACCTCCGGGCCGCCGATCTCCAGCACGCCGTCGAGCGGCGCACCCGCCGCGGTGCGTCCCACGACCGAGGCGACGTCTTCGGCCGCGATCGGCTGCACACCACCGTCGGGCAACCGCACGACGCCGTCCGAGGTCGCCGAGTCCGCGATCCTGACCGCGAACTCGAAGAACTGGGTGGCGCGCACGATCGAGTGACGCAGGCCGGACTCCTCGATCAGCTTCTCCTGGACCACCTTCGCGCGGAGGTACCCGGAGTCGGGCAGCCGCTCGGCGCCGACCACCGACAGCGCGACGTAGTGGCCCACACCGGCGCTGCGAGCCGCCTCGACCAGGTTGCCCGTCGCGGTGCGGAAGAAGCTCATGACGTCGTCGTCCGCGAACGAAGGCGAGTTCGACACGTCGACCAGCACGTCCGCGCCCTGCAGCACCTCCTTCACGCCCTCGCCGGTGATCGTGTCGACGCCGCTCGCCGGGGACGCGGGCACGGCGTCGTGGCCGTGCTCGCCGAGCCTGGTCACGACCTGCGAGCCGATCAGCCCGGTGCCGCCGATGACAACGATCCTCATGGTCCGTCCCTTCGTGGGCCCGCCGGTGCGCGGGCGTTCACGAGCTGAGACCGGACAGCGGGCGCAGGTGTGACAGGACCTGCGTCACACGGTGCGGAACGCGCCGATCTTGGCGGGGTTCACCAGCCACATCACCTGGTCGATGCCTTCCGCCGACGCCGTCACGGTCACCAGGGCGTGCGTGTCGCCGTCCCGGCCCACCGCGACGGCGGCCAGCCCGTTCACCTCGACGAAGGACACGTCCGCCCCGGTCCAGAACTTCGGTGCCCACGAGGCGAACACCCTCGCCAGGTTCCGCGCGCCGACCAGCGGGACCCGCGCCGCGCGCGCCACGCCACCGCTGTCGGAGTAGCTGACCACGTCGTCGCTGAACAGCCGCTCCAGCTCGGCCAGCTCGCCCGCCTGCGCGGCGGCCACGAACGCGGACAGCAGCCGCCGCTGCTCGGCGGAGTCCACCGGCGCCCGCCGTTCGTCCGCGAGGTGCTTGCGCGCCCGGCTGACCAGCTGCCGTGCCGCGACCTCGGTGGTCCGCACGATCTCGGCGATCTCCCGGTACGGGTAGTCGAACGCCTCGCGCAGCACGTACGCGGCCCGTTCGGTCGGGGTGAGCTTCTCCAGCAGCATCAGCACGGCCAGCTCCAGCACCGCGCCCCGCTCGGCACCGAGCTGCGGGTCCGCGGCGGTGTCCACCGGCTCCGGAAGCCACGGCCCCACGTACGTTTCGCGGCGCGCCCGCGCGGTCTGGCTCTCGTTGATCGCCAGCCGGGTGATCGCCGTCGCCAGGTACGCCTCCGGGTTGACCACGGCTGCCCGGTCCGCGGTCTGCCAGCGCACCCAGACCTCCTGCACGAGGTCCTCGGCGTCGGCGACGCTGCCCGACATCCGGTACGCGATGCCGAACAGCCTCGGCCGGGCCGCGGTGAACTCGGACTCGGCGTGGTCCAGCTGCGACATCAGCCACTCCGTTTCTCTCCACGGCCACCGTAGCGCCGGACGGCGCCCGGCTAGTCGGCGACTAGCGCCGTCGAACCTCCGTGGTACCAGGTCGTCGAACCGAGCAACGGGTACCCCACCCGGCCGGAGGTGCGGCGTTCCCGCTGACGCCGCACCAGCCACCGCCCCGGCGCGACGCCGGTGCCGCCGTGTTCCGGGTGCACCAGGTAGACCGGCGCGGAGTTCTCGAACACCGCGATGCCCAGCCCCGCCGCGTCGTGCACGTTCTGGTGGTACCGGCAGATGTCCGGGTCGGCGACGAGCGTGTGCGGGTTGTTGCCCGCGGCGCCGCGGACGAGCTCCGCGCCGCTCGGCGGGACCGCTCGCCAGCCGGCCGCTCGGACCTGCGCGGTGGTCATGTCGAGCGGGATGACGACGAGGTCGCCCTGCCCCTGCAGGCCGTCGATCACCGGGATGGTCAGTTGTCGTTCCAGGTGGTCCACGGCGTCCATGCCGGACCGGTCGAGCAGTTGCGCGAGATTCACGTGATCACCTCGTGAGGTCAGGTCCGGCGCCGCAGCTGGGCGTACTGGGCTCCGCTGAGCCCGTACGTCCAGCCCGCCGCGTCGATCGGGTTGTCGAAGTGGGACGGGACGAGCAGGCCGTAGCGGCGCCGCGTGCCGTCCCGTTCGAAGGAGCCGTTGACGGCCAGCAGGAGTCGCGTGTGGACACCCCACACGTCCGACGGCAGGTCGTACAGGAGCAGTGCGCTGTCGGGGTTTCCGGGATCAGCCGACTGGCCGGCGAGCCGCAACGAGGCTCCGTCGATGAACGCGGCCCAGCCGATGTGCTCGATCGCGCACCGGCGCACCTCGACGTTGCGCTCCGCCGCGATGCGGTCCACGGTCGGTGCCTCGACGACCCAGCCCGGCACCGGGGTGCCGTGCCAGGCGTACACCGACCAGCCGTCCGGGAACTCGATCGCCTTGCCGTGCAGGCGAATCTCGTCGTCGAACGTGCCGGGCACGGGTTCGGTGCCGAACGCCGACGGGCGTTCGGCGATCACGCACACGTCCTCCCGCGGCCACCACCAGCCGCAGCTGCGGGCGACCGTCGCCCACAGCTCGAACTGGGCCTCGTCCTCGGGATCGTGGCGCGCGCCGAGCACCCTGCGGTGCACGTCGTGGTGCGCGATCCAGTCGGCTTCCTGCTGGCCGTACCAATGCAGGCCGAGACCGTCGCGCAGTTCGGAGCGGATGCGGCGCGTGATCGGTTCCAGCTGTGCGCGCAGCACCGTGCGGACTCCCCCGCGTTCCGGCCACAGGTTCGGTGCACCGCGGATGCCGTGGTCGAGCCGGTCCCGCAACGCAGACCCCAGCGTGGCCAGCTCGCTCTCGAACGGCCACGGCCCGTCCGCGGACAGCGCGTTGACCGTCGGTGGCACGAGTGACGCGGCGATCGCGGGCGAGCCGGTCCAGTCGAACCGGGGCTTCGGCCTGCCGGCCAGTGCGTAGAGGGAGGTGATGGCGCGTTCGGCGGCCTCGCGGTCAGCCGGTTCGGCGCGCAGGGCGTGACCCTGCCATTCGGTGCGGATGTCGACGGCGGTGAGCCACAGGTCGAGTGCTCGGGCCGGATCGGCGACGTGCCGGGACGTGCGCCGGCGACGTGCGCTCATCGCGCGAGGGCGAACACGCCCTTTCGATCGGTGGACATGCCCCCATGATCACAGCACGGCCCGCGTTCGCGCAAGGCCGTGCCGTGATCACCGGGTTCGGCGCTACTTCTTGGTCGCCTGGTAGTTCCGGAAGTTGATGTACGTCGTGAGGATGTCGGACGAGGCGCTCTCGACCGAGCGGTAGATGCCCCACTTCGGCCGGATGTAGTCACCCTCGTCCGGGATGCGCACGTCCGTCCGCCTGCCCTGCGCGGCGATCGGCGCGTTCGCACCCGTGCCGTTGCGGATCACGAACCCGACCGTGCCCTTGGCGCCGGGCGTGATCGTCCACTCGACGGTGACCCACTTGTCGCGCAACGGGGCCAGGTCGGTGGACGCGATGTCCGGCGCGCCGGACGTGCTGAACGCCCGCGCCCGGATGGTTTCCTTGCTGCCGCTGCGGCCGAGGGACAACGTCGTCCACGGGCCGCCGTTGGTCTTGGGTGTCTTCGTCTGGAAGATGTGGGTGAACTTGCTGGTGCCGTGCAGGGTCGACGGCATGAACATCTCGTAGGAGATCGTCCAGGTCTCGCCGTTCTTCAGCTTCAGCGCCGCCCCGTTCGCCACCATGCCCTTCGACTCGGTGCGCTGGCGGTCACCGCCACCCGTGGTGTCGCGGTCGTCCTTCCAGATGTTGAACTTCCAGTGGTCGCCTTCGATGACGACGTACTTGCGTTCCGGGTGCTTTCCACCGCGGTCGGCCTCGATCCCCTCGAAGGCCTTCAGGCCGTCGACCGCGGGGTTGGGCTGCCACTGCGGGGCCAGTGCCTGCGGCGCCGCTCCCGCGGGTGCCACCGACGCGAGCACGAGTGCCGCGGCCGCCGCGGTCTGCAGGGCGGCCCGCCTGGTGAACCTGAGCTCCACCATCGTTTCTCCGTGTGTCCTTCCTGGCGGCGATTCGACAGGGGTGCACAGCGACGGCGGTATTCGGAACGTAGATGCAATCGGTTTCATTTGTCAACGAAGGAACATCGTTCCTGTCGGGCTCCTTGCGTCGCTGTTCGATCAAGCCGGCGGAAATTGTCGGACCTCTGCCGTACGGTCCCGCACAACATCGGATCGACGTGCAGGAGGTAGGCGAACGTGCGCAGGTGGGAGCTGGTCGACGGTGGCTCGGCCAAGTTCTGGGAGATCGGTCGCGACGACGTGGACGTGACCGTCCGGTTCGGACGGCTCGGGACCGACGGGCAGACGAAGGTCAAGTCGCTCGCCGACGTCGCCGCGGCCGAGTCGCACGTCGCCAAACTGGTGGCGGAGAAGGAGAAGAAGGGCTACAGACTCGTCGGCGACGCGGTCGAGACGGCACCGGTCGCGCCCGTGGTTCCCACCGCACCCGCCGAGCCCGGCCGCGACGAGGACGCGTTCGTCATGCCGCCCGCGTGGCGGCGGCACGCGTTACCGCGGCGCGACCGAGGCGAGCCCGTGTTCCGGCCGGACGAGGCCCGGATCGCCTCCGGGGCCAGGTTGCTGGCACACGGTCGCCCGCGCGCGGAGAAGATCCTCGCCGACCACCGCTCCGAGAAGAAGCTGGCGGCGGCCGGGCGCGAGTACCTCGCGGGCAGGCCGACCCCGCTCGGCGCCGCGGTCGTGCGCCTGGCGTCGATGCAGGACAACTACCACCGGCCGGACGTGGCGGCGGTACCGCACCACTGGATCGCCGAGCACGGCCCGGTGTTCGCGGCCGAGGCGATCATGCGGTGCGCCGAGGTGCACACGACCATCGACGACGAGGCGGAGGTCAACTGGGGCAAGGGTGAGCGGCCCGACTGCTGGGTCGTGCCGCAGACCGACGACCTGCCCATCAACCACCACCAGGTGCTCCCCGGTGCCGACGCGGTCAGGGCGGCGCTCGCCGCGGCGAGCGACGAGGAGTACGCGGCGGCCGAGGAGGCGCTCGAACCGCTCGGCGCGGACTTCACGCCGAACGTGCTGCGGGCGTACCTGATGCCGACGCGCGCCGACTGGGTCGCCGAGTCGCTCGACGAGGACATCGACCACGTGCACTGGGCGCTCACCGCGTGCAGCATCAGCAGGCCCGCCGACCTCGACGTGCTCGACCGCTCGCACGGCTTCATGTGGGACCAGGAAGTCGTGTACACGCTCGTGGGCGCCGTCGGCACGGCGATCGCGCCGCTGCTGGCGCAGGAGCTCGACTCCGCCTACAACCACGCCGAGTCGCGCAAGCGAGCGCTCACCATCCTGGCCGGGCTGCCGACCGACGAGGCGTTCACGATCCTGCTGGACCGGCTGGAGCAGAACAAGGTCCAGCCCGCGCTGCTCGAAGCGATGAAGGCGTTCCCGAACCGCGCGGCGCGGTTGCTCGCGGCACGGGCGCTCGGCGACGAACGGATGCGCGGGCTGTTCGACGCGCACCTGCGGGCGCACCCCGAGCTGACGCTGTCCGACGAGGTGCGGGCGGTCGCGGACCAGCTGACGAGCGGAGCGGGCCTGTTGCCCGTCGCACCCGACGAAGCGTTGCCGGAACTGCTGGTGCGGCCGCCGTGGACGCGGCGGATCAAGCCGGTGAAACCCGTTGTGGTCGAAGGGCTTTCGGCACCTGAACCGTCGGTCACCTGGGCCGCGGGCGAGCAGGACGCGTGGCTGCGGGAGACCGGGTACTGGGCGAACTGGGGCAACGAGAACTGGGAGGAATCGCGCGACCAGATCCTGAACGACAAGACCAACGGGCACGACGAGACGTACTTCTTCGCCAAGGGGCCGGAGGACATCGTCCGGCCGATGCTCGCCGGCTGGACGCCGACGTATTCCTACTACGGCGACGAGTGGGGCAAGGTGGTCGCCGCGAGGTACGAGCTCGACGCGCTGGCCCCGTTGGCGCGCTACGCCGGGACGAGTCCCCAGTCCCTCGGCGTGCTGCTCGTGCCGTTCGCCTCCGCCGAGGTCGCCGCGCTGATGGCGGACTGGTTCTGCCGCACCAAGTCCGCGCGCAAGCACGCCGTCGAGTGGCTCGTCCGGCACGGCGCGACCGCGGTCCGGGTGCTGCTCCCCGCCGCGCTCGGAGAGAAGGGGCCGGAGCGGAAGAACGCCGAGGCGGCGCTGCGGTTCCTCGGTGCGCAGGAGCACGACCTGGTCGCGATCGCGGCCGAGTTCGGTGCCGCCGCACGAGAGGGTGCGCACGCGCTGGTGAGCGTCGACCAGACCGAGGTACTGCCCGCGAAGCTGCCCGTGGTCCCCGCGTGGGCCGACCCGCACCTGCTGCCGCAGATCAAGGTCCGGGACGAGAAGCAGGCGCTGCCGCCGAGCGCGGTCACGCACCTGCTGACGACGGCCGCGCTGTCGAAGCCGGGTGAGGTGTACGCGGGCCTGCCGATCGCCGCCCAGGCGTGCGATCCCGCCTCGCTGGCGTCCTTCGCGTGGACCGTGTTCGAACGGTGGGTGCAGGCGGGCGGGCCGTCGAAGGACGGCTGGGTGCTCGCCGCGCTCGGCTGGTTCGGCGACGACGAGACGGTGCGCAGGCTGTCGCCGCTGATCCGGCAGTGGCCGGGTGAGAGCCAGCACCAGCGTGCCGTGACGGCGCTGGACGTGCTCGCCGAGATCGGCTCGGAGGTCGCGCTCGCGCACCTGAACGGCATCGCGGAGAAGGTGAAGTTCAAGGGGCTCAAGACGAAGGCGCAGGAGAAGGTCGCCGCCATCGCCGCCCAGCTGGGGCTGAGCCGCGAGCAGCTGGCCGACCGGCTCGTGCCGCGGCTCGGTCTCGACGAGGCGGCGTCGCTGACGATCGACTACGGCGCGCGCACGTTCACCGTCGGGTTCGACGAGCAGCTCAAGCCGTACGTCGTGGACTCCGACGGCAAGCGCCGCAAGGACCTGCCGAAGCCGGGCGCCCGCGACGACGAGGAGCTCGCGCCCGCGGAGCACCAGCGGTTCGCCGCGTTGAAGAAGGACGTCCGCACGGTCGCCGCGGACCAGATCCACCGGCTGGAGGCGGCGATGGTCACCCAGCGCGCGTGGACCGCCGCCGAGTTCCGCGACCTGCTGGCGGGGCACCCGCTGCTGTGGCACATCGTGCGCAGGCTGGTGTGGGTCACCGACGGTGGTGCCTCGTTCCGGCTGGCCGAGGACCGCACGCTCGCCGACGTCGAGGACGGCGAGCTCACGCTGCCGGACGACGCGCAGGTGCGGCTCGCGCACCCGGCGACGCTCGGCGCGGACGTGCTCGCGGCGTGGGGCGAGGTGTTCGCGGACTACGAGATCCTGCAGCCGTTCCCGCAGCTCGGCAGGCCGGTCTACGCGACCGAGCCCGGCCAGGCGCTGGACGTGGCGCTCAAGCAGTTCTTCGGGCTGGAGACCCAGGTGGGCAAACTGCTCGGCCTCACCAAGCGCGGCTGGGTGCGCGGCGAGCCGCAGGACGCGGGCATCGAGTGCTGGATCACCCGGCCGCTGCCGAACGGCGGCGCCGTCGTCGCGTCGCTCGATCCGGGCATCGCGGTGGGCCTCGTCGACGAGTTCCCGGACCAGCAGCTCACCGAGCTCTGGTACTCCCCCAGCGGCCACGGTTCGTGGTCGTCGCCCAAGGACGCGGCCCACACCACCGAACTGGACCCGGTGACCGTCTCCGAACTGCTGTCCGAGCTCGCCTCGCTGACGAGCTGAGGCGTGCGGGCGGACGCTCGGCCGAGCGTCCGCCCGCACCGGTCAGCGGGGGAGCTTCCAGATACGGATGGTCTTGTCGTCGCCACCGCAGGCGATCCTGGTTCCCTTGGCGTCGAACACCACCGACTGCGGATTGCCGGCAGCGCCGATCAGGACGGCGCGGATTCTTCGGGACGCCACGTCCCAGAGCTGGATGGTGTTCCCCAAGCCCCAGGCGGCAACGGTTTTGCCGTCCGGGCTGAACAGGACGGACGCCAGAGT
The DNA here is from genome assembly GCF_007845675.1 of Lentzea tibetensis. GTDB lineage: Bacteria > Actinomycetota > Actinomycetes > Mycobacteriales > Pseudonocardiaceae > Lentzea > Lentzea tibetensis. Next base: position 236,296 of record NZ_VOBR01000002.1, on the reverse strand, counting down.
GATGTCCTCGGTCCGGTCGAAGACCGCCTTGCTCTGCCCCGTGGCGACGTCCCAGAGCCTGAAGCTGTTCTTCCCATCGGCGTCGGGCACCGCGAGTGTCTTCCCGTCAGGCGAGAAGGACACGTCACTGCCGGTCGCGTCGTCGATGGCGCGGACGGTGCGTCCGGTCGCCGGGTCGGACAGCCGGACCTCCGTGCCCTTGACCCCGCCGTTGGCCAGCAGCGCGCCGTCCGGGCTGAACACCACGTTGCGCCCTCCGTCGCCGTCGGGCAACCCGATCTTGACCTGTCTGCTCGACACGTCCCACAGCTTGATCGAACCGGTGTGGGTCACGCCGGCCACGGTCTTCCCGTCCGGGCTGAACGCGAGTGACTTCATGATGGAGCGGCTCTGGTCGAGCGGGCCGACGAGCTTCCGGTCCGCGACGTTCCACAACCTGGTGCTGTCGCCGAGGAAGTTCCCGCCCGCGGCCAGCAGCTTGCCGTCGGGGCTGAACGCCACGGCACCCGCCGAAGCGCCACCGGTCCCTGGTGGGCCGACGAGAGTGGCCAGGGGTTTCCCGGTTGCCGCGTCCCACAACCGCACTGTGGGAGCCTTGTCGAGTCCGCCGTCGCCGCTCGCGAGCATGGAGCCGTCCGGGCTGAACGCCACCGACGTGATGCGTTCGTCGTGCCCGGTCAACTGGATGTGCTCGGTGATCTCGATCGGCCTGCCCGGCTCGGCCGGGGCGCTCGTGCCGCCCTGCCCGGCTGCGACGTCCTTCGCCGGGGCACCGGTCGAGTTCTCGTTGGGAGACGCCCCGGACGCCTCGCCCGAATCCTTGTTCTTCAACAACAGCACCGAGGAGATGCCGATCGCCGCGAGCGCACCGCCGCCCGCGAGCAACAGCGTGCGTCGGGGCACACCGCCCCGGCCACCCTTCGACTCGGCCGCCGGTAGCGGCGAACCCGTGCCTGCCAGGAGGTGCGCGACCTGGTCCGCGGTGGCGCGCTCGGCCGGATTCTTGCGGAGCAACGCGTTCAGCACTCCGGTGAGGCGTCCGGCGCGCTGCGGAGGCCGCGGTTCGCTGGTGAGCAACGCCGCCAGCGTCGCCATGAAGTCCGGGCCTTCGAAGGGAGGCCTGCCTTCCAGGGCCGCGTACAGCGTGGCACCCAGCGACCACAGGTCGGTCGCCGGCGTGATGGGCGCGCCGGTCCCCTGCTCGGGAGCCATGTACGCGGGCGTCCCGATGATGGTGCCGGATGAGGTCAGCTGGACGTCGCCGGTCAGCCTGGCGATGCCGAAGTCGGTGATCACGACCCGGTCCCCGGACAGCAACACGTTGGCGGGCTTGAGGTCTCGGTGCACGATCCCGGCCTGATGCGCGGCCCGCAACGCGGTGAGCATGGCCGTACCGATGTACGCGACCTGTTCGACGGGCAGCCCGCCCTGCGTCCGGATGACGTCGGCCAGCGACCCGCCGCGGACGAACTCCATCACGATCATCGGCGTGCTGTTGTACTCGACGACGTCGTGCACGGTGACGATGCCGGGGTGGTTGAGCCGGCCGGCGAGCTGCGCCTCCCGCATCGCGCGCTGGCAGAGCATCGCCCGCTGTTCGCCGTCGAGCCCGGCGGGCAGCAGCAGCTCCTTGATCGCCACCTCCCGGCCGATCAACTCGTCACGGCCGAGCCAGACCCGGCCCATTCCACCGGAGCCGATCACCTGGGCCAGCCGGTACCTCTGGGCAACCAGAATTCCTGTCGCGTCGGTCACGGGGGTGCAGCTTAGGTGTGATCGAGCGCCCGCAAGTGAGAACCCCTCAATCAGAATTCATCCGTCGAAAATGGACATACGAGGCGCACTGTTCGTTGCATGTCGACTGCGCGTCCACATCGGACGGTACGGCGGCCGGGTGCGCACCTCCTGGCGCAACACGCGCAGGTGCGCGTCCCGCAGCACCGGGCCGGGATGCACGCCGAGCTCGCGGTCGAGCCTGTCCCGAAGCCGCTCGTACAGCTCCAGCGCCACGCCCTGCTCACCACATCCCGCCAGCGCCAGCATCAGCCGGGCGTGCAGCTCCTCGTGCAACGGCTCGTCGGGCACCACCGCCTCCAGCCGGTGCCGCGCCTCCTCGAGCCGCCCACCGGTGTCCGCGTGGTCGATCGTCACGGCCACCCGCTGCCGCGCCAGCGCGAGCGCCGCGGGGTGCTGGCGCACCCGGTCCGGCAGGTCCGCCAGCACCGCGCCGCGCCAGCAGTCCAACGCCCGCGCGTGCTCCCCCACCTCCACAAGAGACGTGAACCGCGCCGTGTCCAGCCCCACCCGGTCACCGTTCAACCGGTAGCCCGCACTCGACGCGGCGTCGACCGCACCACTGCCGAGCACCTTGCGCAGCCGGGAGGCGTGCACGTAGATCAGGTCCCGGCAGGTCCGCGGCGGGTCGTCGCCCCACAGCACGTCGATGATCTCGTGCTGCGGCACGACCTCGTCGGCCCGCAACGCGAGCAACGCCAGCAGGCTGCGCTGCTTCGTCCCCTCCACCGCCACCTCAACGGACCCGCGACGCACGACGAGCGGCCCGAGCACCGAGACGGCGACCCCGCACGGTTCGTCCAGCCCGGTGGCCGCGGCGAGCACGCGCAGCGAGGCGGGGTGCGGCCGGCACACCTCACCGCACTCGATGCCCCGGACGGTGCGGACACTGACACCTGCCTCGGCGGCCAGCTGCCGCTGGGTCAGCCCTGTCCTCTTCCGGTACGCGCGCAGGGCGGCGCTGAACACCGCCAGTTCCTGATCCACGATGACGCTCCCCCATGCGGTGATATTGCCTCCCACGGCAATCGTCGAGACCGTACTTGGCAACATAAGCGCAGGTCACGCGCTATATCGCCGCGAGAAAGGTTTTCGAAAAGGTCCCCTCCCTAGGTTCGTCTGCGGTAGTGATCTCCACAGGAGGGGCCAGCTCATGAGAAAGATGTTCGCCGCACTGGCGGCGGTTCCGTTCACGTTGACCCTGATGTCGTCCACCGCCTCGGCGACCGAGGAGGACGTGGTTCAGACGTTCCAGAACGTGTACACGGGAGCGTGTGTCGACGACAGCTCCTACGGTCTGCGCGGCTACGGCTGCAACGGCAAGGTCTTTCAGGACTGGACTGTCCACGTCTGGAACGACGGGACCCGCCAGTTCCGGAGCAGGGCCACCGGCGAGTGCCTCTACGACGACGGGTACACGCTGGACACCAGGCCCTGCAACTCGTCGCGGGAGCAGAGCTGGTACGTCGACAAGAACAACGGTGGCGCCCAGTTGCAGAGCCAGGCCACGCTCGAATGCCTGGACGACAGCTCGTGGGGACTCCGCACACTTCCGTGCAGCCCGAACTGGAACACCCACCAGCGTTTCAAGTGAAACTCGGTGCGGGGCGGCCCGTCCGCCCCGCACGGTCACCGGGCCGTGGCGAACGCGCGCATCGCGAGCGCGCCGACCAGCGGGCCCGGCACGAGCAGGAGGAACGCGTACCGCCACCCGACGGCGTCGGCGAGCACGGGTACGAGCTGGATGCTCACCACGGTGAGCGCGAAGCCGATCGCGGTCTGCGCGGTGAGCGCGGTACCGACGTACCGAGGGTCGGCGGCCTCGCTCAGCGACGCGGAGAACACCCCGGAGTCGGCGATCACCGACGCGCCCCACACGACGCAGAACACCAGCAGCACGACCGGACCGGCCAGGAACGCCAGCGGTGACAGCAGACAGCAGGTGCCGCTGACCGCCAGTGCCGTCACCGCGGCCGGGGAGCGGCCGAAGCGGTCCGCGCCCCAGCCGCCGAGCAGGCACCCGAGGAAGCCCGCCACCCCGATGACCAGGAAGACCACCGTCCCGGACGCCACGGGTGAGCCCGCGGCGAGCAGGAACGTCGGAAGCCACGTCCAGAGCGCGTACAGCTCCCACATGTGCCCGAAGTAGCCGAGGTTCACCAGCCGCGGCCGCCGGGACAGGAACATCCGCACGGCGTACCGCGGCTCCGGCACGAACGACGCCGCCAGGTGCGGGCCCGGCCGCACCACCCACCCGGCGATCACCGCGGCCAGCAGGCCGACGCCCGCCGCGGCGACGAGCACGCCGCGCCACGGCAGTCCGCTCAGCCCGGAGATCACGTGCGGCAGCGCGGACCCCAGGGTGAGCGCGCCGACCAGCACACCGAGGGCACGCCCTCGGCTCGCGGACGACGACCAGGACGCCATCAGCTTCATCCCGACCGGGTACACACCGGCCAGCGCGACGCCGGTGAGGAACCGCAGCGGCACCGCGCCCGCCATGCCGTCCACCACCAGTGCCAGCAGGAGGGTGCACGCGGCACCGGCGAAGGCGCTCAGCGCCAGCAGGTGGTGCGGCCGCACCCGGTCGGCCAGGTTGAGCGCGGTCGAGCCGACCGCGCCGGTCACGAAACCGAGCTGCACCGCGGCGGTCAGCCAGACGGCGGCGTACGCGCTGATGCCCCACTCGTGGCGCAACGTCGGCACGACCGCCGACATCGAGAACCACACCGCCAGGCCGAGCACCTGGACCACCGCGATGGCCGTGCGTTGCGTGATCATGTGTCTGGGATGGTCCCGGCGGCACGACACCCTGTCAACGCTTCCCACGACATGTGAGCAGGCCTCACCGATCCACAGTGGACTCAGCGAAGACGAGCAGCGCTCGGAAACCTTTCCCACACTGCGGACCTGAGATCGCGCGTCTTCACGCGACTCCGTCAACGCACCATCATCGTTTTCGTGCTCATGTGCGTGAACGAGTGGACACTGCGCCGGTTTCCGGAGCTCAACCAGGCGATCCTGACGGGCGAGCCGCACCCCGCCGATCTGGTCCGGGCGTTGCGCGCGGAGGTGTTCCCGTCACTGCCCGAGCCGGACGCGTGCGACGAGACGCGAGCGCGGCAGATCGTCACCCTGCTGGGCATGTGGGGCTCGGCGTGCGTGCGCCACCACGTCCAATGTGGACTCGCCAGCGCGACGGACCCGCGCGCGGTTTTCGACGCGCTCGACGTTCGCGGCGAACCGTTCCGCTCCTACTTCGCCAGGGTCGCCGTCCGCACGGGCACCGGGCATCCGGACCGCGACACGTACGTCTCGTACTTCCACTGGAACCCGCCCGCGATTCGCGTGCACTGGAGCGGGGTGACGCGGACAGCGCCGGGCGCGTTCGGTGACGGCGAGGTCCGCACCTACACCGGCGACCCGCGAGAGCGCGAGCTCGTGCTGTTCGTCAAGACGGCCGAGGCCGTGGAGAAGGCGGCCAACGAGACCGTCGAACCGCTCACCCGCGACTTCACCGGCGACGCGGTCGACCGCATGGTCGCGGGCGCCGGTCTGCTCAACGCGGTGCACCGGATCTTCGCCGAGTTCACCCGGCTCCCGCCGGACCGCGCGATGAACGCCGAGTTCTTCAGCGACACCTGGCGGCAGTACACGAACCACTGGGAGCCGGGTGACTTCCCGCCCAGCGGCGTCGCGGACACCGAGTTCCTCGCCCGCGACCTCGTCCTCGGCATCGACGTGCCCGACTACGCCTCCCACGTCCGGCACGTGCACCCCGCGCTGCTGCCCGCCGACCGCGGCCGCCTCACCAGCTTGATCGGACGCGTCCCGCTCCCCACTCAGATCCTGCGGCGTCTGGGCATCACCCGGTTGCCGACCGACACCGGCGACCTGCTCGCACTCGCCACCGCGCACCCGGAGCTCGCCGCGTGCTACCTGCTGCTCGCCGAGAACGTCCGGGTCGCCTCGACGCACCTGAACTTCACCAAGCGATACGTCTTCGACCTGCGACGGGATCGCGACGCCGCAGGCGTGCCCGACACTCCCGTGGTGAGCGGCCGCGCCGGCAGCACCGGTATCCCGGAGGCGATCCTGGAAAGACTCAAGCGCGGGCGGCGCAACCATCCGCTCACCGCGTTCGAACGCGTGCCCCGGTCCGCGCTGACGGCGATCGCGGGCATGCCGCCGGCCCCGCCGCTCGGCGAGGTCGTCAGCGTGGCCACCCCGACCGACGACTGGACGTCGTCCCCCGCCTGAGCCGCGCCATAATGGCAAGGTTCCGCGAGAAGGAGGACCAGTGGCACGAGTACTGGTGGTCGGCCTCGACCCCGCCAAGATCGAGGGCTGGGACCCCGAGCCGGTCCTGGCGGCGATAGCCCGCGGTCAGGCCCGTTTCGACGATCTCGGCATCGACGCCGACCTGTGCCTCGTGACACTCGACGAGAACCCCGAGGGAACGATCGCGGAGGCGTTGACCCGCGAGGACTACGCCTGCGTGGTGATCGGGGGCGGCATCCGCAAGCACGAGCCCTTGCTCGAGCTCTTCGAGAAGGTGGTCAACCTGGTCCGGCAGCACGCGCCCGACGCGGCCATCGCCTTCAACAGCGGTCCTGACGACAGCGCGGACGCGGCCCTGCGGTGGCTGCGCTAGCGATCCCGCGCACGCCTGCGTCGACCGTCCAAATGAGACCAAACATCCCGGCGGGGATTTCCTTCGGGAGAAGTGCTGGACGTCACCCGGATTGTTGTTTGAGCACGAACATGTTCTCGCTCCAGGCAAGTCGCCGACCCGCGAGCCGACCCGCGACGAGCACCGTTCACCCGGCCGTGTCCCCTGTGGACCACCAGGGTTCACTGCGTGACGTCCCGTATGGAGACGGAGCCTTTGGCTTTCATCCTGCCACGCCTTAACTTTCGCCCTCATGGAGCACACAACAGACCCGTCGCGCGGACGGCTCGGCGCGCCGATCCGCGTACTCACCAAGCTCAGCCCGCAGGTGCCCGCGGCGGGCACCGGGCTGCGCCTCGCGCTGTTCCAGGGTGAGGGCCAGGCCGGCGCCGAGTCGGCGAAGAAGGCGAACCTGGACCGGGCCGCCGACGCCGTCGAACGCGCCGCCGACTTCGGCGCGCACCTCGTGGTGCTGCCGGAGATGTGGACCACGGGCTACAGCCTGGACGACGGCGTGATCCGCGCGCTCGCCGAGCCCGCCGACGGGCCGTCCGTCGAGGAGGGCCGCCGGATCGCGCGCGAGGCGGGCACCGGTCTGGTGCTGCCCTTCCCCGAGCTCGACCCCGCGACGGCCCGCGTGTACAACGCGGCGGCGGTCATCGGCGCGGACGGCACGCTGCTGCACGTGCACCGCAAGACCCACCTGTACGGCCAGTTCGAGCGCGACGAGTTCAGCGCGAGCGACGACCTGCCGGGCATCGTGGAGATCAACGGCATTCGGGTCGGCACGCTGATCTGCTACGAGACCGAGTTTCCCCCGCTGTACCAGCACTTCGCGGAGCAGGGCGCCCAGGTCGTCGTCGGCCCGACCGCGGCCGACGGCACGTACCGGCTCGCGGACGACCGCATGTCGCACATCCCGTACCCGGACATCACGCGCCACCAGATCCCGGCCATGGCGTGCTTCTGGGGCCTGTTCGTCGCGTACGCCAACCGGCGCGGCTGGGAGCGTCCGGCGCGCTGCACGTACGACTTCCTCGGCAACTCGGGCATCTGGGGTCCCGACGGCGAGGCGATGGTGGCGGTGACCGGTGCGGACAAGATGGTCGACAGCCTGCTGATCGCCGACTGCGTCCCCGCCACGCACCCGCGCTTCTCCCCGGAGGGCGACCGCGTGCGGGACAACAGGTTCCGCCTCGCGGCGACCATGAGCCCCGCAGTCTGACGATGGACGACCTGCTGTCGTTCGCACGGAGCTACGCGGACGAGTACTACCAGCACCGCGACACGGCACCGGTCCGCCCGACCACCGACGCGCAGCACCTGCGCGCGGTGCTCGGCGGGCCGCTGCCCGTGGCGGGCACCGACGCGATGGAGACGTTGCGCCTGCTGACCACCCACGGCCAGGCGGGCGTCGTCCCCTCCACCTCCGGGCGCTACTTCGGTTACGTGATGGGCGGCGCGCACCCGGTCGGCGTCGCCACCGACTGGATCACGTCGGTGTGGGACCAGGGCGGCACGATCCACGAGACGACCCTCATCGCGTCCGTGGTCGACGACATCTGCGCGGACTGGGTCGTCGACCTGTTCGGCCTGCCCGCGCACACCAGCGTCGGCATCACGTCCGGCTGCGCGCTGTCGAACCTCACGGCGCTCGCCGCGGCCCGCCACCACGTCGGCGGCGGGGACGTGCTGGTCAGCGAGGGCTGCCACGCCACGGTGCACCGCGCGCTGCGCCTGCTCGGCCTGGCCGACCGGGTCCGGCGCGTGCCCGTGGACGACCAGGGCCGGATGCGCCACGACGAGCTTGAGACGCTGCTCGGCGAGTGCGACGGCCCGCCGATCGTCTGCGGCCAGGTGGGCCACGTCGACACCGGTGCGAGCGAGGACGTCGAGCGCGTCGCCGCACTGACCCACCGCCATCAGGGCTGGCTGCACCTGGACGCGGCGTTCGGCATGTGGGCGGCTGCCAGCCCGGTGCTGCGCTCCCGCGTGTCCGGCCTGCACCTGGCGGACTCCTGGGCCACGGACGCGCACAAGTGGCTCAACGTGCCGTACGACTGCGGCATCGTGCTGACCGCGCACCCCGCCGCGCATCGCGCCGCACTGCACTGCCGCGCGCCGTACCTGCTCGACGACGAGCTGCCGCGCCGCGACCCGTTCGACTACATCATCGAGTGCTCGCGCCGCGCCCGGTCGCTGGCGTTGTGGGCGACGCTGCGCCATCTCGGCACGGCCGGTGTGGCGGACCTGGTGGAGCGGAGCTGCCGCCAGGCCGCGCACATCGCGGGCGCGCTCGCGGCGGCACCGGGCGTGGAGGTGCTCAACGAGGTGGTGCTGAACCAGGTCCTGGTGCGCTTCGGGGATTCGGACGAGCACACCGATGACGTCATCAGCTTCCTGCACGAGAGCGGCGTGGCGTTCGCGAGCGCGACGACGTGGCGCGGGCGCCGGGCGTTGCGCATCTCGGTGTGCAACTGGCAGACGACGGTGGCCGACTGCGACGCACTCGTCGGCGTGCTGCTGGCAGGCCACAGTGGACAAGTCCGCGATCTGACCGGGTGACGGCTCAACGCCACATCTGAGCGGTCTGTACCGTCGAAAGCCGGGACGGCCACATCTCGGACGAAAGGGGCCGACGTGCCGAGATGTCGGCGACGGACACTGATCGGGGCGCTGCTGGTGACGCTCGGAGCGTGCACTGCGACGCCGGCTCCCGCTCCCCCGGCCACGACGACGCCCCCGGCCAGCAGCACCCCGCCCGGTGAGCGCGTCTACGTGTCGCTGGGCGACTCGTACGCGACCGGGTACCGGCCGGCGCAGGCCAGCGGCACCGGCGACAGCTTCGCCCACCTCGTCGCCACGCGGTCGGGTATGCGGTTGATCAACCTCGCGTGCAGCGGCGCCACCTCCGCGCAGATGCGCGTCGACCCCGGCTGCGCTCCTGGCAACCGCGCGCCGGGCGGACCCGATCCGGCAGGCCGCACCCAGCTCGACGCTGCCGTGCAGGTGCTGCGCGAGAACCAGGGGCGAGTGGGCCTGGTGACGGTGGTGATCGGCGGCAACGACCTGGCACCGTGCGCGACGGCGCCGGAGCCGCTGGTGTGCACGTCCCGTGCCGTGGAAGAGATCAGGGCCAACCTGGCCGCCGTGCTGCCGGCACTCCGCGCGGCCGCGGGCGACGCCCGGATCGTGGGGCTGACCTACCCGGACGTGTTCCTCGGAGCGTGGGTGTCCCCCGACTTCCGGGACGGCAAGAACCTCGCCCAGCTGTCGGTGACGCTGTTCCGCGACGTCTTCAACGCAACGCTCAAGGCCGAGTACGAGAAGGTCGGGGCCGAGTTCGTCGACGTCACCGCCACGACCGGGGGCTACGGGCCGCTGACGGACGTGACCCAGGACCCGACCTACGGCCCGATCCCGACACCGGTGGCGAAGGTGTGCGCGCTGACGTACTTCTGCCAGCACACCGACGTGCATCCCACGCCGGCCGGCCACGAGGCGATCGCGTCCGCGGTGCTGGCGACCACCGGCCGCTGATCACGCGCATACGGCACCGCACACGAAAAGTGAGCAATGCTCACTCTCCGGGGTGGTTTCTAGACTGCAACGGCTCGTTTTCCTGTCCCGCACCGGCATTGTCCGAACTGCCAGGGAAGGAGAGCCATGGGAAGAACTCGCTGGTCGAGGTTCGTCGGTGTGCTCGGCGCCGGTGCCGTTGGTGCCGGGTTTCTCTTGTTCGGCATGTCGCAGGGAGCGCTGGCGGCCTCGTTCGCGGTCTCCGGCAGCAGTTTCAAGGTGTCGGCGGACGGCTTGCGCGGTGACGGGTTCGTCCAGTTCGGCAGCGTCGACGCGGGCTCGGGGCAGGCGCACGCGGTGGCGGTGAACGGGTTTCGCAAGGCGACGCTCGACTCGTTCTGCCAGTCGGTCTTCATGGGCAGCCTGCCGCTCGTCGGCGACGTCACCATGAAGATCACGGCGGCGGGTAACGGCAGCATGACGGCCGACAACCTCGTCGTCGGACTGACCGATCTCAACGGCGACCTGACGGTCACCAACCCGCAGATCGGCGTGGACGCGGGTCAGGTCGACAAGGGACCGGAGGGCCTGAAGGGCACGCCCGGCGCGTTCGCGCTGCAGGCCGACAGCGCGGTGATCGGGTCGGCGCGGCTGGTGGCGTGGAGCACGACCGCGCAGACGATCAGGTTCAAGGGCCTCGGCCTGTCCGTGCGCCAGGGGAAGCAAGAGTGCTTCTGACCGCGTGGCGCGCGTTTCTGCGGTGGCGGGCGGGCAGGCCCTTCGGGGCAGGCCTGCTCGTGACCGCTGCGGCATTGGTGATCCTCTTCCCTCCTTTCGCGAACGTGCGGCTGGGCGACGTGGTCATCTCGATCAGGACCATCGGTGGCGTTTCGGCGCTGCTGATCGGTGTCCTGCTGTTGATCTGCGCGTGCTCGCTCTGGCTGCGGCCGCAGTTCAGGCTGCCCGCGGGCGCGATGGCCGTGGTGCTGTCGCTCGTCGCGCTGGTGACCACGAACCTCGGCGGCTTCCTGCTCGGGTCCGTGCTCGGCCTGCTCGGCGGGGCGCTGGCCGTGGCGTGGACGGACCAGCCCCGCACACCGGTGGCCGGTGTCGCGGTGATCGCGCTGCTCCTGCTGCAGCCTGGCCACGCGGCGGTGACGCGGGAGTGGACGCTCACCGCGAGCAGACTGGACATCGAGGGCCTGCGCTACACCGGGATCGTCGACTCCGTTGTGGACGGTCGCGTCGTGAAGGTGCTGCGGTTCACCGCTTCCGTGCTGCGGGCGCGCGACCTCGTGCAGACCGGCGACCTCGGCAACGGCGCGAAGATCGTGACCCGCGCGGCGCCCGGTGCCGTGTCGACCGTGTCGCGCGGGCGGATCGAGCTGCTCGTCGTGCGGTTGCGGGCCAACCTGAACGTGCTCGGCGTGAAGATCCCCGTCGACTACTCCGCGAACTCACCGCCGCCGCTGATCGTGCCGTTCGTGATCTTCACCGAGGTGACGGTGCGGGCGACGGACCTGAAGGGCGGCGTGCTGCACGTTCCCGGTGCGGCGATCTCCGTGACCTGAGTCAGTCCGCGACGCCGAACTCCAGTGCCGTCCGTCCTTCGGCCACGGGACCTGAACCGCGGAGCGCGAGCCCGCAGCCCGCGGCCAGCCCGGCGAGCTCGTCGACCGTCCTCTCCCTGCCGCCGAAGCACACCAGCATGAACAGGTCGAACGCGGTGCTCGCGCCCTGCCCCCGCACCGGCTCGATCACCACCACGGTGCCGTTCGGCGCGGCGGCCCGGCGGCACCCGGTCAGGATCTTGCGGGCGTGGTCGTCGTCCCAGTTGTGCAGGATGTCGGACAGGACGTAGGCGTCGGCCCCCGCGGGCAGGGGGTCGAAGAAGCTGCCGGCAACGGCGCCGGCCCGGTCATCGAGCCCAGCCGCCGCGAACCTGCCGGCGGCAGCGGCCGCCGCCGGAGCCAGGTCCAGCAGCCGTCCGCGCACATCGGGATGGGCGTGCAGGATCGCGGCGAGCACCGGACCGTCGCCCCCGCCGACGTCGAGGATCTCGGCGAACCGGCTCCAGTCGAAGCGTTCGGCGATCTGCGGCGCCTGCACCTGGAACCGCCAGTTCATCTGGGCGTCGAACGAGCGCCGCAGCTCGGGCTCGGTGTCGAGGTCCGCCCAGAACTCGCGCCCGTACCGGTGCGCGTAGGCAGGTGCGCCGGTGGTGATCGTCCCGAGCAGGTCGACGAAGGCGAGGTCCGCGCGGCCGCCCGCGCAGTTGATGTCGAGCAGGGGCTTCACCCCTTCCGGGGAGTCCTCGCGCATCTGGGCGCCCAGGCCCGTGGGGCGATAGCGGCTCGACTCCGCGTCGAGGTCGAACACGCCGACCTCGACCAGGTGGTCGAGCAGGCGTCGCAGTGCAGGCGCGGAGGTCCCCGTCTCGGCCGCGAGCTGCTCCGCCGTCGCTCCCGCCCTCCCCGCGCGCTCCGCCAGGCTGAGCGTCGCGGCCACCCGGATGGCCATCGGGGTGGCGAGATCGGCCATGGCTCGAATCGACGGCGCCGCCGCAGGAAGATCCATTGGCCAAGGCTAGCCACGCGCCCCAGCCATTTCATCGAGCGAGCATCGCGACGGCGGCCTCGTCGAGTTGGCCGAGCAACTCGCTCGGGCGCAGCACGCGGCGGCACCCGTCCAGCTCGGCCGTCATCGTCCACCGCTGTTCGGCCGACGTGATGACGGCGAACCGGGTGTGCCGCGCCGTGCAGTCGAGTGCGGGCCCGGCGTTCTCCAGCGCGTCGGCCAGCCGGTCGTCGTCCGCGCGGCCGACCGCGCGTCCCGACACGAAGCGTCCGCGACCGTCGGAGGTGGCCACGTACTCGCACACGCGCAGGTGTGCGGGCCGCAGCCACACCGTCTCGGCGGGCCCCGGCGCGCGTGGCGTGAGGAACTCGTCAGCCAGTTCGTCCTCGCAGCCGAACTTGGTGGCCTCGCTGAACATCTGCTCGTCCAGCCGTTCGGACAGCGCGCGGAACGGCAGCGACTCCAACGCGGGGAGCACCCCGTCCGCCGGCCCGCCGTCGCACCAGTCCGCCGGCACCGTCGGCACCAGCACCCCGCCGTCGCGGTCGACGAGCGCGAAGTGGGGCACGGGCGCGAAGCCCGGACCGCACCCCATCCCGGCGACCGGCTGCTCCGTCGGCTTGCGCAGCTCGCGGAGCAGCGCCTTCGCCGTCGTGTCGGCCCGTTCCACGACCGTGACGCGCCACCGGCCGTTGCCGGGGATGTCGCGGATCTCCTCACGGCACCGCAGCACCCACGCCGCCTCGAAGCTCGCGGGGATGCCACCGCTGCGCGGCCTCTCCCCCGCGGCAGGGCATTCGGCCTTGCCCCACACCGGATCCGCCGCCGCCTCGAACGTCACCTCACCGCTCAGCGCGGTGCTCGCCGAGAGCGCGATCGCCAGGGCGAGCAACAGGAGGCGCATGTGCTGTAGACGCGACATGCGCACCCCTCGGTTCCAGCGCGCCTACGAGCAGCGCTTCCACGTGAAGTGATGTTCGGTCATGGGGCTGTCGGTCGCCAAGTAGCTGCTCTTCGCCGGGTTCGAACTGCCGAGGCTCACGCGCAGGTCCGTCCAGATGGAGACCAGGCTCGTCTGCCCGCACGGCAGCCCCGGCCCGTCGGGGTCGATCCGCTCCCAGTAGTCGTCGTCCGGTCCGGTGAAGCCGTAGCTGGTCTCGTGCTGTTCCCCGCCCTGGAACACGTGCGTGAACCGGGCGGTCGCCGTGGCGCCCGGTTCGAGGTGCACCCAGCCGCGGTACACGGCGGGGGCGAGTGCGTACGTGTAGCCCTGCGGCGCGTGGATGCGGAGCATGGACCGGCAGTTCTTCCGGGCGTCCGTCGGTCTCGCGGCGCCGCCGACCCAGACGATGACCTCGCCGTGGTCGAGGGTGAACCGGGAGTTGTCCGCGGCCACCGACACGACGGTCCCGCGCCCGCAGCCGTTGCCGGAGATGGTCACGACGTCGATCGGGACTCGTCCGGGCGGAGGTGGGTCGGCGTGCGGTGCGACGAGGGTGGCCAAGGCGAGTGCGGAGACCGCCAGCAGATGCATGACATGCCTTTCTGCGTCATGCGGCGGCGGTGACTTGAGAGCGTATCGCCGGGCCGCTGCACGGGTACCGGCAATGCGGCTAGGGCGGGTGTCGAAAGCGCCGGTCACAGCCACCCGTTGCTCTGCGGCAGGGGTAAACCGCTACTTCAGCGATGGATGTGGCCAGTACGGTGTGGCTGCGGCCGGTGATCGCGTGCAGCGGCGGTCACGGAGACGGACGCGCGGATGCGAAGGAGCGAATGGTGCCAGGCGCTGTACTGCGAGGGGTGACTCTGGACTGTGCCGACCCGCAGACGCTGGCGGGCTTCTACGGTGCACTGACCGGGATGCGCGAACTCTTCAGCACGGACGAGTTCGTCGCTCTGACGGACGACTCCGGCTGTGATCTGGGATTCCAGCGGGTTGACGGATACCGGGCTCCGCGGTGGCCGGGCCAGGACGTGCCACAACAGTTCCACCTGGATTTCCGCGCTGACGACCTCGACGCGATGGAAGAGCTGGCCCTGGAACTCGGCGCGGCCAAACCGGACCATCAGCCCGGCGACGGACGCTGGCGGGTACTCCTGGATCCGGCTGGCCACCCCCTCTGCCTGACGTCTTCCTGACATCACCGGCGTTGACAGGTATCCCCCGTCAGACGCGGTAGCGCTCAGGCTTGGGCGAGCGGTTCATCAGCTGCTGGCCGCCCCGGAGATGGCATGGCGTCAGATGTGCTGGTCACAGCCACTCGTTGATGGCCGCTACCAGGGCGGTTGCCCTAGCTGCGACCGAACCGATCAGGAATCGAGAAGCGCCGGTCAGCGAGCCGCACCTAGCGTGATCGCCGTGGACATCGCGTCCAGCACCGTCGTTCCGAGGAGGTCTCCCTTGAACAAGTGGACTCGACAGATCCACCGCTGGCTGTCCATCACTTTCACGGTGACGGTCATGGTCTGCTTCGCCGCACTGGCGCAGGAGGAGCCCGCCGCCTGGGTGTTCTACCTGCCGCTGCCGCCGCTCTTCTTCCTCCTGGTGTCCGGCCTGTACCTGTTCGCTCTGCCGTACACCACCAAGTGGCGCACCAGGCGACGCACCGCTTCGTGATCTTGACATTCCTCGAACATCCCTCGAACCAAAGGTGAGCCTGAACCCGGCATCGTTGTGCCCCGAACGACTTCCGACTGTGAGGGGCGATGACGTGAGGTTGACATCGGCAAGCAGACCTCGACGCAGGAGAGCCGCGGTGGGCCTGATCACCGCCGCTCTGCTGCTGGCCTGCGGCACACCGGCCAGCACGGCGAGCGCGCTCGCGCCCGGCCGTCTGTCGGTCTCCGGCGCGCAGGTGCTCGATCCGAGCAGGAACCCGATCGTCCTGCGCGGCTACAACTGGGGTCAGTGGGGCACCGTGCAGCCGCAGGACCCCGGCGACAACGCGGCCGCGGGCGCCAACTCGGTGCGGATCCCGTTGCGGTGGTGGGGTGTGTGGAAGGACGGCGTGGACAGCCGTGACCCCGACGCGCCGGGCCACATCGATCCGGACCACCTGAAGGTGCTCGACCAGACCATCGCGCAGGCGAGCAGCAACCACCTGTGGATCACGTTGTTCGTGGACTCGAACTACGGCCAGGGCGCGGGTGACAGGCCGGACAACTTCTGGACCAACCCCGAGATGAAGCAGCAGTTCGTCGAGGTGTGGCAGTTCCTCGTCCGGCGCTACCTGCGCACGCCCTACATCGGGGCGTTCGAGATCCTGCCCGAGCCCAACCCGGCCGGGGTGAGCGACGACGGGGTGCGGGAGTTCTACGACTCGATCATCCCGGTGATCCGCGCCATCGACCGGCGCACACCGGTCGTGGTCGGCCCCAACGACAACTACAACCTCAACCGCCTGCCCGCCGCACACACCACAGTGGACTCGAACGTCATCTACACCGGCAACTACTTCATCTTCGACAACGCGCTGAGCCGGATCCCCGACATCCTGGACTTCCAGCGCCGGTTCGACGCCCCGGTCTGGATCAACCAGGTCGGCATCCCCAGCGGCAACACCGACAGCAAGCCGAAGGCCCGCAGCGTGCTGAGAGCGTTCAACGACAACGGCATCGGCTGGGCGTGGTGGACCTACCGGATCAGCGGCACCAACCCGGACACGCACGGGATCTACTACCTGGACGCCGCCGACCCGGACCACTGGCTGGTCAAGAAGGACTGGCTCGCACTGGTGAACGGCTTCCTCCCGCAGACGTGACCGACCCCGCGGCGCGCGGATCTTAGCCAGTGCGCGCTACTCCGTACGGGTCTGTTTTTCCGGTCGTTGCAGGGGATTCCGGTATCGCACAAGACTGGGATCCCCTGCAACGAAAGGAAGAACCTGATGCGCAAGATGCTGTTCGGAGCGGTGGTCGCCTGCCTGGTCGCCCTCAGTCCGCCCGCGGGCGCCGACGTGAACCCGTCCATCGTCGGCGGCCGGGACGCGACCGAGAAGTACTCCTTCGTGGTTCACCTGGGCGGCTGCGGCGGAGTCCTGATCCACCCGCAGTGGGTGCTGACGGCGAAGCACTGCCTCGGCCTGGCACCGGTCGGCAAGTCGCTGCGGGTCGGCTCGATCGACCGCACCGCGGGCGGCACCATGGCGAAGGTTGTCCGTGCGGTCGGGCATCCGACGAACGACCAGGGTCTCGTGCAGCTCGCCGCGCCCGTGTCGCACCAGCCCGCCCCCGTCGCGGCGTCGGCAGCCGTCGGCACGCCGATCCGGCTGCTCGGCTGGGGCCGCACGAAGAGCCCCGGTCCCTCGCCCTCACCGACGATCCTGCAGGAGGTGGACACGAAGGTCGTGACGAGTCCCGAGAACTGCAGGCCGGACCCGGCGAGGATCTGCACCGACAACCCCGACGGGTGGCGAGGCGCCTGCTCCGGTGACTCGGGTGGCCCCGCGGTGACCAGGACCCGCACCGGGTGGGAGGTCGTCGGCACGACGATCGGTCAGCGCTACGTCGAACCGTTCAAGTGCGCCAACGTCCCCCAGCTCTACTCCAACGCGCCCTTCCACCGGGACTGGATCAAGAGCGTCATCGGCTCCTGAGGTGGTCCCTCAGTAATAGCCCTTCTGACCGTCGAGAAGCTCCCGGATGGTGTCCAGGTGACCGACGTGCCGGGCGGTCTCCTCCACCATGTGGATCAGCATCCACCGCAGGTTGGCGGCGGCGGAACCGAAGTCCGGGTGCTGACCGGTCTCGTCCAGTGCATGCGCGGCGACGATCTCGTTGGACAGCGCGCACTGCTTCGCGTACTCGTCGAGCAGCTGAGCGAGAGCGACGCCGTCGACCATCATGTCGCGGTCCTCGACGCTCTCGTCGAACTGCGGTCCCTCCGCCGGCCTGCCCAAGAAGAGCACCTCGAACCAGCAGTGCTCGACCCAGCGCAGGTGGGAGACCACACCCGCCATCGTCATCAGCGGCGAGGTCTCGAGCACCGGCCGGTGGGCGTCCGCTTCGGACAGTCCGTCGCACTTCCAGTGCACCAGGGCGCGTTGCAGATCCAGCCAGCCGACGAGCTGGGTCCGCTCGTCTGCCGCGAAGGGAGGACGGGTACGGGGAGGCATCATGCGCGCCGACGCTACGGGGTTTCGGCCAGTCCGTCGCGCGGGTTCTGGAAAGCTGGACGTGTGCGCGTGGCGTTGCTGGGCCCGACGAGGGTGGAGGCCGACGACGGCACACCGGTCGACATCGGTGGTGCCCGGCTCCGCATGCTCCTCGCCCGCCTCGCACTCGACCCCGGCCGTCCCGTCCCGGCCACCACGCTCATCGACGACCTGTGGGGCGACCAGCCGCCCGCGGACGCGCAGAACGCGTTGCAGTCGCTGGTCTCGCGGCTGCGCAAGGTCTGTCCGGCGGTCGCGCTGGAACCCGGCGGGTACCGGCTCGAGATCGCCGCCGACGACGTCGACGTGTTCCGGTTCGAACGACTGCGGGCCGCGGGCCTGCTGGACGATGCGCTCGGCCTGTGGCGCGGCGACGCGCTGGCCGACGTCCGGGACGCGCCGTTCGCGCTGGTCGCGGCCGCGCGGCTGGACGAGGCGCGCCTCTCCGCGGAGGAGGACCGGTTCGCGGACGGCGACCTCGACGTCGCCGAGCTCACCGCGATGCACGAGCGGCACCCGCTGCGGGAACGGCTGGCCGGGCTGCTGATGCGGGCGTTGTGCGCGCGAGGCAGGCAGTCGGAGGCGCTGCACGTCTACGCGGAGGTCCGGCGGGTGCTCGCCGAGGAGCTGGGCGTCGACCCGTCCCAGGAGCTGCGGGACGTCCAGCTCGCGGCGCTGCGCGGAGAGCTGGGACCGCGGGCCGTGGTCGACCGGTTGCCGGTGCGGCTCACCAGCTTCGTCGGGCGCGAGGACGCACTCGCCCGCGTGGCCGAGCTGCTCGGCGGGTCGCGGCTCGTGACCCTGGTCGGGCCGGGCGGGGCCGGCAAGACGAGGCTGGCCACCGAGTCCGCGGCCCGGCATCCCGCGCACGCCAAGGGCCGGGTGTGGTTCGCGCCGCTGGCGGGCGTGCGCGCGGCGGAGGACCTCACCGTCGCCGTGCTGGGCGCGTTCGAGCTGAGCTTCGCGGCCGATCCGATGCGCCGGTCGGCCGACGGGATGAGCCGGATCGTCGAGGTGCTGGCGGCCGGTGAGTCGCTGCTGGTGCTGGACAACTGCGAGCACCTGGTGGACGCGGCCGCCGAGTTCACCACGACGCTCCTGCGGCGCGTGCCGAACGTCCGCGTGCTCGCGACGAGCCGGGAACCGCTCGCGATCGACGGCGAGTCGTTGTGCCCGGTCGGGCCGCTCGCGGTGCCCAACGGGCAGACCGACGTCGCCGGGTTCGGCGCGGTGCGGCTCTTCCTGGACCGGGCGACCGCCGTGCGGCCGGGCTTCCGGCTCGACGAGTCCACCGCGGACGACGTGAAGCAGATCTGCCGCAGGCTGGACGGGATGCCGCTCGCGCTGGAGCTGGCGGCCGCGCGCCTGCGGTCGATGACGGTCCGGCAGATCACCCAGCGCCTGGACGACCGGTTCCGGTTGCTCACCTCGGGCAGCCGCACGGCCCTGCCGCGGCAGCGCACGCTGCGCGCGGTCGTCGAGTGGAGCTGGGACCTGCTGACCGACCCGGAACGCGAGCTCGCCCGGCGTCTCGCGGTGTTCCCCGCGGGCGCCGACCTCGCGGCGATCGAGGAGATGTGCCTTCCGGACGCCTTCTACGTGCTCACGTCACTCGTCGAGAAGTCCATTGTGGACGTCAGTGAGCACGGCGAGCCGCGGTACCGGATGTTGGAGACGATCCGGGTCTACGCGGCCGAACAGCTGGCGTCGTCCGGGGAGAGCCGGGAGATCACCGCTCGCTTCCGGCGGTACTACCGGGAGCTCACCGACCGGTGGGAGCCGCTCACCCGCACCGCGAGGCAGATCGAGGCGATCAACGTCTACGAGGCCGAGCACGACAACGTGGTGGCCGCGTTGCGCGGCGCGATCGACGACGGTGACGCGGAGCTGGCGGCGGGCCTGCTCGGCGGCATGTTCTGGTACTGGCTCGTGAAGGGCGACAGCAACCGCGCGTCGGCGTCGATCCGCGAGGTCCTCGCGTTCGGAGACCGGCTGCCCGCGGACATCTCCGCCGCGTTCGGCGCGCTGCGGCTGATGATGGACGCGGTGCCGGGCACACCGCCGAAGGACGAGGCCGCGGCCGCTATCGAGGACTGCGTGCGCACCGGTGCGATCACGAGCTTCCCCGCACTCGGCATGGTCCTGCCCATGCTCGCGTTCCTCAGCCAGCACAAGGAGCTGGCGTACCGCGAGGTGCGCCGGGCTGCGAAGAGTCCCGACGCGTGGACCCGAGCGGGCGCGGACTGGGCGTTGAGCTTCATCCTCAACGAGGACAGCGACCTCGACGGCGCCGAACAGGCCCGCGACCGCGCGTACGAGGGGTTCGCCGCCGCCGGTGACCGCTGGGGCTCGGCGATGACGCTGGGGATGAAGGCCCGCAGCGTCTCGGAGACCGGCGACAACCGCGCGGCGATCGCGCTGTACGAGCAGGGCCTCGCGCTGGCGCTGGAGCTGGGCTCGCAGGACGACCTGATCCAGCACCAGTGGCGGCTCGCCGTCGAGCACGCCCGGCTCGGCGACCACGCCGCCGCCGCGCGGGTGGTGGACGAGGCCGAGCGGTTCGTCCGGGAGATCGGCAACGACGAACTGGCGGCGATGGTGTTGTACGCCAAGGCAGAGGTCCGCCTCAGCTCCGGCGCGCCGGCTGACGCGCACGAGCTGAGCGTGCGCTTCAAGCAGGCCGCGAGCACGTTGTCGCTGCCGAGCGAGTTCGCCGCGGAGTGGGCGGCGACGCTCGACGCGCGCATCGCGCTCGCCGAGGGCAGGTACACCGACGCCGAGGAGGCCGTCGCGGTGGTGATCACGACGACCTCCGCACGCGGTGACATCCCGGACCTCGCCGCCACCACGGAACTGCTGGCCCAGATCCGGCACGCGCAGCAGGAGAACGACGTCGCCGCGCGGCTGCTCGCGCTGGCCCGGCTGGTGCGCGGCAGGCTCGACCTCGGCGACCCGGCCGTGCGGCAGCTCGTCGCCGAGCTCGGTGACCCGAAACCCGTTGACCTGGCGAAGAAGCAGGCCGTCGAAGAGATCCGCCGGGTGGCGGGCGTCGAGGACTGACGCCCGCCACCACGGTCAAACGCGCTTGCGGTAGGCCAGGGTCGCCAGCGGGAAGAACACCGCGACGGCGGCGACCATCCAGACCACCGAGCCCGCGAGCGGTCCGGCCACCGGGCCGCCGTTCAGCAGCCCGCGCAACGCGTCCGCCAGCAGGGACACCGGGCTGATGTCGGCCCACGCCCGCAGCCAGCCCGGCATCGTGGAAGTCCCGACGAACACGTTGCTGCCGAACGTCAACGGCATGATCAGCACGAACATCATGCCCTGCACCGCACCGGGGGTCTTCAGCAGCATGCCGACGAACACCGACGCCCAGCAGAAGCAGAGTCCGAACGCGAGCACCAGCGCGATCGCGATCACCAGCTCCACCGGGCCGGTCTGCACCCGGTACCCCATGATCGTGGCGACGACGAGCAGCACGACGACGCACATCAGGTATCGCACGACGTCCGCGAGCACCGCCCCGACCAACGGCGCCGAGCGGGCGATCGGCATGGAGCGGAACCGGTCGAACACCCCCTTGGAGACGTCGGTGTTCAGCTGCACGCCCGCCGTCATGCTGGCCTGCAGGATGTTCATGACCATGATCCCCGGCACGAGCATCTGCAGGTAGTCGTCGGTGCTGGACGCCAGCGCGCCGCCGAACAGGTAGGTGAACATCACCAGGAACACGATCGGCGCGATCGTGACGTCCGCCAGCTGTTCGGGGTTCTTGCGGATCTTCAGAATTCCTCGCCAGGCCAGCGAAAGCCCGTGCTGCAAGCCCTTGTCCAAGGCCACCGCGCTCACACCAGGCTCCCTTCTTCGGCCTTCCTGCCGGTCAGCGCGAGGAACACCTCGTCGAGGCTCGGCAGCCGCAGCGCCAGCTCGTCGGCGGTGATCCCGGCCTCGTCGAGTTTGCGGACCAAAGTGGACAGCAGCACCGGATCCGAGACGGCTGCGGTGAGCAACCCGGTGTCGTCGTCGCGGGTCGGCCGCATCCCGGTGAGGTCACCGAGAATCCGTTGCACTGCATCGAGATCGGCCAGCGACGTCGGCCGCACCTGCAACGTCTGCCCGCCGACGCGCCGCTTCAGCTCGTCGGCACGCCCTTCGGCCACCACCCGGCCGTGGTCGAACACCGTGATCGTGTCCGCGAGCTGGTCGGCCTCCTCGAGGTACTGCGTGGTGAGCAGCACGGTGGCCCCGTCCGCGACGAGCTTGCGCACGACCCGCCACACCTCGTTGCGCGCGTGCGGATCCAGCCCGGTGGTCGGCTCGTCGAGGTACAGCACGGCCGGGTTGCCGACCAGGCTGGCCGCGAGGTCGAGCCGTCGCCGCATGCCCCCTGAGTACGTGCGAGCGGGCCGTCCCGCGGCCTCGGTGAGCTCGAACTGCTCCAGCAGCTCGGCCGCCCTGGCCCGAGCCCCCGCTCGTGAGTGGTCCAGCAGGCGGGCGATGAGCACGAGGTTCTCCGTCCCGGAGAGGTCCTCGTCCACCGACGCGTACTGCCCGGTCAGTCCGATCAACGACCGCACCCGCACCGGGTCCTTCACCACGTCGTGGCCGCCGACCGTGGCGTGCCCGGCGTCCGGCCGCAGCAACGTGGCCAGCACCCGCACGGCCGTGGTCTTGCCCGCGCCGTTGGGCCCGAGCACACCCACGACCTTCCCCACCGGCACCTCGAGATCCACCCCGTCGAGGGCTTTGGTCTCCCCGTAGTGCTTGACCAGGCCTTCTGCCCTGATCGCTAGCGACATTGTGCGTTCCTCCCTGTGTCGGGACGAACTGTCCACGGTGGCGCTGGCAGGGCGCGCACAGCGAGCTGTCAGCCGCTGTCAGGCCAGCCACACGATCAGGACGGCGACCAGCACCCAGTGGAACAGCGCGGCGACTCCGAGCCGGGCGATCGGCCCGCGGGCGAGTGCCACCGCGAGGCCCGCGCTGGCGGGGACGGCCAGCAGCCCCACGAGGAAGTACGTGAGCGGCAACGGCCACAGCCCCTCGGCCACCGGGTGGTCACCGGCGGCCGTCACGAAGTAGGTGGCGATGAGGCCCAGGATGAACGCGCAGAGGTGCGCGGCGTACCTCGGCGCGACGAGGAGGAGCGCGGCGGGCAGTGCCGCCAGCGCCCAGCCGCTCAAGGCGAGCGGCAGGGCGTAGCAGTCCGCGGGCCCGCAGTACAGCGTGCCGAACAGTGCGCCGACGGGCACGTGGGCGAACCCGCCGATGATCACGCCGGCGAGCAGGAAGCCGAACGCCAGCCAGACGACGCCGTCGTACGTCTCTTGTTCGGGGTTCTCCCTGCGCATGCGTTCCCGATGCGCGCGTCGTCGTTCACCGAGGTCCACGACCATCAGACGCGCGGTGGCCGGGTTTTGTGCAGTTCAGCTGGTGATTCCGTCGACGTGCAGGGTCGCGCCCGCCACCAGACCGAAGCCCGCCAGACGTCCCCTCGGCACCTCCACGGCGTAGCGGTACGACCGGGGCGGCGGATGGCCGGGACAGTCGGCCCGGTCGCCGCAGGGCTCCATGTCGGCGGTGAACACGACGCGGCCGAGCGCGTCGAGGTAGGCGATCGACAGCGGCATCGGGGTGTTGCGCATCCAAAGTGAGAGCGTGTCCACGACGCAGCGGCACGTGCCGATCGGCACGTGACCTCCGGCCAACGCCGGGTGCGGACAGGCACTGATGGCGGGCACTCCGCGGCTCCTACGGTCGGGCTGTCCCCGACCCCAGGAGTCCCCATGTTGTCGCGATTCAGCGCGGTGTCCGGTGTCCTGCTCGGCCTGTCGATCGCGGTGCCGGGCGCGATCGAGGCGTTCACCGGCGAGACGGCCTCGACCAGCCTCGTGCTCGGCATCGGCGCGGCGTTCGGCGCGCCCGCCCTGCTCGGGTTCCACGAGCTGCAACGCGAGAGATCCGGGAGGTTCGGCGCGTTCGCGTTCGCGGTCAACCTCGTGGGGCTCGGGCTGTTCACCGGGGTGGCGTTCACGCTCAACGTCACGCTGTTCTTCCTCGACGGCGTCACCGTGCCCACGACCACCAAGGCCGTGCTGCTCGGCAGTGCCGTGGTGTTCGTGGTCGGCACCGTCCTCTTCGGAGCGTCCATGGTGCGCGCCAAGGTGTTCCCCGCCCTGCCCTCGTGGGGCTATCTGGTCGCGCTCTCGCTGATCGCCGTGCTCGCGCCGCTGCCGGACAGCGTGTGGACGAGCGCGCTGCACGTGCTGGGCGGCGCGTCGCTCGTCTGGCTGTCGGCGGTGCGCTGGGCGCGGCCGTAACGTGCCTGCCATGTCCTCGACGCGACCGGCGGCCTGGGTGTCACCGGTGCTCTGCGCCGCGGTGCTGGCGGCCGGGTTGTACGCCGGGTTCGCGGGCCTCGGCACGACGCGGCTGCCGCTGTTCCTCGGCGGGCTGGCCGCGCTGGTGGTGCTCGATCTGGCCGAGCACCACCGCTACCCGGCGGGCACTCCGCGGTGGCCGGCTGCCGCCCTGCTCGCGGCCAGGACGGCGTTGTTCTTCGTCGTGGTGTCCGCGGACGGGGCCGGGGTGTCCAGGGCGTTGTTCGTGCTGGTGCCGTTCACCGCGTACTTCGCGTTCGGGCGGACGGTGGCCATCGGGCTCGGCGCCGCGTGCGTCGGGCTGGCGGCGGCCACCGCGCCGCACTGGTACTCCGACGCCGAGCAGGTGTCGGACCTGGTGATGCTGTCGCTCGGGCTGGTGCTCGCGATCGCGATGGCCGCCGTCGCGGTCGAGGAGCGCCGGGGGCGGGAGCGGCTCGCCGAGCTGTCGGCGACGGCCGAGCGCAACAGGGTCGCGCGGGACATCCACGACGACCTCGGCCACCACCTCACCGCCGTCGTCGTGCTGCTGGAGAAGGCCTCCGCCTTCCGTTCCCGGGACCCGGAGGCCGCCGACCGGGCCGTCACGGACGCGGAACGGTCGGCGCGACGTGCGCTCGACGACGTCCGACGGTCCGTCCGGGCGTTGCGCGCCGAGCGGTTCCGGCTCTTCCCCGCGCTGCGCGAACTGGTCGCGGACCAGGCCGACGTCGCGCTCGACCTGACCGGTGACGAGGAGGGCTTCTCCGCGACGACGCTCGGCACGCTCTACCGCGCGGCTCAGGAGGGCGTCACCAACTCGCGCAGGCACGCCGACGCCCGGCGCATCACGGTGACCGTCGACCTCAGCACCTCGCACGCCCGGCTCGTCGTCGGCGACGACGGCCGCGGCTATGCGGAGGGCGAGGGTTTCGGACTGCTCGGCATGCGCGAACGGGTCCAGCTCGCGGGCGGCAGCGTCGACATCGCGGGCTCGCCTGGCGAAGGCACCCGGCTGACCGTCACCATTCCACGGTGAACGTTCGCGTGCTGGTGGTCGACGACCAGGAGCTCGTCCGCGAGGGCATCGCGTCGCTGCTGGCCATCCAGCCCGGCATCGAGGTGGTGGGCACCGCGGCCGACGGCCTCGGCGCCGTCGAGCAGGCGGTCGCGCTCGCACCGGACGTGGTGCTGATGGACATCCGGATGCCCGGCGTGGACGGGGTCGAGGCCGTCGCCCTGCTGCACCGGCAGGCGCCCGCGTGCCGGGTCGTCATGCTGACCACGTTCGACGACGAGGAGTACGTCGTGCAGGCGCTGCGCGCGGGCGCTTCGGGCTACCTGCTCAAGGACCTGCCGTCCGCGGAGCTCGCCGCCGCCGTCCGGCTGGCCCACGCGGGCGTCGCGCAGTTCGACCCCGCGGCCACGGCACGTCTGGTCACCGCGCTGTCCCGGCCGGCGGGCGGCGGTCCGGCCAGGGGGAAAGTGCTGACGGACAAGGAGACCGAGGTGCTGCGGCTGGTCGCGGGCGGCTCGACCAACCGGGAGATCGCCGGCCTGCTGCACCTGAGCGAGGGCACCGTGAAGAACCACCTGTCGCGCATCCTCACCCGGCTCGGGCTGCGGGATCGCACCCAGGCCGCGCTCTACGCCCGCGACCACGGGCTGCTCTGACCCGTCCGGCAGTACCGCTGAACGGAACGCCGGTCACGTCAGCGCCTCCGCGCCGTGAGGGCCCGTGAATACTCGGCGCAGCGCCCTGACCTGGAGGAGCCCCCGCATGGATCCCTCGCCCCGGCACCCGGTCGACCAGGTGCTGCCGCCCGCCCGGCTCGGGTTGCTCGGCCTTCAGCACGTGCTGGCGATGTACACCGGATGCGTGACGGTTCCGCTGGTGTTCGGAGCCGCCGCCGGGCTCGACACGCACACCATCGGCCTGCTCGTGAACGCCGACCTGCTGGTGGCAGGTCTGATCACGCTGCTGCAGGCGCTCGGCATCGGCCGCGTGCTCGGCATCCGCCTGCCGGTCGTCGCGGGTGCGACGTTCACCGCGCTGACGCCGATGATCCTCATCGCCGGCCAGTACGGCGTGCAGGCGGTGTACGGGTCGATGATCGCCGCGGGCGTGTTCGGGCTCCTGATCGCCGTGCCGTTCGCCCGCGCGGTGCGCTTCTTCCCGCCCGTGGTCACCGGCTCGGTGATCGCCGTGATCGGCTTGTCGCTGATCGGTGTCGCGGCCGGACTGATCACCGGCCTGGACCCGGCCGCCCCGGACTACGCCGCGCCGAAGCGTCTCGCGCTCGCCGCGGGCATCGTGCTGCTCATCATCCTGGTCGGCCGCTTCGCCAGGGGCCTGCTCGCTCAGCTGGGCGTGCTGGCGGGTCTGGTCGGCGGCACCGCGGCGGCGGTCCTCATGGGACTGACCGACTTCTCCTCGGTCGGCGGCGCCGACTGGCTGGGCGTCGCGGCACCGTTCCACTTCGGCGCACCGCAGTTCCCCGTGGCGGCGGTGATCTCGATGTGCGTCGTGATGCTGGTGACGTTCACCGAGTCCACCGCGAGCATGCTGGCGGTCGGCGAGATGACCGGCCGTCCGGTCACGTCGCGCGACCTCGCCCGAGGCCTCGCGGCGGAGGGCGTGTCGGGCGTGCTCGGCGGTGTCATGAACGGCTTCATGGACACCGTGTTCGGTCAGAACGTCGGCCTCGTCGGCATGACGAAGGTCCGCAGCCGCTACGTGACCGCCGCCGCGGGCGGGTTCCTCGTGCTGCTCGGTCTCGTCCCGAAGCTCGGCGAGGTCGTCGCGTCCTTGCCCGGCCCCGTGGTCGGTGCGGCGGGGCTGGTCATGTTCGCCACCGTCGCGGCCGTGGGCATCGGCATCCTGCGCGCGGTGGAGTTCGAGAACACGGCCAACCTGCTCATCGTCGCCGTGACCATCGGCGTCGGCATGCTGCCCGTCGTCACGCCGAAGATCTACCACGCGTTCCCGGCGTGGGCCCAGGTCATCGGCGGCAGCGCCATCACCAGCGCGGCGCTGACCGCCTTCGTCCTCAACCTGCTCTTCAACCACACCGTCAGGCAGCGCGAGCCCGCACGCCGGACATGAGCGCTGCCAGGCAGAACACACAGGCGAGCAGGCCCACCTGAGCCCACGGCACGCGCACGCCCAGTCCGATGAGCGCCATCGGCGGGATCGCGATGACGCAGGCGAGCACCACGCTCACCACTACGGCCACACCGCTTTCGACGAGCAGCACTTGCCGGATCCACCGGCGGCTCACCCCGATCGCGGTCAGCCGCGCCGAGTACCCGCGCGACGTCCGCGCCTGCGTCCTGGCCACCGTCGCGGCGCTCACCACCGCGATCAGTGCCAGCCCGATGACGACCGCGTAGAGCGATGCCGGGATGAACGCGGGCTCCGGCGGCCGGTGCACCAGCACGAAACCGTGGCCCAGCCGGGCATCCAGCACGGCCTGCTGCGCCGCGACGGCGTCGTCGTCGGGCACGTTCGTGAACACGACGGCCGCGTCCACCGCTCCCCCGGCGTGCTGGGCGAGCACCACGCCTGCCGCCGATGCCCGCCACGTCGGGTCGGTGAACGTCAGGATCCGGCCAGCGCGCAGACCGTCCACTTCGGATGGTGTGAGCGGGCGGCCGTCCAGTGCGGCGACGTCTTCTGCCGAGTCGACGACGAGCAGGTGGTGGTCCGCGACGAACCGGGTGCGGATCGCGGTTCCGGAGAGCCGGGTGGTGACCGCGGCGAGCACCTCGGCCGGTGGCGCGTGCCCGATGCCGTTGCGTCCGCTGACCACGACCTGGTGCGGCGCCGCGTCGGGCACCGTCTTGGCTTCCTGGTTCGCGATCTCGGTGGCGAGCAGCGTCATCATCGCCAGTGGTGGAGCGAGCACCGCGGTCAGCACGGCGACGGCGGACACGCCGCGGTCGCGCAGCCGGTGACCGCCCAGCCGCAGCCGCGGGTCCCGGCGTGGCAGCAGGCCCGCGAGGTAGCGCACCACGTCCGGCGCGAGCAGCAGCACGGCCGCGCCGACGGTCGCGGTGAGGAGCATGGCGCCGACGACGCCGCCGGTGCGCGCGATCTGGAAGACGATCACACCGCCGAGCAGGATCGCGAGGCAGCGGCGGGTCGTCGTCCACGAGCCCGCGGTCCGCGAACGCGGGCCGGTCCGGAAGTACAGGGCACACGCGACGAGGGTGACCAGCAAGATCTGGGACACGGGTGCCAGCAGGCCGGGCAGCGGGGAGAGCGGTTCGTCCCGGTCCCGCGCGAGGATCGGCCGCACAACCATCCCGATGCCCACCCCGGCGAGCGAGCCGAGGACGGTCCAGATCATGGTCCACGCGGTCGCCGCGACACCGACGGCGTACGTCTGGCGCACGCCGATCGAGTGCAGCAGTGTCGCGGTGCGCCGCGACCACGCGAGGGTGAGCCCGAAGATCGCCAGCACCGACAGCAACGGCAGCGCGAGCGCCGGAATCCGGTACGCCAGCGGGTAACGCTCGACCCACGACCGCGGCTGGTGCCCCTGCCGGGTCACGACCGGACCGCCCAGCGCGGCACCCGCGTCGGCGGGCCCGTTCCAGTACACCGACCGCGTGGCGCTGACGCCGGCGGCGCTGAACCCGGCCCAGGTGCCCGGAGCGGCGAGGATCGTGTTCCAGCCGGAGTACCGGTCGTGCACGACACCCACGACCCGCAACGTGGCGGACGGCACGGCCAGCGTGTCGCCGCCCTTCCTGTTGAGCACCACTTCGCCCGGCTGCTCCGGCCAGCGCCCGCTGACCAGCGAGTACCGCACGGGGAACGGCTCGGCCGTCCAGTCCGTCTCGACGTAGCTCGTCACCGGCGCGTCGACCACCGACGGCCGGATGTCCAGTGAGGACAGGGAAACCGCGACGTCCCGCCCACCGGCCCCGCGCACCGACGCGAGGTCGGGTGACGCCTCCGCGCTGAGATCGATCTTGGCGTCGAACCGGCCGAGGTCGCGTTCGGCGACCTGCTCCTGGGTGAGCGCGAACGCCTGCACCGCGATGAACAGGCCGACCAGCACCGCCGCGGTGACGAACATGATCGCCGACGACCACGTCAGCGTCCTGTTGCGCATCAGCCTGACCGCGAACCTCATGCCGGCACCCCCGCGGCGGCGTGCAGCCTGCCGTCGACCATCTCGTACACGGTGTCCGCGATCTCCCGGCACATCGGGTCGTGCGAGCACACGACGGCCAGCACGCCGTCGTCGCACAACGACCTGATCAGCTCGAACAGCTCGCGGGAACCGCGGGAGTCGAGCGCGCCGGTCGGTTCGTCGGCCACCAGCACGCGCCGGTCGCCGACCAGCGCCCGCGCGATGCCGACCCGTTGCCGCTGCCCACCGGACAGGTGGCGCGGCAGCCGGTGCGCCACGTCCGCGAGGCCGACCCGGTCCAGCTGTTCGAGCGCCCGCCGCCGTCCTTCTCGACACTGTGCCCGCGAATTTCGGGTGGCCTCCAACGGCAAGGCGACGTTCTCCAGCGCGGTGAACTCCTCGATCAGGTTGTGGTCCTGGAAGACCACGCCGATCGTGTCCAGCCGCAGCCGGGCGCGCCGGCTCTCGCCGAGCAGGCCGAGTTCGGCCTGCCCGACGAGGATCCTCCCGGCGTCCGCGGTGTCGAGTCCCGTGATCAGGTTGACCAGCGTGGACTTGCCGGACCCGCTCGCCCCGAAGACGCACACGAACTCCCCCGCGTGCGCGACCAGGCTGGCGTCCCGCACCGCCGGAACAGCGTCGGCGGCGGAGACGAACGTGCGGCTCACGTTCTCGACCACGAGCAACCGGGAGGACATGTCAGCACCGACCCTGGGTGTTCCAGGACGAGAGCTTGTTGTCGTCCCGGACGCTGATGTCGTTGTCCGACGTGCCGGCGTTCATGGTCACGCACCGGCCGCGGCCGCCGCCGTCGTGGTACCAGCGCGCGTCGACGTTCGTGAGGTTGCGCCACGACGACATCAGGTTGTCGAAGGTGCTGGACACGGTGTAAGTCGGCTTGAGCGGCTCGCGGACGCCGAACCGGCCGATGAAGTTGTTGTCCTTGTAGATGCAGACGCGGTCCGGCGTGCAGGCCTCGGCCTGGATGCCGATGTCCGCCGACGCGACACCGATGCCGCCGAGCACGACAGCCCCCACGACGGCCGTTCCGACCGCCAGTTTCGTGAACTTCATGGATCCCCATTCCTTCGATCTGGCCTGCTCTCCCGGCAGGCAGGTGAACTTTCGCCGGCACGTTGCCCAGATCCCGCCCAGATCGAGTAGCGGAGCGGGCACAGTGTGTACGTGGAATTCCGGGTACTGGGGCCTCTCGAGGTCCGCGACCGAGGTACGGCCGTCCCGGTGGGAGGTTCGCGGCAGCGGGCGGTGCT
The DNA here is from genome assembly GCF_007845675.1 of Lentzea tibetensis. Lineage (GTDB taxonomy): Bacteria > Actinomycetota > Actinomycetes > Mycobacteriales > Pseudonocardiaceae > Lentzea > Lentzea tibetensis. The sequence continues at coordinate 205,807 of NZ_VOBR01000002.1, read as the reverse complement.
GGCGGCACTGCTCCTGCGGGCGGGTGAGACGGCGAGCATCAGCTACCTGGCCGACACCGTGTGGGACACGCCGCCCGCGACACCCGCGTCGAACCTCCGCACCTACGTCTCCGGGCTGCGGCAGTGCCTGGGAGCGGAGCGCGTCGCCACCCGGCCCGGCGGATACGCGCTGGTCGTGGCGCCGGACGAGCTGGATCTCAGTGAGTTCACCGCGCTGAGCGCCGCCGGTGACGAGGCGCTGCGCTCGGGCGATCTCCCCGCTGCCGCCGCCACGTACGGACGGGCGTTGAACCTGTGGCGCGGCAACGCGCTGGAAGGGCAGCCGGTGGGCGCGGGGCTGCGGGCCGAGCTGACCCGGCTGAACGAGCGGCGGCTGGTCGTCGTCGAGCGGCGCGTCGACGTCCGGCTGGAGCTGGGCCTGCACGCCGACCTCGTCGGTGAGCTGCGCAAGCTCGTGGCCGACCACCCGTTGCGCGAGCAGCTGTGGGGGCAGCTGATGGTCGCGCTGCACCGGTCCGGCATGCGTGCCGAGGCGTTGCGCACCTACCAGGAGGTCTACCGGCTGCTCGCAGCCGAGCTGAGTGTCAGACCAGGTCAGGAGCTGCGTGATCTGCACGCGAAGCTGCTCGCCGACGCCCCCGCGCGGCCCGCGCCGACCGACCGGTCACCCCGGCAGCTGCCGCCGGAGGCCGATCACTACACCGGCCGCGAGGACGCGCTCGCCGAGCTGGCCGAACTGGTCAGCCGGTCGCCTGTGCTCCCGGTGGTCACGGTGACCGGCAAGCCCGGTGTCGGCAAGACGGCGTTCGCGGTCCGGGCCGGTCACCGGCTCGCCACGGCGTTCCCGCACGGGCAGCTGTTCGTCGACCTGCGCGGCGCGGACTCGCGGCCGCGCTCGCCGGACGAGGTGCTGGCCCGGTTCCTGCGCGACCTCGGGGTGTCCGGTGTGGACGTTCCGGGGTCCGCCGAGGAACGGGTGATCATGTTCCGCGACCGGCTCGCCGGCCGGAAGGTGCTGATCATCCTGGACAACGCGGCGTCCGAGGAGCAGGTCAGGCCGTTGCTGCCGGGTCACGCGGAGTGCTGCGTCGTGGTCACCAGCCGCAGCAGGCTGACCGGGCTCGACACCACGAAGCGCATCGCGCTGGGCGCACTCGGCCCGGCCGATGCCGTGCGCCTGCTGGACGAGCTGGCGGGCGCGGGCGAGGACCCCGAGGCGCGGCGCCTCGCCGAGCTGTGCGGCGGACTGCCGCTCGCGTTGCGGATCGTCGGCACGAAGCTGCGGTCGTTGCCGCACCTCACGGCCGGTGCGCTGGCGACGAGGCTCGAGGACGAACGGCACCGGCTGGACGAACTCGTCGCGGGCGATCGCGAGGTCCGGGCGGGCTTCCTGCTCAGCTACTCCGGCCTCGACCCGGCGACGCAGCGGGCGTTCCGGCTGCTGGCGCTGCTGCCGGGACGGACGTTCCCGTCCTGGGCGGCAGCGGCGGCGCTCGGCGTGGACCTGCGCGCCGCCGAGCGGCTGCTGGACCGGCTCGTCGAGGCCAACCTGCTGGAATGCGCGGGTCGCTACCGGTTCCACGACCTGCTCCGGCTGTTCGCGGTGGAGCAGGCCGGTTCCGACGAGGAGCGCGCCACGTCGTCGCGCCGGGTGGTGGACGCCTACCTGCACATCGCGCAGCAGGCGGACGCGCGGCTCGAGTTCGGCGGCCTGCACCGGTTCGACGCGCCCGCACTGGATCTGGGCGCACCCGGCCTGGTCGACTCGCTGCTCACCGACGCGGGCCGCTGGCTCGACGCCGAACGCCGCTGCCTGGTCGACCTCGTCGAACGGACCGTGCGCGACGGGCTCGACGAGCTGACCTACCACCTCGTCGCGACCTTGGGCGCCTACTGCGAGCTGCGCGGCCGCTGGGACGACATGATCGCCCTGATGGAACCGGCGCTCGCCGCCGCGCGCAGGCGGGGCAGCGCCTACTGGCAGGCCTACGCGTTGTTCGGCTGGGGTTTCGCGGCACGGGAGAAGCACGAGTTCTCCCTTGCGGAGCAACAGTTCCGGGAGTGCTTCCAGGTGCTGCCCGCCGCGGGCGACGCGCGGCTGGAGGTGGTCGTGCTGCTGTCCGTCGGCGTCGGGCACCGGCTGCAGGGCAGGTGGACCGAGGCGGCCGCCTGCTTCGCCGACTGCCTCGCCCGACTGGACACTTTGGACGAACCCCGGTGGCTCGCCTACACGTTGCGCGAGATGGGTGTCCTGTACCGGTACCAGGAGAAGTGGGACGAGGCCGAGGTGTGCCTGCGGCAGGCGGTCGACGGCTTCGGCCGTCTCGGTGACCGGCGCTGGCGTGCGGCGTCGTTGCGGGACCTGGCGATCGTGCGACGGGAGAACGGCGACCCCGACAGCGCGCTCGAGATGCTGACCGTCTGCCGCGACGTCTTCGTCGACGTCCACGACCAGCGCCGCGAGGCGGGGAGCTGGCGCAGCCTCGCGTTCCTGCACCTCGGCGCCGGCGACCTCGACCAGGCGCTGGCGTGCGCGGTGCGCAGCCGGGAGCTCTTCGCACTCACCCTGGACGAGCACGGCTCGGCGTGCACCGAGGTGTGCCTCGGCGAGATCCACCTCGCACTCGGACAGCACGAGCGGGCGCTCGCGTTGCTGCGCGGCGCTGTCGCGTTGTTCCAGCTCCTCGGTGACGCCCGCTGGCACGCCAGGGCGGCGCGCAGCGTGGAGCTGTGCCTCACCGGTTCGTGAGGCCGACCACCAACGCACGAGCTCGCCCTGGTGCGGGACATGTGTCCGTGAGATTCGTCGGGACGGCCGGCCAGGAAGGTGCTCAGCTGCGACGCCTCATCCGTTTCGTGAGGTCCAGGTCGTGCACGTAGCCCGGATACGGGTCGTCGCCCGCGGCGGCGAGCCGGTCGGCGATGCCTTTGGCCGCGGCGAGTATCGGCGGCGCCAGCCGATCGGGTTCCACCCGCACGGTGTGCACGACGACGCCGACCGCCGCGATGGGGCGCCCTTCGGCGTCGAGGATCGGGCATGCGACCGAGCAGTTGCCGAGCGTCATCTCCTCCTGCGTCGTCGCGTAGCCGCGTGATCGGATGCGCTGGAGGTCCTTGCGAAGCCTGCCCGGCTCGGAGATCGAATAGCGCGTCAGTCGCGCCAACGGGTGTGCCAGGTACTGGTCGACGTGGTCGCAGGTCTCCCACGCCAGCAAGGCTTTGCCGACACCGGTGGTGTGCAGGGGCAGCCTGCCACCGGTGCGCGAGACGATCGGCACCGACCGGTGTCCGCTCAGCTTCTCCACGTACAGCGCCTCGTTCCCGTCGCGGACGGCGAGGTGGACGTTCTCCCTGGTCGCTTCGTAGAGACCTTGCAGGAACGGCATCGCGATCTCACGCAGCCGGGTGTGCAACGGACCGAGCAGACCGGCTTCCCAGAGCCGCAGGCCGATGCTGTACCGGCCGTCCTCACCGCGCTCGAGCGCACGCCACTCGGTGAGCTCACCGACCAGCCGGTGCGCGGTCGTCAGCGAGAGGCTCGCGCGCCGGGCGATGTCGGACAGCGTCAGCCGGGGGTGCTCGATGTCGAACGCGTCGAGGATGCCGAGCACCCGCGAGGTCACCGATCGTCCGTCGTCGCCGGTGTTGCCGGACATCGTCGGCCTTCCGCTGAGTGGAAGAACTGTCTACCACCACCGACGTGACGACGGCCACCATTCCTGCATTCGCCGCAGGAACAGGAGCGTCACATGTCAGCGACGACCCCGACGACGTCCGCTCAACGCACGCACGGCCGATGGCCGGTGTTCCTGTGCTGGCTCGCCGTCGCGCTGGACGGGTTCGACCTCGTCGTGCTCGGCGCCGTGATCCCCGTGCTGGACAAGAACAAGGCCCTCGGCTTCGACGCGGCGTCGCTGACGCTGGTCGCGACGGTCGGCCTGGTCGGCGTGGGAATCGGTGCGGTCGCGGTCGGACCGCTCACCGACCGGTTCGGCAGGCGAACGACGCTGATGGCCTGCATCGCGGCCTTCTCCGTGCTGACACTGGCCATCGCGTTCGCGCCGAACGTCGCTGCGTTCGGTGTGCTCCGCTTCCTCGGCGGCCTCGGCCTCGGCGCCTGCCTGCCGACCGCTCTGGCGTTCATGACCGAGTACGCACCACGAGGCCGCGGGGGCTCGGCGGTGACCATGATGATGACCGGCTACCACGTGGGAGCGGTGCTCACCGCGTTGCTGGCGATCGTGGTGATCCCCGAGTTCGGCTGGCAGGCGATGTTCGTCATCGGCGGGGTGGCCGGCCTGCTCACGCTGCCGCTGATGTGGATCAAACTCCCGGAGTCCGCGGCCTTCCTTGCGGTGGAGCGGCGGCCGGACGTCTCGGCGACGTCGAAGGTCGTACGCGGTCGCTACCTGCGCATCGGCATCGGCATCTGGGTCGCGTCGTTCATGGGACTGCTGCTGGTCTACGGCCTCAACACGTGGCTGCCCAAGATCATGGGGCAGGCCGGCTACTCACTCGGCGCCTCGCTGGGCCTGCTGCTGACGCTGAACCTCGGCGCGGTCACCGGCCTGCTGGTGGCAGGGCGGGTCTCCGACGCGCGGGGGAACAAGCCGACGGTGCTGGTGTGGTTCGGCGTGGCCGCGGTGTTCCTCGCCCTGCTTTCGATCAGGATGCAGACGCAGGTGCTGGTGTACGCGGCGGTGTTCCTCGCGGGCGTCTTCGTGTTCAGCGCCCAGGTGCTGGTGTACGCCTTCGTCGGCCACCTGTACCCGAGCGAGGTCCGCGGGACCGCGCTCGGCCTCGCCGCGGGGGTCGGGCGGATCGGCGCGATCATCGGCCCGTTCCTCGGCGGCGCACTGGTGTCAGCGGGACTAGCCTATCCGTGGGGCTTCTACGCGTTCGCGTTCGCGGCCGTGCTCGCCGTCCTCGCGTTGCTGACCGTTCCGGCACACGGGCACACCGCGTGAGCGCGCCACGTTCCCGTTGAAGGAAGGCACCATGTCCCGCATCGTCTCCAGCACCACGGTCGGCATCGTCGGGGGCGGACCGGCCGGACTGATGCTCTCCCACCTGCTCCACGTCGCCGGTGTCGAGTCGGTCGTCGTCGAGTCCCGTTCCCGCGACCAGATCGAGCACACCCACCGGGCGGGCATCCTCGAGCGCGACAGCGTGCGACTGCTGGTCGACTCGGGTGTGTCGGACCGCGTGCTGCGCGACGGCCACGAGCACCAGGGCATCGACCTGCGCTTCAACGGGGTCAGCCACCGGATCGACTTCCAGGCCCTCGTCGGCGCGTCGACGTGGCTGTACCCGCAGACCGACGTGTTCGCCGACCTCGCGGCCGCGCGTGAACGCGACGGCGGCGACGTCCGGTACTCCGTGACGGACACCGCCGTGGTGGACGTGACGAGCGACCGCCCCGCGATGCTCTTCACGGACAGCAAAAGCGTGCGGCACGAGGTGCGGTGCGCGGTGCTGGTGGGCGCGGACGGTTCGCACAGCACGACGCGCGCTTCGGTGGCGGACCGCAAGGAGTACTTCCGGCAGTACCCCTTCGCGTGGTTCGGCATCCTGTGCGAGGCTCCGCCGAGCGCTCCCGAGCTGATCTACTGCCGGTCCGAGCGCGGTTTCGCACTCGTCAGCCGGCGCACCGACGCGATCCAGCGGATGTACTTCCAGTGCTCGCCTGACGAGTCGGCCGACGACTGGTCCGAGGACCGGATCTGGTCGGAGCTGCAGGCGCGGCTCGCGGGCGAGGACGACTTCGCGCTGACCGAGGGACGGATACTCGCCCGGACCGTGCTGCCGTTCCGGTCCTACACGTGCGAGCCGATGCGGCACGGGAACCTGCTCCTCGCCGGCGACGCCGCGCACACGGTGCCGCCGACCGGCGCGAAAGGACTCAACCTGGCGCTGGCGGACGTGCGCGTGCTCGCCGAAGTGGTGGAGCGCGCGGTGCTCAAGCACGACTGGTCGGCACTGGACACCTACACCGGCCGGGCGGTCGACCGGGTCTGGAAGGCGCAGCACTTCTCCTACTGGATGACCACGATGCTGCACGCGTTGCCCGGCGCGTCGGACTTCGACGTGCACCGCCAGCTCGGCGAGCTGGCGGCGGTCGTCGGGTCGGAGCACGGCAAGCGCTACCTCGCCGAGGCCTACACCGGCTGGCCCAGGTCGTGAACGAGCAACCGAAAGCCGGCGCAGCGCGATCGCCGACCAGCTCGGCCTCGAGCTTGTCGACCAGGCGCTGGTGAGCCGCCTCGGGATCACCGGCGCCGAACGCGCACCCCGTTGCCCGGCACCAGTCGAGGAACCGCCCGAGCGCCTGGTCGAGCGCGCCGGTCCTTCGCCGCCCGCACGACGTCCACAGCGGACCCTCCTGGCCCGCCGGGGTTGACGAAGAGCGAGCCGATCCGCCGTGCGGGATCGGCCGCGGGCAACCGGATGACCGGCAACGCCGTGCTGCCGTCCTTCGGTTTCTTGTAGTCGAGCGCCGACCGTTCGTTTCCTCATGTCATCCCCAGTTCCGTGCCGCGCGGCACCTCAACTGCCGCGAACCGAGCGCGAGGGTAGGGAGGCCGTCTTTCAGAACGCTTGCAGCTGGTTCAGGCCCACCGCCCAGCGGTGTGCCCCGTCGATGACCTCCTGCAGCTCCTCGGCACACCAGTTCCACGACGGGTCCGGCGTGCCGCAGGCACCGTCGGAGAACCCCAGAACCGTTGGGGCGTCAGCGAAACCGAGCGGCACGGGCAGACCGATCCGGCGCCGCAGGGTGTCCCAGCCCCGCGTCAGCTCACGACTCCGCTCCCCGTCACCGAGATCGGCCGCGACGAGCGCGGCCGCCAGCGCCCCGGTGAACCCCACCCGCAGATGCGTCCGGCGGACGGCCTGCGAGAGCGCCTTGGCGAGGGAGTCGCGGGCCTGCTCGGGATCGCCTGCCCGCCGTTGCGCCTGCGCCAGCAGCACACCGAGGTGCGCACTGCCGCGCGCGTGCTCGGGCGGGTAGCGGCGGTCGAGCTCGGAGATCGACTCGGTGAGGAACTCGGCGGCCGCCTCGTTCTCGCCGGTGGTCAGGAGAATCAGCGCGATGGCACGACGGGCGGGCTCCTGTTCCAGCGGACTGCCCGCACCCGGCAGCTGCTCGGTCAGCAGGCGCGACCAGGAGACCGCCTCGTCGATCGCGCCCGTCCCCATCGCGATCTCGGCCCTGACCACCTGATGGCTCACCGAGAACGGCGTGCCGCGCCGGGCCGCTCGGGCCGCGTACCTCGCGCACAGCTCGACCGCGTCGGCGAAGCGGCCCCAGGTGCCGTACGCCCCGGCGCAGGCGGTGAGAGCGGTCGACGGCTCGTCGCCGTCCAGGTCCCCCGGCAACGCGACGAGCGTGGCCGGGATCTGTTCGAGGACAATCGGGTTCAGCACGAACCGGCCGTTGGTCACGAGGGACACCAGGCCGTCGCGGTACTCGCGCTGCCGGTTCGCGGCGATCCTCGGCAGCGCGGCGGCCATCTCCTGCCGCGCTCCGACGTAGTCCTCGCGCAGCGCCCGCCGCACCGCCGACTGGTAGGTCAGCAGACCGCGGACCTCCGGTGTGCAGAGCCCGGCGTGCTCGATCGCCTGCCGCATGCGGACTTCGCTGCTGCCGAGGTGGGCGCGGTTGGCCAGCCAGAACGACGCCAGCCTGACCACGGTCTCGGCGGCGTCGGCCTGCCGCGTGCCACCGAAGCCGTGGTCGAGCGCGGCCCTGATGTTCTCGCCGTCGTCCATCAGCGCCCGCGCCCGCTCCATGCGGTCGCGGTAGTGGGGCAGCGCGTCGACCGCACGGCCCTCCGCGAGCCAGTGGTCGAGCAGGCGGTCGTGCGTCGCGTCGCGGTCGGCCAGGCGGTCGGCGGCGAACTCTCGCACCGCGGCCAGCAGGACGTACCGGCGTTCGGATCCGTTGGTGTCGCGGGCCAGCACCAGTGAGCGTTCGACCAGGGAGACGAGCACCGGTAGCACGTGGTCACCGCACACGGCCTCGGCTGACCGCAGTGAGAAGCTGCCGCGGAACACCGACAGCCTGGTGAGCAACCGCTGCTCGTCCTCGGTCAGCAGCCGGTAGGACCAGTCGATCGTCGCGGTGAGCGTCCGCCCAGGACCGTCCAAAATGGACAGGTTGTCCGTCAGCCGGTGCACGAGCTGGGCGATGGACAACGCCCGCAGTCTGGCCGCCGCCAGCTCGATGGCCAGTGGCAGGCCGTCCAGCCCCCGGCACAGTCTGCCGACCAGCTCGAGGTCGGAGTCGCTCGCGTTCAAGGTGGGCAGCGCCTCGAGCGCACGCCGGAGGAAGAGAGCCACGGCGGGTGTGCCGGGATCGACCCGCGTGCCCTCCGCGGGCACCTCCAGCGTGCCCAGCGGCCAGACCCACTCCTCCACGACGCCCAGCGGCAGTTGTGAGGTCGCGAGGACGACGACCCGCGGTGCGTGGTCGGCGATCAACCGCGTGAACCGCGCGCACTCGGCGGCGAGGTGTTCGCAGTTGTCCAGGACGATCAGCAGGTGCCGCTGGGCGAGCGCGTGCGTCAGCGCCGCCGCGGTCTGGTCGATCGTCGGGGCGGACACGTCCATCAGCGACGCGAAGGCGGTGACGATCTCGTCGAACGACCTCAACGACGCGAGGCAGACGACCGCGACGCCGTCGGTGAACCGCGGCTCGGCCTTCTTGGCGAGATCCATGGCCAGCGCGGTCTTGCCGCACCCACCGGGTCCGGTGACCATGACGAACCTGCGGTGGCCGAGCGCGTTCTCCAGCGCCTGGCGATCGCGGTCCCGTCCGACGAGCGCGGCCACGTCCGGCCGCGGACCACGCCAGCGGACCGCGGGCGGTGTCTCTCGCACGACCCGGACCTCGGGCATCGCCTGCTGGCGGAGCACCAGCAGTTGGGCCTCGCGAAGGTGCTCGCCCAGGTCGATGCCCAGCTCGCTGGCGAGCCGCTCGCGGGTGCGTTCGATGAGGTGCAGCGCCTCGCTCTGCCTGCCGCTCCCCGCCAGCAGCAGCGCGCATGCGGCGTGCAGCCGTTCGTCCAGCGGATGCGCGGCGGCCAGTTCGATGACGCACGGCAGGGCCCGCTGCGGCCGGCCGGTCGCCAGCGCGGCCTCGCTGAACCCGAGTGCGGCCCCGACCCGGAGCGCGTCGGTCTGCACGGTCAGCGCGTCGTCGTGCAGCGCGGCGGCCACGTCGGCCAGTGCGGGGCCGCGCCAGAGCGCCAGCGCCTCGTCCCACAGGTCGGCCTGCCTCGCCGAGCTGTCCGCCGCGGTCGCCTCGGCGTGCAGTCCGCGGAACGTCAGCAGGTCGACGCACTCCTCCGCGGCCCGCAACAGGTAGCCGTCCGTCTGCCGGGACACGGTCACCGTCTGGTCGGTGGCCTTGGCCAGCCACGTCCGCAGCCGGGACACCACCACGTGCACCCATGCGCGCGCGTCGTTGAGGCCGTCCCCCTGCCGGAGCACGGCGACCAGGCGGTCGGTCGACAGCGGCCGGTTCTCCGCGAGCAGCAGCACACCGAGCAGGGCGCGCTGGGTGGCCGACGTGGGCGTGATGACCTCACCGTCGCGCCAGACCGTCACCGGCCCCAGCACACCGAATCGAACTCCACGCATCTCTCCCCCAGATGACCGTCACGAGCTTCGAGTCGACTACTACTCCTGTTCGAGCCCGGCGACACGCGCCAGCAGGTCGTCGAGCAGGTCTTCCACCGGAGGCCACGGAAACGACGGGCGGGCCTGGGTGAGGGTCGCAGTGCCGTGCAGCGCGATCCACAGCAGCCTGGCCACGTCCTCCGGGGCACCCGGCGGGATCGCTCCGACCCGCTGACAGCCGGTGACCCCGCGGACGAGCGCGCCGAAAGCCGGTCCACCCGACTGGGCGCCCAGGTCCGCGTCGTCGAACGACATCGCCGAGCGCCCGCCGAACAGCACCCGGTACGAGCCGGGGTCCTCGGCAGCGAAGCGCAGGTACGCGAGGCAACCGGCGCGCAGCGACACCACCGGGTCCGGCACTCCGGCGGTCGCGTCGCGCAGCCGGATCAGCAACGCGGTGAAGCGATCGGTGAGCACGGCGTCGACGAGCGCCTCCTTGTTCGGGAAGTGCAGGTAGACCGCGGGCGGCGTGACACCCACCCGCCGCGCCACCTCGCGCATGGACAGGCCGTTCTCGTCCCCCGTCTCGCGCAGGGCCGCCGCGGCCGCGTCGATCAGCTCCTGGCGGAGGAGCTCACCCTGCCCCTTGCGGTTGCGGCGGCGTGGTTCGGTGCTCATCGGTCGACACTATAACTGAACACCCGTTAACTTAACGCCTGTCAACTCAGGGGGGGCGTCATGCTCGTTCGCATCACCGCGCTCGTGCTCGGCGTGTTCTTCGCCGGGCTCGGCGCCATCAGGCTGTTACCCGTCGAGTTCGACCAGGAGATGTTCGCCGGGTGGGGTGTGCCGATGTGGCTGCGCACCGGCGCGGCCATCACCCAGCTGCTGTCGGGCGTCCTGCTGCTCGTCCCGCGGACCCGAGCCGTCGGGGCGGTCGGCATCTTCACGATCATGGTGTCCGCAGGCACGGTCCACGCGATGCTCGGCCACGACATGGCGTGGGCGACGCTCTACTGCGGACTCCCCGCGGTGGCCGCCGCAGCGGTCGCGTGGGCGTGCCGCGGCGATCTCGCGACACTCGGGACGGCATCGGCCCACGCGTGATATCCACTGCCGTGTGATCGTGCGAGTGCAACGCCAGGACATCTGGCACCGCAAGCCGGAGAACGGCCACCCGGACCAGGCGTACCGGGTGATCCGCATCCAGATGGACGTGGTCGAGGAGCTGCGCGACACGCCTCGCGACACCTGGCCTCAGCGGGATGCGCTGCCCCGCGCGCTCAACTTCCTCGGCGAGTCCTACGAGGAACTGGGCTGGGACGATCTCGCCCGGCGCGCGTACTTCGAAGAGCTCGAGCTGCGGCGTGCGTTCGAAGACCGGCAGGCCTTGCGGTCGGTGCTCAAAGCCTTGCGCACCACCCTGATCCGGCTGAAGTTGTACGAAGAGGCGTTGCCGATCGCCGAGGAGGAGCGGCGGGTCAGCGTGGAGCTCTCCGCCCCCGGAAAGTACAGCGTCGAGACCGCCAACTCGGCCAAGTACTGGATCACCCACATCCTCGGCGAACTCGGCAGGCACGAGGAGTCCGCGCGGTCGGCCGGCGAGTCGGTCGCCGAGCTGCGCGAGCAGAAGCCGATCAAGAAGGGCGCGCCTCCCGGCTACGGCCTGGCGCACGCGCAGGCCGAGCACGCCCGTCGGCTCGTCGTCATCGGCGAGTACGCGCTGGCGTGCGATGCGGCGGCCGAAGCCGCGGCGTTCTGGCGCCAGCAGCCGTGGGAGGAGGCGGTCCGCTGCTACACCGCGCTCGGCGAGCTCAGCATCCTGCAGCTGCGCCTTGGCAGGCTCGACGAGGCGCGGACGTCGCACACCGAGGGCGTGCGGATCATTCGGCAGCGAGCCGAGCGCAAGGGTGAGCCGGAGTTCCTCGGTCATCTCGCCGGCGTGCTCAACAACCACGCCAACCGGCTGCGCGCGCTGGGACTCGACCACGAGGCGCTGGCCGCGGCGCAGGAGTCGGTCGACCGCTACCGCGCACTCGTCGCGAACGCCGAGGGCCGTGCCGTGGTCATGAAGACCGAACTGCGGCTGGCAGTGGCGCTGATCGGCCTCGGCTCGCGGCTGCACGACCTGGACCGGCTCGACGAGGCACTCGCGGCGAACACCGAGGCCATCACGATCGCGCGGAAGTACGAGCACACCTCGATGGGACGCACGGAGCTCGCGCGGGCGTGGACCAACCGGGCCAGCGCACTGCTCAGCCGCAACGCGGACCAGGAGGCCGTCGACGCGGCGGCGAAAGCCGTTGAGCTGTACGAGAAGCCGGAGAGCCTGGCATTGGCGCGCAACACCTTCGGCGTGGCCGCGGCGCGGGTCGGCAGGCTCGACGAGGCGCTGGCCGCCTCGCTGCGCTCACTCGCCGAGTACCGGGAATGGCACGCCGCCGACCCGTACGAGTACGCCCCGCTGCTCGCCGACGCGCTGACCGACCACGCCATCGTCCGGTCCAAGCGCGGAGAACACGCCGAGGCCCAGGCGGCCGCCGCCGAGTCGGTCGAGATGCACCGGCGGCTCGTCGCGATCAACCCCGACCGCTACACACGCGAACTCAACCGCGCGACCACGACCGCGAACGAGGTCCGCACAGCGCCAAGTGGACACTGACTGCGACTGTCAACCGGTCACCGCTCGGCCGCTGCGGCGGGAACGGACAAGCGCCAGCCCACCGAGGCCCATGCTGATGAGCCCCACCACCAGGGCCACGAAACCCCCGACTATTCCGTAGCCGGTGCCAGGACCACCCTCGGCGGCGGCCACGACCAGCCCACCGATGACCGCGCCTGCCAGCCCGGCCACCAGAGCCACGACGGCCCGGCGCCGCCAGGAGGCGGGACGCGCCAGCGCCAGTACTCCGACGACCACCCCGGCCAGCCCCAGCAGCGCGGCCACCAGTGACCAGAGACGCCCGGCGGTCAAGGTGTAGGCACCGACCCCGGCCGGCTGGACCAAGGCCTGCGCGGCCGCCGGTGTGGCGAGCACGAGAAGTCCGACGAGGGCGACGGCGGTGAGCAGGCGACGGACGGACATGAGGTGCTCCTTCTCCTCCTACGACTGGACGCCCCTGATCCTGTCCGCGGGCACCAACGCTCGTCGTTGTGCGGACGCAGGCAATTCGCGCTCCCACCGACGCCGCAGGAGCCGCGAAAGTACTGCGTGCGCGGTATGCGGTTGATCATCCGCGCGCAGGAGTCGCCCGCCCGGACATGTGGCTAGGGTGCACGCATGAGCAGGGGACGGATCGCCGTCAGCGACTGGGCGATCGCCGTCGGCGTGGCGGCGATGCTGCTGTTCTCCGCGCTGTCCGGCCACCACCCCGCCACGAACTTCGCCCCGCTGGGCTACGTGTTGCTGACAGCCGGCGGCCTGGCGCTGGCCGCGCGCCGGTGGGCTCCGATCACCGTGCTGGCCGTGACCGCGGCGTGCGCGCTGGGTTACCAGGCCATCGGCTTCGACGTGCCTGCCGTCGCGTACCTGTTCGCCGTGTACTTCGCTGTTCGGGCGGGACACCGCGTCGTCGCGGTGGCGGGTTCGGTGATCATGCTGGCCGCGCTTCCGCTCGCGCTCCTGCTCTCGCCCCGCGGCCTGCCCGTCGGCGAGGCGTTCACACAGGCTCGCGACGCCCTGCAGCTGGCCTGGCTGATCGCCGCCGGTGCGGCGGGTGAGGCGCTGCGGCAGGCCGAGCACCGGGCGGACGAGGCCGAGCGCACCCGCGAGGAGACCGCGCTGCGGCGCGCCGACGAGGAGCGGCTGCACATCGCGCGGGAGTTGCACGACTCGCTCACCCACCAGATCTCCGTCATCAAGGTGCAGGCCGAGGTCGCCGTCCACCTGGCCCGCAAGCGGGGTGAACAGGTGCCGGACGCCCTGCTGGCGATCCGGGAGGCCGGTCGTGAGGCGGCCAGGGAACTGCGCGCGACCCTGGAGGCGCTGCGCGACGACGACAAGAACCCTCCGCACGGGCTCGACCACGTCCCGGAACTCGTGCAACGGGCCCGGACAACCGGCCTGGACGCGACGCTGACGATCGAAGGACACCGAAACGACGTGCCGGCCGCGGTGGACCGGACCGCTTACCGGATCGTCCAGGAGTCGCTGACCAACATCGCCCGTCACGCCGCCGCGGCCACCGCGTCGGTCCGGATCGACTACCGTCCCGGCGCCCTGGTCATCCAGGTCGACGACGACGGCAGCGCCACTCCGGACACCGCGCCGGTGCCCGGCGTCGGGCTGCTCGGGATGCGCGAACGGGTCACCGCACTCGGTGGTGACCTGCGGGCGGCACCGCGCAGTGAGGGCGGCTTCACCGTCCAAGCCGAACTCCCCGTGGATCCAGCGCCGTGATCCGCGTCCTGCTGGTCGACGACCAGCCGCTCATCCGCAGCGGATTCCGCGCACTCCTCGACGTCGAGGACGACATCGAGGTGGTGGCCGAGGCAGCCGACGGCGGCCAGGGCCTGGCGCTGGCCAGGGAACACCTGCCCGACATCGCGCTCATCGACATTCAGATGCCCGTCGTCGACGGCATCGAGGCGACCCGGCGCATCGCCGCGGACCCGGCCCTGGCCGGTGTGCACGTGGTCATCCTGACCAACTACGGCTTGGACGAACACGTCTTCAACGCGCTGCGCGCCGGCGCCGCCGGGTTCCTCGTCAAGGACATCGAGCCGGAGGACTTCCTGCACGCCATCCGCGTCGCCGCGCGAGGTGACGCCCTGCTCGCACCGTCGATCACCCGCAAGCTGATCGACCGGTTCGTGAGCCAGCCGCTCGACACCGGTACCCGCGCGGGGCTGAAAGAACTGACCAACCGCGAACGCGAGGCCGTCGTCCTGGTCGCGCAGGGCCTGTCCAACAGCCAGATCGCCGACCGCATGGTGATCAGCCCGCTGACCGCGAAAACCCACGTCAACCGAGCCATGACCAAGCTCCACGCCCGCGACCGCGCTCAGCTCGTGGTCCTCGCCTACGAGTCCGGCCTCGTGGTCCCGCACAGCTCCTGACGTCCGCAGCGTGTCGCCGCCGTTGTTCCCGCCCCGCCGCTACTGTCCTGGCCGATGAAGACCTCGCTGCTGCTGTCGGCCGTCAACCGGCTCGCCGCCTCGGTGGTCGTCGGCACGCTGACGGGTGTGCTCGTCGGCGTCCTCAACGACGTGCCGCTGGGCGTCCTCGCCGGTATCGCCGCGACCGAGACGATCTTCGTGGTGGCGGGCTGGGTCGTGCTGTGGCCGATGAACGCCACCGCCACCCGCCGCACCGTCGAACGTGAGGACTTCAGGCCCGTCAACGATGAGATCGCCGTGGTCGCGGTCGCTCTCTGCGGCCTCGTCGGCATCGTGGTGCTGCTCTTGCGCGGTCACTCCGCCACCGCTCAGGCCGCGGCGGGCACCGCGCTCGCCGGCGTCTTCATGGCGTGGGCGGCGCTGCACCTGATGTACGCCACCCGCTACGCGCACCTCTACTGCACGTCCGCGGGCGGGATCGACTTCAACTCCCACGCCACGCCGGCCTATCGGGACTTCCTCTACTTCAGCTACAACCTCGGCATGACCTACCAGGTCTCGGACACGGCCGTCTCGAGCTCGACGATCCGCGCCGTCGTGCTGCGGCACACGCTGCTGTCCTACGTGTTCGGCACCAGCATCCTGGCCACCACCATCAACCTCGTGGCCGGCGAGGTCGCCCGCTGAGCGGGCACACGGGTTAGGTTGGCGCACATGGAATCCCGGCCGACGCTGTACGAGTTCGCCGGTGGCGGGCCCGCGTTCGTCGAACTGGCGCGGGCACACCACGCGCGGTGCCTGCGCGACCCCGAGCTGAACCACCCGTTCTCCCACCCCGACCAGCACCCCCAGCACGTCGAACGGCTGGCCGCGTACTGGGCGGAGGTCATGGGCGGGCCACCCACCTACAGCGCGGAGTGCGGCGACCACTCGGGCGTGCTCGTGATGCACTCCGGCAACGGCGACATCAGCGATCTCGGCCGCCGGTTCGTCGAGTGCTTCGTGCTGGCCGCCGACGACGCGGGCCTGCCCGGCGACCTCGAGTTCCGCGCCGCGTTGCGGGCGTACATGGAGTGGGCGGTGGCCGAGGTCCTGTCGTATCCGGAACCGGACACCGTGTCGCCGGGCAGGCCGATGCCGCGGTGGTCGTGGGACGGTCAGGTCCCGAACACCTCGATCTCGTAGATCCGGGCCGCACCTCCGCCGTCCTGCTCGGGCGCCAGCACGCGCACCCGGACGTACCGGCCGCTCGCGGTCACCGCGTGCGTCGAGACGTTGGCGGAGTTGCCGCGCACCGCGGCGATCGTCGTCCACGTCGTGCCGTCGCCGGACGCCTGGACGTCGAAGTCACGCGTGTTCCACTCGGCAGCTTCGCCACCCGCGGCCGCGTGGTGCAGCCGCACCGAGGACAGCGTTCGGGTCTGTCCGAGGTCGACGCGCCACCACTTGTCGGCGCCCAGGGAGCACCACTTGTCGTTCACGCTGCCGTTGTTGGCCATCGGCGCCGACTCGCTCGACGCGCACGCCGAGTCGGCGGTCGCCGGCTTGTTCAGCGCCAGGTTCGTCGGAGACGGGCCACCGCCGGTGTCGAACGACGGGGGCGCGTCGGCGGGCGCGCTGCCCCACGACGTGTCGGGCGTGGTGCCGAGCGTGAAGTCGGCCGTGCCGCCCGCGAGGAACGACTCGGGCAGCCACGGCTTCGTGGACACCGCGCCGTTCACCCGCAGCCCGCGGATGTACTTGTTGTTCGGGGCCGCTCCAGGAGCGGACAGGGTGAGCGTGGCCCCGTTGCCGCGGTGCACGACGATCCGCGGGAACAGCGGCGCGGCCAGCAGCATCTCGGCCCGGCCGGGCGTCAGCGGGTGCATGCCCATGGCCGCGAAGACGTACCACGCGGACATGGCGCCGAGGTCGTCCTGGCCGGGGATGCCACCGGGGCTGTTGGACCACAGCGTGTTCACGACCTCGCGGATCGTCTCCTGGGTCTTGTACGGGCTGCCGGAGAAGTTGTAGAGCCACGGCGCGGTGACCGACGGCTCGTTGTCCATCTCCGCCTTCAGCCCGCCCTTCCCGGTCAACGCCCAGCTGCCGTCGACGTCGTGGAAGAAGTTGTCCAGCCGCGTGGTCGCGGCCGCGTTGCCGCCCATCAGGTCGAACAGGCCCTTGGGGTTGTGCGGCACCATCCATGTGTACTGCGCCGAGCTGCCCTCGGCGAAACCGTTGTCGCTCGCCGGGTTGTGCGCGGGCCACGTGCCGTTGGTGTTGCGGTTCTGGATGTAGCCGCGGGCCGGGTTGAACGTGTTCTTCCAGTACTGACCGCGGGCCAGGAACTCCTGGTGGCGCGACGAACCGAGCCGTTGCGCGAGCTGGCTCAGCGCGAAGTCGGCGACCGAGACCTCCAGCGTCTCCCCCGCGCCGCCCCACGCGTTGCCGTTGGTCGGGATGTAGTGGATCGAGAGCCACTTGTCGAGCGACGGCCGTTCGCCGACGACCATGACGTTCCAGCCGTCGCGGCTGAGGTCCTCGGGCGTGACGTTGGTGGCCGCGTGGATCATCGAGTTCAACGCACCCGACGCGTCGAAGTTCGTGCCGCCGAACGCGTAGATGCTCGGCAGTGACGCGTGCGCGGGATCGCCGGTCATGACGTGCGTGCCGCCCTGGTTGTGCGTCCACCTGTCCCACACGCCGTTGTTCTGGGTGGCCTGGTTCAGCAGCGACTGGGCGACGTCACCACCCACGTCCGGCCGCAGCAGCGTCACCAGCTGCAGCTGGCCGCGGTAGACGTCCCAGCCGGAGAAGTTCGCGTACTGCGCCCGCTGCCCGCCGGACACCGCGTGCACCTGCTGGTCCATGCCGGTGTACTGGCCGTTGACGTCGCTGAAGACGTTGGGATGCAACAACGAGTGGTACGCGGCCGTGTAGAACGTGGTCTGCTGCGCGGTCGTGCCGCCGGTGACCTCGAGCCTGCCCAGCTCGGTGTTCCACGCGTCGTGCGCGCGCTGCCGGACGCTGTCGAACGTCGTGCCCGCCGGGTTCTCGGCCGCGAGGTTCGCTCGCGCGTTGGCGAGGCTGACGTACGAGATGCCGACGCGCGCGTTGACCGTGCGGCCGGAGCTGAGGTCGAACGTCACGTAGCCACCGGAACCCTGACCGGCCACCGGCCAGCCGTCCGTGCCGTACGTGGTGCCGCCCGACGCGCTGGTCGTGCCCGGTCGCAGGCTCGAGTTCTGCCAGGTTCCCGTGGTGGAGAACGGTTTGTCGAAGGTGACGGTGTAGTGCAGCGTGTAGTAGCTGCGCCTGCCGATCTGGTTGATGTAGCCGCAGAAGTTGCCGCTGGTGACCGAGCCGCTGATGGTGCGGTTCGCCGCGTCGATGTTCGTGACCGCCGCGCTGCTGCCGACCTCCGAGTTGGACGTGCGCAGCAACATGCTCGCGGTGCCGTCGGGGTAGGTGAACCGGCCGGAGCCGGTGCGCGTCGTGGCGCTCAGCTCGACGTCGACGCCCGAGTTCAGCTTCACGCGGTAGTAGCCGGCCTTACCGGATTCGTTGGTGTGCGAGAAGTTGCTCGCGTAGACCGCGTCCCTGGTGTCCGCCGTCGGCGACGAGCTGACCTCGCCGACGAACGGCAGGAACGGCACGTCACCGGACGCGCCCGCGCACCCGGTGCCGGACAGGTGGGTCAGCGCGAAGCCTCTGATCCTGGTGGCGTCGTAGGTGTAGCCGCCCGGTGAGGTGGTCCGCGTCTGGTTCCCGTTGGTGTTCTCCGGGCTCCACTGCACCATGCCGAACGGGGTGTCCGCGCCGGGCCAGGTCTCACCGTTGTTGGAGGTGCCGATGAGCGTGTTGACGAGCCCGGCCGGGTTGTCGACCGGTGCCGCGCCCGCGGTGGTCACCGGAACCACCGCGCCGAGTGTCACGACGAGTCCCGCGATCGCGAGTCGTCGCAACAGGGAGTTCGTTGAGAGCATCCGCCGCCGCCTCTCCGAGTTTGCCCCCCGTCTCGGTCGTACTCGCAGGCGTCTCTTGTCCGTTAGGACAGAATTTTCCCTGGCGGTGAACGCTTACCCCCAACCCCGTAGTCAGCTGCGGCATTCGCAGTCATCGTTGTCATCCACCGCTCTCCCGCAACGGGATCGAGACCTCGACACCGACCGCCTCCCCGTCCTCGATCACCCCGATCTGCCGCAGCCGCGCGAGGTCGGCGTCGACGCCGCGCTCCTCCGCGTCGGCCAGCAGCGCGAGCACCGCCGGGTGCGCTGCCCCGTCCACGAGCGGCACCGGGTCGTCGTGCCGCCACCGCACCACCAGCTCGGGACCCGCAGGCAGCGTCCCCGACTCCACGACGAGACCGGGCACCTCCCAGCCCTGCTCCACAGGTCGCGCGACCGGCCAGCAGCACAGCAGCTCGACCGTCTCCCCGGCGGCGCGCATCGACGACCAGAACGCCCCGGCCGGCGCGTTGCCCTGCGCCGCGAGCGCCTTCCACAGCCCGGCGAACGCCTCGTTGGCCTGCTCGGTGTCATCGTCGTCTTCTTCGATCTTCATCACCACGCCCGCCCAATGCTGCGCAGGCGCCTCTCGCTCCTCGGCGCGCCACGCCGTCCGGCCGTCCAGCAACGCCTCCAGCGCGACCAGTGCGGCGTCCTGCCGCTCCCGCTCCTCGGCCAGCCGCCGCCGGTGCTCGCCGAGCACGTCCTCCCCCGCGAGCAGCCTCTGCGCGTCCACCAGACTCACGCCCGCCGCGCGCATCGCCTTGAGCCGCACCGCGTCCGCCAGTTGTGCGCCCGCGTAGCGGCGGTACCGCGACCACTGGTCGACCTCGGCCGGCACCAGCAGCCCCTGCTCGTCGTACAGCCGCAGCGCCTTCACGCTGAGGCCGGTCAGCTGCGCGAACTCCCCGATGGTCATCACGCGCCCAGTGTGGAGTCTCCCCCTGGGGCGGAGTCCAACCGGCATCACAGCCCCGGCCAGCGCGAAGCGGAACGACGTCCGGCGACACATGGTCGAGAGGTCGCCGATCACACGGCTGACCGCGTTGGAGCGCTTCGACGACCTGTACGCCACGATGAGCCCATGACCGTCGACCTGAGAGCGTTCCCCCGCGTCGCACTGGGCCACTGGCCCACCCCGCTGGAGGAGGCGCCGCGGCTGACCGAGGCGCTCGGCGGCCCGCCGGTGCTCATCAAGCGGGACGACGTCAACGGGCTCGGCGCGGGCGGCAACAAGCTCCGCAAGCTCGAGTTCCTGCTCGGTGCGGCGATCGAGGAGGGCGCGGACACGGTCATCACGTTCGGCGCGCTGCAGACCAACCACGGCAGGCAGACGGCGGCCGCGTGCGCGAAGCTCGGCCTGCGGTGCGTGCTGATCCTGACGGCCAAGGTGCCGCGCACGGGGGACGCGTACGAGCAGTCCGGCAACATCGTGCTCAAGCGCTTCTTCGGCGCCGAGGTGCACATCTGCCGCACCGCCGACGAAGCCGACGAGGTCTACCGGAAGATCAACCACGACAGGGCGGTCACGCTGCCGGTCGGCGGGTCCAACGGACTGGGCGCGCTCGGGTACGTGGCGGCCGCCGTCGAGCTGGTCGGCCAGCTC
The DNA here is from genome assembly GCF_007845675.1 of Lentzea tibetensis. Classification (GTDB taxonomy): domain Bacteria; phylum Actinomycetota; class Actinomycetes; order Mycobacteriales; family Pseudonocardiaceae; genus Lentzea; species Lentzea tibetensis. Next base: position 185,533 of record NZ_VOBR01000002.1, on the reverse strand, counting down.
GGCGAACGAGGCATCGACCGGGCCAAGGTGTACGTGGCGCAGGGCAGTGGCGCGACGGCCGCGGGCATCGCGCTCGGCACCGCGTTGCTCGGGTGGCCGGGCAGGGTGCACGCGGCGAGCGTGTCGCACCCGGTGAGCGATACGGTGGCCGAGCTCAACGGCCTCGCTCGGGACGCGGCCGAGTTGCTGAAGACGCCGATGCCGGATCTCGGCCACGTCGAGTTCAGCGACGACACCGTCGGCCCCGGCTACGGCGTGCCGACCGACGACATGTGGGCCGCGCTGCGGTTGTTCGCGCGGACCGAGGGCGTGCTGCTGGACCCGGTCTACTCGGGGAAGGCAGCGGCGGCGCTCGCCCGGCGTGCGGCGGGCGAGGAGCTGCCGATCGTGTTCCTGCACACCGGCGGGTTGCCCGGTTTGTACGGCTACCTGCCGGACGCGATCACGTCCGCCGAGGCGTGAGCCCGCCCGGTGGCGAACCGGACGGGTGAATTACTCGTGACTTGGGTATCCCCACGGACACGCAGAACCACGAGTTGACCACGGAGAGTCCGCACTGTGCCCGAAGACACGTCAACTACTTTACGTAATGAGACGCTTTGCTCGTGTCACCACCGTGGGAGTTAACACGGCTCTGACGTCGCAGAAAGTGTTTGCAAGCACAACTGGCAACCGGCTTATCGTCGGTGGACTAGGCCGATAGAGTGATGGATCAACGCACAAGCTTGATAACGCGTCACGATCCTGTGGCGATCGCATCCATTAGTAGGAAGCCTTCGTTGACGAGTGAAAGACGTCACTGTGGGCGACCATGAGAAGCGAGCCGGGAACGAACGGAGCAATCCGGGCGTTGCACTCGGTGAGCACGAAGCCTGGGCCCCGGCCCTGAGCCGAGCGAAAGGACACCGCCATGGCCGACCGCGTTCTACGTGGTAGCCGGCTCGGAGCAGTCAGCTACGAGACCGACCGCAATCACGATCTCGCTCCGCGCCGGGCAGCGCGGTACGCCTGTCCCAAGGGGCACGACTTCGAGGTGCCGTTCTCGGACGACGCCGAAGTCCCCGCGATGTGGGAGTGTCGTCTGCACGGCTCCGAGTCCAAGATCATCGACGGCCTCGAGCCCGAGGTGAAGAAGACCAAGCCGCCGCGCACCCACTGGGACATGCTGCTGGAGCGTCGCACGATCCCTGAGCTGGAGGAGCTCTTGGACGAGCGGCTGGAGGAGCTCCGCGGCCGCCGCACCCGCACGGCGTAACCACAGACACGAGGGCCGCCCCGGTGAGATGCCGGGGCGGCCTTTTGTGTGCCCTCACGAAGCCGCGGCGAGCTCCGCCTCCCGGAACGAGGCGGGCGACAGGATCCGCCACACCAGCGCCAGCCCGACTGCGAACAGCACGCCCTGCATCACCCACACCGACCGCAGCCCGAACTCCGCGGCCACGAACCCACCGGCCAGCGCACCGAGCGGAATCGGCCCCCAGGCGAGCATCTTGTGCCCGGTCAGCACCCGCCCGAGCAGCGGAGCGGGCGTGAACCGCTGCCTGCTCGACTGCGAGCAGACGTTCCACACCAGCGTGGTGCTGGTCACCGAGAAGAGCACCAGGCCGACCAGCCACGGCCACGGCGGCACGGCTGCGAGCAGCCACGCGTGCAGGATTCCGCTGGCCTGCGCGACGCGCATGGACCACGCGTAGCCGAAGCGCGTGACGATCCGGTCGACGAAGAACGACATCACCACCCACCCGGCGGCCATGCAGGCCAGCAGCACGCCGTACCCGAAGTTCCCCAGGTGCAGGATCTCCTTCGCGTAGAGCACCAGCACCGCGGTGGTCGCGCTCGTCGCGAACGACCCGACGGCGACCATGAACGTGATCGACCGCAGCAGCCGGGTGCGCACCAGGTACCGCAGACCCTCGGTCATGTCCCGCAGCGGATGCCGGTCGGACGGCACCGCGGGCGGCGACGGGACGCCACGGGTCAGCAGGAAGGCCGCGACCGCGGCCAGAAGAGCGATCCACGCGGGCGCACCGGCACCGAACGCGAGCACGAACCCGGTGGCCGGCGGCACGACGAAGTGCACGAGCCCCTGGTCGATCACGAGCAGCCGGGCGTTCGCCCCCGGCAGCCGGGCCGGTTCCACCACCGACGGGATGAGCGCGCCGGTCGCCGACTCCCCCAGCACCTGTGACGTCGACACCAGGAACGCCACCACCAGCAACAACGAGATCGACAACCCCGACACCGCCAGCACCAGCGCGGCACCGGCGAGCACAATCCACGCGAACGCGAGCACATACGTGCGCCGCACCCGGTCGATCAACACCCCCACGAACAACGACAGCAGCAGCCACGGCGACTGCCCCACCGCCTTCACCAGCGACACCGTCCGCGGATCCGTCGTGAGCGACGCCGCGAGCAACGGCAACGCCGTCATCAGCAACCCCTGACCAACCGAACTCGACACCGCCACGGCCTGCAGCCGCCCCCAGGCATTCATGTCATGAGGGTGCCGAAACCGGTGGCGGACTCGAACGTTTTAGGGTCAGCTCAAACGATGGCCCTGCGCTTCTCCGTCTCGCCGCTGTGGGAGACCGTCGCCGCGCTGCGCGTGCTCGCCGCGCCGGACCGGTCGCCCGCGCACCACCGGTGGGTCGAGTGGGCGGAGCCGAGGCTCGACGCGCTGGACGTCGCGTTGCTGCACGGGATGGTCGCGCAGCCCGTCGTCCCCGAGTACCTGATCCCGACGCCGCACAAGCGGCTGGTCACCATCGACTCCGAGATCACCGCACTGAACCGCGTTGCGACGCCGGAACGGATCAGGGCGGCGAACGACGAGTACAGCCACCTGCTGCTCACCGACCGCGCGAACACGATCAGGACGCTGCAACGACAGCTGCGCGCCGCGCACGAGGCGATCATCGCGCCGGTCTGGTCCCGGCTGGAAGGCGTGCTCCAGGGCGACCTGGAGCGGCGTGGCCGCAGGCTCGTCGAGGCGGGCGGGCAGGCCGTGCTGTCCGAGGTGCACGCGGACGTGGAGGCGCTGGGGCCGGTGGAGATCCGGGTCGGCGGGCAGCGCGTCCTGATCGGCGACCGCGACCTGGTGCTCGTGCCGTCGGCGTTCATCTGGCCGCACTGCTACCTGCGCGACAGCCCCGTCCGGCTCGCGCTCTGCTACCCCGCGCACGGCTTCGGCTCGCTGTGGGAACGGCACGAGGTCGAGCCCTCGCTCGCGCAGCTGGTCGGCGCGACCCGCGCGAAGCTGCTGCACGAGCTGGAGCGGCCCAGCACGGTGTCCGAACTGGCGCAGCGGGTCGGTGTCACGGTCGGCGCGGTGTCGCAGCACCTGGCCGTGCTGCGGGCGTCCGGGCTCGTCGTCAGTCGCCGTGACGGACGTGAGGTGGTGTCGCTGCGGACGGCACTGGGGCTGGCGCTGGTGCGCGGTGAGATCCGGTGAGCAGGTGCCGTCCCAGAGCCGTCAGTGCCAGCAACGCGAGCAGCCCGCACACGCCGAGCCAGCCGAACAGCCCGTACGACCGCGCGCCCAGCCACGAGCCCGCGGCGCCGCCCAGGTACGCGCACACCATGTACGCGGTGTTGAGCCGGCTGCGAACCTCGGGGCGCAGCGCGTAGATCCGGATCTGGTTGGCGATCATCCCGGACTGCATCGCCACGTCCAGCAGCAGCGTGCCGAGCACCAGCGCGACCATCCCGGTCACGCCGCCGAGCGCTCCGGGCACCAGCACGAACGCCGACAAGAGCACGCCGGCCATGGTCACGGTGTTGACGAAGTCCGAGCCGCGCCGGTCCACCAGCCGTCCCGCGAACGGCGCGGCGATCATGGTCGCCGCGTTGACCAGTGCCAGCGCCCCGACCGTCTGCGCGCCGAGCCCGAACGCCGGGCCGGTGATCAGCAGCGCCACGCTCGTCCACACCGCGGAGAAGCCGCCGAAGGTCAACGCCTGGTAGAGGCACGACTGCCGCAGTGCGGGCTCGGTCCGCAGCAGCCGCAACGGTTCCAGCACCAGCCGCGGGTACGGCTGGCGCGTCGCGGGCTCGTTGCGGCGCAGCACGAACACCAGCACCAGCGCCATCAGCAGGGAGAGCACCGCCGCCACGAGGTACGGCGCCCGCCAGCCGAGCCATTCGCCGAGCACACCGCCGAACGTCCGCGACAGCAGCATGCCGCCGATCGACCCGGCGAGCATGATCCCGCTGACCGCGCCGCGCCGGTCGGGAGCGACCAGACCGGCGGCCATCGGACCGATGATCGGCGCGATCACCGTCGTCACGCCGACGAGCACGCCCGCGCCGAAGAGAGGCGGCAGGGCGGACGTGCTGCTCGCGGCGAGCAGTCCGAGCCCGGTGAGCCCGAACAGGGTGACGATCAGCGTCCGGTGCGGGACCCGATCGCCCAGCGGCACCAGCAGGAGGATGCCTGCGGCGTAGCCGAGCTGCGCCGCGGTCACCACCAGTGCCGCCGAGTCGGGCGGGATGCGCAGGCCGTCAGCCACCAGCGGGCTGATGGCCTGCGGGAAGTACACGTTGCCGACGGCCACGCCGCAGGCCAGTGCCAGCAGCATGATCACCCGTCGACTCATGCCGGCCAGCGTCGCGAGGGGCCGCTGGACGGCGCAAGCCGATTACTCGGTCACGCCGGGATCTCCGAGCGACAGCTTGCCGACGTAGGACAGCGTGGACTCCGGCGTGAGCGGGTGGAACTTGCCCGCCCGCACGTCGCGGAAAGCGCGCTCCAGCGGTGACCGCTTGAAGAACGCCCGCCCGCCGAGCACGTCCATCGCGAGGTCGACGACCTCGATCGCCGCCAGCACCGCCTCGCGCTTGGCCACCATCACGGTCGCCTGCGTCGACGGGCTCGCGGCGTAGTCGTCGCCCAGCTCGTCCACGGCGCCCATCAGCGACCACCACGCGACGCGCAGCCGGGCGTCCATGAGCCCGACCTGACGCTGCACGCGGCCGAGCAGCGCCTGCGGCTGCGGTCCCCTGGCGCCACCGGTGGCCGCCTCGACAGCGAGGTCACGCGCGCCGGCCGCGATGCCGTAGTAGGTGGCGCCGACGACCGGTGCGAAGTGGACGACGGCGGCCAGCAGCGGTCCGCCGAACTCACCGTACGGGCGGCGTCCGGCGATCTTGTCCGCGGGCACGTACACGTCGTCCATCACGACGTCGTGGCTCGCGGTGCCGCGCATGCCGAGCGTGTCCCAGGTTTCCTCGATGCGCACGCCTTCGGCCGCGAACGGCACGCTGAAGTGCAGCACCTCGTCGCCGAACGTCGCGCAGGTCGCCACGACGGTCGCGCCGGGCGACTGGCTGCAGAACGCCTTGCGCCCGCTGATCCGGTACCCGTCGCCGTCGGCCACGGCGGTGGTGGTCGGCCACAGCCAGTCGGACCCGCCGCTGGTCGCGATCACGATGCCGTCGGACGCGACACGCCGCAGCACGGCCTCGGCGTCCGCCGCTCCGTTGCGTCTGCGGAAGCGCTGCACGAGCGTCAGGTACTGGTGCATGGCGACGGCGAGTCCGGTCGCGCCGTCGTGGCGGGCCAGCTCGGCCTGCGCGTAACAGACCTGGCGGATCGTGGCGCCCAGTCCGCCGAGCTCCTCGGGTACGGCGAGCGCCAGGTAGCCCTCGGCGCGCATCGCGTCGTAAGCCTCGCGGACGAACGTCGCGTCGCGGTCGTGCTCCGCCGCGTGCTCGGCGGCGATCGCGCCGATCTTCGCGGCGAGGCCGACGAAGCGGGTGTCGTCCGAACGGACGGAGGTCGGGTAGGTCCCCGACCCGCGCTGCATTGGTTCAGTCGTCAGTGTCATGCCACGACGCTAGGAACAGCTCGCGCCGTGAGGTAGTACAACAACTGAACCTGGGAGGTGCGCGATGAGGACCTACGCCCAGTACTGCCCGATCGTCCGCGCCGTCGAGCTGCTCGGCGACCGGTGGACGCTGCTGATCGTGCGGGACATGCTGGTCGGCGCGCACCGGTTCAACGACCTTGCGCGCGGTCTGCCTGGCCTGTCGCGCGCCCTGCTGTCCCGCAGGCTGCGGCAGCTCGTCAACGACGGTGTGGTCGTGCGCACCGAAGACGGCTATGCGCTCACCAAGGCCGGTGAGGACCTGCGCCCGCTGGTGTTCGGGCTGGCCGACTGGGGCGCGCGGCACGCGTTCGGCGACCCGCGGCCCGAGGAACTGGACCCCGAGGTGCTGATGTGGTGGATGCACGGCCGCATCGACACCACCGGCCTCGACAAGCGCGCGGTCATCCAGGTCGAGATCTCCGACCGGCGCCGCAAGTACTGGCTCGTGCTCGAACCGGGTGACGCGTCGGTCTGCTACACCGACCCCGGTTTCGACATCGACGCCGTGCTGACGTCCGATCTGCCGACGCTCTTCCGCATGTGGGAGGGCGAGATCGAGCTGATCGACGCGGTGCGGGCGGGGAGGATCGGACTGACCGGTCCGAGGTGGATCGTCCGCGGCCTGCCGAACTGGCTGCGGCTCAGCCCGGTCGCTCCCCACGTTCGCGCCGCGCGTGCTCAGGCGACGTAGCTGCGCGCCACGTCCACCCCGACGACCTTCGGCGAGCCCTGCGGCTCGGGTCCGAGCACCGCGGCGAGCGCCGGGCCGAGGATCCTCGAGAAGAACGCGTCCGCGTGCTGCTTGCTCTGCCACAGCGCGATGACCTGCAGCTCGCCGTCGGCGGTCGTACCCGCGTAGCGGGCGACGAGCCCCTCCGGTGCGGCGACACCGCTGGTCATCTTGTCGAACTTCTCCAGCTCACCGAACGGCGGCGTCGCGATCGTGATCCACTCCATGACTTCCTCCTCAGATCCGCGTTGTTGCGCAGGTCAAAGCTAGGAAGTTCGCGCCGCCCCGCCATCCGCCACACCACTCACCGGGGTACTCATCCGGACCGACCACGCCGCGATCTGGCTGCGGGTGGCGAAGCCGAGCTTGGTGAGCACGTGCTGCACGTGGTTCTGCGCGGTGCGCTCGGAGATGTAGAGCCGCTCGGCGATCTGCCGGTTGGTCAGCCCGTCCGCGACGAGCGCGGCGACCTCGGTCTCGCGCGGGCTCAGCACGCTCGGCTGTTTCGCGAGGTGCCTGCGCGCCTCCGCCGCGAACCCCGGTGCGCCCGCCCGTTCGGCCATGGCGAGCCCCGCCGTCAGGTCCGCCGCCGCGCGCTCGTGGTCGCCCAGCGCGGCGGCGCCGATGCCGAGCGCCAGGTCCACCGGGCCCATGTAGGCGACGCCGAGCCCGATGGCGTGCGCGCCGCGGAACGGTTCGAGCAGCTGGAGCAGGCTGGCGAGGTCGTCCTTCAGCCCGAGACCCGCCGTGACGAGCACGCCCATCACGTGCGCGGGGACCTCGAAGAACGCGGGCAGCTCCCAGTCCTCGATCCGCCCCAGCCGCCGGTAGACCTCGGCTGCCTCGTCCGGGAAACCGCCGGTCAGCAACAGGAACGAGCGCGACACCAGCGCCATCATCCGGAACCGCGGCGGCGGTTCGAACGGGGCGCGCGCGTGCGCGATGCTCTCCTCGTCAGGGCCCTGCATCCGGGCCAGCGCGCACCGCAGCGCCATGTACGCACCCCGCGCGGGCGCGGGCTCGATCGTCCGCATCCGCTCGAACGCGCCGCGGGCGACGTCTCGCGCTTCGTCGTAGCGGCCCTGCGCCTGCGCGACGCACGCGGTGACCACGCCGAGGTGCCACGCGCTGACCGGGCCACCGACCCTGGCCACCGCGAGCCTCAACGCCGGCAGCAGCTCAGCGGCGGCGGCCAGGCTCCCGCTCTCCAGCAGCGCCTGGATGCGCCACAGCTCACCCCACATCGCGGTGCGCGGGCTGTTCGTGCGCACCGCCAGCGCCCGCATCTCCGCCGCCAGGTCGAGTCGCTCGGCGATGCCGTGCGGGCCTGGGCACGCCTCCTGCCTGGCCCGCAACGCGTCGACGAGCGCGCGGTCGTCACCGGACGCGCGGGCCAGCTCCAGCGCCTCGGTGCTGAGCGCGTCGAGCCGATGCTGCTCGCCCGCGTAGAACGCGAGGTGAGCGCGTTGCGCGAGCAGGCGGGCCCGCAGCGCCCCGGTCGGGTTCACGGCCAGCGCTTCCTCGCACAACGGCGTGGCGGCGGCGTTGAGCCCGCCGTCGGCCGCGGCCTCCAGCACGAGCGCCGCCTCGCCCAGCAGTTCCGGCTTCCCGACGGCGCGTGCCGCGTCCGCCGCTCGCTGAGCCGCGTCGACGCACGTCGCCAGGTCACCGGCGAAGTAGGCGGCGCGACCGAGCGCGATGCGCAGGCGCGCGCGTTCGGTGTCGCCGGGATCCAGCGCGAGCGCCGCCTGGTAGAGCCGGACACCCTCCTCGTACGCGAGCCGCCGCACGGCCTCCTCAGCGGCCCGCACGGTCCACGCACGGGCCGTCGCGGCCTCGCCGCAGGGTGCGAGCACCGCCCAGTGCCTGGCGATGTCCGTGACGTGCTCGGCGAGGTCGCCTGCGAACCTGGCCTGCGTCGCCTCGGCGACGGCGCGGTGCAGCCGGATCCGGTCGGCGGAGCTGAGCGACGCCTCGACCGCGTCACGGGTCAGCGCGTGCACGAACCGGTGGCCCTCATCGGCAAGGCCCATCGCGACCGCTTCGTCGAAGAGCGGCAGGCACTCCTGCACTGACCTGCCGATCGCGGCGGCGACCACACCGAGGTCGAAGTCGCGGCCTGCGATCGCGGCCGCCTGGACCAGCGCGCGGCAGTCCGCCGACACCAGGTCCAGCCGCGCGGTCACCACGTCGAGCACCGTGCGCGGCGGCCGGTCCGGGCGCCACGTGCCGTCGGCCATGGCCAGCGCGACCTCGCGGACGAACAGCGGGTTCCCGCCGGTCAGCTCCAGTATCGCGGCCGCGTCGCCGGGGTCGGTGAGCTCACGCACCTCAGCCAGCCCGAAGCCGCGCAGGTCGAGCCTGCCGACGTCCGGTGACCGCAACAGGTCTGGCAGCACACGCTCGCGGTACGCCGCGAACACCAGCAGCTTCGCGCCGGTCAGCTGGTCGGCGAGGTGCCGCAGCAGCCGCTGCGACGGCTCGTCCGCCCAGTGCAGGTCGTCGAGCACGACGACCAGCTCTCCCCTGCCGGTGAGCAGGCGCGCCACGTCGTCGAAGATCCGGAACCGGTCCTCCGGCTCGGCGTTGCCCGCGAACACGGCGTCCGGGTCCGCGCCGAGCGAGCGCAGCACCTGCCGCCACGGCCAGAACGCGGGCGCGCCCTCGGTCTCGACGCACCGGCCCCAGGCCACCGCGGTGCCACCGGCCAGCGCGAGACCGGCCAGCTCCTGGGCCAGCCTCGTCTTGCCGATGCCCGGCTCGCCCGAGCACAGCACCAGCCGTCCCGCACCGGCGCGCGCGCCGTCCAGCCACGCCGCCAGTGCGTCCAGCTCATGCCGCCGCCCGACCATCCGGTCGTTCACGACACCCACGCCAGGAAGTATCACTCCCGGCGGCGGGTGTTACGGGCACCACAGGCGCGCCTACTTGGCGCCGAAGAGGCCCTTCACCTGGGTGTAGCGGCGGCGCAGGCCCCACTTCGTCACGCGGACCAGTGCCTCGCGGACGATGTTGCCGCTCATCTTCGACTCGCCGAACTCGCGCTCCTGGAACGTGATCGGCACCTCGACCACCTTGAAGCCCAGCTCGAGCGTGCGCCACAGCAGGTCGATCTGGAAGCAGTACCCGGCCGACGCCACGGTGGACAGCTTGAGCTTGCGCAGCGTGTCCGCGCGGAACGCCCGGTAGCCACCGGTCATGTCCCGCAGGTTCGTGCCGAGCGCGATGCGCGAGTAGAGGCTGCCGCCGCGCGAGAGGAACTCGCGGTGCTTCGGCCAGTTCACGACGGAGCCGCCGGGGACGTAGCGGGAGCCCAGCACCAGGTCGGCCTTCGGCAGCGCGTCGAGGAGGCGGTGCAGCTGCTCGGGTGCGTGCGAGCCGTCGGCGTCCATCTCGCAGATGACGCCGTAGTCGCGCTCGAGGCCCCAGTTGAAGCCCGCGATGTAGGCGGCGCCGAGGCCGGCCTTCTCCGTGCGGTGCAGCACGTGCACGCGCTCGTCCGCCGCCGCCATCTCGTCCGCGAGCTGGCCGGTGCCATCGGGGCTGCCGTCGTCGACGACCAGCACGTGCGTCTTCGGCAACGCGGCGTGCAGTCGCTTCACGATCTTCCCGATGTTGTCCCGCTCGTTGTAGGTCGGGATCACCACCAGCACGGGCCCGAGCTCCTGGTCAGGCTGCGCCTGCTGGTCCGTCATCCGTGTCCTTCCGTCGTCGTGCGTACAAGCTCAGCGCCAATGCCAAGACGCCCGCAGCGGTCAACACCCACTCGGGCCAGGCGCCAATTCGAGTGGCCAGCGTAGTCTCCCCGCGCAGCGGCAGTGTCGCGACCAGCGCATCCGGCGTGAACAACTCAGTCCGCTGGGTGACAGAACCGTTGGGCTGAACGATGGCGGAGACGCCGGAAGTGGCGGAAACCACGACCGCGCGGCCGTGCTCGACGGCCCGGACGCGGGACATGGACAACTGCTGGTAGGTCATCTCCGTGTAGCCGAACGTGGCGTTGTTCGTCGGGATCGCGATCAGGTTCGAGCCCGCCAGCACCGAGTCGCGCACCACACCGTCGAACGCGACCTCGTAACACGTGTCGATCGCCACCTTCGCCGGTCCCATCGCGAAGCCCTCGGGGTCGCTGCCCGGCTGGAACACCCCCGCCCGGTCCACGGTCTTGCTGAAGATCCGGAAGAACGAGCGGAACGGCATGGTCTCGCCGAACGGCTGGAGCTGCCGCTTGGTGTAGGTGTCGATCGGGCCCTTCTCCGGGTCCCAGAGCACCACGGTGTTGCGCGGCAGGTTGTCGTTGCGGTCGATGACGACCGCGCCGACCGCGATCGGCGCCTTGATCGCCCGCGCGGCCTTGTCGATCTCGTCGGCCGCGTCGACGTTGCGGAACGGGTCGATGTCCGACGAGTTCTCCGGCCAGATCACCAGGTCCGGCTGCTTCGCCTTGCCGGCCGCGACGTCCTGCGCGAGCTCCAGCGTGCGCTTGACGTGGTTGTTCAGCACCGCGCGGCGCTGGGAGTTGAAGTCGAGCCCGGCGCGCGGCACGTTGCCCTGGATCGCCGCCACCGTCGCGGTCCCCGCGCTCGGGTTCGTGCCGACGAGCGGCGTCGCGGCGAGGCCGGCGACCAGCGGCAGCACCGCCAGCGGCACGCCCAGCTTCCAGTTCCGCACGGCCCACGTGAGGCCGAACCCGGTCAGCGCGACCGCGAAGCTGATCAGCGGGGCGCCGCCGAGCGACGCGAGCGGCAGGTACCACCCCTCCGGCTGGCCGAACGCGATCTTGCCCCAGGGGAAGCCGCCGAACGGGAACACCCCGCGCAGGGCCTCGTCCGCCACCCACAGGCACGCCATCCACAGCGGCGCGAGGCGCGTCTTCGACACCACCGCCATCGCCGCGGTCGAGATGCCGATCAGCACCGCGCACGCCAGCGCGAGCGGCAGCCACGCGACCAGCCCGACGAACTCGCCGGTCCAGCGCAGCAGCGGCGTCATGAACCCGAGCCCGAACAGCACGCCGTAGCCGAACCCGGCCCGCGCGCGCCGCTCGTTCAGCACGTACCCCAGCAGCGCGAACCCGAGCGGCGCGAACCACCAGAGCGGGCGCGGCGGGAAGCTCAGGTACAGCAGGCCGCCGCCGGCCACTGCGAGCGCCATGCGGAGCAACGGCAGACGCACGCGTCTGCGCGCGGGCGCGTCGGGCGCGTCCGGCGTGATGGGGGGTGCAACCACTCGATCAGCGTACGAGGGCACCCGGTAGACAGAACGCATGACCTACGTGGACGGCGTCCTGCGCGTGCTCACCACCGAGCCCGACCGGGAAGTTCTCATCGGCGGCGATCGGCGTCTCACCCGTGCGGAAGCCCGTGACCTGCTGCTGCGCTACGCAGACGGCCTGCATCAGCGGGGTGTCCGGCCCGGCGACGGTGTCGCGGTGTTCGTCGGCAACACCCCGGAGTCCGTGCTGCTCAACCTGTCCGTGCACCTGCTCGGCGGCCGGCTGGTGTTCGTCACGCCGGAGCGGACCGAGGACGGCCTGCGCACCCTGGTCGCGGAGGCCCAGGTCAAGGGCGTCGTGGTGGACGACCGGTTCGACGACCGCTTGGACGGCTGGCCCATCGCCGAGCTGCCGGGCGAGCCGGTGGAACGCGCGGGCGAGCCGGGCTTCAGCACCGTGCTCGCCACCGGCGGCACGACCGGCGTTCCCAAACACCCGGTGCACGGCGACCTGATGTACGAGGTGCTGGCCGCACGTGCCGCGTTCCCACCGGCGAACGTGCTGGTCAGCACGCTGGTCACGCACGGGACGGGACACATCCACTCGACCATGGGCATGGTGACGGGCAGCAAGGTCGTGATGCTGCCGCAGCCGTTCGACGCGGGTGTCTTCATCGAGACCGTGCGCGCGGAGCAGATCACCGTGACGAACCTGGTGACCCCGATGCTCTTCGACGTGCTCGACCACCCGGACTGCCCCGGCCCCGGCGTGCTGCACCGGATCGGCATCGGCGGCTCCCCCATCTCCCCGGTCCGGCTGCGTCAGGCGCTGGAGCGGTTCGGCCCGGTGGTGTGGCAGGGCTACGGCCTCAGCGAGGCGCTGGGCGTCGCCATGATGAACCCCGCCGACATCGACTTCGACCGGCCCGAGACGCTGCTGACCTGCGGCCGCCCGTTCCCCGGCATCAAGCTGGAGATCCGCGACGGCGTCGTGTGGCTGGGCGGGCCGACCGTGATGCGCGGGTACTGGGGCCAGCCGCCGCTGGACGGGATGCTCGACACCGGCGACATGGGTCACCTGGACTCCAACGGCTTCCTCTACCTCGTCGACCGCAGCAAGGACGTGATCGTGACCGGCCCCGCCGCGGGCAACGTGTACTCACGCCTCATCGACGACTTCCTGGTCACGCTCCCCGGCATCCGCGCCGCGGCGGCCGTCGGCGCACCGGACGAGCGCTACGGCGAGGCCGTGCACGTGTTCGTCGTGCCAGAACCCGGTTTCCCGGTCGACACGGACCTCGTGCGGGCCGCCGTCGCCGCCGAACTCGGCGAACTCTACGAGCCGCGAGGCGTCACGGTTCTGGACCGGCTGCCCTCTACCAGGGTGGGCAAGGTCGACAAGAAGGCCCTTCGCTCTACTCTTGCTTAGTACTCGAGGAGGTACCGGATGCCCCGACCCAGTGTGGAAGCCGAACGCCGGGCGCAGATTCTCGCGTCCACCTGCAAGGTGATCGCGTCCGAGGGCTTCCGCCACCTCCGCGTCTCGGACGTGGCCAGAGACGCCGGGGTCAGCGGCGGCACCGTGCACTACTACTTCGAGACGAAGCGCGACCTCACCGACGCCGCTTTCCAGCACTGCTTCGACGAGTCGATCAAACGCAGGCGCTGGATCCTCGAGTCCGACGAGCCACCCGCGTCGCGGTTGCGCCTGGTCGTCGAGTCGTACCTGCCCGAGGGCGCGGAGACCGTCGAGGCCTGGAAGGTGTGGGCGGAGCTGTGGGTCGAGGCCATCCGCAGCCCTGAGCTGCAGGAACTCAACGAGCGCTTCTACGGCGAGTGGCGCGACATCGTGGCGCACATCATCCGCAACGGCCAGGCCCGCGGCGACCTGGCTCCGGGTGATCCCGTAGACCTGGCGAACATGCTGGTCAGCATGCTCGACGGGCTCGCGCTGCAGGTGCTGGCGGGCTCGAAGAACATGACCGTGGAGCGCATGCGCGAGGTGTGCCTGAGGTTCGTCGACCAGCTCTCAGGGGTAAATCAGGCCTGTCCCTGATGCGACAACCCGCTGATGAGCGGAGTGTTAGTGGCATGACGAACACGTTGACCAGGCCACAGCACAAACGAGTGATCGCAGGGGTGTGCGCGGGGCTGGCCGAACGCTTCGGCTGGAAGCCGAACACCGTCCGCCTGCTCTTCCTGCTCTCCTGCCTTCTCCCCGGACCGCAGTTCGTGATCTACATCATCCTGTGGGTCATGATGCCGAACCGCGGCTACTGAGGTTCGCCGCCCCTGAGCACGAGGCGCAGGAACGCCGTCCACACTGCCGCCCCAGCGGCAGGTGGACGGCAGGCGCTGTGCCCTGGACGCCGACGCACACGCAGTTGCGCTCTGCTTGTTGCGGATCACCACCGCCTGGCCGTACCGCAGGTCACCCTCGAGGAACCAGCGCTGCTGCGGCCACCCGCTCTTGTAGTAGTAGAGCGTCGGAGTGCTCCAAGCACCGAGCCGGTCGTACTCCCCCACCGAACGCTCGGTGGTGCGAATCTCGACCTCCACACCACTCACCACAGGCCCGTCCGCCCCGACAGCGCGAACGAGCCGCAGGCTGACCGGAACGGCCTGCAGCGTCGGGTAGTACTCGTCGGCGCCCTGGTTCGCGTTGTAGTGGCACCGCATCCCGCCGAGGTAGAGACCCGTCGACACGTCGAACAGCCCGACCGGCGCACCCGTCTGCACGGGGCCGGTGGCGGTGCGCACGGGCATCGGCGTCGCGGCGAACACCGAGCGCCCGTCGCTCCGCACGGCCGCGCGCACGAGCGAGAGCTGGTCCGCGCCGAGGTTCGCGGGCAGGTTGCCGAACGACGTGTTCATGTTGCCCATGACGCCGTTGAGGCGATAGGTCGCGAGCGTCTCGCTCGCGCGGCCCAGGTTCTCGAAGTTCCAGGCGTACACGCCGAGCTCGCGTCGGCGGTGGCGTAGTGCGACGGCCTCGTTCAGCCTTTTCCACACGCCTTTGTTGCTCAGGTTTTCGGTAATACCGGCCGAGTAGAGGAAATTCACGACCCCGCGCTGATCCTTCCACGCCAGTGCGTCGAGAGGGCCGACGTCGGAGTGGAACGAGTCGGCGTCGTAGTTGATCCCTTCGCTCGCCGGATCCAGCTCACCGAGGAGTGGTTCAACAATTGCGGCATTCGACTTCGTGACGCACAGGAACCGAGCGGACGTCGTCGGTCGTCAAGCCCTCCTTGAGGTCGAATGTCCACAGCGCGATCTGCTGACCTGCACCGTTGACCAAAGCCTTGCCCCATTTGTGAGTGTTCGACATATGTGCCAGCACGAGTGCCGGAAACGACATGAATCGGAGCGTACCGGCGAACGCCTTAGCGCGACTGCGCCAAGCGGGTGACCTTGCTGGTCTTTCCGAGTCCACTTGGAACACTCTGTCAAGACTGCTGAGCCGAGGGGATTCGATCATGTCCAGCAAGGGAATTGATTTCTTCAGCACGATCCACGGCCTGCCCGACCTGCAGGTGAGAACAAGACTGAGAGTCGTGCATTCGAATGGCTCGGAACTCACCTTCACCAGCCACCAGGATCCGCACCAGCGAGGACACCTGGAGGTCGACAGCGGCGGCCTGTCGATCTTCGAGTCGAGCAAGGAGGTCCGGCTCACCGTCGAGGCGGAAGGCGAGGTCGTCGGTTACACCCAGCTGATCGACACGCGGTGGCCGAAGCTCAACGACGGGCCGTTCTCGAACACCTACACCACGCCCAGCGGGATCTTCCAGACGATCGGCGGGAGGATCGGCGTCTCGTACGGGTTCGGCGACAACTCCGGTCACGACGGTGTCTCCAGCGTGGTGTACGTGACCGTGACGCCGGAGTACAGCGGCTGGATGGGCCAGCTCGTCGCCGCGCACCCCGAGCTCGCCGACCGGCCGTTCTCGGACATCGTGCTGCCGGGCGCGCACAACGCGGGCATGACGCAGCCGGGCGGTCAGGCCGTGCACGAGGTGAACGTGCTGCGGGACAACGACGTGCTGCCGTTGCCTAAGATCATTCCGAACTTCGTGGCCCGCGACCTGATCGCCACCGCGACGATCAACTCCGCGTTCACGCAGAAGGACGACCTCGAGACGATGCTCGCGCTGGGCATCCGCTTCTTCGACTTCCGGCCGGGCGTGTTCCAGGGCAACCCGACGCTGCGGCACGTGCACAACGTCGTTCCGGGACAAGGACTTCTGCGGTTCCTGCAGACGCTGCTGCAGTGGCTGCGCGACCACCCGACCGAGATCGCCGTGGTGAAGCTGTCGAACAGCGGCGTCGACGCGGCCGCCCTGCCCGCCGAGGGCGCGGTCGAGAGGTGCGTGCAGGACGCGTTCCGCACGGCCGTGGTGGACCGCGGCGACGCGACGGACCTCACCCGCACCACCTCGGAACTGCTGCACTCCCGCAAGCGGCTGCTCGTGATCGGCAACGACCACTGCTACGGCTCGTGGAACAACACCTACCGGACCACCGATCCGCAGATCGTCCTCGACGCGCTCAAGAAGATGACGGCGTCCGGTCAGGACGGCATGGACCACACCGTCATGGAGCTGCAGACCTCGGGCACGGACGACGGCGTCAAGACCGGTGCCAAGAACACCGCCGCCGGCGAGCTGATCAAGATGAAGCCGTACTTCGGCAGCGTGCTCTACCCGTGGGTGCGGCAGGACGCGGCCACGGCGTTCCCCAGCGGCACGCTCGTGCTGTCCGACGACTTCGCCGACGGAGCACTGACCAGGCTGGCGATCGACGTGACCACGTCCCGCCTCAAGTGAGAGCTACCCGGCGAACCGGGACTCGATCTCCGCCACGGCCTCGGTGGCGATCGCCGCCGCCGCGGCGCGCGCGGAGATGCCGTCCGCCGCGGCGCGGTCGAGGATCCTGGTGACCAGGCGGCGCATGCTCGTGCCGATCTTGTCGAACGCCGAGTCGGCGGTCGCCTCGATGTCGCCGAACAGCGTCCACCACCACCACGAGTTCGTGGCCGAGTTCGCGACGACGTCCGGAATGATCAAGAGGTCGAGCACCGCCTCGGCCGCGGCCGTGACGGGCATGTTCGCGGCCTCGACGATCAGCTTCGCGCGCACGGACGCGGCGTTGCGCTCGTCGATCGCGTACGACGTGGCGGCCGGGACGAGCACGTCCGCCTGGACGTCGAGCCACTTGTCGCGGTCGAGCTGCAGATCACCGGGACGCAGCTGACCGCGGTCGATGCCGCCGTGCTCGTCGCGGGTGAGCAGCAGGGTCTCGACGTCCAGGCCCTCCTCGTTCGCCACGACACCGTGCACATCGGACAGTCCGACGACGCGCACGCCCGCCGCGGCGAGGTACCGCGCGGTCGCGCCGCCCATCGAGCCGAAGCCCTGCACGAACGCCGTTGGCGATGAGAGGCCGAGCTTCTCGATGCCCGCGAGCGCGGCCTGCGCGACGCCGTAGCCGCCGACGAGCTCGTCGAGCGAGACGCCGTCGACGTTCACCGCGAACGCGTCCGCGAGCCGCTGACGGGCCAGCGCCTCGTCGTCCAGCAGCGGGTAGACCGCCTGGATCGACGACTGGAGGCCGATCTTCTCGATGGCCACGTCGATCGTCGACTGCCGCAGGCCGAGGTCCTCGCCCATGGTCCAGAACCGCTCGATGTACGGGCCCATGGCGCGCAGGTAGCGGGTCAGCACCTCGACCGCGTCCGGGTCGTACGGGTCGAAGTCGATGCCGCCCTTGGCGCCGCCGAGCGGCACGTAGCGCGCGTTCGGGTCGTAGTTGAGCGCCTCCTTCGCGGTCATGCCCTCGGCGAGACCGCGCACCTCGTCGAGCGTGCAGCCGGCACGCATCCGCAGGCCGCCGCTGCTGACGCCGCGGACGAGCCGGTCGATCACGAGATAGCCCTTCGCACCCGTGACCGGATCGGTCCAGGTGACCTGCAGGTAACTCATTGCGCATACCCCTTGACATCAGCGTATGACCACGGTCACATGGTCCACCAAAACTGACTGACGACTCAGTTAATCACCTGGAGGGCCACGTGAGCGAGGTACAGCCTCTCAGCGGCAACTGGCTCAACGAGCGCACACACCTGCGGAAGTCACTCCGCCGGGTGGACGTGACGTTCTACCTGCTCTGCACGCTGGTCGGCCTGGACACCATCGGCAGCGTGGCCGCGAACGGCCCGCAGGGTCTCGTGTGGATGGTCATCCTCGCGGTCGTGTTCTTCCTGCCCTACGGCCTCCTCACGGCCGAGCTGGGCACGGCGTTCCCGATCGAGGGCGGACCGTACGTGTGGACGAAGCTCGCGTTCGGCCGCATGGTCGCCGGCGTGAACCAGGTCCTCTACTGGATCTCCAACCCGCTGTGGATGGGCGGCACGCTCGCGATCGTCGCGGTGGCGACGTTCGAGGCGTTCTTCCTGCCGCTCGGCGTCGTGGGCAAGGGCATCGCGGGCCTGGTCTTCATCTGGGTCGGTGTGCTGGCCGTCGCCGCGTCGCTGCACGTCGGCAAGTGGGTGCCGATCGCGGGCGCGATCGCGCGCGTCGTGCTGCTCGGCTTCTTCACGATCTCGGTGGTCGTGTACGGCATCAAGAACGGCGTGCAGCCGCTCGCGGGTGCCGACTTCGTGCCGACCTACGCCGGTTTCGTGGTGCTCGTCCCCGTGCTGATCTTCAACTACGTGGGCTTCGAGCTGCCGTCGACGGCGACCGAGGAGATGACCGACCCGCAGAAGACCATCCCGTTCGCGATCCTGCGCGCGGGTGCCGCGGCGTTCTTCCTCTACGGCGGCCCGATCGTCGGCATCCTGCTCGTCGTGCCGGGCGACCAGATCAAGGGACTCGGCGGCTTCATCGACGCGGCGAAGACCGTGCTGACCGTCTACGGCGGCTCGGTCGCACCGGACGGCACCGTGACGCTCACCGGCGCGGGCGCCGTGTTCGGCACGATCTGCGCGGCCGGCTTCATCATCGGTGTGCTCACCAGTGGTGTGTCGTGGGCGATCGGCGCGCACCGCGCGCAGGCCGTGGCGTGCGCCGACGGTTCCGGCCCCGCGTGGCTGGGGCACCTGTCCCCCAAGCACGGCACGCCGATCCGCGTGAACGTGCTGTCCGGCGTCCTCGCGTCGATCGTGCTGATCACCGCGCTGAGCCTGACCGGTGGCAACAGCGAGAAGTACTTCGCGGCCGGGCTGGCGCTGGTCATCTCGACGACGTTCATCAGCTACATCGCGACGTTCCCGTCGATGGTGGTGCTGCGCCGCAAGATGCCGGACACCGACCGGCCGTTCCGCGCACCGCTCGCCTGGGTGTGCACGGTGCTGACGACCGGACTCGTGGCCTACACCGTGGCGGTGCTGATCTGGCCGGGCCTCGGCGTCGGCTGGTTCGGCATGGAGGGCTCGCCGGACGACTCGCTGCCGTCGTCGTTCGCGGGTGAACGCCTGCAGTACACGCTGAGCCAGGTGATCCCGCTGCTGATCGTCATCCTGATCGGGTTCCTCTTCTACGCGCTCGGACGGCCGACGCGCGCCAAGGACCTCACACCGAGCGACGTTCCCCAGGAACGCGTCACGGTGTGAGCGTGGTGCGTCCGGCGGAGTGGCAGGGCCCCGCCGGGCGCACCGACTCACCTACGGCTCGAGATCCGTTGCGGCGCCGAAGGATCCGTCCATGTAGAACGGCGTCGACTCGTGCTCGTGGCTGATGAGCCACTGGCCGTTGGTGTTGCGGAACGCCCAGGTCGTGCGGAACCACAGCGTGAAGCTCTCGTCACTGCCCTGCGGCGTCGCGGTCATGCGCGTGAGCCCGTGCGCGATCGCGAGGTCTCCGCTCTCGGTCACCTCCAGGTCGCGGATCTCGAAGTCCACCGGCCCGTCGAAGGTGCTGAACCACGCGCGCAGCCCGTCGGCGCTGAGCGCGTCCTCGATGCTCTGGCGCAGCGGCGGCGCGAGGCTGAACAGCGCGATGTCCGGCGTGCGGTGGGCGACGACCCAGTCGGCGTCGCCCTTCTTCATCGCGGCGGTGTAGTCGTCCATCAGGTCGCGGATCTGTGTGTCAGTCATGCTGGTACGTAGAAGCCCGTGGACGGTTCTCGACATGCCAGGGGGAAAGTTCTTCGATGAAGTACTTGATCATGGTCTACACGAACCCGCACATGCGGTCCTTCTGGGAGACCGCGTCGGACGAGGAGCGCACGGAAGGCGCGCAGGGCCACGCGTCGGTGATGCGGGCGCTGACGGAGGCGGGCGAGCTGATCGCGTCCGCGTCGCTGGACGACCAGTCGCTGACGAAGCGGGTCGCGCTGGTCGACGGCCGCGCGTCCACGACGGACGGTCCGTTCGCGGAGGTCAAGGAGCACCTGGCCGGGTTCTACTTCATCGAGTGCTCATCGGAGGAACGCGCGCTGGAGTGGGCGGCCCAGATGCCGGAGGCGGACTTCGGCATGGTCGAGGTGCGGCCGATCCGCGATCTGAGCGCGTACGGCCTGTGAACGTCGAGTCGCTGCTGCGTTCGCTCGCGCCGGACGTGCTCGGGGCGTTGATGCGCCGCTACAGCGACTTCGCGGCGTGCGAGGACGCCGTGCAGGAGGCGCTGCTCGCGGCCGCGCTGCAGTGGCCGTCCGAGGGTGTGCCCTCGTCGCCGCGCGGCTGGCTGATCACCGTGGCGTCCCGGCGGTTCATCGAGGTGCTGCGCACCGAGTCCGCGCGGCGCCGCCGGGAAACCAACGTCTTCCTGATGGAGCCACCTCCCGCGCCGATTGCGGGTGAGGACGACACGCTGCAGCTTTTCCTGCTGTGCTGTCACCCGTCTTTGACGCCCGCCTCACAGGTGGCGTTGACGTTGCGGGCCGTCGGCGGGTTGACGACAGCGGAGATCGCTCGGGCCTACCTGGTGCCCGAGACCACCATCGCGCAACGCATCAGCCGGGCGAAGGCGAAGATCAAGGACGTGCCGCTGAACCAGCCGGGTTCGGTGTCCGCGGTGCTGGACGTGCTGTACCTGATCTTCAACGAGGGCCACACGGCGTCATCCGGCTCCTCGCTGAACCGCGTCGAGCTGTCCGACGAGGCGATCCGGCTGACCCGCCAGGTGCACGCGCGTGCACCTGAGGGCGAGGTCGCCGGCCTGCTGGCACTGATGCTGCTCACCGACGCACGCCGCCCGGCACGCACCAACGCCTCCGGCGCGCTGATTCCCCTCGAGGCGCAGGACCGTTCGCGGTGGGACTCGGCGTTGATCGCCGAAGGCAGCTCGTTGATCGAGTCCGTGCTGTCGACCGAACCGCCTGGGCCTTATCAGCTGCAGGCGGCGATCGCGGCCGTGCACGACGAGGCGTTGTCCGCCGCCGACACGGACTGGCCGCAGATACTGGGGCTGTACGACGTGCTGGCGCGCCTGGCTCCCGGCCCGATGGTGACGCTGAACAGGATCGTGGCGCTGGCCATGGTCGAAGGACCGCGGGCAGGCCTGGCACAGCTCGCCACGGCGGACCTCGACCACTTCCGCGTGGACGCCGTCCGGGCCCACCTGCTGGAGATGTCCGGTGACCGCGAAGGCGCCCGTGCGGCGTACCGGCTGGCGGCGGAACGCACGCTGAGCACGCCCGAACGCCGCTACCTCCGCTCGAAGGCCGACCGCGGTCACTCGGACTGAAGCGAACCGGCCCGGCGAAGTTGCGTCAGCTTCCAGTAGTGGCCCAGGTGCGACATGTGCTCGTACCTGTCGGCCGCCTCGTTCATCACCGACCGCGCCTCCTCGGTCCTCCCCAGCCTGGTCAGCACGGCGGCGAGGTCGTCGAGCGCGGGAGCCAGCCGCTCGGGGAAGAGCTCCCAGTGCGCCGTCGTCCACTGCCGGAGGAGTTCGACGTTCTCCCGCGCGACTTCCAGTTGTCTCGCGTCGTCGTGCAGTCCACCGTGCACATGCACCAAGGTCGACAGGGCTGAGGCGTAGTCCTTGTAGTGCAACTGGTTTGCCGCGCTCAGCCTGCGGAGCATCTCGATCGACGTGGTCACGGCGGGCAGCGCGTCCGAACTCCGGCCCGCGGCGTTCAGCGCCGCCGCGAGGCCGTTCAGCGCCGCGCCCACCTCGGGGATCATCTCGAAAACACGGTCATCGGGCTGGAACCGGGCGAGGGTCTCCCCCACCTCGGCTTCGAGCTCCGCCGCGGCGGCCTCACCTCCGGCGTCGACCGCGGCGCACAGTTCCAGTAGCGTCCTGCCGAAGGAGACCACCCGCGCCGGGCCGAGATCGGCGTAGCGCCGGGCGGACTCGGCCGCGAATCCCGCGGCCGGCACGTACCTGCCGACGTTCCCGTGCAGCACGCCCAGTTCTCCGACAGCCTCCGCCAGCCGGGCGTCGACGTCGGGCAGGTCACCGGGCGCCAGCAGGTGCAGCTGGGCGATCAGGTCCTCCGCGGCCACGATCGCGTCCTCGAACTGCCCTGCGAGTGTCAGCGCCACGTACTGCGAGGTGAGTGCTTCGACCAGGCGCACTCGATGGCGCGGGTCCGCCGCGAACAGGCGGCGCGCCACCTCGACAGCCTCACCGGTCGGCCCGACCGCCTTGCCTCGCTCTTCGGTCATCCGGCCGTCGCCGAGCGCGGTCAACGCGTCCAGCAGAGCGACGAGTACCTCCTCGGCACCAGCTCGAGCTGCCTGACGGCACCTGTCGACCTGGGCCCGCAGTTCTGGCTCCCACGAAGGCATCTCGTCCGGCACGCGCGGCACTCTAGGTCAAAGGATCTTCCGGCGGGCCCGATCAGATGAACGTCTTGCGCAGCGGCGACTATGAGGCGGCCGCCTCTGACCGCCCACCGCGCCCTCAGCGAACCTGAGCGTCGCTACCTCAAGTCCAAGTGCCCGTGATCGTGTGCGGAAGCAACGGATCTTGCCCGACTTGTAGCTGTGTGGATGCCACTCGACCAACCCCACAGAAAGCCAAAAGAGGGGCCACCTGGCTGCACAGGCGACCCCTCGACTCCGGCGCCCCGCCTGGACCACAGACAGTGCTTCGGATTGAAGGCCGAAGCCTCCAAGTCATCCCGATCGCCACGAGGACCATCGGCAACGACCACGCTACAGCCTAGTAGGCCAGTTTCTGTCCAAAAAGTTGACAAACACTGGACACTCGCCATACCTCCCCTGGCCTCGCAGGTCACGCACCCCGCCGTTGGCAAACTGCACACAAACCTACGTAACCTCAATAGCAATTCTGATTCGTATGGAATTTAACTTGCTCGTCAATGCCACCCTTTCTGTGTCAGGAAAATATTGAGAATCAATTCTCATTACGAGCCGATATTTGAATCTTCAAGGCAACACCCAGTTCTCCAGTTTGCCAGTTCCTGAAATTATGCAGTTGCGGTCGACAGCTGGAGAGCGGTGTCCTATTCCGGCTTGATGTTGATCTCCTCTGACCCACGACCCACCCCGTGTCGCCCCTTCCCGCCGGTCAGCGATATGCGCAACAATCCGGCCAGCGCGGCCGCTTCACCTCGGCGCTGCAGCCGAGGAGTCCGTCACGGACGCGCGTACAAGGCAAGTCCTGGACCACAACACGAAAGCAGGAACCCGATGTCCCCGCCCTTGATAGGACCCTGCATGCCCGAAAACGGCAAGCCCGACCATCACGAGCACCTCCGCTTGGTCGTGATGGTCATCCTCGCCGTAATGTTGTTTTCAGGCGCACTTCTCGCCCTAGGCCACAGCGTCGAGACAGCACTTCTCAGCGCGGGCGCTGCCGGTCTGATGGCCTGCGAGGTCGCTCGCCGAGCGCTGGGCCAGCAGCCTGGTGAGGCAGCAGCCTGAGGAACCTTCTCCTCTCGGTTCCACCATGGGGGACCGGGAGGAGAAGCTCGACTAGGTGGATGCTGATGGCCCTCGACGAACGACTCTTGATGACCGAGCTGACCAAGCTGCGCAAGGGCAGGGGGGTGTACTCGGCCGGGATAGACGAGCTTGTTGGACCGACGTTGCGGAGTGTCTGCGGCATCGGCGTCAATCCCGTCGACGAGACCGTCATACGCCATATGGTCATCGATTGGCTCGAACGGTCGGTGTCAGGACTCCCGGCTGATGTGCAACTCGCAGTCACCGTGCCCTTTGCGATCCACACTGACGCCCGGTACCCGAGACTGACTGACCGCATCGGCTGGTTGGCTGAACGCTGGAGCCGTGACCCCAGAACAGCTCGGCGCCGGGTGGACGATGCGTTAAGGCGGCTGGTCCAGGCGGCGCAGCATCCTGCCAACAGCAACGTGCGGAAACACCCTCGCGATACTTGGCACGTCGCTGAGTTCGACGTGCTCATACGACTCGACAGTCCCACACCCACATGGTTCGAACACCGCACGATCGTGTCCGATCGGGACGACGTTGATCAGTTAGAACTTTCTGTTGCCCTACCGAGGTCTCAGGGCTGCGGGTTCAACGATCTGGATGTCACGGTCATGCACGGCGCGGCGATCGATACGACCGAACGACTACCGCGGAGATTGGTCGTACACCTCAGGTTGCCGCACCCGCTGAGGCTCGGCGAACAGCACAACTTCGCGCTGCGCGTCCATGCAAGGAAAGATCAAGCTATTCGCTCTGAGTACGTGTACTGGCCGGACCAGCGTTGTGAGCGCCTCACACTCAGGGTTCGGTTCGGTCCCAGCGACACCCCTGTCGCGATCCACCGATTCGACGCCGTCCACCACCTCGACTTCGAGGACGCTGATCTCGGTGGTGCCCCGGTGTCCCTCGATGACACCTGTGAAGCTACCTCCGCGTTCATCGACCTGCGGCCAGGCTTCGGCTACGGGGTTCACTGGCAGCCCGCCGATTGAATGAAGTGCCGGGGTTGGTGACGCCCCCGTCGCGTCACCAGCCCCGGCACGTCATGCCCCAGCCAGGTCCCCGACCACGTGGATCACGGTCGGGCGGTCCGCCGACAACGCCTTGCGCAGCGCGATGGCGAACTTGGTCTCGTCGTCGACGGTGACGCCGTGGCAGTCCATGGCCTTGGCGACCTTCGCGAAGTCCACCGTCGGAAGGTCGACGGCGTGCACGGGCTCTGAGCGATCCACCATCTCGCGCCGGATCTCGCCGTAACCGCCGTTGTCCGCAACAACGACCGGGAGCGGCAAACGCAACTGTGCGGCGGTCGCGAGTTCCGGAAGCGTGAACATGATGCCGCCGTCGCCGTGCAGCGCGACCACCTGACGGTCGGGTGCGCCGATCTTCGCGCCGATCGCCGCGGGCAGGCCGTAGCCCAGCGTGCCGAGTCCGGTCGGGTAGAGGAACGACGCGGGCGCGTCCAGCGGGAGGTTGGACAAAGCGCCGTAGTAGCAGACCATCGCGCTGTCACCCGCGATGATCGCGCCGGGCGCCAGCTCGGTCTTCAGCACGTCGGTCAGCGGCAGCCACGGCGCGCCCTGTGCGCGGGCGTGCTTGCGGAAGAGCTTCTGCCACCGTTCCGCGCGCCGAGCGGCCTCCTCGGACGGCTTGCCGAAGCCGAGGCGCTGGTTCAGCGCTTCGACCGTGGCCTGCGCGTCGCCGACGAGCCGGTAGTCCGGTGCCGCGTTGGTGATCATCTGGGCCGGGTCGACGTCGATGCGGATCAGGTCGCCGCTGAACTTCAGCGGGCCGTTCCACAGGTCGGTCGACGCCAGCTCCGTGCCGATGGCCAGCACGACGTCGCACTCGGCGACGAAGTCCGCGACCGCGCGGTGGTGCAGGCCTGCGCCGATGGACAGCTCGTGGTTCTCGGGGAACGTGCCCTTGCCGTTGGCCGTCGCGACGACCGGTGCGCCGAGGCGCTTGGCCAGCGCCAGGATCTCCTCGGCGGCACCGCGGGCGCCGCCGCCGACGATCAGACCGGGCCGCGCGGAGGTGTGCAGGCGTCCGGCAGCGGCGGCGATGGTCACCGCGTCGGCGGCGGGGTGCGCGACGACGAGCGGCTGGACGCACGACACCTTGTCCATGGCGTCGATCAGGTCGAGCGGGATCTCCAGGTGCGCGGGGCGCGGGCGGCCGGAGGTCATGGCGGCGAACGCCTGCGCCACGGCGAGCGGGATCTCGGACACGCTGTGCACCCGGTTGGTGTAGCCGATCACGGCTTCCAGCGCGCCGCGCTGGTCGCGGACCTCGTGCAGCGTGCCGTTGCCGCGGCCGGGGTGCTTGAGCGGCATGCCCGGCGAGATCAGCAGCACCGGCACGGAGTCCGAGTACGCCTGGGTCACGGCGGTCATCGCGTTCAGCACGGCCGGGCCGCTCGTCGTGAGGCACACGCCGGGGCGTCCGGTGACGCGCGCGTAGCCGTCCGCGGCGAACCCGGCGCCCTGCTCGTGCCTCGGTGTCACGTGCCGGACCCCGTGCTCGGCGAGATACCGGTAGATGCCGAGGTTGTGGGTGCCCGGAATGCCGAACACCACGTCCACCCCGTGCTTGGCGAGGGCGCGCACCAGCGCGTCACCCCCGCTGATGCGAGGAACCGTCATACTCATGCCACGCGTCGCCCGCTCGTCTCGTTCGGTGATTCCCCCGATGGGATGATCAGGGCGTCGACGGCCAGTGCGCCGTCCGCCCCCACTCGCACCGGGTTGAGCTCTATCTCGGCCAGGTCCGGACGTTGCGCGAGGAGCGACGACACCGCCGCGACCACCTCTGCCAACGACTGGAGGTCCACCGGGGATGCGCCCCGCCAGCCGCCGAACAGCGGCGCGCACCTCAGGCGCCGCAGCAGGTCGGCCGCCTCGGGCACGGACACCGGCGCCAGCTCGACGGCCGTGTCCCGGTACAGCTCGGCGAACGTGCCGCCCGCGCCGACCAGCACGACCGGCCCGAAGCCGGGGTCGCGCCGCGCGCCGACGATCACCTCGACGACGTCGCGCCGGGTGTCCATCTCCTCCAGCACGTACACGCCGTCACCGAGCCGGGTGCGCATCTCCTCGAACGCGGGCACCGGGTCGGTCAGCCCGAGCACGACGCCCGCGTGCTCGCTCTTGTGCTCCAGCCAGTCCGCCTTCAGCGCGTACGGCGCGCGCAGCTCGCGCGTCGCCTGTCGCAGCTCGTCCACTGTGGACACGGCGATCGCTTGGGGGAACGGCACGTTCGCGATGAGTTCGCGTGCGTTGAGGTAGCCGGGCTCGTAGGCGGGCGCGGTGACGGGTGCGGGCGCGACGGGGATCGGCGGGCGGCCGGACGTGTAGCGAGACGCGGCAGCCAGCGCGGCGACCGCGCGTTCGATGGTCTGCTGCACCGGCACGCCGGACGCCTTGAGCGCGCGCACGGTCGCGGAGTCCTCGCGCATGCTGTGCACGACCACCGGGACACCGGTCTCCAGCGCGGCCGCGCCGATGCGCCGCGCCACGGCGACCTCGGCCGGTTCCAGCGCCGGGGTGTCCGCGCCGTAGCTGCCGAAGTAGCCGGAGAGCACGACCGAGTCGACTTCTCCGCTGCGCAGCAACGCTTCCACCGAACCGGCGTAGTTCGCGAGGTCCTGCTCCCCCGCCCCGGCGAGGTCGACCGGGTTGCGGGTGGACGCCTGCAGCGGCAACTGGGCCGTCACCTCGGCGGACAGCACCGGCACGGACAACCCGTGCACGGACGCGAGGTCCGCGGCGATCGCGCCCTGTCCCCCGCTGTCCGCGACGATGCCGACGCGCGTGCCCGCGGGCGGCGCCGTGACGGCGAGGAAGCTCGCGAGATCGACGAGCGCGGTCGGCGTGGCGACGCGGATCGCGCCCACGTGCCTGCACGCGGCGTCGACGACGTCCATCGAGGACGTGAGCGCGCCGGTGTGCGAGCGGGCCGCCTCCTGCGCGGCACCGCTCTCACCGACCGTCAGCAGCACGGTCGGCTTGCCCGCCTGGCGCAGCGCGGAGATCGTCTCCAGCAACGACGTGCCGTCCGCGAAGCTCTCCAGGTACAGGCCGACGACCTTGGTCATCTCGTGGCCGACGAGGTCGGCGAGCGCTTCGGCGGCGGTGAGATCGGCCTGGTTGCCGACCGACACGAACCGCGACACCCCGAGACCCGCCTGCGCGGCGAGCCCGGCCAGCTCGAGCCCGACCTGGCCGCTCTGCGACACGATGCCGAGCACGCCCGGTTCGAACCGGCCCCACGCGAGGTGCAGGTCCGTCGCCGCGTCGAACAGGCCGAGGCAGTTCGGGCCGAGCAGCCTGGCTCCCGCCGCGCGGATGCGCGCGACCAGCCCGGCCTCGTCCTCCAGTCCGGCGGTGATGCCGACGAACCCTCGCGTACCGAGTGCGAGCGCTTCGTCCACAACGGCCGGGACGTGCGCCGCGGGCACCGCGAGCACGACCAGCTCAGGCGTCTCGGGCAGCTCGGCGAGCGACCGGACCGTGGGCACGTCGCACACCGGATTTCCCGTGCGGTTGACCAGGTGCACGCGCCTTCTGTCCACACCGGACAGCGCACCGCGGGCCAGCCAGTGGCCCCACTTGGCGGGGTCGTCGCTGGCGCCGACGACCGCGACGGACGCGGGATCGGAGAAGGTCATCCTCGGTCCAAGCCACGCGAGATGATCACACGCTGGATGTCCGAGGTGCCCTCCTCGATCTCCTCGAGCTTGGCGTCGCGCATCCAGCGCTCCACCGGGTACTCGCGCGAGTAGCCGTAGCCGCCGAGCGTCTGCACCGCGGCGTGCGTGCACCACATGGCGTTCTCGGAGCCCACGAGCTTGGCCATCGCGGACTCCTGCGCCACCGCGAGCCCGGCGTCGAACAGCTGTGCGGCGCGGATGGTGAGCAGGTGGGAGGTGTCGACGCGGGTCGCCATGTCCGCGAGCCGGAACGCCACGGCCTGGTGCTGGATGATCGGCACGCCGAACTGCTCGCGCTGCTTCGCGTAGTCGGTCGCGTAGTCGAGCGCGGCGCGGGCGAGACCGGTGGTCGCGGCGCCGATGAGGATGCGGGACGCGTCGAACGTCCGCATGAGACCGGAGAAGCCCTTGCCCTCGTCGCCGAGGCGCTGGTCGACGGGCACGCGCACGTTGTCGAGGAAGACCTCGGCGTTGACGATCGCGCGCTGGCCCATCTTCTGGAACGGCGGGCCGACCTTCAGTCCGGGGGTGTCCTTCTCGACGACGAACGCCGTGACGCCCTTGGCGCGCAGCTTCGGGTCGACCGTCGCGAAGATCACGAAGTAGTCGGCGTAGGGGGCGTTGGAGATCCACGTCTTCTGGCCGTTGAGGACGTACTCGTCGCCCTCGCGGACCGCGGAGGTCTGGATGCTCGCCGCGTCGCTGCCGCTGCCGGGCTCGGTGACCGCGACGGCCGTCAGCGGCGGGTTGTCTCCCGCGAGCGGCGCGAGCCAGCGTTCCTGCTGCTCAGGGGTGCCGAGGTGCTCCAGCGGCGCGCTGAAGAAGCCGTTGGACGTGACCAGGTTGCCGATGCCGATGTCGCCGTGGCACAGCTCCTCCTGGACCAGGACCTGGGTGAGCACGTCGGTGACGCCGCCACCGCCGAGCCACTCGGGGAGCATGAAGCTGGTCAGGCCCAGTTTGCTCGCCTTCGCCCACACGTCCAGCGGCGACTCGGTGTCCGCCTCGTCGACGGCGCGGCCGCGCGGCCGGATCTCGCGCGCGGCGAAGTCCCTCGCGAGCTCGACGAACTGCTGCTGCTCGTCGCTGAGCCGCAACGCGTCGCGGACGAACCGACCCATCTGGCGCTCCCAAAGTTGACTGACGAATCAGTTATTCCACGATCTACGGCGAAGCGTAGCCCTGTCAAGACTCGTCCGTCGGATGGCCTCGACGGTGTCAGGCCACGTCAGACGGTCGGCATCAGACCATCAGGGCGGCCCGGATGATCTCCAGCGCCTCGTCCGCGGTGAGCCCGACCTCGGTCGCGGTGGCGGCATAAGCGCGGGCGGCGCGCACGACCCGTTCGCGGCCGCGGTCACCGGCGGCGCTGACGACGGTCCCGGCGCGGCCCCTCGTCTCGACGAGCCCCGCCTCCTCCAGTTCGCGGTAGGCACGGGCGACGGTGTTGACGGCGAGGCCCAGGTCAGCGGCCAGTGCGCGCACCGTGGGGAGCTTCGCGCCGACCGGCAGCTCACGGGCCGCGATGGCCTGCGCGAAGTGCAGACGCACTTGCTCGTACGGTGGAACGTCGGAGTCCTGGTCGATCCGCATCGCCCGATCCTGTCACGTCACGCGGTAGGCACCGCCCGACGGCAGCACCGTGAGATAGCGCGGAGTCGGCGAGTAGGCCGCGCTGATAGTGGCGCGCACCGTGGCCAGCCGGTCGGTGTCGACCAGCGCCACGACCGGACGTCCGGGTTCGTCGACGAGCATGCTCGCGCCGTGCGCGCCGGCGGCCAGCGCGGCGGACACGACGGCGTCCTGCTCGGGGTCCGGCCGCTGTCCGAAGTGGTACGCCGTCATGGCGTCGCCGAGCGAACCGTCCACACACGCCCGCCGCGGCTCCAGCGGCCGGTCGCGGCGGATGCGCGTGTCGATGACGAGAAGTCGTTGCCCGGCCAGGTCGATCGGCCGCACCCGTCCCTCCCGGTCCACGGCGTGGCCCGGTTTTCCTGCGTACGCGCCGTGGATCGACAGCGCCGCGCCGTGCAGGTCGCTCAACGCCATCGCGGCCGCGCAGGCCAGCGCGTCACCGGCCCTGAGCCCACTGCCCCGCGGCAGGTCCACGCTGCACAGCAACGTCGCACCACCGGACCAGCCGGGGATCTGCGCGATCGGCGCGGCCCACTCGGGCACGTCGTCCGTCGGCAACGAGACGCGCTCGGCGGGCCGGTTGATCGACGCCAGCTCCAGCACACCGTCGTCGCGCTTGATGCCGGCGACGATCGCGCCCCACTTCGCGCACACCGTGAGCGCGCCACCCATGAGGCTCAGCACGCCGGGCGCGTACCAGACCCCTTGCGCGGGCTGGCCGAACACGCGCCGGAACGCGTGCGGCACGAGCCGCAGCTCGGGTGCGACGTCGGGCCGGTCGGCGATGTCGATCACTCGGCCTCCTTGCGCGCGAGCACGCGGTAGGCGTTGCCCCGGTCGTTGCGGTGCGCGAGCGCCCGGTTGAGCGTCTGGTCGAGCGCGGCCGCGACGAGGAAGAGCGGGATGCCGAGCGTCCACACCGCCGCGCTGCGCAGTGTCTTGTACTTCGGCTTCTCCGGCCGCCACGGCGCGGGCGTGCGCGGTGCCTTGGCGCCGAGGAACAGCAGCGCGGCGAGCATGAAGTCGTTCTGCATGTGGGCTTTCGAGCGTTCCTCGGCGACGGTCGTGAGATGCCGGTCGGCGAGCTCGTGCTTGAGGTTCTCGATCGGCATCATGTGCTGGTGCTGCGGCTGGAACCAGGGCATCCAGTACCGGCCGAACTTCCAGCCCAGCCGCCACTCCGGGTCGGGCAGCTCGATGAGCAGGTAGCCGCCTTCGGGCAGCACGTCCGCGGCGATGTCGAGCTCTTCCCACGGGTCGCGCACGTGTTCCAGGTAGTGGTGCATGCTGATGACGTCGTACCGGCCGCGCAGCTCGGGCGCGAAGTCCTTGAACGTGCCCCGGTACGCCTTCTCGATCCGGCCCTTGGTCGCCGCCTCTTCGATGGCGGCGCCTTGATCGAGGCCGTCGAACGTGGTGGTCGGGAGAACCTCCTTGGCTCCCAAGCAGAAGTGGGCGTGGCCGGAGCCGACGTCCAGCCAGTTCTGCGGCGTCGTGAACGGCTGCACCATTCTCGCGCGGCCGTAGTACGGGTCGTTCTTGATGGAGAACACCGCGTCGGCCGCGCCTTCGCCGAGGCCGTCGTAGAAGTCGCGGTAGTAGAAGCCGAGGCCTTCCTCGCTGAGCCTCGGGTTCTGCCAGACGTGGGCGCAGCGGACGCAGCGGTCCATCGTGAACTCGCCCGGCTTGCGCTGGATCAGGTCCACGCTGCGCACCTGGAGGCGCAGGTCCGCGGAGCCGCAGGCCGGACAGGAGTCGCGGCTCTTCTCGAAGAACCTGCTGATGCCCTGCTCGATCTGCGCCTCGTACCAGGGAGTTGCGGCTTCCAGCCGGGCCGTCTGGTTGTGCTCCTGCGTGGAACGCCACTTCGACTTCAGGGTCTGGTACCACAGTTGTGGTGCGCGCAGGGGGCGCAACAGAGTTGCGGCCAGGAGGTCCTTGGGGCGCAACGGGGTTCCGGCCAGTGCCAGTGCCGGGTGGGCGCAGTACGCGGCCACGGCCAGCAGGCCCCACGGCCACGCGGTCACCACGGCCGTGGTGACGACCAGGTAGCCGATCACCGAGCCCGCCACCCACAACGTCGGACGCTTGCCGTGCTGACGGAGCTTCGCCGCGCGGTGCGCCGGGTTCGGTTGTGCCGCCTGGAGACCGGGGGCCACGGCGATGTCGACCTTGAGGTGGACGTGCTCCTTGGCGGCGCGGACGAACACGGTGAACTCGGTCGGGTCCGCGGGATCCGGCGGGGTTGTCGCCAGGTCCGGGCGGCACAGGATCGCCTGGCCCGCGCTCACGCCTCTCGCCCAGTTGTCGGTCGCGTACTTCTTGGGGTCGAAGGCGTTCAGCAGGTCGAGCGCCGCCGTGGTGGGCAGGCCGGGCGGGATGAGGTCGAGTACGTCGGTGTCACCGGAGTCCCAGGAGCTGTTGGCTTCGACGCCCGTGGCGATCAGCAGGACCGGGTTGTCCACAGCGCCGGAGTTGTCCACAGATTGCGTTGAGGCCCCGGAAGTGCGGCTGCTGCCTGGGAGAATAGAAACAGGGGGACCCCCTGGCGGGGACGCCTGCGGAAGCACGCCCGTGGGGAGCACGCGCAGCGCCGCGGCGCGGGAGCGGAGCCGGAGAGCGTCCAGCACGACGAAAAGTAGGACCAGCGCACCGAGGATCACGCCACCACCGCCTCGAGGTGATCGGCCGCCGTCACAGCACCGCCCGCGGCCTGGAAGGAGTCCCGCACCCGGCGTGCCGCCGCGGCGTAGGAAGGACTGTCGAGCACGTCGAGCAACGCGGTACGGATCTCGTCGGCACGCACCCGCGCGTACCGGAGCCGGATGCCCGCGCCCGCGGCCACCACCTGGTCCGCGATGATCGGCTGGTCGTCGCGGATCGGCGCCACCACGAGCGGCAACCCGTGCGCCAGTGCCTCGCACACGGTGTTGTGGCCGCCGTGCGACACCACCGCGTCGAGGTGCGGCATCAGGTCCAGCTGCGGCACCGAGGAAGCGACCAGCACGTTGGGCGGCGCGGAAACGGCACCCGGCGGCGCCACCATCACCACCTGAACGTCCAGCGAAGCCACCGCCGAGACGACCTCGCCGAAGAACCGCTCCCCGGCGGCGCCGTTCAACGTCCCCAACGACACCAGCACCCGGCGCCGGCCGGAAGTCAGCCACTCCCACGGGAAAGACCCACCTGGACGGCCGGCCAGCGCCGGGCCGGTGAACACGTAGTGCGGCGGAAAAGCCCCCGGCACCAGCGAAGGCGACGTGAAGACCAGCACGAGCAACGGCGAGAAGCGGATGTCCGAGCCCGCGAAGGAGGACAACAGCTCGACCACCCACGACTCCACCTTCGGCAGAGTCTGCAGCGGCCGCACCAGCTCCGCGGGCGTGCTCGCCGAAGTCACCCAGGGAATCCCGAGCCGCGACGCCACCAGCGGACCGGCCAGCGCCTGCTGGTCGGCGACGACCACGTCCGGCGAGAACGCCGAAACAGCCTCGGTGACACCCGGCACCATCGCGTGCCCGAGAGGAATCAGGAACTCCTCCCAGAAGAACTTCAGCACCGCCATCCCGCGCAGCCCGAGCCACTGCACCCGAGCGTCCTGGATCCGCCGCTCGACCTCGTCGTCCAACGCCGGGAAGACCAGGGCACCAGCGGGAAGCAACGGAGCCAACGTCCCCGGATGCCCGACCCACGCCACCGCGTGCCCGCGCGACATGAGCTCGGCACCGACGGACACCGTCGGGTTGATGTGCCCGGTCAGCGGCGGCACGACGAACAGGTACCGGCTCATACGCGGAGCCAATCGAGCACCGTGTCCAGCAGCTCGCCCGTGGCCTCGCGCAACACCGTGTGCCCCAGGCCGGACACCACGTGCAGCCGGCAGTCGGGAATCCGCTCCGCCAGCTCGGCGGCGGCACCGATCAACGTCGACTCCGCCCCGAACACCCCGAGCACCGGGCACGTCACGGCGGCCAGATCGGCCAGGTGCGGACCGGAGCCGAGGTCGTCGATCAACGTGGTGCCGTTGAGCAACTCCGACGCGTTGCCGGCCAGCCGGGCGATCTTGCGCTGGCCCAGCGCCTTCAGCTGGTCCTGGGTGCGGTCGAACTCCAGCCCCAGCGCCGCGACGGTCAGGGTGTTGACCATGTCCTCGAACCACAGGTCACCGACGATGCCGCCGCACGCCGCCTCCACGACCACCACACCGGCCACCCGGTACGGGTCGGCCAGCGCGGTGCGCATCGCGACGACACCGCCGTAGCTGTTGCCCAGCAGGTAGACCGGCGTGCGGATGCCGAGCGCGTCCAGGATCGCCAACAGGTCCAGCGCGCTGTCGTGCGGCGTGTAGCCGGACGACGGACGCGCCGACAGCCCGTGGCCGCGCAGGTCGAACAGGATGGTGCGCACGCCCTTCGCCGCGAGCGGGGCGGCGAGCGTGTAGTAGAAGCTGGACAGGTTGTCCATCACGAGACCGTGCACGAAAACGAGCGTCGGCCCGTCGTCTGGACCGAGCGTCTGCACGTGGAACCGCAGGCCGCGGGCTTCGACCTCAGCCACGGGCGGCTGCCATCTCGATGTGGTCGGCCAACCGGCCGACCGACATCGCCATGATCTCGTCGATGTCCATGTCCGCGAGGAACCCGACGAGGTCGACGTCGTAGTGCGCGCGGAGCTTGTCGGCCAGTGCGACGAACTCGATGCTCTCCAGGCCGAGGTCGTCGCTGAACGTCGTCTCCCTGGTGATCTCCACGTCCAGCAGGAAGTCCGGCCCGACCACCTCGGAGATGATCTGCGCGAGCCGCGTCAGGACGTCGCTCATCGGTGTTTCACCCTTCGACTCGTGCGTGTGCGTGTCCCGGCCCGTCGGTGACGGTCACGGGCGGGATCGCGAACGCGCCGCGCACGCGGCCGTCCGCGACGGTGAGCTCCGCGGGGTAGATCGGTCCCGCACCCCGGCTCCACAGGTGCGAACGCACCGCGTCCTTCGCGGCGATCGCGCGCAGCAGCCAGCTCCGCTGAGCGGGCACGTCCATGCCCTCGTACAGGGCACGCTCAGCGGAGTTGAGGTAGCGGCGCATGATCAGGTCGCGGGTAGCGCTGTCCACCCAGTTCTCGCGCACCAGCACCCCGTCCGCCGAAGCGACGGACAGCATCTCGGTGCCGGGACGCAGCTTCACCGCCCAGATCCGGTCGTCGGTGGTGAACCGGCGCGTGGTCCAGCCGGTGATGCGGCACCACAGCACGCCGTCCACGGTCAGGTCGGCGTCGGCCGTCATCGCCGTGGGCGTCACCGTGCGGATCCACGCGGTGCACGCCACAGGAGCGGTCGGAACGGGGCCGTGCAGCGAGATCTCCTCGATCCCGGTCGGCAGCACGGTCTGGTCGACGGTGTGCGACACCTGCATCCAGTGCCCGATCAGCTGACCGGCGCTGTCCAGCAACGCACCGGGCGCGGGCAACGGCTGGAGCACACCGGCGATCCCGTTGTCCGCCAACGAGGAGATCTTGGTGACTCCGGCGAACGCGGGGCCGTGGAACATCCAGTTGTCCACGTACAGCTCGGTGGCGTTCACCGGCGCGGGCCGGACACCGCGCAACGGTTCGCGCACCACGTCCCGCGACACCGGCGCGGTCAGCACGATGCCTTCGGCGTAGTCGCCGACCCGCACGTGCACCCGGCCGGGCCCGTCGACCCGCGCGGCGATCCGCACGTCCACGCCGGGCAGCACCGCGAGCCACCGCTTCGCGCGCACGTCCGCGAACCCGTGCACCGCCGAGCCGGTCAGCCGCATCGCCGCGTCGGCGAAGACCTCCAGCAGCCCGGTCGCGGGCACGATCGGGAACCCGTCCGCGAGGTCCGGCCAGCCGCCCGGCTGCGGGAACACCGAGTGGTCGACGAGCTCCGGCATGGTGTGCAACGAGAACTCGCGGGTGAACCCCATCTCCTGCGGCGCGGGCGGCACGAGCGCCGACGCGATCTCCCGCGCCACCGCGTTCGTGTGGCTCAGCAGCGCGTTCACCTGCGCGCTCACCGGCGAGTCCGGCAGCTCGGAGGCGACGGGCGCGGTACCGATGGGGTCGAGCCGCACCGAGGGCACGCCCAGCGAGAGCCTCCGCCGCGTCCCGCGCTTCAGCCCGAACGCCCACAACGCGGCCGCGATCACGTCCGCGCTCCCGGACACCGCCAGGTGCGGACGCTCGCCGAGGGTGTCCGCGACGAACCCGGTCAGACTGCCCGATCCGACCTGCACGAACGCCCGGAAACCCGCTTCGTGCAACCGTTGGGTCAACGGCCGGAACCGCACCGGCTCCACGAGGTGCCGCAGCACGAGCGAGCGGATCTCGCCCGGATCGTCGGGCATCGGTTCGAGCGAGGTCGCCGACCAGACCGGGATGCGCGGCGCGTGCACGGGCAGCGCGTCCATCGTCGCCCGCACCCCGTCCAGGTGCGGCGCGAGCGCTGGCGTGTGGAACCCGGTGCGGAACGGCATCAGCTGCGCGAGCACACCCCGCGTGTGCAACCGGTCGATCACCACCGCCAGCTGATCGGCGGGACCGCAGATCACCGACTGGTGCGGGCAGTTGTCGTGGCTCACCGACACACCGGCCACCCCGTCCATCGCGGACTGGGCGACCAGCGCGGAGCAGCCGAGCGCGGCGTACGAGATGTCCGCCAGCGCGAGCGAAGCCGGGTCGACGGCGCGCACGAACTCGTCGATCGTCGGGTAGATCCCGGCGACGACCATCGCCGTCCACTCCCCCATGCTGTGCCCCGCCAGCGCACCCGGCGTGACGCCGAGCGCGGTCAGCTCGCGCGCGCCCTGCCTCCCGTTGCGCAGCAACGACAACGCGTGGTCGAGCACGTCACCGGACTCCGCGAGCTCACCGGTGCCGCGGTGCTCGAAGCCGGGGAACAGGAACGCGACCTGGTCCGGTGTCGTGATCATCGGCGCGGGCGCGAACCAGATGTCGTGCCGCCCGGTCCACTGCCGTCCGCGGGCGACCACTCGTGCGGCGAGATCCCGCTTGCGGGCGTCCGGGTTGCCGATGACGAGCCGGAAGTCGCGGTCCGCCTGCGACTGCCGGTCGGCGCGCAGGTCCGCGGCGAGCTGCTCGAGCGAGTCGGCGGAGTAGGTGATGACCGGTGTGCGCACGGAGATCGCGGCCGCGTGCCGGGGTGCTTCGAGCACGACGTGCGCGTTGATGCCGCCGAAGCCGAACGCGTTGACGACCGCGCGTCGCGGCCCGTCCCACTCGCGCGCCTCCCACACCGGTTCGAAGCGGGTGCCCGCGATGGCCTCGTGCGGTTCGTCGATGTGCAGGGTGGGCGGCAAGATGCCGTGGTGCAACGCCAAAGCGGCCTTGATCAGCCCGGCCATCCCGGCGGCCGGCATCGCGTGGCCGATCATGGACTTGACCGTGCCGATGCCGATCGGCGCGCCCGAGCGGCCGAACGCGTTGATCATCGTGCCGAGCTCGGCCGCGTCACCGGCGGGGGTCGCGGTGCCGTGCGCCTCGACCAGGCCCGGTGAGTCGACCAGCGGGTCGAGTCCGGCCTCGCGCCACGCCCGGTGCACGGCGAGCAGCTGGCCGTCCGGGTTGGGCGTCATCATGCTGGTGGCACGGCCGTCGCTCGCCGTCCCGACCCCGCGGATCACCGCGTACACGCGGTCGTCGGCGGTGTCCGACAGGCGTTTCAGCAGCACCATCCCGACGCCCTCGGACAGCAGCGTGCCGTCGGCGTCGCGGTCGAACGGCCGGATCCGCTCGGTCGGGCTCAATGCGCGGAGCTGCGTGAACACGCTCCACAACGTCGGGTGGTGGCACAGGTGGACGGCACCGGCGAGCATCGCGTCGGCCCGGCCGGACGCCAGCTCGCGCACCGCGTGCTCGACCGCGACGAGCCCCGACGCACACGCCGCGTCGACGGTGTAGGCGGTGCCGCGCAGGTCGAAGCGGTTGGCGATGCGGGACGCGGCGAGGTTGGGCACCAGCCCGATCGACGCCTCCGGCTGGTCCGGCCCGAGCTTGTCCTGCACGGCCTCGCGCACCGCGTCGAGGTCGGCCATGCCGGGGAACAGGTCGCGCAGCACGGTCACGACCTGGTCGGCCAGCGCCACGCGTTGGTCGAGCCGCGCGCAGCCGGGCGTCAGGTAGCCGCCGCGGCCGACGACCACGCCGATGCGCGAGCGGTCCGGCAGCGCGGCCTCTCCCCCGGCGTCGGCGATCGCCTCGGCCGCGGTGCTCAGCGCCAGCAGCTGGTCCGGCTCCGCGACGTCCACGGTGGACGGCATGACGCCGAACGCCATCGGGTCGAACGTCGCCAGCTCGTCGACGAAACCACCGCGCCGGCAGTAGAAGCGGTCACCGGAGGTGGTGCCCCACCGGCCGTCCGGCACGGCCGTCACCGCGTCGACACCGCCCGCGATGTTGCGCCAGAACGCGGGCGCGTCGGGAGCGCCGGGGAAGACCGCGCCGATCCCGACGATCGCGACGTCTACTCCTCCCATCGGCAGATCACCTGAACGTCCTGACCTGCCGCGATCTCCTTCAGCAGCGCTGCGACACCGGCCTCCGGGTCGATCAGCGGCACACCGCGCCGCGCGTACTCCGCCGCCAGCTCGGGCGACACCATGCCCGCACCGGCCCACGGACCCCAGTCGACGCTCACCACCCGCGCATCTGTCTGCGTGGCCCAGAACCGCGCCATCCGGTCGAGCGCGTCGTTGGCGGCCGAGTAGTCGGCCTGGCCGCGGTTGCCGTCGACCCCGCTGACGCTGCCGAACAGCACCAGGAAGCTCAACGACGGCAACGCTCCGGCCAGCGCGCGAGCACCCAGGACCTTCGTGTCGTAGACGCGGGCGAACGACTCGGCGGTCTTGTCCGCGATGAACCGGTCGTCGAGCACCCCGGCGCCGTGGACGACACCGTCGAGCCTGCCGAACCGCGCGGTGATGTCGGCGATCACGGCGGCGACGGCGTCGGCGTCCGTGACGTCGCATTCGTGGTAGCGCACCGAGGACGCGGATGCCCTGAGCCGGTCCAGGTTCTGCCGCACCTCGCGCTCGGCGAGGATTCGCCGCGCGTCGGCTGCCACGGCGTCCCGGTCCTTCGCGCCCATCTCGATCAACGCTCGCCGCACGCCGGCCTCGTCCGAAGCCGCCGCCGTGCGCGGGTCTTCGAGTCCGGTGGGCGTGGCGGTGCGGCCGATCAGCTCGATGTGACAGCCGGACGACTCGGCCAGTGCGATCGCGGCCAGCGCCGTGATGCCCTTGGCGCCGCCGGTCAGCAGCACGACGGCGTCCGCGTCGAGCTCGAGCCTGGCGTCCGCCAGGTCGGCGGGACGCAGCGAGATGGTGTGCCGCCTGCCGCCCGCGTGCCCGACGACCACCGGGCCGTCGGTCGTGCACAACTCGGCGAGCAACGCGGTCGCGATGACCCGGTGGCTCTCCTTGGGGTTCACGTCGACCGCGCGGACCACGAGGTCCGGGTACTCGAGTGCGGCGGTGCGCACGAACCCGTGCAGCCCGATGTCGGCGGGCAGCTCGTCCGGCGTCTCACCGAAGCCGAACGTGCCGCCGCCGGTCGTCACGACGACCACGTTGACTCCGCCGAGCAGGCACGCCCTCAGGTCGTCGAAGCTCTGCGGCAGCCGGGCACCGAGGCACACCACGGTGTCCACACCGGACAGATCAGCGGGGAACGCCGGCTCGGTGCGAGGTGTGCCGCCGTGCCGCTCGACGAGGTCGGCGAGCTCGAGCCCGATGCCGTTGTCGTCGATGATCAGCACGGTCCGGTCGCCCAGCTCGGCGGGCTCGACCGGCTCGCACGCCACGACCTCGGGCACGAGCCGGACCAACCGGCCGGCAGGTGCCGGCGTGGCGCCGAACCAGCCGACGATGCCCTCGATGGTCTTGATGCGAGCCAGCTCGTCGACCGACGCGCCGCTCACGCCGAGCACCGCGGCCAGCTCACCGATGATCTCGGTGCGCTTGATCGAGTCGACGGACAGGTCGGCTTCCAGGTCGAGTCCGG
This sequence comes from Lentzea tibetensis, assembly GCF_007845675.1. Lineage (GTDB taxonomy): Bacteria > Actinomycetota > Actinomycetes > Mycobacteriales > Pseudonocardiaceae > Lentzea > Lentzea tibetensis. Next base: position 145,469 of record NZ_VOBR01000002.1, on the reverse strand, counting down.
GTTCGAGCATCTCGGGCGGGTAACCGGTGCGGGCGCTGATGGTCCGCAGCACGATCGCGCCGATGTCCTCGGTGACCGGCTCGGGCACGGGCGCCGTCACCTCGGCCGCGGCTGGCCGAGGTGACGGTGGGGCGGGCGGCGCCGTCGCCGTTACGGCGCCGCCGAGATAGCTGAGCAGGACGTCGCGCTGCGCGCTGACCGCGTCCCGCATGCCGTCGAGGAACTTCTCCACCACGGAGTCCCGGCTGGCGTTGCCACCGGTGGTCAGCGTGGGCGCCTCGGTGGCCGGCCGCAGCCCGCCCGGCAGTGCGTCGCCGTTGGCATCGCGCACGAGTCCTCCATCCACGTACCAGTTCGGGCTCGGCCGGACGCCGACCGCAGGCTCGGCGCGTCCGTCGAAGAGCGGGGTCTCGTCCACCGGCACACCGGCGATCGCCAGCTGGGCCAGCGCGTCGAGGAACGTGGCGACGCCGCGGTCGTCGATCCGCACGGCCGTGTGCGGCCGGTCGCCCAGCGTCGCGCGCACGAACGACGTCAGCACGCCACCGGGCCCGGCCTCGACGAACACCCGCGCACCAGCGGCGTACATCGACTCGACCTGCTCGACGAACCGCACCCGCCCGGCCAGCTGTTCGGCCAGCCCGTGCCGGACGTCCGCGTGCGGCTTCGCGTCCACATTGGACCAGACGGGGATGCTCGGTTCGCCGAGCTCGTGGGTGGCGAGCACGTCCGCGAACCGCTCGCGCGCACCGGCCATGAGCGGGCTGTGGAACGCGGCCGCGACGGGGATCCGCCGCACGGACAGGCCCGCGGCGACCAGCTCGGCCATCGCGGCCTCGACCGCGGCGCTCGGCCCGGAGATCACGACCTGCTTCGGCGAGTTGTGGTTGGCCACCACGACATCACCGGTCAGCAGCGGCTCGACCTCATCCAGGGTCGCCGACACCGCCGCCATCGTGCCGGGCTCGTCGCCGACGGCACCGACGATCGCCTCGGCGCGCGCGGCGCTGAGCTCGAGCAGTTGTTGCGGTGCCAGCACTCCGGCCGCCGCGAGCGCGACCAGTTCGCCGTAGCTGTGGCCGCCGGCCATGTCCGGCCGCACGCCGAGGCCGGCCAGCAGCCGGGTGCAGGCGAGTCCGGCGATGCCGAGCGTCGGCTGCGCCATCCGCGTGTCGGTGATCGCGGCGCGCTGGCGCTCGGCGTCGGCCGGGGTGAGCGCGGCGGGCGGGAACATGACGTGCTCGTACCGGCCGTCCGCCAGCCGCAGCGCGGCCTGCATCCGGGGGAACGCGGTGAACAGGTCGAAGAGCATGCCCGGTCGCTGACTGCCCTGGCCGGGGTAGAGGAACGCGACCTGCGGCGCCTCGCCGGCCTCGTCGCGCAGCCGGACCTTGTCCGACGGCCGCCAGGCGGCGATGTCCTCCAGTGCCTTCAGCAGCTCTTCGCGTGACGCGACGACAGCCGTCGCGCGCACGGGTGGTGAACCCAGCGGGCCCGGTTCGGCATCCGCCCGAGGCCGGCCGGGCCCGCTGAATTCGGCTGAGGGGATCTCACTCGAGGCGGCCGCCAACGCGCGCAGGGGCGTGCGCACGTCGGCGGCCAGGCGGGCGATCTCCGCGGCGGCGCGTTGTGCCGCCGCGCGATCGTCGCCCCGGAAGAGGAACAGCTCGGCGGGCCACTCGGCGAGGCCGTGAGCGGGCTCGTCCGCGCCGTCGTACCCGGTCAGGACGGTGTGGAAGTTGGTGCCGCCGAAGCCGAACGCGCTCACCCCGGCGACCCGTTCGCCCGCGGGCGCGGACCAGGTGCGCGCGCCGAACGTGAACGGGCTGGTCTCCGCGTCCCAGAACGCGTTGGGCTCCTCGACGTGCAGCGTGCCCGGTTTCACTCCACTGTGGACCGACAGTGCGGCCTTGATCAGTCCGGCCATGCCCGCCGCGCACTTCGTGTGCCCGATCTGCGACTTCACCGAGCCGATCGTGCAGCTGCCCGCGCCAGCACCGGCCTCGGTGAACACGTCGGTGAGCGCGGCCAGCTCGGTTCGGTCACCCACGACCGTGCCGGTGCCGTGCGCCTCGACCAGGCCGACGGCGGTGATCAGCAGTCCGGCCGAGGAGTAGGCGCGGTCGAGCGCGCGACGCTGACCGTCCGCGCGCGGCGCCGTCAGTCCGAGCGACTTGCCGTCGCTGGACGCGCCGATGCCCTTGATCACCGCGTAGATCCGGTCGCCGTCGCGTTCGGCGTCGGCCAGCCGCTTCAGCACGACGCACGCGACGCCCTCGCCGAGCGTGATGCCGTCGGCGGCCGAGTCGAAGGTGGCGCACCGGCCGGACGGCGAGAGCGCGTGCACGGACGCGAACATCTCGTAGTCGTGCGCGCTGTTGTGCAGGTCGACCGCGCCGCACAGCACCATGTCGCTGGTGCCGCCGACCAGCTCCTTGCACGCGACGTCCAGCGCGGCGAGCGACGACGCGCACGCCGCGTCAACGGTGTAGTTGGCGCCGCCGAGGTCGAGCCGGTTCGCGATGCGGCCGGCGATCACGTTGCCCAGCACGCCGGGGAACGAGTCCTCGGTGAGCGCGGGCAGGAACTCCTTCAGCGCCTCGGGTGGTGTCGCGTACAGCGCGGGCAGCGCGGTGCGGACCGTGTAGGCGTTCGCCAGGTCCGCGCCCGCCTCCGCGCCGAAGATCACCGAGGTGCGCGCCCGATCGAACACCCGCGTCCGGTAGCCGGCGTCCGCGAGTGCCTGCGCGGACACCTCCAGCGCCAGCAGCTGGGCCGGCTCGATCGAGGTCAGCGAGGCGGGCGGGATGCCGTACGCCAGCGGGTCGAACGGGATGCGCGGCAGGAAACCGCCCCAGCGGAACGGGCTGCCGTAGCGGTCCGGGTCCCACCGGTCCGGCGGCACCTCGGTGACCGCGTCGGTGCCGTTGAGCACGCCCGACCAGTACTCGGCGACGTCCCGCGCACCGGGCATGACCGCGGCCATCCCGATGATCGCGACGTCCAGCGGCTCTGCGGCGGGCACGTCCTCGTCGAACAGCGCGCAGCGGGCTTCCAGCAGCTCGCCGCTGGTCACCTCGCGGTGCAGCGTCGCGATGTCGGTGAGTGTCGACCGCATCGTCGCGACCTGCCCGATCATGAACATGCCGTCCGCGCGCTGGGTCTCCTCGGAGACCGCCTCCAGACCGTCCCCGGTGCGGACCAGACCGCGGCTGGCGATGCGCAGCCTGCCCAGGTTCAGCTTCTCCAGCCGTTCCCAGCTCTCCTGGCGCGGCAGGTCCGCGAGCTCCGCGCGTGCGGTCTCGAACGTGTCCACATAGGACGTTCGGGCGCACCGGACGCTGTGACCGGGCGAGGTCTCCAGCAGCGCGGTGTCCGCGCACTCCAGCGCGACCTCCTGGAACACCGGCTGGATCGCACCGAGCCGCACCGCCTCCTCGGTGAACAGGTACGCGGTGCCCATGAGCACGCCGATCGCGGCGCCCTCGGCGGCCAGCGGCGCGCTGAGCGCGGACACCATCGCCGCCGAGCGCTCGTCGTGGATGCCGCCGGCGAACAGGACGCCCACGTCCTTCGCGCGGCCGCGCAGCACGTCGATCTGCTGCTGCCACAACGTGAAGCTCGACCGGGGACCGATGTGCCCGCCGCACTCCGAGCCCTCGAAGACGAAGTTGCGCGCGCCCTCGTCGAGGAACCTCGCGAGCAGGGCGGGCGACGGAACGTGCAGGAACGCCTGGGTTCCCGCGTCCTCCAGTGCTTTCGCCTGCGCTGGCGTGCCACCTGCGACGATCGCGTACGGCGGCCTGGTGCGGTGCACGGCGGCGAGCTGCGCGGCCTGCACGTCCGGGTCCGCGAATCCGAGCAGTCCCACACCCCACGGCCGGTCGCCGAGGAGCCGGGCGGTGTCGTCGAGCAGCTTCGCCGTCTGCTGACCGTCCATCAGGGCCAGTGCGAGGAACGGCAGCCCGCCACCCTCCGCGACCGCCGCGGCGAACGCGGGCTGGTCGCTGACCCTGGTCATCGGGCCCTGTGCGATCGGGTACCGCAGGCCGGGGACGCGCTGGCACAACGGGCCGTCAACACGAAGGGAATGATGCGTTCGGGCGATCTTCAGATTCCCCCGAATGGCGGCGTGAATGGCCTGGACAACACCGCCCGCGGTCCCAAACGAACGTTTCAGTGAATCGGCGAAAGCAGCCTCTTGTCCGATCGCCACCGCATTGTCTCGCCTAAGCACCCGCTTACCGCCGACAACGACGGTCTCACCGCCGTCCATCCCGGTGACAGTGTTGACAATTTCACGGGAAATATGTTTTCGCGCCTCGCGCACGAGCGCCAGCTGGCTGTCGAGCACCACACCCGCCGCACCGCCCGCGACCGCCGCGGCGGCGGTGTCGGGCCCGATGCCACCGGCCACCCACACGGGCAGCTCGACCACGTCGAGCAGCTGCTGGAGCAACACGAAGGCCGACGACGTCCCGACCCGGCCACCCGACTCGGCGCCCTTGGCGATCAACCCGTGCGCGCCGTACGCGAGGGCGTCGACGGCCTCGTCGATCGAGGTCACCTCGACCAGGATGCGTCGATCGCCCAGCTCAGAGCGTTGCGGGCGGTACTGCTCGAGGTCGAGCAGCACGGTGTCGACGGCGGCCGGGAGCGACACCGGACACGGTGCCGCCATGCGCACGCCGAACGCGCGTTCCAGCCGCCGGACGACGTGGTCGACCCCGGCCCGCGCCCGGCCGGGGTCGAGGCCGAGATCCAGCACACCCAGTCCACCGGCGCGCTCGACCGCGACCACCAGGGCCGCGTTCGGCGCGCCGAATGGACCAACACCGAGCACGAGCTCGCGGTCGGACAGCATCTTCACTGGCTCACTTCCTCAACCATGCAGGGTTGGAGAGAAAGGAATTCAGCGCTTTGTTGTTGGCGGGCTACTGCCCGGTAGGTTGTCAGTCAGCGGCCACAGTAGGGCACGGGCTGCGCCGGTGTCCACATCCGTCATGAAAAGTTCTCATATACGAATGTTTCCAGCATCGGCGCCCAGCTTGACGTAGATGTCCAGCCACTGCTTGTCCACCTCAGAGGCGGTCTGGCCGTCGCAGTACGGCTTCTTGCCGTTCGTCGTGTAGTAACGCAGCAGCGGCAACGTCATGTCGGTGTCCCAGTTCTCCTCCTTCAGGTACTGGTCACCCGGCGCGTTCGGCTGGTGCTTCATGCAGGTGAGCTCCGCCTGCCCCTCGTCGTCGAACCGGGGACCCGGATCGGCGGAGGCGGAGCACCCGACGAGCAGCAGTGCGGCGAGAACGAGCGTGTACCTCATGACTTCACTCCCCTAGAAGGCCAGCGAACGCGTGGCCAGACCGAGTCCAACGACGAACACCAGCGCGGCCGTGCCGACCGGTGCGAAGTTCGTGATCTTGCGGAATTTTCCGAACCGCTCCAGGCGGTCGCGCAGCGACACCAGCAGCAGCCCTGCCGCGGTGAGGGTCGCCGCCATGCCGAGGCCGTAGGCGAACACCAGGACCACGCCGAACCAGGTGCGGCCCAGTGCGATCGCGCCCAGGAGCACCACCAGCGCGGAGGGACTGGGCACGAGTCCTCCGGCTACACCCATGCCCAGCAACCCGGCCCGGCTGATCCCGTGACCATGACCGTGCCCATGGCCGTGCCCATGGCCGTGACCGTGCCCATGTCCGTGGCCGACGAGTGCCGGTTCGCCGCGGCGCCGGGCACGAATGGCCGAGCGGAGCAGGAACCCGCCGATCACGGCGACGAGCAGTCCACTGGCGACGCCGAGCCAGCGCAGCACGGACTCCCCCGCGATCACGCTGGACACGCTGAGCAGCAACCCGAGCACCAGCACCCCGGCCGTGTGGGTGAACGTGACCGTGGCGCCGACCAGGAACGCGTCCCTGCGAGTACCCCTCGAACCCGCCAGGTACGCCGCCATCACGGTCTTCCCGTGACCGGGCAGCGCCGCGTGCCCCGCCCCGAGCAGGAGCGCCAGCAGCACGGCACCCACGCCGACGACCGGCGTCAGGTCGCCGACCAGCCCGGTGACCGCCGAGGTCGCCTTCCCCACGACACCGGGAACCACCGTCCCCGCACCGGGTTGCGCGACGAACCGCACGGCGCGCACGTCCAGCGGGGAGGAGAGCAGGTCGTCCGGGTAGCGGCGCAGCTCGTCGCTGACGGTCGACGCGGGCGCACCCGTCACGGACACGTCCACGCCGACGGCGGTGATCTCCCGCCAGCCGGGCCGGTCGTCGAGGTAGGAGTCGCTGAACGCCACCTCGACCTCGTCGCGCACCACGATCGGAGCGCTGAACCGGCACGTCAGCCGGGTGGTCGGCAGCCCGGCCTCGCCGGGCGGCCGCTCGACGGACGCGTCGTCCACCCGCCAGGTCAGGCGCTGCGACCCGACCATGCCGTCGAACGACGACATCACGTCGCCGCACCGCGACCGGGCGTCGCGCCCCGACTTGTCCTGCAGCGTCGGAATCTCAGCACTGTCCACAACGGACTGCACCTCGATCCGGTCGGCGTGCACCCGCAGCCCGTCGTAGTGGTTGATGCTCAGGTTGCTCAACGGGTGCGCCGAAGCGACACCCCCGAAGAGCACCACGCCCGCCAGACCGAACAGCACGATCAGCAACGCCCTCATCGCGCACTCCCCAACGCCGCCACGATGGCGTCCCGGTGCCGGACGACGGTCCGGTCACGCCACCCCGAAGCAATCGCCTTGTCCGCGTACGGCAGAGCTTCCGCATCGCGCTTGTTCACGTGCAGGGCCCACGCCATGGCGTCCGCGGTGAACACGCTCTGCCGCTTGCCCCACTCCGCCGACGCGAAGCGCAGCGCTTCCTCGGGCGAACCGTGGTCGGCCGCGATCAGCGCGGCCGTCAGGTCGTCACCGCCGAACGCCCGCAGCTGCTCCAACGCCAGCGAGTACTGCGCGGCGGCCTCCTCCCGGCGACCGGCCGCGTCCAGCGCCTCGCCGTACGAGACCAGGTCCTGCGGCGCGGGAACCCGTGCGACGAGTGCCCGGTAGTGCCCGAGCGCCTCGTCGGTGCGCCCCCGCGCCGCAGCGACCCTTCCCTTCCCCTGTTCCGAGTTCGCTCGCTCGTAGTGCCCGGCCGCCTCGTCCAGCGCACCGGCGTTGAACGCCAGCTCGCCGAGGTGGAAGTGGCAGAACGCCTCTTCCTCCGGTGACGACGCGGAGTCCAGCGCCGTGCGCAGCGCGTCCCGCGCCTCGTCCACCCTGCCGTGCAGCTCGAAGTGGTACGAGGCGCGCGTGAACGACGCCACGCCCGGTCGCAGGTCCAGCATCCGTTGCAGCGCAACCGATGCACCGGTGTCGTCGCCGAGCTGGGTCAGCGCGTCGACGAGCACGCCCTGCGCCTCGGCCGAGTCCGGCCGCACCGCGACCGCCTTCACCGCCCAGTCACGCGCGGCGGTGAAGTCGTGCCGCGCGTTGGCCAGCGCACCCAGCCCGATCATGGCCGAGCCGTTGCCGTCCGGCTGGATCTTCACCGACTCGTCCAGCGCACCCCGAGCCCGCTGGTGGAACGCGGGATCGGAGGTGGCGCGGGCCATCTCGACGTACGCGGAACCGAGCACCGCCCACGCCTCGGCGTTCTCCGGCGACCGGCGGAGCTTGTCCTGCAACCCCGACACGGTGCGTTCCAGCATCGACTTCTGCTGCACCGGTGGTTCCGGGGTCCGGGCACAGGCGCCGACCGTGAGAAGGCAGGCCAGAACTACGAGGAGCTTCCTCATCGCAAGAACTCCTAGCGGGAGTTGACCGCCTTGGTGCTCGGCAGGGCCAGGTACGGGAACTTGTCACCGAAGCGAACGTCGTTGGCGTTCACCCGGTCACCCTTGGCGAGCGCCGGCACGAGCTTGCCGGTCAACGCCGCTCCTTCGACCGCCTGGATCGAGATGTCCACGACGTCGTCGGTGAGCCTGCGGCCGTTCGGGAACCCCTGCAGGTCACCGCCGAGCACACCGAGCCGGTTGGGTTTCTCCGTCACCGGCGTGGACATGTTGAGCCGCAGCATCTCCGACGGGCTGAACTTCTTGGGGTTCACGTCGGCGTTCATCAGCTGCGAGTTCAGATCGACCTTGATCGGTCCGCCCGCCTTGGTCGTGATCCCGGTCAGGAAGATCTCGACCAGGTCGTTGCGGGGTGTCATCGGTGCCTTGATGCCGTAGATCGCCTCGATGAGCCTGGCGAGCTCCGGGTTCGTGACGCGGTCGAGCAGCGCCTGCACCTTGCCGTCGTTCACCGGCTCGAGCCCGTTGAACGCGTCCTTGATCGCCGCGGACGACACGACCTCGTTCACCAGCGGGTTGCCCAGCCGCGACACCTGCACGAACGGCCCCTGCGGGGTCGCCTTGCCGGGGTCGAGCTTGAGCGTGCGCTTCTCGGTGTCGCTCCACACGCCGATCACCGGGTTGCGCTTCGCGTCACCCTTGAGCGCCAGCATCGACTTCGGCACCTGGATCGCGATGGTGTTGACGTTGTAGCCCATCAGCGTGTCCTGGTTGACCTCCTGCAGGTTCCCGCCGTACAGCAGGTCGAACACCCGCAGGTCGAGGAAGAACGAGTCGTCGGCCGGACCCACGTAGACCTGTCCGCCACCGGGCAGCTTGCTGATCGCCTGGTCGCGGATCGTCTGGAAGTTCGGGAACGACGCCCAGCCCGTGTTGGACGGCGCGGCCCTCCCGCTCTGCACGAGGGTCTTGCTCTTCCCCGCTGAGTCGACGACCTCCAGCTTGTAGTTCTGCCTGAACAACAGGTTCGGGTCGTTGATCGACTTGACCGGCCCCTTGTTGTACAGGAACGTGTCCTTGCCGCGCCGGTCGTCGGTGGTGAACGTGACCCGGAAGGTCTGGTCGGGCACCGCGTCACCGTCGGCGTCGATGTTGATGTCGTACCTGGCGTCCGTGGCCCAGGGGTAGAAGTTGGGGCCACCATTGGGTTCCTGCAACCCGAACCAGTTCGCCACCAGCGTGACGGTGTCCTGGTTGTCCGGGCTGACGAACGCGTACACGTCGGTGTTGTCGACGTACGGGTCCGCCGCGATGAGCGGCGCCTCGCGGTGGCTCGACGCACCGGATATCCCCGGTACGGCGGCCGCCACCGCGACGGCCGCGAGCACACCGACGGTGCGCCCTAATCGTTGTCTCCTAGTGGGCATGAACCTGCTCCCTTCACCAGCTCACGGCGAGGGTTCGGAAGCAGGAAGCCTTGCGGTTCAAAGGTTTTTCGAATGGGTCGAACCGGAGCCCGACCCACGACGAACACCGGACCGGAGGCGTGTGACACGCCTCCGGCCCGGCTCAGTCGTACTGGCCCCTACCTCCAGTAGTGGTCGGGGAAGGTCCCGCACGGCCACTGGATGACCCGCTCGCCCTGGACCTTGCTGGCGCCTGGAATCGCGAGGCACTGGCCGGTCCCGAAGTTCTTCAGCTGCGACTTGCCACCGGCCGGGATGACCCGCCAGAAGTGGTCGGGGAACTGGCCGCAACCCCATTGAATGACCTGCACGCCTCGTTCCTGGCTGTTGCCGGGCACCGCGAGGCACTGCTGCGACCTCGCGTTGCGAATCTGGTAGTGGCGCACACCGTTGACGTCCCACGGCTCGAGCTGCCAGTAGTGGTCCTCCCAGCCACCGCAGCCCCACTGGATCAGGCCGAGGCCCTCCTGGGTGCTGCCACCAGGGACCGCGAGGCACATCCCGCTGTTGTTGTTGATGATGTGGCCGTACGCCTGTGCGCTCGCCCCGTCCACCTTCTGCACGTCCATGACGGCACGCGTGTCCGGTTCGGCGTTGGACGAGACCGTGGAGGTCAGTGCCAACGCCAACGCCGCGGCCGTGACAGCAATGCCTCTCACAAGCTTCTTCAAGGTGCTCATAGCACTCCGTTGATCGAGCTTTCCCCTTGACGTCGGTGTCCCCGCACCGTCGCCTGGAGCAACTGTCGATCAGCACAGCGTGCCGCGGCAATCCATTCGTTCGTGGCCAAAACGTGAGGCCACTGGCGACTTCACTCCGCGGGCTTGGGCACCACGCAGACACCACGCGCCCGCGTGACCACGACGGGCGGGTCGAGCACGTCGGCCGCCGACGGCCCGCGCACCGGGGCCGAGCGGCACACGACGCGGGCCTCGAAGTCGAGCGTGCGGGACCGGTTGCCGATCCGGGTGAGCGTCGCGGTCGCCTCGATCACGTCACCGGCCTGGATCGGGGCGAGGAACTCGACCTTGTCGTACCCGGCGAACAGGCCCTCGTCGGCGTCGGTCTGGATCAGCAGCTCGGTCGCGACGTCGCCGAACATGCCGAGGCCGTACGCGCCGTCGACGAGGTTGCCGCCGTAGTGCGCGTGCGAATGCGGCACGTAACGCCGGTGGGTGACCGAAAAGCCCTCGTACAGGTTCACGCCGCGACGCCCTTCTTCTCCTGGACCGCGTGCACCAGGTACGAGGCGACCTCGCCCGGTGTGGTGCCGCGACTGAAAACCCTGTCCACGCCGAGCTCCCCCGCCATCAGCGGGTCGAACCGCGGGCCGCCCGCCACGAGCAGCGGACGCCGGTCGCCCATCGCCTCCCGGAACGCCGCGGCCATCTCCTGGGTGTTCAGGATGTGCGCGTCCCGCTGCGTGACGACCTGCGAGATGAGCACCGCGTCGGCCTTCTCGGTCCTGGCGCGCCGCACGAGCTCGGGCACCGACACCTGCGCGCCGAGGTTCACGACCTTCAGCTCGCGGTAGTACTCGAGGCCCTTCTCCCCCGCGAACCCCTTGATGTTGAGGATCGCGTCGATGCCGACGGTGTGCGCGTCGGTGCCGATGCAGCCGCCGACCACGACGAACTTGCGGCGCAACAACTTCTTCAGCGTCGTGTTCACCTCGGACGGCGAGAGCAGCGGGTACTCGCGCTCGACCACGCGCACCTCGTCGAGGTCGACGAGGTGCTTCACCGAGCCGTAGACGACGAAGAACGTGAAGTCCGCGCCGATGGCGTGCGAGTGCACGACCATCGCCGGGTCCATGCCCATCTTGTTCGCCAGCTGCAACGCCGCGCCGTCCGCCTTGGGGCCGAACGGCACCGGCAGCGTGAACGACGTCTGGATCATGCCGTCGCCCGTGGTGTCCCCGTACGGCCGCACGTACCTGCTCATTCGCCCGCCTCCAGCAGCTCCGACGCCGGGTTGAAGTACTCGTCCGCCTTCTCGACGACGCCGTCCGCGCCCTTGCCCTGATCAGCCGGGCGCTTCATCAGGCCGAACGTGCCGTCCGCGATCGCGTTGAGCAGGCCGTCGTCGACGATCCGCTCGAGCAGGTCGACGGCCTCGCCGAGCACCTGGTGCGCGCGCTTCACGATCAGGCCGTCCGGCGACGGCCGGAAGTCCTCCGCCAGGTTGCCCGCCGCGTTGAGCACGTAGCGGACGTTCGCGAGCGCGAGGTCGCGGTCGGACAGGAACGGCGTCACGACCGCCTCGGTCATCATGCCCACCAGCAGGATCGACTGTCCGGTGAGGACTCCGGCGAGGTTGAAGAACCCGTCGAGCAGGTAGCCGTTGAAGACGTCGCCGGTCATGTGCTTGGTCGGCGGCATCCACTTCAGCGGCGCGTCCGGGAACAGCTCGCGCGCCAGCAGCGCGTGCGCCAGCTCCAGCCGGAACGAGTCCGGCACCTTCGGGTTGATCTCGAACGCGTGGCCGAGGCCCAGCAGGTGGTCCGGCAGCCCGGCCTCGTGCGCGAAGTGCTCGTTGAGCAGCTGCGACACGGTGACGGTGTGCGCGGCGTCGACCGCGTCGGCGGTCGTGAGGTAGTTGTCCTCACCGGTGTTGATGATGATCCCGGCGCGCGCGTGGACCTGACGGGAGAACCGCTGGTCGACGAACGTGCGGATCGGGTTGATGTCGCGGAACAGGATCCCGTACATCGAGTCGTTCAGCATCATGTCGAGTCGCTGCAACCCGGCCAGCACGGCGATCTCCGGCATGCACAGGCCGGACGCGTAGTTCGTCAGCCGGACGTACCGGCCGACCTCCTTCGACACGTCGTCCAGCGCCGCCCGCATGATGCGGAAGTTCTCCTGCGTGGCGTACGTGCCCGCGAACCCGTGGTGCGTGGCGCCTTCCGGCACGTAGTCCAGAAGGGACTGTCCGGTGGACCGGATCACCGCGATGACGTCCGCGCCCGCGCGGGCCGCGTTCTGCGCCTGGACGACGTCCTCGTCGATGTCACCGGTCGCCACGATGAGGTAGATCCACGGCCGCTGCGGCGGGTCGCCCAGCTTCGTGACGAGCTTGTCGCGCTGCGCCCGGTTGCGGTCGACGGTCTTGATGCCCTTGGCGACCGCGGTGCCGCCGGCCTTGGCCGCGCGGTCGCGGTCACGACCGGCGGGCACGGTGAACCGGACCTGCCCGGCCGCGGTCGCTTCGGCCAGTTCGGTCAGCGTCGCGATGTTGTTCTCCCGCAACGCGTGGAACGCCGGCAGCACGACGCCGTGCTCCAGCCCGCACTGCTCTCGAACGGTGTCGATCACGCGGTTCACCCACGGCACGTCACCCGCGCGGTGCGTGGAGTCCGCGCCGGTGATCCCGGCCAGCCGCAGCGTGGCGCGCTCGACCGCGACCGTGGTGTGCGCCTTGGCGATCGACACCACGGGTTCGGCCGCCCGCGCGGCGAGTTTCCGCGCGGTGGCGACCACCGTGGGATCGAGGTCGAGCAACGCCATTGTCACTCCCTTTGGTAGATCGTCCGTCCATTGAGAACAGTGCGCAAGCAGTTCGGCAGAGGCCCGCTGAGGTCCGGCAGTCCGGGCACGCCGGAGCGCGGGTCGGTCGACCAGCGTTGCACCCGCGCGTCGGACCCGGCGACGACCAGGTCACCGGTCTCCCACACCGCGTAGGTCGCGGGCGCGCCGGGCTGCAGCGTGCCGGTCACGCCGTCGTCGACACCGGCCGCGCGCCAGCCGCCACGCGTGTGCGCGGTGAACGCCGCACGCGGCGAGATGCCGAAGCCGTCGGTGCGGTGGTGGACGGCGGCGCGCACCGCGGCCCACGGGTCGATCGCGGTCACCGGCGTGTCCGAGCCGAACGCCAGCAGCACCCCGGCGGCGGCCAGGCGAGAAAAGGGATTGAGCCCCACTCCGCGCTCGGCGCCCAGGCGTTGTGCGTACATTCCGGACGGTCCGCCCCACTCGGCGTCGAACAAGGGCTGCACGGAGGCCACCACGCCCCACCCGGCCAGTTTCGCCGCCTGCTCCGCGGAGACCATCTCGACGTGCTCCAGCCGGTGCCTTGCACTGGCGAGCGCGGGCGTGCCGACGACCTTCTCGGCGCGTTCGAAGCCCTCGACCACCGCGGCCATCGCGGCGTCACCGATGACGTGGAACCCGGCCTGCAGCCCGGCCTCGGTGCACCGCACCAGGTGATCAGCGATCTGCTGCGGCTCCAGGTACAGCGCACCGGACGTCTCGGGCAGGTCGGTGTACGGCTCGGTCAGCGCGGCCGTGCGGGAGCCGATGGCACCGTCGACGAAGTGGTCACCGGCGAGGCCGCGGATCGGCAGGCCGATGTTCTCGTGCGCACCCCAGTACGCGACGACCTCGGGGCCGTCGGTGAGCGTGAGCAGCCCGGCGAGGTCGTCGACGCCGGAGATGTCCGGGCCGGCGCACTCGTGCACGGACGCGATGCCCTTGCTGGCGGCGTAGGAGAGGAACGCGCGTTGGGCGGCTAGACGCTGCTCGGGCGTGATCGCCGCCTGAGCCGCTCCGCGCACGTGGTGGTGCGCGGCGCGCGCGAGCGGACCGTCCTGCGACCAGCCGTCCGCCTCGCGGGTCTCGTCGGTGATCAACGAGCTGCTGACCAGCGCGGAGTGCACGTCGATGCGGGACAGGTAGACGATCTTGTCCCCCGCCGCGGCGTCGATCTCGGCGCGCGTCGGCGGGCGGTTCTCCGGCCAGCGCGTCTCGTCCCAGCCGTGTCCCCACACGAGCGGGCCGTCCGCCTCCGCGATCTTCGTCAGCAGCTCGCCGAGTGACGCGGTCTTCGTCAGGTCCAGTCCGGTGAGCAGCAGGCCTGCCGACGTGGCGTGCACGTGCGCGTCCACGAACGCGGGCGCGACGAACGCGCCGTTCAGCTCGACGACCTCGGCGTCCGGGTGCAGCGCGCGCCCGACCGAGTCCTGGCCGATCCAGACGATGATCCCGTCCGCGACGGCCATCGCCGTCGCGTCCGGTGCGTAGATGCGGCCGCCGAGGAGAAGAGTAGTCACGTCACGCAGTCTGCCGTTGCTCGAACAGTGCCCGCACACCCGGCTGCGTGCGCAGCAGGTCGAGCGCGAACTCGGCGTGTCCGGGCACGTACCCGTTGCCGACCAGCATCTCCACGTCCGCGGCCAGGCCTTCGGCACCGAGCGCGGCGGCGCTGAAGGACGTCGCCATGGAGAAGAAGATCACGGTGCCGCCGTCGGCCGTGGCGAGGATCGCACCGTGCTCGCAGCCGGACACGTCCACGCAGACGACGGTGACGTCGACCGGTTTGCCGACCGCGTCCGCGACGGCGACCGGGTTGCGCGCGTCGGCGATCACGACCTCGTCGGCGAGCCCGGCCGCGCGGACCTGGGCGGCTTCGCGCTCGGTCGGCACGAGCGCGACCAGCCGGGACGCGCCTGCTTGCCGCGCGGCGGCCAAGGACAGCGAGCCCGACTTGCCGCCACCGCCGAGGACCAGCACCGACGGGTTCGCGCGGCGCCGCACGACGCGGTCGGTGAGCGCGGGAGCGCCGCACACGTCGAGCACGGACAGCGCCAGCTCGTGCGGCATGTCGTCGGGCAGCTTCGCGGCGATCGACCGTCCGAAGAGGACGGCCGTGCCGCGGCACGGGACCTGTTCGTCCTCACCGCTCCAGTCCTGCAGGCCGTCGGTGACGCGCAGCGGGGTGAGGGTCAGGCTGACCAGCGTGGCGACCCGGTCGCCCGCCTTCAGCCCGAGCGGCGAGTCCGGCCCGACCTCGAGGACGGTGCCGAGCAGCATGCCGCCGGAGCCGGTGACCGGGTTCTGCATCTTGCCGCGTTCCCGGATGATCTCCAGGACGGCCTCGCGGACCCGGTCGCCGCTGCCGTGCTCCTCGCGCAGCTGGCGGAACGACGCGGCGTCCAGGTTCAGCCGCTCGACGGCGACGACGACCTCGTCAGCGTGCGGCGCGGGGTCCGCGTCGAGCCGCCACGCCTGCTGGGGCAGGACGCCGGACGGTTCGATGACGCGATGCAGGCCGTACGCGCTCACGTGTAAATCCTTCGGTCGAAGTCGGGATGACAGCAATATCTTCACGTGGAGCCCTGAGATCCCGCAAGCCTCACCACCGAATACCGCTTGACCTCTAGTCATGTCGAGGTTTGACGATGGTGGCATGAAGTCTGCACTGGTCACCGGCGGCTCGCGCGGTTTGGGCCGCGCGCTGGCCGCGGAACTGCGGCGCCGCGACTGGCGCGTGGTCGTGGACGCCCGCCATCCGTCCGACGTACCGGAGATCATCGTCGGCGACGTCGCCGACCCCGCCCACCGCGCGGCGCTGGCCGCCGCCGGACCGTTCGACCTGCTCGTCAACAACGCGTCCGTGCTCGGGCCCGGCCTGTCCGGGCTGCTCGACTACCCGCTCGACGAGCTGGCGCACGTGTACGCGGTGAACGCGCTCGCACCGCTGGCGCTGATCCAGTTGGTCCGGCCGGCGACGGTCGTGAACATCTCGTCCGACGCGGCCGTCGAGGCCTACGAGGGCTGGGGCGGTTACGGCTCGTCGAAGGCGGCGTTGGACCAGCTCACAGCCGTCCTCGCTGTCGAGCACCCCGACCTGCGGATCTACTCGTTCGATCCGGGCGACATGAACACCGCCATGCACCAGGAGGCCTTCCCCGGCGAGGACATCTCCGACCGGCCGTCACCGGAGACGGTGGTGCCGCGGCTGATCGACCTGATCGAGTCGGACCGGCCGAGCGGCAGGTACTCGTGATCACGTTCGCGCTGCCGCCGGGCAGCTCGGCCATCGCGCCCACGTCGCCGCGCGACTCGGTGCGGCTGCTGGTGGCGCGGCCGTCCGGGCTGTCGCACCACCGGTTCCGCGACCTGCCGCTGGCACCGGGCGACCTGCTCGTCGTGAACACCTCCGCCACGCTGCCCGCCGCGCTCGGACGGGTGCACGTGTCGACCTGGCTCGACGACGGGTCGTGGGTGGTCGAGGTGCGACTGCCGGACGGCCCTGACCTGTCGTGTTCTCCCGGCCAGGTGATCTCGTTGCCGGACGGGCACTTCCTGCGGCTCGTCGAGCCGCACCTGGGGTCGCCGCGGCTGTGGCGGGCGGTCGTGACGCCGTCCGTCGCACCCGTCGCCTTCCTGCGCGCGCACGGCCGTCCGATCCGCTACTCGTACCTGGCGGGTTCGTACCCGTTGTCCGAGTACCAGACCGTCTACGCCGACGCGCCGGGCAGCGCGGAGATGCCGTCGGCGGGCAGGCCGTTCACGTCGCGACTGCTGGTGCGGCTGATGACGCGCGGTGTGACGGTCGCGCCGCTGGTGCTCCACACCGGGGTGTCGTCACCGGAGTCGCACGAGCCGCCGATGCCGGAGCGGTACTCGGTGCCGCTGCCGACGACGCGGCTGCTCGAGGCGACCAGGCTGGCCGGCGGTCGCGTGGTGGCGGTGGGGACGACCGTCGTGCGGGCGCTGGAGTCCACCCTCGAGTACGGACTGTCCGGGTGGACGAACCTCGTGCTGGGGCCGGACCGGCCCGCGCAGCTGGTGACCGGGTTGATCACCGGCCTGCACGCGCCGGAGGCGTCGCACTTGGGGCTGCTGGAGGCGGTGGCGGGAACGTCGCTGGTCGCGGCGGCGTACGACGAGGCGGTGCGGGAGCGGTACCTGTGGCACGAGTTCGGCGACTCGATGCTGTTCCTGCCTTAGAAGAGCTTGCCGAAGACGAGCTTCTCCGGGGTGCTCTCGACCTCGGTGAAGCCCAGGTGCCGGTAGAAGCCGATGGCGTGGGTGTTGTGGTGCCGCACGTGCAGGTGCACGCCGCGTGATCCCCGCTGCGCCAGCGCGTCGAGCAGGGTGTCGACGAGCGCGGCGCCCACGCCCTGTCCGCGGGTTCTGGCGAGCAGGTTGACGTGCAGGTGCGACGGGTAGCGCTGGACCAGGTCGAGGTCGGTGCGCGGCGGGTGGTGGATGTGCTGGACCACCCGGTTGTCCGTCTCCGGGTACTGCTGCCGGGCCGGGGGCCACCACTCGCGCTCCAGGCGTTCCTCGAACTCCTCGGTGTCCAGCGCGCCGAGCACGTAGCCGCTCACGCCTTCGCCGTCGACGCTGACGAACGCCAGCTCGGGGTGCAGTGCCGCGTAGGGAGCGGCGAACGCGTGGCCGAGCAGCATCGGGTCGTCGAACTCGTGCTGGGCGCCGCGCCCGCCGTTGCCGGTGAACAGGCAGATCTCGTACACCTCGCCGAGGTCAGCGGGTTCGTAGGCGCGAATCTCCACAGGTCAGATCGTAGGTGGCAGCTCGCGGCGCTGTTCGACGATCACGACGGGTTCCTCGGAGACGACCTCACCGTCCACGACACCGGGCGTGGCACCGAAGCGGCGCTCGTGCTCGAACCGCAGCGCCTGCGCCTCGGCCCTGATGGCCATCCGGTGGCTGATCAGCCGCCGCGTCGGCGGGAACAGCAGGAACAACGCGGCCACGTCGCTGACGAACCCCGGCACCATGATCAGCACGCCCGCGGCGGCGATGAGGACGCCGTCCGCCATCTCCTGGTGCGGCACGCGGCGCGTCCGCAGCGCCTCGGTGAACGCGACCATCGTCCGCGAGCCCTCGCGCCGCATGAGCTGCACGCCGACGACGGTGCCGAGGATCAGGAGCAGCAGCGTCCAGAGCACGCCGATGGCCTGACCGACGGCGATGAGCACGGCGATCTCGGCGACGACGCCGGCGAGCAGGAGCACGAAGACTGGCATATCCCCTTAACGCTCTGTGCCCGTGGATTGCTCCCGTGACGAAATATTTACGGCCAAGAGGTCATATGACAAGATATCTTCACGCAACCTCGACGCCAGGGAGTACGGATGACTGCGCTGCATGACGTCGCACCCGCGCTGGAGCGGCTGGACCGCCAGCCGTACACGTACGTCCGCAAGGAGCTGGTGGAGCCCGACTGGCGGCGCTTCCCCGGCTGGAAGGACGTGACGGAGGCGCAGTGGCGCGACGCCCAGTGGCAGCGCGTGAACTGCGTGAAGAACATCCGCCAGCTGCGCAAGGTCATGGGCGACCTGCTCTCCGAGGCGTTCTACGCCGACCTCGAGGCCGACCAGACGGCCATGGCGACCATGTCGATGCTGATGCCGCCGCAGATGCTCAACACGTGCGCGCCGACGGCGTCAGCCGACGAGTTCACCGAGGCGTTCTACGCGGACCCGATCCGCCGCTACATGATCCCGGTCGCGTCGGACCGCGACCCGCAGTGGCCGAGCCACCCGCACTCGCAGCGCGACTCGCTGCACGAGGCCGAGATGTGGGTCGTCGAGGGGTTGACCCACCGCTACCCGACCAAGGTGCTGGCCGAGATGGTGTCGACGTGCCCGCAGTACTGCGGGCACTGCACCCGCATGGACCTCGTCGGCAACTCCACGCCGCTGATCGACAAGCACAAGCTGTCGCTCAAGCCGGTCGACCGCCAGGACCAGATGATCGACTACCTGAAGCGCACACCCGGCGTCCGCGACGTCGTCGTCTCCGGCGGCGACGTCGCCAACGTGCCGTGGCCACAACTCGAGTCGTTCCTCATGCGCCTGCTGGACATCGACACCGTCCGCGACATCCGCCTCGCCACCAAGGCACTCGCCGGCCTGCCACAGCACTGGCTCCAGCCCCGCGTCGTCGAGGGCCTGGAGCGCGTCGCCCGCACCGCCTCACGCCGCGGCGTGAACCTCGCGATCCACACCCACGTCAACCACGCCCAGTCCGTCACGCCCCTCGTTGCCGAGGCCGCGCGCACCGCACTCGAAGTCGGCGTGCGCGACGTGCGCAACCAGGGCGTGCTGATGAAGGGCGTCAACGCCACCTCCGACGACCTGCTGGACCTCTGCTTCGCCCTGCAAGGGGAAGCGAACATCCTGCCGTACTACTTCTACATGTGCGACATGATCCCCAACGCCGAACACTGGCGCGTCGCCGTCTGGGAGGCACAGGAGCTCCAGCACGCGATCATGGGCTACCTGCCCGGGTACGCGACACCGCGCATCGTGTGCGACGTGCCCTACGTCGGGAAGCGGTGGGTGCACCAACTCGCCTCCTACGACCGCGAGCTGGGCATTTCCTACTGGACCAAGAACTACCGCACCGGGATCGAGCTCGAAGACCCCGAGGCCCTGGACCGCCAGTACCCCTACTACGACCCGATCTCCACGCTCGGCGAGACCGGCCAGAACTGGTGGGCCAACCAGTAAGTCGGGCGATTCAGGCCGGTCGCGGAGCTGCTTCCGCGACCGGCCTTCGCACGCCGATTTCCGCAGGCCAGGCCCGTCACGTCGCGTTGCGTCCCGTTGCGATTTTTTCTCTGACGGCCTGTAGGACGACCTGATCAAGCCACAGTAGACAGTCCAGCGACGGCGTCTTCCCTGCGGCCAGCTAGAACCGTTGTCACTAAGTTGGTCACTCAGGCCTCCAAATGGTCCCCAGCAAGATCGGGATCATGATCGAACTAGAGACACGAGAAAGCCCCTCTGATCAGGCAACATGCCGCGATCAGAAGCCCAGCGACAGCTGGACGGCGCCGCGGAACGAGCTACCAGACGACCGGGCCGTCCTTGTCGAAGAAGCCGCCGGTCGGGCCGTCGGCACCGATGGTGGCCATGCGGACGATGATGTCCGCGCTCTCCTCGACGGTGCTGGTGCCCTGGTGGCCGTTGAGATCGGTGGCGGTGTAGCCGGGATCCACGGCGTTGAACCGGATGGCCGGAAATGCCTTGGCGTACTGCGAGGTGATCATGACGAGGGCGGTCTTGGAGGAGTTGTAGTCCAGCAACGCCACGTGGTACTCGACGCGGTCGGGGTCGGTCGTCGCCGCCAGTGATCCCAGGCCGCTGCTGACGTTGACGACGACCGCCGTGGCGCCGGTCTCGAGCAGTGGCAGGAAAGCGTGCGTGACGCGCACGACGCCGAAGACGTTGGTGTCGTAGGCGGTCTGCATGTCCTGCGCGGTGACCTCGCCGACCGGCTTTCCCGCGCCCGCGATCCCGGCGTTGTTGATCAGGACGTCGAGGCTGCCAGCGTCCCGACGGACGACCTCGGCGGCGGCCTTGACGGAGTCCTCGTCGGTCACGTCGATCTGAACGAAGCGGGCGCCCAGCCTCGAGGCTGCCTCCTGGCCGCGCTCAGGATCGCGCGCCCCGATGTAGACGGTGTGCCCCAAGGCGATGAGGCGACGGGCGGTCTCGAAGCCCAAGCCCTTGTTCGCTCCGGTGATCAGTGTGGTGGTCATGTCTTGCCTCCGGGGAGTCGGTGTTGTGGTCTCCACCGTGGCCGCACCCGGAACGAACAGGCAGTACCGTCCTTTGCCTGTGGACTGCCAGTACCAGGCTGTTCCGGCACGACAGCCGGATACTGCAGAGGTGAACGCATCGGAGAACGCGGGCAAGGACCTGGGCAGGGCGCTGCGCGGCTGGCGTGACCGAACACTGCCTGAGGCCGTCGGGTTGCCCGTCGGCGGCGTCCGCCGAGCCGCCGGGCTGCGGCGCGAGGAGCTGGCGCAGCTCGCCGGACTGTCGGTGGACTACGTCGTCCGCCTGGAACAGGGCCGGGCCACGTCGCCGTCCCCGCAGGTCCTGTCCGCGATGGCCCGCGCCCTGCGACTGTCCGCGGCCGAGCGCGAGCACCTGTTCCTGCTCGCCGGGCACCGGCCGCCCGGCCCCGGACGGCTGTCCGCCCACATCCCCCCAGGCGTCCACCGGCTGCTCGACCAGCTGGACGGCACACCGCTGAGCGTGCACGACGCCGCCTGGAACCTGATCCTCTGGAACCCCTTGTGGTCCGCGCTGTTCGGCGACCCGTCCGCGCAGCGGGGACGGGAGCGCAACGTCGTGTGGCGCCACTTCACCGGACTGCCCGGCAGAGTCAGCCACACCCCCGCGCAGCTTGCTCGCTTCGAGGCGGCCGTCGTCGCCGACCTCCGAGCGGCCACCGCCCGCTACCCCGCCGACACCGCCTTGCGCTCCCTGATCAAGGACCTGCGCGACGCCAGCACCGCCTTCGAACGCCTGTGGGACACCGGAATCGTGGGTGTGCACGAGACCGACACCAAGACCATCGGCCACCCGGACGTGGGAACGCTCACCCTCGACTGTGACGTGCTCATCGCGCCGGGCAGCGATCTGCGCGTCGTGGCCTGCACCGCCGCTCCCGGCAGCGACGCGGCGGGCAAGCTCAAGCTCCTCGACGTCATCGGCACCCAGACCATGGCCGAGGGCACCGTCCTCGGCTAGTGGTTCAGCCATGTCACAACGCGGCCAAGACGACCTGGACCACATCATCGGTCTGCTGGACGAGGAAACACACCAGTACATCCGCCAACTTCTTGATGCTGCGAAGCACCGCATTCGTTCCGGCACCATCGGAGAAGCGCTCACCGCACACACGGACCTGCTCGTCATGCCCAAGGGCGACGCTCGAATCGATCCGCTGATCCTGGTCCCTGACGTCTCGCACCGCGATCAACTTGGCCGACCAGATGGTCGACTTCGTGCTGATCTCCGCCACAGACGCCGGTACCAACACCGGCCTCAAACTGCCCGACCTCGGCAGCTCGGTGATCACCACCCGCGCGGTGCTGGATGACCACGCCCAGGATGACGTGGTGCTTGTGGACGCACCATTCGTCGAAGGTGCGGTTGCCGCTGCGGTCGCCGCGACGACCGGTGCCGATCTCGCCGCAGTCACGACCGCTGCACAGGAGGCCCGCCATGCCACCAGGTTCTGACACGTCCCTGCACACCGGCGACACGGCCGAGATCGACGTCGTGCTGCCCGCGCACCTGCACGCACGCCCCGCAGGCAGGCTGGCCAGAGCGGCCGCGCAACTGTCCTGCAGACTGGAGATCACACACCAGGGCAGGACGGTCGACGCGACAGGGATCCTCGCCGTATTGGGCCCTCGCAGTATCTGACCTGCGAGAACCCCCTTGACCGTCGGAACGTAAAGGAGTGCCTGCGGTAGCACACGTCGAGGCGCGCCACGTTTCCAGACCGGCATCTCGGGAACGATGCGATGATCAGTGCAGCTGGTCGGCCATTCAGTTGGGAAAACCCGGCGGCATGACCATCTTGCGGCCCGCCGTCGCACCACCGTCCACCACGACGGAGGCTCCGTTGAGGTAGCCGAACCCGTCGGCGGCGAGCCCGACCACGGCGTTCGCGATCTCCTCGGGTTCGGCCATCCGCTCGATGCCGTCGATGTTGAGCGGCCCGTACGCGGCCTTGAACTTCGCCCAGGCCTCGTCGGGGATGCCCGGCGGCCGGACGAACGGCGTGTCGGTGGTGCCCGGCAGGATCGCGTTGATCCGGATGCCCTTGGTGCCGTATGCGACCGCCGCTGCTTTCACGATGCCTTGGACGGCGCGCTTGCCGGCGCTGTACACGGCGCCGGTCGGCCGGGCCTGCTCGGCCGCTGTGGACGAGGTGCAGATGATGACGCCGTGCCCGGCCTTGAGCATGTGGGGGATCTCGTACTTGATCGCCAGGAACACACCGCGCGCGTTGGTGTCCATGACGTCATCCCACTGTTCGAGGGTGAGTTCGTGCGGCATGCCAGAGGCGCCGATGCCGGCATTGTTGAAGGCGATGTCGAGGCCTCCGTAGCGGATGGCGACAGCGTCGACGAACGCTCTGACCTCGTCGGGTTTGCGCACATCGGCGCGGATGTACGTGGCTTCGCCGCCGGCCTTGCGGATCTCGTGCTCGACCTGCCGCCCGAGTTGTTCGCGGCGGCCGCAGAAGCCGACCTTGGCACCCTGTGCGGCGAACGCCTTGGCCGTGGCCTTGCCGATCCCTGACGTGCCACCGGTGATGAGGACGACCTTGCCACGGGCCTTCGCGTGGGCGGGAGCCGCTATGGCCAGGCCCGCCGCGGCCGCAGCGGTCAGAATCGTGCGGCGATTGAGGTTGTTGTTCATGTCCTTGATCTTCGGCAAATCGTCATGACCGGGCATCTGTCAGAACGACTGGTCTAGCTTGGGACATGTGATCTACGGGCGGGACGGCGAGCAGGAGGAGTTGGACGCGCTGCTGACCACGGCGCGCTCGGGACGCGGTGGCGCGCTGGTGCTGCGAGGTGAGCCGGGCATCGGCAAGACCACGCTGTTGCGCTGGGCCGCGGAACGTGCGCCGGAGATGACCGTGTTGTCCACGGCGGGTGTCGAGGCCGAGTCGGAGCTCCCGTTCGCCGGGTTGCAGCAACTGCTGTCCCCGTTGGACTTCTCGGCTTTGCCCGAGCCGCACCAGTCGGCGGTCGAGGTGGTGTTGGGCTGCTCCGACGCCCCGTGCACGGATCTCCTGCTGTACACGGCTGTGCTGCGGCTACTACGGTCGGCCGGGCCGTTGCTGGTGATCGTCGACGACCTGCAGTGGTGGGATCGTGCCTCGGCCACCGCACTGTCGTTCTGCGCACGCCGCGCCGCTGACGCGCCCATCGCATTCGTGCTGGCCACCGACGGCCCTTCGCCGGACTTGCCTGAACTGGCGCTGTCCGGATTGTCGCTCGCGGCCGCCGGCCCGTTGTTCGACGCGCTCGACGTGCCGGCCGAGAGACGACGCGCCTTGCTCACTGCGACAGCCGGAAATCCACTCGCGATGGTCGAGTGCGCCCACCAGTCGTTTCTCGAGGTGGTACCGCTGAGCGATCGCCTGCGGACGGCGTTCACCGCCCGCCTGCCCGCAGACGCCTTGCCCTTCCTCGAAATCGTGGCGGCTGACGGCACGGATCGATCCGATGTGCACGCCGGCGCCGCCCACCGGCTCGGCATCGAGCCGCACCCGGCCGCAATCGATCATCCGCTGGTCCGTTCGGCGATCTATCAGGGCATCCGCGCCCCTCGCGCTGTGCACCGTGCGCTCGCCGACGAACTGATCGCACGGGGAGAGCCACGCCGCGCGCTGTGGCACTGCGCGCTGGCCGCGTCCGGCCAGGACGACGAACTGGCGGCCTCGCTGGAAATCGCCGCTGCCGACGCCTCTTCGTGCGGCGGCCTGTCGACCGCGGCCGACCTGCTCCGCCGCGCCGCGTCCCTGTCCTCGCGGCCTTCCCGCGACCGCAGGCTGGCCGCCGCGGGGTACGCGGCGTGGAAGTCGGGCCAGCCGACGCTTGCCCGTTCCCTGAGCGCATCGGTTTCCGACGTCGCGGCCCTGGACCGTTTGCACGGCCTCATCGCGTTGAGCGACGACGACCAACGCTCGGCCCACGACCACCTGGTGCGCGCGGCACGTGGCAGACCACCCGAAGAAGCCGTCGGCCTGCTCTTCATGGCGGTCGCCGCCGCACTCCACGCTGACATCGGCACCTCGCCCGCGCTGGCCCGCTTGTCCGAGGCCGGTGCGGACCTGGGTTTCGCGGTGTTCGTCGATCACCTCGCCCGGCTGCGAGACGGCACCATCGACGCCGACCCGTGGCAGCTGCGCGCCACCGCACCGGCGGCGCTGCGGCACAGCGACGTCCACCAATGGCTGTGGCCGCTCGTGATCGCCCGCTACGGCGCCGACCCGCGAGCCGCGCTGCGGTTCGGCGTCGAGGCCCGGACATCGTTCTCCACCAACGGGATGCAAGCCGTGCTCGCGTTCCCCGAGCTGTGGCTGGCCGAGCTGGAACACGAACTGGGCCACTGGGCCTCGGCGTTCTCCCGCGCCACGGAAGGACTCCGCTCGGCACAGGAAACCGGTCAACGCGCCCGTGCCGCCGATTTCCACGCCGTGCTGGCACTCGTGGCGCCGAATCCCGAGCTGTGCCGTCGTCACGCCTCTGCAGCGCTTGCCATGGCAATCCCGCTGCACAACCGTCTGGCCGCGGCCAAAGCGAAGTGGGCACTGGGCCTGCTCGCACTGTCCACGGGTGACAACGCGACCGCGGTCTCACATCTGTCCTCGATCACCGAACCAACCTCTCCCACGGGACACACCCTGGTCAGCCAGTGGGCAGCCGCCGATCTCGTCGAGGCCTGCGTCCGCACCAGAACGCCGGCCGACCACGTCATGCTCCCGTCCGCCGCAACACCACTCATGCGAAGCAGGAGCTATCGCGCCCAGGCACTGCTCACCGACGCGCCGGACCTCTTCGCCAAGGCCGCCTCCGAGGCGTTCCCCGACCATCCTCACGAGCAAGCCCGCGCGGCCCTGCTGCACGGCGAATGGCTGCGCCGCAACAAACACCAGGCCCGCTCACAGCTACGGCTGGCCCACGACACGTTCACGCACTTGGGCGCGACCCACTGGACCTCGGCGGCGGCGCGTCAGCTCCGTCCCGCCACCGGCACCAAGTTCGAACTCACGCCACAGGAACTCAGCGTCGCGCGGCTCGCGGCGAAGGGCCTGACCAACAAGGAGATCGGCGCAAGCTTGTTCCTCAGCCCAAGGACCGTCGGCTATCACCTGTACAAGATCTTCCCCAAACTGGGGATAGCAAGCAGATCTCAGCTGCGCGAGCTGGACCTGTTCTCATGAGCTTTTGGCTGCTTGGTGGTCGCACATGGACAGCGCCGCGACCACGTGAGTCAAGGAGTCTACGAGCGGCATGCTCGGTATGGCGGAGCCGAACAAGACCACAAAAAGAGGGCCTCCACAGCACCTGAGCTGCAAAGACCCTCTTGGCCGTCGGGACGACAGGATTTGAACCTGCGACCCCTTGACCCCAGCTCAAGTGCTGTTGCCACCGCGAAGCGAGACAGGTCCTTGCCTTAGCCCGAGGACTTGAAGCTACCGTGCGGCATCTCCGGGGCGAAGCACATGTGGATGTTGCCCCAGACGCACGGCCGCTCGAACAGTGCGTGATGAGCGGAAGGCGCCAGCGGAGTTCGACTCAACACGCGCTGCGGCTCAGGAAGTCGCCAGGGCCTCGGCCAGGTTGAAGTACAGCTCCAGCACCTCATTCAGCGTCGTGGCCCGCAGCGCCCGCAGCACACTCCCGGCAGGCGCCACCAGCCGCAGCGGCGTGCCTCGGTCGACACCGAGCACGTGGTAGTCGACCAGCACCGAGAGGCCGGACGACGCGAAAAGGTCGACGCCACTCAGATCCAACACCACTGGGAGCCCGCCGCTCTTCGCGTCGGTGAACGCCGCGGCCAGGCGATCACGCAGCAGCGGGGCCGTGTAGGAGTCGACATCGCCCGCTGCCCGCAGAACCACAGCATCCTCACGCCGCTCGGTGTCCACCCGCAATGGCACCACCACGCCCTCGTCCCCGGTGACCACGACACCTCCTGTCGGCGGGGTTCATGTGCTGTGAGGTCAGGCGTGGGCGCGCCTGCCCCTGACCAGCCGGTAGATGCCGAGGAGGATCAACGAACCGAGGATGGCCAGCAGCCACGTGCTCAGGTCGAAGAAGCTGTTGATGTCGCTGTTGAACAGCGCGCGCCCGACGAACCCGCCGAGGATGGCGCCCACGATGCCGATCAACAGGGTGACGATGATGCCGCCGGGGTCCTTGCCGGGCATGATGGCCTTCGCGATGGCACCGGCGATCAGGCCGAGGACGATCCATCCCAAGATTCCCACGACTGCTCCTCCTTCGTTGTGCCACAGCGACTTCTTCGCTGTGGCTCTCGTCGTGCTGCGGCAGAATGCCCAAGTCCCGAGATCTCAAACATGCTTGGAATGAATGCTCGCTGGCGTGATCAGCGGGGAACGGTGTGGACCACAAGGTCCTCACCGGTGGAGATTCCGTGTAGCCCGGACAGGGCGAGAATCCACGGGGCGTGGTTCCTTCCGCCGCAATCACGGTCATGGCCATGCTCGCGCAGTTGTGGTGTGCGGTGCCGATCCGGTCCAGCACCGCGTCTCACAGGTCGTCGACGGTGGAGGACGAACTCCAGGAAGCCAAGGACATCAACACCCGGAACTCACCACCAGACCCCGAGACGCCATATCCGCCCTTGCGTGGCGTGTGAGGTTCCGAGCTAGCCAAGTCTCGTCCGGCGACTCTGGGTGTCGCGGCGCACCTGCTCGGTCTGCTCGGTGATCGCGGCGATCTGGTCGGCCAGGGCGGGATGCGTTTCCCGGATTTGGTCGTGCGCGTCGGCCAGTGGGTTGAGGAGCTCCGCCGCGTTGTCCTCGGACAGGGCCAGGCGAACGGAGGGGTCCACCTCGCCGACGTGTCCGGCGAGGCTGCGCAGCGCGGCGGAGTTGTCCCGTGCCCACCGCGTCACAGCGCGATCGCCCGCCCGCCGGTCGCGTTCCGCCTGCACGCGCTCATCCCCCGTCGAACCGGCGAGATCGGACGGTCGCAGGCGGAGGTAGCGGCGTTCGGCGGCCTGTCGGCTGGCCACCCCGAGCGCGGGCGCCAGGTCCGCCCAGCTGGTGCCGAGCTCGCGGGCGGCGGCGATCAGCTGGGGTTCCCAGTCCGTCAGCTCGGCCCGCAGCTCGCGCAGCAGGACCAGCGCGGCCAGCACCTGGGTCGGGCTGAGGTCCGCGTTCGCGTGCGCGGCGGCGCGGACCGTCTCGTAGTCACCCACCGGCATCGTGTCATCCTTTCGACGACAAACAGACTTGTCATCGTTCCGACGACATGTTACAACAGAGGTGCGCGTTGACAGCAGACAAAACATCGAGGAGGTGCCGGATGTTGATGCGCACTGACCCGTTCCGGGAGCTGGACCGCTTGGCGCAGCAGGTGTTCACCGGGCCGGGCACGTGGTCACGACCCACGGCGATGCCGATGGACGCCTACCGCTCGGGCGACGAGTTCGTGGTGGCGTTCGACCTGCCGGGCGTGTCCGCGGACGCCATCGAGCTCGACGTCGAACGCAACGTGCTGACCGTGAAGGCCGAGCGGCGCCCGACCATCACCGGCGACAACGTCGAGATGCAGGTCGCGGAACGACCGCTGGGCGTGTTCTCCCGCCAGCTGTTCCTCGGCGACACCCTCGACACCGAACACATCCAAGCCGCCTACGACGCAGGTGTGCTGACCCTGCGCATCCCGGTGCTGGAGAAGGCCAAGCCCCGCAAGATCGCCATCACGCACACCGACCAGGACGTCAAGCAGATCAACGCCTGACCAGGAGCGGTCATGGCCGCACAGACGCTGGACGAAGCCACGCCGCCCGGTCCCGTCGACGCCGCACCGGGACACGGTCCACCCGCACCGGCAGGGCCACATCCCGACCGGCGCACCGGCACGGCAACGCTCCCCTCCGTCACGGAAGGCAGGTGATGCGTGGACACGATGAACAACACGAAGACGTCCGGTCGACCGCTCGCACCGTCGGACCGACCCCGCGGTGGCCAATCCGGCTGACGCCACCCGAGCGCAGGGGCGCAGCACTCCGCGAGCCGCCCGGACTCTTCCACCCGGTGGTCCCGTGCCGTTGGATCGCGGCACGGGGCCACCTCGTGTCGACCTGCTGAACTGGGCGACGCGGGCGCGCCTTCTCGTCAAGAAAGCCATGCGCCTCATGACGATAAGCATCAACAAGTTTCGGCAGACTGGCTGGTGCATCCGCGAGCAACCCCAGGAAGTGCGCTTCCCGCGTCGCCTCGGTCAGGAGCGGTGGAGGCTGTTGGCCGAGCAATGCCAACAACTGCTCCAGCACGTTGTCGAGGAACGCAACCCTGTCGTTCCGGCCTGCCCAGTCCCCCGTCACAAAGAACGACACCACACACCCCCTCCGGGGGGTGCAACACGAACCACGACAGCAGAGCAGACTTCCTCGCCACGCCACCACGTGTAGCTCTGAGCCGTGGGCGCGGTGCAGAACCAGGCCAACTCCTCGAGTTCGCGCTGTCGACCCGTCAGCACCGCAGGCGCACTGCGCCGCACGTGTTCCAGGTATCGCGTCCGGACCGGCACCCCCGCAGACAGGGTCGCAGAGCCGATGTGCATCAGCTGTTGGCGCATCCGCCGGGCGCCGTCGACTCCGCCTGCCACCCTTTGCGTCGCTGACGCGGACCAGGATTCAGAGGCGCACGACGGCGTTGAGCACGTCCTGGGCTACTTCACGGAGTTTGACGTTGTCGTGCTGTGAGCGCCGCACGAGCATCGCGAAGGCCTCCTCCGCGGTGCAGGCGTGCACCGCCATGAGAGCACCCTTGGCCTGGTCTATCACCGCTCGTGAGACGAGCGCGGTCTCCAAGTGCTTGATCTGCTCACGAGACCGCTGCCACTGGTCGGCGGAACTGATCGTGGCGCACGCGGCGGTGGTGAACAGCCGCATCAGACCTTCGTCGAACGGGTCGAAGGCGGCGGCGGTGTAGCTGTAGATGTTGAGCGACCCAACGTGTTCGGCGTCGGACCTGCCCGATGCCGGGAGCACGATGGGGACCGACAGATAGGCGCGCACGCCGTGTTCCTCGGCCGCCGATTCGAACTCAGGCCAGGTCTCCCGGTGCTCACCGACGACCGCGCGAACGGCCTGGAGCGTGCGAGCCGACTCGAGGCAGGGCCCGCGGTTGGCGCCGTACTGCTTCTCGTCCACATCGACGAGCTGCTCGTCGCTGGCGGCCACTGTCCGAGGCGGTTCCGGAGTCATCACGGTGATGGTCACGGCGTCGGCGTCCGGGATCGCCCGTGTCGCGGTTTCAGCCAGTCGGCGCAGTGCCTGGCCGAGCGGCTCCTCGGTGGAGAAGGAGTCCCGTAGCACGGCGAGCGCCTCGGTCGCCTCGTCGAGTCGCTCCAGAGGATCCGGGCGGTCATCGTTGACGGATCGGGCTTGTGACTGTGTTCGTTCAACGGGGTCTGTTTCGTCGTGCACGCAAGCCGCCTTCCAACTCGAACCGAGTCCGCGGCGCCGCTGCTTGACGCTCCCGACGAATGGTACGGCCTGCGACACGTGCGACGCCTGCGCCCGCGGAGGTGAACCTGCTCGGCTCGCGGCTGCGCGGACCACGAGCGGAACCGGCTGCTCGACGGCTTCCGCCTGGACTGCGACCAGACGCCGATCCACGTTGTTCCCGCCGCGCGCAGGCTCCTCGCATTCCTCGCGCTGTGCGAGGGGCCCGTGCCGCGCACCGTCGCGGCGACACTGCTCTGGCCGGAGGCCACCGTCCATCGCGCGAGCGCCTGTCTGCGGTCGTCGTTGTGACGGCTCGGCAAGCCGTCGACACCGCTGGTCGTGGTCGCCGACGACGCACTCACCCTCACCGCGGAGGTCGACGTCGACTTCCGGCGCGCGTGCGTTCGCCGCCGCACCGGGAACCAGTCCAGACGCCGTGGCCCTGCTCAAGGCCGATCTCCTACCGGGCTGGCGGCAACCGTGGGTCCAGGCCGAGCAGGACTGGTGGCGTCAAGCCCGGCTGCGCGCTGGAGGTGCTCAGCGACAGGTCCAGGTCGTGCGGTGACCACACAGGCGGTGCGTCAGTACCACAATTACCGAGCCCGGCTGCGCGCCGAACTCGGCCTCGAACCGTCCCGCCACATCCACTCAGCCCCTGGCTCGTCGTCATTTGCTCCGCCACCGTCGCGGCTGGTCTGTCGTTTCAACTCTGACGATGAACGAGGGCCGTGAGTCTCGCGGAAAGATCCCGCCAGCTGTCTGCTCAACCGCCGGAACCGTCCGGCCCACGAAAGCGTCGCCGCACTGACGCGGCCACCTAACGTGCTACCCCACTGGGAACGAAGCACACCGCGCGTGTCCGGTGGGCGCCGGCGGGATACCCCACACGTCATGAACTACGACAAGGTGCGGGATGACCTGAGGCAGTTCGTGCTCGGCCGGCTCGCCGAAGACGAGCAGCGCCTGGCGGACGACGAGTTGCCGTTCCTCGACGAGGCCGAGCGGCGAGGCAGGCTGCGGATCTTGCGGTCTGACGACGGCAAAGGCCTGCTGCTCATCCCTGGGCCGGTGCAGGCCCAGGGCGAACGGGCGCCTGTTCCGTTCCCGGAGAAGGTGGCGATGCTGCGCACCGAGATCGAGAACACCGAGGACGAGTCGCTGTTGCGGTTCCTGGCGCTCGCTTACGACACCCATCACAGCTGGCAGGAGGAGTGGCGTACGTGAACGGGACGCTGCGGTCCGATACCCGCTAAGAGTGCCAATAAACCGGTCCCACGTGCTTGTTCTTCAACCGGTGCATGCCTAGCGTGGTGATTCCGGGCGGCCACCGGCTGCCTGGAGGAGTGGCAATTCCGGGTTGAGGAGACAGCTCGCTGTCATTGCCCTGTGGCACAAGGGGACCTCACCGATGAATCAGCACGCCACCGAACGTTCAGGGTTGATCACCGATCACGTCCGTCGAACGCGACGGAGGTGGCAGGCATGAGGATCGCGATGGTGTCCGAGCACGCCAGTCCGCTCCCGGCACCGGACGCAGTCGACGTAGGCCCGCAGAGTCGCCACGTCGCCGAACTCGCGGCCGCGTTGTGCCGGCACGGGCACGAGGTCACCGTGTACACCCGCCGAGACGCCCCCCACCTGCCAGATCTCGTGCGCGCGGACCGCGGATACCAGGTTGTGCACGTCCCCGCCGGGCCCGCCGAACGACTCGAATCGTTGCCCCACTTGGGAGACTTCACCAACGTGCTCGTCGAGCACTGGAACGCGAACGCGCCCGATGTGGTGCATGCGCACTTCTGGACGTCCGGCCTAGCGAGCGTGCTGGCGTCACGCCGGACGGGTGTTCCCGTGGTGCAGAGCTACCACGAGCTCGGCATCGCTGCCTCTTCCGGCGACGGGAGCACGTCCAAGAGGACCGATGTCGAGCGGCTGCTCGCCCGCGAGGCGGCGCACGTCGTCGCGAACTGTTCGAACGAGGCGTTCGACTTGATCCGAATGGGCATGAACCGGTCTCGCATCTCGGTCATCCCGTCCGGTGTGGACATCGACGCCTTCACGCCCGACGGTCCGCGAGCGGGTCGCACCCTTCCGCGCCGCGTCGTCACCTTCGGCCACCTGTTGCCGCGCAGCGGTCTTGACCACATCATCGCCGCACTGCCCGCCCTCGATGACGCAGAGCTCGTGATCGCGGGACGCTCGGACGACGCTTCCGAAGCGAAGCGGCTGCGGGCGCTGACCGTGGAGTTCGGTGTCGCGGAGCGAGTTGTGTTCGCGGGCGAGGTGGCACGCTCCGCACAACCGGCCCTGTTGCGGTCGGCGGACGTCGTCGTGTGCGGCCCTTGGTGCGACAGACCCGACGCACTTGCGTTGGAAGCGATGGCCTGCGGCGCACCGGTGGTCACCACTGCGGTCGGCGGACTCGTCGACGCCGTCGTGAACGGCGTGACCGGCCGGCACGTGCCACCACGCGATCCCGGCGCACTGACGCGCACGCTGCACTCGCTGCTGGCAAGCGACACCGACCGCTACGAGTTCGGTATCGCGGGGCGGGACCGGGTCTGCGCTCGGTACTCCTGGGACCGCATCGCCTCCGACACGCTGCGCGTGTACGAACGCGCGCGAATGCTCGCCCGACAGGCCCCCGGCGCACGTGTGGCCGACCGGCCCTCATCGGGCTGACGCAAGGCGTCGACGTGTTTGCGGGGGGTCGCGCCCACCCGGCGGTGGGGGCCAGACGCGGGCAGGTCATGGCAGGACCGGACTGCTTCGTACCGGCCAGCTCGCTGATGTAGTCGTGGCACTGCTTGGCTCGAGCGGAGTCTTCCTCCATCACGCGGCTGAAGAAGTCGGCGATGTCACTCCTGCCCGCGTTCTCGGCGTCGCGGACGTACTGGCCGTAGTCGTGCCCCGCCTTGAGCGAGTGGTACTGCACCGAGATCAAGTCGAACGTGACGTCGTCGACGCCGGTCTCTCCAGTGGCCATTGCTTCCTCCTCGAACAGGCACATGAGACCTCCGAGACCTACCCCTGAACCACCGACCAAAACGACTGTCTCGCAATGACTTCTCTTGCTCCCGCTGCGTTTGCACGGAGTGCGGCGGGGTAGCTCGCAAGACGAGTACACGTCGAC
This sequence comes from Lentzea tibetensis, assembly GCF_007845675.1. GTDB lineage: Bacteria > Actinomycetota > Actinomycetes > Mycobacteriales > Pseudonocardiaceae > Lentzea > Lentzea tibetensis. The sequence continues at coordinate 112,306 of NZ_VOBR01000002.1, read as the reverse complement.
CGACGAGGAGTCCGTCGTGACGGAGAACCAGGTGGGCGGTGTCCGCGAAGCCGCCCAGCAGGAAGGTGCCGCGGTGGCGCACCACGCCAAGGAAGCTGCAGGAGAGGTGAGTGCGGCAGCTCAGGAGCAGGTCGGGCAGGTCGCACGGGAAGCAAGAGCCCAGGCGAACCACGTCGTGCGGGACGTGCGGGACAAGGTGGCCGACACCAGCAGGCAGGCGGCGCGCTACCTCGACGAGCGAGGCGCCCGCGGGCTGCTCGACTCCGCACAGGACTTCGCACGTCGCAGGCCCGACGCGTTTCTGCTGGGCGCCGCGGCGGCCGGGTTCGTCGTCGGCCGCGTCGCGAAGAGCGCGACCGACCAGCAGGGCAAGGGACAACACGTCGCGCGGCGGCCGGAGCCGGTTCGCCCGCCTGAGGCCCAGACGCGCGCGCCCTCAACACGGGTTTGCGGGCGCGGGAGCCGGGCAACGCCGATGGGGACGACAAGTGGCTGGAGGACTCGATGAAGGCTGTTGCCTGGCACGGCAAACGCGACGTCAGAGTGGACACGGTGCCGGACCCGGTGCTCGAGGAACCGACGGACATCATCGTGCGGATCACGTCCACCGGAATCTGCGGATCGGACCTGCACCTCTACGAAGTGCTCGGGGCGTTCATCGACGAGGGCGATGTGCTGGGTCACGAGCCGATGGGCGTCGTGGAGGAGGTAGGCCCCGAGGTCACCACGTTGAGCGTGGGCGACCGCGTCGTAGTCCCGTTCAACGTGTCCTGCGGCACCTGCTTCATGTGCGGACAGGGCCTGCACTCCCAGTGCGAGACGACCCAGGTCCGCGAACAGGGCACCGGCGCCGCGCTGTTCGGCTACACCAAGCTCTACGGTCAAATGCCCGGCGGCCAGGCGGAGTTCATGCGCGTTCCGTTCGGTGACACGTTGCCGATCAAAGTGCCGCACGGCCCACGGGATGACCGGTTCGTACTCCTGTCCGACGTCCTGCCGACCGCGTGGCAGGCGGTGGAGTACGCGGGTGTGCGCGAGGGCGGCAGCGTGGTCGTGCTCGGACTGGGCCCCATCGGTGACATGTCGGCGCGGATCGCACTGCACCGCGGTGCCGGCACGGTGATCGGCGTTGACCTGGTACCCGAACGGCTCGCTCGGGCACGGGCTCGCGGAGCGACCGCGCTCGACCTCAGGGAGCACGGCAAACGGCTGGCCGAGCACATCCGTGACCTGACGAACGGCCGCGGCCCGGATGCCGTGATCGACGCGGTGGGGATGGAGGCGCACGGCGCACCGGTCGCGAAGCTGGCCCAGGACGTCACCGGTTTCCTCCCGGATCCGGTGGCCGCCAGGCTGATGCGAACGGCCGGAATCGACCGGCTGAGCGCTCTGCACGCGGCCATCGACATCGTGCGGCGGGGCGGCACGATCTCCCTGGCCGGCGTGTACGGCGGGATGGCCGACCCCATGCCGCTGCTGACGATGTTCGACAAGCAGATCCAGCTGCGGATGGGGCAGGCCAATGTCAGGCGTTGGGTCGACGACATCCTGCCGCTGCTGTCCGACGACGACCCGCTGGGCACCGAGGCGTTCGTGACGCACAAGCTGCCGCTCGTCGAGGCGCCGCACGGCTACGAGATGTTCCAGAAGAAGCAGGACGGTGCCATCAAGGTGCTGCTCCAGCCCTGAGGGATCCCGACGGGCGATCGGTTCGGGCGTACCCACCAGAGGTAGCCGCCGGTTGTCGCGATCAGAGAAGAGGTGACCACGCAATGGTCGATGTCAGGACCCGCAATCCCGTGCAGGGCGCCGCCGCAGGAGTCGGAGCGGTCTTCCTGCTGGTCGGTGTGCTGGGTTTCATCCCAGGAATCACGACGGACTACGAGAGCATGACGTTCGCAGGCCCCGAGTCCGGCGCCATGCTGCTGGGGCTCTTCCACGTCTCGATCCTGCACAACGTCGTGCACCTGCTGTTCGGTGTCGCCGGACTGGCAATGGCTCGCACCGCGAGCGGCGCCAGGGGGTTCCTCATCGGCGGTGGAGCGATCTACCTGGTGCTGTGGCTCTACGGGCTGGTCGTCGACAAGGCGAGCGAAGCGAACTTCGTGCCGCTCAACGGCGCTGACGACTGGCTGCACCTCGCGCTCGGCATCGGCATGATCGGGCTGGGGGTGGCCCTTGCCAGGCGTCGAGCGGTCCGCTGAGACCATTGGCGTGGAAGAGGAGTTCTTGTTGATCGACCCGGCGTCCGGGCGCACAGCCGCGCGTGCGGACGCTGTGTTGTCGGTCCTCGAGAACACACAGCTGACGCGGTTCCACGCCGAGCTCGCGGCCACCCAGGTGGAGGCGGCCACCGGACCGTGCACCGAGCTGGCCGAGCTGCGGGTGGCTTTGTGCGACGCGCGGGAACGGGTGCGCGCCGCCGCGCGGCAGCACGGACTCCGAGTCGTGTCGGCGGGCCTCCCTGAACGCGGCGCGGAGCAACCCGTCGGCGGGCGCGGCAAGCGGTTCCGCGAGATCCTGATCCGGTATGCGGGCGTGGTCGCGGACTACGAGGCGTGCGCCTGCCAGGTGCACATCGGGGTACCCGACCGGAAGACCGGCGTGGCGGTGCTGAACCATCTGCGGCCGTGGTTGCCCACGCTGCTGGCGTTGTCGGCGAGCTCTCCGCACCGCGGCTACGCGAGCTGGCGGATGGTGCTCCAGTCGCGGTTTCCGGGATCCGGTGTGCCGCCGTGGTTCTCCTCGGCAGACGACTACGACGCGCACATCCGACGGATGGTCGAGTGCGGGACGCTGGTGGACGAGTCGATGACGTTCTGGCTCGCCCGGCTCTCACGCCGGTGGCCGACAGTCGAGTTCCGCGCCGCGGACGCCGTGCCCGACGTCGAGATGGCGGTCCTCCAGGCCGCGTTGTCACGGGCGTTGGTGCGCACTGCCATCACAGACATCGCTGCAGGGCGGGAGGCTCCGCGCGTCCGCGACGACGTGTGCGCCGCAGCGATCTGGACGGCCGCGCGGCACGGTCTGGACGGTCCCGCTGTGCACGTCCAGCACGAGTGCCAGGTGCCCGCGACGAAGTTGGTCAACGCGCTGGTCGAGCACGTAGCCGCCGCGTTGGAGGAGACCGGTGACACAGACACTCTGGAGAAACTCCCATGACGAAGCTGCCGGAGTCCAGGGGCCCGCTCTCCGCGGGCCTCAACGAGGCCCTGCTCGGCCGCGGGCCGCTGCCGTCCCCTGGTGACCTCCACCCGTTCGGCGAGGACGCGACCATCGCCCTGCACACCATGTACGAGCTGCACTACGCCGGGTTCGACGGGGTGGACGCGGCTTGGGAGTGGGACCCTGACCTGTTGCGACTGCGCGCCGCGCTCGAAAAGGACTTCGTGGAGGCACTGCGGGACGGCGTGACCACACCGTCGCTGGACGAGGCGCTGGACGCGTTGCTGGTCGAGGTCGTGCCCGGCGACGGCGTCTCGCACCACCTGCGCGACCACGGCGACCGAGAGCAGATGCGCGAGTACTTCGCGCACCGCTCGGTCTACCACCACAAGGAGGCCGACCCGCACGCGTGGGTCATCCCCCGGCTGCGCGGCCAGGCGAAGGCGTCGCTGGTGGCGGTTGAGTTCGACGAATTCGGCGGCGGGCGCGGCGACCGCATGCACTCACGGCTCTACGCGGACCTGCTCGCGGCGGCCGGTTTGTCCGCCGAGTACCTGCACTACCTGGACAACGTGCCCGCGCCCGCTATCGCGATCGTCAACATGATGTCGCTCTTCGGGCTGCACCGGTCACTGCGCGGCGCGCTGGTCGGCCACTTCGCCGCGGCCGAGATCACCACCGCTCCGAGCGCCGCGAGAATGCTGCAAGCGTTGGAACGGCTGGACGCTCCCCCGGCGTGCAAGCTCTTCTTCAGCGAGCACGTCGAGGCGGACGCCGTGCACGAGCAGATCATGCGCCGCGACGTCATCGGCGACCTGCTCGCGCGCGAACCGGAGCTGACCGCCGACGTGGTGTTCGGCATCCAGGCCACCGAACTCCTCGAAGCCCGGCTCGCCGATCACCTGCTGTCGTCGTGGCGCTCCGGCTCGACGTCCCTGCGCATGCGCCGCCGGTGGCTGGTGTCGCAGAACGGATAACGCTTGCTGCGACGGCACGCGCACAACGCCACCACGAACCGGTCCGACGCGTGCACCATGCCGTCGACCTCGATCTCGACCGGTCCCTCGATGAGAACCGGGCCGCCCGGCACGACGGTCACCCTACGCGGGCTTATCACCGCGAATCACCACCAGCTCCTCGTGCCGCTGGCCCGGTTCGACCAGTCTCCGCGCCTCGAGGAAGGCGATCCGCCGGCGCATCACCGGACCGAACGGTGTCCAACGCCGGTCGACAACGGATGCCTCGAGCCCGACGCCGCGCAACCTGCTCACAGTGGTGTCCACTCCACACAGGGCTGAGTGGACGAGGAGCAGCACGCCTCCTGGTTGGAGAAGCCCAGATACCTTGGCGCACAGCGGGTCCAGCAACTCACGCCCGTCAGCTCCCGCGTCCCACGCACGAGCCGGTCCCCTCGCAGCGTGGTTCGCGGGCACGTACGGCGGATTCGCCAGCACCAGGTCGAACCGGCCGCGGACGTCGAGCGCATTCCCCCAACGCACGCGAACCGGCCTGCAGAGCGTATTCAGCCGCGCGGTGAGCACCGCCCGCAGCGATACGTCGACCGCTGTCACCGTCGCCGCGCCCGCGCGCAACGCGGCCAGTGCGAGTGCTCCGGTACCCGTGCCGAAGTCGAGAACCTTCGCTCCCCTTGGAATCGCGGCGGCGCGCAGGGCCTCGATCAGGAACCGCGTGTCCTCTTGGGGCGCGTACACCCCAGGGGTGTTCGTCAGCATCACAGATACCAGATACCCGCGTGAGTGCGGTCCACACGGGAGGGGCGCACTTCGTCACACGACGTCGCGGACAACCTTGGACGCGCGCGGATTTCGTTCCGCTGCCGCAGGCGGCCGATGCGGCTCAGTCGAGAGCCGGTGCACCTGAGCCACCAGTCCGCGGTGCGCCACAAGAATCCGGCGCAACGTCAGCTGTCGTTCGGCTCCGTCCCGAACGACCTGCCTTGCGACTGGCCCGACCCGGTGTTCTCCGCACCGGCCGGTCGGAGGCGAACAGGGCGCTCATGTCGTCCACGCCCTCGGGGATCGGGATAGCGGTGTGGTGGGCGAACGGCACCCGCACGTACTGGGCGTGGCTGCCTTGAAACCGCCCATCGCACGGGAGTAGCCGAAGACCCCGCCTGGACCGCGCGGGCGTCACCAGGCGCGGGAGCCGGCCTTGGTGGAGAACCTGAATTCGACGGTGACCGGCAGGGTGTCCAGGTCGAGGGCATGCCGCAGGCGGGGTAGTCCGGTCGTGTCCAGCTCGTGGCGGATGGCAGCAAGGTCACCGTGCTGCTCGACGCTGACCACGAGCGCCAACGCCGCAGTGGCGCGAGTCCCGGCCAGGGTGGCGTGTGCGGCGTGCACTCCTGGGTAGGCGGAGACCTCGTCGAGGAACGGCTCGATCGCCGTGCTCGCCGCGAGTTCGGTCCGACCCCGATCCGGGTCCTGTTCGAAGTGCCAGGTGTGGGTTTTGGGTTTGCGCGCCAGTTGTGCGAGCAGCCACCGCAACGTCAGCAGGCCGATCACAACGGCAGCAACGGCGGTGGCGTAGAGGGCCGAGGTGGGTGGGTCGCCGACGGCGGGGACGAGCGCGGCATCGGGCCTCACCAGGGTCAGCGCGCCGAAGTGGGTCGCGACCGCGAAGCCACCTGCTGCGAGCAGCAGGAGTCCGACGACGGCCAGCAGGCTGCGGTTGAGGCGGGCGGGGCGGTTGAGGTTGGTCATGAAGCGCTCCTGACGGCCCTGACCTTGATCTTGATCTTCGGTCGGGCGGCGGGGGTGATCTGCTCGATCCTGTGCTCGATCGCCGCGCGCACTGCTTCGGCCAAGCCGTCGGTGTTGGTCCGCTGTGTGTTCACAGCCGCGGCGACCGTGTTCCTGCGCAACGTGAGCCGTGCGCCGGACACTCCATCCACTGTGGACGCTGCGACGCGCAGGGTGTTGCAGTAGCTCCGCCGCGAGGCGCCGGAGTCGATCGCGGTATCGCTGCCCCGCAACGGAAGTACCGTCGGTTTGCCGGGCATGACCGCGGCCAGCAGCAGGATCAGCCCCACAAGTGCGGTGACACCACCGATGATCGCGGGGATGGGGTCGTTCCATTCTGCGCCGTGCAGTGCGGCGGCGACCGCGCGGTAGTCCGTCCACGGGGCGCGGCCCAGGATCATCTGGATCGCGATGACCGCGATGAAGGCACACGCCACCAGCCCGACCACTGCGACGAGCACGGCAGGTGTGGTGCGGCGGGGCCTTCGCTTCACTGGACCCTCCTGGCGGCGGTGGCGCCGTGCAGCGCGGTGACGACGATGTCCATTCGCAACACCGTCAGGCCGGTGAGCTCCTCGACGCGGCGCGTCAGGTGCGCCCTGGCCCGTTCGGTGGTTCGCGTGATCGACTGCGGGTAATTGATCGACAAACGCACGTTGAGAACCACGGTGTCGCCGCTGACATGTGCGGTGATCTTCACGGCTCCTTCGCGGTCCTCGCCGCCAACGGCGAGGCCGAGCATGCGCGCGGCCGATCCCCCGACCCCGTCGACTTCTGTGGCCGCTTGAGCCGCGATCCGCTCGACCGCGCGGGCGCCGATCGTGAGCCGGCCACGGTCGGCACCCGGCGGGCTGGTGACCGGGCTCGGCTCGGTGGTGGTCGTCACGACGGCTCAGCCCCGGTCTCGGCCGGCGAGCTGCGAGAGGTCCAGCTTGCCGTCCAGCACGCGGCCAGCGAACAGGCCGAGCGCACCGAAGACGAGCACGGCGAGGAACGCGCCGAACCCGCCGAACGCGGCTGCGAAGCCGAGTGCGAGACCGGTCATGAGGCCGAGTTGGGTGGAGTTCATGGGATTTCTCCTTGCTGTGCCGGTCGGCCCGTGCCGAGACGGGGCCGTCCGAAAAACCAGTGAAGGCGCAGGCGGGACGCCGGGCCCGAGATCTCGCCGATCAGCACGTTCACCGGCCGATCGGTGGCGATCTCACCGAACCGGCCGTGCGGGCGGCGTCGAGATCGACGCCGGGACTCACAGCACGCGGCTGGAGTCAGTCGTCTCGCCGCTCTCGTCGTCACCGGGGACGTGCACATCGGAGACGTTGATGTTGACCTCCACGACCTCGAGACCGGTCATCTGCTCAACCGCGGTGATCACGTTGCGGCGGACCGCACGCGACAGGTCGCCGATGGAGACGCCGTACTCGACGAGGATCTGCAGATCGATCGCGGCCTGCTTCTCCCCCACCTCGACCGAAACACCCTGGCTCGCGCTGGCCGAGGCGCCGGGAATGCGCTCGCGGATCGCGGAGAACGCCCTGGCCGCACCGCCACCGAGGGCGTAGACGCCGGACACTTCGCGGGTGGCCAGACCGGAAACCTTCTGCACCACGACATCGGAGATGGTGGTAACACCCTGGGGGGACACCAGCGCGCTGACGGACGTCTTCTGCACTTCGCCGCTCGGGGCGGACGACTGGTCAGGGGCCTTGGTGGCCGGGTTCGTCATGTTCTCTCCTTGGGTCCACATGTGCTTGCCTGGCGCGAAAGTTCGCGGTGCCCCGCTTGCCTCCACACCAGGTAGACCCGGCCCGGCGCGGATCGTCACGGCATGTTCGCCACGACCGTACGGCGCCCTAATGGGTGACACCGGGCAAAGGCACCGACTCACCGGGCACCCATGACGAACCAGCACCTTGCCGTGTCATTCAACTGCCCGCCTCCATGACAGAGCGGCCGGGAGGAAAGGACGGGTCGAGCATGACCGGTGCAGACAAGTGACAGCCCCCGCCGAGATCAACCTTCGGCTCCCGCCCCCGGACGACGCGGCACTGGACGAGGGCACGCTGGTGGCCCGCGCACGCGAAGGCGATGTCCAGGCGTTCGAACAGCTCGTGCGCCGCTACCAGGGCCCGATGTACCGGCTCGCGTTGCGGATGCTGGCCAGCACGGGCGACGCTGAGGACGTGGTGCAGGAGGTGTTCCTCACCGCGTGGCGGCGTCTGGGGCAGCTCGAGCAGGACGCCGCGTTCGTCGGCTGGCTCTACCGGACCACGACAAACCGGTGTCTCAACGTCATCCGGGCCCGGAAACCGACCACCGACGCGGAGCTCGACCAGCACGAGTCGGCCGGATCGTCCGGACGCCCGGAGCGAGCGGCGGAGACCAGTGCGCAGATGACGGCGCTGACCGCGGCACTGGACCTGCTCACCTCCGAGCAGCGGGCGTGCTGGCTGCTGCGGGAGGTGCACGGGCGGTCCTACGACGAGATCGCGGACGCCACCGGAACGACGAGCACGGCGGTGCGCGGACGAATCGCGCGAGCACGAGCACAACTGGCGGAGGTGATGGCGCCATGGCGGTGAACCAGCCGACGCAGGAGTACCTGTTGCCGTGCGGCCGCGACGTGGAGACGGTGTGGGAACGAATCGACGAGGTCGAGACCGGTCGAGCCAACACACACGACATCCAGTGTCCGTACTGCGGCGCGGCGCGGGAGAGCCTGAAGGTCCTGCGCGACCTGACCGGCGTGCTCGCTGCCGACGACACCGAACCCTCACGCAACCTGACCAACCGAATCATGGCCGCGGTCCGCGCCGACGTGCGTCGCCACAACATGCTCGCGCTGCCGACCGACGAGCCAGGCGGAGTCCGCGTCAGTGAACAGGCCGTGGCCGCGGTGCTGCGTTTCGCCGCGGACACCGTCGGCGGCGTGCGCGCCCGCCGCTGCAGGGTGCGTCAGGCCGACTCGGACGCCTTGGCCATCGAAGTCGACATGAGCATCGCGGTCCGTGCCGGCGGATTCACCGCTGCCGCGATCGAGCAAGTGCGCGACAGGGTCACCGCGGCCGTCGGCGCACGGATCGGGGTGCGCCTCGCGCGCCTCGACCTGACCGTCGAAGACCTCTACAACGCATGACGGGCGACAGCAAGGGACAGCACCGCGATGAAGACCGACCTCCACGACACGGCAGGGGGCGTGCCCCGCACGGAATCGGTGATCACCAGTCCGGTGATCGCCGCGATCACCGCGCACGCCGCGATGACCGTCGCCGGTGTCGTGCGACTCGAACCGGGACTGCTCGGACTCGCCACGTCACTCGCCCACGCCGCACGCCAACGGATCACAGGGCTCGATCCCACGCCCACCGGGGGCGTGCGGGTCGTGACCGATGACACTCACACGGCACCGTCGATACGACTGGAGATCGACCTGGCGACTTCCTGCCACGACCAGACCGCCGCCGTAGCTCGGGACGTGCAACGCGCGGTCACTCGCGCCGTCACGGTCGCCACCGGCCTGACGCCGACAGCCGTGACCGTGTCCGTCCTGGACATCAGCCTCAAGGGAGGCGGCCGATGACCGCTCGCACCGATCTGGTCCGCACCCTGCTCGCCGTGGTGCACACGCTCCCCGGACTGCGGCCCGCCACCCCGTCGACCGACTCGCTGGCGTCCAAGATGCCGTGGGATCTCGACGCGATCGCGGTCGACGTCGACCACGAACTGGTCGAGATCCGGCTGGTCGCGCTGACTTTGCCGTTACCGCCGCTGCTGCGACACGCGGAGACCGTCCTTCGGTCCACATTGGATGACACACCGTGGGAGAAGGCGTTCCTGCGACTGGTCATCACCGACGTCGATGCTTCCGCCTTCGTCAGCGACTGAACGCCGTCGTGCGCATCGCTGCCACGCCAGAACCCGAAGCTGCACCGCTGATCCTCCACACGGCCGGCGCTGACAGTGGCAGCAAATACGTGATGAATGGCCGAAGATGACCCCTCGCCACCATTGGCGGGAGGGACACTCGACCGACCTGATCACACCAGCGAGCCACGATCTTGCTGGAGAAGTCCTCCAAGGACTCTTGTCAGCGCGAACACAAGAGCCCTCAACGAACTCGGTGCGGTTGACCACCGCTCAGCGCAGTTACATGCAGCTTCGCGACGTTCAACTCCTTGCCCCGCTCCAGTCAGCTCCAGCACGTTCAGTGACCCGCGTCCCATCGGAGGCGCAGTGCAGCAGGTCTGCCATCGGCTTCACACCCAGCTCAGCCAAAGACAGCACGTCCATCGAAAGAACTGCACTGCTGTGCCTCGGCGAAGATGCTTCGTGCGCTGGCGGGGCCACGGCAGGGGCCGAGCCGGAGAAGCGCGGTTGCGCCGCCGAGCAGGATTCGATTCGTCTCTGCAAGCCGCTGTGCGCTCACGGATCCATTACGAGCTCGAACTCGGTGTCCAGTAGCCGTCGAGCGTCGAGATCTCCCCATGAGGCGGCCTGCTCGAGCACGTCGGCAGCCTCGTCCTCGTCGCCGTGGTCGAGCAGGAACGCGCCGAGGTGGTAGCCGGCGGCCGGTTCGTCGAGTTCCCCGGCCAGCCGGTACTCGCGCTCGGCGGCCACGAGGTCGTTCCTGTGACGGTGCAGGAACTTCGCGTAGTCGATGTGCGCCTGCTGAGCCTCCAGATCGATGGCCTTGCGCAGCAACTGCTCGGCTTCGTCCTGACGTCCGAGTTCGGCGTAGACCTCGGCGAGGGCGCAGTAGGTGGTCGGTTTGGCCGGATCAAGATGCCGCTCGGCCACGGCGAGCGCGGCGGCGACGTCGCGCCGGTCGTGCAGGTGGGTGCGGGCCAGGTTGGCGGGCGCGAGGGTGTCGTCCAGCTCGACGGCACGCTCGAACATCGTCACCGCCTCGTCGAGGCGGCCCTGCTCGGCCAGGAACAACGCGAAGTTGTTCATCGCCTTGCTGTCGCCCCCGGCGACGGCCAGCAGGTACGCGCTCTCGGCGTCGGAGGTCATGCCGAGGTCGGCCAGCACATCGGCCAGCACATCAGCAAGATCGTCACGTCCGGCGGCGACCAGAGGACCGAGCAACTCCTGCGCCTCGATCAGCCGGCCCCGCTCGAGGTAACCACGCGCCAACAACCGAGCGGCCGCGGGTTCACCCGCCGCGACGGCCTGTTCGAGAACTTCGATCGCCCGTTCGTACGGCCTCCGGCCAGTGCCGCCGTCGAGCAAGTCAGAGCCACGACGGCTCAACGGGCCTAAGTCAGGCTCACTCATCAGGTCACCCACAATCTGCACGAAGGCTAACCCACCAGCAGACGTGTCTAGACCACACAGCGGCGCCGAACAGGCCCGGCTCACAGGGGCGGATCGTCGGGGTGCCGTCGCCGTCGCACATGCCGGATCAGATCGCTCCCCCCGCAGACCGCAGGCAGCAGCATGCCTATGTCCCCTGTTCGAGTAAATCTGTAGTCGCTGAGGTAGACATTCGCGTCTGGCTGAGTGTAGTGTTCTGCACGTTGCGAGAGAGAGAACGTCATATCGGCACGGGAGATGACGAACTACCCGTGGATCTGCGCAAGACGGTCGGACACGCCGGAGCCGATCAGTGGAAGGGGTTCCGGCGGCGACCAAGGACAGTCGGCAGGCAAGACCGGAAGCACGACCGCAGTACGCGTTACCCGGAGCCGACAGTCGCGTGAAGAGCAAGTGCAAGACGCAGTGCAGATGCAGTTGCAAGGCGGTCGGCGAGGTGAAACCGGCATGTGCAAGAGGTCCGGCGCCGACATTCACACAAGAACAGAAAAATCAGGTACCAGAGGAGAAGGGAAGGGTTGCACACCATCGGATCGCCCGTCTCAGGCTGAACATCGCCGGGCGGCTACCGCAGTTCCATCAGATTGGCAGGTGGTCTTCGGTTACGCACAAGCAACGATCCCCGCAGTTCCCGCCCCTGATGCGGGTCACGCGGACACAGGAACCCGATCTCACGGTCGGTTGATGGAAGTGAAACCCACAAACCCTTGGGGCCCCGGTGCTACCGCATCGGGGCCCCTCGTGATGCGGAGGCTCGATGACCCCAGAGACACCCCGGCCAGAAACCAACGAGCCGCACACCGCGGCCGAGAACCTCGACGACGACCACTACCCCGCCTACACCATGGGCCGCGCCGCGGAGATGCTCAACACCACCGCGGCATTCCTGCGCACCCTCGACGACGCGAAGCTCATCGAGCCGCAGCGCTCCACCGGTGGACACCGCCGGTACTCCCGCCACCAACTGCACCTGGCCGCCCGCGTCCGCACACTGATCGACGAAGGCATCGGCCTGGACGCCGCCTGCCGCATCGTCACCCTGGAAGACCAACTCGAAGAAGCCCGAAACCTCAACACCCAGACACCACCACCGCACACTCCCGACGAGCCGTACCCACCTTTGCGAGGCGTGTGACCACCTGAGGTCAGGACGTCGACGCCCCGCCAAGCCCGGCACGACCTGATAGCCAGGCCGAGGTCACACACCTGCCACAGCGATCGCGACCTCGGCCCGCGACTGTCCGACGACGGTGAAGAGGCAGGCCACCTCATCGCCGTCACCGATGACGCCGTGCCGATCTCGTCACCAGCCCGGCCGACCGGCCGTCCGGTCAGAGCGCAACTCAGGTCCGCCACGGCATCGCGCGGTTCCATGCGCCGCACCTCGTTAGCCATCGAGGCCGCCGACAGCGTTACCGAGCCCGTTGACGACAACACCAGTGGCGCCGCTGCCGACGTCGTTGCAGAGACGAGAAAAACACCGACCTGGAACGGCGAACCGCTGATCTTCAAGCCCTCCCGGCTGACAGCGCGACCTGCGACCTGCTCCGCGCCGGACGCGAAGACCCGATCCTGCAGGAACTCGACCCAGGCGACCCGCGATGGCCATGCCCGATGTCACCAGCTCGGACGGCGAACACCGGGACACGGATCGGCTCATGTCCACAAGAGACTGTCAGGGCCTCAGCCACGAGGCGCGTACATGATCACGGTGACGCCGAGCAGGCACACCGCGGCGGCGATTCACAACAGACCCCGATGCTCACGAACTCCCTGCCACACGCCGCTGGGCCGCCGAGGCACTGACCGACCTGACCGACGAGGAACTCGGCGATGTGCCGCTGGTCGCGACCGAGTTGGTGACCAACGCCTACGACCACGGCCGTTCCCCGCGTGAGATCCGGATGCTGCGCCTCCCCGAACCGTGCTCGGTCCGGGCCGGCAAGACCGTCCGGGCCGACATCAACTGCGGGGCGAGCTGAGTACCGCGTGATTCCCGCTGCCTGGCGCCGGAGTGATCCACCGCCCGGGGCGACCGAGCACACCTCAGCCTCGATTGTCGCAGCTTCGGGGGCACCGCGTTTCGTGAGTCTAGTGACGTTCCTCGAGGCCGACGGCTTCGCGCAGGGCCTTCGTGGCGTCTTGCAACTCGGGACTGTTGTTCGCATTCACAGCCATGAGCGCGGCCAGCGTCGTGGCGATGACGTTGAGTTTCTCCTGCGTGGCCTCACGCTCGCGGCGGCCCGCATTGGCGAGCAGCGCTACCAGAAGCAGCGTGACGACGCTTGAGACAGTGTGGATGGCCGTCTGCCACTCCTTGAGATCCGTCCACAGTGGCAGACTGATCAACCATCCCACGACGATGCCCGCGCACACGAAGAAGAACGGCGCTTGGCTGACCCGCAGGTGAGTCCACTCGACGAAGCGGTCGAAGGGTGAGCGGCGATCTCCGCTCGCGCGGGTTTGTGCTGCGGCAGTAATCTCCATCGTCATTCTCCCTCGTCGCAAGCGCAGTCGAAGGCCGGTGATCCTTTACAGGACAGGACACCGTCCACGACGGTGTCCTGTTTGGATGCTTCTAGGTGAACCCAGTCAGACTGCTTCGCTCCGGCACGGGCGGGCGCATGTGAGACGACAGCCCGCTACGTTCACCTCAGCGGCCCGCACCGGGACTTGGAGTGGCCATGGCGTCGCTGCCCCCTTGGCGCGGGCGGGCCGTTGCGGGGGTGCGTCAGCATCGCTACCAGGTTGGTGAGCCCGTTATCGGTTGGCGCGCCAGAAGCTGGGCTTGCGGGCGCCGCCGCTGGCCAAGTGGTAGAGCAGCAGCAGGACAGCGGATCCCAGGATGGCGGTGACCCAGGTGCGGATCTCGAAGAATCCTCCGACAGCGTCGATGCCGAACAGCGCCGATGCCAACCAGCCGCCGAGCAACGCCCCGGCGACGCCGATCAGGATGGTGACGATGACGCCGTGCTTCGCCCTGCCGCCCAGCAGCCACTTGGCGATGATGCCGGCGGCCAGACCGAGCACGATCCAGGCGATGATGCCCATGGTGCACCTCTCAATGCTTCAGATCGCAGACATATCTGCTGATCGGGTCGAAATGGCTCGCTTAACGTCCACTCAGGACGATCGCGAGTCGGAGACCCGGAACCGGCGCCGACGGGATTCCCGGCGGTATCGGCGGATGGCGATGAGGCCGCGTGAGATGTCGGCTGGCGCTGTGAGCGGGAACATGTCCACTGCCTCCTTGGCGCGTCTGCGGTTTCGACGCGTGCGCCGCCAAGGTCCGGAGCGGATTTCGATGCACCACGATCTGCCGTGTCAGGCCGTTGCGGGCCTGGCGGGACGCTGTGACCGGGTGGGTTGTCCACTCAGCGTAGACCTCTACGAGGCCTCTGAACAGGGCTGATGCGGTGTCGGCGAGGTGCGGGATCGGCTCCGCGGGGTTCTCACTCAGCGCGATCGCGCAGCACGTTGGGTGCGCCTTGTGCGGCCGCCGGACAGGTCTACGCTGGGGTTCTCATCCTTTCCGTCCGCCTGGACCCCGCGGTCGCCACGGTCTCGTGAGGAGACCTCCGTGAGCACCGTCATCAACTCTCAGGTGTCTGTTCCTCCGCGCTTCGCGACCGCAGGCCGATCCGCCCCGATCCCGGTTGCCGATCAGCTCACCGTGACGACCCCCACCGCCCGGCCGGGAACGATCGTGGTCACGGTGTGCGGAGAGGTGGACATGTTCACCGCTTCGCTGTTGCGGGATCGCCTGCACGATCAGATCCGCCACTGCGGCCCGGATCTGGTCGTCGATCTCACCGACGTCGGTTTCCTCGCCGTGACCGGTCTTTCCGTCCTGAACACCGCTCGCACCGCGGCGATCGCCGCGGAGATCGGGTTCTGCTTGGTCGCGGACACACCGCAGGTCCTCAGGCTGCTGGGGATCACCGAGTTGCACGGCGTGATCGCCTGCTACCCCGACCTCGACCACGCCCCCATGCGGACCCAGCCGCTGGATGTGATCGGGTCACCCCATCTTCCCGCACCGGTTACTTCCCCCGTCCGTCGAGTCCTGGCACAACTCCCGCCACACCGGCCCGATCTGCGCCCGGCACGGAGTGTTGCCCGGCCGGATCGGAATCTGCGCACGGGTGAACAACCCTCCACAAAGGACGAGTGAGCGCACGAGCGAACTTCCGGAAGACTCCGCGGTGATCGCCCAGCGGTTGCACCTCGCCACCGGCTTCCTCGCGAACGAGCGCGACCGGATCGTGGAACGCCTGGGCGCACTCGGCTCGCGTTTGCGGTCGTTCCGCGACGACCAGGTCGACCTCGAGATCAGCCTGAAGGACCTGGACCACGCAGCAAGCCCGCAACCTCCTCATGGACCTGCAGGACACGGGCACCGCCGTGAAGTACGTGATCCGGGATCGCGACAGCAGATACACCACTCAGTTCGACGCCGTCCTCACCGACAGCGGGATCACGATCGTCAAGACCGGGATCCGCGTCCCGCGAATGAACGCGATCATGGAACGCTGGATACACACCCGCCGAGTCGAACTTCTCGACCGCACCCTCATCCTCAACCGCTCACACCTACTGCACGCACTCCACGAAGACGAGGTTTCCGCACCTACACGGTCGCGGAGCTGCTTCCGCGACCGGCGACGGCCCGATCAAGCCACAGTGGACAGTCCTTTGGTCTCAGCGCTGTCACGGAAGTGCGAAGCCAAGTCAGGCCGGGGTGTACCGCGAGTAGGTGATGCCACAGCGGAACGCCTTCGCTTCGAGCAGCTTCAGTGCCGGCAACTCGAACCCGTCTGGGAACAGGCGACGGCCGCGCCCCTGCACGACGGGATACACGAACAGCCGGTACTCGTCGACCAGTCCTGCCTCGATCAGGGTGTGGCACAGCATGATGCTGCCGGTGACCACGATGTCGCTGCCTGGCTCGTCTTTGAGCGCACGAACCTCCTCGGCGGGGTCACCCGACAGCACCCTCGTGTTCTGCCACTGCGGGTCTGTCATCGTGGAGGAGATCACGTACTTCTGCACCCGGCCGAGGTAGTCGCTGACACCCGTGGCGTCGTCGGACAGAGTGGGCCAGTAGCCACGCAGATCCTCGAACGTCTGACGACCCACCAGGAAACCGTCGGCGTCGTGGCTTTGGCGGTGCATCTCCGCGAGCAGGTCCGACGTGTCCACGCCGGCCTGCCCCTCGGGATCGAACCAGTCCCCCAGCATCTCGATCGAGCCGTCGACCGTGATGTTCTGGGTGATTGCGAGCGTGCGCAACGGTGCCTCCCGGTAGGTAGCGGGGTCTAGCAGAGCGACGAGTGGCTCAGCGGGCCGCCAGTGCTTCCGGCAGGCTGAAGTACAGCTCCAGCAGCTCGTTCAGCGTGGTGGCCCGCAGCGCCCGCAGCACGCTCCCGGCGGGAGCCACCAGCCGCAGCGGCGTGCCCCGGTCGACACCGAGCAGGTGGTACTCGACCAGCACCGAAAGGCCGGACGACGCGAAGAAGGCGACGCCGCTCAGATCCAGCACGACCGGGAGCCCGCCGGACTTCGCGTCGGTGAACGCCGCGGCCAGGCGATCGCGCAGCAGCGGGGCCGTGTAGGAGTCGACCTCGCCCGCGCCCCGCACGACCACAGCGTCCTCACGCCGCTCGGTGTCCACTCGCAGTGGCGCCCCCACGCCGTCGTCCTCGGTGACCATGACACCTCCCTGTCAGTTCGTCTGCATCACGCTACTCAACCGGTCAGTCACAATCCTTCCCGCTGGTTGAACGCCATGACGTCGGTTCTCCGGCGGCGCGACGTTCCGGCCAGCTGGTAAACGTCATGTTGCTCGCGTTTCTCGCACTCCTCCACGGCAATCCTGCCTCTACTGGTCGAGGCGAGGAGAGACACGTTCATGCGTGCATTGCGTTCGTTGCGTTCCGTCGCCCGTGAGCACGTCGGGACGGCGATGCTCGGATTTCAGCTGATGGCCCACCCGGTGTGGCGTAACGCCGATCCGGACGAGGGCGCGGGACTGGGTGTCCTGCTCGTGCCGGGCTTCGGCGCCGCCGATGCCAGTCTGAGCTTCACCAGCACGTGGCTGGCCAGCCGCGGCTACCGTCCCGCGGGCGCTCGCATCGGGTTCAACCTCGGCTGCACCAGCGAACTCGTGGACCGGATCGAACGACGACTCGAGGAGCACACGGACGCCACCGGTGGGCCGGTGGCGCTGATCGGCCACAGCCGCGGTGGTGGTCTCGCCCGGCTCGCCGCCGCGCGCAGGCCCGATCTGGTCTGCGGCCTGGTGATGCTGGGCAGCCCAGTTGTCAATCCAACGGCCGCCAACCCTCGCGTGATGCTCGCGGCACGGGCGCTCGCCAAGCTGACCGCGGCAGGCATCCCCGGCCTGATGGACCAGGAGTGCTTCAGCGGCGCCTGCTACGCCGACAGCACCCGCGCACTGGCCACCCCGCTGCCATCAACGGTTCCGGCGGTGTCGATGTACTCCCGAACCGACGCCGTCGTACCGTGGCGCCTGAGCCTCGACCCGTCCGCCGAATGCGTCCAGGTGAACAGCACCCACATCGGAATGGGACTCGCCCCGGACGTCTACACCGCGCTGCGGCCGCGGCTCGCCGCGTGGGCCACCAGGCAGGCGCCGGCGCTGCGCAGGTCAGGTCGCCGTGATGAGAATTCCCATCGCAGGATCGCGGCTCGCCCGGAGTGCTGATCAGGGGGTAAGTGCCCATCATGGACCCCACTCCGATCGTCTACACCGGGCTCGGCGTCTCCACGCTGCTCGCGGCACTGCTGCCGCGCCTGCTGGGCCGGGCGCCGATCTCGATGCCGATGGTGTTCCTCGGAGCGGGTGCCCTGGTGTTCACCGTCATCGACCGCCTGCCCGACCCCGATCCGGTTCGGAACGCGGGCATCACGATGCACCTCACCGAACTGTGCGTCATCGTCTCGCTGATGGGCGCGGGACTCGCGCTCAACCGCCCGGTCGGCCGGCGCCGGTGGGCCACCACGTGGCGGCTGCTGGCGATCACGATGCCGCTGACGATCCTCGGCGTCGCCCTGCTCGGGTGGGCTGTGCTGGGGATCGGCGTCGCGTCGTCGTTGCTCCTCGCCGCCGCGCTGGCACCGACCGACCCGGTGCTCGCCACGGAGGTGCAGGTCGGCGAACCCGCGGAGAACCCCGAGACCGACGAGGACGAGGCGCGGTTCACGCTCACCTCCGAGGCAGGGCTCAACGACGGACTGGCGTTCCCCTTCACCTACGCCGCCGTCGCGATCAGCGCACTCGGCGCGGCACCCGCGGCGTGGCTGCCGCACTGGCTGGCCGTGGACGTCCTCTGGAGGCTCGGCTGCGGCATCGGAGTCGGACTGCTGGTCGGCTGGTGCCTGCGCACGTGGTTCTTCTCCGCGCCGTCGGAGAAGTTCCGGCTGTCCGAGCACGCGGAAGGCTTCGTGGCAGTGGCCGCCACGTTCCTCACCTACGGCCTCGCCGAGCTCGCGGAGGGCTACGGCTTCATCGCGGTGTTCGTCTGCGCGTGCACGATCCGCGCGGCCGAGCGGTCGCACGGCTACCACCGCGTGCTGCACCAGTACGTCGAGCAGATCGAGCGCGTGCTCACCGTACTGATCATCTTCCTGCTCGGCGGAGCCGCGGTCAGAGGGCTGCTCGCCGGCACCACGTGGCGCGAAGTCGGGGTCGCGCTGGCGGTTCTGCTGCTGGTGCGGCCGCTCACCGGTCTCATCGGACTCGCCCGAGGCCGGACCGGGCCGCGGGAACGCGCGGTGATCTCGTTCTTCGGTGTGCGCGGGGTCGGGTCGTTGTTCTACGTCGCCTACGCCGTCGAAGCCGGCCGGTTCGCCGAGCACGGCACGGTCTGGCGGGTCGTCGGACTCGTCGTGATCGGGTCGATCATCGTGCACGGGATCACCGCCACACCCGCCATGCTCTTCCTCGACC
This sequence comes from Lentzea tibetensis, assembly GCF_007845675.1. Classification (GTDB taxonomy): domain Bacteria; phylum Actinomycetota; class Actinomycetes; order Mycobacteriales; family Pseudonocardiaceae; genus Lentzea; species Lentzea tibetensis. The sequence goes on along the minus strand of NZ_VOBR01000002.1, from coordinate 93,094 downwards.
GCTTCTACGAGCGCCACTCGGCGCCCTGATCGCACCTGCGACCACCGCACCGAGCGGCGCCGCGCAGTCACCGAGCCGAGACGCGGTTCGCGGTACGACAAACCTGAACCTCGCTCGAGCATCAGCAGCACTACCCGCGAACCTTCGGTCAAAACCCTTGCGGCGCAATACTTCTGATGTCCGCCAATGAGGTTCGCGCAGGGTGCGACGGGGTAGCTCGCAAGACGAGTGCACATCGACCGTTGAGGAGTCAGTCGTGACCGAGAACCAGATGGGCGGGGTTCGAGGAACCGCCCAGCAGGAGGGTGCCGCGGTGACGCAGCACGCCCAGGACGCGGCCGGGGAGGTGCGTGCGACAGCTCAGGAGCAGGCCGGGCACGTGGTGCGGGAAGCCAAGGCTCAGGCAGGCCACGTCGTGCAGGACATGCGCGACAAGATGGCCGACGAGGCCGAACAGCAGGCCAAGAAGGCGTCGCACCAGCTCAGCAGAGTCGCGGACGAACTGAATGAGATGGCCGAACGCGCGTCGTCCGACTCGATGTCGGCAGGCGCGATCCGCCAGGTGGCCGACACCAGCAGGCAGGCGGCCCGTTACCTGGACGAGCGCGGCGCCTACGGGCTGCTCGACTCCGTGCAGGACTTCGCCCGCCGCAGGCCGGGCACGTTCCTGGTGGGCGCGGCCGTCGCCGGGTTCCTGGTCGGCCGTGTCGCCAAGAGCGCGACCGGTCAGCCCGGAAACGGGCGACCGGCCACCAGCCGGCCCGAGGCCGCGCGACAGACGACCGCGACGCCGGAGTTCGCCCCACCCGCGCCGCGCGGCCCGGCCATCAGCCGGACGACCACCGAGCCGAAGCTCGCCGAGGGGCGCACGAGCGCGCCCGGCCCGGTCACCACCGGGCCCGATCCGTCCCGGCAGCCGACATCGGCTCCGGGACCGGTGAGCACCGGAGGTGCGCGGCATGTCCAGCCCTGACATCGGGTTGCCGGACACGGCCGACCGCGAGTCGCTCGGCCAGCTGGTCGGAGAACTCGCCGAGGACCTCTCCCGGCTGATGCGGCAGGAGCTCGAGCTCGCCAAGGCGGAAATCCGCGAGGAGGCGGTGAAAGCGGGCAAGGCCACCGGGATGCTCGCCGGCGCGGGCTTCGCCGGGTACATGACCGCGGTGTTGCTCAGCCTCGCCGCGGTGTTCGCACTGGGTGCCGTGATGCCGCTGGGCTGGGCGGCACTGATCGTCGCGGCCGTGTGGGGCATTGCCGGTTTCGCCTTGTTCACCAGCGGCCGCACCCGGCTTCGCCAGGTCTCACCAAAACCCGAGCGCACGGTCGAAACCCTCAAGGAGGACGCGGAATGGGCACGACACCCGACCAAATAAGGCGCGAGATCGACATGACCCGCGCGGAGCTCGTCGACGACGCCAACCGACTGGTCGACCGGACGAGCCCCCGCCGCATCGCGCAACGGCGCGTCCGGGGAGCCCGGCGCGGCCTCATCGCGTTGCGGGACACGGTCATGGGCACCACCGCGGACACCACGTCGACGGTGCGGGATCAGGCGCACCAGGCGAAGGACGCCGTCGCCGAGGGTGCCGAAAGGGCTGCGGAGGCGGTGCAGGACGCACCGCAGCAGGCGATGCGGCAGACGCAGGGCAACCCGATCGCGGCAGGTCTGATCGCGTTCGGCGGCGGTCTGCTGGTCGCGTCGCTGCTGCCGAGGTCGGAGGCCGAGCAGCAGTTCGTGCAGGAGATCGGTGACCGCGCGAGTGACGCCATCGAGCCGGTCAAGGACGCCATCGGCGAGGCTGCGCAACACCTGAAGGAAGAGGTGAAGTCCGACGTCCGCGACGCGGCGGACGAGGTCAAGCAGACCGCATCGGACGCCGTCGCGACCACCACCGAGCACGCCAAGGCATCAGCCAAGGAGGTGGCCGATCACGGCCGCGAGGCCGCCCGCGAAGTCAAGTCCTGACGCAACTCGAAGCCGATCTCGACCCCCGATGGAGGTTGAGATCGGCTTCGGCGTGACGGCGACCGCGTGCCGACCGACACGGCGTCACGCGGGTTCTTCATCGTCCTCCGTGACGTCCTGGCCCGCCGGCCGTTCCCGGTCGTCCATGAACTGCTCCACGTCGACGTCGAGGTTCGGCGGTTCCGGCGTGCCGGGTGAGTACGGCGGGTCCGGGTTGATGCGTGGTTCTTCCCGTTCGGTCATGGCGCGATGTCCTCACTGTCGTGGACTGGGCGAGAGGCGAGCGTCAACGCGCGGGTGCGCTCGCGGCGCGAAGCGGTGCACTGACGTCGTGCAGGTGCTGCAGGACGTAGCGGTAGGTCCTCAGCAGTCCGCATTGCGCGTAGTCGATCCCGTGCTCGGCGCAGAACTCCCGCACCAGGGGTTGCGCGCGGCGCAGGTTGACGCGCGGCATGGTGGGGAACAAGTGGTGCTCGATCTGGTAGTTCAGCCCACCGAGCACGAAATCGACCCACGGGCCGCCGCGAACGTTGCGGCTGGTGAGGACCTGTTTGCGCAGAAAGTCGAGCTTGGTCTTGTCGGTGTAGGTGGGCATGCCCTTGTGGCCCGGTGCGAACGAGCAGCCCATGTACACGCCCCACAGTCCCTGGTGCACGACGATGAACGCGACCGCCACCGGCGCGGACAACACCGTGAACACCGCGGTGAGGTAGACACCGGCGTGCGCGAGCAGCAGCACTGCCTCGAGCCGGCGGGCTTTGATCTCGCCGCGCCGCACGGCTCGGATGCCGGCCCAGTGCAGGCTCACCCCTTCCAGCAACAGCAGGGGGAAGAACAGGGCCGCCTGGTGCTTCGTCGTCCAGCGCACGAACCCGCTCTTCTCGTCCGACTGCCCACGGGTGAAGGCGAGCAACTGGATGTCGAGATCAGGATCGTCACCTTCGTGGTTGGGGTTGGCGTGATGCCGGGTGTGCTTGCCCATCCACCAGCCGTAGCTGACGCCGACGAGCACCCCGAAAGCGTAGCCGGCAAGATCATTGGCCCGTCCGGTGCGGAAGATCTGGCCGTGCCCCGCATCGTGGCCGAGGAACGCGATCTGGGCGAACATCCCCGCGAAGAACACCGCGCTGACCAGCTGCCACCACGAGTCGCCCAGCACGACGAACCCCGCACACCCGGCGACCAGAGCGAGCAAGGTGAGGCTGATCTTCATCGCGTAGTAGCCGTAACGTCGGTCGAGCAGACCTGCACGCCGCACGAGGCGAGAAAGATCGCGGTAGTCGTCGGGCGACGACGTTGCGTGAGCGCCAGTGCCGAAGCTCGCCGGAGACGTGGCCATGTGCGTCCTTCCCCGAGTCCCGCGGCGCCGGGGACTGGGGCGACCACTCAATTCACCCCGTACGGGTTCCCGGACGTGCCCTGCGCTAAACAAGATCAGGTCGGTGGGCGTGGGAGTCCACATGTCCAGACTCGCCGTGCCCAGGCCGCATCAGTCTTGTTGGTTGGCCGCCATGCGCTCGCGGAGGCTGCGCGGCCGCATGTCGGTCCACACCTCATCGACGTACGACACGCAGTCCTCCTTGCTCCCTTCGGTGCCGGTGCTGCGCCAGCCCGCGGGGACGTCCTGGTCGGCCGGCCACAGCGAGTACTGCTCCTCGTCGTTGATCAGGACCTGGTACTGGGTGTCCTCGTCCATGTCGTCATCGTCCTTTCGTGGTTTCCGCTTCTGATGCGTCCGTCGCGACGGTCTCGTCGCGAGGGAACGAGCGCATGGTGGGACTGAGGGTCGCGATGACCGCGATGACCGCGATGGCGGCGGCGATCAGCAGGACCGCGTTGCTGCCGGAGACCGCCTGCACGAGCAGGCCACCGAACGCCGGGCCGGCCGCGGCGGACACCCCGGAGATCATCCCCATCACACCGCTCAGCCTGCCGCGCAGGCGGTCGGGCGTCAGCAACAGCTGGTAGGTGTTGATCGTCGTGTTCGCGGTCGGCGGCAGCAGGGCCATCGCGAAGAACAGCACTCCCATCACCAAGCCGCTGTCGATGAACACCGCCACCGGGGTGAGCGCTGCCAACGCCCAGAACACCCCGATGATCGATGTGTAGGGACTCACCATTCGATGCAGGTACGGCGCGAGAAGAGCACCGAGAACGCCGCCCACGCCGAGCATCGCCGCCATGACGCCGATCTCGCCCGGCGAGACTCCCCTGCCGGCGACCAGCACGATGATGACGATGTAGTAGGCGCTGAAGAAGAAGTTGAGGCTCACCGCGCACAGCACCGTGACCCGGACGTGCCGCTGCCGCCAGACCCAGCGCAGGCCTTCGACCATCTCCTGGCCCAGATGGCTGTCTGGTCGTTGCTCGACGTCCCTGGGCGGCACGCGGACGAACAACAACGCCAGGAACGAGATCGTGTGGGTGAGCACGTTGAACGCGAAGGGCACCAGTCTTCCCACCGCGAAGAGGAAACCGCCCAACGCCGTGCCCGACAGCTGCCCCACCGAACCGCGGGCCGAGTTCATCGCCAGCGCCGTCGACAACTGCTCCTGCGGCACGATCCGCACCAGCGCGGCACTTTCGGCAGGTCCGAACAGGGCGTTGCAGACGCCCATCAGCGCCGCCACCACCACCATGTGCAGCACGCTCAGCACATCCAGCCACAACGCGACGACCAGACTGGCGACGGCCAGCGCCTGCATAGCCTCAGCCGTGAGCATGATCTTCTTGCGGTCCCAGCGATCCACCAATGCACCGCCGGGGACTCCCACCACGACCTGGGCGATCGCTTCCACCCCCAGCACCAGCCCGGTCATCGCGGGCGACCCGGTGACGGCGAGCACCAGCAGCGGAAAGGCGATCATCGACGCGCTGAACCCGGCCCCCGACAACGCCTGGCTGATCCACAACAGCCGGTAGTCGCGGTTGCGGGACAGCGGAACAGTCATGGCGGCTCAGCCTTTCCCGCAGTCGCGCGCGATGCTCCGCAGAGCGACCGCGAAGTCACCGGCCACGGACTGCACAGTCGACAGGTCGTGCAGGTCAGGTTGGTAGAACCAGGAGAACACCAACTCGCCGCCCTGGACCGCACCCACGACCTCGAGCACGTGGGAACTGCTCTCAGCCAGATCGTGGTCCTGCCCCAGCGAGGAGTGCGACGCCACGTAAAGACCGCCGTCGGTGCCCCTGGCGGTGCTGTCCCACTGCCCGAGGTAGTTGAAGGCGATCTGCGGCCCCTGCCCGTCGGTGGACAGCCGCTCGCGTGCCTCGGGTGAACCGAGGTGGCGCAGGGCCGAGTAGCCGAACCCGTTTCCTGGAACGGCTCGCAGTTGCCGCCGGACCGACTTGATCAGCTCCCGCCACCGCGGTTCGTCCTCATCGGGCACGGTCAAGGCGATGGGGAAGATCGTGGTGAACCAGCCGACGGTTCGAGTCAGGTCGACGGCATCGAGGACGTCCTCGCGACCGTGCCCCTCGAGGTCGATCGACACGACGCGCCGCCGGGTCCACCGCGACAACGCCCAGGCGAGGGCGCTGAGCAGAACCTCGTTGATCCGCGTGCGGTACGTGGTGGGTGCTGAGTGCAGCAACGCGTCCGTGTCCTCGGCGTTCAGAGCGATCGACACCAACTCGGCCGGAGTCTCGGACTTCTCGGGCGCACGGTCCACCGGCAGGTCCCCCACGTCCGAGGCGCCGGCCCAGTGTCCGAGTTCGTGATCGAGGCCGCCCGCCGCCACGTGTTCGCTGAGGCGGTTGGCCCAGTCCAGGAACGAGGTCGTCTTGCCGCCGAGGTCGACCGGCTCACCTCGGGCCGACTGCTGGTAGGCCACCTCGAGATCGTCCAGCAGAATCCGCCATGAGACTCCGTCGACCACGATGTGGTGCGACGCCAGGAAGAGGTACGGCTGCCCGCGGCCGGTGAACAGGACGGCCTTCAGCAGTGGGCCGGTCAGCAGGTCGAAGCTCGCGTGGACCTCGTCGGCCACCTTCTCCATCGCGGCCATCTGCCCGTCAACATCCACATCGGACAGATCGCGTCGTTGCAACAGCGGGACCGGCTCGGGGGCGGCGTTGTGCTGCTGCCACCGACCATCGACGCACTCGAAACGCATCCGCAGGGCGTCGTGGTGGAGCCACAACGCGTCCAGGGCTTGCCGCAACGCCGCCTCGTCCAGGTCGGCGGACAGCTCCAGCAGCATCGACTGGTTGAAGTGGTGCGGATTGACCGCGTGGCTTTCGAAGAACCACCGCTGGATCGGTGTCAGCGGTACCGATCCGACGACCGGTTCCGCCGGCCCTCGCGGCACCGAAGTGCCAGCCGACGCGCCCAGTTCGACGGCGAGCACGTCGATGCTCTGGTGCAGGAAGAGATCCTTGGACGTCAGCCCCAGGCCGGCCTTCCTGGCCCTGGACACCACCTGCATGCTGAGGATCGAATCGCCGCCCAGATCGAAGAAGTTGTCTCGCACTCCGACTCGGTCCAGCCCGAGTACGTCGGCCCAGATCTGAGCCAGCGCACTCTCGGCCGGCGTGCTCGGCTCCACGTAGGAGGTTCCCGGATCGGGAGCCGCGGTCACCGAGGGCAGCAGGCGGCGGTCGACTTTTCCGCTCGGGTTCAGCGGCAACGCGTCCAACGCCGTGAAAGCGACGGGCACCATGTGGTCAGGCAACGTCCGGCCGAGGAACTCGCGCAGGTCCGCCGTACCGGGTGCGGCCGAACCCGGCGCCGGCACCACGTGGGCGACCAAGCGTTCGTCCTGCACGACCACGACGGCCTCGCCGACATCCGGGTGCCGCAACAGCACCGACTCGACTTCGCCCAGCTCGATCCGGAATCCGCGGATCTGCACCTGGTCGTCCATCCGTCCGATGAAGTCCAGCTCGCCGGCCGCGGTCCATCTGACGACGTCTCCGGTGCGGTAGATCCGCGACCCGGCCGGCCCGAAGGGGTTCGCCACGAACCTGTCCGCGGTCAGCCCAGGGCGGTTGAGATAGCCGCGGGCCAGACCCGTGCCCGCGATGTACAGCTCGCCGGGAACACCGACCGGCACGGGCTGCAGGGCACTGTCCACCACGTACACGCGGGTGTTCCAGATCGGCCTGCCGATAGGCGGGGTTTCCACACCCGTCAGTGGTCCGCTCCAGGTCGTCGACACCGTGAACTCCGTCGGCCCGTAGCCGTTGATCATCCGCAGGCCAGGCGCCCAGCGGGCCGCCAGGTCCGCGGTGCACACGTCACCACCCACGATGAGCGTGCGGAGGTCCGGTAGCGGAGTCTTCGGCACGGTGGCCAGTGCGGCGGGAGGGATCTCCGCGATGGTCACCGCGTGATCAGCCAGCACATCGGCGAGCTGTTCGCCCAGCAACGTGCCAGGAGGTGGTACGACCAGCGCTGCTCCGGCTGGCAACGACATGCACAGCTCCAGCACCGAGACGTCGAAGCTCGGGGAGGAGTACTCCAGGACGCGATCGGCCGGTGTGATGACGAAATGATCTGTTGCGGCCGCCGAGAGACTGGCCAGGCCGGTGTGCGGCACGACGACCCCCTTGGGCCGCCCGGTCGATCCGGACGTGTAGATCACGTAGGCCGGGTGCCCCGGCAACAGGGTTGAGGTCCGGTCCGCGTCAGTCAGATTGTCGGCCCGCCTACCGTCCACTTCGGACATCACATCGGGCTCGTCGAGCACCAGCACGGTGATTCCCCCGGCGCTGGTCAGGTTCGTGACCATGTCGCTGCGAGTCAGGATCAGTGCGGGACGGGCATCGGCGAGCATGAAGCCGATTCGTTCCGCCGGATAGGCCGCGTCCACCGGAAGGAACGCCGCCCCGGCCTTCAGCACCGCGAGCTGAGCGACGATGATGTCCACCGAACGCGGCAAGATGAGCGCGACGATCTGCTCCGGGCCGACTCCTCTGTCGACCAGCACCCTGGCCAGCCGGTTGGCTCGCGCGTTGAGTTCGAGGTAGCGCACCACCTCGTCCTCGCCGGTGGCGAGGCGCGAGAACACCGCTGGAGCGTGCGGATCACGCCGCGCCTGCGACTCGATCAACTCCGGCAGCAGGCCGGCGGACACGTCGCGATCCGTGTCGTTCCACTCGACCAGCAGGCGCCGTCGTTCGGTCTCGGAAAGCAGGGCCAGCCGGGAGACAGGTCGTGCCGGATCGTCCGCGATGGCGCCGAGCAGCACCTGCAACTGGTCCGCGAGCCGCTCGATCGTGGCCGGCTCGAACAAGTCCGTGCTGTAGTTCAACGCGACCCGCAGGTGGCCGTCGACCTCCTGGAACTCGGCCGTGACGTCGAAGTTGGCCGTCGTCACCGGCAGCGGCACGTCCTCGACCACCAGGCCTGGCAGCAGCGGCGCCTCCTGGGGAGCGTTCTGCAGCACCACCATGACCTGGAACAACGGAGTGCGGCTGGTGTCGCGGTCGGGCTGGACGCTGTCCACGACCCGCTCGAACGGGAGGTCCTGGCGGTCGAACGCGTCGCGGACGGTCTCGTGCACGCCTCCGAGGAACTCGGTGAACGTGAGGTCCCCACGCACGTGAGATCGCAGCACCAGCGTGTTCACGAAGAACCCGACCAGTCCGGTCAGCTCGGCACGCTCACGGCCGGAGGCCACCGTTCCCACAGTCACGTCGTCCTGCCCGGCCAATCGTCCGAAGAGGACCTGACAGGCCGCGACCAGCGTCGTGAACAAGGTGGTCTCCCGCTCGCGGCTCAGCTCCACGAGCCGCGCGGTGACCGCCGCGGGAATGACGGTCTCTCTCATCGCACCACTGGTCGAGCGCACCGCGGGCCTGGGGTGGTCCGTCGGCAGCTCCAGCGGCGGGACGTCTGCGAGTTGCCCGCGCCAGTAGGACACCTGCTCGTCCAGCACGCTCTCCGACAGCAGTCCTCGCTGCCAGGTGGCGAAGTCCGCGTACTGCACGGGAAGCGGTGGCAGATCCGGCAGCTCGCCGCGCAGGGCAGAGCTGTACAGCACGCTCAACTCACCGGCGATCACTCCGTTGGACCAGCCGTCGGTGATGATGTGGTGCAGGGCCAAGGTCAGCACGTGCTCGTCATCAGCCAGCCGGATCAACCCCGGCCGCATCAGCGGGCCGCGGCGAAGGTCGAACGGGCGACCGCCTTCCTCGGCGAGCAACGCCATCAGATCCCCGTCCTGAGGCAGGTCGGCCACCGGAATCTGAACCTCGAACGGCGAATGCACCACCTGGACGCCACTGCCCGCCATCGACCCGAACGTCGTGCGGAGAGACTCGTGCCTGGCGACCAGTGCCGTGAACGCTTCGGACAACGCGCCGACGTCCAGCGCGCCCACCAGACGCACAGCGGTGAACGTGACGTACTCGGCGCCACCGGGCTCGAAGTCGTCGAGGAACCAGAGTCGTTGCTGGGCGAACGACTGCGCGATGGTGCCGTGCCGCGGCAGCACCGGAATCCGGTCGGCAGGCGTGGCGTTCTCCGCGCCGATCGCGGCAGCCAGACCAGCGACCGTCGGATTGCTGAACACCGCTCGCGGGGACACGCTCAGCCCGCACTCGGCCAGCAACCCGGACACCAGCCGGATGCTCATGATCGAGTCGCCGCCGAGCTCGAAGAAGTTGTCGTCGACGCCGACGCGCTCCACACCGAGCAGGCGTGCCCAGATGTTCGCGACGGCTCGTTCGAGGCCGGTACGCGGTGCCACATGGCGTTCGCCGGCCGCCGCGCCCGGTGCCGGGAGCGCCCGGCGGTCCAGCTTTCCGTTGCGGCTCAACGGCAGCTCGTCAAGAACCATGATCACGGCGGGAACCATGTACTCCGGCAGCATCGCCACGGCGTGCTCGCGCACGTCCGAAGGTTCGACGGCCGCGGGTACGACGTAGGCGACCAACCTGTCACCGTTGAGGACGGCCACCGCCTGGCCGACGGTGGGGTGAGCGGCCAGCACAGCCTCCACCTCGCCCAGTTCGACCCGGAATCCGCGCAGCTTCACCTGCTCGTCGGATCGGCCGAGGAAGGCGAGTTCGCCGCTGGCGATCCGCTGGACGACGTCTCCGGTTCGGTACATGCGCTCCCCAGGGACACCGAACGGGTCCGCCACGAACCGCTCCGCTGTCAGCCCGGGCCGGTTCAGGTAGCCGCGGGACAGCCCCGAACCGGCAACGCACAGCTCGCCTGGCACACCACGAGGCACCGGGCGCAGCTCGTGATCGAGCACGTAGCCGCGCATGTTGTCCAACGGTCGCCCGATCGGCACCGGGTCGGCCACCGGCCCGTGCATCCGGTAGGCGGTCGCGAAAGTAGTGGTCTCGGTCGGACCGTAGCCGTCGACGACCACCACACCGGGGCACGCCGCCAGGACCCGGCGCACCGCCGCCGCAGGAACCACGTCGCCGCCGGTCCACACTTCTCGGACACCGGCCAGACAACCAGGTGCGTCCTGGGCCACCAACCGGAACAGGCCCGCGGTCAGCCACAATGCGGTCACCTCGTGGTCGGCGATGGCTCGGCCCAAGGACTCCACGCTCAGGTCCGGGGTGCTCGCCAGCACGACCTGGCCGCCGCTGAGCAACGGCACCCACAGTTCGCAGGTCGAAGCGTCGAACGCCAGCGGTGAATGGGCCAGCACCCGCTGGTGGGCGCCACTGCGGAAGAGGCCGTCGGAGGCCAGGCCCACCACGTCCCGGTGGCGGACCGCGACACCCTTGGGCGTTCCGGTCGACCCCGACGTGTACATGACGTAGGCCAAGTTGTCTTGGTTCGCGCGCGGTGCCGGACCCGTTGCCGACTCGCCGGCATCGACCAGCACGGTTCGTCCGCCGTGAACGTCGTCGGCCACCGCCTGCCAGGTGAGATCGGTGATCAGCACCGACGCGGCGGCTTCCGCCAGCATCGAGCGCATTCGCTTCCGTGGCGCACGAACGTCCAGCGGAACATAGGCCCCGCCAGCCTTCAGCACAGCCAGCTCGGCGACGCAGTGGCCGAGCGAGGGCTCCAGCAGCAGTCCGACCCGGTCTTCCAGCCGGACACCGAGCTCCACCAGCCGATTCGCCAGATGATTCGAGCGGGCGTCCAGTTCCGCGTACGACAGGGTGACGGCCCCGTGCACGACCGCCGGTGCGTCCGGCGTGCGGGCCACCTGGGCGGCGAACAGTTCGGGGACCGTCGCCGCGGGCACGTCACGCCAGGTCCCCAGAGATTCTGCGACAACGTGACCACGCTCGTCGTCGGACATCCACGGCAGCCTGGCCACCAGACCGTCCGGATCGCCCGCGATGCCCTCGAGCAAGAAGCGCAGGCGCTGGACCATCGCACGGATCGTGCCGGCGTCGAACAGCTTCGGATCATAGGCGAGGTCCAGGGCGAGACTTTCACCGAGTGAGGCGCGCAGACACAGCGGGAAGCTCGTCGCGTCCGAGGAGTTCACCTCGAGCACCTGTGGCGCCCCAGCGGTCGCGGGTTCGCTGATCGGGTAGTTCTCGAACACCACCATGCTGTCGAACAGGTTCTGCCCAGCAGGAACGTCGCTCCAGGGCCGCAGCTGTCCGAGGGACACGAAGTCGAAGCTCCGCGACTCGCTCTGCGCGGCCTGCAACTCCCTCAACCACTTGGCCCGCGTCCATCCACTGCGGACCTGAACACGGGTCGGCACGGTGTTGATGAACATCCCGAGCATCGATTCGACACCGGGAAGCTCCGCCGGGCGGCCGGACACCGTGGTGCCGAACAGCACGTCCCGCTCGCCGCTGTAGCGGGACAGCAGCAGCGACCACGCTCCCTGGATGATCGTGTTGATGGTGAGCGCGTTCTGCTTGGCGACTTCGTGCAACCTGGTTGTCTCGTCCGGCTGGAGTTCGACGCGGACCGACGCGGCTGACTGCGTTCGGTGCGCCTGCAGCGGACGACGGTCGCAGGGCAACGGGGTCGGCGACTCGAAGCCGGACAGCGTCCGCCGCCAGTACTCCTCGGCCTGTCCCGGATCCTGGTCGGACAGCCAGCTCAGGTAGTCGCGGAACGGGCGGCGAGCCACGAGCTGAGGCTCGCTTCCTCCAGCCGCGGCCGCGTACTGTTCGCAGACCTCGGCGAACACCTGGGCAGCGCTCCACCCGTCGAGCACGACGTGGTGCGAGGTCCACACCATCAGCACCTCGTCATCGGACAGCGCGATGATCGCCACCCTGGACAGCGGCGCCGTGGCGAGGTCGAACCTGTCGGCCTGATCGCGTTCCAGCAGGTCTCGCAGCGCGGTTTCCCGATCGGCCTCGGACCGGTCCCGCCAGTCGTGCTGGACGACGGGCAGCACCACGTCACGTTCGACGACCTGCACCGGCTCGTCGACGCCCGCCCACGCGAGTCTGCTGCGCAGCGCCGGGGTCCGGTCCGCCACCCGTTGCCACGCCTCACCCAGCCCACTCGGGTCGGGCACACCGGACAGCCGGATGCGGATCTGCTCGAAGTAGGCAGCCGATTCGGTGTCCACCAGACCGTGGAACAGCATTCCGGCCTGCAACGGGGTCAACGGGTGGATGTCCTCGACCGAACGTCCGCCGACCAGGTCGTCCACCTGTGCCTGGTTCAGCCGGGCGAAGGGGAAGTCCGACGGGGTCCGGCCGCCCGCTCCCGGTGAACCGCAGTGGTCGACGATCTCCCGCAGGGCCGAGATGAGCTGTTCTGCGAGCCATTGCACGGTTTCCTCGTCGTGCACGGCCGTGGAGTACGTCCAGCCCAGCTCCAGCTCGCCGTCCTCGACGACGCCGGTCACCTCCAGCAGGTAGGTGCGCAGCCGGTCAGTGGCGACGTCCTGGCCGATGCCGGTCCCCCAGGAGCGGTAGAACCCCTCTGAGTCGGCGGTGGCGTTCCACTGGCCGTGGTAGTTGAAGCAGATCTCCGCCACTTGGCCGGTCTTCAGCACGCCGTTCAGATAGCGCAGCGCGCCGTAGCTGAGTCCTTTGTGGGGGATCGCGCGCAGCTGTTCCTTGGTGGACTTGAGCGCGTCGCCCCAGCCGGTGCCGGGCACCTCGAGCGCGACGGGGAACTCCGCGGTGAACCAGCCGACGGTGCGCGACAGGTCGATCCGGTCGAGGATCTCCTCGCGGCCGTGCCCCTCCATGGCCACCAGGACCCGCTCACGACCGGTCCACTGCGCCAACACCCGGCCGAGCGCCGCGATCAGCACGTCGTTGACCTGCGTGCGGTACACGTCGGGAACCTTGCGCAGCAAGGCATCGGTGTTGTCCCGGTCCAGCCGCACCGAGATCGTGCGACTCGATCCGGCCGTGTTGGCACCTCTGCGATCCACCGGCAGCTCCGGTGATGCGACGACCTTCTCCCAATGCGCGAGGTCTTCGTCGAGGCCGCCGGCCACGACGTGCTCGGTCAGCCGCCGCGCCCACAGGTGATAGGAACTCGTCTTGGCACCGAGGTCGATCGGCTGACCCGCCCGCACCTGGTGGTAGGCGGTCTCGAGGTCGCCGAGCAGGATGCGCCACGACACGCCGTCGACGACGAGGTGGTGGATGGCCAGGAAGAGCTGAGGTGCCCGGTCGCTGAAGGTGAACAACACCGCCGCGATCAGCGGGCCGTTCGTCAGGTCCAGGCCCGACTGAGCTCCGATGGCGGTGTCCTGAACGTCCTCTTCGGACAGATCGAAGCACCTCACCACCGGGATGTGATCGGTCGGCGCGAACTCCTGCTGCCACTGGCCGTCGACCTGGGTGAAACGGGCGCGCAGCGCGTCGTGGTGGGCCACGACCGCGTCCAACGCCGACGACAGCGCCTCCGCGTCGAGGTCGGGGGGCAGCTCCGCGAGCGTCGACATCGTGAAGTGGTGTGGATCATCGGTTTCCAGCAGCCAGCGCTGGATCGGGGTGAGCGGCGCCGGGCCGATGATCAGGTCGAGGTCGGCGGGCTCGGCCGCTGCTCCCTCCCCCACGACGACCGCGAGTTCGGCGATCGTCTGGTGGCGGAAGATGTCCTTCGAGGTCAGCCGCAAGCCCGCCTGCCGGGCGCGGGAGACGACCTGGATGCTCAGGATCGAGTCACCGCCGAGCGCGAAGAAGTTGTCCTCCACGCCCAGCCGCTCGACGCCGAGCACGGCGGCCCACACCTCAGCCAGTTGACGCTCGATCGGCGTGCGCGGCGAGGTCCCGCTCGGACCTTCCCGCAGGCGGTCCGGTGCGGGCAGGGCACTGCGATCGACCTTGCCGCTCGTGGTCAGGGGCAGCCGGTCGAGCACGACGAACGCGGACGGCACCATGTAGTCCGGCAGGGTCTGCTTGAGCCGGGCACGCAGTTCCAATGCCTCAGGAGCGCGCTCGCCAGCAGGCACGAGGTAGGCCACCAGTCTCCGGTGCCCCTCGTCCTCCCTGGCGACGACGACGGCCTCGGCGACCTCGCCGTTGCCGCGCAGTGCCGCCTCGACCTCACCGGGCTCGATGCGGAAGCCCCGGATCTTGACCTGCTCGTCGACGCGTCCCAGGTACTCCAGGAGTCCGCCGGGGGTCCAGCGCACCTGGTCGCCGGTGCCGTAGAGCCGGCTGCCAGGCGGTCCGAACGGGTTGGCCGTGAACCTCTCCGCGGTCAGTCCCGGCCGGTTCAGGTATCCACGGGCAAGGCGGCCGCCCGCCAGGTGGAGCTGACCGGGGACGCCGATCGGCACCGGGCGCAGCAGTTCGTCGAGCACGTACGCACGCACGTTGTGGCCCGGCCGGCCGATCACCGGGCGATCGTGGGCGTCGAGGCGCGTCCACACGACGTCGACCGTGGTCTCGGTCGGCCCGTAGTGGTTGTAGGAGACCGTCTCCTCGACCGCTGACAGCTCACGCCACAACGCTTGGTCGACGGCGTCTCCACCGAGCATGAGGACCGACGGCTGATGACGTCCGGCGAACAGACCGGCCAGCATCAGTTGCTGGACATGGGAAGGGGTCGAGTCGACCAGGTCGATCCGACGGCTGACGACGTAGTCCACCAACGCCTCGGGGTCGAGCCGCATGACGTCGTCGATCAGGTGCAGCTCGTGACCGTCGGCCATCATGAGCAGGCCGTCCCACGACGCGTCGAACGAGAACGCGGACGTCAACGCCACCCGCATCCGGTCGTTCCCCTGGGCGGCACCGAACTCGGCCCGGTGGTCGTGGCTCAGATCGGCCAGAGCGTGGTGGTCGACGACCACGCCTTTCGGCACACCGGTCGAACCCGAGGTGTAGATGCAGTACGCGGCACCGCCGGCCGGGATGGTCGGGTTCGCATCGGAGCCGTCGAGCGCCGGGATCGAGTCGAGGACCACGACCGGCTGTGCGTCGCGCAGCACGAAGTCGATCCGGTCGGGTGGCAGTTCAGGATCGATGGGCAGGTAGACCGCTCCCGACTTGAGCACGGCGAGGATCGCCACGACCACCTCTGCGGACCGAGGCAGGGACACGGCCACGAACCGCTCGGCAGCCGCGCCGCTGTCGACGAGGTAGCGGGCCAACCGGTTCGCGCGGGCGTTCAGCTCGGCGAAGGTCAGTTCCTCGTCCTGGAACACCAACGCGGTCGCGTCCGGGGTCCGCGCCGCCTGTTGCTCGAACAACTCCGGCCAGGTCGCCGGGGGCACATCGACGTCAGTGTCGTTCCAGGAGACCAGGAGTTGGTCCTGCTCGGTGCCGGTCAGCAGGTCGAGCTGCGCCACGGGCCGATCAGGGTCAGCCACGACGGCATCGAGCAGAACGCCGAGGTGCCCGATCATCCGGTCGATCGTGTCCGCGTCGAACAGGTCGGTGTTGTAGTCGACGAGTCCGCGCAGGCCGTCGTCGTGTTCCTCGAACTCGAACCCGATGTCGAAGCTCGCCTTGGTGATCGGCAGCGTGAGCTCACTGACAGCGAGGCCACCCAGTTCGGGCAGTCGATTGCCCGCGTTCTGCAACGTCACCAT
This sequence comes from Lentzea tibetensis, assembly GCF_007845675.1. GTDB lineage: Bacteria > Actinomycetota > Actinomycetes > Mycobacteriales > Pseudonocardiaceae > Lentzea > Lentzea tibetensis. The sequence goes on along the minus strand of NZ_VOBR01000002.1, from coordinate 77,224 downwards.
CACCTGGAACAGGGGCGAGCGGCTGGTGTCGCGGTCGGGCTGGAGTTCGTCCACCACCCGCTCGAAGGGCAGATCCTGGTGGGCGAAGGCGTCCAGCACGGTCCCCCGGACTTCCGCGAGGAACTCCCGGAACCCGCGCCTGCCGTCCACCTGTGACCGCAGCACGAGGGTGTTGACGAAGATTCCGACGAGCCGCTCCACCTCTGGCTGCTCGCGACCGGAACTCACGGTGCCGACCGCGATGTCGTTCTGACCGGACAGGCGTTGCAGCAACAGCTGACAACCGGCCACGAGCGTCATGAACAGCGTCGTGTCCTTCTGGCGCCCCAGCTCCCTGAGTCCGGCCGTGACCCCGGCCGGCACGGTGAACTCTCGTGAGGCACCGTTGGTGGTTTGAATCGGAGGCCGGGGCCGGTCGGTCAGCAACTCCAGCGCGGCGAGCCCGTCGAGCTGACCACGCCAGTACTCGACCTGCGCGCTCATCGAGTCGTCTGCCGAACGTTCCCGTTGCCACACGGCGAAGTCCGCGTACTGGATCGGCAGCGCGGGCAGCTCGACGGATCCGCTGTACAGCGCGCTCAACTCCTCGGCGAGCACGCCCATCGACCAGCCGTCGGTGACGATGTGGTGCAGGGACAGCACGAGAGCGTGTTCGTCCGCGGCCAACCGCGCCAGCAGGACGCGCAGCAGCGGACCGTGCCCGAGATCGAACGGGCGGGTCGTGTCGTTCTCGATCAATCCGCGAAGTTCGGTCTCGTCCTTGGCCTCGACCTCGGACACAGCGACCACGGACACCGCGGTCTCGTGCGGCGGGTGCACGACCTGCCGCGGTCGGCCGTCGACCGAGTCGAAAGTGGTGCGCAGCGACTCGTGCCTGGCGATCAGCGAGTTCAGCGCGCGGCCGAGGGCGTCGACGTCCAGGTGACCTTTCAGGCGGACCGCGAAGACCGTCACGTACTCGGCGCTGTCCGGATCGAACTCGTTGAGGAACCACAACCGCTGCTGCGCGAAGGACAACGGAAGGTCCTGGTCGCGGCGCACGGCCGGGATGGCGGACAGGACCGGGCCGCTGGAGCTCGCGGGCAGATCGGCAGCCAGCGAAGCGGGCGTCGGCGAGGAGAACAGGACGCGCGGGGACACATCGACACCGAAGGCCGCGCGCAGCCGGGACGCGACCCGGATGCTCAGGATCGAGTCGCCGCCGAGCTCGAAGAAGTTGTCCTCCGCGCCCACGTGCTCGACGCCCAGAACCTCGGCCCAGATGGCGGTGACCGTCCGCTCGGCATCCGTCCGAGGCGCTCGGTACCCGTTGCTCGCCACAGCGCCCGCATCCAGCGCCCGCAGTGCCTGTCGGTCCAGTTTCCCGTTGCGCGTCAACGGGATCTCCGCGAGCGCGACGAAAGCCGACGGCACCATGTAGCCGGGCAGGGTGCGCATCAGCGCGTCGCGGAAGTCCGCTGTGCTCGGCAAGTCCCCGTCCGCGACCGGCACGACGTAGGCCACCAGCCGGTTGAGGCCCGTCTCGTCCTCACGCACCATCACAACGGCTGCGGCGATCTGGGGCAGCCCGAGCAGGGTGGCCTCGACCTCACCGAGTTCGATGCGGAAACCGCGGATCTTCACCTGCCGGTCGGCGCGGCCGACGTACTCCAGCGCACCTTCCTTGCTCCACCGAGCGACGTCACCGGTGCGGTACATCCGGGTACCGGCCACGCCGAACGGGTCGGCGACGAACCGTTCAGCGGTGAGGCCGGGGCGGTTGAGGTAGCCACGTGCCAGGCCTGCCCCGGCCACGTACACCTCGCCGGACACTCCGGCCGGAACCGGGCGCAAGCCGGCGTCGAGCACGTACACCCTCAGGTCAGGCAGGCCGACACCGATCGTGTTGGTCGAGTCCTTCGTGAGCACCGAACAGGTGACGTGCACGGTGGTTTCGGTGATCCCGTACATGTTCACCAGCACCGGGGCGGAGTCGTCGTGCCGGCCGTACCACTCCCCCAGCCGCCGCACGTCGAGCGCTTCGCCGCCGAAGATCACGTAGCGCAGCGCTTCGAGTTCGGGGGCGTCCATCAGTTCGTAGAAGGCCGACGGGGTTTGGTTGAGCACGGTCACCCGCTCGTCGACCAGCAGCTGCAGGAACTCGCGCGGTGATCTGGAGACGGACTGGGGCACGACGACCAGACGCCCGCCGTGCAGCAGCGGACCCCAGATCTCCCAGACCGAGAAGTCGAACGCGCAGGAGTGGAACAACGTCCACACGTCGTGCTCGTCGAAGGAGAACCATTTGCGGGTGGCCTCGAACAGGCGCGTGACGTTGCTGTGCGGGACGACGACGCCCTTGGGCACACCGGTCGATCCCGACGTGTAGATCACGTATGCCGGGTTCATCGGGGACAGCGGCGGGTGGGGATCGGTGTCCGGGTAGCCCGCGTTGTCACCGATGTCCTCCAGCACCACAACGGGCTGGACGTCGTCGAGCATCGCCCTGATCCGCTCCGGCGGCTGGTCCGGATCCAACGGCAGATACGCCGCCCCTGTCTTGAGCACCGCGAGGATCGCCACGACCACCTCGGCCGACCGCGGCAGGACCAACGCCACGAATCGTTCAGGACCCGCGCCCAGTTCGATCAACCGGTGAGCCAGGCGGTTGGCCCGTGCGTTGAGCTCCGCGTACGACAGGCTGTCGCCCTCGCACGTGACCGCGATCGCTTCAGGAGTCCTGCCCGCCTGCGCCTCGAACAGCGCGGGCAAGGTGCCGGTGGGCAGGTCGGAGGCGGAGCCGTTCCACTCCACCAGCACCTGGTGTCGCTCGGACTCGGTCAGCATCGGCGACTCCGACACGGACCGAGCCGGGTCGGTGATGAACCCGGTCAGCAACACACCCAGGTGTGCCGCCATCCGTTCGACGGTGTCCGCGTCGAACAACCTCGGATCGTAGGAGAGCGCGACGTGGAGTCGCTCGTCGAGGTGAGCACGCACGCTGAGCGGGAAGCTCGTCGTGTCCACCGCCCGCACGTCGGTCACCCGGATACCTGCGCCCGCGGTGGCTGTGTCGTCGAACGGGTAGTTCTCGAAGACGACCGAGCTGTCGAACAGGGAGTTCCCGCCCGCCAGGTCGCTCCAGGTCCGCAGTTCGGCCAGTGACACCGCCTCGAACCGCCTGGACTCGGCCTGCTGCACCTGCAGGTCGCGCAACCAGTGCACCAACTGCTGGGTGTCGTCGACCCGGACGCGGGTCGGCACCGTGTTGATGAACATGCCGATCATCGATTCGACACCGGCGAGCTCGGCCGGACGCCCGGACACGGTGGTGCCGAAAACGACGTCCCGCTCGCCGCTGTAGCGGGACAGCAGCACTGCCCACGCGCCTTGGACGACTGTGTTCACGGTCAAGCCGTTCTGCATGCCCATCTGGCGCAGCTGCCCGGACTCCTCCTCAGACAGGGCGATGTGCACCGATTCGGAAGACTCGGTTCGGTGGGCCTCCAGCGGTGTCCGATCGAACGGCAGCACAGTGGCCGACTCGAACCCCGACAGCAGTGCTCGCCAGTACTCCTCGGCCGCGGACCGGTCCTGCCGGTGCAGCCACTGCAGGTAGTCGCGGAACGGCCGCCGGGCAGGCAGTTCCGGCTGCCGGTCCTGAACGATCGCCGCGTACTGCTCGCACACCTCTGCGAAGACCTGCCCCAGGCTCCAGCCGTCCAGCAGGACGTGGTGGAAGGTCCAGACGAGCAGCACCTCGCCGGCCGGCAGTGCGGCGATGCTCACCCGCATCAACGGAGCCTTGGTCAGGTCCTTCGCGGCGGCACGGTCCTCAGCCGCCACCCGCGACACCTCGTTGTCGCGGTCCACATCGGACAGGCCGTGCCAGTCGTGATGCGAAGTCGGGACCACGACTCGCCCGTGCACCAGGAGAAGCGGCTCGGCCACGCCTTCCCACGCCACGGAACTTCTCAAGACCGGCGTGCGATCCACCACGCGCTGCCAGGCCACGCCGAGGGCCTCGGGATCGGAAACGCCTGCCAACGTCAGACGCGCCTGGTCGAAGTAGGCGCCGGATTCCGCGTCCACCAGGCTGTGGAACACCATCCCCGCCTGCAACGGCGTCAGCGGGCAGACGTCCTCCACGGCCTTTCCGTTGCCCACCAGGCGGTCCACCGCGGCCTGATCGAGCTGCGCCAGCGGGAAGTCGGACGGCGTGCGTCCACCGGCGTCCGGCAGGGCGCAGTGGTCGACGACCTCCAGCAGTGCCTGGCGCATCTCCCCGGCCAGGCGCGCCACCGTGGCATCGTCGTGCAACTGGTCGGAGTACAGCCAACTGATGGCCAGCTCCCCGTCCTCCACCGCACATGAGATGTCCAGCACGTGGGCACGGGCCTGTTCAGGGGCCAGGTCCTGGCCGACGTTGGCGCAGCGGGCCGTGTACAACGCGTCAGCGGTCGGCGCCATGTCCCACTGGCCGTGGTAGTTGAAACTGATCTGCGGCGACGGATCGTCATTCAGCGCGTTCCGGCGCAGGTAACGCAGGGCGCCGTAGCTCAGTCCTCGCCGCGGCACGGCACGCAGCTGTTCCTTCACCGACTGGAGGACCTGGCCCCAGTGGCTGTCAGCGGGCACCGTGAGCGCGAGCGGGAACATGGTCGTGAACCAACCGACCGTCCGGGAGAGATCGACACCGTCGAGGATCTCCTCACGGCCGTGTCCCTCCATCGCGACCAGCACGCTGTCCCGCCCCGTCCACCTCGACAGGACCACGCCGAGGGCACTGAGCAGAACGTCGTTGATCTGAGTGCGATACACACGGGGAACCTCGTGCAGCAACGCGTCCGTGTGCTCCTCGTCCAGCCTGACCGTGACGGTTCGGGTCGATCCGACGGTGTTGACGCCGGAACGGTCGATCGGCAGGTCGGCCGACGCCGAGCTCGATGCCGCCGTCCACCGCGCGAGGTCGTCGTCGAACGCACCGGCTTCGACGTGCTCCGTCAGGCGTTGTGCCCAGCGGGCGAACGAGGTGCCGACCGGCTCCAGCTCCACCCGGTGACCCGCGGTCCTCTGGTGGTAGGCCGTCTCGAGGTCGTCGAGCAGGATTCGCCAGGACACTCCGTCGATCACGAGGTGATGCGCGGTCAGGAAGAGCCGCGGCCGTCGCTGAGACCCCAGATCGAACAGCAGAGCCTTGATCACTGGACCGGTGTGCGGGCTCAGACCGGTCTGGGCGGTCAGCGCCTCGGTCTCGATCGCTTCCTGCTGCGCTTCGGGGTCCAGTGCGGACAGATCGCGACGACGCACCACCTCGGCCGGTTCGGATGGCGCGATGTCCACACGCCACTCGCCATCGATCGGCGCGAACCGCATGCGTAGCGCGTCGTGGTGCGACACCACTGCCTCAACGGCCTCGCGCAACGCCTTCTCGTCAACGCCGGCGGGCAGCTCCACCAGCATGGACATCGTGAAGTGCTCGCGAGCCACCGGCACTGCGTCGAAGAACCAGCGCTGGATCGGCGTCAGCGGCACCGGACCGGTGAGTGGCCGGTGATCGTCGCTCGCCTGCTCTGCCACCGTCTCGACGCTGGTGGCGAGCTCGGCGATGGTCTGGCACAGGAAGAGGTCCCGGGAGGTCAGCCGCAGGCCTGCGCGCCGGGCCCTGGACACGACCTGGATGCTCAGGATCGAATCGCCGCCCAGTTCGAAGAAGTTGTCCTGGACCCCGACCCGCTCCGCGCCGACGACGTCCGCCCAGATCTCAGCCAGCGTGGTCTCCACCGCGCTGCGCGGCGCCACGTACCGTGCTCCCGCGTCCGGGCCGGGTTCGGGAGAGGGCAACGCCTTGCGATCCACCTTGCCGTTGGGATTCAGCGGCAGCTCGCCGAGCACCACGAACGCCGACGGCACCATGTAGTCGGGCAAGGTCCGCTTCAGCCAGGGCCGCAGGTCTCCCGTTGCCGTCCCCGCGGAGGTCACGTAGGCCACCAGGCGCTTGCGCCCACTGTCCTCCCTCGCAACCACCACCGCCTCGGCTACGTCAGGGTGCCGCGTCAGCGCGTTCTCGATCTCGCCCGGTTCGATCCGGAACCCGCGGATCTTCACCTGATCATCGGCCCGGCCCTGGTACTCCAGCAGGCCGCCAGCCGTCCACCGCACCACGTCCCCGGTCCGGTACATCCGCGTACCCGGCTCCCCGAAGGGATCGGCCGCGAACCGGTCCGCGGTCAACCCCGGCCGGTTCAGATAGCCACGTACCAATCCGGCACCTGCGACGAACAACTCGCCGGGAACGCCGACCGGTACCGGTGACAGCGCGTCGTCGAGGACGTAGACCCGCATGTTGTCCAACGGACGCCCGATCGGCACCGCGTCCGGCACCTGCTCGGTGTCGGACAACTCGTGCGAGGTCGCGAACGTCGTGGTTTCGGTCGGCCCGTAGACGTCCGAGACCGAGATACCAGGACAAGCGGCCAACATCCTGCGCGCCGCGGACGCGGACACCACGTCGCCGCCGGTCCAGACCTCGCGGGCACCCGCGAGGCAGTCCGGTGCGTCCTGTGCCACCGCCTGGAACAACCCCGACGTCAAGAACAAGCCGGTCACCCCGTGCTCGGTGACCATCAGTCGCAGCACGTCCGCGTCCACATCGCCCGGCGGGGCGACGACGACGCTGCCACCGTTGAGCAACGGCACCCACAGCTCGTAGCTCGAGGCGTCGAACGCGGATGGCGAATGCAGCAGCACGCGGTCGTGCCCGCCGCCGTCGAACCGGCGATCGGCAGCCAGCGCGACCACGTCGCGGTGACGGACCGCCACGCCCTTCGGCGTGCCCGTCGAGCCCGAGGTGTACATGACGTAGACCAGGTTGTCGGGGTGCATCTCGATGCCGGGATCGGTATCCGGCCCGTCGGCGCTGTCCACCGGAACCACTCGCCCGCAGTGGATCTCCTCGGCCGTGGTCTCCCAGGCGAAGTCGGTGAGCAGGACCGACGCGCCGGTCTCCAGCAGGAGCGACCGCATCCGTTCGACCGGTGCTCGTACGTCCAGCGGTACGTACGCTCCGCCAGCCTTGACGATCGCCAGCACGGCCACGACGAGGTCGGCCGAGCGGTCCATCAGCAGGCCAACCGGGTGCTCTGGCCGGACACCGAGCCCAATCAGGTGGTGCGCCAGCCGATTGGCTCGCGCGTTCAACTCCGCATAGGTCAACGACACCCCGTCGGCGATCAGGGCAGTGGTGTCGGGCGCCTGCCGAGCCCGGTCCGCGAACAAACCGGCAACTGTCCCGTCCGGGTACTCGCGATCGGTGTTGTTCCACTCCACCAGCACCCGGTCCCGCTCGGCACCGGACATCAACGGCAGCCCCGACACCGGCTGCTCCGGGTCGCAGGCGATGGCCTCGACCAGCCGCACCAGGTGCCCGGCCAGCCGATCGATCGTGGTGGCGTCGAACAGATCCGTGCTGTAGTCGATCGAGCCGCACAGCACGCCGGCCGACTCCTGGAACTCCACCGTGATGTCGAAGTTGGCCGTGCGCTTGGTCAGGGCGACCGGGCTGACGTCGAGACCGGCGAACCGAGGGGACTCGCCCTGGGCCCCGTGCAGCAGAACCATGACGTCGAACAGAGGGTTGTGACTGGGATCGCGCTCGATCCGCAGTGCCTCCACCAGCTTCTCGAACGGGGCCTCGTCGTGCGCGAAGGCGTCCAGCACAGTGCCCTTCACCGCATCCAGGAGGTCGGTGAACCGGGTCGAACCGTCCACTGTGGAGCGCAGGACGACGGTGTTCACGAAGAACCCGACCATCCGCTCCACCTCCGGCCGGCCCCTGCCGGAGACCACCGTGCCGAGTGCGACGTCCTGCTGACCGGTGTACTTGGCGAACAGGACCTGGCAGGCCGCGATCAGGACGGTGAACAAGGTCGTGCCGTGCGCGCGGGCCAGCACGGCCAAACCACTGGCGATCTCCGCACGGACCTCGAACTCGTGCACCGCACCCGCGGAAGTGCGCACGGCCGGCCTCGGCCGGTCGGTCGGCAACGCCAGCGGGACGATGTCGGCCAGTTGCCCGGTCCAGTAGTCGACGTGCTGGTCCATCACGGCACCGGCCAGCCTGGCGCGCTGCCACACCGCGAAGTCGACGTGATGCAGCGAAAGCGCCGGCAGCTCGGTGTCCCCGTACAGCTTGCTCAACTCGTCGACGACGATGCCCATCGACGCACCGTCGGTGACGATGTGGTGCGCCGTGAGCAGCAGCACGTGTTCCTTCGCGTCGAAGCGAAGGAGCCGGGCTCGCCACAGCGGTCCCTGCCGCAGGTCGAAGGCCTCGGAGTACTCCTCGAACAGCACCCGGTCCAGCTCGTCCCGTCCCAGATCGATGATCGGCAACGGGAGCTCGGCCGCTGGATGAACGATCTGCACGGCACTGCCGTCGACGTCATCGATCGTGGTGCGCATGGATTCGTGCCGCACCACCAGCTCGTTCAGCGCGGCCACCAGTGCGGCGACGTCCAGCTCACCGGCCAGCCGGAGGGCCACCGCACTGTTGTACTCGGAGTCCCCTGGCTGGAACTCGTTGAGGAACCAGAGGCGCTGCTGGGCGAATGACAGCGGGAGCGAGCCGTCACGCTCGGCTCGAGGGATGACGTCCGTGCGCTCGGCGTCTCCCGCCAGCCGGCGCTTCAACAGTTCCCGTACCTCGGCGGGCAACGCGTCAATGCGATTCTGCTTCGATACGGTCATCGCCGTTCCCCACTGTTCCGTGCCCGGACTATCCGACGAGCCTTTCCAGTTCACGCAGGACGTGTTCCTCGACGACGTCAGCCAATGCGGAGACCGTTCGCGCGACCAGAACGTCGCGTGGTGTCAGCGAGATGTCGAACGCCACCTTGGCCTTGGCCGCGATGCCGAGGCTGCTCAGCGATTCGCCACCGAGGTCGAAGAAGTCGTCATGGATCCCGACCCGTTGCACACCGAGAGCGTCCGCCCAGATTCCGGCCAGTATCCGTTCGGTGTCGGTTCGCGGCTCGACATGTCCCGCCCCCGGCACCGCACCAGAAGGTTCAGGCAACGCCCGCCGGTCCAGCTTTCCGTTGGGGCTCAACGGCAACCTGTCCAGCACCACGAACGCCGACGGGACCATGTACTCCGGCAGGGACTCGGCCACCACGGCCCGGAGCGTCCCGACGAAGTTCTCGTTCGCGTTCGATGTCGCCACATAGGCAACCAGCCGTTTGGTTCCTGGCGTCTCTTCACCCGCGACCACGACGACATCGTCGACGTCGGCGTGCCGGCGCAGGACCGCCTCGATCTCGCCGGGCTCGATCCGGAACCCCCGAATCTTCACCTGATGATCCACTCGCCCGGCGAACGTCAACTCGCCCGACGAGTTCCACCGCGCGAGGTCCCCCGTCCGGTACATCCGGGACCCGGCAGGCCCGAACGGGCACGCCACAAAACGTTCCGCCGTCAAGCCCGCGCGGTTCAGATATCCCCGTGCCAGCCCCGCGCCGGACACGTACAGCTCACCCACCACGCCCACTGGAACCGGACGCACCGCACCGTCCAGGACGTAGACCCTGGTGTTCCAGATCGGCCCACCGATCGCGGGCACACCGCCCGGCGACAACGGGCCACTCCACGTCGACACCACCGTGGACTCCGTCGGGCCGTACGAGTTGATCATTCGCCGGCCAGCCGCCCACCGCGTCACCAACTCGGCCGGACACGCGTCTCCACCCACTGTGAGCATCCGCAGCCCTGGCAACTCCGAGCCGTCCGGCACAGTCGACAACGCCACCGGCGGAATCAGCGCATGTGTGATGCCCTGCGACACGACGAAGTCCGCCAATGCCTCACCCAGCAACGGACCTGGCGGTGGCACCACCAACGCCGCACCGACCGGCAAGGACATGCACAGCTCCAGCACCGACGCGTCGAAGCTCGGCGACGAGAACTGCAGCACTCGATCACCAGCGCCCACCTGGTAGTGCTCAACCTCCGCCGCCGAGAAACTCGCAAGCCCGGCATGGGACACCACGACGCCCTTCGGCGTCCCCGTCGACCCGGACGTGTAGATCACGTACGCGGAACTGGCCAACGACACGGGCGGCAGCCGATCCACCTCGACCGGTCCATCCACAACGGACTGGTCGAGCACCGTCACCTGGACGTCGCCAGGCAGCATCGCGGCGAGATCAGCGGTGGTCACCACCAACACCGGACGTGCGTCCGCCAACATGAACGCGATCCGCTCCGGCGGATAGGCAGGATCAACCGGCAGATACGCACCGCCTGCCTTCGCCACAGCCAGCTGCGCCACCACGATGTCCGCTGACCGCGGCAAAACCAGTGCCACGATCCCCTCAGGCCCGACACCGCGATCGATCAACGCACGCGCCAGCCGATCCGCCCGCGCATCCAACTCGGCGTAACTCAACGACCCGCCCTCGAACACCACGGCTGTCGCCTCGGGCGTCCGCGCCACCTGGCACTCGAACAGCTCCGCCAACGTCAGCCCCGGCACGTCCCGCGCGGTGTCGTTCCACTCCACCAGGATCTGATCACGCTCGCGCTCGGCCAGAACGTCGATCTGCCCCAGGACAACGGTGGGATCGTCGGCGACCAGTCCGAGCACACGGGTCAAGTGCCCGGCGATCCGCTCGATGCTCGTGGCGTCGAACAGGTGGGGGTCGTAGCCGAACTCGACCGACAACCGCTCACCAGGAGACACCACCACGCTCAACGGGTAGTTCGTCGTCTCCACCGCCGACAACGCGCGCAGCCGCAACCCGCGCACAGCGGCTGCTTCGTCGTTGATCGGATAGTTCTCGAACACCAGAATGCTGTCGAACAGGTTCGTCCCACCCGGCAGCCCGCTCCACCCCTGCACCTTGCCCAGCGACACGAAGTCGAAGCGCCGGGACTCCGCCTGCGAAGCCTGCAGCGACCGCAGCCAGTCGACCAGGCCGGACGCATCATCGACGGCTACCCGGACGGGCAGTGTGTTGATGAATATGCCGGTGATGTCATCCACGCCGGGCAGATCGGCGGGACGGCCGGACACCGTGGCGCCGAAGCAGACATCGCGATGCCCGCTGTACCTGGACAGCAGCAGAGCCCAGGCACCTTGCACCACCGTGTTCACGGTCAATCCGTTGCGCTGGGCCATGTCGCGCAGGCGACTCGTCTGGCCGGCGCCCAACTCGAACGGGAGCCACTCCGACGAGCGGGTGGCGTACGCCTGAACCGGCGTCCGGTCGTACGGCAGCGTCGCCGACGCCTCGTAGCTCGCGAGCAGCTGACGCCAGTGGGTTTCCGCGGCAGCATGGTCCTGTTCCACCAGCCACCGGAGATAGTCCCGGAACGGACGGCGGCTCGAGGGCGTCGGTGGCCGTCCACCGGCCAGAGCGGCGTGCGCGTCGAACACGTCCGACAGCACGCGGAAGACGCTCCAACCGTCCAGCAGGACGTGGTGGAAGGTCCACACGACTTGGACCTCGGTGGCCGACAGCCTCGCCAGAACGAGCCGCATCAACGGAACGGCTCGCAGATCCAGCCCTTCGGACCGGTCGGCCGCCAGAAGCTCTGCCAGCCTGCGCTCACGGTCCTGCTCGGTCGAGGAGTCCCAGTCGAGGAAGGTCACCGGGACCTCAGCCTCGGCGTGGACCAGCTGCAGCGGCTCGTCGACACCCTCCCAGACCATGCCGCTGCGCAGAACCGGTGTGCTGTCGACGACGTGCTGGAAAGCACGGGCCAGCACGTCCGGATCGGGCACGCCGTCGAGCACGAACGTCGCCTGCTCGAAGTAGAGGCCCTGCCCTTCCTGCGACACCCCGTGGAACACCATGCCGGCCTGCATCGGTGTCATGGGGTAGACGTCCTCGACCGAACGTCCGTCTCCCACGAGCCGATCCACCCCTGCCTGGTCGAGTCCGGCCAGCGGGAAATCGGACGGAGTACGACCACCCGCGCCCGGTTCGGCGCAGTGCGCGATGATCTCGCGCAGTGCCGCCACCAGCTTCTCCGCCAGGACCCGGATCGTGCTCTCCTCGTGCACGTCGCTCGAGTACAACCAGGTGAACTCCAGTCGCTTGTCCTCGACACTTCCCACGACGTCGAGCAGGTGTCCGCGAGCGGCGTCGGCGCTGATGTCGGACTGAAGGCCACCGAGCACCTCGTGGAACAGGCCTTCACCGAGGTTCGTCCAGTCGAACTGGCCCAGGTAGTTGAAGCTGACCGGCGGCGTGGACGTCACCTCACGGCCCGCGAGGTAGCGCAGGGCTCCGTAGCCCGAGCCGCGACGTGGCACCGCACGCAGCCCTTCCTTCACCGACTTCAGCGTCGAGCCCCATTCACCCGCGCCGCCATCCAGGACCACCGGGAACATGCTCGTGAACCACCCCACCGTGCGAGACACGTCCACGCCGGCGAGGACCTCCTCACGACCGTGCCCTTCAAGATCCACCACGACCCGGTCGCGACCGGTCCACCGGCCCAGCACCCGGCCCAACGCCGCCAGCAGCACGTCGTTGACCTGTGTCCGGTACACCCCGGGAACATCTCGCAACAACGACTCGGTCTCCGCGACGCCCAGACCCACCGACACCGACCGGACCGAAGCGGCGGTGTTGTCCCCACCGCGGTCCACCGGGAGACCGGGATCGCCTCGCACCTCGGCCCAGTGCGTCAGTTCGTCATCGAACCCGCCGCCGAGCGCGAACTCGGTGAGCCGCAACGCCCAGTCGCGGAACGCGGTCGTCTTCTGCTCGATGTTGACCGGCTCACCGGCGACCAACTGCTGATAGGTGGCGTTGACGTCCTCGAGCAAGATCCGCCACGACACACCGTCCACCACCAGGTGATGCACGGCCAGCAACAACACCGGCCGCCGGTCACCGGGGAACCGGAACAACACCGCCTTCAGCAACGGCCCGCCGGCGAGGTCGAAGCCTGCGTGCACATTCGCGGAGATGTCCCGCATCGCCGATTCACCCTCTGCATCGGGCAAGTCGCAGACCTGCAACAGATCAACCGGTTCGACCGGAGCGTTGTGTTGTGTCCAGCGGCCGTCGACCACGTCGAAGCACATCCGCAGCGCGTCGTGGTGGCTGACCACCGCCGCCAACGCACCGCGGAGAGCCTCCTCGTCCGCTCCGCCACCCAGTTCGATCAGCACCGACTGGTCGAAGTGCTCGGCGTGATCCGGGTTGGTCTGGAAGTACCAGTGCTGAATCGGGGTCAGCGGCACATCGCCGGTCACCGCACCCTGGTCGACCCGCTCGGCGACGACCTCACTGACACTGGCCGCGAGCCCTGCGACAGTGGGATAGCGGAACAGATCTCTCGGCGTCATCCCGAATCCGGACTTCCGAGCTCTGGACACGACCTGGATGCTCAGGATCGAATCGCCGCCCAGCTCGAAGAAGTCGTCCTCGACACCGACCTGCTGCACGCCCAGGACCTCGGCCCAGATCCGCACCAGTTCGGTCTCCGCGGCGGTGCGCGGTGCCACGTGGTCGGCGAGTGAGCTGTGGAAGTCCTTGGCGGCCAGTGCGTCCCGGTCGAGCTTTCCGTTGCGGGTCAGCGGTAGTTCATCCAGCACCAGCACCGCGGAGGGGACCATGTAGTCGGGCAGCAGCACAGCCGCGTGCCGCCGCAGCTCTTCGACGTCGACACCGCCTCCGCTGTCCGGCACGACATATGCCACGAGTCGTTTGACACCGCTGCGGTCCTGGCGAGCGACGACCACGGCTTCACCGACACCGTCATGACCGATCAGCGCCGCCTCGATCTCACCCAGCTCGATCCGGAAACCGCGCACCTTGACCTGATCATCGGCGCGGCCGACGAACTCCACCACGCCGTCGCCCGTCCAGCGTGCGACATCCCCCGTCCGGTACATCCGGCCGCCGGGAGTGCCGAACGGATCAGCGATGAAGGACTCCGCGGTCAAACCGGGACGGCCGAGGTATCCCCGAGCGACTCCGGCTCCCGCGATGAACAACTCCCCTGGGGCACCGATGGGAACCGGCCCGGAGCCGCCGTCCAGAACGTAGACTTGTTTGCCGTCCATAGGACTTCCGATGGGCACGATGTCCGGCACCAGGCTCGGCGACCGGTAAGCGGTCGCGAACGTCGTCGTCTCCGTCGGACCGTAGCCGTCGACGACAGCCAACCCCGGACATGCCTCCAGCACCCGGCGCACCGCGCCGGCGGGCACGACATCCCCACCGGTCCACACCTCGGACACCCCCGCCAGACATGACGGATCATCCTGTGCCAGCACGGTGAACAACCCCGCCGTCAGCCACAACGCCGTCACACCGTGGTGGGAGACCAGCACACGCAACACATCGGGATCCACGTCACCCGCCGACGCCACCACGACCCGGCCTCCGGTCAGCAGCGGAACCCACACCTCGTACGTCGACGCGTCGAATGCCGACGCGGAATGCAGCAGCACGCGGTCGTGGGCGCCACCTGCGAACCGCCTGTCCGCGGCCAGTGCGACGACATCGCGATGGCACACCGCCACACCCTTCGGCACTCCCGAAGAGCCCGACGTGTACATCACGTACGCAAGACCGTCCGGATCGATCCGCACCTCAGGCGAGTCACTCGACTCCGCGTCGACGTCGGTCGCCAGCACAACAGATCCGTTGTGCACCGATGAAGCTGTCTCGTGCCAGGTCTGATCGGTGATCAGCACCGATGCACCGGCCTCCGTCAGGATCGCCCGCATCCGATCCACCGGAGCGCGCAGATCCACCGGTACGTACGCCCCACCGGCCTTGAGCACCGCCAGCTCGGCGACGACGAAGTCGGCAGATCGGGCCATCAGCAGACCGACGCGCTGTTCCCGGTCAACTCCCAGCCGGTCAAGGCGATGTGCCAACCGGTTCGACCACGCGTCCAACTCCGCGTACGTCAAGGACGAGCCGTCCGTCACGAGCGCCACCGCTTCCGGCGCACGCGACACCTGAGCGGCGAACTTCTCGGGAACTGTCGCGTGCTCGACCCCGCGGACGTTCTCGTTCCACTTCAGCAAGACGTGGATGCGCTCGGCCGGGGACACCGCGTGCAACTCGCGCAGGGTCCGGCCGAAGTCCCTGGAGATGCTCGACAGCAGAGCTTCGAGGTTGGCCGCCATCCGCTCGATCGTGGTGGCTTGGAACAACGTCGGGTCGTAGTCGAGCCGGATGGACAGTTCGGTGTCGGGGCTCACCACGACCGTGAGCGGGTAGTTGGTGGGCTCCACGTCCTGCGACTCGACCAGGCTGATTCCGTGCCTGGCCGTGGCGCCGGGGTTGAACGGGTAGTTCTCGAACACCACGATGCTGTCGAAGAGGTTCGTACCGCACCAGTTCTGCAGCTGAGCCAGGGAGACGTACTCGAAACGCCGCGACTCCGCCTGAGTCGCCTGCAGATCACGCAGCCACGAGACCAGCCGCCTGGCACCTTGGACACCCACTCGTGTCGGCACCGTGTTGATGAACAAGCCGACCATGGGTTCCACGCCGGGCAGTTCGGCCGGGCGGCCCGACACAGTCGTGCCGAACACCACGTCCTGCTGTCCGCTGTACGCCGACAACAACACGGCCCACGCGCCCTGAACGACTGTGCTCAGCGTCAAGCCGTTCCGTTGCGCCGCTGTCCGGACACGCGCGGATTCCTCAGCGGAAAGCGTGATGCGGACGGTCTTGGAGGACAGCCTCCGATGCGCCTCGCCAGGTTTCCGGTCGTAGGGCAACAGGGTGGTGGACTCGACATCGCCGAGCAAGGCTCGCCAGTACTCCTCGGCCTCACCGAGGTCGCGTTCGGACAGCCACTCGATGTAGTCGCGGAACGGCCTTCTGGCAGGCAGGTCCGGCACACGCTCCTCGACGATCGACGCGTACTGCTCGCACACCTCCTGGAACACCTGGGCCGCGCTCCACCCGTCGAGCAGCACGTGGTGGAAGGTCCACACCAGCAAGACCTGGTCGGGCGATGTCGTGATCACAGCGAGCCGCATCAGCGGTGGTTCGGCGAGATCCAGCCCCTCGGCCCTGCCATCGGCGAGAACGCGCACCAGTTCGTCGTCCTGCCGCTGCGCTGTCCACTCCGCCGACGTACTTTCCCCCGCGGAGGCGGAATCCGATACCGTCCAGTCGTCGTAGTGGACCGGCAACACCACATCGCGCGCCACGACCTGCAAGGGCTCGGCGAGACCGTCCCACACCACACTGCTGCGCAGCATCGGAGTGCGGTCCAGGACCCGTTGCCATGCGGTTCCCATCGCCGCCGGGTCACGAACACCGGACAGGCGAAGGCGCACCTGGTTGAGGTAGGCACCCGAGCTCGTGTCCACCAGGCTGTGGAACAGCATCCCGGCCTGCATCGACGTCAGCGGATAGACGTCCTCGACGCGGCTCCCGTCGCCGGCCAGAACGTCCACAGCAGCCTGATCGAGGCCCGCCAACGGGAAGTCCGACGGGGTGCGGCCACCTGCCCCCGGCTCGGCGCAATGCGCGATGATCTCACGGAGTGCGTGGACCACGTGCTGCGCCAACGACTGAACGGTCGGCTCGCGGTGCACGTTCGGCGAGTAGTACCAAGTGAGTTCCAGTGCCCCGCGCTCAACTCGGCCGACCACGTCGAGCAAGTGCGGCCTGGGTGCCCGCGGACTCGCAGCACCGCCCACACCGCCACGGACTTCGTGGAAGAGGCCACCGGTGGACCAGTCGAACTGGCCGAGGTAGTTGAAGCTGACCTGTGGTGATGCTTCGGAAACCGACAGAGTGGTGCCGGCGAGATGACGGAGGGCACCGTGGCCAACGCCACGTCTGGGCACGGAACGCAGCTGTTCTTTGACCGCCTTCAGCACCGAACCCCAGTCACCCGCGCCGGCGTCCAGCACCACCGGGAACATGCTGGTGAACCACCCGACGGTCCGGGACAGGTCGACGTCGGAGAACAACTCCTCACGACCGTGTCCCTCGAGGTCGACGAGCACCTGGTCACGGCCCGACCACCGGGACAGCGTCCGGGTGAGTGCACTCAGCAGAACATCGTTGACCTGCGTGCGATACACCGCGGGAACGTCCTGCAGCAACGCCTTGGTCTCCTCGACTCCCAGGCGCACCACCACCTCCCGCATCGACCCGATCGTGTTGGCACCGTGATCATCGGCTGGCAACGCCGGCTCGTGATCGGTGGTCACGGTCGCCCAGTGCGCCAGCTCGTCCGAGAACCCGCCGTTGTGCGCGTGGTCGGTCAGCCGCACGGACCAGTCCCGGAACGACGTCGTCTTCGGCTGCAGGGGAAGGTTCCGGTAGGCGGTGTCGATGTCCTCCAGCAGGATCCGCCATGACACGCCGTCCACCACGAGGTGGTGCACCGCTATGAACAGCAACGGCCGCCGAGTCTCGCCGCGGTCGAACAACGCCGCCTTGAGCAGCGGCCCACGGCGCAGGTCGAAACTCGCGTGCATCGCGTCGATCACCGGCTGCACGTCAGCATCGGGCAGGGTGTGCACCTGGAGAACGTCGACCGGTTCAATCGGAGCGTTGTGCTGCGTCCACTGACCGTCGACGTCGTCGAACCGCATCCGCAACGCGTCGTGGTGAGCGATCACCGCGGCCAGCGCATCGGCGAGCGCGGCGCGGTCGGTGTCCAGGTCCAGTTCGGCGAGGATCGACTGGTTGAAGTGCTCCGGATGCACGGTCTGGGTCTCGAAGAACCAACTCTGGATCGGCGTCAACGGCAGGTCGCCGGTCACCGGCCCCTGGTCGACAGCCGTCAGCACGGCGCCGGCACCGCCGGCGGCCAACGAGGCCACGGTGGGGTGCCGGAACAGATCCCGGGGCAGAATCGTGAGACCGGCCTGGCGCGCGCGGGAAGCGACTTGAATGCTGAGAATCGAATCGCCGCCCAGCTCGAAGAAGTTGTCCTCGACACCCACCTGCGACACGCGGAGGACCTCGGCGAAGATCCTGGCGAGCTCCAGCTCCGCGGCATCACGTGGTGCCACATGGCCGGACGTCGTCAGCCCGGCCCAGTCGACCTCGGGCAGCGCACGGCGATCGACCTTGCCGTTGACGTTGAGCGGCAACCGGTCCAGCGGTACGAACACCGAGGGCACCATGTAGTCCGGCAGAGTTCGCGCCAGGAACGTGCGCAACTCCGCGGTGTCGGGGATTCGCCCCGGCGAACCCACGACGTAGGCGACGAGCCTCTTGCGACCGGCGCTGTCGCCAGGCGCGACGATGACGGCCTCGGCCACGTCGGCGTGGTCCAGCAGCGCGGCTTCGATCTCGCCGAGCTCGATCCGGAACCCGCGGATCTTCACCTGGTCGTCCGCCCGGCCGACGAACTCCAGTTCACCACCAGCGGTCCACCGGACCACGTCACCCGTGCGGTACATCCGTTCGCCGGCAGCGCCGAGGTCCGGCACCGCCACGAACCGGTCCGCGGTCAGTCCGGGCTGGTCCAGATACCCGCGCGCCAACCCGGCACCGGCGATGTGCAGCTCGCCCGGCGCACCGATCGGCACCGGCCGCAACGCGCTGTCCAACACGTGCACTCGCACGTTGTCCAGCGGGCGACCGATCGGCACCACGTCGGGTACCGCGTCCACGCCGACCATGCTCCGCTGGGTGGCGTACGTGGTCGTCTCGGTCGGCCCGTAGACGTCAACGACCACGAGCCCTGGGCAGGCGGCCGACACGCGACGCAACGCCGCGGCCGGAACGACCTCTCCGCCGGTCCAGACCTCCTGCGCGCCGGCGAGGCAGTCGGGTGCGTCCTGGGCCACCATCCGGAACAGCCCGGAGGTGAGGAACACCGCGGTCACCCCGTGCTGGTCGATCATCCGGCGCAGCACGTCCGCGTCCACATCACCCGGCGGTGCCAGCACGACCCGTCCCCCGTTGAGCAGGGGCACCCACAACTCGTACGTCGAGGCGTCGAAGGCCAGCGGTGAGTGCAGGAGTACGCACTCGTGTCCACCGCCGCGGAACCGGCGGTCCATGGCGAACGAGGCGACGTCGCACTGGCGGGCCATCACCCCCTTCGGAGTGCCCGTCGAACCCGACGTGTACATCACGTATGCGAGGTTCTCCGGATCGATGACCGCGGCAGGCTGGGCAGTCGACTCCCGCGCCAACGAGAGATCGCCGTCCACGGCAATGAGATGTCCACTGCAGACATCGCGGGCGGTCGGCACCCAACGCTGATCGACCAGCAGCACCGAGACGCCGACCAGCATGGCGCGCATCCGGTCAGCGGGCGCCCGCACATCGACCGGTACGTAAGCCCCACCGGCTTTGACCACCGCGAGTTCCGCGACCACGACGTCGATCGAGCGCTCCATCAGCACACCGACGAGGTCCTCCGGTCGCACACCCAAGCCGATCAGGCGATTCGCGAGCTGGTTCGCCCGCGAGTCCAGTTCGGCGTAGCTCAGCGATCCGGCGTCCGAAGTCAGGGCCACGGCCTGCGGGGTGCGACTTGCCTGATCGGTGAACAAACTCGACACCGTGGCCCGCGGGAGCTCGTTGTCGGTGCTGTTCCACTCGACGACGACCTGATGGCGTTCGGCAGCTGTCGTGACGAGGAGCTGGGACACCCGTCGTTCCACGTCATCGGCGATGCCGCCCAGCACGAGTGCGAGGCGCTGAGTCAGCCGGTTGATCGTGGCCGCGTCGAACAGGGCCGGGTCGTAGCCGAGCTCGACCGACAACTGCCGTCCGGGAGTCACCATGACGCTCAGCGGGTAGTTCGTCGTTTCCACCGCCGACAGCTCGCGCAACCCCAAGCCACGTGAGGCGGCGGCTTCGACGTCGATCGGATAGTTCTCGACCACCACGATGCTGTCGAACAGAGCGGTGCCGCTCTTCTGCAGCCGCGCCAGCGAGACGTAGCCGAACCGCTGGGCCTCGGCCTGGCCGGCCTGCAGCTCCCGCAACCACTCCAGCAGGCTCTGCTGCCAGCGAATGCCCACTCTGGTCGGGATGGTGTTGATGAACATGCCGATCATCGACTCCACCCCGGCCAGTTCGGCCGGGCGACCTGACACGGTCGTCCCGAACACCACGTCCCGTTGACCGCTGCACGCGGACAACACCAACGCCCAAGCACCTTGGACGACCGTGCTCAACGTCAGACCGGCCTGCTGGGTCATCGCACGCAACCGGTCCGTCTGCTCCGGGGAGAGGGTCGCGTCCACGGTGTCCGACGACTCGGCGTGGTGGGCGTCCAGCGGTGGCCGGTCGTAGGGCAACGGCGTCGGCGAATCGAGATCCCCGACGACTTCCCGCCAGTACGCGTCACTCGCGTCCTGATCCTGTTCGGACAACCACCGCAGGTAGTCGTGGAACGGCCGGCGGCTCACCGGCTCGGGACGCCGGCCTCCGGCGAGCGCGGCGTGGGCGGCGAACACATCCGAGAGAACGCTGAAGATGCTCCACCCGTCCAGCAGCACGTGGTGGAAGGTCCACACCACCTGGACCTCGCCGGTTGACAGCCGCGCCAGCGCGAGCCGCATCAACGGGGCGGTTCCCAGGTCCAGTCCCCGCACCTGGTCCGCGACCAGGAACTCGGCGAGCTGCCGTGTTCGGTCGACCGCGGACAACTCGCTCCAGTCCAGGAAGGACACCGGAATCGCGGCTTCGCGCATGACCAGTTGCAGTGGCTCGTCGACGTCGTCCCAGAGGACACTGCTGCGGCACACCGGATTCTGATCGACCGCGTGCTGGAAGGACAGTGCCAGCGTCCGCGGGTCGGGAACGCCGTCGAGCACGAACGTGAGCTGCTGGAAGTAGACGCTCTGATCACCTTGCGAGACACCGTGGAACACCATTCCCCGCTGGGCCGGAGTGAGCGGGTAGATGTCCTCGACGGTGCGTCCGTCACCGGCGAGGAGATCCACGCCCGCCTGATCCAGTCGCGCCAGCGGGAAGTCCGACGGGGTGCGGCCTCCTGACTCAGCCAGAGCGCAGTGCGCGATGATCTCCCGCAACGCCGAGACCAACTCCTCGGCCACTGCGCGGACAGTGTCCTCGTCGTGCACGGTCACCGAGTAGAACCAGGTGAACTTCAGCGTCCCTTCCTCGACCATGCCTACGATGTCGAGCGCATGGGTACGACGGGCCGCCGGATCGTCACTCAACTCGAGCCCGCTGTGCAGACCGCGGTACAGCGCACTGTCGCCGGTCACCCAGTCGGCCTGGCCGAGGTAGTTGAACCGCACGGGTGACGCGGGTGTGTGCGGCAGCTTGTGCGCGAGATGGCGCAGGGCTCCGTACCCGAATCCGCGCTGTGGTACCGAACGCAGCTGCTCCTTGACCGACTTCAGCGCTGTGCCCCACTCGCCGGAAGTCGCCTCCAGCACCACTGGGAACATGGTCGTGAACCACCCCACCGTGCGAGATGTGTCCACATCGGCAAGGACTTCCTCACGACCGTGACCTTCCAGGTCCACCACGACCCGGTCGCGACCGGTCCAGCTCCCCAGCACCCGGCCCAACGCCGCCAGCAGCACATCGTTGACCTGCGTCCGATACACCCGCGGAACGTCCTGCAGCAACGCTTTCGTCTCCGCGGCGGTCAGCACCGCTGAGACTGACCGCGTCGAGGCGACACCGCCCCGCTCGATGTCGGCGGGGCCGGTTTCGTCTGTCGACGTGGTCGCGTCCCAGTACGTCAGTTCGTCGTCGAACCCGCCGTCGAGCGCGTGCTCGGTGAGTTTGAGCGACCAGTCCTGGAACGACGTGGTCTTCGGGCGCAGGGCCGCGTTCCGGTACGCGGCGTCGATGTCCTCCAGCAGGATCCGCCACGACACACCGTCCACCACCAGGTGATGCACGGCCAACGACAGCACCGGCCGCTCGCCACCGACCACCAGCACCGCCTTGAGCAGCGGCCCTCGACCGAGGTCGAAGGTCACTCGCCCGTCGCCGTCCACATCGCACGCGTTCCGCACTTCGAGAACGTCCGCGGCCTCGGCGGGAGCGTTGTGCTGCGACCACCGGCCATCCGCGACCTCGAACCGCATGCGCAGGGCGTCGTGGTGAGCGATCACCGCGTTCAGCGCACCCCGGAGTGCCCCGTGGTCGACATCTCCGGCCAGTTCCACCGCGAGCGATTGGCCGAAGTGCTCCGATCCGGTCGTGCGGGCGTCGAACAGCCAGTGCTGAATCGGCGTCAAGGGCACCGGTCCCGCCACCGCACCCTGATCGATCACTCCGGCCCGCGCCGTTGTCACGTGCGGAGCGAGGGACGCGACGGTCTGATGGAGGAACAGGTCTCTCGACATCATCATCAAGCCCGCTCGCCGTGCCAGGGACACGACCTGGATGCTCAGGATCGAGTCACCACCCAGGCCGAAGAAGTTGTCCTGGACGCCGACCCGCTCCAGCCCGAGCACGTCGGCCCAGATCTGGACGAGCGTGCGCTCGACTTGGGTCCTGGGGCCCGCGTAACCGGTCCGGCCCGCGCCGAAGTCCGGTGCCGGTAGGGCCGCGCGGTCCAGCTTCCCGCTGGAGTTGAGCGGAAATCCGTCGAGGGCGACGAACGCCGACGGAACCATGTGGTCCGGCAGCGTCCGGCAGAGGAAGTCGCGCAGCTCGGCGACGTCGATGGCCGCTGCGACGACATAGGCCACGAGCCGTTTGTGCCCGGACTCCTCCTGCCGCACGACCACGACCACTTCCGCGATGTCCTCGTGCTGACGCAGAGCGGCCTCGACCTCGCCGAGTTCGATCCGGAATCCGCGGATCTTCACCTGGTGGTCGGCCCGGCCGAGGTACTCCAGCTCACCGGCGCGGTTCCACCGCACCACGTCTCCGGTGCGGTACATCCGGGCACCCGGCTCACCGAACGGGTCGGCGATGAAGCGGTCGGCGGTCAGGCCCGGCCGGTTGAGGTATCCGCGGGCCAGGCCGCGGCCGCCCAGGTGGAGTTCGCCGGGTACGCCGATCGGGGTGGGTCGAAGCGACGGGTCGAGCACGTAGGCGGTGGTGTTGGCGATGGGACGGCCGATCGGCGGCGCCTGCTGCTGATCGCCACCGTCGGAGTACCAGGCCGCCGCGTACACCGTCGCCTCGGTCGGGCCGTAGATGTTGGCGATCCGGCTGCTGGGCAGTGCGGTACGGATGTCCCGGACCATTTTCGCCGGCAGCGCCTCACCCGCGAGGACGACAGCACCCGCGCTGACGGGTAGTCCGTCCTGAGCGAGCAGCTGGGCGAACGCCGAGGGAACGCCGCCGATCAGACTGACCGGCTCGGTCACCACGCCCTCGCCGAGCGCCAGCAGGTCGCGCACGATCTGGACGGTCCCGCCGACGGCCAGTGGACCGAAGATCTCGAACACGGACACGTCGAAAGTCAGCGAGGTCGATGCCACGACGCTGGACAGGCCGGTCGCGCCGAACTCTGCCGCCGCCCACGCCACCAGGTCGACCATGCTCCGGTGCGTGACCACGACCCCCTTGGGCCTGCCGGTCGAACCGGAGGTGTAGATCACGTAAGCCGGATTGGCCGCGAGCAGGCCGCCCGCCGGATCTCCGGCCGGGCTCCCGGCGAGCGCCTCGACAACAACGGGATCGTCGAGGACCAGCTGAACCACGTCTTCGTGGGCGGGGATCTGGTCGGTGACGCCAGTCGTCGCCAGCACCAACTCGGGCCGGGCGTCGTCGAGGATCAGGGCGATCCGCTCCGCCGGGTAGCCGGGGTCGATCGGCAGGTACGCGGCGCCGGCCTTCAGCACGGCCATGGCCGCCACGACGAGGTCTGCCGACCGCGGCATCGCCAGCACCACGAATCGTTCGGGCCCCACGCCTCGGCTGATCAGCAGATGCGCCAACCGGTTGGCGCGCTGGTTCAGCTCCACGTAGGACAGACGGACGTCGTCGCAGACCAGGGCCGTGGCCTCTGGTGTCCGGGCCACCTGCGCCTCGAACAGCGCCGGCAACGTCGTCGTGGGGACGTCCTGCGTGGTGTCGTTCCACGTCACGACCACCTGGTGCTGTTCGGCGTCGGTCAGCAGGGGCAGCTGCGCCAGCGGCCGGCCCGGTTCGGTGAGGATTCCCTTCAGCAGAACCAGGAGGTGATCGGTCATCCGCTCCACGGTGTGCGCGTCGAACAGGTCGGTGTTGTACTCGATCGCGACATCCATCTCCTGGGGCCCGGCTTCGCCGCCGCGCGGCCAGAACTCGACCACGAGGTCGAACCTGGCCGATGGTCGCGGCAGGTCCTGCTCGGTGATCCGCAGTCCACCGGCCTCGTGCGGCCGGATCATCGCGTTCTGCAGCACGACCAAGGCCTGCACGAGCGGCGTCCGGCTGGGGTCGCGTTCGGGTCGCAGCTCCTCGACGACGCTGTCGAAGGGGACCTCGCCGTTGGCGAACGCTTCCAGCACGGTCTCGCGGACCTCGCGAAGGAACTCGGTGAACGGCCGGGCAGGCTCGACCCACGACCGCAGGACGAGGGTGTTGACGAAGAAGCCGGCGAGGTTCTCCAGCTCGGCTCTGTCTCGTCCGGCGACCACGGTTCCGATCGAGATGTCCCGCTGATCGCCGTAACGCGAGAACAACACCTGCACGGCCGCGGTGAGGGTCATGAACACAGTGGCTCCGTGTTCACGTCCCATCGCCGTCAGTCCTTCGACCAGCTCCGACGGCAAGGACGCACGGTGAATCGCACCGGAACTCGTCCGCAGCCGCGGACGTGGCCGGTCGGTGGGCAGTTCGAGCGCCTGGATACCGGCCAGCTTCCGCTTCCAGTAGCCCAGTTGCCCGGCCGCGGCGGGGGTGGACAGCTGCAAGCGCTGCCACACCGCGAAATCCGGGTACTGGATCGGCAGTTCGCACAGGTCCGCCGTGCCCGCGTAGAGCTTGCCGAGCTCATCCACCAGCAGGCCGACCGACCAGCCATCGGTGACGATGTGATGCTGGCCGAGCATCAGCACGTGGTCGTCGTCGGCGATCCGCACCAACACCGCGCGGGTCAGCGGGCCCTGCCGGAGGTCGAATGGCAGGGTCAGCTCCTCGGCCAGAACCTGATCCAGCTCCTCCGCGGTGGACAGGGTGACCTCGCGCAGCGGGAGGTCCGCTTCCGCGGCCACGACCTGGACTCCACGGCCGTCCACGGTGTGGACTGTCGTTCGCAGCGCTTCGTGCCGGGCGCTCAGAGCGGTCAACGCGCTCCGCAGCGCCTCGACATCCACTGTTCCGGACAGGCGCAGCCCGACACCGGTGTTGTACTCCGTCCCTCCCCTGGTCAGATCATCGAGGAACCACAACCGTTGCTGCGCGGAGGAAAGCGGCAACGCCTGATCCCTCCGTGCAGGAGTGATCTCCGCCGCGTGCGCGGACTCCGCCCGCACCGGCAGCAACTCGGCGAGCTCCGCGACGGTACTGGCGTCGAACACGGCACGCGCGGAAAGTCCGATCCCGAACGCCCCGCGCACTCGCGCCAGCACTCGGGCGCCGAGGATCGAGTCACCGCCGAGTTCGAAGAAGTCGTCCTCGACACCGACTCGCCGCACACCCAGAACGTCCGCCCAGATCCCGGCCAGAACCCGTTCAGTGCCGGTCCGCGGCTCCACATGTCCCACCCCCGGCGCCGTACCGGACGGCTCAGGCAACGCCAGACGATCCAACTTGCCGTTCGGACTCAACGGCAATCGGTCCAGCACCACGAACACCGCCGGAACCATGTAGTCCGGCAAGCGTTCGGCAGTCATGACCCGCAGCTCGGCCGGCAACGCCTCATCGACGTTCGACGCGGCGACGTAGGCCACCAGCCGCTTGACGCCTGACAGCTGTTCCTGTGCCACGACGACAACGTCGTCGACTTCCGCGTGCCCTCGTAGCACCGTCTCGATCTCACCAGGCTCGATCCGGAACCCTCGCACCTTCACCTGATGGTCCACCCGGCCGATGAACTCCAGGTCACCCGCCGGATTCCACCGAACCCGGTCTCCGGTCCGATACATCCTGGCCCCCGCGGGCCCGAACGGGCACGCCACGAACCGCTCCGCCGTCAGGCCCGCACGCCCCAGATACCCGCGCGCCAGCCCCGCGCCGGCCACGTGCAATTCACCGACGACACCCACGGGAACCGGACGCAACCCGCTGTCCAGCACGAACACCCGTGTGTTCCAGATCGGCCTGCCGATCGGGGGCACCTCCCCCGCCGACAACGGACCGCTCCACGTCGAGACCACAGTGGACTCCGTCGGGCCATACGAGTTGATCAACCGCCGACCCGGCGCCCACCGCGCCACCAGCTCCGCCGAACACGCGTCCCCACCTACCGCCAGCATCCGCAACCCCGGCAAGTCCACGCTTTCGGCAACCGTCGACAGCGCCACCGGCGGAATCAACGCGTGCGTCACGCCCTGGGACGCCACGACATCCGCCAACTCCTCCCCCAGCAACGGACCCGGCGGAGGAATCACCAACGCCGCTCCCGCGGGCAGCGACATGCACAACTCGAGCACCGATGCGTCGAAACTCGGCGACGAGAACTGCAACACCCGATCACCAGCACCGACCTCGTAGTGCTCAACCTCCGCCGCTGAGAAGCTCGCCAGCCCGGCATGCGACACGACGACGCCCTTCGGACGTCCCGTCGACCCGGACGTGTAGATCACATAGGCGGGATTCGCCAACTCCAACGGGGTCAGCCGATCCTGGTCGACCGGACAGCGATCATCTCCGTCCACAGCGGACAGTTCATCGAGCAGCACCACGTCGGCACCGGGCACCACACCCGCGAACTCCGCCGTTGTCACCACCAGCACCGGACACGAGTCCGACAACATGAACGCGATGCGCTCAGCCGGATAGGCCGGATCGACCGGCAGGTACGCCCCACCCGCCTTCGCCACCGCCAGCTGCGCGACAACGATCTCCACCGACCGCGGCAACACCAACGCCACGATCCCCTCGGGACCCACACCGCGCCCGATCAACACGTGCGCAAGCCGATTCGCCCGCACGTCCAACTCCGCGAAACTCAACGACCCGCCCTCGAACACCACGGCCGTCGCTTCCGGCGAGCGCTGAACCTGCCTCTCGACCAACTCGGCCAGCGTCAGTCCTGGAACAGCCCGAGCAGTGTCGTTCCACCCCACCAACAACCGCTCGCGCTCAGCCACTCCCAGAACGTCGATCTTCCCCACCGGCACGGCCGGGTCCCCGGCGGCAACCTCGAGCACTCGGCTGAGGTGCTGGGCAAACCTTTCCGCCGCGAGAGGATCGAAGCCATCTCGTTGGTGTTCGATCACGCCTGACACGCCACCGCGGTGCTCGACCAGACGCACCACGAGATCGGCGAGACGCAGTCCCCCGAACGACGGGGTACCGGCGAACCGATCCGAGACGACCACCACCGTCGGCGGCGAATCGTCCAGGCTCGCCTCGTGCGCCAAGCCGCCGACCTGGCTCAGCAAGTCCGAGAACGGGCGCGAATCGTCCACTCGGGATCGCAGGGTCACCACCGTCGTGAACGAGCCGGCCGCCGGGTCGAGATCGCCGTCACGGCCGTCGAGCAGCAAGCCCACGGGGACTTCTCGCCGGCCCGTCCACCGGGAGAGCACGATCGCCGCGGCCGCGACGAGCACGTCGACCGCACTGGCGTCGTGGAGTTCGGCGAGGTCCGCGGGGATGGGCAGTCCGTGCGTCTCCGCCGCGGGCCTGTCGATGACGGAAGCGGTGTAGAGGACCCCGAGCTCCTCGACCAGGACGTGCAACGACCGCTCATCGACCTCGCTGCGGTGCGCGGAGAGCAGCACCACGTGTTCGTTCTCGGCCACCCGCAGCACGTCGACATCGACGGACCGAAGAGCCTCGTGCCGAGCACCCAGCCCCCGCGCGGCCTCGGCCAGTGCGGTCGCGTCCAGCGCACCGAACAGCCGGATCGAACAACTCACCGTCTCGTGCGGCATCGTGTCATGGGCCATGGTGGATCTCGAACCTTCCGGGCGCGATCGAGCGACCAGTGCCATCACAGGACACCGGCGAACACAGGACAGAAGATGTGATGCGTCAGGGATTCCCACGACCGGCGACACGACCGCCGGACTGGATCCCACTCGCCTGTCCCGTCGACGAATCCCCCAGGAAACGACCACCGAGGATCCGGCGGCCGGAGGCGGGCTCCCGGACGGAGAAGAGCCAGCCTTCGTGCAGCATCAACTCCTGGTACCTCTCTCCGTTGACCACGAGGGTGGCCGTGGCACCGTCCGGCCCGTCCACCACGTACTCCATGTCACCGTTCGAGTAACTGCCGAACAGGGTGCCGGGAACCGGGATCCGCGCGCCCAGTTCGGGCGCGGCGTAGTCACCCACTGGAATGTCCACGGCCCGCAACTCATCGACCAACTCGTCCCACAACGCCGAGCCGGTGTTCGCATTCGTGGTGAGCGCGACCACGCGGTCGTGCGCCGGATCGATCCGGAGACGGCACGACGTGCCGTCGGCGTTGCCGTCGTGACCGGCCCAGTCGGCATCAGCACCCCGGAAGACCGCCAAGCCCAGCCCCCAGCCGTCGGCGAGCCCGAACGGTTCGGAGCCGGAGACAGGACGCCGCATGTCCTGGAACGCACGCGGGTCCAGTGGCGCGGAACCGGTCAGATGCGCGCGCCCGAACGTGACCAGGTCCTTGGCGCTCAACGCGAGCGCGCCACAGGGCGCTTCGACCGCTCGCATTGTCTGGGCGACTGCGAGTGCCCTGCCGGTCGTTTCGTTCACAGCGTGCCCGGAAACAAAGGAATCGAGCGGATTGCGCGGGTCCGGCGGCACGATGAACGACGGCACGATGCCGAGCGGCTTGAGCAGGAGCGCCTCGATCGCGTCCCGCCAGCTCATCCCGGTGATCTCTTCGACGATGCGGCCGATGAACACATACCCCACGTTGGAATAGGTGAACCCCGAACCGGGAGGCTGGACGAGAGTGAGCTGACGGCAGTCGCGCAGGTACTCGCGCGGCGAGGAGACCACGTCGGACCGCTCATCCGAACTCGACGGCAACCCGCTGGTGTGGCTGAGAATCTGGCGCAGAGTCAGCCGGCCGCCGAGACTGTCCGATTCGGTTCCCAGTTCGGGGAGGTACGCACCGATCCAGTCGTCCACATCGAGGTCGCCGTCGGCGACCAGGAGCATCGCCAACGACGCCGTGAACGCCTTGGTGATCGACCCCACCGGGAATTTGGCGTCCGGGGTGACGCCACCGGCCGTGACGTCCACAGCGCGGCCGTCCATCTGGATGGCGAGCTGGGCAGCCGGAACACCGTGTCGTCGCACGAGATCGGCGAATACTTTCCCGAGGTGCGCAGTTTCGGCGCCAGGCATACCGGTGAATCCTCCCCAGTGCTTCGACTGACTTGCCGGGCACGAAATGATCGATGGCGCCCAACGCACGATCAGCCGATGCGGACGCGTTTGCTCCTGGAGAACCGACCGGGGATCCGCATGATGCACAAAGGACCCCAGTTCGCTGTTCGCGCTACCGAGGTCCAGGGCAACACCATCACATTACTACTGCGCCACGCCGACGAGTACCGCCGGATACCGCAGATTCGCCCTCCAATCGCCGATGATCTTTCCGCGTGCGAGATCGCGACTGCCATCACCATCCACACGAGACTTTCACGGCCGGGCTGGGCAACTCGGTATGACGTTCGTCATCCGGCGACCCGTTCAGCACAATGCTCCCAGTTTCAACAGCGGAATCTCAGCCGCATTGGCGGATCGCGGCGGAGCGGCTCGCCGTCCAGATGCGATCGGGTGGAATAGGGGCGAGGACTCCTTCCGGCTGCCACACTCGACGGATGATTCTGGGATACGTCTTCGCTGTGCTGGCGACGCTGGCGTCAGGCAGTGGCTCGATCCTGGAATCCATGGGCGTCCGACGTGCCGGCGTCTACGGCGGCACGTCCGTCGACCTGATGGCCCTCCGGCGCCAGTGGATCTACTTCCTCGGGCTCGGCGTGGACGTGCTGGGATTCGTCTTCGCGGCCGCGGCCCTGCACCGGCTGCCGCTGTTCCTGGTCCAGTCGCTGCTCGCGTTCAGCATCGGGGTGACCGCCACGATCTCGGTCTTCATGGGCACCCGCCTGGCCGCGGCGGGATGGGGCGCGCTGGGTGTCGGCGCGGCCGGCCTCGTTCTGCTGGGCGTCTCCGCCGACCCGAGCCCGGCACGAACCCTGCCACCGGAGTGGCGCTGGATCCTCGTGGGCATCGTGGTCCCGGTGGCGGCCATCGCCGTCTACTCCAGGCGCCGCAACCACGTTCGGGCAGCACCGTTGTTGGCGTTCGGCTCCGGTCTCGGCTACTGCGTCGTCGGCATCTCAGCGCGGACACTCACCCTCCCCGACGCGGCATGGCGGCTCGTCCTGGAACCATCGGTCTGGGCGATCATCCTCAACGGACTCGCCGCGGCGGTGTTGTTCGCGATGGCACTGCAGAACGGCGGACCGACCACGGTCACCGCGATCATGTTCACCACCAACACGGCATTGTCTTCCCTCGTCGGACTGACCTACCTCGACGACCGAGTACGCGCCGGATACGCCGTCCCCGCGGCCGCGGGGTTCGTGCTGGCGATCGCCGGAGCGATCGGCGTCGCGCACTACGCGGCCACCGTCCGCCAGAAGGTTGGCGTCCCAGACGGCCTGCGGACGACCTGATCACGGTCCAGCGCGGGGCGCCCCGGTGCCGGTGGCATCGGGGCGCCGTGCTCGCCGGCCAAGACCGCTGCGGCAGCGGCCGTGATGGCGATTCCTTTGCGCATGGATTTCCCCGAAAGTGTTGTGGCGATTGGGTTTTCACCGTCACGTGACGTTGTCGCAGATGTCGTTCGACACCGAACAGGGAAAGCCTTCGGCCCGCTGAGCGGAACCGGCGCAGCTGAGAGCGGCTCTTGCCGCAGGAAGGCCGGCAAGAGCCACTTTCGAGCAATCAGATCGGTCTACGAGGCGAGCGGGATGTCACCTCCGATGCCCCACTGGATGGTGAACTGACCCCGTACGTACCAGTTGCCTTCCCACGGCCGCCACACGGCGAGGTCCGTGACGCCGTCGCCGTTGAAGTCACCGGGGACCGGGACGTCACCTGCGACACCCCACTGGGTGGTGCTGATGCCACGCACGTACCAGTTGCCCTCGGAAGGCCGCCACACCGTCAGGTCGGTGGCCCCGTCGCCGTTGTAGTCACCGGGAACCGGGATGTCACCGCCGACGCCCCACTGCGTGGTGCTGATCCCGCGGACGTACCAGTTGCCCTCAGAAGGCCGCCACACAGCCAAATCCGTGACACCGTCACCGTTGTAGTCACCAGGGACCGGAACATCGCCCGCGACACCCCACTGGGTAGTGCTGATCCCGCGGACATACCAGTTGCCCTCAGAAGGCCGCCACACAGCCAAATCCGTGACGCCATCGCCGTTGTAGTCACCAGGGACCGGAACATCGCCCGCGACACCCCACTGCGTGGTGCTGATCCCACGGACATACCAGTTGCCCTCAGAAGGCCGCCACACAGCCAAATCCGTGACACCGTCACCGTTGTAGTCACCCGGAACCGGGATGTCACCGCCGACGCCCCACTGCGTGGTGCTGATGCCGCGCACGTACCAGTTGCCTTCCCACGGCCGCCACACCGTCAAGTCGGTGGTCAGGTCGCCGTTGTAGTCACCTTCCGGACCCCACCGGGTGAACAGCGAGTAGAGCAACCGGTTCGGCGAGCCCGGCCCGGGATTGGCGACCACACCGGCTGTGGCGTTGCGGACGATGGCGTCGTTCACGCGCTGGGCCGGAGCGGCTGGATGCCGCTGCAGGTACAGCGCGGCCACCCCGGCCACGTGCGGAGCGGCCATCGAGGTGCCGCTGAGCGTGCTGGTGGCCGTGTCGCTCGCGTTCCACGACGAGACGATGCCCACGCCGGGTGCGAACAAGTCCGTGCAGGTGCCGAAGTTGGAGAACGGCGCCCTGACGTCGTTGATGTCCGTCGCGTTCACCGTCAGCGCTTCCGCGACCCTGGCCGGCGAGAACCCGCACGCGTCGGCGTTGGAGTTCGCGGACGCCAGCGCGTAGGTGACCCGCGACGCGATCGAGTTCCGGACCGCGGTGTCCAACGGGTCGAACGCGCCGCCGCCCAGGCTCATGTTCGCCACCGCCGGCCTGATCGCGTTCGCGGTCACCCAGTCGACTCCGCTGATCACACCGGCGAAGCTGCCGCTGCCGGAGCAGTTCAGCACCTTGACGGCAACCAGCTGCGTCGCCTTCGCCACGCCGTACTCCTGGCCACCGATCGTGCCCGCCACGTGCGTGCCGTGGCCGTGGCAGTCGGTGTTGATGCCGTCCCCTGTCGTGTTGGTGCCCCAGCTCGCGCGCCCGCCGAACGTCGTGTGGGTCACGCGGATGCCGGTGTCGATCACGTACGCGTGCACGCCGGATCCGGTCGGCGTGTAGTTGTAGCGCTGGTCGAGCGGCCGGCTGCGCTGGTCGATCCGGTCCAGCCCCCAGGACGGCGGGTTCACCTGAACGGCGTCCGCCTGCACCTTGGCGTCCTGGTAGACCCCCGACACTCGGGAGTCACGGGCCAACGCCTTGGCGTTCGCCGCGTTCGCGTGGATCGCGAACCCCTGCAAGGCGTGCTGCCACGTAGCGGTCACCTTCCCGCCGTACTGGCGCGCCAGCGCGTTCGCGCTGGCGGTGGCGTTGAGCGCCGCCGCACCGTTCTTGAGCACGACCACGTACTGATCCGCGATCGCCTGGCCGGCAGGCGCCGCGATGACAGCCTTGTCGGCCGCCGAAGCCGTCGCCACACCGGACAGTCCGGTCGCGGCGGCCACCAAGATCCCTACAAGCGCGCGCCGTGTGGCGCGTCTGCCCGAGGTTTTCACAAACGCCCCTCTCATCCGACAACCCTTGCGAGGCGCACGGACAGCGATCGGCTGATCGCGGAACGAATCCGCCACGCCATCAAGGAGGTCGTTGCAGCGGGCGGTTTGTAACTCGAAAAAGCGGGTATCGGGCGAAGTGACTCCGTCGGGACCATCCGGCTACCCGGTGTGGCCACCGCGTTCAACGCAGACAGCAGTCATGGGTCTGGTCCTTTAGCCGCGTCGCGGACCGACCGTCGTGTTCGTCAACCGGCGACCGAGGTTCCCAGCGCAACTGAAACCCAAGCGGTGCAACACACCTCGCATGTGGCGGCGATGTGGTGACCGGGGCCTATGGTCACCGTCGTGCGCGAACTACAAGACCCGGCCGCCGAGGTTCGTCTGCGAGCCGTGCGTGAGCTGGCGGCGATCGGCGACCCCGCGGCGGTCCCCGACCTGGCCCGCCTGCTCACCGACGACAACGAGGCCGTGGTCTTCTCCGTCGCCGGCGCACTCGCCGAGTTCGGCGACCCGCGCGCGGCCGATCCGCTGCTCGCCGCGTTCCGCAGGCGAACCGGGGAGATCCGGCACGCGCTCGCCGACGCGTTGGGCGCGTTGAAGGTTCGTGAGGCCGTGCCGGATCTCCTGGCCGCACTGGACGACGAGGACGAACTCGTACAAGGCTCGTCGGCCGACGCCCTGGCCGCGATCGGCGACGTCTCCGCGGCCGACGGGCTCGTCGCGCGGTTCACCACGGCGGACTGGCACGCCAGGTACTCGATCGCGGGTGCGCTCGCCGCACTGCGGCCCGCCACCGCCGTGACGCCGATGCTCGACGCGCTGCACCACCAGGACCCCGGCGTGCGCGCCGACGCCGCCTACGTGCTGGGACATCTCGGCGGCACGGAGGTGACCGCGGCGCTGCTGGAGTGCCTGCGGGACCAGGACCCGGACGTGCGCTGCCTGGCCGCCAACGCGCTCGGCGACCTGGGCGAGGCCGGCGCGCTACCCGTCCTGCGCGAACTGGCCGAGCACGACCACGCCCCGATGTCGCAGGACGTGCAGATCACCACGAACCTCTACCGGGTCAGCGAGATGGCCACCACCGTCATCGGGCGCCTGACCCGAGCCGACGAAGGCTGATTCGACTGTGGACGGTCCGACAGCGGTCACCCGCTATCCGATCTGAATGGTCGAGGCCACGCCGGGTGTGCCGGCCGAGTCGAGCGCGAACAACAGGTAGGTGCCGGGCAGCGCCACACCGCGGTCAGCGGGCACGGTGAGCGTGTACGTCGTGCCGCTGGTCGACGTGATGGGCAGGGGAACCCGGCGCTGGTCGTTGTTCACAGAATGGGTGGAAGCGCCGGTGCGGACCAATGAGAACGCCTTCACCGCCTTCTCGGTCCGCACGGTGATCTTGGCTCCGGGAGCGGTCGCGGGTGGCGCGGACACGATGACGGGCCGGGCCCGCGGCGTGCCGTCGGCCTTCAGCAGGTAGGGCGGGCTGAAGATCTGACCGTCGAAGTGATTGGTCGCGCACTCGCCGCACAACCCACCGCCACCGGAGAACACCCGTCCGTCCGGCAACAGGTTGGCGACGCTGTGGTAGTTGCGCGGCACGGCCATCGGCGCCATCGGGGTGAACTTCCCGTTCGCCGGATCCCACAGCTCGGGGACCAGGACGGACTTCTCGTCGCTGAACGGCACCGCGAACGACTGGCCGCCGACCACGAGCACCTTGCCGTCGGGCAGCACCACGCTGTTCGCGAACGCCCTGGCGTTCGCCATGTCCCCGACGCGCTTGGTGACCGGCTTGGCGCCCTTGACGTCCACGGTGTACGCCCGTTTGCTGGCGGACACCTCCTCGTACGCGGTCGCACCGCCGACGGTGAGGATCTTGCCCACGTCGTAGAGGACCGCGTTGCCGTTCATCGCGTCCTCGCCGCGGGTGCCCGCGTCGGTGACGGATCCGTCGCCATCGGTGCTGATCCAGTGCATCTTCCGGCTCGGCCCCGCGTGGAACACCCGGCCGCCGGCCACCGCGAGGTACCAGCCGTGGTTGTCCGAACGCCACACGCCG
This sequence comes from Lentzea tibetensis, assembly GCF_007845675.1. Lineage (GTDB taxonomy): Bacteria > Actinomycetota > Actinomycetes > Mycobacteriales > Pseudonocardiaceae > Lentzea > Lentzea tibetensis. The sequence goes on along the minus strand of NZ_VOBR01000002.1, from coordinate 42,288 downwards.
CCGGGGTCGTCGGTCAGCGTCGGCTCCACCGGCACGCCCGGCAGCACGCGCCAGCCACCGTTCGGCGACCACACCTCGCCCTGCTTGCCTCCGACCGCACCGCTCCACGATCCGCCCAGCACGAACGCGCCGCCCGTCGCGAGCGGCGTCATGCCCTGGTAGCCACGTGGGATCCGCAGGTCCGGTCCCGGCTGCCAGGTGTTCGTGGCCGGGGTGTAGATGCTGGTCTTCGCGCTGTTGCTGCCGCCGGTCACCATCAGCCTGCCGTCGCCGAGCATCGCGGTGCCGGGGCAGAACATGTCGTGCCCGGTCTCGACCACCTTCCTGCTGCTCACCGCACCGGTGGTCAGGTCGAGCACGGCCGTCTCGGTGTACCCCTGCTCGTCACCGTGGTCGCCGGGCAGATACGCCGACCAGGCCAGCAACCGGTTGCCCGGCAAGGTGACCGACGCGACGGGCACGAGCGGGAAGCCGATGACCTTTCCCCACGATCCGGCGACGGCCGGGTTCACCGCCGCGACCGGGCCACCACCGAGCACGTCGAACTCCGTGTCCGGGAGGTCCCCGGAGGTGGCCACGAGCCGCACGAACCTGGCGGCTCGCGGGGAGAAGCTCAGCGTCCGCGGGGTGTCGGCCTGGGAGCCGGACGCGACCGGCTCACCCCAGGTCCGGCCGTCCGCGCTCAACCGGATCTCGTAGCCACCGATCGCGCCGCGCGACCGGTGGACGAGCGCGGACACGACCTGGATCCGGTGCACGTCCAGGGTGATCGAGTGCGCGTCGCGTGCGACCACGGTCCGCGGCAACGCGGGCGCGTGTCTCATCGCCGCTGGAGGCAACGGCCCGTGGTGTGCGGCGCCGCTCGACAGCACGGACACGACCAGCACCACGGCGCACGTCGCCGCGGCCACGAAGGTCAGTCGCCTGGCCAGGAGGAAATGATTGCGCCGCAACAGTTCCAACACGCCGCCGCCTCGAGGAATCGTCGTGGTCCTCGGCGTCGGACACCCGTTGTACCACGGCGAGAACGGCGGTGACGATCCCTCGAGACGGCGTTGAACGTTCATGTGACGCGGCGGAGCAACCTCGACCGCACTCGGTCCCGTCCTTTCGGCATGAGAACCCTGACCGGTGCGGCGCTCGTGGCCGGAGTGCTGTTGACGGCGGCTTGTGGTGGCGGTTCGGGACAGGCCGGAGCACCCTGGGGCCGGACGTTCCTGTCCTCCTCGGTCACCGAAGACGGCAAACCTCGGCCGTTGGTCACGGGTACCCGGTTGCGGATGACGTTCGAGAACGACGAGCTGAAGGCCCACGCCGGCTGCAACCACATCGGCGGCCGAGCCAGCCTCGACAGCGGCAAGCTCACCGTCTCCGACCTCAGCACGACCGGGATCGGATGCGATCCCCCGCTGCAGGAGCAGGACGCGTGGTTCTCCCGGTTCATCAGTGCCGGCCCCGCCTGGCGGCTCGAGGGCGACGACCTGCTGCTGAGCACGAACGGCACCGAACTGCGCCTCACCGACCGCAGGACGGCCGATCCGGACCGGCCGCTGCGATCGACCCGGTGGCAGGTCGACTCCCTCGCCGACGGCCAGTCCGTCAGCTCGGTCCCGGCGGGCGCGGAGGCCCACCTCGTGTTCGCCGACGGCAACCGGGTGGAGGGGACGACCGGGTGCAACCGGCTCACCGGCACTGCCGTCCAGGACGGGACCACGATCACCTTCTCCGAGATCACGACCACGAAAGTCCAGTGCGCACAGGAACAACAGCTGGTGGAGAACGCCGTCCTCGCCGTGCTCGACGGCCCGGTCACCCAGGACATCTCCGCCGACGCCCTCGTGCTCACCCATCCCAGCGGCCGTGGCCTGCACCTGCGCGCCTCGTCGTGACAACGGCCGATCAGGCACCGTTGACGTTGAACAGCAACGTGTAGACCGACCTCGTCGCGGTGATGAACAGGCGGTTGCGCTTCGGGCCGCCGAAGCAGAGGTTCGGCACCACCTCGGGCACACCGATCCTGCCGAGCAACGAGCCGTCCGGGTGGATGCAGTGCACACCGTCCGCCGCGGCGGCCCAGATGCGGTCGTTCGGGCCGCGAGCCGATCGGATTCCACCGAAGGATGGTGGTGTGATCACGAGCAGTTCGGCCATCGTTCAGACCACGCCGCAATCCTGAAGCCGCCGTGTGTCAACGACGTTAGGACGGCCGACGTGATCGAACCACGCACCTCCCGCTTCTCCGTCATCGCAGGATCGGTGCTGGTGGCCGGGTTGCTGACGACCGGCGTGGCCCACGCCGCTCCAGCCGGCGCGGTCCGCATCAACGAGGTCGTGACCACGGGTGCTGTCGACGACTCGATCGAGCTGCACAACACGGGCGCCGTCGCCGTCGACGTCTCGGGCTGGATTCTGAAGGACGACAAGAACAGCTCGAAGTACGCGATCCCCTCCGGCACCACCCTGGCCGCCGGCGCGTTCCGCGCGTTCGACGTGCACAACGCCTTCGGCCTCGGCTCCGCGGACAAGGCGCGCCTGTACCAGCGCGACGGCAGCACGCTGGTCGACGACGTCAGCTGGAGCGATCACTCCGACCCGTCGTGGTCCCGTTGCCCTGACGGAACCGGGGCGTTCGGCAAGGCCGCGCTGACGCTCGGCGCACCGAACCAGTGCGGCGGCTCCGCGCCGCTGGCCTGGCCCGGCGGCGCATCGGTGACGAACGCCGACGGCTCGAACGTCTTCGACCAGGACGTCAGCGGCCTCTACCAGGACGGCGACGTCCTGTGGGCCGCCCAGAACTCCGGGAAGTTGTGGCGCCTGGTGCGCAACGGTTCGGGCGGGTGGACCCCGGACACCGCGTCCGGATGGTCGTCCGGCAAGGCGCTGCGGTTCCCCGGCGGCTCCGGCACGCCGGACAGCGAAGGCGTGACCGTCGCGGCCGGTGGCGTGTTCATCGCCAGTGAACGCAACGGCAGCGGCTCGAGCCGCACGTCGGTGCTCCGGTACGACGTGGGCGGAACGGGTTCCGCGCTGACCGCGGCCAAGGAGTGGAACCTGACCTCCGACCTGCCGCCGGTGGGTGCCAACCTCGGCTTCGAAGGCATCACCTGGGTTCCCGACTCGGTCCTGACCGGCGCCGGGTTCATCGACGCGTCGACGGGCGCGGCCTACACGCCGAGCCGCTACGGCACCCACAGCGGCGGGGTGTTCTTCGTCGGGGTCGAGGGCACCGGCGTGGTCCACGGCTACGTGTTGCAGGACTCGGGCACCCACACCCGTGTGGCTTCCTTCAGCAGTGGCATGAGCGCGGTCGTGGAGCTGCAGTGGGAACCGCAGGCCTCCCGTCTGTGGGTCGTCTGCGACGACACGTGCGACGGCCAGCACCGCACCATGAAGATCAACGCCTCCGGCACGTTCACGACCACCGCGGTGCACACCAGGCCCGGCGGCATGCCCAACATCAACAACGAGGGCTTCTTCCCCGCCGGTGCCGACGAGTGCGTGGGCGGCGCCAAGCCCGTCTACTGGGCCGACGACAGCAACACCGGCGGCCACGCGCTGCGCAGGGGCACCATCACGTGCTGATCGGCCTCTGATCCGGATGCGGATCGTCCGGAACCCGTCCTAGGGTGACGTGACCGCACTGGAGATCGGAGCCTGATCGTGGACATCCTGCTCGTGGCCGGCCTGTGGCTGGACGGATCGGTCTGGGACGACGTCGCGGCCGAGCTGGAGAAGCTCGGCCACCGCGCCGTGCCGGTCACCCTGCCGGGACAGGGGGACGGCGCCACGTCCGCCACGCTGGACGACCAGGTGGCGGCGGTGCTGTCCGCGGTGGACTCCGCGGCCGGCGAACCCGTGGTGGTCGGGCACTCCGCGGCCTGCACCCTGGCGTGGCTCGCCGCCGACGCGCGACCGGGCCGCCTCGCCAAGGTCGTCCTCATCGGCGGCTTCCCGACCTCCGACGGCAAGCCCTACGCCGACTTCTTCGAGATCGTGGACGGCGCCATGCCGTTCCCCGGCTGGGGCCCGTTCGAGGGACCGGACTCCGCCGACCTGGACGAGCAGGCCAAACAACGCTTCGCCGCCGCGGCCATCCCCGTGCCGGAAGGGGTGGCCGGCGGCGTCGTGCGCCTGACCGACGAACGGCGGTTCGCCGTCCCGGTCGTGCTCGTGTGTCCCGAGTTCAGCCCCGCACAGGCGAAGGAGTGGATCGACGCGGGCGAGATCCCGGAGCTGGCCAGGGCCGAGCACCTCGACCTGGTCGACATCGACTCAGGCCACTGGCCCATGGTCACCCGGCCGCGGGAGCTCGCCGAGCTGCTCGCCTCGGTGGCCGACAAATCGTGACATCACCCGAAGGACTCACGATGTCGTACACCGCCCGGCCACTGGACTCCTCGACGTGGCCCGCGTTCGCCGAGCTCGTCGAGCGCAACAACGGGATCTTCGGCGGCTGCTGGTGCATCGGCTTCCACCCGGAGTGCCGCCAGCCGGGTGTCGACCACCGCGCGGCCAAAGAGGACCGGGTCCGCACGGACCGCGCGCACGCCGCACTCGTACTGGACGAGAGCGGCATCGCACAGGGATGGTGCCAGTACGGGAGTCCCGAGGAACTGCCGCGCATCAAGCACCGCCGCGAGTACGAGAAGGACGCGCCGCCACTCCCGGACTGGCGGATCACCTGCTTCTACGTCGACACGAAGCACCGCGGCCATGGCGTGGCACGCACGGCGCTCGGAGGCGCCATCGACCAGATCGCCCGAGCCGGCGGCGGGCTCGTCGAGGCCATCCCCGAGGTCACCGCGGGCCGCGAGGCGCAGGGCCGTTTCCTGTACAGCGCGACCGTCGAACTGTTCGAGGACTTCGAGTTCGACCGGGTCCGGCAGGTCGGCAAACACGCGTGGATCGTCAGCAGGGTCGTCGATCCGGCATGACGAGCAGAGCCGGCGGCGAGCGCACAAGGTGTCGCGCAACACGCTGGTGAGGCGTCTCAGTTCGCACCGGTGTTGATCCATCCGCGGACTTCCGGCGTGGATTGTCGATATGGGATGGAAAATGCGACGTCAAGCCGCACGGGTTCGGGCCATCGTCCTGGCGGATGTCCGTGCATCGCAGCGATGGGACGCATCGGCGGGGGAAGACGCGCTCGGCTGCCGAGGAGTGGACGACCGGGCGGGCAGGGCGGTGGCCCACATCATCGGGATGGGACGCCACCGTCCGCTGGGGCGCTGTTCCTGATCACAGCTGCCGGACACATCAGGTCACGCCCGCGGTGAGTGCGGCGCGGCACACTTCAACGGGGTCGCGAACATCGGCCGCGGTCGCCGCCGCACTCGCCGCCGCGGCGGCGAAACGCGGGTCGCCCAGCACGCGTGCCACCGCATCCCGCAGACCGTCCACAGTGGATGGACGCACGATCACCCCGCAACCCTGCCGGGCAACGCGGTTCGCCATCTCCCACTGGTCGCCCGCCCCCGGCACCACCACGACGGGAACCTCGGCCAGCAACGCCTTGGCCAGCATGCCGTGCCCGCCACCGCAGACCAGCACCGAGGACTGAAGCAGCAACTCGTCCTGCCTGCCCGGCCCCGACCGCGCCCACTCCGGCAGCCCGGCCGGTGCCGGTCCGAACGTCGACACCACGGCCCGCACTCCCATGTCCCGCAACGCGGTCAGCGTCATCTCGGCCATGCCGACAGCCCCGGTCCACGCCGTCGACGGGGCGACCATCACCAGCGGAGCGTCGCCCGGTGGCGGGCTCATCTTCTGCGCGCTCGCCTCCCACAGCAGCGGCCCGACCACGTGAGCGTTGTCCGGCCAGTCCGGGCGCGGCACCTCCAGCGCGGGCAACGTCGCGATCAGCCGTGCCACCGGCCCCGCTCCCCGCGCGCTCAGGCCGATCCGCTGTCGCACGACGGCACGTTGCCGATCGCCCTGGCGGATCGACCTGGCCGTCATCGCCCGCAACACCCCGTCCCGCAGCCTGCCGCGCACACCGGCTCCGACAGCGAGCCCGCTGCCGATCGGCGGCAGCCCTCTCGACGGCTCGTAGAGCGGATGAGGCGACAGCTGCACCCACGGCACACCGAGCAGCTCCGCGGCCATGCTCGCGCCCAGCGCGAGGACGTCGCACACCACCAGATCCGGCTCGAGAGCCGTCAGCTGAGGGGTGAGCGCCGAGGCCAGCACCGCGGCCTGATCGTGCAGCGCACGACCGAGATCCGCTTCATCCCTCAGGTCACTCAGCGCCAGATCGGTCACCCGTGCCGCCGTGATCCCGGCACTCGCGGCCGCGTCGACCCACCGGTCGCCGGTGAGCAGAGTCGGCGTGTCACCGGCCTCTTTGAACCTCAGGCACAACGCGATCGCCGGCACGACATGGCCCGGATCTCCCCCGGAGACAACAGTTACGCGCACATCAGACTCCCCGCACACCACGCTGACAGCGCGTACGACCGGACTACCCGTGATCAGCATGCCCACCGCGGCACGTCGTGTCGACGAGCACGTCTGATCCACGCCGGTCTCCGCACGCCCCATGACCGTAACGCGTTCTGCACCGACGTCGATGTCCAACGGTGCCTACGCGCCGCGAAGCTCTCTTCACCGAACTGCTCGACCAAGCCGTGGACAGCGACGAGGTGAAGCGTGGGCTCAGCGAGACGTCCGCGGTCACGGCGGACGAACTGCGTGAGCGGTGCCTGTCGCAGCAGAGCCGCATGTGGGACGAGCTCGGATTCCGGGCGACGGAGTTCGACGAGGCCGCGCAACGGTGGGAGCGGCTGGAGCGACTGCACCGTCCTGGCCGCTTCCTGCGTTGGTGGCTGACTTCCTCCCGAGCACAGGTCACACTGGCCCTCCTGGGGCTGATGGCCATCGCCTACGGGTTCTGGAGGAGCGTGCCCAGCTCCGCGGGATTCCGCCCTCATGAGGGCGGACTGCTCTTCGCGATGCTGCTGATGTGTGCCGCGATCCTGTCGGTGTTGCTGTCGAAGGATTTCCTGGGCATCTTCCCGAAGCACCGCATCTGGATCCCGAGGCTGATCGTCAAGCTGGATCCGGCATTGCTGACAGGTCTGAGCATCGTGGTCTTCTTCTTCGCCATCACCCGCGTCATGAACGAAGACGCGCTGCGGCTGCTGGGAGGTTTTGACCGCGCCGGACTGCTCGGGCCGACCTGTCTGTTGATGGGCGTGTTGTTCGGTGCGCCGTTCATCGTCGACGCGTTCAGACGTCCGGCGCGACGTGGCCGGTGGGGCAGCCTGTTCGCCCTCGAAGTCGTGTTGTTCTGCGCGCCGGTGCTGTTCCTGCTGGCGGACGGAACAGGTGCCCTGGCGATCGACATCGCTCAGCCCGACCTGCTGTCCGTCTTCGGTGGAGAGGGCTTGATCGTCGTCGCGGCGCTTGCGGCGACGACCGGCGGGCGCATTCCGACCGCCCAGCGCGTCGAGGAGGCGCACGTCGTCAGCCGCGGCGCGGTCGCGACGAAGCTGACCGAGTCGCACATCATGCCGTTCCTCCGGGTCGATCTCAGTCGGCACAACGAGGACTACGGCGTCCAGATCGACATTCGGGACGCGCCGGGTGTGAGTCAGGTGTTCGACGCGCTGTACCGCGTGCCGACCGCGGCGGCGAGAGAGGTTGCCGCACTGCTCAACGGGATGCCCGGTGGCAGCATCGGACTGGCTGGGGCCAGGGGCTCGGGCAAGACGACCTTGATGGAGTCCTACTGCACCGGGCAACGCGGCGACGACACGTTGTCGACGATGGTGGCCGCACCGGTGGAGTACTCCGCGCGAGAGTTCCTGCTGCACCTGTACGCCAAGGTGTGCCAGGAGATCCTCGGGGCGGAGCACGATCCTGTCCGGCACATGCACCGGCTGACGATCGCCAGGCAGTCCCGCCAGGGCGTGGTCGCCGTGATGGTGGGACTGCTGTCGACAGTCGTCGGCGCGGCGCTGGTCACCTTTCCTGAGCTCCAACAGGTCAGTTCTGCCCAGCTGTGGGGCGTGCTGCTGATCGTGACCGGTGGCGGCGTGATCTTGTCGTTCCTCGGGCTGACCAACTCTCTGCGCCGATCAGTGGCGGCGCCGCGCACGTTGGAGGAGCGCGCCGCCGAGAGGTTGGAGGAGATCCGCTACCAGCAGTCGTTCACAGCCACCCTGACCGGGACGACCAAGCTGTCCGTCGGCATCGAGGGGGCGCTGAGCCGTGCACGGGGACTGACCCGGCAACCGATGAACCTGCCGGAGATCGTGGACTCCCTGCGGACCTTCCTGGCGGAGGCGAGCACGGTCCGCAAGCGAGTGATCGTCGGAATCGACGAGCTGGACAAGATGAAGTCCGAGACCGCCGCGGAACAGTTCCTCAACGAGATCAAGGGGGTGTTCGGCATCCGGGGCTGCTACTTCCTCGTATCGGTCTCCGAAGAGGCGATGAGCACGTTCGAACGGCGGGGGTTGCCGTTCCGGGACGTCTTCGACAGCACGTTCGACGAAATCGTGTGGTTCGAGCACCTCACCACCGCCGAGGCGATCACGACGATCGATCGCAGGGTGCTGATGCCCATCCCCTTCAAGCAGCTCTGTTTCACGCTCTCGGGTGGCCTGCCGCGCGACCTGATCCGAGTGGTGCGGACGATGCTGGACAGGCAGGACGAGCATTCGACCGGCCTGTCCGTTGTCGCACAACGACTCGTGGCCGACGACGTGCGGCGGAAGACCCGTGCGGTCGCGGTGGCCGCGCGGCGCATCCAGGACGGCGTGAACGTCGGCCGGTTCCTCGTGCTCTGCGATCGCGTGAAGGACGTGCGGATCGACTCGAGTGCGCTGCGTCGGCTGGTCACCGAAGCCGTGCCGGACGAAGTGGACGACACCACGAAACTGATCGGTGAGCTGGTGTGCTTCTTCTACTACTCGGCCACGGTGCTGGACTTCTTCCACGTCCAGCCCGACGAGCAACGGTGGCGGGAGGCGGGTTCGGACAACGGGCGGGGACTCGCCGAACTCGCGAGGGCGCGGCAGGCGTTCTCGGCGAGCACACTCGTTGCCTGGGAGGGTGTTTCGAAGTTCCGCAGGTCCTGGTACATGGACGAGATCCCGTATCCGGCGGGCCTGCTCGCCACTGCGGGCTCGGTGTGAGACGGCCTTGGCGATACCCTCATGTGGCCGGGGAGGACGATCATGCGCGGGCGGGCTGACGTACGAATTTCGGTGCTGGACACCTCACCGATCGTGCAGGGGTCCACACCCAGACAGGCGCTGCGCAACACGGTGGATCTCGCGATCCTGGCCGATGCCTTGGGCTATCACCGCTACTGGGTGCCCGAACACCACGGCATGCGCGGCGTCGCCGGCTCCGCACCCGCTGTTCTAGTCGGGCACCTCGCGAACGCCACCCGGCGCCTGCGCGTCGGCGCGGGCGGGGTGCTGCTGCCCAACCACGCTCCCCTCGTGGTGGCCGAGCAGTTCGGCACGCTGGCCGCACTCCATCCTGGACGGATCGACCTCGGTCTCGGCCGGGCGCCGGGCGGACCCCGGCACGCCGTGGACGCGGTCCGCCCAGAGGCGGAGCGGACCGCGAAGACCTTCCGCCAGCAGCTCGACGAACTCCAGGCCTGCTTCACCCCACCCGAGGGTGCACAGATCCAGGCGATTCCAGCCCTCGGGGGCAACGTCCCGCCGATGTGGCTGCTCGGCTCCACGACCACCAGCGCCGCGCTCGCCGCCGAACTCGGCTTGCCGTACGCCTTCGCCCATCACCTGAACCCGGCCGCGGCAGTGGACGCGATGCGCATCTACCGGGACCAGTTCCGCCCATCCGGGCACGCCACGTCTCCGACGACGTTGGTCAGCGTCTCCGTCATCGCCGCCGAGGACGACGACCGCGCCGAATGGCTCGCCGGGTCCACCCGGTTGAAGATGCTCAGCCGGATCCGCGGGAACCGCATCCTGCTGCCGAGTCCCGAGGACGCGGCCGCCTGCTCCTACACCGAAAACGACCGCGCGGAGATCGTCTCCCGCTCCGGCGGCGTCCTCGTCGGCAGCACCGAGACGGTGACCGAGAGCTTGCGAACGGTGCTCGACGACACCGGTACCGAGGAGCTCATGGTGGCCACGCCGGTGTACCACCACGCGGATCGCCGTCGTTCCTACGAGCTGATCGCCTCCATCGCCTGCGGGCTCCGGAGTTCCGCGGCGGGAAGGGCCCGTTGACGAGTCAGGACGTCGGCGGGGGCCAGCCGATGTCACCTTCGATCATGCGGCGCGCGAAGTCCGCCGCCTCGTCGACGAACTCGTAGTGGCGCGCCGCGTTGCCGCGGAAGTCGCGGTCGGCACCGTCGCCGTCACCTTCGTCGGTGTCGATGTCCTCGAGCTCCTCCATGTCGAGGTGGGTGAGGAACGCGACCAGCTCGGGTCGTGTGGCGCTCGCTGATGCGATGTCCTCCCGGATGCGGGTGGGAAATCCGCTGGAGTACCGCGCACCGTGGTACTCGTCGACGATGCCGAGGAAGACCGCGTCGAGGCTCGGAAACGACGCCTGGTCGAGGACTTCGACCGGCAGCGGCGCACCGTACTTCCGCGCATGCGCGTTCCAGCAGTCCTGTTCCAGGTCGAGTTCGAGCAGCCGCTGAGCCGCTCGGGAGGTGGCCAGGTCGGCCAGACCGTCGTCGCCGATGACGTTGTCGTGCAGGTTCAGCTCCCAGAGCTGCGGCAGCACCGCCCACGAGGCGAGTGCTCTCGCGCCACGCGACCCGACGCTGTTGTAGGCCAGCGAGATGCCGTGCAGCGGGGGAGCCGAGGGCGTCGAGGCGAGGGATTCGACGTCGTCATCGCCGAGACCGCACTCGGTGACGTCCAGAGTTCGCAACGTGCGCCAGACCGACGCCTTGCGGAGCGCTGCGGGCCAGCTGCCCACGGGATTGTGCGACACGTCGAGGAAGCCGAGCCCCAGTAGCCGTTCGGACCTCATCAGCGCGATGAGCCCGTCCTGTCCGAGCCCGGTCGCCGCCATGTTCAGGTACGTCAGCTTCGCGGCGTTGTCCGACGAAGCCCAAGCCTCGGCGCCGGTGTCGCCGACCGGTTGGACGCTGGGGCACCCGTAGTACGGCGAGCCACCCTTTCGGCCCTTCAGGTCGAGGTGCTCCAGCGCGGGGAGCCGGACGTCGGTCGCCAGCTGCCGCGCCCCGTTCGCGCCGAGGCGGTTGCGGCTCAGGTCGAGGCGGCGGAGGCGTGGAAAGGCTTCGGTGGCGACGAACGCCGCCGCTGTCACGTCCGTGGCGACGAGGTCCGCGAGCGTCAACTCCTCGATGTGATCGTGGTCGACGGCCTCCAGCACGCGGGCGATGGTCGGGTCGCCGACGGGCAGCAGTTCGAGCGTCAGCTCAGTCAGCTGACGCAGCACGCCGCTGGCGACGACGGCGTCAACGCCGCGGGCACCGAGCCCTTCGCGACCGAGCCCCATCGTGGTGCCCCGCACCGTGAGGTCCCGCAGGCCCGCGAGATCGGCGCGCGCGAAGAACGCTTCGCCGGCGTCGTCGTCCTCGTCGATGACGTTGCCGAAGTACGGCTTCCACAACGGCTGGCGCCCGTTCCTGCCGCAGCGGAACCCGATCGCGAGTCGATCCAGCCGGGCGAGTTCCGGGCAGTCGGCGAGTTCCTGCGCCTCGTCGACGCCGCACACCAGGACATCTGCGGAGCGCAGGTGCGGCACCAGTCCCGAACGGATCAAGTGGACGAGGTCCGGCGCACGTAGTCCCGCGTGCCGCAGCCGCCACGGCTGCCCGGCGGGCGGGCGGAACGGCGGCTTCTCGAAGTGCCACATGTTCTCTCTTGCGGTGACCAGGTTCAGCGATTCGATCCGCGTGATGGCGGGGTTGCCCGCGAGCTTCGCGAGCAACTCGTCGTCCATGTCGGTGAGGCCGCCGGTCTCGATCGCACGCAGGTCGTCCCAGTGGCCCATCGTCTCGACCAGTGCCGCGAGGTGATCGCTCGCGAACCAGCCGAGGTCGAGGTGGGTCACGCCGCGCACTTCGGGTTGAGAGCGCGGGTCCGGCAGGGCGGGATCGAGGGTGCCGTTGTGCGTTGATCGCAGCGCGAGCGACCGGACGAGCGGCCATGTCGGCTTCGAGTGACCGGCGTCCAGCGCGGCGAGCCACGACCACGGTGCCTCTCGCACCGCGTCAGGCCACGAAGCAAGTCGCTCGGCGCACCGCGGCACGAGGTCGTGAGGACTTCCCGATCGCCCGACAGCAGCGCAGAGTGCGCGGAACGCGAGTTTGCTGGGCGGACCGCTCAGCAGTCGCTCGATCTCGGCTTCGTAGTCGATCACCGTCGCAACCTACTGCCGCGGTTCGTCGCCTGACTCCGGAACGTGCAACGGCCACACCTCGACAACCCCCTGCGCGACCGCGCACGGAGTCCCCGACACGAGCTGGACGGCTTCCTCCAGCGTGGCCGCCTCGATGATCGCGAACCCGGCAACAGGGAAACCGGACGACGCGAAAGCGCCGTTCTCCACGGCGACGCCGGCACCGTCGTGGTTCCGCACCTGCACGGGCGAACCGGCAACCCCCATGACAACGCCCGCCGCACGCAGGCGGGCGTCGTGCGCGTGCGCCTGGTCGCGCACCGCCGCGTCGGTGCGGTCGTACCCTTCTCGGTCGCCGTACCCGATGGTCACGAACTTCGGCATGACGCCTCCTCTGATTGATGCGAACTGCGACACCCGTACTGACCTCACCAGCGACCAGAACTCATCGGTGCGTCCGAAGATCCGCGACAGCACGGTGAGGTTCTACGAGCGCCGTGGCCAGGTGACCCCCACCGCCCGCACCCCGCGGCGGCTACCGCCCGACGCCACTCAGCTCGACGTGGACGAGCTGGGCGGCGCTGGCCGACCACTGATCGCAGCAACTCGTTTGCGCGCAACAGGTTCCTTGACACGCACCTCACGTCATTCATACATTCGGTGACACTTTGTATGAATGACGTGGGGAGTTGGTCCGAGTGGAGCTCGGCAAGACCGCCGTCGTCCTCGGTGGCAGCGCCGCCGGTCTGTGCACCGCGGGGGCGCTCGCCCCGTACTTCGACCAAGTGCTCGTGCTGGAACGCGATGTGCTCCCCGCGGAAGCCGAGCACCGGCGTGGCGTGCCGCAGAGCAAGCATCCGCACTTCCTGCTGAACTCCGGCCGCCGCGCGATCGGGGAGCTGTTCCCCGGCTTCGAGGACGACCTCATCGCCGCTGGCGGGCTGCACCTGATGCCGTCCATGGACGCCGCCTACCTCGACGGGGAGGGCTGGTCGGCGCGCAAGCGCGGCGCGATGACGATGATCTACGGCTCGCGGATCCTCATCGAACGCGTGCTGCGCGACGAGGTGCGCGCGCTGGGCAACGTCGTGATCCGCGAAGGTGTCTCGGTGAACGGCCTGACCGTTCAGGGTGGCGGCACCCGCGACGGCGCGGTCACCGGGGTCGACTTCTCCACGTACACCGGCGACGAGCACGTCGACGCGGACTTCGTGGTGGACGCGATGGGCCGCGGCTCCTCGGTCGGCAGCTGGCTGGTGGCGGCGGGGTGGCCGGAGCCCGAGGTGCGGACACTCGACGCCAAGGTCACCTACACCTCGCGCTGGTACGAACTGCCGTCACCCGCGGAGCGACCCGCGTCCTGGTGGTGGCAGCACCTGGTGATCATGCCGACGCCGGACAAGGGCGAGCACCCCGCCGAGCACGAGTTCCTGGTGAACTTCTTCCCGATCGAGGGGAACCGCGTCATCGCCTGCATGGGCTCGTGGGGCATCGAGATGCCGCGCACCACCGACGCGTTCGTCGAGTCGGCCCGCCGGGTGCGGACGCCGTTGTTCGCGGCCGCGATGGACCAGAGCACCCCGACCTCGGAGGTGCACCTGACCCGGTCGACCGGCAACAAGTGGCGACGCTACGACCGCTGGGCGACACCGCCGAAGGGGCTGGTGTTCGTCGGTGACTCGATCTGCGCGTTCAACCCGTTCTACGGACAGGGCATCAGTTCCGCGGCGATGTCGGCGCTGTTGCTGCGCGAGCACCTCTCCCGCGCCCGGCAGCTCGACGCGGGGTTCTGCTCGCGGTTCCTCGCGGCGCAGCGCAAGGAGCTCACCGTGCCGTGGTCCTTGGCGATGGCCAGGGACCAGGGCTACGAGTGCGCGGTGGGCACCGAGCAGGTGCCCGAGTGGCGACGGCGCATCCTCGCCGCCGTGTCCGGCCCGGCGTTCAGCCTCATCGTCGGTGCCGCCCGCGAGTACGAGGTGGTCGACGAGCACTTCGCCAAGGTGTTCAACCTCGACGAGTCGCTCAGGGACATGATGACGAACCCGCGGGTGCTCGCGGCACTCGTGCGCTATCGCATCCGCACCGCGCTGGGACGGCACCGGGTTCCGTTCGGGTTCGACCCTCAGGCCGAGCCGCCGGGCACCGACTACTCACCGGCCGACGCCAACCGCGCCGCCTCCCCCGCGGCCGCGCGATGAGCGCGGTGTGCGGACCTGAAGCGGAGGCCGTCACCCGCGGCCTCGGCTTCGACTGCCACGACGTCTCCCCCGTGGTCTCGGTCCGCTTCCCCTGGGACCTCGCGCACTGGACGATGCCGCTGCTCGAGCTGCTCGTCATCGCGGGCGCCGTTTTCGCGCTGGTGCACGCACTCCGCCGCCACCGCGACGGCGATCCGGTCAACCTGGCGCTGTGGTGGACCTCGCTGGTCTACCTCGTCGTGGTCGAACCGCCGCTGTACTTCCCGGAGTGGTTCGGCCTCGACCAGCAGTACGGCTTCATCTTCGCCCACAACCAGTTCACCGTGCAGTTCATGTGGGACCGGCTGCCGCTTTACATCGTGGCGTTCTACCCGATGATCAGCCAGCTCGCCTACGAGCTCGTGCGGTCGCTCGGGATCTTCCGGCACCGCGGTGCACTGGCCGGGTCGGTGGCCGTCGCCCTTGCCTGCCAGGTGTTCTACGAGATCTTCGACCACATCGGACCGCAGCTGAAGTGGTGGGCGTGGAACCCCGGCAACCACATCGTCAACCACCCCGCGCTCGCGGCCGTGCCGATGACCAGCATGCTGCTGTTCGCCTCCGTCTCGTTGGCGGCCATGACCTACCTGGTCGTGCGCCTGGTCGGCAGCCCAGCCGCGGACGGCGGCCCGCGCCGCGGCCGGTCGCTGGTGCTGCGCATCCTGGTGGCCGGCGTGCTGACGCCGCCGACGATGGCGATCGCCGGCCTCCCGTCGAGCCTCTTCGGCGGGGAGAGTCCGAACGCCACCGCGCAGGCCTGGGCCCTCGGTGTCGAGCTGGCACTGGTCTGGCTGGGAGGCGCCTGGGTCGTCGTCTCGCACCTGCGGTCCGCGGATCGCGGACCGGACGAGCCCCTGTCCGACTTCGCCCGGTACTACCCCGCCGCCTATCTGGGTGTGCTGGCGGTGTGCTGGATCGGCGCCCTGCCTGCGTACCTCGCCGCGGACAACGGCATCACCGCTGACGGCACCCCGATCGGCAGCGGACCTTACGCGCTCGCCTGCTTCATCGGGGCCGGTCTGCTGGTGGCCGCGCTGCATCGCGTGCACCGCAAGGCACCTGCCACCGTCTGAGGTAGTCCTCTCGGGGAAGATGGAACGCATGGGGCACCACGGATGGCAGGGCAACCCACCCGGCACGGAGGACGAGGCACGCCGCCGGATCGTCGAGGCGGCGACGGCGTGCATCGACCGCTCCGGACTGCCCAGGACCAGCCTCTCCGACGTCGCCGCCGAGGCCGGGGTGACCCGGCAGACCGTCTACCGCTACTTCCCGAGCCTGACGGACATCCTCAGCGCCGTCGCACTGGCCCGCGTCGAGGAGTTCGCCGAGCGGATGGAACGCCACCTGGCGTCGTTCGGCAGCGCCGCCGAGGTCGCCGTGGAGTCCGTGGTGTTCGGCGTCCGGACGGTCCCCGGCGAGCCCCACCTCGGCCTGCTCCTGCAGGCGGGCGAAACCGACTTCTTCACCACCGCGGTCACCTCTCCCGAGTCCTTCTCGCTCGGCGCGCGCATCCTGCGCAACGTGCCGGTCGACTGGGCCGGTGCCGGCGTCACCACCGACGACGACCTCCGCGGGCTCGCCGAGATCCTGATGCGACTCTTCATCTCGTTCCTGCAGCACCCCTCGACGCCCGCGCTCACCGACGACCAGCTGCGGGCACTCGTCCGCCGCTGGATCGGACCGGCGCTCCGCGGCTGACCGCGCCGGGCGGCGTCAGCGTGCGTGCGCGGTCATCAGCAGGTCCCTCGGCGCGTAGGTGCTCTTGACCACCGGCCGCATCGGCCTGCCGGCGACCGGCCGCAGCCGCCACCGGCTCGTCAGGGTCGCCAGCACGGTGACCATCTCGGTCATCGCGTACCCCTCACCGACGCACTTCCTGGCGCCGCCACCGAACGGCAGGTAGGCGTGCCGCGGGATGCCCGCGGCGTTCTCCGGCAGCCAGCGGTCGGGGTCGAAGTCGTGCGGCCGCGGGTAGAACCGCGGGTCGTGGTGCACCCCGTAGGCGCTGAAGAACACGTCCGCACCCGCGGGGATGTGGTGCCCGCCGATCGTGCAGTCCACAGCGGTGTTGCGGGTCAGCAGCCACACCGGGGTGAACGTCCGCAGCGTCTCCTTCAGCACCCGGCGCAGGTAGTCCAATGTGGACAGGTCGGCGAACGTCACGGGCCTGCCACCGAGCACCTCGTCGACCTCGGCGTGCACGCGCGACTCGACATCGGGGTGTGACGCCAGGACGTGGAAGAACCAGCTCATCGTCGTTCCGGCGGTCTCGAGGCCCGCGCTGAACATGGTGATCAGCTCGTCGCGGACCTCCCGGTCGCTCATCGTCTCACCGGTCTCGGGGTCCGTGGCGAACATCAGCGACGAGAGCAGGTCGCCGTGGTCCGTGCCCGCCGAGCGATGGGCGGTGATGACCGAGTCGACGAGCTCGAAGAGGCGGCCCTGCGCCTCGTTCGTCCTGCGGTTGATCGGGAAGGGCAGCTCGTGCACGAAGTCGACCGGGAGCAGCGCCCGCCTGCCGATCGCGCCCAGCACCGCCGGAATCGACCCGTGCAGCTCGGCGGCGACCTCCTCCCAGTCGTCCACCGCGAACAGCGTGCGGGTGAGGATGTGCAGCGCGATCCCGGCGGTGTCCGCCTTGACGTCGACCACCTGGCCGTCCCGCCAGGAGTTCGCCGTCGTCTCGGAGACCTCGCGCATGACGTCCGTGTAGTCGGCGATCCGCTGGTGGTGGAACCCCGGCTGGACCAGCCGCCGCTGACGGCGGTAGTAGTCGCCCTCGGACGCGAAGATCCCGTTGCCGATCATCTTGACGGCCTGCTCGCACATCGGCCCGCCCTTGGTGAACCTGGTGCGCTGGACCGTCAGCATCTCGTTGATCAGGTCCGGGTCGTTCACCATGTACGCGGGCTTCGGGCCGAGCTGGAACCGCACGACGTCGCCGTGCTCCCGGATGGAGCTGACGAACTCACGCGGGCGCAGGAGCATCTGCGCGGCGTGGCCGAGAAGTGGCAGCCGGCGGGGCATGGTCGCCATGGGCATGTCGGTGAACCTCAGATCCGGACGTCGAAAGAGCCTGCGACCCTGGGGTGATCCAGGTCGTAACGCTGGTTGGCCGTCGAGCCGAACCAGTAGTGCAGCGCGAACGCGATGCCCTTCACGGCCGCCACGAACCGCATGGCGTCGTCCGTCCGGTCCCGCAGGTCGAGGCGGTCGAGCACGGCGGGCAGCTGCTGCTCGGCCCGCATGAGCGTCAGCTGGCGGTCGCGGTGCATCCGCATCGCGCGGTCGACGGCCTGCTCGGTCGTGTAGCCGAAGGTGTCCATCAGCACCGGCACGATGTTGCAGCGGTAGCCCTCCAGCTCCTCCTTCTCGAAGGAGTGGACGTCCTGGCCGATGCCCTGGATGTCGGTGCTGCACTCGACGATCTCGCGCATCACGTAGTGCTCGCGCAGCTGGTCGGGCAGGTGCAGGCCGAGCGCGGAGTCGAGGAACTCGGCCCACGCGGGCATGCCGACGGTCGCGCGGCGCATCGTGATGAACTCGAGCAGGTCGGGTGCGTCCTTCTCCGCGCTGTACTGCGCCTGGCGTTCGATGGCGTCGAAGTACTCGAGGAACCGGTCGGCGAGCCGTTGCCGCGCGATGGGGCCGCAGCCGCGCTCCAGCTCCGTCCACATCGAAGCGAGTCCGGCCATGAACGGGTTGTCCGAAGTGGACCGATGCGCGAACACCTCGCGCGCCTCGTCGCGGATGCCCCTGATCCGGTCCGGCGCGTCCGTGAGGTCGGCGTTGTCCATCTGGTCGTCGAGCAGCACGAACCAGAACATTCCCTGGTGCGCCAGCACGAGCTGGCCGAGGTCGGCGTCGGGCATGCCCGCACCGGTGATCGTGCCGAGGTCGAACGAGCGGAGCTGCTTCTCGTGCGCGTCGGTGGCCACGATGCCGAGCTGCCGCGTCCACCTCACCGCCTCTTCGAGCGCGAGCGGGGTCAGCGGGTTGACGACGTCGCCCGGCGGCTCGTGGAATCCGGGCAGGAAGACGCCGTGGTCGATGTGCGGCAAGGTGTTCGCTCCTAGTGGTTGCGTGCGGTGACCAGCGTCGCCAGAGCGACCAGCGGCTCGGCCGCGGCGGGCGACGGGTTGGGCGGCAGCGAGGTGGTCCAGTGCCAGAGCGACGTGCCGGTCGGCCTCCGCGCGTGCCCACGCGCGGCCGCCCGCCCGGTCGACGAGGTCGGCGATCTCGGCGAGCTGTCGTTCGTCGAGCGGGCCGCGGTAGAGCTCGGCGAGCTCAGGGCAGGTCGCCAGCGCGGCCGCGACGGGAAGGGACTTCCTGCGGGAACGCAGGTCGGACAGCACCGGTTTGCCGGTGACGGCCGGATCGCCCCAGATGCCGAGCAGGTCGTCCACGAGCTGGAACGCGATGCCGAGGTGTCTGCCGAACCGGCGCAGCGCCGCCGCCTGCTCGGTCGTGCCGCCGCCGCTGAGCGCGCCCAGCTCGCAGGCGCAGGCCAGCAATGCGGAGGTCTTCCCGTCCGCCATCGCGAGGCATTCTTCGACAGAAACGTCGTCGCGGCTCGAGAACGACAGATCCCGGCCTTGTCCTTCGACGAGCTCCTGCATCGCCCGGCAGAGGACCTCGACGGCTCGCGGGTCGGCTGCGATCGTCTGCACGGCGGCGACCAGCAGCGAGTCGCCGGCGAGGACGGCCGTGGGCACGCCGAACACCGACCAGGCGGACGCGCGGTGCCTGCGCGTCGGGTCGCCGTCCATCACGTCGTCGTGGACCAGCGAGAAGTTGTGGACCAGCTCGATCGCGACCGCGGCGTCCACAGCGGACTCCACGCGGTCGCCGACGGCCTGTGCCGACAACAGGGTCAGCGCGGGACGCAGCAGCTTTCCCGGCGATCCGTCGGCGGGACGGCCGTGTTCGTCGAACCAGCCGAAGTGATAACGGGCGACAGCACGAATGGAGGGCGGGAGTTCTTCCACGGCCTTGCGCAGGTGGGGCAGAACGGAGTCCAGGACGGCGCGCTCGTGTCCGTGGACGAGAGTGCGGGCAGCGCCGTGCTGGGTGAGTTCGTGCGGCATCGGGCGGAGTGCCCCCGTCCCATTGTCGGCGGGTTTGGACGACTAAAGCCGACAGAGGTGGAAAAGTGCAATTGAGATGGCCATCTGAGATGGCCATCACCCGATCAGCGCACCGTTTTTCAGGACATTTGTCTCACGCGCTGTCCAAATCGGACACTCGCCCCCGGCGGGTCAGTGCTTGATCTCGTCCAGGTGGAGCATCCGCGCGATCACGGTGTCGAGCTGGTCGTCGCTGAAGATCTTCTTCCAGTCGTCCTTGATGATCGTCTCGCGGCCGTAGTCCATCGCGATGAGGCAGGCGTCGGAGAACGGGTTGTCGCCCTTCAAGGTGTTCGCGAGAGCGACCTGGGTGTGCCCGAGCAGCATCGCCCGCGCGGCCGGCTCGGGAACACCGACGGTCTCCACCGTCTCCTTGAGCGCCTCGGTCAGCAGGGAGCCGATCATGCAGGCGACGGTCTCGACGAGCGTCGGCTCCAGGTAGGCGAGCTGTTTGACGGTCACCCAGTGCACGTCGAGCACGGGCGCGTACATCGAGCGGATGACGGCCTCGGCCGTCCGCGCGGCGGCAGCGGAGCCGGACTCCATCGCCGCGACCACGTCCTGTGCGGCCGCGATGCCGCCGAAGGTGTCCGCGTACTCCTCGGGCGTGGTCCGCTCGAGGAACACCGACGGGTGGCACGGGTGGGCGACCGCGAACTCGACGTCGTCGCGCTTGGCCAGCAGGTTCGCGTACGCCGCCGCCGGGTCGAGGGTGAGCACGATCGCGCCCGGCTTCACCTGCGGCACGACCTCCGCCGAGACCGGGCCGAGCGCGATGTCGGGAACCGCCAGCACGACGACGTCGGCGTCGGCGACCGCCTTCTCCGTGTCGGTCACCTCGCGCCCGGCGTCGCGCACCCGCTCCTGGCCCGCCGGGGAGTTCTCGCTGTAGAACACCGCGTGCTCGGTGCGCTGCAGGTTGTCGGAGATGCGCATGCCCATCTTGCCGCCTGCTCCGATGACGGCGATGGTCAGTTCTGCGGTCATGACTGCTTGCTCCTCAGGTAGTCGAGATTGTGGGCGGTCCACTGCTCTTCGAGCAGGCAGGTGTAGTCCGGCGATCCCTGCCACGGCAGCCAGTGTTCGATCACCTGGTTGATCCGCCGCGTGTCCACGACGTCGACCAGGTGGGCGTGGTCGAGAAGTCCCTCGCCCAGCGGGCAGCCGATCAGCTTGAAGCCGACCCAGCCGTCCTCTCGGGCGAAGGTGAAGTCCTTGACGTGGACGTTCACCACGTGCGCGGCGGTCTGGTCGATGACGGTGCGCGGATGTTCCAGTGCGGCAACGACGTTCGCCGGGTCGAGGCAGATGCCGATCCGCGGGTGGCCGATCCGCGGGTGGCCGATCCGCTCGACGAGCTCGACGAGCACGCCGGTCGGCACCTTCTCGTAGGTCTCCAGCGCCAGGGTGACGCCCTGGTCGACGAGCCGCGGGAGAACGAGGCGGATGCACTCCTCCGCCTCGGCAGGCGTCGAGTTGACCATGCTGCGGAGCGTGGTGGCACCGAGGATCTCGGCGATGTCCAGGTAGCGGCGCAGGTGCTCGGGGGCGAGACCTCGGGTGCCGAGCTCGAGCTCGATGCCCGCCTGGTCGGCCGCCGCACGCAGATCGCGCAGTTCGCCGGGGAGCATGGACTCGATGGCCTGGTAGTCGCAGATCTGCAGCAGCGACACGTCCGCGTCGGCGGTCCGGTCGAGCACGTCGAACAGGGTCAGCGGCTTCTCGACGCGGTCGGAGAGCTGCCAGAAGAACGCGTAGGTGCTCAGTCCGATCGTCACGTCCGCACCCCCACGACCTCGTCGAGCACGAACTCGAGCGCGGTCGGGTCGTGGGCGAAGCGGCCGAGGAAGAGGCCGTCGACGCCGTGCCGCAGCGCGGTGAGCAGACCGGGTCCGGCGCTTCCGCCGTAGATGACCCGGCTGCCCGGAACGGCGCAGACGTGCTCCCGGAGTGCCGCGCACACCGCGGAGACGTGGTGGCCGGGCGCCGGTTCGTCCGCGCCGATGGCCCACACCGGTTCGTAGGCGACGGTGATCGGGCCACCGAGCCGCAGTGCGGGCTCGAGCTGACGCAGGCACGTCCGGACGGCGTCGTCCGGTGACTCGGGGAACGCCTCTCCCACGCACAGCACGGGCCGAAGTCCGTTGCGCAGCGCGGCGGCCGCCTTCGCGGTCACGACCTCGTCGTCCTCGCCGAACAACCTGCGCCGCTCGGCGTGGCCCACCGCGGCGTACGTGCAGCCGATCTCCCGCAGCACCGCCGCACTCACCTCACCGGTGTACGCGCCCCGGTCGGCCCAGAAGAGGTCCTGCGCGCCGACCGCGACCACGCTGCCGCGCGCCGCCGCCGCCACCGGTGCCAGCTCCGTCAGGGCGGGGAGCACGAACAGCTCCGCCGCGCCGTCCCGCAGCGCCGGGTGCCGTTCGGCGATGTCCAGCACGCGGGCGAACCAGTCGAGGGTCTGCCGGTGGCCGAAGTACAGCTTCAGGCTGATCCCGATCACGACCGGGTTCACCGGGCGCTCCCCGCGCCGGCGCGCAGGCCGCCGTCGTCGTAGTCGGTGATGAGCTGGACCTTGTCGGCGGACGCCGACGAGGTGTCGAACCGGTAGGTCAGCCACTCGCGGGCGAGGCGGCGGGCCAGTTCGAGTCCGATGACCCGCTGGCCGAAGGTGAGCACCTGGGCGTTGTTGCTCAGGATCGCCCGTTCCACGGAGAAGCTGTCGTGCGCGGTCACCGCGCGCACCCCCTGCACCTTGTTGGCGGCGATGGCGACGCCGAGACCCGTCCCGCACACCAGCAGTGCGCGGTCGGCCCGGCCGAGTGCGACGAGCTCCGCCGCGGCCAGTGCGATCTGGGGGTACGGCGTCTGGCTGTCGGCGTCGACGCCGACGTCCTCGACGGACTCGACGAGGTGGCTCGCTTCGAGATCCCGCTTCAGGGCTTCCTTGTACTCGTAGCCCGCGTCGTCCGATCCGACGACGATGCGCAGCCTGTCGGTCACTGTCCTTCTCCTTCACCGAGAACGGTCGAGACGGCGCGCACGATGAGAGCGAGCGACACCGCTCCCGCGTCGGGAGATCCGACGCTGCGTTCCGCGTGCGGGCGGGCACGGCCGATGCGCGGCACGAGCGACGCGGTCGCCTCGGCGGCCGCCTCGGCCACGTCGGCCGCGGCGCTCCACGCGGCGGCGAGGTCCACTTCGGACTCGACGCGCGCGGCCAGTTCGGTGCGGAACGGGACGAGGACGTCGACCATGGTCTTGTCACCGAGCTCGGCCTTGCCGAGGCGCACGATCGCCGCCTCCGCCGCGCACACACCGGTGACCACGTCCGACGGCGTCGGCTTCGCTTCGTCGCCCAACTCCGCGCCGAGTGCGTGCAACGCGACGCCCCACAGCGCGCCGGACGTTCCTCCGGCCTTGTCGGCCCACGCGTCGGCGGCGCGTTCCAGCACGGTTCCCGCGCCCGCGCCCAGGTCGACCGCGTGCCGGGCGGCGGCGAGCGCCGCGGTGGCGCCGCGTTGCATCCCGATGCCGTGGTCACCGTCGCCGGCGATCGCGTCGATGCGGCCAAGCTCGTCCGCGTTGTCGTCGACCGTGCGCCTGATGACGTCGAATGCGGCGAGCACCCGCCGTGCGGTCCGTTGCGACGCCTCGGACGCGGCGGGCACCTGGTCGGTCCGGGTCTCCGGCGCGCGGTCGGTACCGACGGTCGCCGCCGACGCGAGCACCTTCCGGTACGCCGGGGTGTCCGCGGGTGCGCGCCAGTAGCCTTCGAGCTCGTCGTCGAGCCAGCACACCGACAGCGACACACCGGCCATGTCGAAGCTCGTGAAGAACTCCCCGACCTCGGGTTCCACCACCGTCACGCCCGCGGCGGCGAGCAGCCGCGCGACGCGGCTGTAGACGACGAACAGCTCCTCGTACTTGACCGAGCCGAGTCCGTTCAGCACGACCGCGACGCGCGTATCGGTGACGCCCAGCGGCTTCTCGGCGAGCACGCGGCCGACCAGCAGCTCGGCGAGACCATCGGCGGTGGGCACGTCCTGCTCGCTGATGCCCGGTTCGCCGTGCACGCCCATCCCCACGGCCATTCGCCCCGGTGCGACGGAGAACAGCGGCTCGGCGGCGCCCGGCAGGGTGCAGCCGGTGAAGGCCACGCCCATGGTGCGGGTGCGGGAGTTCGCGAGCTCCGCGACCCGCGCGACCTCGTCGAGCGGGTGGCCCGCGTCGGCCGCGGTACCCGCGACCTTGAAGACGATCAGCCCGCCCGCGACGCCGCGCCGGTCTGCCAGCCGGTCGGCCGACGCACTCGACACGTCGTCGGTGACGGTGACCGTGTGGCACGGGATGCCTTGCGCCACCAGGCTTTCCTGCGCCTGGCCGAAGTGCAGGACGTCCCCCGCGTAGTTGCCGAACGTGAACAGCACGCCCGCGCCGGTCTCGGCAGCGCGAGCGACCGAGCACACCTGGCGCGCGGAGGGTGAGGCGAAGAGGTTGCCCATCGCGGCACCGTGTGCGAGGCCGGGCCCGACGAGCCCGCCGAACGCCGGGTAGTGGCCGGAGCCCCCGCCGATGACGACGGCGACGGTGCCGGGCTCACCGCGCTGCGCCCTGACCACACCACCTTCGACACGGCGGACCCAGCGGTCGTGGGCGGCGACGAAGCCGTCGATCAGTTCGTCGGCGAAGGTCGTGGGTTCGTTGAACAAGAAGGTCATTGCGGATTCCCCTACGCCTTCACGAGCTGGTCGTCGGCCTTCGCGGCCTGGTCGCGGCGGCTGAGGGCGACGATGAGCACCGCCGACAGCAACATGAACACGCCCACCACGAACATCGGCACGACGTAGGAACCGGTCAGGTCGCGCAGCAGTCCGGTGACGTACGGGGCGGCGAACCCGGCGACGTTGCCCATCGTGTTGATGAGCGCGATCCCGGCCGCCGCCGCGATTCCGGACAGGAACCGCGTCGGGAGCGTCCAGAAGTTGGGCAGTGCCGCGAAGATCGCGCAGGCCGTGACCGTGATGACGGCGATGGTCGCGGCCGGGGATCCGGCGAACAGGGCGAGGGGGATGCTGACCGCGCCGACGACCGCGGGGATCGCGATGTGCCAGGTGCGGACGCCGCGGCGGGTCGCGTCACGGGACCACAGGTAGAGGACCACGGCGGCGGGCAGGTACGGGATCGCGGTGACGAGCCCCTTCTCCAGCAGGTCGAGCTTGGTGCCGAACTGCTTCTCGAAACCGGTGATGATCGTCGGCAGGAAGAAGGCGAGGGTGTAGAGGCCGTAGATGAATCCGAAGTAGACGAACGACAGCACCCACACGCGGCCGTTGCCGAACACCGACCAGATCGACGGGTGCGCGGTGCGCTCCTTGACCTGACGTTCCTTCTCCAGCGCACCGGTCAGCCAGCGCTTCTCGTCCGCCGTCAGCCACTTCGCGTCGGCGGGCCGGTCCGCGAGGTAGAACCAGGCGATGACGCCCACGACGATCGCGGGGATCGCGACGCCGAAGAACATGAACCGCCAGCCGTCGAGACCGAAGAACAAGCCGTGCTGCTGGATCAGCCAGCCGGCCAGCGGTGCGCCGAGCACGGTCGTCAGCGGCTGCGCCAGGTAGAACAACCCGAGGATCTTGCTCCGGTACTGCACGGGCACCCAGAGGCTGAGGAACAGCACGGCTCCGGGGAAGAACCCGGCCTCGGCGACGCCGAGCAGGAACCGCAGGGCCGTCAGCTGGGTGTAGCTCTGCACGAAGGTGAACAGCAGGGCGACGATGCCCCAGCTGACCATGATCCTGGCGAGCCAGCGCCGCGCGCCGAACTTGTGCAGTGCGACGTTGCTGGGGATCTCCAACAGGATGTAGCCGATGAAGAAGACGCCGGACGCGAAGCCGAACTGGGCGGCGGTCAGTCCGAGATCGGCGTTCATCCCGTTGGGAGCGGCGAAACCGATGGCGGTCCGGTCCAGGTAGTTGATGAAGAACATCAACGCCACGAACGGAACGAGCCGGGTCGCGACCTTGCGGATCGCTGACTTCCCGACGGCGGCCTCGGTGGGCGGCGGCGGTGCTGTGGTGGCGGTGTCCACGCTGACTCCTCGACTGGCTGGTCGGCCACGACGAGTGCCTGGCCGCTGGAGCAGGGAGTTGGGATGCATCGAGTATGTGAACAATTGGTCAACCTGTCAACCGGTTGACCAATTTCGAGGTAGCGTGAGGCTCCACACAGATCGACACCATCGAGGTCATTACCATGAGGAACGTGCCGGCTTTCGCGAAAGACCAGTCCATCCAGCTCCCTGCCGCCCTGGGAACCATGCCCACCGGATCGACGGTCTCCGAGGTCGCGAAACTCCTGCTCAAGCTCTTCACCAGCGGTGAGATCGAGCCGGGCACGCGCCTGCCGCCGGAGCGCGCGCTCGCCGCGTCGCTCGGCGTCGGCCGGTCCGCGGTGCGCGAAGCACTCGCCGCACTGGAGATCCTCGGCATCGTGATCGTGAAGGCGGGCTCCGGCACGTACCTCCGCGACAGCGTGTCCGAGCTGCTCCCCCAGACCCTGAGCTGGGGGCTCATGCTCGGCCAGCCCCGCACCCAGGAGCTGATCCAGGTGCGCCACGGCCTCGAGGTCTACGCCGCGCGCCTCGCCGCGGAGAACATCACCGACGAGGGTGTGGCCCGCCTGACCGGTTACCTCGACACGATGCGCGCCAGCAAGGACGACCTCGACCGGTTCGTCGAGGCGGACATGCACTTCCACCTCGAGATCGGCGCGATCGCGGGCAACGTCGTGCTGCAGCACCTGTTGCAGAGCATCCGCTCACTGCTGCGCGTGTGGGTCGAGCGCGCGCTGCGCGACCGTCCGCACGCCGACCTCGCCGTGGCGGAGCACCAGCTGATTCTGGACGCGCTGAAGGCGCGCGACGGGGACACCGCGGCGAAGGTGATGGGTGACCACATGCTGACCGCCGGGGCGCGTCTCACCGAAACGCGGACGACACCCGCCGGGGCGGCGGACTGAGCCCGGCGGACTTCCCGAGTGGGTTGCGGGGCTTGGTCCGGACCACGCGCGTCGTGCTAGGACCTAGTATGCGGAGCATGACGCGGTATCTCGACGAGGATCTGCACGGTGCGGAGTTCCGCGAGTGCGATCTGACCGGTGCGCGCCTGATCGGCGTCGTCATGCAGGATGCCGTGATCGACGGGCTCATCACCAACCTCGTGGTGAACGGTGTCGAGGTCACCGAGTACGTCGAGGCAGAGCTCGACCGGCGTCACCCGGTGCGGGTGCTGATCCGCTCCGAGGACCCCGCCGATCTGCGCGAGGCATCGCGTCAGCTCCATGCCGGCTGGGCCGCCACGATCGAGCGAATCCGCCGTACGCCCGGCATCGAGCGTCGCAGCGTGAACGACGAGTGGTCGGCGGTGCAGACGATGCGCCACCTGGTCTTCGTCCACGACTCGTGGTTCCGCCGTTGCTGCCTGGGCTCGACGGAGCTGTTCACGCCGATGGGCATCGGGCCGACCGTCGAGCCCTACCGCGGAGCGCACGGGCTTGACCTCTCGCTCGATCCGGTCCTCGACGAGATCGTGAGCGTGCGTGACGCCCAGGCCGCCGAGCTCGAGGCCTGGCTCGACGAGGTCACCGCTGTGCAGCTCGCAGCGCGAGCGCCGGTGCCCGACGACGATGTCTGGCCGCCGTACGCCAGGGGCCGCTCGGTGCGGCAGTGCCTCGGCACGGTGCTCAACGAGACCTTCGAGCACCACGGCTTCTGCGTCCGCGACCTCGACCTGATCGAGGCACAGGACACTGAGTAGGGCCGGCTGCGGACTCAGCATCTTGCGGATGGCGAAGCCCGGCGATCCGGGCCGTTCGCCGAACAGCCCGGACCTCACCACGACCTCAGACCGCGGGCCCGATCCGAGCACCCAGGTCGAGCTCGAAGTCGCCGCGCTGCTGCAGCCCCTGCTCGAGCGCGTCGCGCACGCGTTGCTGCGTACCGGGCCTGGCGCTGGCCTCGCGGAACGCCACCAACGCCTCCACGCGCTGCTCCCCCGACGGCACCCCGGCTCGTTCGGTGACCAGTTCCTTGGCCGTGACGAGGGCGTCCTGGTCGAAGCTCGCGATGCGGCGGGCGAGCCGGTCGACGAACGTCGCGAGCTCCGCGTCCGGGAGCGCGCGGTTGATCCACCCGTACTGCTGCGCCGTGTCGGCGTCGAAGTCGTCGCCACCGAGAACGATCTCCAGAGCGCGTGATCGGCCCACCAGCGCCGGCAGCGCCTCGGTCGCGCCGCCGCCGGGGATGAGCCCCAGGCCGATCTCCGGTTGCCCGAAGACGGCCCTCTCCCTGCTCGCGAACCGCATGTCGAGCGCGAGCGCGAACTCGCTGCCGAGACCGCGCGCCCGGCCGCGGATCTCGGCGATGGTCACGAACCGCGCCGCCGTCAGCCTGGTCGCGAGGTCGGCCAGGATCGGCAAGCCGGTGGGGCCGGGCTCGCGGGGCAGCCGGTCGGCGCGCGCCACGTCGAAGTGCGCCAGGAAGAAGTCCTCGTCGGCGCTGTCGAAGACCACGACCTTCACCGCCGGGTCTGCCTCCAGCCGGTCCAGCAACGCGCTCAGCGCGACGATGGTCTCCGGGTCGACCAGGTTGATCGGCGGGTTGTCGAACGTGACGCGCCAATAGCCGTCCGACCACTCGCTGACGGCCAGTGGTGAGCTCTCCATGATCCGTGCCTCCTGCCGTTGTGCCGCGGCACGGATCATGCTCGCACGGCGGGAGCATCACCTCCGCAAGTCCGCCACCTCTTCCAGCCGCCCCAGCTTGTGCGGGTTGCGGATCGCGTAGATGCGGGCGATCCGGCCGTCCTCGACCACGAAGGTGACGGCCGTGTTGAGCTCGGCCGACCCGTCGATCCGCACCGCGAGGGCGCCGTTGAGCAGCAGCGTGGTGATCTCCGCGCTCGGCGCGAACTCGGCGAAGTGCGACAGCAGCGCCGCCACCCGCCGCACGCCCGTGATCGGGTGCTTGACCGCGGCCGCCAGGCCTCCGCCGTCCGCGACCAGCACGACGTCGGGCGCGAGCACGTCCATCAGACCCTGCACATCACCCGTGGTGAGGGCGGCGAGGAACCGGTCGACGACCTGCTGCTGCTCGGTGCGGCTCACCGCCATCCGCGGACGTCGCGCGGCCACGTGCTTGCGCGCCCGGTTCGCGATCTGCCTGACCGCCGCGGCGGACTTGTCGACGGCCTCGGCGATCTCCTCGTACGGCAGGTCGAACACCTCGCGCAGCACGAAGACCGCACGTTCGGCGGGCCCGAGCGTCTCGAGCACCGTGAGCATCGCGATCGAGACGCTCGCGGCGAGCTCGACGTCCTCGGCCACGTCCGGGCTCGTCAGCAGCGGCTCCGGCAGCCACTCGCCGACGTAGTCCTCGCGCTGGCGGGCCAGCGTGCGCAGCCGGTTGAGCGCCTGCCGGGTGGCGATCCGGACGAGGTACGCGCGCGGGTCGCGCACCTCGTCCCGGTCGGCGACACCGGCCCACCGCAACCAGGTCTCCTGCACGACGTCCTCGGCGTCGGCCGCGGAGCCGAGCATCTCGTAGGCGACGGTGAAGAGCAGGCCGCGGTGGGTGACGAACGCGTCGTCGCTCATGCCTTCGACGCCACGGCGAGCGGCTTGAGGTCGCAGGCCGCCGAGAACCCCTGCGACTCGATGCCGAACGCGGTGTTGGTGCGGCTGGCCATGTTCGCCATCGCGACGAAGGACGTCAGCTCGACCAGCGCCGACGCACCGAGCTGCTCCAGCAGCCGCGCGGACATCTCGTCGGTGACCGTCGGCGGGGTCTGCGTCATCGCCTCGGCGTACTCCATGACGTCGCGCTCCAGCGGCGTGAAGACCGTCGACTCGCGCCACCGCGGCACCTCACGCGCCTTCGCCTCGTCGAGACCCTCGTTGTGCGCCATGAAGTAGCCGAGGTCGAGGCAGAAACCGCAGCCCACCAGCGACACGGCAGCCATGTGCGCGAACGACTTCAGCGTCTCGTCACACGCGTCCCACTTCTGGACCCTGCGGTTCAGCGCGAAGCTGAAGTTGAGCACCTTGCGGTTGTGCCACACCACCTCGACCGGCTCGGCCACGTCGCCGAGCATCTTGCGGGACATCCGCTTGACCAGCCAGCCGTAGACGCCGGTCAGCTCCGCCTTCGGGATCCGGGCCATGTTCCCCTCCAGGGTCTCTCTCGAGTTCGACATGAAGACACCGGCCACGTCTCGAATGTGACACCCGTGTCCTCGGGAGAACCACTTGACGCCCCGGCCTGACGGTGCGACCCTTTCACTAGTTGACTAGTGAAAGGGTCTTTAGGTGATCGAGTTCCGGATCGACCGCCGTTCCGGTGTGGCCACCTACCAGCAGCTGGTCAACCAGACCAAGCACGCGCTGCGGCTCGGCCTGCTGCAGCCCGGCGACCAGCTGCCGACGGCCAAGGAGGTCGTCGCCGCGACCTCGATCAACCCGAACACCGTGCTGAAGGCCTACCGGGAGCTGGAGCGCGAAGGGCTGGTCGAGGGACGCCGCGGGATGGGCACGTTCGTCTCCGCGTCGCTGGCGCAGCCGGATCCGACCGAGCTGCGGGAGGAGCTGGCCGCCTGGATGGGGCGGGCGCGCGCGGAGGGCCTCGACCGCGAGTACGTGGAAGCACTTGTCAAAGCCCAGCTGGACGAGCACTACGAAGGAGAAGGACGTTGACCACCATCGCGCTGGACGCGACAGCGCTCACCATGCGCTACCGACGCGGCTGGGGGCTGCGCGACTGCACGTTCCAGCTGCCGACCGGCCGGATCTCCGCGCTGATCGGCCCGAACGGCGCGGGCAAGAGCACCCTCATGCGCATCGCCACCGGACTGCTGCGCCCGACCGGAGGTTCCATCGAGGTCCTCGGTGAAGCACCGGGAAAGCGCGGCACGAACCGGAAGCTGGCCTTCCTCGCCCAGGACAAGCCGCTGTACAAGGGGTTCACCGTCGAGGAGATGCTGAAGGCGGGCGCGAAGCTCAATCCCGACTGGGACTCCGGCTACGCGCGTCGCCTCGTGCGCGAGGCAGACGTACCGTTCGACGCCAAGGTCGGCACGCTGTCCGGCGGCCAGCGCACCCGAATCGCACTGGCCATCGCGCTCGGCAGGCGCCCTGAGCTGGTGATGCTCGACGAACCGCTCGCGGACCTCGACCCGATCGCGCGGCAGGAGGTCATGCAGTCCCTGCTGGCCGAGGTCGCGGAGACCGGCATGACCGTGCTGCTCTCGTCCCACGTGATCGCCGATCTCGACGGCGTCTGCGACCACCTGCTGCTGCTCGCCGACGGACGGGTCCAGCTGCACGGCGACGTCGACGATCTGCTGACCCAGCACCGGATCCTGATCGGCTCGCGCGAGCTCGTGCTGCCGGACGGTGTCGTCGAGGCGCGCACGACCGGGCGGCAGGCGACCGTGCTCGCCCGCACCACCGACGTCCCCGGCTGGGACAACACCGAGCCGTCGCTCGAGGAGCTGGCGCTGGCGTACCTGCGTTCGACGAAGAAGGTGGCGGCATGACCTGGGTGGCGTGGCGGCAGCAGCGGTTCCAGGTGCTGCTCAGCATCGGGATCGTCGCCGTGCTGGCGGCGGTGATGGCGTTCGTCCGGTTCGACGCGCTCTCGCTGGGCGGCAACGAGGCCCTGATCGACGAGCGGTACGGCACGTACCTCAACTACCTGCGACTGGTGCTGATCGCGCTGCCGGTGCTGCTGGGCATGTTCGCCGGGGCGCCGCTCTTCGCGCGGGAGATCGAGCACGGCACGCACGTGTTCGGGCTGACCCAGTCGATCGGGCGCACCCGCTGGTGGGCGACGAAGATCGCGGTCGCGGGCATCCCCGTCGTCATCGCCATGACGGTGCTCGGCCTGGTGAACGCGTGGTCGTCGGCGCCGCTGCAGGCGGTGATGTTCGGCGGCCGGCTGGCGACACCGACGTTCGAGATCCAGGGCCTGACGCTCGGGGCGTACACGCTGCTGACGTTCACGCTCAGCGCCGCCATCGGGCTGCTCATGCGCAACACGCTCGCGGCCATGGTCGTCACGGTGGTCGTGTACATCCCGCTGCTCGGCGCGGTGGCCAACGCGCTGCGTCCCGGCTACGGGACACCGATCACCTCGCGGTACCAGGACATCCCCCGCGACGCGTGGGTGGTCGAGTCGTCCTATGTGGACGCCGCGGGCAACCAGGTCTCCTTCTCGCCCGCCGGCTGCACCGCGAGCATCAACGACTGCCTGACGGCGGGCGGCGTCGTCCAGCAGGTCGCGTACCAGCCGGATGACCGGTTCTGGTCGTTCCAGGCGATCGAGGCCGGCCTGTTCGCGGTGCTGGCCGTCGCGTTGCTCGGTGTCGGCGCGTGGGCGCTCCACCGGCGGCTCCGGCTGGCCTGAGTCACTCGGGAGCGATCCATCGGCGCTCACCGTCGACCACGACGTCCGTCGGCACCATGCCCAGTTTCGCCGCGACCCGTTCGCTGGCCGTGTGCCCGCGGGCGACGTGCGCGCACAGGGTGACGACGTCGTGGTCGGCGAGCCACCTGATCACTCGCCCGGTCGCCTCGACGGCGAACCCGCGGCGCTGGAAGGACGAGCCGACCACCCACGCGAGCTCGGCCCGTGCGCCTTGTCCCACAAGGGTGATCGTCGCCTGCACGGTGCCGACGGCGGCATCGTCCTCGGCGCGGAACACGATCCAGTTGAGCCAGCCCTCCGCGCCGTCCGCGGACCGGGGTGTCTGCCATCGCCCGTACCGCTCGCGCAACTGCGGGGCGGTGGGCGGCTCCCCACCGATCACCTCGTACAGGACCGGGTCGGCCAGCACCTGCTCCATCGCCTCGGCGTGCGCGACCTCGACCGGCTCCAGGCGCAACCGGTCAGATGCCAGGAACGCCTGATGCGGCCAGCCTTCCGGCACCACGTCGACCATGTCAGCCTTCGGTTGCGACAAAGGGGCGTTCTGCTCTATGCGTCCGGCGAGCCTACCGCCAGCATCGACCCGGCCGACGGAGAACGAGGTGGTGCGGATGAACGGCAAGGCGGTGGACGCCGACGCGTTCGACCGGTTCGAGGCGGCCTCCTGGGGCCGGCGCACGGACGGCTACGAACAGTTCTTCGTCTCGCTCACGAGCCGTACGATCACGCCACTGCTCGACGCGGCCGGGGTCGGGCCGGGCACCCGCGTCCTCGACATCGCCAGCGGACCCGGCCACGTCGCCGCCGCCTGCGCCGCACGCGGCGCGAGCGTCACCGGCCTGGACATCGCCCCCGAGATGGTGGCGCTGGCCGGCAGGCGGCACCCCGGGATCCGATTCGAGCGGGCCGACGCCCAGCGGCTGCCGTTCCCCGAGGCGTCGGCGGACGCGGTGGTCGGCAACTTCGCGATCCTGCACGTCGGCCGCCCCGAACTGGTGGCGGGCGAGGCGGCCAGGGTGCTCGCGCCCGGCGGGACGCTGGCGCTGTCGACCTGGGACGTCCCGGCGCGGTGCCGGCTTCTCGGTGTCTTCCTCGACGCGATCGGCGAGGTCGGCGCGGTGCCGCCGCCGGACGTCCCCGTCGGCCCACCGTTCTTCCGGTTCGCCGACGACGACGAGTGCACCCGCCTGCTCACCGGCGCCGGGCTCACCGGGGTCGGGGTCCAGACGATCACCTTCGGCCATCGCGTCGGCACCGCCGCGGAGCTGTGGGAGGGGATGATCGGCGGAACTGTCCGGACTCGGGCGCTGGTACTGAGCCAGCCGGACGACGTGCAGGGCCGCATCCGCGGCGCGTTCGAGCGCATCACCGCCGAGTACGCCACGCCCGACGGGCTCGATCTCCCGGTCTCCGTGAAGATCGTCTCGGGAGTGCGGCCGTGACCGAGACGATCTCCCTGCTCGCCGCGGTGATCAGCGCGATCGCGGCGGCCGTCGGGACCGCGGTGTCGGTCGCCCAGTGGCGCGCGTCGAGGCCGGCGGGCACTCCGTCGCCACCGGCCGCCGCCCCGGTTTCACCAGTCCCCGCACCGAATCGGCCCGCGCCTGGCGTCCAGCGACCGGCCGGCCGCGGCTTGACCCGCACCACCGCGGTGGCGGTCGCCGCGGGGGCGATCACCGCGGTACTCGCCGCGTTGGGCGATGTCGTCTTCTGGGCGCAGCAGTCCGCCGGGCCGGGCAGCGGGCACGGTTGGGAGCCGGTGCTGACCGTCCTGCTGGGAGGCGGGCTCCTGACGAGTGCGGTGGCCGCCGCGGGCGGGCTCGTCGTTATCGTGGTGGGCCTGGTGACGCGGCGGAAGCGGAGCGTCCGGCTCGGCCTGCTCGCGGTCGTGCTCAGCTTGTCGCTCTGGCTGGCGATCTGGTTGACCAGCCTGATCTAGCTGGAACGACGCGAATTGTCAGACCCCTCCCGTACGGTCTCCCCATCGGAGGTCCGGATCATGGGGGCGTGGCACGTGCGCAGGTGGGAACTGGTCGCCGACGGCTCGGCGAAGTTCTGGGAGGTCGGCCAGGAGGGGAAGGACGTGACCGTCCGGTTCGGGCGGCTGCAGACCGACGGGCAGACCAAGACGAAGTCGCTCGCCGACGAGCGGGAAGCGAGCGCGCACGTCGCGAAACTGGTGGCGGAGAAGGAGAAGAAGGGCTACCGCCCGGTCACCGAGCCTGCCGCCGCTCCACCGGCCTGTGCGCCGGACGAGGACGCGTTCGTCATGCCCCCGTTGTGGCGCAAGCACGTCCACCCGCGCCGCGACCGGCCGCGGTGGAGCGAGTTCGAGGTCGACCAGGCCGCGGTCGCCGAGACGAGGAAGCGGCTCGAGGACAAGCGCCAGGAGATCGACGAGGTGCTCACCGAGCCGGAATCGGCCCCGCCGCTCGTCGCGGCGGCGCGGGCCTGGCTCGCCGGTGAGCCGGACCCGCTCGGCGCGGCCGCGGTGGCGACGATCGTCGGCGCCGCATCGACCCACCACTGGATCGCCGAGCACGGCCTCCCGTTCGCGGCCGTCGCCGCCTTGCGCACTGCCGAGGTCGCTCTCGACTGGACCTGGGACCAGCTGCACCGCCAGCCGCGCAACCGCCATCTGCGCCCGCGCGCTGCGGACGACATCACGCGGTTCGGCCTGACGGCGCAGGCGATCACGACGGTCAGGACCGCACTGGCGGACGCCGGTGAGGCGGAGTACGAGGCCGCCACCGCGGCACTCGAACCGATCGACACTTCCGTGGTGGCCAGATCGGGCCGTGCGTTCATGGTGCCGACGCGCGCCGACTGGGTGGCCGAGGCGTACAGCGCGTCCACCGACGGCCCGTGGTGGCTCAGCCCGTGCTGCGTGGGCACCGCGGAGGAGCTGGCGACCCGGTCGGATCCGCGGCTCACCTCGTCCGAGAGCGTCATGTTCACCGTGCTCAACGCGCTCGGCCCCGCCGTCGCACCGGCGCTGGCCGCTGAGCTGGACGGTCCGCACCAGATCAAGGAGTGCCGCCAGCTCGCACTGAAGGTGCTGGCCGCGCTGCCGACCGACGAGGCGTTCACGGTCCTGCTCGACCGGCTGGGCCAGAAGTACGTCCACGCCGCCGCGATGACCGCGATGAAGTCCTTCCCGGTGCGCGCGGCGCGACTGCTCGCGCCGCGCGCCGCGACGGACGAGGCGGCGCGGTACCTGCTCGACGCGCACCTGACCGAGCACCCGTCGCTCGACCTGCCCGAGGAGACCCGCGCGGCGCTCGCCGAGCTGGCCGCCACGCGCGTGGAGATCCCGGAGGCACCCGCCGAACTGCTGCCCGAGGTGCTCGTCCGGCCTCCGTGGGCGGTGCAGGTCGCGCCGGCCGCGCCCGTGCGGCAGGCCGCTCCGATCGTCGTCGAGGGGCTGCCGGTGCCCGAGCCGCATCTGGTGTGGGCGCGGGGTGAGCAGGCGGAGTGGGCGAGTGTCCGCGGCAACTGGGACATGCGCACACCGTGGGAACCGGCCCCCGCCAAGCCGGACTGGCCCGCGCTGCGGGAGGAGTTCCTGGCCCCTCGGCGTTCCCGTTTCTTCCACGAGGAAGCGTTCTTCGTGATGGGGCCCGAGGAGATCGTGCGGCCGCTGCTCGCCGACTGGAAGCCGAACACCGGCTACTACGCCGCCGCGTGCGGCCAGCGGCTCGCGGCCGCGCACGGCATGGACGCGCTCCCGCCACTGATGCATCTTGCCGCGCTGGAAGCACATCGCAACGGCGTGCTGCTGATGCCGTTCGCGTCGGCCGAGGTCGCCGCGCTGATGGCCGACTGGCTGGTCCGCCTCAAGCAGGCCGGTGAGTTCGCCAGGGCGTGGCTGACCCGCCACGGCGACACGGCGGTCCGGTTCCTGCTGCCCGCCGCGCTGGGCAAGCCGGGCCGTCCGCGCAAGAACGCCGGTGCGGCGCTGGTGTTCCTCGCGGAGCAGGGCCACGACGTGGTGGCAGCAGCGGCCGAGCACGGCGACGCCGCCCGTGCCGCGATCCAGGCGCTCGTCGACGCCGAGAAGCCCGCACCGCCGCCCGCGAAGCTGCCGGTGATCGGCGCGTGGGCGGATCCGGCGCTCATGCCTCGGGTGCTGCTGCGCGACCGCGCGCACGCGTTGCCGTCGAGCGCCACGCGTCACCTGCTGATGACGGCCGCGTTGTCCCGTCCGGGAGAGGTCCACGAGGGCCTGCTGCTCGCCCGCGAGGTGTGCGACCCGGTGTCGCTCGCGGAGTTCGCGTGGGCGGTCTTCCAGCGCTGGCAGGACATCGGCGCGCCGGCGAAGGAGGGCTGGGCGCTCACCGCGCTCGGCTGGTTCGGCGACGACGACACGGTCCGCCGCCTCACGCCGCTGATCCGCGCGTGGCCGGGCGAGAGCGCGCACGCCAAGGCGGTCACCGGTCTCGACGTGCTCGCCGAGATCGGCACCGAGGTGGCGCTCGCGCACCTGAACGGCATCGCGGAGAAGGTGAAGTTCAAGGCGCTCAAGGCCCGCGCGCAGGAGAAGGTCGCAGCGATCGCGGCCCGGCTCGGCCTGAGCCGCGACCAGCTCGCCGACCGTCTCGTGCCGCGACTCGGTCTCGACGACGACGCGTCCCTGGTGATCGACTACGGCTCGCGCACGTTCACCGTCGGCTTCGACGAGCAGCTCAAGCCCTACGTCGTCGACCAGGACGGCAAGCGCCGCAAGGAACTGCCGAAGCCGGGCGCCCGCGACGACCAGGACCTGGCCGTGGCGGAGCACAAGAGGTTCACGACGCTGAAGAAGGACGTCCGCACCGTCGCGGCCGACCAGATCCACCGCCTCGAAGCCGCGATGGTCACCCGGCGCCAGTGGACAGCGGCCGAGTTCCACACCGTGCTCGCCGCCCACCCGCTGCTGTGGCACATCGTCCGCAGGCTCGTCTGGATCACCGCCGACGGCACGTCGTTCCGCCTGGCCGAGGACCGGACCCTCGCCGACGCGCAGGACGACGCCTACGTGCTCCCCGAGCACGCGAAGATGCGGGTGGCGCACCCGGTCGATCTCGCCACCGAGGCGGCGGCGTGGGGCGAGGTGTTCGCCGACTACGAGATCCTCCAGCCGTTCCCGCAGCTGGGCAGGCCGGTCCACGCGTTCGACGCGGGCCCGCTCCTCCCCCAGCTGGAGAAGTACCGCGACGTGCCGATGCCGGTGGGCAAGGTCCTCGGTCTCACCAAGCGCGGCTGGGTGCGCGGCGCGCCGCAGGACGCGGGCGTGGAGTGCTGGATCACCCGCCCGCTCCCCGGCGGCGGAGCACTCGTCGCCGCGCTCGACCCCGGCATCGCGATCGGCGCGATCGACGTCTTCCCCGAGGTGAAGTTCACCGAGTTCTGGTTCGACGCCAGGGGCGAGGGCTCGTGGACCGCACCTCGGGACCGCGCGCACGGGCTCGAACTGGACCCGGTCACGGCCTCCGAGCTGCTGTCCGAACTGACCTCACTCCACAACTGACACACCCGAAGGCACACCCTTGAGCGACCACAACACCCTTCAGCGCCCGCCGGCGGAGCTGAGATACGCCGACGAGCTCACCCGCCTGCGAGCCGAGGACACCGCACCACGCCCACCAGGCTGGGCCATGAGCCTCGACGCGGCCCGCCGGTTCGTCGTCGGCGACGACAGCCGTGGCATCAGCCGGAAGTTCGTCGGCGATCCATCCCTCGTGGACCGAGCGCTGGTGACGCTGGCGACCAGCAGGGGCCTGATGCTGGTCGGCGAGCCCGGCACGGCGAAGTCGCTGCTGTCCGAGCTGATCGCGGCCGCGGTCAGCGGTGAGTCCACGCTGACCGTGCAGGGCGGGGCGGCGACGACCGAGGACCAGATCAAGTACTCGTGGAACTACGCGCTGCTCGTCGCGGAGGGGCCGTCCACGCGGTCGCTGGTGCCCGCGCCGATGTTGCGCGGCATGGCCGAGGGCAAGGTCGTGCGGTTCGAGGAGATCACCCGCTGTCCGCTGGAGGTGCAGGACTCCCTGCTCTCGCTGCTGTCCGAGCGGGTGCTGGCGATCCCGGAGCTGACCGGGCCGGACGGGATGGTGTTCGCGCACGCCGGGTTCAACGTGATCGCCACGGCCAACACGCGCGACCGGGGCGTCAACGAGATGAGTGCCGCGCTCAAGCGGCGCTTCAACTTCGAGACCGTCTTCCCCATCGGCGACTTCCAGACGGAGCTCGGGCTCGTCGAGCAGGAGGCGGCGAAGCTGCTCGCGCAGTCCGGGGTCGGCGTGGCACCGCAGCGAGACGTGCTGGAGGTGCTGGTGCGGACGTTCCGCGACCTGCGGGAGGGCAACGGGACCGACCGGTTGTCGACGGTGATGAGCACGGCCGAGGCGGTGTCGGTCGCGCACGCCGTGGGGTTGCGGGGCTGGTTCCTGCGCGGGGAGGCGGGCACGCCCGCGGACGTGGTGGAGTGCCTCGCGGGCACCGCGGCCAAGGACAACACCGACGACCTGGCGCGGCTGCGGCGGTACCTGGAGCAGCACGCGGTGCGGCGCAAGGGTGCGCAGTGGCAGGCGCTGCACCAGGCCCGGCACCTGCTGCCCGGCTGATGGGCGCCACCTTCGTCGGCGTCCGCCACCACAGCCCGGCCTGCGCGCGGCTGGTCGCGGCGACCATCGAGGAGCTGCGGCCCGCGTACGTCCTGATCGAGGGCCCGGCGGACGTCAACGACCGCGTGGACGAGCTGCTGCTCGGGCACGAGCTGCCGATCGCGATCTTCAGCTACGACGCGGACCACGCGTCGTGGACGCCGTTCTGCGACTACTCGCCCGAGTGGGTCGCGTTGACGACCGGACGTGCGTGCGGAGCCGAGGTGCGGTTCATCGACCTGCCCGCGTGGCACCCGGCGTTCGCCGGCCGCAGCAACCGGTACGCCGACGCCGAGCTGCGCTACGCCGAGGTGGTCGAGCGGCTGTGCCGCGAGTTCGGTGTGGACAACGTGGACGTGTTGTGGGACCACCTGTTCGAGATCGAGACCGGTGACATCCGCGAGCGCCTCAGCCGGTACTTCGACCTCCTGCGCGGCTCGGCGCAGGCCGACGACGGCGACGCGGCGCGCGAGGAGTACATGGCGCGGTGGGTGCGGGCCGCGGTGGCGGACGCGGGTGACCGCCCCGTGGTCGTGGTGACCGGCGGGTTCCACACACCCGCGCTGAAGGCGATGACGGCCGGCGACACCGAGCCGCCGGACGCGCTGAAAGCGAAGGCTACGACAGCTGGCCACACCACCTCGCCCGAGCAGCCACAAGCCAAGACACCCAGCGAAACCGAGTGGCCGGAAGCGCCAGAGACCATGACAGCTGGCGACACCACCTGGCCAGAGCGGCCCAAAGCCAAGACGCCCAGCCACACCACGACGCCAGCGCAGCCACACGCCACAACTGCCGGCGACACCGCGTGGCCCGAGGTGCCGAAGTCGACCGGTGCGAGCTACCTCGTGCCGTACTCGCACCAGCGGCTCGACGCGTTCACCGGCTACCAGTCCGGCATGCCGTCGCCCGAGTACTACCAACGGGTGTGGGCCGACGGACCGGCCCGCGCGGCGGACGCGCTCGTCGAGTCGGTCGTGACGCGGTTGCGGCGGCGCGGGCAGCCGGCGTCGACGGCGGACCTCATCGCCGCGCGCACGCTCGCCGACGGGTTGGCCGGGCTGCGCGGGCATCCGCATCCGGCGCGCACGGACGTGCTGGACGGGTTGGTCAGCGCGCTCGTGTCGGAGGACCTCACGCAGCCGCCGCCGTGGACGCGGCGCGGTCCGCTGCTGCCCGGCGCGCATCCGGCGCTGGTCGAGATGGTGGCGGCGCTGAGCGGCGACCGCACGGGCAGGCTGCACCCGGCCACCCCGGCACCACCGCTGGTCACGGCGGTGACCGAACTGCTCACGACGCTGCGGCTCGGGCACGAGGGCGAGGTGCGGCTCGACCTGACCGAGCCGGACGGGCTCGAACGCAGCCGCGTGCTGCACCGCCTGCGGGTGCTGGCCATACCTGGCTTCGACCGGGTGTCGGGACCGGCGGCGGGAACGGATCCGGCGCTGGACGAGCGGTGGGAGCTGAAGCCCTCCGACCTGCGCGTGCCCGCGTTGATCGAGGCGGCCGCGTTCGGTGCGACGCTCGAGGAAGCCGCGGGCACCGCACTGGAACGCCGCGCCGCCTGCGCGGGGCTCGCCGAGCTGGCCGGGGTCGTGTTCGACGCGGTGCTGTGCGGCGTCACCTCGTTGTCCGCCACCGTGATCGCGTCGTTGACCGACCGGGTCGCGGTGACCGCCGACCTGGCCGCGCTCGGGCACGTGCTGGGTGGCGTGCTGGCGTTGTGGCGCCACGACCGGCTCTTCGGCACGGCGCGCGACCCGGTGCTGGGAGCGGTGCTCGACGCGAGCACGCGGCGGATCCTGTGGCTGGTCGAGGGCCTGCACGGCGGACCTGCGCCCGCGGACCCGGACCGGTTGCGGGCACTGGTCGCGACCCGCGACGCGGTGGTGCACGCGGACCCCGCGCTCGCGGTGGCTCGTGCGGACGTCGCCGGGGTGGCCGGCCGGGTGGCCGCGGACGCGTTGGCACCGCCGGATCTGCGCGGTGCGGCGCTGGGTCTCGGGTGGGTGCTCGGCGAGGACGAGCAGCCGGACGTCGGGCACGCCGCGGCGGGCATGGCGGCGCCGAACGTGCTCGGCGACTGGCTGGCCGGGCTCTTCGCGGTCGCCCGCGAGGAGGTGCTGAGCAGCCCGAGCGTGGTCGGTGTGCTGGACGAGATCGTGCACGCGCTGACCGAGGACGAGTTTCTGATCGCGCTGCCCGCGCTGCGGCTCGCGTTCACGTACTTCCCGCCGGTGGAACGAGAACGGATCGCCGGCGCGGTGCTGGCGCATCGCGGGGTGATGGGCTCGGCGCGCGCACTGCTGCGCACCGAGGTCGACCCGCTGGTGGTCGCCGAGGCGATGGCGCTGGAGCGCCGGGTCGACGAACTGCTGGAGGGCCTGCGATGACCGATCTCGAACGCTGGCGGCTGATCCTCGGCGCACCCGCGCAGCGGCACACCGGGTGCCTGAGCGGCGAGGCGGCCGGGCGAGACGCGGCGCTCGACTGGCTGTACGGCCGCGACGACGACCTGGCGAAGAGGGGCATCCGCCGGGGCGGCGACGCCGAGTCGGTGGTGCGCACCGTCGACTGGCTCGACGACGTGCACCAGCTGTTCCCGAAGGAGACCGTCGAGCGGCTCGAACGCGACGCCGTCGAACGCTACGAGATCACCGACGTGGTCACGGATCCCTCGGTGCTGCAACGGATCGAGCCCAACGCCGCGCTGCTGCGCGCGGTGCTGCGCACCAAGCACCTGATGAACCCGGCGGTGCTGGCGATGGCCCGCCGCATCGTCGAGGCCGTCGTCCGCGACCTGATGGCGAAGCTCGTCACCGAGATCCGGCGGACCTTCAGCGGCGCGCGGTCACGGCATCCGAGCAACCACAAGAACTCCCGCAACTTCGACTTCCGCGCGACGATCAGGTCGAACCTCGCGCACTACCAGCCCGATCAGCGGCGCATCGCGATCGAGAAGCCCCGGTTCGTGTCCCGCACCCGCAGGCACGTCGAGCAGTGGCAGGTGATCCTGCTGGTCGACCAGTCGGGTTCGATGGCCAGCTCGGTGATCCACTCCGCGGTGACGGCGGCGTGCCTGTGGGGGCTGCCGGGCCTGCGCACCCACCTGATCGCCTTCGACACCGCGGTCGTCGACCTCACCTCGGACGTGACCGATCCGGTCGAGCTGCTGATGAAGGTGCAGCTGGGCGGCGGCACGAACATCGCCAAGGCGGTCGCGTACGGCGCGGAGCTCGTCGACAACCCGCGCCGCGCGGTCGTCGTCGTGATCACCGACTTCTACGAGGGCGGCAACGAGCAGCAGCTCGTGCGCACGGTGCGCAAGCTGGTCGAGCAGGGCACGCACGTGCTCGGCCTCGCCGCGCTGGACGAGCAGGCGAACCCCGACTACGACCGGGTCCTCGCCCAGCGCCTCGCCGCCGTGGGCGCCCACGACGGCGCCATGACCCCGGGCCAGCTGGCCGAGTTCGTCGCGGAGAAGCTCA
>NZ_VOBR01000019.1 GCF_007845675.1 Lentzea tibetensis | reverse complement strand
ACACCCCAGCCGAGCGCCTGGCTAAGCTCCTGACCGAAGCCAGTTGATCATGCGTGTTGCAACGATCCCTCGAATCCGCCCCTTGCCCCCGCCTGGGCTCCGCCCCGGACCCCGGCACCACCGGAGGCCTCGGGCTGGGTTCCGTAGTGGGTCGCCTTGGTGGTGTCGGTCTCCGTACGGCGCACCAGAGGCAGCCACATTTCAGGGTGGGGGTCAAGACAAAAAGACGTCTTGACCCCCACCCTGAAATGCGGCAGGGCTTCGCCTGCGCCGTACGGAGACCGCCCCCACCTGTGGTTGTTGCGCCTTCGGCACTACAAGCTTGGGACGGCTCGCCTTCGGCATCGCGGGCTTTGGGGCGGCTCGTCTTCGGCATCGCGGGCTTGGGGTGCTCGCCTTCGGCATCGTGCCTTGGTCGGCTCGCCTTCGGCGTCGCCCCTGTTGGGCGGTGTTCGTCGTCAGTGGTGAGAGAATGCCCTGGTGAACTTGCTGGGACCCGCCGACGTGCGCAGGCTTGCCGCTGAGTTGGGCATCCGGCCCACCAAGAAGTTGGGGCAGAACTTCGTGCACGACCCCAACACGGTGCGGCGCATCGTGGCCTCGGCTGAGTTGTCTCCCGAGGACGTCGTGCTCGAGGTGGGGCCTGGGCTCGGGTCGCTCACCCTTGCGTTGCTGCCCGCTTGCAAGGAGCTCGTCGCGGTCGAGATCGACCCGGTGCTGGCCGCTCGGCTGCCGCAGACCGCGCGGGAGCAGGCGCCTGAGCTGGCGGGTCGGTTGAGCGTGGTGCTCAAAGACGCGATGAAGGTCGCGGTCGGTGACCTGCCTGCGGAGCCGACCGCGTTGGTTGCGAACCTGCCGTACAACGTGGCGGTACCTGTCGTCCTGCACCTCATGGCCGAGTTGCCCTCCCTCTGCAAGGGGCTGGTGATGGTGCAGGCCGAGGTTGCGGACCGGATGGCCGCCGCGCCTGGTAGTCGCATCTACGGCGTGCCCAGTGTGAAGCTCGCCTGGTACGCCGAGGCCAAGAAGGCCGGGATGGTCGGGCGCAACGTGTTCTGGCCGGTGCCCAACGTCGACTCCGCGTTGGTGGCATTTACGCGGCACGACGAGTTGGTGTCCGATGTGGACCGGGAGAAGCTGTTTGCGCTGGTGGACGCGGCGTTTGCGCAGCGCAGGAAGACGTTGCGGGCGGCGCTCGCGGGGTGGGCTGGTAGTGCTGCTGAGGCTGAAGTGAGGCTTCGTAAGGCCGGGGTTGACCCCGGCCTGAGGGGTGAGCAACTGGGCGTCAGAGACTTCGTCCGGATAGCCGAGGTCTGAGCGCTTGATCCTTCGGCCAACAGTGTGATCTGACGAACGATCCCAATTTTGGCTTGCGTTCGGCTAGTCCTGTCGGGTTCACTTCGAAGTGCCATCCCGAGCGACTGAGAGACCTGGCTCTACGACGTCGCAGCAACCACCCACTCGATGTGGGCAGGTGCTACCGCCAGGAGCGATGGAGGATCACAGTGCACACGCAGCGAATGCTCACGCGCCGGCGAGTCGTCGACCAGTGCCGCCGTACCGCTTCTGCCTGTCGTCGCCACCTCGTCTAAGGCGCCTTCTCTAGGTCTTCGTCGTCCACTTCGGACGCTTCTCTAGCAGGACTCCGGCCAGCACACGCCCTGGG
Organism: Lentzea tibetensis; assembly: GCF_007845675.1. GTDB lineage: Bacteria > Actinomycetota > Actinomycetes > Mycobacteriales > Pseudonocardiaceae > Lentzea > Lentzea tibetensis. The sequence continues at coordinate 169,178 of NZ_VOBR01000019.1, read as the reverse complement.
GCGTGCGGTGCCGCGCGCATTCGTGGAGCGAAACAGTGATCACAGTTGAGAACCTCACCAAGTCCTTCCAGGGCATTCCTGTCCTGAACGGCGTCAGCCTCGACGTCCAGTCCGGCAGCGTGCTCGGGGTCGTCGGACCCAGCGGTGCCGGCAAGTCCACGCTCGCTCGGTGCGTCGCGTTGCTCGAGCGGCCGGACAGCGGTGCCATCCGGGTGGACGGGACCGACCTGACCGCGCTCGGCGGTACTGCCCTGCGCAACGCTCGGCGGCAGATCGGTGTTGTGCCGCAAGGGGATTCGTTGCTGCGGCAGCGGACCGCCGCCGGCAACATCGCGTTGCCGCTGGAGTCGGCCGGCGTGCCCGGACCGCAGCGGCGCAGCCGGGTTGGTGAATTGCTCGACCTCGTCGGGCTCACCGACAAGGCCGGTAGTTACCCCGACCAGCTGTCCGGTGGGCAGCGGCAGCGGATCGCCGTGGCGCGTGCGCTCGCCGCCGGGCCGTCGGTGCTGCTCGCCGACGAGCCGACGTCCGCGCTCGACCCCGAGACGACCGGGTCTGTGTTGACGGTGCTCGACCGGGCCCGTGCTGAGCTGGGTGTCACTGTTCTCGTGGTCACGCACGACATGGCTGTGGTGCGGAAGATCTGCGACGACGTCGCGGTGCTCGAAGAGGGGCGGGTCGTCGAGAACGGCAAGCTGCTCGACCTGATCGGCGACTCGAACAGCCGCACCGCTTCCGCGTTGCTGCCCGCGGTCGACCTGAACCCGGTGAACGAGAGCAACTTCGACCGCGTCGCGGACGTCGTGCTCGTCGGGTTCGCTGCCGTCGGCGCGCTGCTTCCCGAGGCGTCGCACCGGTTCGGCGTCGAGGTGAACCTGCTCGGTGGCGGGCTCACCCGGCTCGCCGAGACGCCGGTCGCGCGGTTCCGCCTCGGCATCACCGGTGAGCGGGCCGACTCGGCGCTCGAGTGGATCTCCGAGGCGGGTGGCGTCGTGCGCCGGACGCTGAAGGGTCCGCAGGGAGTAGCTGCGTGAGGTCTGCGACACCCTGGTCCGACGTGCTCAACCGGCTCGTCGAGGCCACCGGCGAGACGCTGTACATGGTCGGCGTCGCCACCCTGATCGCAACCCTGTTCGGCATTCCGGTCGGCGTGTGGCTGCAGCTCACCTCGCCAGGTGGGTTGCGGCCGCAGGCGAACCTGCACCGGGTGCTCAGCTTCGTCACGGACCTCGGCCGCTCGATGCCGTTCATCGTGCTGCTCGTCGCGCTGATGTCGGTCACCCGGCTCGTCGTCGGCGCGTCGATCGGCACCAGCGCGGTGATCGTGCCGCTGTCCGTCGGCGCAATCCCGTTCGTCGGGCGGCTCGTGCAGAACATCCTGTCCGAGGTGCACGTGTCGGTCGTCGAAGCGGCCGTCACGACCGGTGCGTCGACGGTGCGGATCGTGCGCAGCGTGCTGATCCGCGAGTCGCTGCCCGCGCTGATCAACGCGATCGGCGTGACCGTGATCGCGCTGATCGGGTACTCCGCGATGGCGGGTGTGATCGGTGGCGGCGGACTCGGCGACCTCGCCATCCGCGAGGGCTACCAGCGGTTCAACGCCCGCCTCCTGTGGAGCACCGTCGCGTGGCTCGCGGTGCTGACCACCGTCATCCAGTTCGGCTTCACCCGTGCCGCTCGTGCGTCCGACCGACGCCGGCACGCTTCTGTCTAACTCTCACAAGGAACGTAATGCGTATTCGTGCTGCCCTGATTTCGGCTGCCCTCTTGTTGTCCACGGCCTGCTCCGCGGGTGGCTCGACCGCCTCGTCGACCGACGCGCTGAAGGTCGGCGTCTCGCCCGTCCCGCACGCGCAGATCCTGCGCTACGTCGCGGAGAACCTCGCCGCCGAGAAGGGCCTCAAGATCGAGGTCGTCGAGTTCACCGACTACGTCCAGCCCAACACCGCGCTGGTCGACGGTTCGCTCGACGCCAACTACTTCCAGACCGTGCCGTACCTGGAGACGTTCAAGGGCCAGAGCGGCGCGCAGGTCGAGTGGATCGCGCCGGTCCACATCGAACCGCTCGGCGTCTACTCCAAGAAGCACAAGTCGTTGAGCGACCTGCCGTCCGGCGCGAAGGTCGGCCTGGCCAACGACGCCACGAACGAGGCGCGCGGGCTGCGGCTGCTGGAGGCCAACGGTCTGATCAAGCTCGGCAAGTCCGGTGCGGACGTGTCCGTTCGGGACGTTTCGGACAATCCGAAGAACCTGCAGTTCGTCACGCTCGAAGCCGCGCAGCTGCCGCGGTCGCTGGAGGACACCGACGCGTCGGTGATCAACGGCAACTACGCGATCGACGCCCAGCTCAAGCCGGCCACCGACGCGCTCGCGCTGGAGGAGGCCGAGGGCAACCCGAACGCGAACGGCCTGGTCACCAGGGCCGAGCTCAAGGGTGACGAGCGGATCCGCAAGCTCGCCGAGCTGCTCGGGTCGCCTCAGGTGAAGGACTACATCAAGTCGACCTTCGCCGGTTCCGTCATCGCCGTATGAGATCACTGTGACCAGGGGATACGTGTGGACCACCCGAACGCCCGTACGCTGACGTGGTGCTCGCTGTAGTCCCACCCCCTGTCACGGTCCGCGTCCCGGCCAAGGTCAACCTGCACCTGGCTGTCGGCGACGTGCGCAAGGACGGCTACCACGACCTGGTCACCATCTTCCAAGCGTTGTCGCTGGTGGACGAGGTGACAGTCGCGGTCGCCGACGAGCCTGGAGTGGAGGTGCACGGCGAGGGCGCCGACTCGGTGCCCACCGGTGCCTCCAACCTCGCCTGGCGCGCGGTCCGGGTGCTGGCCGCGCACGTCGGCAAGGACCCGGAAGACCCGAAGGTGCGGGTCGTGATCCGCAAGGCCATCCCGGTCGCGGGCGGCATGGCGGGCGGCAGCGCGGACGCCGCCGCCACGCTCGTCGGTCTGGCCGCGTTGTGGCGGCTGGAGATCAGCCGTGACGAGCTGGCCGGGCTGGCCGCGAAGCTCGGCGCGGACGTGCCGTTCGCGCTGTACGGCGGCACCGCGCTCGGCACCGGCCGCGGCGAGCGGATCGTGCCCGTGCTGGCCCGACACCAGTTCCACTGGGTGCTCGCGTTCGACCGGCGCGGCCTGTCGACGCCGGACGTCTTCGACGAGCTGGACCGGCTGCGCCGCGAGGGCGACCCGCCGCGCGTCGGCGAGGTCGAGGCGGTGCTGGAGGGCCTGTCGTCCGGCGACCCGCGCCAGCTCGCCCTGCTGCTCGGCAACGACCTCCAGGCGGCCGCCGTGTCGCTGCGCCCGAACCTGCGCCGCACGCTGCGCGCGGGCGTGAGCGCGGGTGCGCTGGCGGGCATCGTGTCCGGCTCCGGGCCCACGTGCGCGTTCCTCTGCACGGACAGCGACGCCGCGGTGCGCGTGGCCGCCGAGCTGGCCGGAGCGGGTGTGTGCCGGACGGTGCGCGTCGCGTCCGGGCCGGTGCCCGGTGCGAAGGTCATCTCGACCGAGGAGGCGCCGCGTCCCATTCCGCCCGAGGTGCACGCTTGATCCGGCTGCGGCAGTCGAATCCGCCGATCTACAGTTCTCCCGGCTTCTCCGGAAGCTCCACACGTGCCCCGGTGCGCGGTCTCGCGGGTCTCCGCGGGCTTGGTCAGTGGCGCGGGGCGGGTCGGTAAACCCCGTCCGGCCGAGAGCCAACTCCGATCTCGGGGCACGTGTGGTCTTTTGCTGTGAGGGGGCGAACGTGGGCAGATCGACCAAGACCGAGCTGTTCCTGATCGCCGCGTCGCACCTCGTCAGCGACGACCCCGTGTACAACGCCGCCCACCTCGCCCGTTACGTCGAGCTGGTGCGCCGGTGCGCCGTCGACGATCCGGAGTGGACGGCCCGGCTGTTGCGCTGGGTGCGGCACGAGGCGGACCTGGTGTCCAGCGCGTTCATCGGTGCGGCCGAGTTCGTCGCTGCCCGGCGTGCCGCGGGTCAGCACGGTCTGTCCCGGCAGGTCGTCGACTCCGTGCTGCGCCAGGCCGACGAGCCGGGCTGGCTGCTGGCGTACTGGAACCACTGGCACGGACGCACCCTGCCGAAACCGTTGAAGCGCGGGGTCGCCGACGCCGTCCGCCGCCTCTACACCGAGCGGTCGCTGCTCGCCCACGACGGCTCCTCACTCAGCATCCGGTTCGGCGACGTGCTCGCGCGCGTGCACCCGGCTCCGGTCGACGCCCACCAGGCCGCGTTGTTCTCCTACGCCGTCGACCGCAGGTACCGCCGCAACGCCGAGATCCCGGCCGAGCTGGCGGTCGTGCGGGCTCGCGCGGCGTTGTCCGCGGTGCCCGTCCGCTCGCGTCGGCTCGACGCCGCGGCCGTGGCGGACGGGGGCATCACCTGGGTCTCGGTGCACGGCTGGCTGAAGCGGCAGCTCACCGCGGCGGAGTGGGAGGTCCTGCTGCCGACGATGACCGACCGCCAGCTGCTGCGTTCGCTCCCCGAGCTCGAGCAGGCCGGACTGGGCGACGTGCGGGCGCCCGCCGGCCGTTCCGTGCCGCGGGTGCCCGGCCACACCCTCGTGCTGATCGACACCGCGGCCGGGTTCGAGCGGGGCGCTGACCTGCTGGCGAGCAACTGCGAGCACGCGCAGATCGTGCGGTGGCGACGCGGCGGCGGGTTCCTGCGCCGTGACGACGTGGTGCGAGTCATCCGCAAGTGGTTCCGTCGGCACGACCGGGTCGTGGTCGTCACCGGGGAGCAGGACATCGACGGCCCGCTGCACCGGGCGGTGCCCAGGTCCGTGCCGCTGCACGTCTGGAGCCTCGGCCGGTCCGGCCCGGCGTCGGTCAGCGTGCCGAACAGGTACTGCTACGACGGGCTCTCGGAGTCCGCGTTCCGGGCGATCGGGCTTCTGGAGACGGGTGAGCAGGGGCTTTGGCCCTTCTAGGTAGCCTTCAGGCTGGCAGTTTCGTCTAGTCGTGAGGTTTTGATGGCCAACCTGGTCAACCTGGAGTCCGTCTCGAAGTCGTTCGGCGTGCGCCCGTTGCTGGACGGGGTCTCGCTGGGTGTCAACGAGGGCGACCGGATCGGGGTGGTCGGCCTCAACGGTGGCGGCAAGACCACGCTGCTCGAAGTGCTGGCGGGCATCGAGCCGCCGGACGACGGCCGCGTCTCCCGCACGCGCGACCTGCGCATGGCGGTCGTGACCCAGCGCACCGAGCTGCCGGAGGGCTCGACCGTGCGGCACGCGGTCATCGACCCGCTCGGCCACGACGCGGAGCACGAGTGGGCGTCCGACGCCCGCGTGCGGTCCATTTTGGACGGACTGGGGATCACCGCGCTGGGCCTGGACTCCGTGGTGTCCACGATGTCCGGTGGCGAGCGCCGCCGCGTCGCACTCGCGGCAGCGCTGATTCAGGATCTGGACCTCGTCGTGCTGGACGAGCCGACCAACCACCTCGACGTCGAGGGCGTCCGCTGGCTGGCCGAGCACCTGACCGCGCGCCGCTGCGCCCTGGTGGTCGTGACGCACGACAGGTGGTTCCTCGACACCGTCTGCAACCGCACCTGGGAAGTGGTGCAGGGCAAGGTGGAGCAGTACGAGGGCGGCTACGCGGACTGGATCTTCGCCCGCGCCGAGCGCGCTCGTCTCGCGAACACCCTGGAGGAGAAGCGGCAGAACCTGGCGCGCAAGGAGCTCGCCTGGCTGCGCCGCGGTGCTCCCGCACGCACGTCCAAGCCCCGCTACCGCATCGAGGCGGCCGAGGCGCTGATCTCGGACGTGCCCCCGCCGCGCGACACCGTGGAGCTGATGGCGTTCGCCAAGCGCCGCCTCGGTCGCACGGTCCTCGAGCTCGAGGACGTGTCACTGTCCATTCCGGACCGCGTGCTCGTGCGCGACCTGACGTGGCGCATCGGTCCCGGTGACCGCATGGGCTTGGTCGGTGTCAACGGTTCCGGCAAGACGACGCTGCTGCGCCTGCTGGCCGGTGAGCTGGAAGCCGAGACGGGCAAGCGGATCCAGGGCCAGACCGTGAAGCTCGCGCACCTGTCGCAGGAGCTGCAGGACCTGGACGGCTCGATGCGCGTGCTGGAGGCGATCGAGGAGATCGCCCGCCGCGTCGTGCTCGGCAAGTACGAGATGTCGGCGTCGCAGCTGGGCGAGCGGTTCGGCTTCTCGTCGCAGAAGCAGTGGACGCCCGTCGGCGATCTGTCCGGCGGCGAGCGCCGGCGTCTGCAGCTGTGCAGGCTGCTGATGGCCGAGCCGAACGTGCTGCTGCTCGACGAGCCGACCAACGACCTGGACATCGACACGTTGCAGCAGCTCGAAGACCTGCTCGACTCGTGGCCCGGCACGCTGGTCGTGATCTCGCACGACCGGTACCTCGTGGAGCGCGTGTGCGACGAGGTCGTGGCTTTGTTCGGTGACGGCAAGCTGACCTCGCTGCCCGGCGGTATCGAGGAGTACCTGCTGCGGCGGGACTCCTTGCGGGACCGCGAGGTCGGTCCGGTTGTTGTGGACAAGGCGCCGTCCAACGCGGCCGACCAGCGTGCCGCGCGCAAGGAGCTGGCTCGGTTGGAGCGGCGGTTGGAGCAGCTGCACAAGAAGGAAGCTTCGCTGCACTCCGCGCTTGCCGAGGCCGCTACCGATCCGGACAAGCTGCTGTCGTTGGGCGCTGAGTTGAAGACCGTCCTGGCCGAACTGTCGGACGTCGAGGCTCAGTGGATGGAAGCCGCCGAGGTCGTCGAGGGCTGACCGCTTGCCGAATTCTTTTCGGCGAGTTCGGGCTCTTGGTGCGCATTCGGCACCGGAACTGTCGGTGTCGGCTGGGAGAATCAAAGCAGGGGACCCCCTGGCGGGGACCTCTGCGCTAGCGCGGCATGAGCTGCAGCGGCGTGGGCTGTGGCGGCAGGTCGACCTCGGCGTGACGGCTGTCACGCCCAAGCGCGGTCACGTTCGCCAAGCCTGGTGGGTCAGTGCGGTGTAGTCACCCCTGACCGAGGAGCCCAGATGTCCACCACCCACGTCGTCCTCACCCTCGTCGGCGCCGCGATGGCGGCCTTCTCGGCGTTCTCGATCTTCATCCGCGCAACGTGGGTCGTGGATCCGCTGGCCGCGTACGGCGTGCCTGCCGCGTGGTGGCCGTGGCTCGGCGCGGCGAAGGCGGCGGGCGCGGCCGGCCTGGTGGCAGGGCTGTTCGTGCCAGTCATCGGGATCGCGGCCGGGATCGGGCTCGTCCTGTACTTCACCGGAGCCGCCATCACGGTGTTGAGGGCCCGCTCGTACGGCCACGTGGCGTTCCCGCTCCTGTACATGGCGCCGGTGGTCGCGGCGCTGGTGTTCTAGCCGGGAGTGTCGAAGAAGGACAGCACCCTCGCGTCCGGTGCCAGCCACGGCTCGACGTACGCGCGGGCTTGTGAGGGTTCCCGGTGGAACAGTCCGACGCGGACCGCGAACACGAGGGTGAAGCGGCGGTCGCCGAGCCGCAGGTCCTCCAGGTCGGCGACGAGGAACTCGGCCCTGCCGGACACGACGTGAGCGCGGTTGCGGCGGGTCGCCGCCTCGACCATCTTGGCCGAGCGGTCGACCGCGGTGAGCGTGCCGCCGGAGAGGATCTCGCAGATCAGGGACGCCGCGACGCCGTGGCCGCAGCCGATCTCGAGCACGTGGTCGGACGGCCGGACCTCCAGCTGCGAGACCACTGCCGCGAGACGGGCGCTCATCAGCGGCCCCGGCGCCTCAGCTCCGCGGCCAGCATGGGGAGCAGTTCGTCGATGAACGAGCTGTCGTAGCCCTGGCCGGTCAGCAGCGAGTACGTGAACTTGGCCTTCGCGACCTCTTCGGACGACGCGCCGAGCATGCCGTCCAGCGCGACGCCGATCTCCTCGAGCATGCGGTCGACCTGGGCGATGCGGTAGCCGCGCTGGCCGGGTGGTGCGGTGGGGATGCGGAGCTGGCGCAACTCCTTCCACGAGCGGACCGGCTGAATCGAGCGCACCGGGCCGGACAGCTGCTTCTCGACGCGTGCGAGGAAGGCGTCCACCTCGGACTCGTCGTAGCCCCGTCTGCCGATCAGCGGACGACTGAACCTGGCGTCGCGGATGTCCTTCGCGGTCAGGTTGTCCCTGCCGAGCATGGTGGCCTCGATGCGGTCCAGGAACGCGTCCACCTGCGACTCCTGGTAGCCGCGGCGGCCGCGGGGCGGGCGGTGGAAACCGACGTCGCGGATGTCCTGCGGGGTCAGCTTCGGCCCGTCCGGTCTGCGCGGCGGAGGCGTGGGCGCCTTGGCCGCGACCGGCTTCACCGGCGCCGGAACCGGAGCCGCAACCGGCGGCGGGGCGACGGGACGGCGGGGTGGCGGTGCGGTCTCGAACATGACCACGACCAGGTCGAGGAACGTGTCCACGTCCTCCTCGTCGTAGCCGTACGTCCCGGCCGCGGCGGGGCTGAACTCGGTGTTCTGCACTTCCTCCGAGGTGAGCTCGTCCTCGCCGCGCAGGGTGGCCTCGATGCGGTCGAGGAACGCGTCGATCTGGCCCTCGTGGTAGCCCTTCGTGCCTGCTCGCGGCTTGTGGAACCGCACGGCGGCAACGTCTTCCGGGGTCAGCCGCATGGCGGGCGTCAGGCGGGACGACGTGGCGTGCGCGCCCTGCGCCGGTGCGGACTTCTGCTGACGCTGCGGAGTCGACCGCAACGTGTCCGCTACCAGCTGGATGAACACGTTGACCTCGTTGACGTCGTAACCGGGGTCCTTGCCGCCAGCCGGGCTGAACTTGATTTTGAGCACGTCTTCGCGGCTCAGGAAGTCCTTGCCGCGCATGGTGTCCTCGACGAGGTCGAGGAACGCGTCGACTTCGCCCGCGTCGTAGCCGCGCTCCCCGCGCGGTGGGCGGTGGAACGCGACCTGCGCGACATCCTGTGCTGTGAGCAGAGGTGCTGGATGAGCTGGCGCAGCGTGCTGCCGTTGTTCGTAACCGGCCCGATCCACCAATGACCTCCTCGTGCCCCTGTTACGGGGAGTATCGCGTGCTCGGTGGCGAGGTGTTTCGCCCTGACGGAGCAACACTCGCCACTAGGCTCCGTGAACATGAGTCAGTTCGTGGACATGATGCTGGCGACCGCCACCAGTGGTCGCGACCGGGGTATCACGACGGGCGAGCCCGCCGCCCCCGTCCGCAGGACCTGGAGCGAGGTGCACGAGCACGCCAAACGCGTCGCCGGCGCGCTCGACGTACCTGCCGGAACCGCCATCGCCGTGCTCGCCGGTGAGCCCGCTTCGATCGCACCCGCCGTCCAGGCCGCGTGGTTGCGCGGTGGCAGCGTCACCATGCTCCACCAGCCGACCGCGCGCACTGACCTCGCCGAATGGGCCGAGGACACGCTCAAGGTGCTGTCGATGATCGGCTCGACGCTCGTGCTGCTCGGCCGCCCGTTCGACGCACTCGCGGGCGTGCTGGACGAGCACGGCATCGCCTACCGCAAGATCGACGACCTCGACGGCGAACCGATCGCCGAACCTGTCCCTGTCTCCGAGGATGCCACGGCTCTGCTCCAGCTCACCAGTGGATCGACCGCGGATCCGAAAGCCGTGCGCATCACACACGGAAACCTCATGTCGAACGCCCTGGGCATGAGGGTCGCCGCGGGCCTCGACCCGGAGCACGACGTGATGGTGTCGTGGCTGCCGCTCTTCCACGACATGGGCATGGTGGGCTTCCTCACCGTGCCGATGCTGTTCGGGCTCGAACTGGTCAAGGTCACCCCGGTCGACTTCCTGTCCCGCCCGACGCTGTGGGCGGACCTCATCACCCGGCACAAGGGCACGATCACCGCGGCGCCGAACTTCGCCTACGCGATCGTCGCCCGCCGCCTGGCCAGCTCGACGGACACGTTCGACCTGTCCACGATGCGGCTCGCGCTGAACGGCGCGGAGCCCATCGACCCGGCCGCCGTGAAGCTGTTCACCGACGCGGGCGCCCGGTTCGGGCTGCGGCCTGAGTCGATCCTCGCCGCCTACGGCATGGCTGAGGCCACGCTCGGCGTCGCGTTCGCGCCGCTGTTCACCGGGCTGACCGTCGACGTCGTGGACGCCGACGCGCTCGAAACCGAGCACCGGGCCGTGCCGTCGCCGGAGGGACGTGCGTTCCCGCTGCTGGGACCGCCGCTGCCGGGCCTGGAGGTCGAGGTGGTGGACGACGACGGCAAGCTGCTCGGTGAACGCGAGGTCGGCGAACTGAGGGTGCGCGGCGCGGCCGTCACACCCGGCTACCTGACCGTCGACGGCCCGCTCGCGACCCAGGACGCCGACGGCTGGCTCAACACCGGCGACATCGGTTACGTCGTGGACGGTCAGGTCGTCGTCTGCGGACGCCGCAAGGACGTGATCATCATGGGCGGCCGCAACATCTACCCGACCGACGTCGAACGCGCCGCGTGCTCCGTCGAGGGCGTGCGCGCGGGCAACGCCGTCGCCGTGCGGCTCGACGCCGGGACGCAGCGCGAACGCTTCGCCGTCGTCGTGGAGTCGCGCCTCGCGGACGACGAGGACGCCGTGCGCGACCTGACGAAGCAGATCGCCGCGCGCGTCGTGGACGCCGTGGGACTGCGGCCGTTCGCGGTCGTCGTCCAGCCGCCGGGCACGTTGCCGAAGACGCCGTCGGGCAAGCTTCGCCGTTCGGCGGCCGCCGCGCTCGTCTAGTGGAACTTGTTCTGCGCGGCTTCCAGCCCGTAGGCGAGCAACGCCTCCACCGCGTCGGCGGCGGTGTCGATCTCCAAGGCGAGCTGCTTGCGCTCGACGGTGGAGAAGTCCTTGAGGACGTAGTCCGCCGGGTCCATGCGGCCCGGCGGGCGGTCGACGCCGAAGCGGACGCGCAGGTAGTCCTTGGTGCCCAACGACTTCGTGATGGAGCGGAGTCCGTTGTGGCCGTTGTCGCCGCCGCCGAGCTTCATCCGGATCGTGGCGAACGGCAGGTCCAGCTCGTCGTGGACCACGATCACGCTGGCCGGCTCGATCTTGAAGAACTTCATGGCGCCCGCGACGGGGCCGCCGGACAGGTTCATGAAGCTGCGCGGCTTGGCGAGCACGACCCGCTTGCCTGCGAGCCTGCCCTCGAGGATCTCGGCGCCCGCCTTGTGCGCCTTGAACTTTCCGCCGACCCGGCCGGCGAGCTCGTCGAGCACGAGGAAGCCGATGTTGTGGCGGTTGCCTTCGTACCTGGGACCCGGATTGCCCAGCCCGACAACGAGGGCCAGCTCATCGTCCACGGAACCGCAACTCCTGCTCGATGTCGTCCAGCAACGCATCGACGGCCCGCACCTGGTACCCGCGGTTCATCAGGCCGGACGTGGTGCTGAACCGGGAGTTCCTGACCTCGTTCGCGGTCATCTTGCCCCGGCCGTCCAGATTGGCCGCGGCGCGGGCGAGGAAGGCGTCGACTTCACCGCGATCGTATCCGTTCGCCCCGCGGGGGATCTTCACGGCGAGCAGCTTCTCGCCGGTCTCGATGCCCGTCGGGGGGACGATCCCGTTGCGCAGCTGGTGCTCCAGCAGCGCCAGTAACTCGTCCACCTGCTTCTGGTCGTAGCCGTTCGGCACGACCTTGAACACGGCGGTGCGCACGTGGTCCGGGTGGAACTTGATCCGCCCGGCGAGGGCGTCCGCCGCGATGTGCAGCACCTGGTGCACCTGGTCCGGGGAGTAGCCCTTGCGGACGGTGCGGAAGGTGGCTGTGCGCACCTGCGTCGGACGAAGGAACGGCTCGCCACCCCCGGAGTCCGGGGGTGGCGAGCCGTCAGACCTGCCCGACGTGATGGGCTCAGCTCTCGTCGTCGGCCGGAGCCTCGGAGGTGGTCTCCTCGCCCTCGAGCTGCGCGGCGGTCGGGGCGTCGTTGACGGCCACGATCAGCGCGTCGCCGTCGACGGCGAGCGTGACGCCGGACGGCAGCGTCAGGTCGGAGGCGTGGATCTGGGTGCCGGGAGCGGCACCGTCGATCGAGACCTCGATCTGGTCGGGGATGTGGAGCGCCTCGGCGTCGACGGAGACCGTCATGACCTCCTGGTTGACCAGGGTGCCCGACTGAGCCTCGCCGGTGACGACGACGGGGATGTCGACGGTGACCTTCTCGCCCCGCTGGACGAGGAGGAGGTCGACGTGCTCGATGTAGTTCTTGAGGGGGTGGGTGGTGACGGTCTTGGTCAGCGCAAGCTCGTTCTCGCCACCGATGGCGAGGGTGAGGACTGCGTTGTGACCGTGCTCGCGGACGACACGGGCGAACTCGAGCGCCGGCAGGGCCAGGTGCTTCGGGTCGGAACCGTGGCCGTAGAGCACCGCGGGGATCTTGCCGGCGCGACGGGTACGGCGGGCTGCGCCCTTGCCGAATTCGGTGCGCTGCTCAGCGGCGAGACGGACCTCGGACACGGTGGGGCTCTCCTTACAGGTCTGGCCTTGTACGTCGGGCGGGAAGCACAAGATTCTTCAGCTGCGGGTGGCTGCGGCGGCGAGCAGCGCGGAACGTAGAACACGCGCGGCATCAAGCCGCCGCGTCGATCACGCCGAGCGTGATGCTCGCCCTCGCCGAGGCAACCCGACCAGTGTAGGCCTCCCCTCAGGCCAACACCAATCGGGGGGTACCCGAACGAAAACAGGGGGTTCCCGCCCGCCTGAGCAGGGCGAACACGGTCAACGCGGGAGAGCCGCCCCGACCGGTGATCGGAGCGGCTCTCTGCGAACGAACGTCAGGCGTTGCCGTCGAACAGCGAGGTGACGGACCCGTCCTCGAAGACCTCCTGGATCACGCGCGCGAGCAGCGGCGCGATCGAGAGGACGGTCATCTTCGGGGAGCGCTTCTCCGAGGGGATGGGCAGCGTGTCGGTGAACACGACCTCACGGGCGCCGGAGTTCTCGAGGCGCTCGGTCGCCGGGCCGGACAGGATGCCGTGCGTGGCGGCGATGACCACGTCCGACGCGCCCTCGTCCAGCAGCTGCTTGACCGCACCGGCGATGGTGCCGCCCGTGTCGACCATGTCGTCGATCACGATGCAGAGCCGGTCCTTCACGTTGCCGACCACGCGGTTCGACACGACCTCGTTGGGACGCAGCGGGTCGCGGGTCTTGTGGATGAACGCGATGGGCGCGCCGCCCAGCGTGTCCGCCCACTTCTCGGCCAGCTTGGTGCGGCCAGAGTCGGGGGAGACGACGGTGATGTCGCGGTCCGCGTACTTGTCGCGGATGTGGTCGGCCAGCAGCGGCATCGCCCACAGGTGGTCGACCGGGCCGTCGAAGAAGCCCTGGATCTGCGCGGTGTGCAGGTCGACGGACACGAGGCGGTCCGCACCTGCGGTCTTGAACAGGTCCGCCACCAGGCGGGCGCTGATCGGCTCGCGGCCGCGGTGCTTCTTGTCCTGCCTGCCGTACGGGTAGTACGGCATGATCACGGTGATCCGCTTGGCGGAGGCCCGCTTCAGCGCGTCGACCATGATCAGCTGTTCCATCAGCCACTGGTTGATGGGCGCCGTGTGCGACTGGATCACGAAGGCGTCGCAGCCGCGGACCGACTCCTCGAAGCGGACGAAGATCTCGCCGTTGGCGAAGTCGTACGCCGACTGCGGGGTCACCGTCACGTTGAGGTGCTTGGCGACCTCTTCGGTCAGCTCGGGGTAAGCACGGCCCCCGAACAGCATCAGGTTCTTCTTGGGTGTGCCGGCCATCATCGGGTTCACCACGGTCAGCGACCTTCCTCTGTTGTCTCGGCATTCTGCTGCGCCTTGGCCGCTTCTGCCGCCTGAGCCGCGGCGGAGCCGGGCCTGCGGGAGATGACCCAGTCGTCGAAGTTGCGCTGCGGACCGCCGGAGACCGCCAGTGCACCCGGCGGGATGTTGCGGCGCACGACCGTGCCCGCGCCCGTGTAGACGCCGTCGCCGACCGTCACCGGAGCCACGAACATGTTGTCCGAGCCGGTGCGGCAGTGGTCGCCGATGACGGTGCGGTGCTTCTTCACGCCGTCGTAGTTGACCGTGACGCTCGCGGCACCGATGTTCGACTGCTCACCGATGGTCGCGTCGCCGATGTAGGAGAGGTGCGGCACCTTGCTGCCCGCGCCGATCTCCGAGTTCTTGACCTCGACGAAGGTGCCGATCTTGCCCTTCGCGCCGAGGTTGGTGCCGGGCCGCAGGTACGCGAACGGGCCGACCGAGGCGCCCTCCCCGATCACCGAGTCGCTGCCGTGCGTGCGGACGACCTTCGCGCCGGCACCGACGGTCACGCCCGACAGCGTCGTGTCCGGGCCGACCGTGGCGTTCGCGCCGATCGTCGTGCCCGCGCGGAGCTGCACGTTCGGCTCCACTAGGACGTCCTGGCCGAGCTGGACGTCCGCGTCGATCCACGCCGAGGTGGGGTCGACGAACGTGACGCCCGAACGCATCCAGCCGTCGACGATGCGCCGGTTGAGCTCGGCGCCGACGGCGGCCAGCTGCACGCGGTCGTTGATGCCCTCGGTGACCCAGCGGTCGGACGCGACCAGCGCGCCCACGCGGCGGCCGTCGGCGTTCGCGATGCCGAGCACGTCGGTCAGGTACAGCTCGCCCTGCGCGTTGTCGGTCGACAGCCGGGACAGGCCGTCGCGCAGCACCGCCGCGTCGAACGCGTAGACGCCCGAGTTGATCTCGGTGATGGCCTGCTCTTCGGCAGAAGCGTCCTTCTGCTCCACGATCCGCAGCACCGCGCCCTCGGCGGAGCGCACGATCCGGCCGTAGCCGGTCGGGTTCTCCAGCACGGCGGTCAGCACGGTCACCGCGTTGCCCTGCTCCGAGTGCTCGGCGAGCAGCGCGCGCAGGGTCGTGGTGTCGAGCATGGGGACGTCGCCGTAGGTGACCAGCACCGTCCCGCCCAGGTCCGACGGCAGCTCGGCGAGACCGCAGCCCACCGCGTGACCGGTGCCGTTCTGCTGCTCCTGCACGGCTGTCGTGACCTTGCGGCCGAGTGCCAGCGCCAGCTCGTCGAGGTGCGCTGTCACCGCCTCGCGCCCGTGCCCGACCACGACGGCCAGGTGATCGGGGTCGGTGCCCGCCGCGGCGCGAACCGCGTGTTCCACCAACGTTCGTCCGGCGATCCGGTGCAGCACCTTCGGTGTCGTCGAGCGCATGCGGGTTCCCTCACCCGCCGCCAAGACGATCGTGCTGACTCCGCCCTCGAGCATCAATGCTCTCCCTAACAGGCTGGTTGTCGACGTGCGACGACCAGACTAAGCCTCTTCGGCGGCGTCTCCCGCCACAGCGGCGACCTGGCAGCCGCCCTGGCGCTTCGCCACGTACATCGCCGAGTCGGCCCTGGACAGGGCTTGGTTCGAGGTTTCGCGCGGTCGCAACGAGATCACGCCGACGGACAGCGTCACCCCACGTGAGAGGTCCAGAGGCAGGTGCGCCACGGCATCCACGGCCCTGCCGAGCGCCGCCTCGGCAGCCGACAGAGGAGCACCCGGAAGGAGTACGACGAACTCGTCGCCGCCGTACCTGGCGACCATGTCGTCACCCCGCAACGCCTGGCGAAGTGTGCTCGCAATCACCCTGAGCACATCGTCACCCTCGGCGTGCGAGTACTTGTCGTTCACGCCCTTGAACCCGTCGAGATCCACCAGCGCGATCGACAGCGGGTAGGTCTGGCCGGTGATGAGCTCGGCCATCTTCTCGTCGAGCGCCCGCCGGTTCGGCAGTCCGGTCAGCGGGTCCTGCATGGCCTGCTGCGCGATGGCGCCGTGCGCCCGCGTCAGCCGCTCGTGCTCGCGGCGGGTGTTCAGGGTGGCGACGCGCGACTCGCGCATCTGCCACAGCTCGTTCTCCAGCGCCCGGTTGTACGCCTGCAGCGCGCTGGTCGTGTGCGCACCGGACAGCTGCGCGTACTCGCGTTCCAGGGAGAGCAGCAGCGTCGGCTCGGACGTGTCGTGCTCCATCTGCGTCCGGGTGTCCGAGAGGACCTTGAGGGCGTCGTCCTGGCGGTTGTCCACGACCAGGCACCTGGCCAGCGCGATCGCCACGATGATCAGCTCGCGGGCGTACATCGACAGCCCGCGCAACGACCACAGCCGGTCGAGGTGGTCGCCGGACGGGCCGGCCAGCGCCCGCGCGGCGCCCAGGATCGGCACCTGCTCGGCCGCGGTCAGGTCGCGCCTGCCGGGGTGCAGCGACTGCCGGAACGGCACCTCGGCCGCCTCGGCGAGCCCGGCGGCGGTGTCGAACTGGCCCTGCGCCTTCTCGTGCTCGTTGACCCGCTCCAGGCGCAAACCCCACCCGATCGTGAGCCGGGTGCGGTTGAGCAGGTGCACGAAGATCTGGTGCGGCTGGCCGCTCTCCCACAGCGCGTTGTGCGCGCGGGCCAGCACGTCGTCCGCCAGCTCGTAGACGCCGAGCTGGGTGAGCACGAGGCTCATGTTCTGCAGCGCGGACGCGAGCATCTGGTCCCACGTGCGCTTGTCGATCACCGGGTCCGGCGCGAGGTCCTCGTCCAGCATCGCGAGACCGGCCGCGACCTCGGTCAACGCCTTGTCCTCCGCGTTGCCGAGCAGGAACCGGCGGCCGCGCAACGCCCGCGCGTCGGCCTCCAGCACGAGCAGGCCGTGGCGGCGGGTGTGGGTGAGCAGCTCGTCGAGCTGCGGGTCGGCCAGGTCGACCAGGCCGGGGGTGACGAGCCGGACGATCGCGGCCGCTCTGAGCAGCTGCGCGACGATCCGCGGCTCACCGCGGCCCTGCGCTTCCTCGAGGATGTCGTCGACTTCGGCGGTGGCCTCCAGCTGGTCCTGGAGATGGCTGCTCTGGGCCACGGCGACGAGTTCGTTCGCGCGACCCACCAGCCACGCGTCGGACATCTCGTGCAACCGGTGGCCCACGTTGCCCTGCTCGTCGACCGCTTCCTCGGGCAGCGTCACACCTCCCCAAGACGGAGATCAATGCAGTCTTCCTGCTCCGCCACCAGGATTCGAACCTGGACCATCGGAACCAAAATCCGAGGTGCTGCCTTTACACCATGGCGGAACGGGCGAGGGGTCCTCGCCCGTGCGTCACACATGTTGTCATGAGTAATGGTCAACGTGTCGCACGACCACTCAACTGGCGGCTGTTCGCACCGTAGTCAGATCACGACGGTGAGCTAATTCGTCCTGGTGAGGAAGTCACCGAGTGCGCTCTTGTAGGTGTCGGTCGCGACGTTCCATCCCGAAGTGTGGTCGGCGCCGGGGATCTCGACGTACTGGATCGGCCAGCTCAGCCGCCCCGCCGCCACCGCGAGGTCGCGCGAGGCCTGCGCGGGCACCGTGCCGTCCGCGCTGCCGTGGATCAGCAGCGTCGGCGGTTTGATCGCGGGCGGCTGCTCGAGCAGGTCGAACCTGTCGAAATCGATACCCGTCCGCCAGCCGGACACCAGCTCGGCGACCGGCGTGAGGAACGTCGGCACGCCGCGGTTCTCGGCCTGGAGGTCGAGCGTCTTCGACCAGTTCGTGACGGGGGAGTCGAGCACGACCCCGGAGACCGCGGTGGCCAGCGACGACCTGGTGAGCGTCTGGCCGACGATCGCGCCGCCCATCGACCAGCCGTAGAGGATCACCTTGGCCGCGCCCTCGCCCTGCGCGTACCGGATCGCGGACTCGACGTCGCGCCACTCCGTGTCACCCAGGTGGTACAGCCCGTCCGGCGACTTCGGCGCGCCCACGTCGTTGCGGTAGGTGATGGACAGGACCGACAGGCCCGCCTCGTGCAGCTGCGGCACTACCCGCAGCGCCTCCTCCCTGGACGCGCCCCTGCCGTGCACGGTGATGACCCAGGTCGGCGCGGTGCCGCGCACCAGCCACGCGGGCGCGTCACCCAGCTCGGTCGGCACCTGCACCTCGGTGTAGTCGAGGCCGAGCGACGTCTTCGGGTCGCCCTCGTAGACGTCGGTCTCGATGCGGACCTTCGTGCCGTCCGGCGGCGCCGAGCCCTCCAGCAGCGGGCGCTGGACCTTCCCGTTGGCGACCTTCGCGACGTCGCCGACCTTGGCGGTGCCGTTGTCCCACACGACGCCGAAGGTGCCGCGCAGCGCAGTGAGCTTGGACTCAGCGAGCACCACGTTCTTGCCGTCGGTTCCGAGCGCCGTCTCGGGGTAGCGCTTGACCACTTCCTCCGGTTCGAGCAGCTCGCCGCTGTAGTACCAGCCGACCGCTCCCAGACCCGCTGTGACCAGCAGGAGCAGCACGAGCACGGAGGTGATCGCCAGCTTGACGATCTTGCGCTTCCTCATCTGTGAATCATCGCAGTTTCCTGAGAAGTGGCCGTGATTTTGGAGCTGAGGTCTGGTGGACAAGGGTGGCCTAACCTACGCTTGCGTAAGTTACGGTTGCGTAGGTAGGACAGCCCCCGAAACCCCCCGAGGTATCCCGTATGACCACGACGATGGACCGGTCTACAGACCAAGGCCCAAAGCCGATTTTCGACGGCCAGCGCGGACACGCCGAGCAGCTCGGCGTCTACGTCTTCGTCATCGTGCCGTTCCTGGCACTGCTGGCGGCAGTTCCGTTCGCCTGGGGGTGGGGACTGGGCTGGGTGGACGTTGCTCTGTTCGTCGCCTTCTACTACCTGTCCGGGCTCGGCGTGACGATCGGTTACCACCGGTACTTCACGCACGGCTCGTTCAAGGCCAACCGCGCGCTGAAGATCGGGCTCGCGATCGCGGGCAGCATGGCGCTGCAGGGACCGGTCATCGACTGGGTCGCCGACCACCGTCGTCACCACGCGTTCTCCGACCGCGAGGGCGACCCGCACTCGCCGTGGCTCTTCGGCACCGGGCCCAAGGCGCTCGCCAAGGGCTTCTGGCACGCGCACACGGGCTGGCTGTTCGACCGCGACAAGACGAACCACAAGCGCTTCGCCCCTGACCTGCTGGCCGACAAGGACCTCGTCTGGGTCGACAAGCTCTTCGTGCTGTGGACGACGATCTCGCTCGTGGCGCCCGGCATCCTCGGCGGCCTGATCACCTGGTCCGTCTGGGGCGGCGTGACGGCGTTCTTCTGGGCCGGTCTGGTCCGCGTCGCGTTCCTGCACCACGTGACCTGGTCCGTGAACTCGATCTGCCACATGGTCGGCGAGCGCCCGTTCGCGGCGCGCGACAAGTCGGCGAACTTCTGGCCGCTGGCGATCCTGTCGTTCGGCGAGTCGTGGCACAACCTGCACCACGCCGACCCGACGTCCGCGCGGCACGGCGTGAAGCGCGGTCAGATCGACACGTCCGCGCGACTGATCTGGGTGTTCGAGAAGTTCGGCTGGGCGACCAACGTCCGCTGGCCGAGCGAGCAGCGACTGGCCAGGATCAGCGTCAAGAAGTAAGCAACGTAGGCTGGTTCGGTGACCAGGGTCCGAATGACAGGCAAGGAGCGGCGCGAGCAGCTACTTGACGTCGCTCGGGCCCTGTTCGCCGAGAAGGGTTTCGAGGTCACCTCGATCGAGGAGATCGCGCACCGCGCGGGAGTCTCGAAACCCGTTGTGTACGAGCACTTCGGTGGCAAGGAAGGCATCTACGCGGTGGTCGTCGACCGCGAGATGCAGCGGCTGATGGACCACATCGTGTCCGCTTTGTCCGGCAGTCACCCGCGCGAGCTCCTCGAGCAGGCCGCCTGCGCGCTGCTGGACTACATCGAGGGTTCCACGGACGGCTTCCGGATCCTCGTGCGCGACTCACCGGTCGCGTCGTCGACCGGCACGTTCTCGTCGTTGCTGAACGACATCGCCTCGCAGGTCGAGCACATCCTCAGCGTGCACTTCGCCCGCCAGGGCTACGACCGCAAGCTCGCCGCGCTCTACGCGCAGGCGCTCGTGGGCATGGTCGCGCTGACCGGTCAGTGGTGGCTCGAGGTGCGCAAGCCCAAGAAGGACGAGGTCGCCGCGCACCTGGTGAACCTCGCCTGGAAGGGCTTGTCCGCCATGGATCCCAAGCCCCGCCTGCGCACCCGCCGCTAGTTCGTCACCAGGACTGCTCGCGCCACAGCCTGCGCACGGTGTCCGCGCAGCCGCGCAGGTACGGGCCCGCGTCACGACGGATCCGCAGCGCGTAGGTGAGGTGCGCGACCACCCACCACGTCGAGCCGACGAGGCCGGGTTCCCTTGCGTGCCAGTGGAAGTAGGCCGCGGGGAAGCCTTCCTGGTAGGTGTCCCGGGACATCGGCGCGTCCAGGTGGTGCGCCTTCGCCGCCGGCGTCTGGATCATCCGGCCGATCCGGCTGACCCGGTCGGAGAAGTCCAGGTCCTCGTACCCGTCGCACAGGTCGGCGAACGGCACGTCCAGCGCGGTTTTCCGCCAGCACGCCAGCAGTCCGCCGAGCAGGAACTCGGTGTCCACAGGGGACGTTGGTGCCGGCACCAGGCTCACGCAGCCGGACGCCTTGAAGACCGAGCCGCGTTCCCGCGGCCGCAACGCGATGTGCGTGTGGCCCAGCAGCGCGTGCAGGTACGACCGCCATGTGCGTTCCCCGAACTCCACCGCTCCGGTCACCACACCACCGGACGCCAGAACGTCTTCGCTCAGCACCGCGCACAGCTGGGCCGCGGTGTCCGGTTCCAGCACGACGTCGTCGTCCAGGAACACCAGCCGGTCCGCCGTGGCCGCGGCCGCGCCGAGGTTGCGCTGCGCCGACGCCGACCGGCGCGGTGACTCGACGACCTCGCAGCCCTCGACGTCCAGTTCGCCGCCCGAGTTGACCACGATGATCCGCTGCGGTGGCGGGTGCTGTTCGCGCACGGACGCCAGACACTTCTCGAGCGTCTGCCGCCGATCCCCGGCCGTCGGGATCACCACGTCGTACGTCATCGCGTGATGCGCAACAGCTTGTCGTCCTTGCCGTTGGACGACGTGACGTACAGCGAGCCGTCCGGCGCGGTGCGGGCCGCGCGCAGCCTGCCGTACTTGTCGTCCAGCTCGGCGGGCACCGCGACGGACGTGACCTTGCCCGCGTCGTCCACGGTGAACAACATCAGCTTCGAGCCCTTCAACGCGGGCACGGCGAGCATCCCGTCGAAGAACGCCGCACCGCAGATCGCCTCGGTCGGCTTGCCCGACGACCACAGCGCGGGCACCGCGTCCGGGAACCGCTTGGTGTCGGTCATCGGCACGCTCTCGTCGTACCCGCCGACCGTGCCGCCCTGCGACGGGTCCCAGCCGTAGTTGCCGCCCGCCTGCACCAGGTTGACCTCGTCGTCGACGTCCGGCCCGTGCTCGGTCATGAAGACCTGCTCGGTGCCCGGCCGCACCGCCACGCCCTGCACGTTGCGGTTGCCGAAGGTGTAGATGCGGCGTTCGTTGGCGTTCTGCGAGGTGATGAACGGGTTGCCGGGCACGCCTTCACCCGTGTCGAGCGAGATCCGCAGCAGCTTGCCGCCGAGGTTCGTCCGGTCCTGCGCGAACCGCCCGTTCGCCGTGTCACCCGTGCCGACCAGCAGGCTCCCGTCGTTCGCGAGCGTCGGGCGGCAGCCGGAGTGCCTGCCGCTGCGGTTCGACGGCAGTCCGGTGAGCAGGTCCTTCACCCGCGTCGCCTTGCTGCCCTGCAGGCGGAACGTCACCAGCCGCACGTCCTGGTCGGTGTTGAAGCACGCGGTGAACTCGCCGGACTGGGCGAAGTCCGGGTGCACGACCAGGCCCAGCAGGCCGCCCTCGCCGCGCACGGCGACGTTCGACAGGTCGGCGTCCACCTCGGTCTTCTGGCCGTTCTTGACCAGGGTGAACCTGGCGACGCGTTCGGAGACCAGCTGCGAGCCGTCCGGGAGGAAGCCGATGTCCCAACCGTGCTCGAGACCTCCGGTGACCTCCTCGACCTTGAGGCTCGCGCTCTTCGGGGCGGCCGTTTCCGTTTCGGAGGACGGTGGTGGCAGCTCTCTCGTCGGCACGCTGCCGCCCGCGCCCGTCGAGCAACCGGCAACCAGCATCACCACTACGAGGAGTGCGCGCATACCTATAAGTACGCGCCCGGCGGCGTGAAGGTTCCGTCAGGTGTACGGGCGCTCCGGTGGCAGGAGGGCTCGCGCACCGTTCAGGTCGCGGGCGCGGACGCGATCGTGCACCGCGTGCGCGACGGGCGTGACGTCGGTGATCCCGACCGTCCACTCCTCGACGTACCTGCGCGCCGCCAGGGGGCTGCACGGCGTAGGCCGGGTTGCTGCGGCCCGGTCGGAGCGGCTGCGCCTGGAGCGGGTGTCCGGACGACCGACTTCCCGGCGACCTCGCCGCCGTCTGCGGAGCAGCGGCAATACAACACCGGATAGGCTGAGGCAATGCCGCTTCTCGGCCTGCTCGCTGGCGTACTCCCCGACAAAGCCCTCCGCACGTTGATCGACTCGGCCGGTGCGCCGGAGCTCGAGCTCGAAGGACCTCTCGCCGCCCGTCCGCTGGTCACGGCTGCCCTCAGCACGGTGCAGCCGGTGCTCGTGGTCACGGCGACCGGCCGCGAGGCCGAAGAGCTGACGAACGTCGTGAGCGACCTGATCGGGCACGACCAGGTCGCGCTGTTCCCGTCGTGGGAGACGTTGCCGCACGAGCGGTTGTCGCCGCGCGCGGACACGGTCGGTGCGCGGCTGCAGATCCTGCGCCGGCTCAAGCACCCGGAAGGCAACCCGCTCCGGGTCGTCGTGACGACCGTGCGCAGTCTCATCCAGCCGATGGCGCCGCGCCTCGGCGACCTGCGGCCGGTGCACCTGAAGACCGGTGAGGAGCAGGACTTCGTCGAGCTGCTCCACCGGCTCACCGAGAACGCCTACCTGCGCGTCGACATGGTCGAGAAGCGCGGTGAGTACGCGGTGCGCGGTGGCATCCTCGACATCTTCCCGCCGACCGCCGAGCACCCGCTGCGCGTCGAGTTCTGGGGTGACGAGGTCAGCGAGATCCGGCCGTTCGCGGTCGCCGACCAGCGGTCGCTGCCCGAGCAGGTCGACGAGTTCGTCGCGCCGCCGTGCCGCGAGCTGCTGCTCACCGAGCAGGTCAAGGACCGGGCCCGTGAGCTGGCGCTCGAACACGAGTCGGACGCGCACCTCGTCGAGATGCTCGACAAGATCGCGAGCGGCATCCCGTCGGAGGGCATGGAGGCGCTGATCCCCGCGCTCTGCCCCGGTGCGCTGGAGCTGCTCACGGACGTCGTGCCCGCGGGCACGCACGTGCTGCTCGCCGACCCGGAGAAGATCCGCACGCGTGCGCACGACCTGGTGCGCACCGGGCAGGAGTTCCTCGAGGCCTCGTGGATGGCCGCGGCCGGTGGCGGCAAGGCGCCGATCGACCTCGGCGCGTCCGCGTACCGGAGCCTCGCCGAGGTCGCCGAGTCCGCGCGGGAGAAGAACCGTCCGTGGTGGACGCTCAGCCAGCTCACCACCGAGGCCGGCGACGTCGTCCGGCTCGACTACAAGCCCGTCGAGGCCTACCAGGGCGACATCGACCGGGCGTTCGCGGACCTGCGCGCGCACACCGCGACCGGTGGCGCCGCGGTGCTCGTCGTGCCCGGTGCCGGTACGGCGCAGCGCGCGGTGGAGCAGCTCGCGGAGGCCGACGTGCCCGCGACGCTGGCGGACAAGGGGCTCGTCGACCCGCCGCAGGGCGGCCTGGTCACCGTCGCGCGCGGTGCGCTGGAGGACGGGTTCGTCATCCCGGACCTCGCGCTCGTGGTGCTCACCGAGACCGACCTCACCGGCGGTCGCGGTGGTACGTCCACAAAGGACATGCGGCGGATGCCGTCGAAGCGGCGCAACGCGGTGGACCCGCTGGCGCTCAGGGCGGGCGACTTCGTCGTGCACGAGCAGCACGGCATCGGCAAGTACGTCGAGATGGTGCAGCGCACGGTCGCCGGTGCGACGCGCGAGTACCTCGTTCTCGAATACGCCAGCAGCAAGCGCGGCCAGCCGGGCGACCGGTTGTTCGTGCCGACCGACCAGCTCGACGAGGTCAGCAGGTACGTAGGCGGCGAGCTGCCGACGTTGAACAAGCTCGGCGGCAGCGACTGGAAGAACACGAAGTCCAAGGCGCGCAAGGCGGTCAAGCAGATCGCGGCCGAGCTGGTTCAGCTCTACGCGGCGCGGCAGAGCGCGCCCGGCCACGCGTTCGCGCTGGACAGCCCGTGGCAGCGCGAGCTGGAAGACGCGTTCCCGTTCACCGAGACGCAGGACCAGATGGCCGCCATCGACGAGGTCAAGGCGGACATGGAGCGGTCCGTGCCGATGGACCGCGTCATCTGCGGTGACGTCGGCTACGGCAAGACGGAGATCGCGGTCCGCGCGGCGTTCAAGGCGGTGCAGGACGGCAAGCAGGTCACCGTGCTCGTGCCGACGACGCTGCTCGCGCAGCAGCACCTCAACACGTTCACCGAACGCATGCGCGCGTTCCCGGTGAACGTCAAGGGGCTCAGCAGGTTCACCGACCCCGGTGAGTCCGAGCAGGTGATCGCCGGGCTCGCCGACGGCGCGGTCGACATCGTCATCGGCACGCACCGGCTGCTGCAGAAAACGGTGCGGTACAAGGATCTCGGCCTCGTGATCGTGGACGAGGAGCAGCGCTTCGGCGTGGAGCACAAGGAGCACATCAAGGCGCTCCGCACGCACGTCGACGTGCTCACCATGTCCGCGACGCCGATCCCGCGCACGCTGGAGATGTCGCTCGCGGGCATCCGCGAGATGTCCACGATCCTCACCCCGCCCGAGGAACGGCACCCGATCCTCACCTACGTCGGCGGGTACGACGACCGGCAGGTCGGCGCCGCGATCCGCCGCGAGCTGATGCGCGACGGCCAGGTCTTCTACGTGCACAACAGGGTCTCGACGATCGAGAAGGCCGCGAAGCGCATCCGCGAGCTCGTGCCGGAGGCCCGCGTCGTCACCGGGCACGGGCAGATGAACGAGGACAAGCTCGAGCACCTCATCCAGGGCTTCTGGGAACGCGAGTACGACGTGCTGGTCTGCACGACGATCGTCGAGACCGGACTGGACATCTCGAACGCGAACACGCTGATCGTCGAACGCGGCGACCTGCTCGGCCTCGCCCAGCTGCACCAGCTGCGCGGCCGCGTCGGCCGCGGCCGCGAGCGCGGGTACGCGTACTTCCTGTACCCGCCGGAGGCCCCGCTCACCGAGCACGCGCACGACCGGCTCGCGACGATCGCGCAGAACACCGAGCTGGGCGCGGGCATGGCCGTCGCGATGAAGGACCTGGAGATCCGCGGCGCGGGCAACATCCTGGGCGCCGAGCAGTCCGGGCACATCGCGGGCGTCGGCTTCGACCTGTACGTGCGGCTGGTCGGCGAGGCCGTCGAGGCGTTCCGCAGGCACGCCGGCGCCGAGTCGGACGCCGAGGACGAGATGGCCGAGGTCCGCGTCGATCTGCCGATCGACGCGCACATCCCGCACGAGTACGTGCCGGGTGAACGGCTGCGGCTCGAGGCGTACCGCAAGATCGCGGCCGCGCCGGACGCCGGTGCGCTCCAGTCCGTGTGGGACGAGCTGAAGGACCGCTACGGCACGCCGCCGGAGCCGGTCGAACGGCTGCTGGGCGTGGCCCGGTTCCGGCACGCGTGCCGCGCGCACGGCGTCACCGAGGTCATCACGATGGGGCAGAACATCCGGTTCGGGAAGCTGGAGCTGCGCGAGTCGCAGATGGTGCGCCTGCGCAGGTTGTTCCCGAAGGCGGTCTACAAGGCGGCGGTCGGCACCGTGACCGTGCCTAGGCCGACCGAAGGAGCGGCTGGCGGCCGAATGGGCGCACCGCAGCTGCGTGATCAAGAGCTGCTGGAC
The DNA here is from genome assembly GCF_007845675.1 of Lentzea tibetensis. Taxonomy (GTDB): domain Bacteria; phylum Actinomycetota; class Actinomycetes; order Mycobacteriales; family Pseudonocardiaceae; genus Lentzea; species Lentzea tibetensis. Next base: position 143,413 of record NZ_VOBR01000019.1, on the reverse strand, counting down.
TGGTGCCAGAAGTTCCTGGAGTCGCTTGCGGGGACTCCCGTGAGCCCCGTCACCCCGGCGTGAGAGGGTACTTGTTCGTGAGCACTGTTCTGAAGCGTTTCTCGCTGCTCGGGGCCGCTGTCGGCCTGCTTCTGGCGGGCTGCGGCACGGGGCCCTCGCAGGCCGGATCGGCCGTGATCATCGGTGACACCTCGATCCCGCTCGAGGTCGTGCAGCAGCGGCTGGACACCGTGCTGAGGACCGAGCCGGAGGCGAGGAAGCTCCAGGAGCAGGGCAAGCTCGCACAGGTCGCCAGCGCCATCGTCACGGACCTCGTGCGCCACGAGCTGCTCAAGCGCGCGGCCCAGCAGGAGGGCATCACGGTCGACGAGACCGAGGTGGACAAGACGCTGGAGAACGCGGGCGGTGCCGAGACCGCGGCGCAGAACAACATCCACGACGTGGCCACGATCCGCGACTTCGTGCGCGACACGCTCATCCAGACCGAGCTGGGTCGCCGCTACATCGACAAGCTCGAGGTCAAGATCGACTTCTTCTACACCAAGGACGGTCGCGACGCGATCGCCAAGGCGAAGGAGGTCGCGGCGAACCCGGACAAGATGGCCGAGTTCGTGCGCGACGCACCCAAGAGCGCCGACGGTGCGCGCCTCGCCGAGCTGGGCAAGGTCGTGCGCACGTCCGAGACGCCGTCGCAGGGCCCGACGCTGCTGTTCGGCACCAAGCCCGGCACGGTCGTCGCGTTCCTGCCGGACCCGGCCAACGCCGAGTGGATGGTCGCGTTCATCCGCGAGCGCAAGACCGACGGCAAGGCGTCCAGCAGTGCCTCCGCCGAGGAGCTGAACCCGCGCGTCCTCGGTGACACCGGCCTGCGGATGACGCAGCTGGTCGCCGACGACCTGCAGATCAAGGTCAACCCGCGCTTCGGTGAGTGGGACCCGGCCGTCATGGCCGTCGCCCCGAACGGCGAGGAGAAGGCGGGCTTCGTCGCGGTGGCCCGCAAGTCCACCGCGCCGTGACTTCTTCTGGGATCACTGTTGTCCTGCTGAGCGAGCGGCTGGACGCCGTCCTTCCGGCCGCCGCTCTGTCCGCGTTGCGTTCCGCGCCCGCTGTCTACGCGGGCGCGGGCGTGCCGCTGGACTTCTGGGAGCCGCTGGGCGTCGACGGCCCGGTCCCCGCTGATCTTCCGGACGGCTCGGTGGTGCTCACGACCGAGCCGGACGCCTACCCGGACGCCGTGGTGATCCGGACGCCCGAGCCCGCCGGTGCGGGCCTGCTCGACGCGGCGGCCGTGATGGACCGGCTCCGTTCGCCCGGCGGCTGCCCGTGGGACGCCGAGCAGGACCACCTGTCGCTGCGCCAGTACCTGCTCGAGGAGACCTTCGAGCTGCTGGAGGCCATCGAGGACGGCGATCGCGCCGCGATGCGCGAGGAGCTCGGCGACGTCCTGCTCCAGGTGCTGTTCCACGCCCGAGTGGCGGCTGAGCACGCTGATTCCTTCGACATCGACGATGTGGCAACCGATCTGGTCGCCAAGCTCGTCGGACGCCACCCGCACGTCTTCGAGGGCCACGATCCGGCCGTGCACGACGCGACCTCCCAGCAGCACCGCTGGGAGGAGCTCAAGCAGGTCGAGAAGAAGCGCGAGTCCAGTGTGGACGGTGTCGCACTCGGCCAGCCTGCGGTCGCCCTGGCGGCCAAGCTCGTGCAACGCGTCAAGCGCGCGGGTTTCCCGGTCGACCTGCTGCCCGAGGGCGACGACACCGGAACCACGTTGTTCGCGGTGACCGCGTTGGCGAAGCTCGCGGGTGAGGACCCGGAGACCGAGCTTCGCGCCGTGTGTCGCAGGTTCGCAGCCAACGTCCGCGATGCCGAGTCCAAGGCGCGCGCCGAAGGACTCGACATCCTCACCCCCGCTGACTGGCGACGGTTCTGGCCTTCCTGAGTCAGGGGGACAGGAACGTGGCGGTCGAGCGGGTGGTGGTTTCCGCGATGCCGTTGCTGGCGCAGCTGGGCGGGGCCGTGTCGGTCACCTGGATGTAGCTGTAGTTCTTGTACCGGCCGCTGATCACGACGCCGGCACGCGAGGTCCTGAGGTCACCGGGGTAGCCGTACGACTTGATCACGCTGAAGTTCGGCGGGTGCAGAGTGTCCCAGGTGTAGCGGAACGTCTGCGGTCCCGGAGCTTCGGCCAGTGCGGGGCAGGACAGCGTCGCCCTGACCTTCGCCGTGCGACTGCCGGTGAACGGCATGCCGGACACGGGTTCGCACAGCAGTTCCTCGGTCGTCGTGCGGTCGACGGCCTGCGGGGTCGGGGTGAGCGGCGGGTCGAAGGTCGTCGTGGTCACGCCGTGGCACACGACGATGGCGGGGGTGTCTGCCGCGGCGGCGGGTATCGCTGGCACGAGCAAGGCGACCACCACGGTGGCCGTGACTGTGAATCTTCGTCTGGACATGGTGAACCTCCAATCTCGGGTGATGCGAAACATCTGGGTGATCGATCAATTACGTTCGGTGTTATCCAGCGCGAGCCAAGGCCACTCGAACGTGTCACCGGCTAACGTCGATCACGTGACCTATCTCCGGTTCCCGCACCTGCACGGCGACCTCGTGACGTTCGTTGCCGAGGACGACGTGTGGCTGGCCCCGATCGACGGCGGCAGGGCGTGGCGCATCTCGGCCGACCAGGTGCCCGCGCGGCACCCGCGCATCTCGCCGGACGGCACCCAGCTCGCCTGGACGTCGAGCGTCGACGGCGCCTACGAGGTGCGCGTCGCGCCGGTGGAGGGCGGCCCGTCCCAGCGGCTGACGTACTGGGGCAGCTACACGACGGGCGTGCGCGGCTGGACCCCGGACGGGCGCGTTCTCGCGACCACCGCGGCCGGGCAGGCGAACACGAACCGCAAGCACGCGCACGCGATCCCGGTGGACGGCGGACCGGCTGAGGTGCTGCCGTTCGGCTGGGTCGGCGACGTGGCGTTCGGCCCGGACGGCGCGGTCGTCGTCACGAGCGTCTACGGCCACGACCCCGCGTGGTGGAAGCGGTACCGAGGTGGTGCGGCGGGCAAGCTGTGGGTGGACGCGTCGGGCGACGGCGAGTTCGCCCGGCTGCTGCCGGAGCTGACCAGCTCGCTCAACAGCCCGATGTGGGTCGACGGGCGCATCGCGTTCCTGTCGGACCACGACGGCGTCGGCAGCGTCTACTCGGTCAACCCGGACGGCACCGACCTGCAACGCCTGACGGAGCAGGAGTTCTACGCCCGAGCGGCGACGACGGACGGGCAGCGGATCGTCTACCAGCACGCGGGTGAGGTGTGGCTGCTGGCGGACGGCGAGTCGCGCAAGCTCGACATCCGGCTCGGCGGGCCGCGCACCGGCAGGCAGCCCAAGCGCTTGCGCGCCAGCGGGAACGTCGACTCGGTCTGCCCGGACCACACCGGCCGCGCGAGCGCCGTCGAGGTGCAGGGCACCGTGCACTGGGTGACGCACAAGGACGGCCCGGTGCGCGCGCTGACCGAGCGTTCCGACGTGCGGGCCCGGCTGCCGCGCGTGGTGGGGGAGACCGACCACGTCGTGTGGGTCACCGACGTCGAGGGCGAGGAGGCGCTGGAGATCTCGCCGGTCGGGGGCGTCGAGCCGGGCAACACGCCGCGGCGCATCGCGGTCGGGCAGCTCGGGCGGGTCCTCTCGCACGTCGTGTCGCCGGACGGCAGCCGCGTCGCGGTCGCCACGCACGACGGCAGGCTGCTGATGGTGTCCGTGTCGTCCGGCGAGGTGCGCGAGGTCGTCACCGGCGCCAACGCGAACGTCACGAACCTCGCGTTCTCGCCCGACTCGGCGTGGCTCGCGTGGTCGCACCCCGGTCCGAGTCCGTTGCGGCACATCAGGATGGTCAACACGACCGACCTGTCCATCGTGGACGTGACGCCGCTGCGGTTCACCGACTTCTCGCCGTCGTTCACCGACGACGGCAAGTACCTGGCGTTCCTGAGCGTGCGCAGCTTCGACCCGGTGTACGACGCGCACGTGTTCGACCTGTCGTTCCCGACCGGCTGCCGCCCGCACCTGGTGCCGCTCGCCGCGACGACGCCGTCGCCGTTCGACCCGCAGCAGAAGGGCCGCTCGGTCGGCGGTGACGACGACAAGGAGAAGAAGGACGACGAGGACGGCACGCCCGCCACGAAGGTCGACCTCGACGGGCTCGCCGACCGGGTCGTGCCGATCCCGGTGCCCGCGGCGCACTACGCGTCGTTGCGCACGGCCAAGGGCGGGGTGCTGTGGCTGCGCCGCCCGCTCGTCGGCGTGCTCGGCGACAACCTGGCCTCGCCGGACGCGCGGCCGCCGCGCACGGTGCTGGAGCGGTTCGACCTCACCAAGCTGAAGGCCGAGGTGCTCGCCGACGGCGTCGACGGGTTCGCGGTCAGCGGTGACGGTCAGCGGATGATCCTCGACGACCGCGGTGACCTGCGCGTCGTGCCGACCGACAGCAAGGCCGACGAGGACTCCAGCGACTACGTGGAGATCGACCTCGCGCGCATCCGCGTCGTCGTCGACCCCGGCCAGCAGTGGCGGCAGGCGTACGCCGAGACCGGTCGGCTGATGCGCGACCACTTCTGGCGCACGGACATGGGCGGCGTCGACTGGGTGGGCGTGCTGGAGCGCTACCGGCCGCTCGTCGACCAGCTCGGCAGCCACGACGACCTCGTCGACCTGCTGTGGGAGGTGCAGGGCGAGCTCGGCACGTCGCACGCCTACGTCTACGGCAGCGGCGGCCGGTCCGACTCGGCGCGCAAGCAGGGCATGCTCGGCGCCGACCTCGAGCGGATCGACGACGGGTCGTGGCTGGTCAAGAGGGTCATCCCCGGCGAGACGTCCGACCCGCACGCGCGGTCGCCGCTGGCCGCGCCGGGTGTCGCGGTGCGCGCGGGTGACGCGCTGGTCGCCGTCGACGGACGGCACGTCGAGCCACTGCTGGGGCCAGGACCGCTGCTGGTCGGCACCGCGGGCAAGCCGGTCGAGCTGACCGTGCGGCCCGGCGGTGGCGGTGAGCTGCGGCGCGTGGTCGTCGTGCCGCTGGACGACGAGGGCCCGCTGCGGTACCACGCGTGGGTCGCCGACCGGCGGGCGCGCGTGCGCGAGCTGTCCGGCGGTCGCGTCGGCTACCTGCACGTGCCGGACATGATGGGCGCCGGTTGGGCGCAGCTGCACCGCGACCTGCGGGTGGAGGTGCAGCAGGACGGGCTCGTGCTGGACGTGCGGGAGAACGCGGGCGGGCACACGTCCGAGCTGGTGATCGAGAAGCTGGGCCGCAAGGTCATCGGCTGGTCGGTCGCGCGCGGGTTCACCGCACCCGAGAGCTACCCGCAGGACGCGCCGCGCGGCGCGGTCGTCGCGATCGCGGACGAGTTCGCCGGATCCGACGGCGACATCGTCAACGTGGCCATCAAGGAGCTCGGCATCGGGCCGGTCGTCGGCACCCGCACGTGGGGTGGCGTCATCGGCATCGACATGCGCTACACCCTGGTGGACGGCACTCTCGTCACCCAACCGAGGTACGCCACGTGGTTCTCCGGGCACGGCTGGGGAGTGGAGAACCACGGCGTCGACCCGGACGTCGAGGTCGTGATCACGCCTCAGGACCGCGCTGCCGGGCGCGATCCGCAGCTCGAAAAGGCCGTTGAGCTGGTACTTGAAGCTCTTTCACAACGGCCGGCTGCTCACCCTCCGGAGTTGCCTCCGCTGTAGGGACCACCCGGATGTGTGACTAAAGAACTGTCACGCACCGTTCCTTGTGGACGATCAACAAGATGGAATTGGTCGTCGTTCGGGGGTGGGAGCAGTGAGTCATCGTGACGAGCCGCGCAGTGGGCGCGGATGTTTCGGAGCAGTCGTCATCGTGCCGTTCCTGGCACTTGGCGGGATGTTCGCGTTGATCGCGCTGACCGGATCGCCGGAGGACAGCCCTCTCGGCGCACCGGCGCCCGCGCGGCCGACGAAGACCAGCATGTGGTGGACGGAGCCGTTGGAGACGCCCACCAACACGCTGGAAACCGTTGTCGTGGGAGCGCAGCGCAAGGACATGCGCGGCGCGCTGTTCGCCACGACGAGCCGGGTGAGCACGACCACGCTGCCCGCGACGTCCACTTCGGACTCCTCGACGTCCCGGCCGCAGCCGACCGGGCGCAACGAGTCCCCGACGTCGACGTCGGCGCCGCAGGTGCCGGGTGAGCCGACCGAGCTGGAGCCGACGCAACCCCCCGCTTCGTCGGCTTCGTCGTCGGTCACCCAGCCGCCTTCGCCGCCGTCGTCGGCTCCCGCGGAGCCGCCGGTGACGTCCGAGCCCGCGGAACCGCCGACGACCGAGGTGCCTGCGACGAGCACGCCGTGCCCGCGTTCGGAGACCCCGTCGCCGACGCCGTCTCCGGCTCCTGAGCCCTCGCTGGAGCCGTCGGCTCCGGTCGAGACCTCGACCCCAGCCCCTTCCGCGCCGTCGGTGGCTGGTCAGTAGTCGCGGCCGGCCGGGCTCCCCGACTGCCCGGCCGGCCGCGGCTGCGCCTTCTTCCGCCCGCTCCGCCGACTTCCGCCCCGCGGAGCTGGGCCATCGGTAGCCGTGGGCAGGCCGGGGTAGTCATTGCGACCCCGGCCGCCCGCGGCCTCTACTTGAAGAGCGTGTCTCCCCAGTAGCCGCCTTCGCGGACACCGGGCGGGATCGCGAAGTGCGCGGAACCGGTGTGCTCCACGTACTCCATCATCTCGTCCTTCGAGGACAGCGCCTGCTGCATCGGGACGTACGCCTTGCGCGAGTCCCTGTTGAAGCCGATGAAGAACAGCCCGGCGTCGAGGTGACCGAGCCCGTCGCTGCCGTCGGTGAAGTTGTAGCCGCGCCGCAGGATCCGCGCCCCACCGAGGGATTCCGGTGAAGCGAGCCGGATGTGCGCTACCTCGCCGATGACCGGGATTGCCTCCGCGCCCTTGACGTTCAGGTCGGGCTCGTCGAACTCCTTGGTCTGGCCGAGCGCCGCGCCCTCGCCCTTCGTGCGGCCGACGATCTGCTCCTGCTCGAAGAGCGACGTGCGGTCCCAGATCTCGATGTGCATCCGGATCCGGCGGGTCACCAGGTACGTGCCGCCCGCCAGCCACTCGGGCCCTTCGCCCTTGGGCACCCACACGTGGTCGCGCAGCAGGTCGGTGTCCTCGGCCTTGGGGTTGCGCGTGCCGTCCTTGAACCCGAACAGGTTGCGCGGCGTCGTCTGCGCGCGGGTCGTGGACGACGTGCGGCCGAAGCCGAGCTGCGACCAGCGCACCGCGACCTTGCCGAAGCCGATGCGCACCAGGTTGCGGATCGCGTGCACGGCGACCTGCGGGTCGTTCGCGCACGCCTGGATGCACAGGTCTCCGTTGCTGCGCAACGGGTCCAGGTCGTCGAGCGGGAACAGCGGCAGGTCGATCAGCGCTTCCGGCTTCTGGTCCGCGATGCCGAACCGCTGGTCGAACAACGAGGGCCCGAAGCCGATGGTGAGCGTCAGCGCGGACGCCGCCAGGTCCAGCGCCTCACCGGTGTCCTTCGGCGGTGCCTGGATGTGGCCGCCGACGGCGCCGTTCTCCGCGGCCTCGAGCCCGGACGTCATCCGCTCGGCGGCCTTCGTCCACTCCTTCAGCAGTGCGACGAGTTCTTCGCGCTTGGTCGTCTTCACGTCCAGCGCCACGAAGTGCATGTGGTCCTGCGCGAGGGTGGTGATGCCCGCCTGGATGGCGCCGTGGAACGGGACCTTGGCCGCGGAGAGGTTCTCGATCTCCGGGTCGGGGCGGTTGCTCGCGAACGCGCCGACGGCGGCGCCGGCACCCGCGAGCGCAGCGCCTGCGCCCGCGAGTCCCAGCAGCCTGCGGCGGGGGAGGTTGGCGGTCACTTGGACGTCACCACCTCTGCGACCTTGCTGACCGGCTCGCCCAGTGCGTCGAGGGTCTCGGCCAGCGCCTTGATCTCGTCCGGGGTCAGCTCGGTGTACAGCTTGAAGCCGTCGCCCTTGCGGTGCTTCTCCAGCGCCTCGTCCAGTGCCTTGAACTTCTCGTCGAGCGACGTCGCGAGCGCGGCGTCCTTCGCGGCGATCACCGGGCGCAGCGCGGCGACGGCGGCCTGCGAACCGTCCACGTTGGACCGGAAGTCCCACAGGTCGGTGTGCGAGTAGCGGTCCTCCTCACCGGTGATCTTGCCGGTGGCGACCTCGTCGAGCAGTTCCTTGGCGCCGTTGGCGAGCTGCGTCGGGTTGAGCTCGACGGTCTTCGCCTTGTTCACGATGTCCTTGACGTCGACCAGCAGCTGGTCGGCGATCTTGGGTGAGTCGTCCTTGAGTCCGTCGACCCAGAGGTCCTTCTCCAGGCGGTGGAAGCCGGTGAACTCGGTGCCGGGCTCGATCGCGTCCTCGCGGCCGTCGATCTTCGGGTCGAGGTCGCCGAAGCTCTCCGCGACCGGCTCGATGCGCTCCCAGTAGATGCGCGAGATCGGGAACAGCGCCTTGGCCTCGTCGACCTTCTTCGCCTTGACGGCGTTGACGAACTCCTCGGTCTTCACCAGCAGCTGGTCGGCCTGCGAGTTGACGTAGCGCTGGTAGCTCTTGGTGGCCTCGGCGAGTTGGGCGTCCGCGTCGGTGGCCTTCTTGGCGTCGCCGGTGACGGTGAACTCGCCGCGGATGCCGTCGCCCTTCATGCCGGGCTTGCACGCGGTCTGGAGCTTGCCGGACTCGCCGACCTCGACGATCAGCTTGCGGGTGAGGCCGGGCCCGATGTTCTCGACCTCGCCGAGGATGCGGTCGCCCTCGGCGTACAGGTAGAACTCGGTGACCTTGGTGCCCTTGTTCGTCACCTCGAACGTGACGTTGCCGGTGCCCGCGCTCGTCCGCGCGACCTTGCAGGCGTCGTCCGTCGCCTCGACGGCGATGGCGCCGCTCGCGTCCTGGGTGCCGTTGCCGGAGCACGCGGTCAGCAGTGCCAGGGAACCGATGATGACGAGTGCCTTGCGCACGATCACTCCTGTCAGTTGGCTGCGGCGACGCGGACGCGTGGCCGGATGAGGAACAGCGGGAGCACGATCGCGACGTACGACACCCATGCGATCGCCTGCAGCCAGCTCGTTTGCTGCGAGTAGTTGAAGACGCCCTTCAGCAGGGCGCCGTACCAGGACGCCTCGGGGAGCGTCTCGGTGATGTCGAACGCCAGGTCGCCCAGGCCCGGCAGGATCGCGGCTTCCTGGAGGTCGTGGATGCCGTAGGACAGGACACCCGCGGCGACGAAGACCAGCAGGACACCGGTGACCTTGAAGAACTTGCCGAGGTCGAACCGGATCGCGCCCGCGTACAGCAGCCACGCCAGCGCGACCGCGACGGCGATGCCGACGAGGAACCCGATCAGCGGCTGCGTCGTGCCGACACCGGCGCTCTGGACGCTCGCGTAGAAGAAGACGGCCGTTTCCAGCCCTTCCCGGCCGACGGACAAAAAGGACACGACGACCACGGCGGCGGGTCCGATTTTGAGCGCGTTGTCCATTTTCCCGCGCAGCTCGGCGGCAATCGTCCGAGCGGCCTTGCGCATCCAGAAGATCATTCCGGTGACGAACGCGACCGCGATGATCGACATGCCGCCGCCGAACGCCTCCTGCTGCTCGAAGGTCATGTTCGCCGCGGAGAAGGTGATCAGGGCCCCGAAGGCGACGCTGAGCACGACGGCCGTGCCGACGCCGACCCACACCCACCTGAGCGCGTGGCGCCGGTCGGTCTTGACCAGGAAGGCGACGAGAATGCTCACGACGAGCGCGGCTTCGAGACCTTCTCGTAGCCCGATCAGAGCATTGTTGAACAACATTTCGCCACCTTCTTCTTAAGATAGGGCAGCCTGAATTTAGGTAAGGCTCCCCTCGGTGTCCAGCCGCCAGAGCGGCGGTTTCATCACATCTGCGCGCTAGCCTGGTGAAGTGGTCCTCCCCTCGCCGCCGAAGGAGCCCGCCGTCGTTCCGCCTGTTCGCGCACGTAGACGTGCCGGCAACCTGGCCGGCCGCGTTGCGCTCGTGCTGCTCCTGATCGGGTTCGTCGGGGGCGGTGCCTGGGCGCTCGGCTCACTGGCGCGCCGCTCAGCAGACCCGATCGGGCCGCCCCCGTTCCTCGTTCCCCTGCAGGACGTCGCTCCGGGCGCCGCCGCCCCTGGCGCCGCCCAAGCACCCGCCGCCCCACCACCGGGCGCCACCGTCGACCCGGTCGAGGAGTGGGCCCGGCGGGTCGCGGGGAAAACGGACATCCCCGTGCGCGCCCTGCGGGCCTACGCACAGGCCGACGTGATCATGCAGTCGCAGGCGCCCGCCTGCCGCATCTCGTGGGCCACGCTCGCCGGCATCGGACGCGTCGAGTCGCACCACGGGAGCATCTTCGGGGCGCGGCTGCAGGACTCCGGCATACCCAGCAAGCCGATCATCGGGATTCCGCTCAACGGGTCGCCCGGCGTCCGGGCGATTCGCGACACCGACGGTGGGCGGTTCGACGGGGACACCGAGTGGGATCGGGCCGTCGGGCCCATGCAGTTCATCCCCGGTACGTGGAACCGGTGGGCTCAGCGGGCCGCGGGGGATGGGCTGCCCGCTGATCCGCAGAACATCGACGATGCCGCGTTGACCGCTGCTCGGTACCTGTGTGCCGGGGGGCGGGACGTTGGGACCGGGGGTGGGTGGTGGCAGGCCGTCATGTCCTACAACAACTCTGTCGAGTACGGGCGGAACGTGTTTTCTGGGGCTGATGCTTATGCCCGTGCCAGTTTGGGGTGAAGTGGTGGTGGGGTGGGGAGGTCCTCGCTGATCAGGCGCAGCCTGATCAGCGAGAACCTCCCCACCCCCGGCCCTTCGGATGCTTGGGATCATTTGGCTGCCGGTTTTGGCTCGGGGGCCGCGCCCGGTTGGCAGTGCGGGGGTTGGGAGTGCGGCGGGCGCTCTTTTCTTTTGGTACCTGCCGGTTTCGTGGTGGGTTGCTTGGTGCGCTGGCGTCGCTTCGCTCGCAGGGGCAACACAGCGCCGTAGAAGTCGCGGGCTTCCGTACCCGGTTTCGTGGTTGGTGTGGCTTCGAGGCCAGGGAATGTCGGTGCTGGCTGCGAGCATGGATTCGGAGGGTCTCGCGTGCGGGGGACGCCCGCGTGAGCGCGGCCGCGAGCAAGCGGCCCGGCAGGGCTGGGGGCGTGTCGTACCCGGCGAAGCTGGGCCCAGCGGCGAGTGGTCGGCGTGGTCCGTCACCGGCAGCCAAGCGCAGCCAATTAGGCCGGTACGTCGACACGCCCAATTCCCGGCGTGCCCTGACACCTCAGCCAGCGCGCGGCCAAGCCGAGCCGACCGAGGTGTGCGCGCACCGGCCCACGAGCCGGGCGCGCGGACACCGGCGGGTCAGCGGTCGCGCTCCACGGCGATCCGCGCGGCGACTTCGCCCAGCGCTTCCTGGTACTCGGGCGAGGGGTTCATGGCAGCGGCCATCCGCAGCTGCGCCAACGCCTCCGGCAACCGGCTCTGCCGTTGCAGGGTGCGGCCGAGAGCGAACCGCGCGTAGTGGTCGCTGGGGTCGAGGTCCAGCACCTTGCGGAACGCCGCCTCGGCGCGTTGGAGTTGGGCTGAGCTCAGGTATGCGCGGCCCGCCAGCAGTTGCACGCTGGGGGCATCCGGTGCTTCCTCGAGCACGGTGCGGAGTTCGCGCAACGCCTCCAGCGGTCGGCGCTCGGCCAGCAGCGCCTCGGCTCGGCGGAAGGCGTCGAAGGTGCTGTCCGTCATTCGATCAAAGTTACCCATCGTTGGCTGGTTCTTCGACTGCCGTCCGGATGACACGACTCGATGGTGTGGACGTCCCCAGCCAGCAGGCGATCGAGCCGAGTACCAGGCCCGCGACCACGCCGGGGGTGATGCCCTGGCCCAGCAGCGGCCAGGCGATCAACGCCGTCACGGACGGCACCAGACAGGACAGCGTGGTGATGCGCGCGGCGCCGCCCATGCGGATGCCGACCAGGAACAGCGTCGCGCCGCCCATCGAGTTCACGAGCACCAGCCAGGTCATCGCCAGCCAGAACTGCGACCAGTCGGTCACGCCGCCGGACTCGAACGCCAGCGCCATCAGTGCGACCACGGGCACGGACACGAAGTGCTGCACGGCGCTGCCCGTGCGGACGTCGATGTCACGGCAGAAGCGTTGCTGGTAGACGCTGCCCGCCACGAACGCGAGCATGCCGAAGATCGTGAACACCGCGCCCGAGTCGGTGGCGGTCAGGCGGTCGCCCAGAGACAGCACCACCGCTGCTACGCCCAAGACCAGGCCGACCAGTTGGGCCACGCCGATGCGGGTGCGGAAGACCCGTGCGGCGACCACGGCGGTCAGGACCGGGGTGCACGAGATCACCAGAGCCGTGACGCTCGCCGGAACGCCGAGGCGCAGTCCCAGGTAGACGCCGGAGAACTGGAACGCCTGGATCAGCAGGCCGGCCACCGCCGTGTGCACGAGTGCCCAGCCGCGCGGCCAGGCGGCACGGCCGAAGAAGGCGATCAACGCCATCAAGGCCGCGGCGATCAGGAAGCGGATCGCGGTCAGCAGGAACGGGGGTGCGACGGCCACGCCGAGCGCGCCGACGGGGTAGCCCGACGCCCAGACGAACACCGTCAGAGCGGCGAACCACGGGGGTATGCGCACGTCAGCGCAGCTTGTCCAGCAGGGGTACCAGCGCGGCCGGTGACTCGACGTGCACGTTGTGGCCCTCGCCTGCCAGCACGTACGGGTCCGGGACGAACGACGACAGGTGCTGCGGCGGGCCCATCGGGTCGTACTCGCCGGCCGCGAGGGTGACGCGGGCGGTGCACGCGCGCAACAGGCTCCGCATGTCCGGAGCGCCTACGGCGAAGGCCTTCTCGTCCAACGAGATCCGCCAGCCGCCGTCCACTTCGGTCACGCCGTCGAGCAGGCGCACGCCCGCCACCTTGGAGGCCCGTTCCACCGCCTCCTCGCGGGTCTCGTACACCCGAGCCGGCCGAGCGGCCAACGACGCGGCCTTCTCCAGTTCGGGCTCGGACCAGCGGACCTTGATCCCGACGCCGACGACCGACGACACGGACACGCCGAACCAGCCGCTCGCGAGCGCCAGGCCGACGACGCCGCCCAGCGAGTGGCCGATCACCGCCACCTGACCGGACGGCGGGATCGCCGCCGCGACGGCCGCCGCGAACGAGCCGAACGAGTAGCGGGACATCGGGGCCGAGCGGCCGTGGCCCGGCAGGTCCGGCACGAGCCAGCTGCCCGGCCAGTGCGGCACGACGTCGCGCCACACCTCGCCGGTCGCGCCGAGGCCGTGCAACAGCACGAGCAGAGGTCCGTCCCCACCGCGTTCCACGTGCACCACGCCAGAATCCTCTCCATGCCCACCGATGCCGAGGTCATCGTCGATCCGGACACGTATACCGCCGGAGTGCCCCACGGCGCACTCACCCGACTGAGGAAACAGCCCGTTGTGCGGACCGGTGACTTCTGGTCGGTCATGCGGCACGCCGAGGTCCGGACGGTCCTGCGCACCCCGAAGGTCTTCTCCTCACATCGCGGCGCGACCCAGATCCGTGACCCGCGGCCGGACGACCTGGCTTATGTCCGACAGATGATGCTCAACCAGGACCCGCCGGTGCACACCCGGCTCAGGGGCATGCTGACCAGGGCGTTCACCCCCAAGACGATCGCCAGGTTGGAAGAGCGGATCACCCAGTTCGCGCGATCGACGATCGACACCATGACCGGCGACTTCGCCCACGACGTCGCGGACCTGCCGCTGCTGACGCTCGCCGAGGTGTTCGGCGTGCCGCACCAGGACCGCAAGCTGCTCTTCGACTGGAGCAACCGGGTGATCGGCTTCCAGGACGACGAGTACGCGTTCAGCAGCAGCGACACCACCGGCATGACGGACATGGCGAAGAAGGCGCTCGAACAGCGACCGGACGACGGCCGCGACCCGCGCGCCAGGAACGGCATGCCGGACCTGTACGCGTACGCCCACGCGCTCGGCGAGCACAAGCGGCGGCACCCCGGTGACGACGTGATGAGCAACCTCATGCGCGAGGACATCACCATCGAGGAGTTCGAGAACCTGTTCTGGCTCTTCTCGGTCGCGGGCAACGAGACGCTCCGCAACGGCATCCCCGGCGGCATGATCGCGTTGATGCGACACCCCGAGCAGTACGAGCGACTACGGAACGACCGAGACCTGCTCCCAGGCGCCGTCGAGGAGATGCTCCGCTGGTGGACCCCGGTGATGCACTTCCGCCGCACCGCGGCACAGGACACCGAGCTGGGCGGCCAGCGGATCAAGAGCGGCGACAAGGTCGTCGTGTGGTTCTCCAGCGCCAACCGCGACGAGACCGTCTACACGAACCCGGACGCGTTCGACATCACCAGACGAGAAGCGGAACACCTGAGTTTCGGACACGGCCCGCACTTCTGCCTCGGCGCCCACCTGGCGCGCACGCAGATGAGAGCGCTCTTCGCCGCTGTCTGTGACCTCCCGCACCAACTGGAGATGAACGGAGAGCCAACGCGCCTGAGGTCCAACTTCCAGAACGGTGTCAAACACCTGCCGGTCAGCCCGTCCAAGTAGGCTCAGGCCGAGACGAGACGCAGCAGAAATAGGGAGCGCAAGTGGCGGTCATCGAGCAGGTCGGCGCACGCGAGATCCTTGACTCGCGTGGCAACCCCACCGTCGAGGTCGAGGTCGCGTTGGACGACGGCACCCTGGAGCGCGCGGCTGTCCCGTCCGGGGCGTCGACCGGCGAGCACGAGGCCGTCGAGCTGCGGGACGGTGACGCGAAGCGGTACCTGGGCAAGGGTGTCGAGCGCGCGGTCACCGCGGTGCTGGACGAGATCGGCCCCGAGCTGGTCGGCATCGAGGCCGTCGAGCAGCGCGTCGTCGACCAGAAGCTGGTCGACCTGGACGGCACGCCGGACAAGTCCCGCCTCGGCGCGAACGCCATCCTCGGCGTCAGCCTCGCCGTCGCGAAGGCGGCCGCGACGAGCAGCGGCCTCGAGCTGTTCCGCTACGTCGGCGGCCCGAACGCGCACGTGCTGCCGGTGCCGATGCTGAACATCCTCAACGGTGGCGCGCACGCCGACACCGACGTGGACATCCAGGAGTTCATGATCGCGCCGATCGGCGCCGAGACGTTCCGCGAGGCGCTGCGCTGGGGCGCGGAGGTCTACCACGCGCTCAAGGGCGTGCTGAAGAGCAAGGGCCTCGGCACCGGCCTCGGCGACGAGGGCGGTTTCGCACCGTCGCTGTCCAGCAACCGCGACGCGCTCGACCTGATCCTGGTCGCCATCGAGAAGGCCGGCTACCGGCCGGGCCGCGACATCGCGCTCGCGCTCGACGTCGCCGCGACGGAGTTCTTCAACGACGGTGCGTACACCTTCGAGAAGACCAAGCGCAGCGCCGAGCAGATGACCGGCTACTACACCGAGTTGGTCCGCGACTACCCGCTGGTGTCCATTGAGGACCCGCTGTCCGAGGACGACTGGGACGGCTGGGTGCAGCTCACCTCCGAGCTGGGCGAGAAGGTCCAGATCGTCGGCGACGACCTGTTCGTCACGAACCCGGAGCGCCTCGAGGAGGGCATCTCCCGCCGCGCCGCGAACGCGCTGCTGGTGAAGGTCAACCAGATCGGCACGCTGTCCGAGACGCTGGACGCGGTCGCGCTGGCCACCTCCTACGGCTACAAGTCGATGATGAGCCACCGGTCCGGCGAGACCGAGGACACCACCATCGCCGACCTGGCCGTCGCGACGGGTGCCGGCCAGATCAAGACCGGCGCACCGGCCCGCGGTGAGCGGACCGCGAAGTACAACCAGCTGCTGCGCATCGAGGAGAGCCTCGGCGACGCCGCGCGTTACGCCGGTGAGCTGGCCTTCCCCAGGTACACGCCGGAGGCCTGAGGTGGCTGAGCGCGGTCACACCCGGAGGCCTCGTCGCGAAGGCGAGGCCAGGCCCGAGCGCGCTCGCAAGTCGCCACGACCGAAGGCACCGCAACGGCCGGGAGCCGGCACGGGCGGCGCATTCGGCATGACCGGAACGCGGCGGGCCGCGATGTTCGCGATGGTGCTGTGCGCACTGGCGCTGAGCATCGCGGTCCCGCTGCGCACCTACCTGTCCCAGCGCGACGAGCTCCGCGAAGTGACGCAGCAGCAGGAGAAGCTGCGCACCGACGTGGCCGCGCTGGAGCAGCGCAAGCAGCAGCTGAGCGACCCGGCGCAGGTCGAGATCGAGGCGCGGACCCGGTTGCACTTCGTGCGGCCGGGGGAGACGCCCTACGTGGTCCAGCTGCCGGGTGACGCGGACCGCAAGACGGAAGAGGAGAGGCCGTCGGGCAAGCCCGCGGCGAACAGGTCTTGGTACGAGCAACTGTGGGAATCGGTGACGCACAAGTGACGACGCCAACGGCGGAGGACCTCGAGACGGTCGCGAAGCAGCTGGGCCGCGCGCCGCGCGGGACGCGCGAGATCGCGGCGCGCTGCCCCAGCGGCCACCCGTCGGTCGTCCAGACGGCGCCGAGGCTGCCGGACGGCACCCCGTTCCCGACGCTCTACTACCTGACCTGCCCCAAGCTGAACTCGTTGGTCAGCACGCTCGAGGGCACCGGGCGGATGAAGGAGATGGAAGCCCGGCTCGCCGAAGATGAGGAACTCTCGGCGGCGTACCAGCGCGCGCACGAGTCGTACCTGGCCGAGCGGGACGCCATCGAGTCGCTCGGCACCCAGGTGACCGCGGGCGGCATGCCGACCCGCGTCAAGTGCCTGCACGTGCACGTGGCGCACGCGCTGGCGAAGGGGCCGGGGGTCAACCCGTTCGGCGACGAGGCGCTCGAGATGCTGCGTGACTCGTGGCCTTCCGGCGACTGCGCGTGAGCGCGATTCCCGTTGTGTCAACTGTGAATGGAACCGTACTGGGGCTTCACTCCGTCTTCGGTACACAAGTCCTCGTGACACTGCCGTTTCTTTCGGGCAGGGTGGGTGGTGGCCGACGAGGGGGCGTTCGCCGTAACGGAGTAACGGCACGCCGCGATTCACGCACGAGAGGTGAGTAATCCGTGGCTATGCCCAGCAAGCGGCGAGGCAAGCGCAAGACGAGGCTGACGTCGGCTCCCGCCGTCATGTCGCCGCGTCAGCGCGGCTTTGCCGCGGCGGCGTTGGCAGCCATGCTCGCCCCGGCCATCATCACCGGCACCACCATGATCGACTGGGTGAACGTCGCCGGTCGCTCGGACATCGCGGCAGGCCCCCTCGGCCCCGCGGACATCTACGCCGCGTTGTCCCGCGGTGACGGGCTCGGCGCGGGCGGCAGGCTCCCCGAGACCGACGAGCTGGGCGCCGAGCTGCTCCGCGACCTCGAGGGCGGTCTCGACGACCTCGACGACGGCATCGACAACGTCCCCGACGGCAAGCTGGGCATCCCCGGCGTGATGCTGGACGCGTACATGCAGGCCGAGGACCAGCTCGCCGAGCTCAAGCCGAACTGCCACCTCGACTGGCCGCTGCTGGCCGCGATCGGCCGCATCGAGTCCGGCCACGCGCGCGGCGGCAAGGTCAACGCGAAGGGCGACACGACGTCACCCATCCTCGGCCCGGTGCTGGACGGCTCGCTCGGCTTCCTCGCGGTCAAGGACACCGACGCGGGCAAGTACGACGGCGACAAGGCCTGGGACCGCGCGGTCGGCCCGATGCAGTTCCTCCCGTCCACCTGGGCGGGCTCGGGCGCGGACGCCAACAACGACGGCGAGACCAACCCCAACAACATCTACGACGCCACGGTCGGCGCGGGCAAGTACCTGTGCGCGGCGGGCGGCGACATGCGCAACCCGACCCAGCGCGCGGCCGCCGTGTTCCGCTACAACCGTTCGGACGCGTACGTCCGCGAGGTGCTGGAGTGGGCCGAGGCGTACGCGGAGAACGTGGACGCGCTGCCGAGCCTGCCGTCGACCGACGACGACACCGTGCCGCCGGGCCAGACCCCGCCCAGCACCACGCCGACCACGCCTCCGTCGTCGACGCCGCCCAGCTCGACGCCTCCGTCGTCGAGCACCCCGCCATCGACCAGCACGCCGCTGTGCCCGACGACGACCACGTCGACGCCGACCTCCACGAGCACCTCGACGACCACGTCGACCCCGACGACGAGCCCGTCCGGCCCGGTCATCCCGACCTGCCCGACGAGCACGCCGCCGTCCTCGTCGTCCTCGTCGAGCACCTCGAGCTCCTCGTCGTCGAGCAGCGCGGCCTCGACCAGCAACCCGCCCGCGAACACGCCGCCGGCCAACACGCCGTCCACGAACACCCCGTCGGGCGACACGTCGAGCAGCACCTCGTCGACCGGTAGTTCGTCGCGTTCGCCGAGCTCGCTGACCTCCACGACCCCGAGCTAGTCACCGCCCGGCCGACCCTCGCCGCCGTCTCCGGAGGAGCGGCCAAGAAAGTACGGAGTGATCATGGCGCGGGTTGCCGCCATCGACTGCGGTACGAACTCGATCAGGCTGCTCGTCGCGGACGTGACCGCGCGCGACGACGGCACCGCGTGGCTGCGCGACGTGCACCGCGAGATGAAGATCGTCCGGCTCGGCCAGGGCGTCGACGCGACGGGGCAGCTCGCGCCCGAGGCGATCGCGCGCACCCGCACCGCGCTGCTGGAGTACGCGACCGTGTTGCGGCGCAAGGGAGTTGAGCGCGCCCGCATGGTCGCGACCTCCGCGACGCGCGACGCGAGCAACCGCGACGACTTCTTCTCGATGACCGAGGAGATCCTCGGTGCACCCGCCGAGGTGATCACCGGCGACGAGGAGGCGCGACTGTCCTACGTCGGCGCCGTCGCGGACATGGAGCCCGAGGAAGGCCCTTTCCTCGTGTCGGACATCGGCGGCGGCTCGACCGAGCTGGTGCTCGGCAGCGGCCTCGAGATGGAGGCGGGCCGGTCGGTCGACGTCGGCTGCGTCCGGCTGACCGAGCGCTGCTTCGCCGAGTCCACAAAGGCCGGAACCGCGCCGTCCGCGGCGGAGATCGACGAAGCGGCGAGCATCGTGCGCGACGCGCTGGCGGTGGCGTTCGAGACCGTCCCGGTCGCGAAGGCGAGCACCTGGATCGGTGTCGCGGGCACGATCACCACGCTCGCCGCGATCGCGCAGGACCTCCCCGAGTACGACTCGGAGCGCATCCACCTCGCCCGGATGTCACTCGACCAGGTGCACGACGTCGTGGACAGGTTGCTGCACATGTCCCACAACGAAAGGATGGCGATCGGCTCGATGCATCCGGGCCGGGTCGACGTCATCTGCGGCGGCGCCGTAGTCGTGCGCACACTCGCAGAAGAACTCGCTGCGCGCGCAAGCATTTCGGGCCTCGTCGCGAGCGAGCACGACATCCTCGACGGGATAGCGTTTTCCCTGGTCTGAGCGACACTTAAGGCTGAATTGAGCCGATCGTGACGACTTTGTAACCCGGTTCGCCGTGTGGCTCCATGTGGCACCCGGTTAACGTCCTCTCACGTTTTGGGAGGGTTTGCCCTCCCTGGTTAGGGCGCGCTCGCGAACCCGCGGCGTCGCCACGAGGTGGGAGGACGCATGTCGCGATCACGCACGGCTTCTGTCGTGGCCCTCTCGGCCGCGGTGGCCGTGGTAGCGGCGGGTTGTGGCGGTGGCGGCGATCAGGCCGCGACCAACAACGACGCCGCGATCACGGTGTTCAACACCGAGCCCGAGAACCCGCTGGTCCCCGGTAACACCACCGAGGTCGGCGGTAGTCACGTCCTGGACGCGCTCTTCACCGGTCTGGTGGAGTACAGCGCCGACGACGCGAAGCCTGAGAACGCGATGGCCGAGTCGATCGAGACCAAGGACTCCAAGGTCTTCACGATCAAGCTCAAGAAGGGCTGGAAGTTCCACGACGGCACCCCGGTGACGGCGTCGAGCTACGTGAAGGCGTGGAACTGGACCGCCTACGGCCCGAACGCGACCCAGGGCGCGAGCTTCATGTCGCAGATCCAGGGCTACGCCGAGGTGCACCCCAAGGACCCGGACGGCGCTGACGGCCCGCAGAAGGCGCCGGAGCCCGCGGTCAAGGACATGAGCGGCCTCAAGGTCGTCGACGACAACACCTTCGAGGTGACGCTCTCCGAGGCGTTCTCGGTGTTCCCGGTGACCCTGGGCTACGAGGTCTTCTCGCCGATGCCCGAGGTCTTCTTCACCGACCAGAAGAAGTACGAAGAGGCCCCGGTCGGCAACGGCCCGTTCAAGTGGACCTCGCGCCAGGTCGGCACCGAGATCAACGTGACCCGCAACGACGACTACCAGGGTCGCGACAAGCCGAAGTTCAAGGACCTGAAGTTCAAGGTCTACCAGAGCCGTGAGTCGGCCTACGCCGACATCGTGTCCGGCAGCCTGGACTTCATCGACGAGCTCCCGCCGTCCGCGCTCGCGGGCAAGAAGTACGAGGGCGACCTCGGTGACCGCGTGGTCGAGAAGTCGACGCTGCAGCTGCAGACGATCTCGTTCCCGCTGTACGTCGACGCGTACAAGAACGCGGACCTGCGCAAGGCGATCTCCATGTCGATCAACCGCGAGGAGATCACGCAGAAGATCTTCGAGGGCTCCCGCATCCCGGCCGACGGCTGGGTCCACCCGCTGACCGACGGGTACAAGAAGGACCAGTGCGGTGAGTACTGCAAGTTCGACCCGGCCAAGGCCAAGGAGTACCTGACCAAGTCGGGCTACAAGGGTGCGATCACGCTGCAGTCCAACACGGACGGCGGGCACAAGGAGTGGGCCGAGGCGGCCTGCAACAGCATCAAGAACGCCATCGGCCTCGAGTGCGCCTTCGCCCCGTCGACCTCCTTCGCGGAGTTCCGCCAGAAGGTCAACGCGCACGAGATGACCGGCATGTACCGCGCGGGCTGGATCGCCGACTACCCGTCGATCGAGAACTGGCTCAACCCGCTGTACAAGACCGACGCTTCTTCCAACGACGGCCTCTACACGAACCCGGCCGTCGACGCGAAGTGGGCCGAGGCGGACAAGGCCACGTCCACGGCAGACGCCAACCGCCTGTACCAGGAGGGCGAGAAGCTGATGGCCGAGGACATGCCGGTGATCCCGCTGTGGACCCAGAAGACGATCGCGGGCAAGTCGTCGCGCCTGAAGGTGGCCAAGATGGACCCGTTCCGCTGGCTGGACATGGCGACCGTCGAGGTCAGCTGATAGTCGGCGCTCAGCCGGGCCGGTCCGCGGAGTTCCCGCCGCGGGCCGGCTCGGCGCGATAGGGAGTTCTCTGTGGGCCGCTACGTGCTGCGC
This sequence comes from Lentzea tibetensis, assembly GCF_007845675.1. Classification (GTDB taxonomy): domain Bacteria; phylum Actinomycetota; class Actinomycetes; order Mycobacteriales; family Pseudonocardiaceae; genus Lentzea; species Lentzea tibetensis. The sequence goes on along the minus strand of NZ_VOBR01000019.1, from coordinate 122,055 downwards.
AGGCTGCTGCAAATGATCCCGGTGTTCCTCGGGACGACGTTTCTGATCTACGCCCTCGTGTGGGCCGTACCCGGTGACCCGTTCGCCGGCAAGTGCGGCGAGCGCGAGTGCCCGGAACAGTACGTGCAGGCCATGCGCGCTCAGTTCAACATGGACGATCCACTACTCGTCCAGTACGGCAAGTACATCCTCAACCTGCTGCAGGGCGACTTCGGCAAGACGTTCTCCGGCACCGAGGTCGCGGACCGCATCGCCGCGACGTTCCCGGTCACCGTCCGGCTCGCCATCGTCGCGCTGATCATCGAGGCGATCATCGGCATCTCCGCTGGCATCGTGAGCGGCCTGCGCAACCGGGGCTTCCTGGACAGCCTGGTGCTGGTGTCGACGCTGTTCCTCATCTCGATCCCGGTGTTCGTCACCGGTTCGGTGGTGCAGCTCGTGTTCGGCATCCAGCTGGGCTGGATCTCGCCGACGATCAAGGGCACCGGGTTCACCGACCTCATAGTCCCCGGCTTCGTGCTGGCGTCGCTCTCGATGGCCTACGTCGCGCGACTGACACGCGCGAGCATCTCGGAGAGCCGCCGGGCGGACTACGTGCGCACCGCGTTCGCGAAGGGCCTTCCGCAGAGCCGCGTCGTCGGCGTGCACATGCTGCGCAACTCGCTGATCCCGGTGATCACCTTCCTCGGCACGGACCTCGGCGCCTTCATGGGCGGCGCGATCGTGACCGAGGGCATCTTCAACGTGCCCGGCATCGGCGGGCTCATCTACAAGTCCATCCAGACCAAGGAAGGCGTGATGGTCACCGGCCTGGTCACGCTGCTGGTGCTGGTGTACCTGCTGATGACCCTGCTGGTTGACATGCTCTACGCCGTGCTCGACCCGAGGATTCGCTATGAGTGACCCCACGTCCGCGACTTCTGAGGCGGTCGCAGAGGCCGGTGGCGGCGCCACGCTGGGCAAGCCCCGCGGCCTCATGGGCGACGCGTGGCGCGAGCTGCGCGTGCGCCCGTTGTTCTGGATCTCCATCGCGATCATCACGCTGGTGCTGCTGATCGCGATCTTCCCCGGCCTGTTCGCGCACGCGGACCCGAACCTGGGCATGCTGTCGCGCAGCCGCAAGCCACCGTCGGGCGAGGCGTGGTTCGGCTACGACCAGCAGGGCTACGACGTCTACGCGCGGGCGATCTACGGCACGCGGGCGTCGCTGCTCGTCGGCCTGCTCGCCACGATCGGCGTCGTGATCCTGGGCTCGGTGCTGGGCATCCTGTCCGGGTTCTACGGCGGCTGGCTCGACGCGGTCCTGTCGCGCGTGTCGGACATCTTCGTCGGCATCCCGTTCGTGCTCGGCGCGATCGTCATCCTGACCTCGCTCAACACGGCCGGTCAGGGCGGCGCGGTGCGCATCATCTCGCTGGTGGTGCTGTCCATCGCGGCGTTGTCGTGGCCGGTGGCGATGCGGATCATGCGGTCCGCCGCGATCACCGCGAAGCAGCAGGACTACGTCAAGGCCGCGCGGGCACTGGGTGCGAGTCCCACCCGGATCATCGTGCGGCACATGCTGCCCAACTGCCTCGCGCCCGTGCTGGTGTACTCGACGATCGCGCTCGGCGCGTTCATCGGCGCGGAGGCGACGCTGTCGTACCTCGGCGTCGGCCTGCGCAACCCGGTCGTCTCGTGGGGCGTGATGATCAACGACGCGAAGGACTACATCCGCGTCGCGCCGCACGCCCTGCTGTTCCCGTCCGCCTTCCTCACCGTGACCGTGCTCGCCTTCGTGATGCTGGGCGACGCGGTGCGTGAGGCTCTCGACCCGAAGCTCAGGTGAGTTGAGTGGCTTTGCTCGAGGTCGAGGACCTGCACGTCGAGTTCCGCACGCGTGACGGCGTCGCGCGCGTGCTCAACGGCGTGAGCTACCACGTCGACGCCGGGGAGACCCTCGCGGTTCTGGGTGAGTCGGGTTCGGGCAAGTCGGTGACCGCGCAGGCGGTCATGGGCATCCTGGACTCGCCGCCCGCGTTCGTCACCAAGGGCGCGGTGCGGTTCCACGACGAGGACCTGCTGACGATGGCTGCCGAAGCGCGTCGCGAGACCCGCGCGTCCGGCATCGCGATGGTCTTCCAGGACGCGTTGTCCGCGCTGAACCCCGTGTTCACGGTGGGATTCCAGATCGAGGAGCAGCTGCGGGTCCGCCGCGGCATGAGCAGGGCTGATGCGCGCAAGCGCGCCATCGAGCTGCTCGACCTGGTGAAGATTCCGCATGCGGCGCAACGGGTTCGCGAGTACCCGCACCAGTTCTCCGGCGGTATGCGGCAACGCGCGATGATCGCGATGTCGCTGGCGCTGGACCCCGAGGTGCTCATCGCGGACGAGCCGACCACCGCGCTCGACGTGACGGTGCAGGCGCAGATCATGGACCTGCTGGCCGAGATCCAGCGGGACCGCAAGATGGGCATGATCCTGATCACCCACGACCTCGGTGTCGTCGCGGAGGTCGCGGACCGGATCGCGGTCATGTACGCGGGCCGGATCGTCGAGCAGGCGGACGCGGTGACGTTGTTCCGCTCGCCGGGCCACCCGTACACCGAGGCGTTGATGGCCTCGATGCCCAGGCTGGACCAGAAGGGCACCGAGCTGAACACCATCAAGGGACTGCCGCCGAACCTGATGCGGATCCCGTCCGGCTGCCCGTTCCACCCCCGGTGCGCGCGGGTGCAGGACGTCTGCCGGGTCGACGTGCCGCGGCAGCACAACCTGGGGCTCGGCCATTCGAGCGCGTGCCACTTCGCTGAGGAGGTCGTCGGTGGCTGAGGCGATCCTGGAAGTTCGTGATCTGGTCAAGCACTTCCCGGTCACGCGAGGCGTGCTGTTCAAGTCGACGGTCGGTCAGGTGCGCGCCGTCGACGGCGTGTCGTTCGACCTGCTGAAGGGCGAGACCCTCGGCGTGGTCGGCGAGTCCGGCTGCGGCAAGTCCACCCTGGCCCAGGTGCTGATGCGCCTGGAGCCACCGACGTCCGGCGCCGCGTTGTTCGAGGGCGAGGACATGTTCAAGATGCGCGGTCCGGCGTTGCGGCGGTTGCGGCGCAACATCCAGATCGTGCTGCAGGACCCGTACACGTCGCTGAACCCGCGCATGACGGTCGGCGACATCATCGGCGAGCCGTTCGAGATCCACCCCGAGGTGGCGCCGAAGGGCTCGCGGGCGCAGAAGGTGCGGGAGCTGCTCGACGTCGTCGGGCTGAACCCGGAGCACATCAACCGCTACCCGCACCAGTTCTCCGGCGGCCAGCGGCAGCGCATCGGCATCGCGCGTGCGCTGGCGTTGCGGCCCAAGGTGATCGTGTGCGACGAGCCGGTGTCGGCGCTGGACGTCTCCATCCAGGCGCAGGTGATGAACCTGCTCGGTGACCTCCAGACCGAGTTCGGGCTGTCGTACGTGTTCATCGCGCACGACCTGTCCGTGGTGCGGCACCTGTCCGACCGCGTCGCGGTGATGTACCTCGGCAAGATGGTCGAGATCGGCACCGAGGAGCAGATCTACGAGCACCCGACGCACCCGTACACGCAGGCGCTGCTGTCCGCGGTGCCCGTGCCGGACCCGACGATGCGCGGGCGGCGTGACGTGATCCGGCTGACCGGTGACGTGCCGTCGCCGCTCAACCCGCCGTCGGGCTGCCGGTTCCGCACGAGGTGCTGGAAGGCGCAGGACATCTGCGCCACGGAGGTGCCCGCACTCGAGGTGCGCGTGGCCGACCACCCGTCGGCATGTCACTTCGCGGAGGAGCGCGCCGTCGTCTGAGTGATGCAGTGGGGCCGTTCACCGTGTGCGGCCCCACTCTCTCGGTGGCTTGCCGTCACTCCTTCGGACTAGTTGGTTACTAACCAAGTAGCTCTAGATCTTGTTAGTCGCTGCTCTTACGGCGGTATGCGCACTTCTTCGCGCTGACTACCTTTCATCGCGTTCGATCACCCATTCCTGGGGAGGTAGGCGATGAAGAAGAAGCTCGTTCTCCTGGTGCTCGGTGTTATTGCGGCGCTGTTCGCGACCGCACTTCCGGCAAGCGCGTCGTCGTCCGGTATTTCCGGAAACCTGCGCAAGGGCGCGTGGGTCAACTACACAACACAGCGGACCGTCACCGTTGGTGGCACCAACATCTACGTCAACAAGACCGACGGTCCTGAGATCGGCGTGAAGTGGCGCCGCTGCGCAGGTGGTGCCGAGGGCTCCGAGGTGCGCCTGCAGAACGCCGACCCGACGCCCCGCGTCCGCATCGGGTCCAACTTCCGCGCGAGCACCGTTTTCTGCCTTTCCGCGAAGAGCTACGGCAGCAATTCCACGGACACGTGGAACGGCAACGTGTGGTGGAACATCAACTGAATTCTCTTCGACTGAACGGGTGCGGCCGATGAGGTATTTCTGTTTCTTGCTGCTGTTGCTGGCGGGGTGCGGAACCGCCCAGTCGGCCGCACCGCCCGTTCTCGATTACCCCGCTGAGATCCGGGCGCAGTATCCGTTGATGAAGTGGCCTGCTGACGTGACGCCCGACCTGGACGCGCTGATCAAGCTCACCGGCCCGCCCGCCGGGGAGCAGGCACCGCCCGGCCAGTCGCGGCAGACGCTGGCCGTCGTCAACACCTGCGCCTGGTACCGCTCGTGGGACCTGGCCGTCCAGCGCGGCGATGCGGCCGCTGTCGCGGCTTCTCTGGCCGCGATGACCGACGTGGTGACGCGGTACCCGCCCGAGGCCGACGCGGCCGGCCGCGAGTACGTGCGCGACGCCGCGCGCCAGGCCGCCGCGGGCAACGGCGACCTGGCCCGTGACTACGTCTCGGCGAACTGCTTCGACACGAAGTGGACGCCCTAGCCCCTGGTCGTGGTTGATGAAGGGAGCTTTCATCAACCTCAGCTTTATGAAAGTTCCCCTCATCAACCACGAACCCGAAACTGTCGGTGGTCGGGTGCATGCTCAGTGTCATGGATCGTGGGAGCTGGGTGGTCGAGCAGGAAGAGCTGTGGGCGCACAGCCGCTTCGGCGTGATCAGAGCGAGCACGCTGGAGCAACTGGGCGTTTCCCAGACGACGACTTACCAGCAGTGCCAGCCAGGCGGGAGGTGGCTGCACCTGTTGCCTGGCATCGTCCTGCTCGCGAGGTCACAGCCGACGGTCCGGCAGCGCATCGAGGCCGCGCTCCTGCATGCCCGCCATGACGCGCTCGTCACCGGATTCGAGGCTGCACGTCTCTACGGCCTTCGTACCCCACCAGACGTAGGTTTCATCCACCTGCTGCTGCCCCACAACTACAAAGTGTTGAGCTCGGGGTTCGCGGTGGTTGAGCGGACGAAGTCCTTCCCGACACCATGGATGCGAGACGGCGTCCCACTGGCCCCGCCAGAGCGGGCGGTACTCGACGGGGTCCGACGCGTGCGCAACCGGAACACGGTCAGGTCGATCCTGATCGAGGCGGCGCACAAGAAGCTGGCTGATCCGTTCGAGCTTCGTCGTGAGCTGGACACGGGCACCAAACGTGGGACAGCGCTGCCTCGCCGAGTTCTCAACGAGATCGACTTCGGTGTCCGCTCGGTTGCGGAAGCCGACGCGCTCCAGGTCTGGCGCGGAACCGGCCTGCCTTCGCCGCACTGCAATGTGCCGCTGTTCAGCGCCACCGGTGAGTTCATCGGGATGCCTGACTTCTGGTGCGATGAGGTCGCATTCGCCTGGGAGATCGACTCGTACCAGTACCACTCCGGGCGCGACGAGTACGCGAATACCTTGAGTCGCAACGCCAGGTACATGGCGTCGGGCGTAGTCGTCCTGCAGACCTCACCCGCGCGGCTCCGTGACGACCCAGACGCGGTGGTCGCGGAGATTCGTGCCGGATATCGGGTTGCGTCCGACCGTCCGCGCCCACCGGTCCAAATGAGGGCCGCGGGCGTTGCGTAAGCCTGCCCAACCTTGATGAGGGGAGCTTTCATCAACCTCAGCTTGATGAAAGCTCCCCTCATCAAGTGGACGCGCTAGACGTTCGAGGACGCCTTGACGAACTTCGCGAGGTCGGCGGACTGCTGGACCCTGGACGGCTCGTGCACGTACATCATGTGGCCTGCCGGGTAGTAGGCCGACTCGATGTTCTCGTGCAGTTCCTTGGGGATCGCGAGGTGCGCGATCATGTGCTCGGCCGCGAAGTACGGCGTGGCGCCGTCGTAGTGGCCGAACGCCACGTGCACCTTGAGGTGCGGGTTCGCCCGCATGGCGGCGGCGAGCTTGCCGGCCACGGTGACGTGTGCGCCCTCGAACTCCTTGTACGACCAGGGGTGCACCGCGCGCGAGATGATCTCGTACGGCAGGTCGTTCTCGTACTCCAGCTCGGTGCGCACGTAGTGGTTGAGCGCGGCGGTGTAGGGACCCATGATCGCGGAGAACGACGGGTCCTCGGACAGCTGCTCGCGGCCGTAGTCGTTGTCCCAGCCCGAGAAACGGCCGTCGAGCCTGCCGACCGTCCGCCGCTCGGCGCGCAGCAGCTCGGTGTAGAAGCGGATGTGCTCGACGCGCAGGTTGACCCGGTCCACGTAGTCCTCGGACAGGCCGGTCAGCGCGGCTACCTTGGCGACCGCCTCCTGTCGTTCCTCAGTGGACAGTCGCGACCCGCGGCCGAGCGCCCACGGGTAGTCGCGCGACGCGTACTCCTCGGCCTCGGCGAGCCTTTCCGGCAGCGTGCCGTCGATCTTGCCGTGGTAGTGCGCGATCGCGGTGTACGTCGGCAGGTAGAGCGAGTAGCCGAGGTCGTGGCCCTCGTTGAACTCGAGCGTCGCGAAGTCCAGCACGGACGAGATGAGCATGAGTCCGTTGAGGAACATGCCGTGCCGCGACTGGAGGTGCTCGGCGAGGCCGGCCGCGCGCAGCGTGCCGTACGACTCGCCGCACAGGAACTTCGGCGACATCCACCTGCCGTTGCGCGACGTCCACAGCCGGATCACCTCGGCGACGGACTCGATGTCGCCCTGGAACCCGTGGTACGCACCGGGTTTCTCGCCCTTCGCGGCACGCGAGTACCCCGTGGACACCGGGTCGATGAACACCAGGTCGCTGTCGGCGAGCAACGTCTCCGGGTTGTCGCCGATCCCGTACGGCGGCGGCACCATGTCGCCGACGTCGCCGGACAGCACCCGCCGCGGCCCCAGCAACCCGAGGTGCAGCCACACGCTGGACGAGCCGGGCCCGCCGTTGAACGCGAACGTCACCGGCCGCTTCGCCGGGTCCGCGCCGTCGAGCGTGTACGAGGTGACGAACACCTCGGCCTTCGGCTTGTGCCCGTCGAACGCACCGTCGGTCAGCACCTCTTCGCGCAGCACGACGCGCCCGGTCGTCGCGGTGTAGTTCAACTTGCGGCGCTTGACGGTGATGCTGTGCTGGGTGGTGACGAGATCGTCAGCGGGCGGAGGGGTCGGCTCGGCCTTTTCTTCCTCGGACATGGGAGCGACATTACGGAACTCGACGAACGAATATCGGCGTGTCGCGCCTGCCCGCGCCTGGTGGCGTGGCGGGAGGAGGTCGCCCGCGTCAAGCGCGCGGCGTTCCGCTCGGAGACCTACTGGGGCCGTCCGGTGCCGGGGTTCGGCCCGATGGACGCGTCTCTGCTGATCGTCGGCCTCGCGCCCGCCGCGCACGGGGCCAACCGGACCGGGCGGATGTTCACCGGTGACCGATCGGGGGACTTCCTGTACCGGGCTCTGTTCGAGGTCGGACTCGCGTCCCAGCCGACGGCCACGCACATCGGCGACGGGCTGGAGCTGTCCGGGGTGCGGATCACCGCGCCCGTGCACTGCGCGCCGCCCGCCAACAAGCCGACCCCTTCAGAGCGCGACAACTGCCGGACGTGGCTGGAGCAGGAGTTGGCGCTGCTGCGGCCCACCCTGAAGGCCGTGGTCGTGCTCGGGGCGTTCGGGTGGGACGCGTTCCTGCCCGTGCTGGGGAACCCGCGGCCGCGGCCCAAGTTCGGGCACGGCGTCGAGGTGGAGGTCGCCGGGTTGCGCGTGTTCGGCTGCTTCCACGTGAGCCAGCAGAACACCTTCACCGGCCGGCTGACCCAGGAGATGCTCCAGGACGTGCTGACGAGGGCCAAGGAGTGCGCTGGGCTGTAGTCAGCGGTGCAGGTGGGCGTTGACCGCGGGGTCGTTGGCCAGCACGAAGTCGACGACGTCCCAGAACTCCGGCAGCCGCGGGTGGACCAGGCCCTCCTCGCGGGACAGCAGCACGCCGTGGATCTCGCGGCCCGACCCGTCCTGGCACGCCTGGACCAGCGTGGCCGCGGGCTCCGGGCTGTTCGCCACCGGGCCGACCCGGCAGCCGAACGTCACGTGGTCGTCGAACGAGTCCGCGCCCCAGGAACCGAAGATGGCGTCGATCCACGCCTCGTGCGGCTGGTCGCGGTGGTGGTAGCAGGTCGCGAAGTACACGGCGTGCGCGACGTTGTCGCGGCGGACGAAGTTCCACGTTCGCTCGACCGCCTCCTGGCAGCAACCGCATTCGTGCTGTCTGAGCTGGTGCTCGTCAAGGTCCATCGTCAGAGCCACCGGAGAACCCTACCGATGTTGACCGGGCCGCCGAGCAGGGCCACATTGGCCGACCATGGGTGACCGAGCGAACTACGTGCTGGTCGGCGAGAACGGCTACGAGCTCTTCCACTCCCAATGGGGTGCGTTGACCATCGACCGGAACTTCCTGGACGGTCCGGACTCCGCGATCGAGTTCGTTCGTGAGCAGCGCGCCGACGCGGCCTGGCTGGACGACGTCTGGTGCGAGGGTGCGGTGCTGATCGACGTCCCGCGCAGGTTCCTGCTTCTCTTCACCTGGCACCACGGGGGCGTCACGAACAGGAAGACCTGGCTCCACGAGCTGGCAGAAGCGTGGCCGGGCTGGGAGATCCGCTGGGCGTACGGCGGCGTCGAGGACGTGGCCGCGTACGTCGGTGTCGATCGGAAGCGGGTGCGGACCGAGCGGGAGCCGATCGAGAGGCTGGTCAACGAGCACCTGCTGGAGTACCCGGACGACGGCGACTTCGTGATCACGATCCGCGCAGGTGGCACCCTGCGCGGGTACCTGGTGAGCGCGCAGCACTGCGACCTGCCGTGGGCGGGGCCGAAGCTGGTCGACCTGGCCGGCGGGCTCGCTCCCGCGCCCGGACGCAAAAGGCACGGCGAGAGCGACACGGGCCCGGAGTCCGGCGTGCACATCGACGTGGACGAACGCGAGGTCGGCGTCTGGACGCTCGCACCACTGCTCGGCACGGTCGAGGAGCTGGCGGCGTGCTGGCCGGGGTGGAGGTTCGAGTTCTGGGAGGACCGGCACGAAGAGCAGACGCGCCGGTGCGGCGAGGACTTCCCGATGTTCCCCTGGTAGTTGCATGCTGGTGCGATGAGGACGCGGGCCGTCGTGGTGGTGGGGGCGCTGCTGCTCGTCGTCATCGCCGCGCGCGGCACGTCGCCGGTGACCTTCCAGCCACCGCCCGTCGAGCCGGACGTCCGCGACACGGGGGCGCCGGCGTCCGGGATCGGGCAGGTCGAGGTGTCGACCGAGGGCAGCGGCATCCCGTTCCTGATCCTGATGAGCGTGCTCATCGGGTTCGTCTTGTTCGGACTGATCGGCATGGCGTTCGCCGTCAGCTTCACCCGCGGGCGCGCCAAAGGGGAGCGGGGCGTGGAGATCGTCGAACAGGAGACGCCCGCGCCGCCGAGCTTCCGGCAGCACGCCGAACGCGCGCTGATCGAGCTGCGGGCCAACCGGGAGCCGAAGGACGCGGTGATCGCGGCGTGGCTGAAGCTCGAGGAAGCACAGCCCCGTGAGCCGCACCTGACGCCGACCGAGTTCACGACGAACCTGCCGACGGACGCGACGGCACTGCGCGAGCTGTACCAACGCGCGCGGTTCAGCGAAGAAGCCATCACGAAGCAGCACGCCGAGAAGGCCGAGCGCGAGCTGGAGCGGATCATCGGGGAGCTCGCGTGAGAACGCTCATCGTGCTCGCCACCGCCGTGGTCACCGGGCTGGTGCTGTGGCGGTTCGGCGCGAATCCCTTGTGGGCCACCGCACTCGCCGTCCCACCCGCCGCGCTGGCGCTGCTCGCGAGCTACCTGCCGCGCGCGACGGACGTCGTGTGGCAGCCGCCGCCGGACCCGCCGAGCGCGATCGCGAGCGTCCAGGCCAGCACGCTCGCGACCAGGCTCGCGCAGGCCGCGGACGACGAAGTCCGCTTCCGCGAACGGATCCAGCCGAGGTTGCGCAAGCTCGGCATCGACGTCGACGCGCTGCCGCCGCCCGACGAGCTGACCGAGATGCTGAGGAGAACCGAGTGAGTGTCGAGGTCGAAGCCAAGGCCGTGCTCGACGAGGTCGGCAAGGTCGTCGTCGGCCGCCAGCGGTCGCTGCGGCTCGCGCTCGCCGCGATCCTCGCCGGCGGGCACGTGCTGCTGGAAGACGTGCCCGGCCTCGGAAAAACGCTGATCGCGCGCAGCCTCGCCCAGGCGCTGCGGCTCGACTTCCGCCGCCTGCAGTGCACGCCGGACCTGTTGCCGTCGGACGTCACGGGCTCGTTCCTCTACGACCCGAGCGACCGCGACTTCACGTTCCGGCCCGGCCCGATCTTCACCGGCCTGCTGCTCGCCGACGAGATCAACCGCACGCCGCCGAAGACCCAGTCCGCGCTGCTGGAAGCCATGCAGGAACGCCAGGTCACCGTCGAGGGCACCACGTTCCCGCTGGCCAGGCCGTTCCACGTGCTGGCTACCGCGAACCCCATCGAGTACGAGGGCACCTACCCGCTGCCGGAGGCGCAGCTCGACCGGTTCCTGCTGCGGCTCGACATCGGCTACCCGCCGCCCGACGAGGAGGTCGAGGTCCTCCGCAGGCGCATCGCCCGCCAGCAGGAGGAGACCGAGGTCCCGCCCGTACTGGCCGAGAACCGGCTCGCCGAGCTCCAGCAGGAGCTCGAGCAGACCACAGTGGACGACGACGTGCTGCGCTACTGCGTCGACCTGGCCGTTGCGACCCGCAAGCACCCGGCCGTCGAGGTCGGCGCGTCGCCACGGGGTGCGCAGGCGTTGACGCTGGTCTCGCGAGCTCTGGCCACAATGGATGGACGCTCGTACGTGCTTCCCGAGGACGTCAAGGAATGCGCGGTACCGGCGCTCGCGCACCGGCTGACGCTCCGCCCGGAGACGTGGACGTCCGGTGTCACCGGCGTCGAGATCGTCACCGAGCTGCTCGGGCAGGTACCGGGTCCGCCCAGCTCATGAGTCGATATGCGCGGATCAGCGACGCGATCGCCGCGAGCAGGGGCGCGCACTGGCACGCCACCGACGCGCTGATCCGCGCCGCGCTGCTCGGCGGCGGCTTCGTGGTCGCCGGCGCGCTGATGCACGAGGTGGAGCTCGTGCTGATGGGCGTGCCGCTGCTGCTCAGCCTCCTCTTCGCGCGCAAACCGTCCGGCGAGCCCGGCGTGACCGTCCGGCCGTTGCCGCGCCTGGCGGAACCCGGAAGCGCGCACACCGCGGCGGACATCGACCCGGCCACCGACACCGAGCTGGTCGTCGTCCGGCTGCCGCACGAGACCCGCGCTTACCCGTCCGGCGCGGGGACGATCCCGATCGAGGTCCGCCGCGATGCCTGGGGCCCCGGCGTCGACCTGCGCGTGGACCACCTGTTCGCCGGGCCGGACGCGCTGCACGTCTACGGGCCGGTCGTCGGCGTCGAGCACAGCCGCACGGTGCTGCCGCCGCTGCAGTACCTCCCGGCCGGACCGCTGCCGCCGCGCGCCGCCGGGCTCGTCGGCGCGCACCGGTCGCCGCGTCCGGGCGACTCGACCGAGCTGCGCGACATCCGCGCGTTCCAGCCGGGTGACCGGTTGCGCCGCATCGACTGGCGGATCAGCCTGCGCACCGGCAACCTGCACGTCCGCGAGCGGCACGCCGAGGCCGACGCCGAGGTCGTGCTGGCGGTCGACACGCGCAGCGACGTCGCGCAGGACGTCGCCGGGTGGGCGGCCGTCGAGTACGGCACGACCACCCGGACCGGCGGCAGCCTCGACCGCGCGGTGCGGACGGCCGCGTCGCTCGCGGCGAGCTACCTGCGCCAGGGCGACCGGGTCGCGCTCGTCGACCTGGGACGGCCGCAGCTCAACGTGCGCTCCGGCGTCGGCAGGCGGCATCTGCTGCGGCTGCGCAACCAGCTCGTCGTGTGCGCGCGGGCCGCGGGGTGGGCGCAGCGGCCGTACCTGCCGCACATCTCGTACGGCGCGGTCGTCGTGGTGCTCTCGCCGTTCCTCGACAACGCCGTCGCCGAGATCGCCGTGCACGCGGCGCGGCGCGGGCACCTGGTGCTGGCCGTCGACAGCCTGCCGTCGCCGCTGCTCCCGGACGCCGAGGAGCCGTGGGGCGTGGCGGCGACCGCGCTCATCGCCGCCGAGCAGCGGGCCCGGCTGGCGCTGATGGCGCGGCACGGGGTGGTGGTGACGACGTGCTGATCAGGATCGTCACGGCCGTCGCGTGCCTCGCGATCGGCGTCGTGCTCCGCGCGAACGGGCTGGGCCTGGTGCAGTTGGCGATCTTCGCCGCGCTGGTCGTGATCACCGTGCTCATGCCGGCGAGCGCGGCCCCGGCACTGGTGATCGCGTTCGCGGCGGTCGTGATGACCTTCGCCGACGGCAACCCGCTGCGCATCGGCGTGCTCGTCCTGATCCCGCTGCTGCACCTGGTCCACGTCACCAGCGCGTTGGCCGTGGTCATTCCTCGAAAAGCCGGTGTGGAGATGTCCGCGCTCCGCGCTCCGGCCCGCCGATTCGCGGCGGTGCAGGCCGTCGCGCTGGCACTAGCAGGAATCGCCGCATTGCTGCCGTCCGGCCCGACTCCGGTGCCGCTGGAAGTCGCCGGACTGGCCTCCGCGGCACTCGTCGCGGCCCTGGTCGCGCTGAGGATCTGAATCGCTCCTCTCAGCGTCTTCACTAGGTGTTTCAGGAGCGCCGCAGGTCGTTGGCATGGGTGTTCGGCATCACGCGGCGACCGTGGTCACAACGGGCCTCGCGAGCGAGCGGGAAAGCGGGTCTCGGTGCGACCATGTGCGTATGGCTGCTGTGAAGTCGCAACCCACTCGGATCGTGATCGTCGGCGGTGGGTACGTCGGCATGTACACCGCGCTCGGGTTGCAGAAGAAACTGCGATCCGGTGAGGCGTCGGTGACTGTCATCGACCCGCAGCCGCACATGACCTACCAGCCCTTCCTCCCCGAGGCGGCCGCTGGTTCGATCGAGCCGCGCCACGTCGTCGTGCCGCTGCGCAAGGTGCTGAACCGCTGCCACGTCGTCACCGGCCGCGCGACCCGCATCGAGCACGCGCGCAAGGCCGTGACCGTCGAGCTCGCGGACGGCCACATCGAGGAGTACGAGTACGACGTGCTCGTGTCCGCACTGGGTGCGATCTCGCGGACACTGCCCATTCCCGGCCTGCCCGAGGTCGGCATCGGCATGAAGACCATCGGCGAGGCGATCTACCTGCGCAACCACGTGTTGTCGCGCCTCGACCAGGCGGCGAGCACGAACGACCCGGACCTGCGCAAGCGGCTGCTGAGCTTCGTGGTCATCGGCGGCGGCTTCGCGGGTATCGAGACCCTGGCCGAGCTCGAGGACATGGCGCGCTACGCGCTGCGCTACTACGAGGGCCTCAAGCGCGAGGACATGAACTGGGTGCTGGTCGAGGCGACCGGCCGGATCATGCCCGAGGTGAGCGCGAAGCTCGGCGTGTACACCGTCGAGCGGCTCGAGGAGCGCGGCATCAAGTGCTTCCTCGACACCCGCGTGAAGTCGATGGAGGGCGGCCACGTCGTTCTCGACGACGGCACCGAGTTCGACTCGGACACGATCATCTGGACGGCCGGCATGAAGGCCAACCCGATGCTGCGCAACACCGACCTCCCGCTCGACGAGCGCGGCCGCGTCCGGTGCACCGCGGCGATGCAGGTGCAGGGCCTGCCGGGTGTCTGGGCCGCCGGTGACTGCTCGGCCGTGCCGGACCTGTCGCGCATCGAGGAGGACCCGACGGCGACGTGCGTGCCGAACGCGCAGCACGCCATCCGCCAGTCGAAGCTGCTCTCGAAGAACATCATCGCGACGCTGCGCGGCAAGGAGCCGAAGGAGTACTTCCACAAGTACCTCGGTTCGGTCGCGGGCCTCGGCCTCTACAAGGGCGTCGCGGACGTGTTCGGCCTGCGCTTCAAGGGTGCGATCGCGTGGTTCATGCACCGCAGCTACCACGTGGCGTTCGTGCCGACCGTGAACCGCAAGCTCCGCGTGCTCATGGACTGGACGCAGGCGTTGTTCTACGGTCGTGAGGTCGTCGCTCTGGGTCAGATCAACGACCCGAAGGATGAGTTCGACCGCGCGGTCAAGAGCTGATCACTGCGGGTGATGGCCCCGTCGCTGCCTCATTTGGCTCTAGCGGCGGGGCACCCTTATGGCCCAGTGCCGTAACTTGAGCCCCCAATAGGAGTAACCCTCCTGGGCTCGCCTTGACATTGCGTAACGTGAACCAGAGACTACCGCTGGTGCATCACCTGAATGCGTGATCCGCCTGTGTGGGGAGAGAGGTGATCCCGATGTCTCTCGAGGAGCTGGCCGCACAGCTTCGTCGCGGTGAGATCGAGGACCCCGCGTTGGCGCAGTACGCCGCCGAGTACGCCAACGCAGGGAAGTGTTTCCGCAGCAAGAAGGACGATTGACCAGGTCAGCTGAAGGGCGGGGACCAAGCGGAGGCGACGCCCCGTCCGAAGCTGCCAGACCGTTGTTGCTGCAGGGACAGGACTACCTCTTCCGGTCCCCGCCGAAGTGTCTCGACTTCCAGGAGCAGGTCCACCGCCTCGGCATGGTCGACGAGGGTGACGGCAGCCCCCAACCGTGCGTCCTGGTGCTCGCCCGCGCGGCCGACATGGAGATGAACGAGCTCTCCATCGCACTGGCCGAACGCGGCATCCGGATGGCCCGCATCGACGCTGACCGCTGCCTGGACATCCCGCTCTCGGTCTACACCGACCAGCCGCTGCTCGAACTGGACCGCTGGCTGCTCAGGCCCCTGCTGGTGTGGCGCAGGCACTTCGAGCTCTCCGCACTCCCCGTCGAGCCCGGCACCCTGGCCGGCGCGTACGCCGTCGACCAGTGGAACTCGGTCGCGAACTGGCTCTCCTCGCGCAGCGACTGGGCCCACGTGAACCCGGCGCGCTCCACGACCCACCTCGACCGCCTGACCCAGCTGTCCGACGCCGCCGCGTTCGGCCTGCGCATCCCGCGCACCGCCGTCACGACGCGTCCGGGCCGCACCCGCCCCGGCGGCGGCCGCTGCATCGTCAAGACGGCCGGACGGCACCTGCTGGAGCCACGCCCAGGCGTGCAGCACGGCCTGTTCCCGCGCCCGCTGGAGACCTCGCGGGCGGGCGGCGTCGCCGAGCCCGCACCGGTGATCGTGCAGGAGTACGTGCCGTCCGACACCGAGCTGCGCGTCTTCGTCGTCGGCGAGCGGTGCATCGCCTACCAGGTCGACAAGCTCGACCCCGCGCAGCTCTGGGTGGATCCTGATGCGGTGCGCGTGACGCCCACGTCCGTTCCGGACGGGCTGGCCGACCGACTGCTGGCGCTGGCCCGGCACTGGCGCGTGCAGGTCGCCGCGTTCGACCTCCTCGTCACGGGCAAGGACCACGTGTTCCTGGAGATCAACGTCAACTGCGACTGGCGCTGGTTCGAGCACCGCGCGCAGGACAACTCCGTGTCCGCGGCCGTGCACGACTGGGTCGCCACCAGGTTCAAGGAGCTGCTGGGAGCGGGGAGGGGCCGATCATGACTGCCAACGGCTTACCCCGGTGCGCGGTATAGCGGAACTTGCTGGGCCGGGTGGGCGACTTCACCTCAAGCGCCCACACAAACCGTCGATCAACGCCTAGGCTCCCCGCTGCCCCCGTAGCCCAATCGGTAGAGGCAGGTCCCTTAAAAGGATCACAGTACGGGTTCGAATCCCGTCGGGGGCACCAGTGTTCACCCAAATGATCATGGTGCTGACCTGTGGAAGTATAGCCTAAAGATGATCTTGTAACTGGCAGTGACGTGCGTCGTGGACGCGATGTGCTCACCCCCATCCGGGCCACGGTCTGGCACGGAAGCAGAACACCGCAGGTGTGCTGGAGCTGGTCGAGCGCGGTGAGATCGTTGAGATCACCAACCGGGGCAAAGCGATCGCGCGCATCGTGCCCTCGCGGAGCCGGGAGCGGACGCGGATGAGCTGGTCTCGGCCATGCGCGACGGGGAACGCTGGTGACGCCGTCTCGACGCGGCGGCCGCGAACCTGTGGCCGGCGTGCTCGCTCGGCGGCCGGATCCGCGCCGCGCTCCGCTCGCCGCGTTCGATCTCTGACCGGCGAGTAGGGTTCTGCGCGTGAGCGGTGATCGGCTGGCCCGTGTGCTGGCGTACATCGCCGACGACGCTGCGGGCCGCGGTGCCTCGGTGTCCAGCCAGACGGCGTGTGACGCGGCGGTCCGGCTGATCGACGTGAGCGGCGCGCAGGTGACGCTCATGAACAGTCCGGACCGGGGCGAGTCGCGCTACTCGACGGACCTGATCGGTGGCCGGCTCGAGGAGCTGAGGTTCGCGCTGGGCGAGGGCCCGTGCGCGGACGCGTTCCGCTCGGGGGTGCCGGTGCTGGTCGAGGAGCTGGACTCCGGGCAGAACCACCGGCGCTGGCCCATGTTCGTGCCCGCCGCGCTCGACGCGGGTGCGCGGGCGGTGTTCGCGTTCCCGTTGCGCAGCGGTGCGATCCGGACGGGGGCGCTGGTGCTGCACCGGAAGCGCATCGGCCCGTTGACCGCGGAGCAGGTGGCCGACTCGCTCGTCATCGCCGACGTGATCCTGTCCCTGCTGCTCGACGAGCTGACCCGTGTCCGGGTCGGCCTGCCGGTGGACGGCGTGCCGATGAGCCGGGGTGAGATCCACCAGGCCACCGGCATGGTGTCCGTGCAGCTGGGGGTGGGCGTGGAAGAGGCGCTGGTGCGGCTGCGCGCACACGCGTTCGCCAATGAACGGCCGGTGATCGACGTCGCGCGGGACGTCGTGGCCCGGCGTCTGCGACTGAATCCGGCCGACGCGTCCGATCCATCGTCCGGCGACTGACCAACAGAGGTGGCCCCCATGTCAGTGGAGAATCTGGCAGAGACGTTCGTCGAGCTCGCCGACACGCTCGTGGCCGAGTTCGACCCGGTCGAGTTCATGCACCTGTTAGCGGATCGATGCGTCGACACGCTGGCGGTCGACGCCGCGGGCATCCTGCTCGTCGACCACCACGGTGAGCTGCAGGTGGTCGGTGCTTCGACCGAGCGGACCAGGTTGCTCGAGCTCTTCGAGCTGCAACACCGCCGAGGGCCGTGCATGGAGTGCTACGTCACCGGTGCGCAGGTCAGCCTGACCGACCTGGGCTCGGTTCCGCAGCGGTGGCCGGACTTCTCCGCGATGGCGGTGGACGCGGGGTTCGCCGCGGTGCACGCGCTGCCGTTGCGGCTGCGGTCCGAGACGATCGGCGCGCTGAACCTGTTCACGGCGAGACCGGGTGCGCTGGATCCGGCGATCATCAGGATCGCGCAGGCGATGGCGGACGTCGCCACCATCGGCCTGTTGCAGGCGCGGGTCATCAGCCACCGGGAGCTGCTCGCGGAGCAGTTGCAGACCGCGTTGCAGGGCAGGGTGCTCATCGAACAGGCGAAAGGCGTGCTGGCCGAACGCCTGCAGGTCGACATGGGCCAGGCGTTCGAGATGCTGCGGCACTACGCGAGGAGCCACAACCAGTACATCAGCGTGATCGCGGAGGCGGTCATCGACGGCACGATCGACCTGTCTACGTCGCAGGGGTGACGCGCGCCGTCCAGATGAGGTGCGTGCCACCGCCCTCCGGCGCAGCCACGCTCAGCGTGCCGCCGTGCGTCTCGGCGCGACGGCGCATGTTCGCCAGGCCGTTGGCGCGAGTGGTGGTGCCGATGCCGCGTCCGTCGTCCACGATCTCGACGGTGACGAGGCCGTCGAGCACGCCCACGCTCAGGCTCGCGCGGCTGGCGTGCGCGTGGCGGACGATGTTCGACAACGCTTCCCGCGCGACGGCCACCACGTGCTCGACCAGCGCGGGTGGCACGGACTGGTTCAGCTGGCCCGCGAACCGGAGCTGGACGGGCGGGCCGTTCGCCGAGGACTCGTCCTCGACGACGTCGAGCAGCCGCTGCTGGAGGCCGGCGTCGTCGTGGTGGTGCAGCGGCGTGTCGTAGATCGTCGAGCGGATGCGGCGGATCGCGGTGTCCAGGCGCACCACGTACCCGTTGATGCGCATGCGGCTGTCGGCCTTCTCCTGCAACGGTGCGAGGCCCTGCAGGCCCATGCCGATGGCGAACAGCTCCTGGATCACGTGGTCGTGCAGGTCGGCCCGGATCCGGTCGCTGTCCTCGATCAGCAACCGGGTCTGCTGGTCGAAGTGCCCCTGGTTGATCTCCAGCGCCTCGCCCGCGTGCCGGGCGAACGCCGTGAGGTGGTCGAGGTCCGCGTCGGTGAACGACCGCTGACCGCGCGCCCTGCCGAGGCCGAGCACAGCCACGTCTCCGTCGCCCGCCGACAGCGGTACCGCCATGACCGGTCCCGCCTCCCGCGGCATCGCGGCCGCGGCGTACGCGGCCCGCAGCGGTGTGCCGGACCGCAGGACGCGTTCCTCCAGGCTGCCGCTGAGCTCGACGACGGTGCCGACCAGCGGGGCGGCGAGCATGCCGAGAGCGGCTTCGACGACCAGCTGTCCGTGCCGGACGGGCAGCGCGATCGTCGCGAAGTCGGCGTCGGCGGCCAGCTGGGCGTGGTGCAGCACCATCTCGAGCGGCCGGGGATCGGTTCCGGTGAACAGCCGCCGCGCGACCTCGGTCGACGCGGCCAGCCACCGCCGGTGCCGTTCGTACTCGTGGTGCAGCCGCGCGTTGTCGAGTGCGACACCGCCCACGACCGCCAGTGCGACGACCACCTGCTCGTCCTCGGCGCTGAACCGGCCCCGCGCCCGGTCGGCGACGTAGAGGCTGCCCGCCACGCGGTTGCGCACCCGGATGGGCACGCCGAGGAAGCCGGCGATCTCCGGGTGGTGCTGCGGAAAACCCTTGGCGGCGGGGTGCGCGCCCGCGTCGGGCAGCCTCATCGGCGTGGGGTGGTTGGTCAGCAGCCCGAGAATCCCGTGCCCCGCCGG
Source organism: Lentzea tibetensis (assembly GCF_007845675.1). Lineage (GTDB taxonomy): Bacteria > Actinomycetota > Actinomycetes > Mycobacteriales > Pseudonocardiaceae > Lentzea > Lentzea tibetensis. Next base: position 102,775 of record NZ_VOBR01000019.1, on the reverse strand, counting down.
AGGATTCCCGATCTGCTGGGCGACGTCGGCCGCCACGCCCGCGTAGACGAACTCGTCGATCCCGCCGTCGTCGCCGACCAGTGCGGCCGCTCCGTACTCGGCGTGCACCAGCTCACGCGCGATGTCCGCGAGGTACCGCAACACGCGTTGCGGGTCCAGTTCACCGGTGAGGGCCGCGTGGGCCCGCAGCAACGCGGGGAACCGGTTGCGTGACATGCGTGACGGGTCGGCGCCGTCCGGCATTGGGTGCCCTTCACCGCGGAAGCTCGTGAGCGTCAGCGGGGTCCGGGCCGACATGACCGGCGTTGAGCCGGCCACAGGGCTGAACTTACGCCGGTGGACAAATTCGCAGTAGCCGCCGACAGCGTGGGGTCCGTACGGGTGACGCCCGTCAGGGGGTCAACCGGTGCAGGTCCCTCGGGAACAGCGGGACAACGGGCAGCGCGACGTCGAGCAGGGAAAGCGCCGACGCGGCACGGGAAGCGACCGACGACACCATCGCGGCGACGGTGTCCCGCAGCACGGCCATCACGTCGCGGTGGTCGGTGATGAACCCGAGCCCCGCGTCGAGGCTCGTGTACTGCGCCAGGTGCCGGACGGTGTCGTGCGGCTCGGCTCTCGGTCGCCGAACCCACGATCTTGGGCGTGTGGATCTCGGTGAAGCCCAGTGCGTCCAGGCCCGAGTGGTCGCGGACGACCAGGAACGTGACGGACTTCAACGCACGGCAGCGGTGGACCCAGCCGGCGATCTCGACGTGCGATCCGACGTGCTGCGGCAGTTCTGCGGCGAGTACGCACATTGCTCACTCCCTCCAGGTGTCCCTTGGGAGTGCGGGCGAGAAGGGACTCGCGGTGCCACCGCACTTTCACCACCGGAGGGGTAGCCTCTTCGAGCCCGATGACGGGGGCGAACCGGCGGGGAGCGACTCAGTTTCTGCTGCGCGCCACCAGGTCCGCGGCCGCCTCGGGCCAGTGCGGGAACTCGAACGAGAACCCGGCGTCGAGCAGCCGTCCTGGAACGACCCGGCGCGACTTGAGCAGCAGTTCGGTGTCCGTGCCGATGGCGAGCGCCCCGATCTCGGTCATCCACCGCGTCGCGGGCAGCCCGAACGGCACACCCCACTCGCTGCGCACCGCGCTCATGAAGTCCCGGTGCGGCAGGGGAGCGGGCGCGGCCAGGTTGACCGGGCCGCTGATGTCGTCGCGCGCCAGCAGGAAGTCGACCGCGCGGATCATGTCCACGTCGTGGATCCACGACATGTACTGCCCGCCGCCCGCGACCGGGCCGCCGACGCCGAGCCGAGCGATGCGCGAGAGGTGGTTGAACGCGCCGCCCCGGTCCGGCGCCATCACCATCGCCGTGCGCAGCGCGACCTTGCGCGTGTCCGGCGTCGGCGCCTCCCGCTGGGCCGCCTCCCACGCCGTCGCGATGTCCACGCTGAACCGCCAGTACGCGGGCGCGTCCGGCTCGTGGCCGCCGATGACACCGGTCGCCTCGTCGTTCGGCGCGTCGTAGCGGTGCGCGTAGATCGTTGCGGTGCTCATCTGCAGCCACACGCGCGGTGGCGAAGCCGCTTTGGCAATGGCCTCGCCGATGACCCGTGCCGAGTCGACCCGCGAGCTCATCATCTCGGTCAGGTTGGTCTTGGTGTAGCGGCAGCTGACGCTGCGCCCGGCCAGGTTGATGACGGCGTCGCAGCCGTCGATCTCGGCGGCCCACGCGCCGAGCGCGCACCCGTCCCACTGGACGTGGCGCACGTCCCCGGCGCCCCCTCGGCCGCGGCCCAGCACGACCACCTCGTGCCCTCGCGAGACCAGTGACCTGCTCAGGATCGTGCCGATGTGGCCGCTGCCGCCAGGAATGACGATCTTCTTGGATTCCCCCATGGCACGACCGTAACACCAGATTTGAACGCGTTCAACTTTCTTGCCGGACGGCCTCCGCCACATCGACCGACCCCACGCCGTGCAGCACGCGCGCCAGCACCTCGACCCCGCGCACCACGCGCGGGCCCGGCCGGTTGAAGTACGCCGGACCGTCCAGCACCCACACCTCGGGCACGTCCTGGAGCGGCAGCACGGACAGCTCGGCCAGCGTCCGCGACGGGGGGAACCCGCACGGCAGCAGCAGCACGACGTCCGGCCGCACCGCGACGACCGCGTCCCACGAGATCGGCCGCGTGTGCTCGCCGGGGGAGGCCAGCAGCGGCTCGCCGCCCGCGATGGTGATCTGCTCCGGCACCCAGTGACCGGCGGGCCACACCGGGTCGAGCCACTCGATCGCCGCGACGCGCGGCCGTGCCCGACCGGCCACCGCCGACCGCACCCGGTCCAGTCGCGCCTCCAGGGACGCGATCACCGGTGCCGCCGAGGTGCCCAGCGCGGACGCGACGACGTCGAGGCACGACAGCACCTCGGGCAGCGTGCGCGGTTCGAGGCTGAGCACCCGCGGCCCGGCGTCCAGCTCGCGCACGGCGTCCGACACCCGCTGGTACGACACGGCGCACACGTCGCAGAGGTCCTGCGTCAGCACCAGATCCGGCGCCAGCGACGCCAGCAGCTCCGCGTCCAGCCCGTACAGCGACGACCCCCGGTGCGCGGTGGCGAGCGAGATCTCCCTGCTGCTCAACGAGTTCTGGTCGACGGCGGTGGTGGTGACCACAGGCACGGACGCGACCTCGAGCGGCCAGTCGCATTCGTGGGTGCGTCCCACCAACGACGACAGGTGGCCCAGCGAGGCGACGATGTCCGTCGCGGCGGGCAGCAACGAGACGACGCGCACGTCAGCCCCCGATCGACTGGCAGGCGCCCCAGCCGTCCGACCGCGCGACGATCCGGCCGTCCCGCACGCGGACCGCGGTCTCGGTGGCGTCGCTGACCGACGGCACCCCCGCTGCGGCCGCGAACGCCGGGTCGCACACGATCCGCAGCCGCGGTGACCACGCGACCGACTGGCGCAGGTAGCCGCGCATCTCCGCGATCGCCAGTCGTGCCAACGGCATCAGCTCGCCCGGTGCCGCGCTCACGAGCACCAGCGTCACGTCCTCACCCGTCCGCACGGCGTCCTCGACCGCCGACGCGCGGTGCAGTCCGAGCACGGTGATCACGCCGTCGGTGAACGGGCCGGCGTCGTCCAGCAGGTCCACCGACGGCGGTGGCGCCCACGGTTCGTCGACCGGGCGGACCGGCGGCCCCATCGGGGGAACGGGCGGCCGCTCGTCGAACTCCAGGTCGGCCAGCTCCTCGCACGCGCGCACGACGTCGAACGGCTCGACGAAGCCGGGCGCCGCGGCGGCCAGCTGCGAGGCGCCGTGCAGCACGGTCAGCGCGGTCTCGGCGACGCGCACCATGGGCGCGCCCGGACGCAGGTCCTCCAGCGCCAGCCCGAGCAGCAGCGCGTTGAGCTTCGTCAGCTGTGCGAACGGTGTCCGCGTCAGCTCGTCGGACATGATCTCCGCCAGCAGGTCCGCGCCGAGCACGGCCGGATCGGTCGCGAGCGGCAGCCGGGCGACCCACGCGCGGGCGAACGCACCCAGTGCCTCGCGCGGCGTCCTGCCAGGTGTCCCGCGAGGCATCTCCTCGGCCACCGCCGCCAGCACCGCGAAGTAGAGCGCCCGCTTGCCGGGGAAGTTCGAGTAGACCGCGCCGCGGGTCAGCTCGGCCCGCTCCGCGATGGCGTCGATCTTGGCGTCGCGGAAACCGCGCTCGGTGAACTCGTCCCTGGCGGCAGCCAGCACGCGCGCGCGATTGCGCTCCTGCGTCTCTGCCCTCGTGAGCCGGACCATCGCGTCAACGTACCGTCACCATTCAGATGTCATGAACATCTGGTGTTAGCATCCGAACATGCTGGATCTCACCGAGGTGGTGCGTGACCCCGTCGCGGCGTACGAGCGGGCGAGGGAGGAGTCGGCGCTGGCCCGCATGCCCGTGCCCGGCATCGGCGACCTGTGGGTCGTCACCAGGCACGCCGAGGCCAGGGCGGTGCTGTCCGACCCGCGCTTCGAGGTGAACCAGCGCAGCTTCGTGCGCCCGCCCGGCATCCCCGAGCACTGCCTGCCGTACCTGCGCACGATGGCCGAGATCGACGGCCCCGAGCACACCCGGCTGCGCAGAGCCGCGGCGCCCGCGTTCACCGTCGGCCGCGCGAACGAGCTGCGGCCGCGCATCGCGCGCATCGTCGACCGGCTGCTGGACGAACTGCCCGCGCACGACGTGGACCTCCTGCGGGACTTCGCGCGCCCGTTGCCGATCGAGGTCATCTGCGAGGTGGTCGGCATCCCGGACGAGGCGCGCCCGCGGTGGCGCGAGTACGGCGCCGCCGTCGCGTCCGGTGCGGGTGAGGCGTTCGTCGCCGCGATCCCGCGCATCATCGAGGACGCGAAGAACGCCGAGCACGTCCTGTCGGTCGCGCTGAGCGAGACCAAGCGGGTGACCCTGGTGTGGCACCTTGTGCTCGCCGGCCAGACGCCGACGAACCTCATCGCCAACGGCGTCGACGCGCTGCTCCGGCACCCGGATCAGCTCGCCGCCGCGGCGGCGGATCCGGCGCGCGCGGTCGAGGAGCTGCTGCGCTGGTGCGGACCTCAGCTGCTGACCACGCCGCGCTACGCGACCGGGGACGTGGAGGTCGCCGGTGAGGTGATCCGGGCGGGCGACCCGGTCACGGTCGCGATCATCGCCGCCAACCGCGACCCGCGGGCGTTCGCCGATGCGGCCCGTTTCGACGTCACCCGCGGCCCGAACGGGCATCTGAGCTTCTCGCACGGCCCGCACTTCTGCCTGGCTGCCTCGCTGGCGCGCGTGGAGACCGAGCTGGCCATCGGGGGACTGCTGCGCCGCTTCCCGCGCCTGAGGCCCGCTGGGGACCCGTTGCGGGCGCCCGATCCGGGGACGCTCCGGCTGGCTTCGCTCCCCGTGGATCTCTGACCGCGCTGATAGCTTCGGGCGATGGAGGGCTTCGGCTTCAACCTGGTGCTCGTCGGTGTGCTCGTCCTGCTGAACGCGATCTTCGCGGGCAGCGAGATGGCGCTGATCTCGTTGCGCAGGGGTCAGCTGCGCGCGTTGGAGCGCGAAGGGAAGGCCACCACGCTCGTGAAGCTCGCCCACGACCCCAACCGGTTCCTGGCGACCATCCAGATCGGCATCACGCTCGCCGGCTTCCTCGCGTCCGCGGCCGCCGCCGTGTCGCTCTCCGCGCCGCTGGTGCCGCTGCTGGGTTTCCTCGGCGGTGCCGCGAACGCCGCCGCCATCGCGGCGGTGACCGTCGTGCTGACGTTCCTCACGCTCGTGTTCGGCGAGCTGGCGCCGAAGCGGCTCGCCATGCAGTACGCGCTGCGGTGGTCGTTGATCGTCGCCAAGCCGCTGGACCTGCTGTCCACGATCTCGCGACCCGTCGTGTGGCTGCTGAGCGCGTCGACGACCTTCGTCGTCAAGATGCTGGGCGGCAACCCGGACGCCGACTCCGGGCAGATGTCACCGGACGAGCTGCGCGAGCTGGTCGCCAGCCAGCGCGGCCTGAACGCCGAGCAGCGCACGATCATCAGCGGCGCGCTGGAGATCCACGAGCGCAGGCTGCGGGAGGTCATGATCCCGCGCAGGCAGGTCGTCACGCTGCCCGCAGGCTCCGACCTGGCCACCGTGCGGCGGGTGATGGTCGAGTCCGGCCACTCGCGCGCACCCGTCGTCCGCGACACCCACCTGGACGACGTGCTGGGCGTCGTGCACGTCCGCGACCTGCTCGACGACGGGTTCGACCTCGTCGCGCAGTCCCGTCCCGCCGTGCTGTTCCCGGACTCGCTGCGCGTCACGGACGCGTTGCGCCGCTTCAAGTCCGAGCGCGAGCAGTTCGCGCTCGTCGTCGACGAGCACGGCGCGATCGAGGGCATCGTCACGCTGGAGGACCTACTGGAGGAGATCGTCGGCGAGATCTACGACGAGACCGACGACGACATCATCAGCGTGCGCAGGGAGAGCGACGGCTCGATGGCGCTGCCAGGCACGTTCCCGATGCACGACCTGGTCGACCTCGGTGTCGAGCTGCGCGATCTGCCCGACGTCGACTTCACCACGATCGCCGGGCTCGTGCTCGCACTGCTCGGCCGCATCCCCGAGAAACCGGGCGACGAGGTCGAGGTGTCCGGGTGGTGCGTCGAGGTGCTGGAGGTCGAGCACCACGCGATCACCAGGGTGCGGCTCAGGCAGCTGACACCGTCAGACTGACCCGTCCGAGCCGCCCGAACTCGGCGACGACGTCGTCGCCCGCCCGAACGGGCACCTGCACGACAGCGCCGGTGAGCACCCGGTCGCCCTCGCGCAGCCGTTCCCCGACGGACTCCAGGATCCAGCCGACCGAAGCCACCCGCTCGACGAGGTCGGACGGCACCGGCGCGCTCGCCAGGCACTGGCCGTTGACGAGGATGCGGGCGTCCTCGGCTGTCTGGGGAGCGGGCGCGCCGAGCACGAAAGCCCGGTGGAACACGTTGTCCGCCACGATCTTCCCGGCCTCATCCGTCCCGCTGAGGTCGACGATCTCCAGTGCGGGGGAGAAGGACAGGTCCGGGCCGACCGTCACGGCGATCGCGGCGTGGGCGTGCAGCTGCTCGCCCCGCCGCTCGACGTGGTTCTGGCCGGAGGTCAGCTGGGTCTCGGAGGTCAGGTGCCCGACGACGAAACCGCCGTCCATGCGTTCCCGGTCCCCGGCGCCGATCTTCCAGCCGACGCGCCACGCGCCGCGGCGGAGCGCGGCGCGCTGGTTCTCGAGCTGGGCGGCCAGTGCGGTGCTGAGTGACGTCACCGCACCGGCATACCCGTTTTCAGTTCTTCTTGACCGCGTTCAACCGGGCCGCGACCGCGACCTTGTCCGGGTGGTGCGTGCTCAGGTGCGCGGTGCCGAAGTCGAAGCGGCTGCACGCGTTGGACTGCGCCACCACGTCCACGTCGCCGCCCCAGCCGTTGCCGATCACCTTCGCGGCCGACAGCTTCTTGGTCACCGGGTTGTACGAGTACCAGACCAGGTCGCCGTTGGACTTCACCGCGTAGATCGTCTCGCCGCCCGCGGAGCTGAAGTTCTTCAGCCCCGTCCAGCCGGTGGCGACGACTGCGGCGGTGGGCTTCTTCCACGAAGGCAGGTTCGGGCTCGTCCAGAAGTCGATGTAGTAGCGCCACAACGCGCCCGCCGGAGTGCGGGCGAACACGACGCCGCGGCTGCACGCGATGATCGCGTTGTACTGCGTCAGCCCGGTGTCGATCAGCGCGTTCTGCACCAGCCACTGGTTCGTCTGCACGTCGTAGAAGCTGGCCTTCAGGTTGCCCGCGACGTCCAGCGTCCAGATGACGCCGTCCTCGTCGACCGAGATCCGCGGGCGCTGCGCGGCGGCCGTGTACGACCAGCCCTGGCCGAGCACCGCGTAGCCCGCGCCGTTGACGGTGTCCCAGTTGGTCCCGTTGTAGTGCAACAACCTCAGCTCGCCGGTGGGCGTGATGCTGTACATCCACCCGCTCGGGCCCGCCAGGGTGCGGCCGGCCCACCCGCTGCCGATCTCGTAGCCGTCACCCCACGTGTAGCCGCCGGTCGTCGACGCCTCGTGCTCGAACAGCCAGATCGGGCCGGTGGGGTCCACCGGGTAGATCGGAGCGATGTTGTAGCGGGCCTTCAAAGTCGTGCTCGGTGCTGGCATTCTCTCGCTCCCCAGGTCAGCTGTTCAGCAGGTTCATGCAGGTCTGGATCACCAGGTGCTCGGCCGTGCCGGGCACCGCCTGCGACACGCCGTCCGGCGAGGCCTTCAGCGGCGCGGGGTAGGCGTAGAACGTCGTCCACGTCCCCTCACCCGAGATCGTGTCGTCGTCGATCCAGCCCGCCTCGTAGCCGAGGTGCTCGGAACCGCCGGCCTGCAGGATGTAGTTGGCCGCCACGTAGCCCTCGGTCTCGTTGGCGTAGGCCATGACCCAGAGGTCGCCGCCCTGGTACTGGTTCCTGAGCTTGATCGCGTACGGGCTCAGCACCTCGTGCGCGAGCGCCAGGATCGTCAGACCGCCCATGCGCCAGCGCTGGATCGGCATCGGCATCGCCGTCGGCACGCCGACCGAGCCGTGCTCCATCTGCTGAGTCATGACCTCCGCGTGCTTCGAGCCGAAGCTGCCCGGTTCGTACTCGCCCATCAACCCGTAGTACCGGTTGGACTGGTTGATCAGCGCGGCCGGGTCGCCTAGGTCGACGCTCAGCGGCAGGTCCACCTCGGTGTACGCGGTGACGATCGGGCCGGTCACCTCGGAGAACAGGCCGGTGTTGTTGACGACCGCGATGACCTCGTTGCCCAGCTGGTTGCCCAGCGTGTCGACCTGGCTCGGCTGGTGCGGGTCGAGCGGGTCCTGGTCGCCCGCCGCGCCCTGGAAGAAGAACGCGGGCACGCCGAGCTGGGCGGTGATCCGGTCCGTCGCCGCACCGGGGTAGTCGCTGCAGAAGACTTTGTCGTTGCCGCGCGCGACGGCGTGGCACGCGTAGCCGAACAGCACCGCGAACAGCGCGTTGTTGTTCGTCCTGCGGGCCACCATCACGGGAACCGTGTCGAGCACCGCGGAGCCGTCCGCGCGGTTGTAGCCGATCACGACGTCGCCCTCGGCGTACCAGAGCGTCACCGGCGTGCGGGCCATGTTGATGGTCTGCTGCACGAGCGCGACCAGCTGGCCGATGAAGACGTCCGTGGTGGCCGCGACCGCGTTGATGTCGGCAGCAGTCAGGCCCATCAGGATGTACGGGTCCGGCCGGGTGGTGCCGATGAACGGCCCGGAGTGGGTGTGGCTCGCGATCATCATGAAGTCGGCCGTGTCGCCGATCATGGGGTCGACCAGAGATCTGATCTCCTGGTGCACTTCTCTGGGGATGCTGACCACGTCGACGCGCAGCATCACCTTCGTGGACACGCCGTCGTCGATCACGACGCACTGCGCGCGCAGCCGCTTGCCGACCTGACCCGCGTTGCCGCGCGGGGCACCGCCGTACCCACCCATCCACAGGCTCGGGTACGGCGGGTACGCCGGGGTGTAGTCCAGGGTCTTGACGGACATGGAAAAAGCCATTGGAAGTTCCTCCCCGAACTCAGGCGGTCTCGACGAAGGCGACGCAGGTCGGCTTCGAGGAGTTGGGCGACGACAGTGCGTTCTCGGGCTTCGCGTCCGTCGTGTTCGACGCGGTCGCCTTGCGGTTCTCCTTGTCCAGCACGAACGCCTTGCCGCCGTCCCGGCTGAGCACCAGCGGGCCGTGCGCGCGGCCGTTCTCGGACTGGTTCCTCACCTTGTTCGTCTGGGTGTTCACCAGTGCGAGCAACGACGGTGTGGTTCTTCCGGTGAAGAGGCTGACGGCGGCGAACGTCCCGGCGGGTCCCACGGCGAGGCCGCAGGGGCGCCCGGTGAGCGCGGTCGTGCCGTTCTGCTGTCCGGTCCCCAGGTCGAACGTGGTCAGCTCGCGGAAGGAGGCGACGTAGAGCTTCGTTCCCCTGGCGTCGATCGCGATGCGGAACGGCGTCTTCGCCGTCTTCACCGCACCGGCGACCTCGTTCTTGGCGGTGTCGATGATCGAGACACCGGTCGCCGTCGCGTCCGCCACGTAGAGCCGCTTGCCGTCCGGCGTCAGCGCCAGCTGGCTCGGCAGGAAACCCACCTTGATCCGGGCGCGCACCTCACCGTTCGCCGTGTCCACCACCGCGACGTGGCCGCGCGAGCCACCGCCACCGCTGGACCCCACTGACACGTAGGCGCGCTTGCCGTCGGATGAGACCACGGTGTTGTTGGCGAAGCCGCCGACCATGACCTCGGTCTCGACCTTGCCCTTGTCCAGATCCACCAGCGCCAGTCCCGGCGTGAACTGCGTCGCCACCCACGCCCTGATGCCGTCCGGCGCCCCCGCGATGCTGTTGGGCTGACCGCTGACCGCGATGCTCGACGGCGTCCCCGTCAGGCTCGGATCCGCGACCGCGATGCTGCCGTTCCCCAGTGCGTCGACGTTGCCGATCAGCAGCCGCTTCCGACCCGGCAGCGCCGCGGCGCCCGCCGTTCCCGTGAGCAAGCTCGTGCTGACAATCCCAGCGGCGACCCCTCCCGCGGCGGCCGTCAGGAGCGTGCGCCGGGAGAGTGGTCGGTATTCCTCTGCCATGCCGCCAGTCCCCTCTCGTCGAACCAATTGGTTCGTGATTCGACGAGAAGGACGCGGTTGTTATCACCGGGAGTGACCGCTGGGCAGGCTGTAACCCAGTTGAGACATATACGTTGCTAATTAACACTTAGCGTGGTCGTAACGTCACGGGCTACGCCTGAACACCACTCTTCCGAGGGTTTTGTCTTAAACCCGTTAAGGGGACTTTGTTCCCTGTCCGTTGCCAACATGCTCCGGTATAAGGACCCTCAACTACCCTCTGTGATCACTCTATAGCTCGATGACGGTGCCGTCCGGCGGCACCTCGACACCGGCCTCGCGGAGCTTCGCGGACTCGGCGGACTCCGGGTCGAGCACCGGGTTCGTGTTGTTCAGGTGCGTGTAGATCCGCCGCACGTGCGGGTGCCTGCGCAGCTCGGGCAGGCTCAGCGTGATCGGCAGGTGGCCCATCGCGGCCTGCCCGGACGAGCTGCCGGTCGCCGACCCCATCTCCGAGGCGGCGTAGAACGTGCCGTCGAGCAGCACGCAGTCCGCCCCGGCGACGACGTCGTCGAACCCGGCGGGCCACGACGCGAGGCACGGCGCGTACACCAGCACCCCGCCGGTCGCCGGGTCCTCGATCCGGTACGCCACCACCCAGTGCCCGTCCACGGCGGACCCGCGCGTGTACTTCGGCCGCTTGCCGCTGATCGGGATCGCCGTGACGGTCAGCCCGCCGGTGAGCGTGAACGGCTGGTCCGGGTCGACCTGCCGCCAGCTCCACGGCGAGTACCCGTCGAGCACGGTGCGCAGGTCGAACGACTCGCTCAGCGCGTGCTGCACGGTGGCGGGCGCGTAGACCGACAGGTCCGCGCCGCCGCGCAGCGTCAGCAGGCCGAGCGTGTGGTCCAGCTCGGCGTCGGTGAACAGGACGCCGCGCAGCGGGGTCTCCCGCGGGCCCGGTCCCGGGTTGAGCAGCGGTGTGGACGTGATCTGCGTGCGGATGTCCGGGGAGGCGTTGACCAGCCACCAGTCCGCGCCGTTGCCGCTGACCGCGAGGCAGTCCTGACTGCGCGGGGACAGTCGTCCCGAGTGGACCTCCGCGCACAGGGCGCAGGCGCAGTTCCACTGCGGGAAACCACCGCCGGCGGTCGTGCCGAGCAGTACCGCCTTCATCGGCTGGTCATCTTCACTGGCTGATCTTCCGCATCGCCATCGCCGGCTCGACGGCGGGGCGCATCTCCGTGTCCAAGATCAAGTCTACGGTCTGCCGGTTCGGCGAGAGCGAGCACACGGGGTCCGTGTTCGCGGCGTCACCGGTCAGCTGGAACGCCTGGCAACGGCACCCGCCGAAGTCGATCTCCTTGCGCGGGCAGCTGCGGCACGGGTCGCTCATCCACTCGAAACCGCGGTACGCGTTGAACGACTCCGAGTGGTACCAGATGTCGTGCAACGACGAGTTCTGGACGTTCTCGATCTTCAGCGACGTGATCACGGTGGCCGCCGGGCACGGCAGCACGTCGCCGTTCGGCGCGACGGTCAGCTGCCGGGCGCCCCACCCGTACATGCACGGTTTGGGGTGCGCCTCGTGGTAGTCGGCGATCACGTACACGATCTCGATCTTGCCGCGCAGCCGCTCCTGCGCCGCCTCGACGACGGCGTCCGCGCGCGCGAGCTGCTCCTTGGTGGGCAGCAGGACCGCGCGGTTGCGCAGCGCCCAGCCGTAGTACTGGGTGTTGGCGAGCTCGAGCCGTTCGGCGCCCATCTCCTCGGCCATCGCGATGAGGCCGGCGACGTTGTCGAGGTTCTGCCGGTGCAGCACCGTGTTGACGGTCAACGGCAGGCCTTCGTCGCGGATGTGCGCGGCGGCCTCGATCTTGCGGTCGAACGCCTTGATGCCCGCGATCCGGTCGTTGCCCTCGCGGGTGGCGTCCTGCAGCGAGAGCTGCACGTGGTCGACGCCGCGCTTCGCGAGGTCGCGCAGGCGTTCGCGGGTGAGGCCGACGCCGGAGGTCACCAGGTTGACGTAGGTGCCGAGGCTGTTGGCGTGCTCGACCAGCTCCGGCAGGTCACGCCTGCCGAGCGGCTCGCCGCCCGACATGTGGATCTGCAGCGCGCCGAGTGCCCGCGCCTGGTCGAACACCCGCATCCAGTCCTCTGTGGACAGCTCGGCGTCGCGCTTCACCAGCTCGATGGGGTTCGAGCAGTACCCGCACTGCAGCGGGCACCGGTGGGTCAGCTCGGCGAGCAGGCCGAAAGGAGCCTCAGCCGTCGGTGACATCGATGTCAACCACCCTCCGGGCGACGAGCCGCGAGACGAGCTCGGCTATGTCCTGCGGTTCAACGCCATCGAACTCCTCCGCCAGGCGCAACGCGATGTCGCCGACGGTCGTGTTTCCGTCGCAGCGTTCGACCACCATGGCGGCTGTCTCGTTCAGCACCAGCACGCCCTCGGGGAACAGGACGACGTGGCTGCCCCGGATCTGGTCGTAGGTGCACTTCACACCTCGCCGGATCCGGGGAACGGCCTCGAGTGACGTCACGGCCTGCCCTTGCCCGAGTAGTAGTCGACCGCGTCGAGCACGGCGCGCAGCACGTCGCACTTGAACGACAGGGCCGCGACCGCGGCTTCCTGCTGCTCACGTGTGGTGCAGTGCTCCACGACGAGGTCCACTGTGGACCGTCCTTCCCCCGCGACGGCCTTGATGCGCGAGGTGAAGTAGGCGAAGCCCTCCTCGGCGATCCACGGGTACTGCTCCCGCAGTGCCGCGAGCCGCTTGCGCATGAGCGCGCCGGAGAACATCTCGGTGAGGCCGGAGGCGACCGCCTCGACCCACGGCTTGGTGCGGGCGAACGTCACGTAGGCGTCGACGGCGAATCGCGTGCCAGGCAGCACGTGCCGCTCGTCGAGCACTTCTTCACGGGTCAGGCCGACGGCCTCGGCCAAGCGGATCCAGTTCTCCGCGCCACCCTCGCCGGGTTGCGTGCCGTCGTGCCAGATGATCCGCTCCCGCCACTGCCGCCGGACGTCCGGCAGCGGGCAGTTGGAGAGGATCGCGGCGTCCTTCTGGGCGATGCAACGCTGGTAGTACCAGCGGTTCGCCGCCCACGCCTGAAGTTCGTGCTTGCTGAGGCTGCCTTCGTGCATCCTCAGGTGGAACGGGTGGCTGTCCCAGTACCGGGGGGCAAGGGCGCGCAGTTCGGCGACGAACACGTCGGGAGCTGCAAGGGTCATGGCGGACTCCTCGGCAGGGAAGGGCTCAAGGCTGAACCGGGGTTCCTGCCGATCGGCAGGAACCCCGGCTGAGGCTCGCGTCAGCTGCGCGCTGCGTAAGCCGTGACCTCCATGGGCGTCTCGAAGTCGCGGAAGTCCGGCTTCACCCACGTGCGCTTCTCAGTGACAGTCTCGGTAACAGGCATTGCGCAACTCCTCGGGTCGTGTGCAGGGCTCTCGTGAGGAACCCTCAGTACTCCGTGGGGCGCGGCGGCGAAACACACGTTATGTCTTCTCAGTTCGCAGCGCTAGACCGTACATAAAGTTACCTAAAGTCATCGGGTGATTAACCCGTTGGCAGGTACGGGAGCAACTACGCACTGTGCTTGCATCCTTAGTGCCCCCACCCTGTGACCACGGTTACAGGGAGATCCGCCGCCGACCGACGCGGAGTTGGAGGGTGAGCACATGAGTGCTCGTCGTATTGCGTTCGCAAGCGTCCTAGCGCTGGCGGTCGGCACTTTCGTCGGACCGACGGCGCAGGCCGCGGACGACGTCGAGCCGATGGCCATCAAGCAGATCGCCAGCGGACTGAAGCAAGCCTGGGGTCTGGACTTCCTGCCTGACGGGACCGGTGTCTTCACGCAGAAGGACGCCAAGACCGTCAGCACGATCACCAAGGACGGCAAGGTCACCAAGATCGCTGACATCCCCGGTGTCAGCGTCACCAAGGAGGCCGGCCTCCTAGGGGTCGCCGTGTCCCCGGACTTCGCGACCGACAAGCTCCTCTACATCTACTACACGACCGGCAACGACAACCGGATCGCGAAGCTCCCGTTCGGCACCTCGACGCCGCAGCCGATCGTGACCGGCATCCCGCGTGGTTCGCAGTTCCACCACGGCGGACGCCTCGAGTTCGGCCCCGACGGCTACCTGTACGCGGGTACCGGCGACGGCCAGAACGGTGGCAACGCGCAGAACAAGAACTCGCTGGGCGGCAAGGTCCTGCGCATGACCAAGGACGGCAAGCCCGCGCCGGGCAACCCGTTCAACTCGCTCGTCTACTCCTACGGCCACCGCAACGTCCAGGGCCTCGCGTGGCTCGGCAGCACGCTGTACGTCTCGGACATCGGTGCCAGCAAGGTCGACGAGCTCAACAAGATCGAGTCCGGCAAGAACTACGGCTGGCCGACCTGTGAGGGCTCCTGCAACAACGCGGGCTTCGTGAACCCGGTCAAGCAGTGGCCGACCTCGTCGGCGACCCCGAGCGGCCTCGCGTCGTTCGGCGGCAAGCTGTACATGGCGTCGCTCAAGGGCGGCACCTACAAGCTGGACGCCAGCGGCAACGGCGGAAAGATCTACACCAACCTCGGCCGCACCCGTGCGGAAGAAGACGGCCCGGACAACTCACTCTGGGTAGTCACCCCGGGCGGCATCTACATCGCCGACGGTAACTGAAAGTAGCCTGCGGTGCCCCGTGTCTCACCCGCTCGTAGGCACGGGGCGCCGCAACCCCTCCGATGACTGTTGTGTAACCGTTCACGATTGTGATTCCATCACCTCCGCCAAGATCCGCCGCCGCCCACCACGAGCGGACCTGGAGGAAGAGCACATGCGTGCTCGTCGTTACGCGACCGCGGCATTCGCCGCAGCCGTCGCCATCTCGCTCTGCGCGAACCCTGCACTCGCGCAGGACGAGCCGACGGCTCAAGCAGTGCGGACCATCGCGTCCAAGCTCGACATCCCCTGGGACATCGAGTTCCTTCCGGACGGCAGTGCCCTCTTCACCGAGCGGGACACCAAGAAGATCCGGAAGATCAAGGGCACCGCGGTGTCCGACGTCCAGACCGTCAACGAGGTCGTGCTGACCGGCGGTGAGGGCGGACTGCTCGGCCTCGCCGTGTCGAAGACCTTCGCGGCCGACAACACGGTCTACATCTACTACTCGACGTCCTCGGACAACCGGGTGGCGAAGCTCAAGCTCGGCGGGAAGCCCCAGCCGATCGTCACCGGGATCCCGAAGAACAAGTACCACAACGGTGGTGGACTCGAGTTCGGCCCGGACGGCTTCCTCTACGCGTCCACCGGCGACGGTCAGGTGAAGCCGAACGCGCAGGACAAGAAGTCGCTCGGCGGCAAGATCCTGAAGTTCGACACCAACGGCAAGCCCGCGCCGGGCAACCCGTTCGGCACCGTCGTCTTCACCTACGGCCACCGCAACCCGCAGGGTCTCGCGTGGGTCGGGAACACCTTGTACGCCACCGAGTTCGGTGACGGCAAGACCGACGAGCTCAACAAGATCGAGTCCGGCAAGAACTACGGCTGGCCGGACTGCGAGGGTCCCTGCAGCACGCCCGGTTTCACCAACCCGGCGAAGTCGTGGGACAAGAACACCGCGGGCCCGTCGGGCATCGCGTTCTACAAGAACGCCCTCTACATCGGTGCCGTGACCGGCAAGCGCGTGTGGAAGATCCCGGTGACCGGCACCTCGCTCGGCACCCCGCAGTCCGTGTTCACCGGGTACGGCCGGATCCGCTCCGTCGCCCCGGCGCCGGACGGCACGCTGTGGCTGGGCACGTCCAACCAGGACGCCAACGGCTCGCCGGGCGCGCAGGACGACCGAATCCTGTCGACCGACGGCTAGCTAGTTGACTGCTGCGGGCATCCGGCGGAGCTGCTCCAGCACCGCCGGATCCTGCAGCTGCATCCACTGGATGACCTCGGTGTAGGTGGCGCACACGGTTTCCTGCTGTGCGCACACCTCACCCATGTACTGCTCGACGGCTTTCGAGAACGCGCCACCGGCCCACTCGTTGAAGTGGTTGCCGATCACGATGGGCGCGCGGTTGCCGTTGAACGCGGCCCGGTGCACCGACCGGTACGTGTCGACGACGATCTGGGTGAACTCCGCGCTGCGCGAGGCGTCCTCCTTGGCGCCGTTGAGCGCGAACCAGAGGTTGAAGTCCATCATCACGACCTGCTTGCCCAGCGCGGGAACCTTCACCTCCGGCATCGGGAACTCCCACATGCCGTCCACAACGGACGGCCACACGACGCCGAGGCTCACGTGGCTGGTGTCGTAGGCGAGCCCGTGGCCGAGCATCGCGGGGAACGCCTGCTTCCAGTCGCCTTCGAGGCACGGCGTGCGCCCGCCGCGCACGGCTTCCTTCGGCAGCTTCAGCCCCTGCGCGCGGGCATTGTCGAGGATCCGGCCGAACGCGTCGAGCTCGTCGTTCCACGCCTTGGCGTCCCACTTGCCGACCGCCGGCTCGTCGCCGGTGCAGAAGTGGCCGTTGTAGTGCGTGCCGAGCTCGTGCCCCGCGCCGATCACCTCGTTGAGGTAGGTGATGCGGTTCGCGACGTCCTGCCTGCTGCCGCCGAACCCGATGGACGAGTAGCCGCGCTCGTGGCCGGGACCGGTGTACTGCATCTTGTCCTGGTCCGCGACCAGGTACACACCGGACAGCAGACCGGTGACGTGTGCGTTGTTCTGCCTCGTGATCGGCAGCACGCGGTCCCAGTGCTCCTTGGACGCGGCGCCGTCGAACGAGAACAGCACGAACTGCGGCGGCTTCTCGCCGGGCGCGAGCTTGCGCATCCGCGGCTGGTTGCCGGACGGCGTCGGCACCACCGGCGTCGGACCCGTGTTCTTCGGCACCGGCAGACGTGGGGCCAGGCCTAAGGGAGCGCTCTCAGGATTCCGGTCCTCCGGTGTTCCTCCGGAGAACACCAGCAGGACGAGGGTCAATGAGAGCGCGACCCCTGTGCTCAACCATGCCCAGCGCTTCACATAGGGAGAAGACTCGCCGTCACCCGAATGGGTTGCTTCAGGTGATGGGATCCGCGATCACAACGCGGTTCGCCTCGTAGCCGCTCTGGCCGCCGACCCACTGTCCGCCGCAGGTCACGAGCACCAGCCGGTGCGTGCCGCGGGGTCCGAAGAGTTCGAGCGCGCGGCTCGGCAGGTCGTTCTTGTTGATGGTGAGCACCTGGGACACCTTGAACCGGTACTGGGTACCCGCGCTGTCCGTGATGCCGACCTCGCGTCCGGTCGCCGCGCGCCACAGCTCGGCGAACGGGCCCTTCGCGCCCTTCCAGTCGACGTGTCCGGCGAGGACGGTCGCGCCCTCGCTGCCGGTCAGCTCGGCGCCCCACCAGGTGGCCTCGCCGATGCCGTCGGGAACGGGCAGCACGCCGTCCACGACCTCCTTGCGCACCAGCGTCGCCGCGCCGCCCTCGGGCAGCCGGACCGTGCCGGGCTCAGGCTTGTCCGGTGGCGGTGCCTGCTTCGGCTGCTCGGGCAGCGCGGAGCTCGCGCCGCCGGGCAGTCCGGTGAGGTCGGGGCCGCGCCCGGTGCGGAGGCTGTCACCGATGGGGCCCGCGGGGACGACCGGGATCTCGTCCGCGGTCGCCGAGCCCGCCAGCACCTCGGGTCGTGACGTGGTGACCAGCGTGCCGGTGGCGAGGATGCCCGCCACCAGCACGCCGGTCAGAAACGCCTTGGAGCTCACTGCCTGCGCCACACCAGGAAGCCTGCCAGTGCCGCACCGAACAGCACCAGACCGCCGACGCCGAGCACCAGGCCGCCGCGCAGCTCGGTGTCGAACGAGGCCGTCGCCACCGGCGTCTTGCCGTCGGCGCCCGCCGGGATCGTGCTCGGCACGACCGGCTTGTTCGGCTTGTTCAGCACCTCGAGCGCGAGCGTCTGGCCCGGCTCGATCTTGCCGCACGCGGCCGGAGGCGCCTTCGGGTCGAAGAACTCCTCGTAGCCCTTGGGTGCCGCGACCTCGATGATGCAGATGTCCTGCGGGGTGCGCAGGTCCGGGATGGCGACGGTGCCGTCGTCACCGGTCTGCAGCACGACGGGCTTGCCGTCGGTGCCGACGAGCTGCGTGTCGTCCTGCTTCAGCGCGGGAGCGATCTTGTCGCCCGCGGTGACGCGCAGCGCGACGCCCGCGATCGGCTTCTTCGTCTCGGAGTCGATCTTCGTGATCTTCACCGCGCCGGGCGCCGTCTTGGCCGTCGTCTCGGCGTTCGCGGGCAGCTTCTTCTCGCCGCCGGTCGTGACGATGCGCTGCATGTTGTCGGTCGTCTCGGGGACTTGCACGACCGGCTTGTCGGCCGGGCTGTCCGCGACGATCGCGAGCGCGGGCTTCGTGCCGGTCGGGATCGCCTTGAACTTCAGCGGCGAGCCGTCGGCGGGCGTGGTGAGCGTGCCCGTCGTCGAGCCGTCCTCGAGCTTGGCGTCGGTCAGCGTGAACTGGATCGGCGCGCTCGGGACGCCCTTCTTGTCCGCCTTCAGCAGCTGCACGACCCACTCGTCGGGCGTGCCGATGACCTGCGGGCCGGTCGGCGCCTTGGCCTCGAGCGACCACGGGCCGCGGTTGGCCGCGGCGTCGTTCTTGAGCCGCACCACCGCGTCGCGAACGGACTGCGGCAGGTTGTTGAAGTAGAAGTCCGCGTTGTACGCCAGGAACTTCGGGTCGGTCGTGTCGTAGCGCAGCTGCGCGTGCGGGAACGCGGTCCAGCTGTGCAGCAGGTGCGCCAGCGCCGCGGCTTCTTCGGGCGCTTTGGTCGTGGAGTAGCGGAGGAGGAGGTAGGAGATGTTGGCGGCGGTCTCGGCGGACAGCTTCGCGCCGCCCTTGGTGAGCAGTTCGTCGCCGTTCTTGTAGGGAACGGAGCTGTCCGGGGCCGGGAGCGCGTACTGCACGCACCAGACCTGCTTGCCCTGCCAGATGTAGGAGCCGTGCCACTCGGAGCCGGTCGGGGCGTTCGGTTGCAGCTGCCCGGCGTTGAAGCCGATGCCCTTGACGCCCACCGCGTCCGCCGTCGCGGGGACGGTCAGCAGGGTGAGCCCCGCCACCACCGCCGCGCCGGCAAGTCTCTTCCAGCTCATCTGGATCTTGATCCCCTCTGACCTGTGGATTTCCGGGTGCGAGACTGGCCCTCCCCCACATGTGGGACAAGCCGCCACAGGGGGGAAGTGTGTGGTCACTCAGGGTGTGAACGTGATCGGAATGTGACGAGGCTTACTCACATTGGGGTCGACTCGCCGCGACACGCCGTCGTCTCACTACGCTGCGGAGTTATCGCATGTTGGCGTACATGTGATCGACCCGGAGGGTAAAGTCCCTTTTACCGACGGGGGAACCGAGCACAAGGCACGTTCGTTGAACCCGTGACGGCGTCAGATACGCCACCCAGGAGGACGAGGTGCGTTCCACCAGCAACCCGGCATTCCGGAACCTGCCCACGGGCGGCGGGTACGGGAGCTACGCAGGCTTCGGTCAGCCGCAGGACGCGGCCGGTTACCAACAGGGACCGCCGCTGACCAGCGAGCGGCCGATGACCATCGACGACGTCGTCACCAAGACGGCGATCACGCTCGGCGTGGTCGCGGTCGGCGCCGTCGCCACCTACTTGACGGGCGCGTTCGTGCTCGCGATTCCGGCGGCCATCGTCGGTCTCGTGCTCGCGTTGATCATCATCTTCAAGCGCTCGCCGAGCCCCGCCCTGGTCATCGCCTACGCGGCGGCCGAGGGCATCTTCCTCGGCGGCATCAGCGGCATCATCGGCGGCGCGCTCGACCGGGTCACCGGTCCGGGCACCGGCATCGCCGTGATCGGCCAGGCCATCATCGGCACCCTCGGCGTGTTCGCCGGCATGCTCGTCGTCTACAAGACGGGCGCCGTCCGAGTCACGCCGAAGTTCACGAAGTGGATCACCGGCGCCATCATCGGTGTCGGCGTCCTGATGCTCTTCAACCTGATCGCGTCGTTCTTCATGGACGGCGGCTTCGGCCTCCGCACCGGTGGTCCGATCGCGATCATCTTCTCCCTGGTGTGCATCGGGCTGGCGGCGTTCAGCTTCCTGATCGACTTCGATGCCGCTGACCAGGCCATCCGGGCCGGGGTTCCCTCCAAGTACGCGTGGCAGGTCGCGTTCGGTCTCACCGTCACGTTGGTGTGGCTGTACACCGAGATCCTGCGACTGCTGTCGTACTTCAACTCCGACTGATCTCTCTGCTGTGGGAACGGGGTCGCTCCTTGGTTGGGGCGGCCCCGTTCTTGTTGTGGGGGTTGAGATTGTGGTGGTGGGGTGGGGAGGTCCTCGCTGATCACCTCACGGTCGCTACATCGAAAAGCCCTTGTCAAGGCGGAAAAGCTGCCTTGACAAGGGCTTTTCGATGTAGCAAGGCTGCGCCTGATCAGCGAGGACCTCCCCACCCCCTGCCCTCCGGGAAAGTTTGTCCTGATCATTCGGCTGCCGGTTTTGGCTCGGGGGCCGCGCCCGGTTGGCAGTGCGGGGGTTGCTGGTGCGGCGGGCGCTCCTTTCTTTTGGCACCTGCCGGTTTTCGCTGTGGTCCCTTGGTGCCTGCCGGTTTCGTCGGGCTCTCTTGGTACCTGGAGGTGTGGCGGCGCTCCCTTGGTATCTGGCAGGGGCTGATGCTCGGTTGGTTCGTGCCGACCGGGGCGTGGCCCGCCTTCGTTCCTGCGGTTCGTGGTGGTCGCAGGTGCTGGCTTCGCTTCGCTCGCGGGGCGACGCCGCGCCGCAGAAGTTGCAGGTTGCCGCACCCCGGCTTCGCGGTTGACGTGGTTGTGGAGCCGGGGATTGTCGGTGCTGGCTGCGAGCATGGATTCGGGGGGTTCTCCGCACCGGGGGACGCCTGCGTGAGCGCGGCCGCGCTCACCGGCAGCCAAGCCCAACGGCAGCACGCAAGGAACCCGGACTCAACTGGATCGGCACGTCGACGCGCGCAAGGCGGCTCGGCAAAGGCTGAGCGGCCCGACGAGTGACCGGGCACGTCGACATGCGCAAGGCAGCGCTTCGGCGCGCAGTGCGGCCCGACGAGCGACCGGGCGCGTCGACGTGCGCAAGGCAGTGCTTCGGCGCGCGCGGTGCGGCCCGGCTGGCGACCGGGTGCGTCGACACGCGCGAGTAGTCCCGGCCAGCGCGCACGGCTCGCCCACCGGGCCCGCCGAATCAACCCGGCGAGCCCCGATCAAGGGCGAGGTGTGCGCGCCACCGCAAAGGACGCGCTTCGCAGCCGTCCCCCTCCCAGGGGAACCCCTGAATCAACCATCCCACGCGACACCGACAATTCCTGGCGGCGCGGCCTGGCATTGATCAAAAAAGGGGCGACCCCCAAAGGGGCGCCCCTCACGTCGTCCAGCGGACGTTTTCCGGTAGTTCCGTTCCTACCTTGATCAGGCAGGCGGTGCAGAGTTGTCCGTGTTGCTCGCGCTCGACCCGTTCCAGAGGTACCGAGTGTTCGCACACCGCTTCGTAGAAGCCGCGTTGCCCGTCGTTCGCCTGCTCTACGGCGAAGGCGTGGCATCGCAGGTCGTATCCGCTGTGCCACCACACGTATGGCATGTCCGACCCTCCTTGCTCACCGGTAGGGACGGTCTCCCACTCGTGTGATGACGCCATTTAGCGGCGAATAACGTCATCGGCATGTGGTGTGAGTGCAAGTACCTCCAATCGGGTGGTTGGAGGTACTTGCACACGGCCAATTGCAGTCAGCCGTACGTCAGCTGAGACGTTCCAGAACCATTGCCATGCCCTGGCCTCCGCCGACGCACATGGTCTCGAGACCGAACTGCTTGTCGTGGAACTGCAGGGAGTTGATGAGCGTGTTCGTGATGCGCGCGCCGGTCATGCCGAACGGGTGGCCGACGGCGATTGCGCCGCCGTTCACGTTCAGCTTGTCCAGGTCGATGCCGAGGTCCTGGTAAGACGGGATCACCTGGGCCGCGAAGGCCTCGTTGATCTCGACCAGGTCGATGTCGTTGATCGACAGGCCGGCCAGCGCGAGTGCGCGCTTCGAGGCCTCGACGGGGCCGAGGCCCATGATCTCCGGCGAGAGGCCGGAGACGCCGGTCGACACGACTCGTGCGAGTGGCGTGATGCCCAGTTCGCGGGCCTTCACGTCGCTCATGATCACGAGGGCTGCCGCGCCGTCGTTCAGGGGGCAGCAGTTGCCCGCGTTGACGCGGCCGTCGGGGCGGAACACCGGCTTCAGGCCGGAGACCGCCTCGTAGGTGACGCCGGGGCGGGGGCCGTCGTCGGCCGACACCACGGTGCCGTCCGGCAGGGTCACCGGGGTGATCTCGCGGGCCCAGAAGCCGTTCGCGATGGCCTTCTCGGCCAGGTTCTGCGAGCGGACGCCGAACTGGTCCATCTCCTCGCGCGAGATGCCCTTGGCCAGAGCCAGGTTCTCGGCGGTCTGGCCCATCGAGATGTAGATGTCCGGGACGTTGCCGGAGGTGCGCGGGTCCTCCCACGACACCGCGCCCGCCTCGGCGACGCCCGCGCTGCGGGCCTCCGCCTCGGCGAAGAGCGGGTTGTGGGTGTCCGGCCACGAGTCGGACGAGCCCTTCGCGAACCGGGACACCGTCTCCACGCCCGCGCTGATGAAGACGTCGCCCTCACCGGCCTTGATGGCGTGCAGCGCCATGCGGGTCGTCTGCAGGCTGGACGCGCAGTAGCGGGTCACCGTGGTGCCCGGCAGCTCGTCGTGGCCCAGCAGCACCGACACCACGCGGGCCATGTTGAACCCCTGCTCGCCGCCGGGCAGGCCGCAGCCGAGCATCAGGTCGTCGATCAGCGCCGGGTCGAGCTGGGGCACCTTGTCCAGCGCCGCCTTGACCATCTGCGCGGCCAAGTCGTCCGGACGGATGTCCTTGAGCGAACCCTTGCCCGCACGCCCGATCGGAGAACGGGCGACAGAGACGATCACAGCCTCAGGCATTTTGCGGAACCCCTTCGTTTCGCCGCAACGTGTGTGCGCACCCTAGTTAACGCCGGTTCAGCCAGGCCACCACACGTGACGTCGGTCGCCGCGCCTCGGCGGCGGCGGAGCGCGACGGACGACGGGGCAGCGGCCCGCCGTGCCAGACTCCCGCGACCGCGCACAGCGGCGCCAGCAGGACGGCCGCGGCGGCCTCGTAACCGGTCGAACTGGGGTGGAAGCGGTCCGCGCTGAAGTAGTCACCGGGACGCGCCAGGAACTCCGGCGACAGCAGGTCGGCCAGCGCCACCGGCACCCCGCCCGCGTGCGCGACGGCCATCCGCTGCACCCGAGCCAGCCGCAGGCTCAGCCCGCGCGCGACCGAGCGCAGCGGCTGCGCGATCGGCAGCACGGACCCGAGGTCGGGGCACGTGCCGACCACCACGCCGATGCCCGCCTCGTGCAACCGCGCCACCTGCTCACCCAGCAGGCTCGCCGCGTAGGTGAACGACACCTTCGACGTCACGTCGTTCGCGCCGATGATGATCAGCGCCACGTCCGGCGGCTCCACCATCGCCTTGTCCACCTGCCCAGGCAGGTCCAGCGTCGTCGACCCGCTGATCGCGAACGTCTCCAGCCGCACCGGTCGTTCGGCCTCTTCGGACAGTGCGCGCGCCAGCCGCACGCCCGGCAGGTCCTCGAACGTCAGCGCGCCGACGCCGACGGCCATCGAGTCGCCGAGCACCGCGAACCGCAGCGGCGTGCCGCCGCGCGACGAACCGAACAGCCCATCGGCCGACGGTGCGAGGTGCTCCAGCACGCCGATCGCCACGCGAGCGCGCCGCCCCTGCTCCACCAGCAAGCCGTACAGGGCTCCGGACAGTCCGCCCAGCGCGCCGACGGCCAGGCCCACCCGCGTTAACCCGATCATCCGAACCACCCCCTTTGACCAGTCAATCGTCCGGCAGGTCGTTCGAGTTAACCTCCGACTTCACTAGGGTTAGGCTTCGTTTTGTTATCTCGGGGAGTGGGAAGGAAGTCCGGTGGAGTACGTCGAGCACGTCGTGGACCTGGTCGGCAACACGCCGCTGGTGAAGCTCAACTCCCTGACCAGGGACATCAAGCCGCTGGTGCTGGCGAAGGTGGAGTACCTCAACCCCGGCGGGAGCGTGAAGGACCGCATCGCGCTGCGCATGGTCGAGGCCGCCGAGCGCTCCGGTGAGCTCAAGCCGGGCGGCACGATCGTCGAGCCCACGTCGGGCAACACCGGCGTCGGCCTGGCGCTCGTGGCGCAGCGCAAGGGCTACAAGTGCGTGTTCGTCTGCCCGGACAAGGTGAGCGAGGACAAGCGCAACGTCCTCAAGGCCTACGGCGCCGAGGTCGTGGTGTGCCCGACGGCCGTCGCGCCGGAGCACCCGAACTCGTACTACAACGTGAGCGACCGGCTCGTCCGCGAGATCCCCGGCGCCTGGAAGCCGAACCAGTACGCGAACCCGGAGAACCCGGCGAGCCATTACCACCAGACCGGCCCGGAGATCTGGAAGCAGACCGAGGGCAGGATCACGCACTTCGTCGCGGGCGTCGGCACCGGCGGCACGATCAGCGGCACCGGCAGGTACCTCAAGGAAGTCTCGAACGGCAAGGTCAAGATCATCGGCGCGGACCCGGAGGGCTCCGTCTACTCCGGTGGCACCGGCCGGCCGTACCTCGTCGAGGGCGTCGGTGAGGACTTCTGGCCGGAGACCTACGACCGCGACATCTGCGACGAGATCGTCGAGGTGTCCGATGCGGACTCGTTCGACGTCACCCGCAGGCTCGCCCGCGAGGAGGGCCTGCTCGTCGGCGGCTCGTGCGGCATGGCCGCCGCGGCCGCGCTGCGCATCGCCGGGAAGCTCGGCCCGGACGACGTCGTCGTCGTGCTGCTGCCGGACGGCGGCCGCGGCTACCTGTCGAAGGTCTTCAACGACCAGTGGATGTCCAGCTACGGCTTCCTGCCGCCGGACTCGACCGGCGCGACCGTCGGCGATGTGTTGCGGCGCAAGGAGGGCAAGCTCCCCGACCTGGTGCACACGCACCCGCACGAGACGGTCGGCGACGCGGTCGCGATCCTGCGCGAGTTCGGCGTCTCGCAGATGCCCGTAGTGAACGCCGAGCCGCCGGTGATGGCGGCCGAGGTGTCCGGCGCGGTCAACGAGCGCGATCTGCTCGACGCGTTGTTCACCGGCAAGGCGCAGCTGTCCGACCGGCTGGACAAGCACATGTCCCCGCCGCTGCCGACGATCGGCGCCGGCGAGGCCGTCGGTGCCGCGATGAGCGCACTGTCCCATGCGGACGGTGCGCTCGTGCTCGAGGACGGAAAGCCCGCCGGAGTCGTCACGCGCCAGGACATTCTCGGCTTCTTGGCTGGTCGCTGAGCGTGGCTACTGGTGCGTCCAGTAGCGTGACCCCGACTCACTAGCCACAACGGCCCAGCCAAGGGGGTTGGAAACCGGATGAACGCTCCGCAGCCGCCAGGAAACCAGCATTTCGGCGGTCAGCAGCCGCAGGAGCAGGTGCCTAACGCCGACGCGACCCAGGTGGTGCCAGGTGGTGGCCAGCCGCAGGCAGCGCCGCCGGACGCCACCCAGGTCGTGCCCGGCGGGCAGCAGCCTGGCCAGCCGAACGCCGACGCCACCCAGGTCGTCAGCCCCGGTCAGGTACCTCCCGCCGCTCCGCCCGCATACGGTCAGGCCCCTCAGCAGCCGGGTTCCGGTGGCTTCCCGGCACAGCCGGGCTCGGGCGGGTTCCCCGCCCAGCAGCCGCCGGCCTACGGGCAGCCGCAGGGCTACCCGCAGCAGCCCCAGCAGCCGTACGGCCAGCCGCAGTCGAACCCCTACGGCCAGCCCGCACAGCCGCAGCAGCCCTACGGTCAGCCGCAGCAGCCGTACGGCCAGCCCCAGCAGGGCTACGGCCAGCAGGCCCCGTACGGCGGTCAGCCGGGTTACGCGATGCCGGGTGCCTACCCGCCGCCGCCCACCGGCTACGCCGAGTGGGGCTCGCGACTGATCGCCGGTCTCGTCGACTACGTCGCGCCGGGTGTCGTTCTCGGCATCCTGCTCGGTGTCGGCAGCGCGGCCGGTGACCCGACGGTGTTCTTCATCCTCACCGCGATCGGGTACCTCGGCCTCATCGGTTTCCAGGTCTACAACTCCTGGTACCTGGCGGGCACGACCGGTCAGTCCTTCGGCAAGAAGATCGCCAAGATCAAGCTGCTGAAGGAGGAGACGAACCAGCCGATCGGCTTCGGCAACGCGTTCGTCCGCGCCCTCTGCCACATCGTCGACGGTCTCCCGTGCTACGCGGGTTACTTCGCGCCGCTGTGGGAGCCGAAGAAGCAGACCTGGGCCGACAAGATCATGGGCACCATCGTGGTCAACGCCCCGGAGACGCCGGGTGGCTACGGCCAGCCGCCGTACGGCGGTCAGCCCGGCTACGGCCAGCCGCCGCAGCAGAACCCGTACGGCCAGCAGCAGCCGCAGCAGGGCTACGGCCAGCCGCCGCAGTGGTAACTCGGTGAGCTTTCAGCACCCACCGCACCAGCCCCCGGCCCAGTGGCCGGGGGCTGGTGCCGGTGAGAACGGAAAACCGAGCCCGCTGACCGCGTCGCTCGCGGGCATGGCGGGCCTCGTCGCCGCGGCGTTCTTCGCCATGGGCGTCCTGGAGACGGTCGTCAACGCCAACCTGTTCAGCGTGAAGCTCGACCACGGACCGGTGATCACCGCGCTCGTGCTCCAGTCGCTGGAGACGCTGCTGCTCGGCATCGGTGGCGTCCTGCTCATCGCGCGCGTCGGCGCGGGCCGGGTGCTGGTCGTGGCCGGCGCGCTGGCGGTGCTGCTCCAGCTGGCGATGACGCTCACGAAGTTCACCGGGTTCTTCGGCCAGCCGCTGCTCTTCCACGTCGGCGTCCTGCAGGACGTCGTGATCGGCTGCCTCGCCGCCTCGCTCCTGTCCGCCGCACTCGCGGTCCTGCCGTCGACGGCGGCGTACATCGCGACGCGCCGGGCGCGGCAACCGGTAAATCCGCAAACGGGATACCACCCGCCCCAGCAGTGGTAATACTCGGTTCGTGAGCTATCCCCAGCAGCCCTACCCGCAGCAGCCCCAGCCGCACTGGCAGGGGCAGGGGCCCGGTCCTGGGTTCCCGCCGAAGCAGGCGTCCGGAGGCACGACGACCGCCGCCGCGATCCTCGCACTGCTGTCCGGCCTGATCTCCGGCTTCTTCCTCGTGTCGTCGCTGATCGCGATCAGCGGCTACGTCGGCATCGCCGTCGACCACCCGGTCTTCTGGATCTCCTTCGGTGGCCAGGGCATCGCGGTGCTCCTGCTGCTGGTCGGCGCGATCATGCTGTTCGCTCGCGCGGGGGCCGGGCGGTTCCTGGTCGTCGCGGGCGTGGTGATCAAGCTGGGCCTCGTGGTGTGGTCGTTCATCGGGGTCTCCGGCATCGTCGTCGCCCGGCTGCCGCTGATCGGGCTGATCACCCTGCTGCTGGGGATCATCGCGGCGGTGCTCGCGATCCTGCCCTCGACCGCGGCGCACATCGCGGCGAAGAAGAAGGGCCCACAAGGCTTCCCGCCGCAGGGACCGCCGCCCGGCTTCCCGCCGCAGGGCCCGCCCCCGTACGGGATGCCTCCGCAGCAGGGGATGCCCCCGCAGGGAATGCCGCCACAAGGCATGCCGCCTCAGGGATATCCGCAAACGGGGTACGGACCGCCACCGGGCTGAGTGATACTCCGCGGATGACCACGCCGCAGCCGGAACAGGCGCCCGAGGCACCGTCGCCCGCACCGAGATCTCCGAGCCCGGCGACGGCGGTCGCGTCGGGCGCGGTCGGGTTGTTCGTGGCACTGGGTGCCGGGTCGCAGGCGCTGACCATGGCCTACATCTTCAGCGGCGGCCTCATGCCCGGATCGGCGCCCGGAACGGAGTTGTCGCCGGCCGCTCATCCCGTCATGACGTGGTTCCTCGTCCCGTACGTCGTGGCGGCGTTCGGCGCGGTGCTCCTGCTGGCGGGCGCGATTCTGCTGTTCGCCCGCTTCAACGCGGGCAGGTACCTCACGATCGCCGGCGCGTTCCTGCTCATCGGTGTCGAGGTGGTGCAGACGTTCGTGATCGTGGCGGCGTCCGAACTGGCCTTCGTCGGTGTCGGCCCCGGCGCCTTCGGCATCGTGTTCCTGCTGTGGAAGTTCGTGCTGCCCGCCGTGGCCGCGGTACTCGCCGCGCTGCCCTCCACGGCCGTCTGGCTCGCCGCCAAGCATCAGTGAGTACTCTCGTTCCATGACAGACAGCACTACTCCGTACGGCTTCGCGACCAGGGCCATTCACGCGGGTCAGGAACCTGACCCGACGACCGGCTCCGTCATCGTGCCCATCCACGCGACCTCGACCTACGCGCAGGACGGCGTGGGCGGGCTGCGCCAGGGCTACGAGTACTCCCGCACCGGGAACCCCACGCGGACCGCGCTGGAGCAGTGTCTCGCCTCACTGGAGCGCGGCAAGCACGGGCGCGCGTTCTCGTCCGGCATGGGCGCGACGGACACGGCACTGCGCGCCATGTGCCGCCCCGGCGACCACGTCGTCATCCCGAACGACGCGTACGGCGGCACGTTCCGCCTGATCGACAAGGTGCTCAGCCACTGGGGTGTCGAGCACACGCCGGTCGCGCTGTCGGACGTCGACGCCGTGCGCGCCGCAATCCGCCCCAACACGAAGGTCGTGTGGGTCGAGACGCCGACGAACCCGCTGCTCAACATCGCGGACATCGCGGCGATCGCCGAGGTCGCGCACCACGCGGGCGCGAAGTTCGTCGTCGACAACACCTTCGCCTCCCCGGCGTTGCAGACTCCGCTGGAGCTGGGTGCGGACGTCGTGCTGCACTCGACCACCAAGTACGTCGGCGGCCACTCCGACGTCGTCGGCGGCGCGCTGATCACGTCCGACAGCGAGCTCGACGCGGCGTTCGGCTTCCTGCAGAACGGTGCGGGCGCGGTGCCCGGCCCGTTCGACGCGTGGCTGACGCTGCGCGGCCTGAAGACGCTCGAGCTGCGCATGGACAAGCACTCGGACAACGCCGAGCTGGTCGTCGAGGCGCTGGTCAAGCACCCGAAGGTCAAGAAGGTGCTGTACCCCGGCCTGCCGACGCACCCCGGTCACGAGGTCGCGGCGAAGCAGATGCGCCGGTTCGGCGGCATGATCTCGTTCATCGTCGACGGCGGCGAGGAGGCGGCGCTGGCCGTGTGCTCGCGGACGAAGCTGTTCACGCTGGCCGAGTCGCTCGGCGGCGTCGAGTCGCTGATCGAGCACCCCGGCAAGATGACCCACGCGTCGACCGCGGGTTCGATGCTGGAGGTGCCGTCCGACCTCGTGCGGATCTCCGTCGGCATCGAGTCCGGCGACGACCTGGTCGCGGACCTGCTCGAAGCACTGGGCTGACCGCTGCCGGGCCGGCAGCGAAGAAGGGCCCCTCCGGCTGGAGGGGCCCTTCCGCTAAGGCTGTGTAGCGCCGCCGAAGCGGTTGATGTTGTCGACCTCGGCCACCGGAGCCGGTGGCAGGTCGCGGCCGCTGACGCAGCCGCCGACGAGCTCGAGCCCGGTGCTGGTCCTGACGAAGCCGCCTGCCTCGTCGCAACCCGCGTGCGCCACGGTCAAGAACGCCGCGCCGGTCAGCGCCGCAGCCGTGGTCACGGCTCCGACCAGCGGTACAACCGCGGCAACGCGTCGCGCGAGTGCCATGCCACCTCCCCAAGACGATGGGCCCCCGCTGTGCAGGGTACCCGTGACCCTACGGGTGGTAACGGTCAGCCATCTTGACGACCTGGCCCCGTTCGTTGATGACGATCCGCGTGCCGTAGTGGCCGGACAGGTTCTGGTACTCCTCGCTCGAGCACTCCAGCGCGCCCAGGCCCTCCGCGTCGAGCTTCAGGCCCTGGCCCTTCTCGCACTCAAGCGGGTCGAAGAACGTCGCGTCCGCCGAGATCTCCGCGGTCTCCTCCTGCGCGCCATCGACCGGCACCACGTTCACGTTGTTGACCTCGGCCTTGACGATCTTGCCCGCCACCCAGGTGACCCTGGCGCCCTTGTGGATCCCCTTGATGATCGCGACGTCGACCGTCCGAGCCCCGTTGGGCTTGGCGTCGGTCGGATCCGGCGCGGACGAGGTGGGCACGGGCCCGACCGACACCGTCGGCACGCCGACCGGGACGTCCTTGGCCGCCGGCGGCGCCGCCGTGACCGAACACGCGGTCAGGAGCACGGCAGCGCCTGCGAGCAGCAGAGAACCCTTGACGAACTTCATGACGTTCCCCCCAGGAACACGATGTTCTAGCTTTCGTGTTCCAGGACGCCGGGGTCTGTCAGAGGTTGCCTCGCGAGTTCGATGGCGCCTCGGCGTTAAAGATTGCCTCGGCGCTCCTGCTCCCGCTCAATGGCCTCGAACAGAGCCTTGAAGTTGCCCTTGCCGAAGCCCAGCGAGCCGTGCCGCTCGATGAGCTCGTAGAACACCGTCGGCCGGTCGCCGATGGGCTTGGTGAAGATCTGCAGCAGGTAGCCGTCCTCGTCGCGGTCGACCAGGATGCGGTGCTGCTTGAGCACCTCGATCGGCACCCGGACCTCGCCGATGCGGGCCCGCAGCTCCGGGTCGTCGTAGTAGGAGTCCGGGGTCTCCAGGAACTCGACGCCCGACGCGCGCATGGACTCGACCGTGCGCACGATGTCGTTGGTGGCCAGTGCGATGTGCTGCACGCCGGCGCCCTCGTAGAACTCGAGGTACTCGTCGATCTGCGACTTCTTCTTCGCGATCGCCGGCTCGTTCAGCGGGAACTTGACCCGGTGGTTGCCGTTGGAGACGACCTTGGACATCAGTGCCGAGTAGTCGGTCGCGATGTCGTCGCCCACGAACTCCGCCATGTTCACGAAGCCCATGACGCGGTTGTACCACTCGACCCAGTAGTCCATCTTGCCGAGCTCGACGTTGCCGACGCAGTGGTCGATGGCCTGGAACAGGCGCTTCGGCGCACCGGCCGGACGCACGACGGTCGACGTCCGCGCCACGTATCCGGGCAGGTAGGGGCCGTCGTAGCGGGAGCGGTCGACGAGCGTGTGGCGGGTCTCGCCGTACGTCGCGATCGCGGCCATCCGCACCGTGCCGAACGCGTCGCTGACCTCGTAGGGCTCGTCGAGGACGGTGGCGCCCTGCGCCCGCGCGTGCTCGACGCAGCGGTCGACGTCGGTGACCTCCAGCGCCAGGTCGACGACACCGTCGCCGTGCTTGCGGTGGTGGTCGAGCAGCGGGCTGTCCGGCCGCACGCCACCGTTGATCACGAAGCGGGCCGAACCCGACTTCAGCACGAAGGACTTGTGGTCCCGCTGGCCGGTCTCGGGGCCGGCGTACGCGACCAGCTCCATCCCGAAGGCCACCTGGTACAGCCACGCGGTCTGCGTCGCATTGCCCGCGACGAACACCACGGCGTCCATGGCACGCACGGGGAACGGGTCCTTGGTCGCGTCGTAGTCGACCAGACCCACGAGCTGCCGAAGCTGGTCGTAGCTCACGTCGTCAAGCTGCTGCGTCATACCCCAAGGATGAGTAGACCAGGCAGGATGAGCAACAGTCTCAAAATTTGCTGCGCAGAATGTACAGTGATCTATGCCTAGCGATCAGCAGAGTGAACACTCTGACCAGCCATTGGACTCCCTCGACGCGAGGCTCCTCCTCCTGCTGACCGACGAGCCGCGGCTCGGCGTGCTCGAGTGCTCGCGCAGGCTGGGTGTCGCGCGGGGAACCGTGCAGGCCAGGCTCGACCGGCTGGTGGCCAAGGGCGTGCTCACCGGGTTCCCGCCCGCGCTCGACCTCGCGGCCATGGGCTTCGGCCTCACGGCGTTCGCGGTGCTGGAGATCGCGCAGGGCAGGCGGCAGGAGGTGTCCGACGGCCTGGCCGCCATCAACGAGGTGTGCGAGGTCCACGCCACGACCGGTCAGGGCGACCTGTTCGTGCGGATGGTCGCCCGCTCCAACGCCGACCTCCAGCGCGTCATCGACGAGATGGTCGACGTGCCCGGCGTGCAACGCCTCTCCACGTCGATCGCGCTCTCCACGCCGGTGCCACCCCGCGTGCGCCCGCTGCTGGAACGCATCACGTGAAATCGGCAGCGCACAAGACGAAGGGGCGGCCACCTCGCTGGTGGCCGCCCCTTCGGTGTCTGTGGGGTCAGCCCGAGTACGGAACTGC
The DNA here is from genome assembly GCF_007845675.1 of Lentzea tibetensis. Classification (GTDB taxonomy): domain Bacteria; phylum Actinomycetota; class Actinomycetes; order Mycobacteriales; family Pseudonocardiaceae; genus Lentzea; species Lentzea tibetensis. The sequence continues at coordinate 70,438 of NZ_VOBR01000019.1, read as the reverse complement.
CTTGATCAGCGTGACCTTCTGCGTGCTGCCGTTGGGCAGCTCGTACGAGACGGTCTCGCCGTCCTTGGCGCCGAGCAGCGCCTTGCCGAGCGGGGACGCGGGGGAGTAGACCTCGATCCCGCCCTCAGTGCCTTCCTCGCGAGTGGCCAGCAGGAAGTCCTCGGTCTCGTCGTCACCCTCGTAGCGAACTGTGAGCACGGTCCCTGGTGCCGCAACGCCCTTGGTGGTGGGGGCCTCGCCGACCTTGGCGGCCTGCAGGAGCTCCTGGAGCTGACGAATTCGCCCCTCCTGCTTGCCCTGCTCCTCGCGAGCGGCGTGGTAGCCGCCGTTCTCGCGGAGGTCGCCCTCTTCACGGCGGGCGTTGATCTCGGCAGCAATGACCGGGCGATTGTTGATCAGCTCGTCCAGCTCGTGCTTGAGCCGGTCGTAGGCCTCCTGGGTCAACCAGGTCACCTGGGTGTCGCTCACGGTCACCAACTCCTCGTCTTGCTCCAAGCCCGCGTGTACGGGCCGGCAGTTCCCGGGCGCGTGCGCCCGGAACGGAAAAACACGGCCCGCGCCGGGGCCGTGCTGAGCGTCAAGAGTAACACGCACACAACGATCAGCGGAGATCAATTGTTCCCGATCTCGCCGTTAAACCCGCAGATCACCCGCTTGGCCGCTAGGTCGTGGACAAATATGCGGGAACCTGGTAGGAGCACCCGAACACCTCGCCGGTGACCGGGGGCTTCGACGTGTGCAAAAGAGTTGTCTCGCGGACGATCGAATTCCCCGGCGGTACGAGAACTTCGCGTCTACCGGCTTCGTCGCCGTCCTTCGAGCGGGCCCGAATGATGCAAACCGCGGGTCGTTCCGGAGTGTCCCGGGAAACCTCGAATGTGACCTTCACCGATCCGTCGTCGACGATCACGAAGGACGTCTGCTTCGACTCGATCGGTTTGGTGCCGAGATTTCGATAGCCGATGAAGGTGACGGCGAGCCCGACGAGCAGCGCTACGCCGAGTAACGACCAGCGGAGCCACGGCCGCGGTGCCTTCTTCGTGCCGTACCGCCCCTCGGGGAGTGCGCGTTCTGCCACTTTCACGCGCCCTCCTACCCGTGGGGAACAATGATGTACGACGTTCGGTTGTGAGTGTCGCAGGAGCCTGTCCGGCTCCGACCAGCAGGGTTCAGGGTTGAGGAGGACCGCGGGGGTCATGGTCGAGAAGCTGCGCCTGATGGCGGTGCACGCGCACCCCGATGACGAGTCGAGCAAGGGAGCGGCCACGATGGCCCGCTACGTTGCCGAAGGTCACGAGGTGATGGTCGTGACCTGTACCGGTGGAGAGGCCGGCAGCGTCCTCAACCCGGCCATGGACCGGCCCGAGGTGCTGGAGAACATGGCCGAGGTCCGCAGGGACGAGATGGCGCGTGCCGCCGAGATCCTCGGCATCCAGCACCGCTGGCTCGGGTTCGTCGACTCGGGCCTGCCCGAGGGCGACCCGCTGCCGCCGCTCCCCGAGGGTTGCTTCGCGGTGGTCCCGCTCGAGGAGTCCGTCCCGCCGCTGGTGGAGGTCATCCGCGAGTTCCGCCCGCACGTGATCGTCACCTACGACGAGAACGGCGGCTACCCGCACCCGGACCACATCCGCACCCACGAGGTGTCGATCGAGGCGTTCGACGCCGCGGGCGACCCGGACCGCTTCCCCGAGGCTGGCGAGCCGTGGCAGCCGCTGAAGCTCTACTACTCGCACGGGTTCTCGCGCGCGAAGCTGACCGCGTTCCACGAGGCGCTGGAGGCCCGCGGCATCGAGTCGCCGTACACCGAGTGGCTCGCGAACTGGGATCCGGACCGCCCGGACGTGATCGACCGGGTGACGACGCGCGTCGAGTGCGCGGACTACTTCCCGCAGCGCGACGACGCGCTGAAGGCGCACGCGACCCAGATCGACCCGAACAGCCGGTGGTTCATCGTGCCGCTCGACGTGCAGCGCGAGGTGTGGCCGACCGAGGAGTACGAGCTGGCGCGGTCGCTGGTCGACAGCACGTTGCCCGAGGACGACCTGTTCGCGGGCGTGCATGAGAAGGTGGACGCGTGAACGCCTGGACCGACACGGTCGCCCTGGTCGGGCAGCCATCCCCGGCTCCGGACAAGGACAAGGGCGGCCAGGGTGAGGACTTCGGCAAGTCCTCGCCGCTGGGCCTGCTCGTGCTGGTGCTGTTCTTCGTCGCCGTCTTCTTCCTGGTGCGCTCGATGACCAAGCACCTGAAGAAGCTGCCCGCGTCGTTCGAAGAGCCGACTGAGAAGGACGAGGACTAGCCTGGTCCGCCGTGGACCTACCGGATCAGCTGCTCGACCTGCCCGTCCCGTGGTGGATCGGGGGTAGCCGAGCGTTGGCGCAGTTCACGGCCGTGCGCAGGCCGCACCCGGACACCGATCTCACCCTGTTCGCCGACGACCTGCCCTCACTGGCCGCGGCGCTGCCCGGCCTCACACGGGTGTCGCCCGATCGGCTGGCAGCGGGCTCGCTGGACGTGTGGCTGAACAGCTCGGCCGACGGGAACTGGGTGTTCCCGCTCGACCCGTCCGTCGTGCTGCCGCTGGACGACGTGACGTGGGAGAGCGGCGGTGTCCGCTACCTGCGGCCCGAGTTCGTGCTGCTGTTCAAGGCCGAGCAGAAGGCGACGGCGGACCTCGAGTCGACGCTGCCGTGGCTGCGCGCGTCCGCCCGCGAACGGCTGGCCGAGCTGCTGGAGCGCGTGCACCCCGGTCACGCCTGGCTGGACCTGGTCTAGCTCTACTGGTCGTCAGGTCTTCCGGGTCGCGATGCGCAGCTCGATGACGAGGTCGTTCACGGCCTCGTCCGCGCTGGGCCGTTCCGGCAGCTCGCTGGCCTCCTGCGCGAGCCGCAGCTCCTCGTGCCACTCCCGCACGTCCTGCTCGAGGCGTGACTTCACCGGCCGGTAGGGCACCCCGGCGAGCCCGCGGTGCTCGCCCAGCTCCTTGGCCTCGATGAGCGGCTGCAGGTAGCCGGGCCCGTCCAGCTTGTCGAGCAACGTAGGCAGGTGCGCGACGACCTCACCGGTGCGCATCAGGTGCACCCCGGTGAGCAGCGCGCGGAACGTGTACAGCAACGGCTTGAGCTCGCCGGTCCGCTCGAACAGCCGCCACTGGGTGTGCGCGAAGCCCCGGTAGTGGTGCGCGTGCCTGCTCGTGACGCAGTCCTGCGCCAGGCCGATCAGCTTCTGGTGACCCGGCGTCGTGTGCGCGACGATCGGGCTCAGCAGCTGTTCGAGCACGTACCCGTTGGGACGCAACAGCAACCGGCAGAACTTGAGCAGGTCGTGCGTCACCAGGTCCAGCTCGACGCCGTCGCGCACCCACATGCGCTGGAGCGTCTCCGGGCCGGGACGCAGGCCGACGACGTCCTCGACCGGCAGGATGTGCACGCCGCGCAGGTCCACATCGGAGTCACGGCTCGGGAACCCGTACAGGTGCGCGCCGGAGACGGTCGCGAAGAGCAGCGGTGTCGGCTGCTCCCGCACCACCTCGCTCAGGTCTGGTATCTCGTAGCTCACGACACCTCCCTCCCTCAGACGCGTTCCCGATCAGCGTCGTTGCGTTACATGCTCGTGCGCAACATTTCCGGGCACATCGTGCGCAAACGGATCATTAACGGTCCTGTTCTCCCCTTGATTCCTCCTCGCGTGGACCTGGAACGCCGTCCACTTGAGACGGCGTGCTCACAGCCTCGGGTCCACCGGCTCCGACTCGAGCGCCAGCACGGCGAACACGCACTCGTGCACGCGCCACAGCGGCTCACCGCGCGCGACCCGCTCCAGCGCCTCCAGCCCGAGCGCGTACTCCCGCAGCGCCAGCGACCGCTTCTTCCCGAGCCCGCGCTGCCGCAGCCGCTCGAGGTTGGCGGGCTCGGTGTAGTCCGGGCCGTAGATGATCCGCAGGTACTCGCGTCCGCGCACCTTCACGCCCGGCTGCACGTTCGGCACCAGGTTGGCCAGCGGCTTCACCACCATGCCCTCGCCGCCGCCGGCGGTGAGCTCCTCCCACCACCTGATGCCCGCCGCCACCTGCGCCTCGTCGGCCGTGTCGACCACGAGGTGCCTGGTCTGCGTGAACACGTCGCCGGTGAGCCGCGCGACCAGGTCGAGGTGCCAGGTGTGCGGCCGGTCGTGGAACGTCCGGCCCGCCGCGGCGAGCAGCTGGAACGGCGCGATCCGCACGCCGTCGAGGCCGGAGGTCGGCCAGCAGTACCGCTGGTAGGCCGCCGAGTACCCGTGCGCGTTCGCGAGCCTCGACGTCGTGCGCTCGAGCAGGGCCCCGACGTCGACGCCGCGGTCGCGGGCGGCCGTCAGCGCGGCGACGGCCGGTGGCAGCACGCCGAGCGCGGCCGCGCCGACGGACGCGTACTGCTCCTTGATCAGCCCGGTCGCTTTGGCGTTCCACGGCAGCAGCTCGGCGTCGAACAGCAGCCAGTCCGTGTCGAGCTCGTCCCACAGCCCGGCGCCGGTCACCGCGTCGCGGACCCGCGAGAGCAGCTCCGAGCCCAGCGGCTCGGCGAAGAACGCGCGGCCCGTCCGGGTGTGGATCGCGCCGCCCTCGCGGCGCACCAGCACGACCGCGCGCGAGCCCATGTGCTTCTCCTCGCAGATCACCTCGCGCACACCGGCGGACCGGTACTCGGCGAAGGCGTCCTCGGGGTGCTCCAGCACGTCCGGGCGGCGCGACGTCGCCGTCGGCGCCATCGTCGGCGGCAGGTACAGCAGCTCGTGCGGGTCGATCGCGAAGCGGCTCATCACCTCCAGCGCCGACGCGGCCTGCTCGGGGCGCACCGTGACGCGGCCGCGGTGCGCGGTCTCGATCGTGCGGCGGCCGAGCACGTCGGTCAGCGCCAGCACGTCCGGCTCGCGCTCCACCTCCGGAACGACCAGCGGGCGCACCGGCTCGTACCAGACCTTGTGCGCGGCAACGGAAACGACCTCGCGCTCCGGGTACCGCAGCGCGGTCAGCTTGCCGCCGAAGACGACACCGGTGTCGAGGCACATGGTGTTGTTGACCCACTCGGCCTCGGGCGTCGGCGTGTGCCCGTAGAGCACCATCGCCTGGCCGCGGTACTCGTTCGCCCACGGGTAGCGCACCGGCAGCCCGTACTCGTCGGTCTCGCCGGTCGTGTCGCCGTACAGCGCGAAGCTGCGCACCCGCGCGCTCGCCCGGCCGTGGTAGCGCTCCGGCAGGCCGGCGTGCGCGAGCACGAGGTCGCCGCCGTCCAGGACGTAGTGCGCGACCAGCCCGTCGCAGAACCGCTCGGCGCGCCTGCGGAAGTCCTCCGGCTCGGCGGCGAGCTGCGCCAGCGACTCCGCCAGGCCGTGCTTGACCTGCACGTTGCGGCCGCGCAGCGCGCGCACCAGCTTCTGCTCGTGGTTGCCGCACACGCAGAACGCGTGCCCGGACTCGACCATGCCCATGACGAGTCGCAGCACACCGGGCGTGTCCGGGCCGCGGTCGACGAGGTCGCCGACGAACGCCGCACGCCGGTTCCCCGGTGGCACGGCGTCGACGGCGCGGCCCTCGTCGTCGCGCACGAGCTCGTAGCCCAGCTCGACGAGCAGGTCCTCCAGCTCCGCGCGGCAGCCGTGCACGTCACCGATCACGTCGAACGGGCCGGTCTCGTGGCGCAGGTCGTTCAGCAGGCGCTCGTACCCGATGGTCGCATCGTCCACTTCGGACTGACTACGGAGCACGTGCACCTTCTTGAAGCCCTCCTTGCCGAGGAACTTCAACGACTTGCGCAGCGCGGTGCGGTGCCTGCGCACGACGTGCGCGCCGAAGTCGCGGTCCGGGCGCCGCGCGTTGCGCGCGAGGCAGACCTCCTCCGGCGTGTCCAGCACGATCGCGACCGGCAGCACGTTGTGCCTGCGCGCGATCTCGATCAGCTGCGCGCGGTCGCCCGGCTGCACGTTCGTCGCGTCGATCACCGTCGTGCGGCCCGCGTCGAGCCGCTTGCCCGCCACGTAGTGCAGCACGTCGAACGCGTCACCCGACGCCGACTGGTCGTTCTCGTCGTCCGCGACGAGGCCGCGGAAGTAGTCGCTCGACAGGATCTGCGTCGGCAGGAAGTGCTTGCGCGCGAACGTCGACTTGCCAGACCCGGACGCGCCGACCAGCACGACCAGGCACAGGTCAGGGATCTTCAGCTCCATCAGTTCGTGTCCCCCACGGTGAAAACGGCGAGCTGGGTGGGTGCGCCGCGCTCGGCGTCCTCGGGTCCGATCGGCAGGTACCGCACGGTGTAGCCGCGACGTCCGGCGACGCCGTCGGCCCACGCGCGGAACTCCGCCCGCGTCCACTCGAAACGGTGGTCGGAGTGGCGCATCTGGCCCTCCGGCAACGTTTCGAACAGCACGTTGTACTCGACGTTCGGCGTCGTCACGAGCACCGTCCTCGGCCGGGCGACGCCGAACACGCAGTTCTCCAGCGCGGGCAGGCGGTCCGGGTCGAGGTGCTCGACGACCTCCATCAGCACGGCCGCGTCGTAGCCCTGCAGCGCGGGGTCGGCGTAGGTGAGCGACGACTGGCGCAGCGTGAGCCGTTCGCGCTGCCGGTCGGACATCCGGTCCAGCCGGAGCTTGCGCTCGGCGACCTGCAGCGCCTGCGCGGACACGTCGACGCCCTGGATCTCGGTGAACTCCGGCTGCTCCAGGAGTGCCTTGAGCAGCGCGCCGCCACCGCAGCCGAGGTCGAGCACCTTGCTCGCCCGCGCTTCTTTGAGCTGTTTCACGAGCGCGTCGCGTCGCTGCACGGCGAGCGAGATCTTCGGCTCGGTGAGGGCGTTGTCCAGCTCCTCCGGCTCGACCTCGTCCACCTCGGCCAGCCGCGCGAGCGCCGACACCACGAGCGGACGCTTGCGCGCCAGGTACCTCGTGGTGATCAGCTCGCGGTCCGGGTGCTGCGCGAGCCAGCCCTCACCGGCCCTGAGCAGCTTGTCGACCTCGTCCGCCGCGACCCAGTAGTGCTTGCTGCCGTCCAGCACGGGCAGCAGGACGTACAGGTGCTTCAGCGCGTCGGACAGCTTCACCGTTCCGGTGAGCGTGACGTCGGCGTACCGCGACTCCTCGTGCTCGTCGAGCGGGATCGGCCTGGTCTCGACGTCCCAGCCCAGCGGCGTGAACAGCCGCTCGACCAGCCGGTGCGGCAGCGCGGGCAGGTTGATCTTCAGCGGGATCGGCGTGTCCGCCAGCTCGGCGCGGCTCTCGCTGCGGCCGTTCATCGCGGTGCGGAACACGCTGCCGAGCGCGACCGTGAGCAACGACCCGGCCGCGTACGGACGGTCGTTGACGTACTGGGTGAGCGTGCTGCCGGGACCTCGCACGAGCGCCACGGGGTCGACCTCGAGCAGGAGCGCGACCGTGCACTCCTCGTGATCCGCCCTGGGGTAGAAGACGTGCGCGGTGCCCGAGCTCGTCGAGAAGGACTGAGCCCGGTCGGGGTGTTTGTGCAGCAGGTGACCGAGGTCGGTCGCCGGCTGGTGGGTGGTGGTCAAGGTCAGCAGCACCCGCCGAGTTTGACTGACCTGTTGGCTCTTCGCCGTCGAATTAGGGTGGATGGCATGACGAACCGGCTCGCGTCCGCGACCAGCCCGTACCTGCAGCAGCACGCCGACAACCCGGTGCACTGGTGGGAGTGGTGCCCGGAGGCGTTCGACGAGGCCCGCGCGCGGAACGTGCCGGTGCTGCTGTCCGTCGGGTACGCCGCGTGTCACTGGTGTCACGTGATGGCGCACGAGTCCTTCGAGGACCCAGCTGTCGCCGCGTACCTGAACTCGAACTTCGTGTCGGTCAAGGTCGACCGCGAGGAACGCCCGGACATCGACGCCGTGTACATGGAGGTCACCCAGGCGATGACCGGTCACGGCGGCTGGCCGATGACCGTGTTCCTCACGCCGGACGCCTCGCCGTTCCACGCGGGCACCTACTACCCGCCCGCGCCTTCGCGCGGCATGCCGTCGTTCCAGCAGCTGCTGGAGGCCGTGACCGCCGCGTGGACCACCCAGCACGACGAGATCCTCACGTCGGCGTCGGCCGTGGTCTCCGAGGTCGCCAAACGCGCACTGCCGCTGCCTCCGTCCGCTGTGGACGCTGACGCCCTGTCGGGCGCCGTGGTGTCGCTGCTGGGCGAGTTCGACCGCAGGCACGGCGGTTTCGGCGGCGCACCGAAGTTCCCGCAGTCGATGGCGCTGGAGTTCCTGCTGCGCCACCACGAGCGCACCGGCTCGGTCGAGGCGTTGTCGATGGCCACCGTGACCGCGGACGCGATGGCCAACGGCGGCCTGTACGACCAGCTGGGCGGCGGCTTCGCCCGCTACAGCGTCGACGGGTCGTGGACCGTGCCGCACTTCGAGAAGATGTTGTACGACAACGGTTTGCTGCTCCGCTTCTACACGCACCTCGCCCGTGTTTCCGACAGTCCTCGATACCGCCAGGTGGCGCGGGACACGGCTGAGTTCCTGCTGCGTGATCTGCGCACTTCTTCGGGCGGCTTCGCTTCTTCTCTGGACGCCGACACCGATGGCGTCGAGGGCTCGACCTATGTGTGGACTTTCGAGCAGCTGGGTTCCTCTGCTGAGGCATTCGGCGTCACGTCGACGCCGAACTTCGAGCACGGCACGTCCACCCTGGGGTTCGTGCACGACGTGGACGCTTCCGTGCGCGCCGCGTTGCTCGACGAGCGCAACAAGCGGCCGCAGCCGGGTCGCGACGACAAGGTCGTGACGGCGTGGAACGGCATGGCCATCGCCGCTCTGGCCGAGGCGGGAGCGTTCTTCGCCGAGCCGTCGTGGATCGCGGCTGCTTCTGACGCGGCCGAGTTGTTGCTCGACGTGCACCTCGTCGAGGGCCGTCTGCTGCGGACGTCGCGCGACGGCGTGCCCGGCACGGCTGCCGGCGTGCTGGAGGACTACGGCTGCCTCGCCGACGGCCTGCTCGCGTTGCACCAGGTCACCGGCTCGATCCGCTGGCTGGACGCCGCGTGCGGCCTGCTCGACACCGCACTGGCCCACTTCGCCGTCCCGGACGCCCCCGGTGCCTTCTACGACACCGCGGACGACGCGGAGTCCCTGGTCCGCCGCCCGGCCGACTCGACCGACAACGCGTCGCCCTCGGGTGCCTCCGCCCTGGCAGGTGCGTTGCTGACCGCCTCCTTGCTGGCGGGCCCGTCCTCCTATCGGACCGCTGCCGAGCAAGCGGTGACCCGCGCCGGGTTGCTGGCCGCCCGCGCGCCGCGGTTCGCCGGCCACTGGCTGACCGTCGCGGAGGCTCTGGAGTCCGGTCCCGTGCAGGTGGCGATCGTGGGCTCGGAGTCCGATCCCCGGCGTTCTGCCCTGTGGTCCGCGGCCCTCGGTGCGCTGCCTGGCGGCGCGGTTCTGGTGGCAGGGGAGCCCGACTCGGCGCCGCTGCTGGAGTCACGTCCACTGGTCGATGAGGCACCCGCTGCGTACGTGTGCCGCGGCTACGTCTGCGACAGGCCCGTGACCAGCGCTTCTGCCCTCCTGGAGTCGCTCCGCTGAGAGCGAACACCCCTCCCTTGATTACAGGCGTAACGTCGGTAATAACGTAATCATGTAATCAGGGGAGTGGTCATGGGTCGTGGATGGCGAGGAAGAGGAGGCTGGCAGCAGGCGGACCTGCCGTCAGCGGACGACGCGGCGGCCTGGTTCGCGGGCCGCCTGCCGGACGGCTGGTTCACGGGCGCGCCGACCGTGACCGTCGACCGCGAGGAGATCCTGGTGGTGGGCACCCTGCCCGCACTGGAGGGCGAGTTCGACGACGCGGCGCGCGCGTCAGCCGAGTCCGGCCGCATCAGCAGGTGGCGCGAGCAGACCCGCGACGAACGCATCGACATCGCCCGGCAGGCCGAGCACCGCTACGGCCGCAAGGTCGCCTGGGGCGCCACGCTGGGCGGGACCACGGAGCTGTTCACGACCCTGTCCGTGCCGGTGATGACGCGGCTGCGCCAGCCGGAACGCCAGGTGCTCGACACCCTGGTGGCGGCGGGCGTCGCCCGTTCCCGTTCTGAGGCACTGGCGTGGGCGGTCCGCCTGGTCGGCGAGCACGCCGACACCTGGCTCGGCTCGTTGCGCGAGGCGATGTCCAAGGTGGACGACCTGCGGGACAAGGGCCCGGACCTGGCCTGAGCGACTGGGGGAGCTGTCCGCCGGGTAGCTCCCCCACTCAGCCATCGGCTACTTCGGGCAGCCGATGATCGGCAGGCACTTCACCGGCGTGGGCACGGATCCGACCGGGTCGTCCGCCAGCGCGGTGCCCGAGCCCGCGGAGACGGCGATCGCCACCGCGACGAGAAACTTTCCCATGGTTCGCATGGCCTCGAACGGTAGAGCGCTCCCACGTTGCCGGGGAAGGAACTCCGCCTCACCGAGAGGGCTTCGACAGCTTCAACTGGCGCCCTGGGATCGGAAATTGACGAGCCTTCGCGTCGCCGGTCGTGCCACGGTGGCCGAATGGAAGACGAGCTGGACGAGGTCGCCCGCGCCGCCGACTTCTCGGGCGTGGTCCGGGTCGACCGCGACGGGCAGGTGTTCGCCAAGGCGTACGGGCTCGCCCATCGCGGGTACGGCATCCCGAACACGGTGGACACCCGCTTCGCGATCGCCAGCGGCGTCAAGGGTTTCACCGCGCTGACCGTGGTGAGCCTGATCGAGCAGGGCCTGCTGAGCCTGTCGACGAGGGCTCGTGAGGTGCTCGGTGACGACCTCCCGCTGATCGACGACGCCGTCACCGTCGAGCACCTGCTTGCACACCGGTCCGGCATCGGCGACTTCTACGACGAGGACGTCCTCACCGACATCACCGCGTACGTGCTGCCCGTGCCCGTGCAGAACCTGCGGGACACCGAGCAGTACCTGGCGGTGCTCGACGGGTATCCGCAGCAGTTCGAGCCCGGCACCCGCTTCAAGTACTGCAACGGCGGTTTCGTCGTGCTCGCCCTGATCGCGGAACGGGTGAGCGGCGTGCCGTTCCACGACCTGGTCCTGCAACGGGTCTGCGAGCCCGCGGGCCTGGCGGACACCGACTTCCTGAGGTCCGACTCGCTCGGCGAACGCATGGCGGTCGGCTACCTGCCGGTCGACGGCGAGTGGCGCACCAACGTGTTCCACCTGCCGATCCGCGGGAGCGGGGACGGCGGGATCTACACCACGGTGGCCGACGTCAGCGCCTTGTGGCGAGCGTTCTTCGCCGGCCGGATCGTGTCGCCGGAGTGGGTGGCCGAGATGGTGCGGCCGCACAGCGACGAGACCGAGGGGCCGGGGTCGCTGCGGTACGGGCTCGGCTTCTGGCTGCACGCGTCGAGCAGCGCGGTACTGCTGGTCGGAGGCGACGCGGGGGTGTCGTTCAAGAGCGTGCACGAGCCCGAGTCGGGGACGACCCGCACGGTCATCGGGAACACGTCCGATGGCGTGTGGCCGGTCGCCCGGTTCCTCAACTCCTGAGGTTCACGGGGCTCGGAAAACAGGTTGCTCGGGTGACCTCTAGTTGACCACCATGGCCCACATGGGTCAGTGAGCAGTGCTGCACATGCGGATTGAAGACGGGTCGAGTCTCTCCCCGTCTCTCTCCGGCGTGCCATCCGAAACCCGCCCCTAGCGGGGATTCCTTCACGCGACGCGATGTGCGCTGTCACGTCGTCGCGCGGCGAAGCGCTGCCTGAAACCTGCCCTGTGAACAGTGGAATTCGGGGGATCCATGAACGACCTTCGCAGTACCCGCATGCCCGCGGACGGCACCGACATCGACCGGAAAGCGTTGTGGGTGGTGAAAGAGCTCGGTCTGCCCGCCATCGTCAAAGCGTGCGTGTCGTGCAGGTCCACGCGTCACCACCCCACCGGCAAGTTCCGGGTGAACGCGAACGGCAAGCTCCTCGACGTCTGGATGCTGATCGGCTGCGAGCAGTGCGACCGCACGTCGAAAGTCCCCGTCCACGAACGCGTCCACGTGCGGGTACTCGAGCACGAGCGGCTGCTGAGGTTCGAGAACAACGACCCGGCCATGGCGCGTCATCTGGTCATGGACGCGGCGCTGGCGCGCAAGGCCGCGTACCAGCTCGACTGGCGCGGCACCTGGAAGCTGGAAACCGACATGCCGTTCTACGAACTCGACGGCGAGGACGCGGTGCCGCTCCAGGTGTTCACCAGGTTCGAGCTCCCGGTACCTGTTCGAGTCGAGAAGCTGCTCACGGCCGGGTTCGGACTCAGCCGGTCCGTGGTGCGAGGCATGGTCGATTCCGGCCGCATCCGCCTGCCCATGGCCATCGACGCGAAGGCGCGCGAAGACTTCACCTTCGTCGCCCGAGGTGAGGAGGTTTTCGCCAGGTCAGGGGTAGAGGGCGAACCAGATGGCGATGTAATGGCAGATCGCCGCCACGACCGTCGCCGCGTGGAAGAACTCGTGGTACCCGAAGACCTGGGGCCACGGGTTCGGCCACCGGGTGGCGTAGAAGATCGCGCCGGCCGTGTACAAGGCACCGCCGACGAGCAGCAGCACGAGCGCGGCGACACCGGCGTGGTGCATCAGGTCGGGCAGCACGAAGACGGCGACCCAGCCGAGAGCGATGTAGATGGGCACCCCGAGCCACCGGGGTGAGTGCGGCCACGCGAGCTTCAGAGTCACACCGGACAACGCGCCGATCCACACGACGGCGAGCACGACGCGGCCGGTGTCCTGCGGCATGGCCAGCAGGGCGAACGGCGTGTACGTCCCGGCGATGAACACGAAGATCATCGAGTGGTCGAGGCGCTTCATCCACGTGCGCACGCGCTCGTTGGTCCACGTGACGCGGTGGTAGATCGCGCTGACGCCGAAGAGGCCGAGGACGGTCGCGACGTAGACCGAAGTGGCCAGTGCGGCGAGCGCGGACACTGTGGACGCCGCCAGTGCGATGAGGGTCGCGCCGCTGACGATGGAGACGGCGAAGGACCAGAGGTGGAGCCATCCACGCAAACGAGGCCGCGACGCGGGCTGTGGGGGAAGGGTCTCAGTGGTCACGGCTTCGAGGTTACGGCACCGTAGGTTCGCGACCGGCCTTCAGTGACCAACGTTGCACGCGCTTCAGTGACCGCCGTCGCACGGGCGTACGCTGTTCGGACGTGGCTCTTCGTTCCCGCGTCAAGACCGTCATCATCCGCTTCTACGAGTGGATCCTCCGGCGTGAGCTCAGCGGGGCCCAGCGTCCGAGGCACGTGGGCGTCGTACTCGACGGCAACCGTCGGTGGGCGCGTGAGGCCGGCTACACCGACGTCGCGCACGGGCATCGCGCCGGGGCGCGCAAGATCCTCGAGCTGCTCGAGTGGTGCGGTGACGCCGATGTCAAGGTCGTCACGCTGTGGATGCTCTCCACGGACAACCTGAACCGGGACGACGACGAGCTCAAGCCGTTGCTGGACATCATCTCCGACATCGTCGACGAGCTGGCCGAGCCCGACAAGCCGTGGCGCATCCGGCACGTCGGCGCGATCGACATGCTGCCCGCCGAGCACGCGGCGCGGCTGGCCGCGGCGTCGGCGCGCACCAAGGACCGCACCGGGATCGAGGTCAACGTCGCGGTCGCGTACGGCGGGCGGCAGGAGATCGCGGACGCAGTGCGCAAGCTGCTCCAGGCGCACGCGGAGAGCGGCGGCACCATCGAGGAACTGGCCGAGGTGCTGGACGTCGAGCACATCGCCGAGCACCTCTACACGTCCGGCCAGCCCGACCCGGACCTGATCATCCGCACGTCCGGTGAGCAGCGGCTCTCCGGGTTCATGCTGTGGCAGTCGGCGCACTCGGAGTTCTGGTTCTGCGAGGCGTACTGGCCCGGCTTCCGGCGCACGGACTTCCTGCGCGCGATGCGCGAGTACGCGGCCCGGCACCGCCGCTACGGCAACTGAGCTACCCCAGGCACGCGAAAGGGGCGCCCCCGAACAAGGGGCGCCCCTTTCACAACAGCTGGGATCAGCCCTCGACCGTGAGGTCGTCGCCGTCCTCGATGCCGCCGGCCGCGCAGGTCTCCGTGATGGACGGGGAGTTGATCGGGACCGCACCGCCGAACACGCCGACGTTGTTGCCGCACACGCCCGCGACACCGTTCAGGTTGTTGGCGTTGCCGACGACCAGCAGCGGGGCGTTCTCCCACTCGTGGCCACCGTCAGCCATCGCCGCGGGGGCGCCGACCATCAAGAAGCTCGCTGCGGCGGCCGCGACGGCGCCTGCCTTCTTCAGCACTTTAATTCTCCCTATAAGTGTTCACTGCTGAAACGAGTCCGGGGACGTCACGAATGACGTCCCCGGATTTCGAGACTGGGAACTCAGCCCTGGCTGAGGTCGTCGCCGTCCGAGATGCCGCCGGCGGCGCAGGTCTCGGTGATGGACGGCGAGTTGATCGGCACCGCACCGCCGAAGACGCCGACGTTGTTGCCGCAGGCACCGATGGTGCCGTTGAGGTTGTTGCCGTTCAGCGCGACCAGCAGCGGGCCGTTCTTCCAGTGGTGGCCACCGTGGCCGCCGTCCGCCATCGCGGCCGGGGCAGCGATCATCATCAGGCCGGCCGCGGCAGCGGCGACTGCGCCTACCTTCTTCACGTCAATCTCCTTCATGTCGGGTTTTCCCCGTCATTTCCGGAGTCTTCGGGGATCTCCGGACGGTGGGGTCCTCGGGCGCAAAAGCTAGCGTCTCGAAACTCCCCGCGCGTGCGTGCTGACACCATTGTGTGACGGCAAGATCGTCAACTATCACCCGTCAGGTGGGCTTTCTTTTCACGATTCGGTCGCCTGAAGGTGGCTGTGGTAGGAGCCGTAGGCTCTCCGGTCCATGGACGCCAACCAGGTGGTGCGCGGGTACCTGACGCTCGGGCTCCGGCTCGGCCGTCTCGAGCCCGGAATCGTCGATTCGTACACCGGCGATCCCGCACTGCGCAGGCAGGTCGACAACGAGACGCGCCCGGACCCGGACGTGCTCGCCGCCGACGCGCGGCAGCTGCGCCGCGACCTCGTCGGCGTGGAGCTGAGCGAGCCGCGCAGGCGGTTCCTCGACGCGCACCTGAAGGCGCTCGAGTGCAGTGCGCGCAAGCTCGCCGGCGAGCACATCGGGTTCGTCGAGGAGGTCGAGACGTACTTCCAGGTGCGCGTGCGGCCCGGCGACGAGGACACCTACGCGCAGGCGCACGACCGGCTGTCCGAGATCCTGCCGGGGCGCAAGCCGCTGCGGGACCGGCTCGCGAGCTTCCGCACCACCGACGAGATCCCGGCGCGCAGGCTCCAGGGCTGCGTGCACGCGCTCTCCAGCGCGCTGCGCGACCGCGTGCGAAAGCGCTACCACCTGCCGGAGGAGGAGATCGTCGAGTACCGCATCGTCACGGACAAGCCGTGGAGCGGTTTCAACTACTACCTCGGCGGCTACCGCTCCCGCGTCGCGATCAACGCGGACCTCGGGCACCGCATGTCGAACCTGCCGCACCTCGTGGCGCACGAGTCCTATCCGGGGCACCACACCGAGCACTGCCGCAAGGACGCCGACCTCGTCGCCAAGCGCGGGTTCGCCGAGCAGTCGATCTTCCTGATCAACACGCCCCAATGCCTCATGGCCGAGGGCATGGCGGACCTCGGGCTGCACGCGGTCGTCGGAGCGGGCTGGGGCCCGTGGGCGGAGGAGGTCTACGGCGACCTCGGGTTGCGAATGGACGGTGAGCTCGCCGAACGGGTCGAGCTGGCGGCGTCCGGGCTGCTCACGGTCCGCCAGGACGCCGCGCTGCTGCTACACGATCGGGGTGCGGATCCGGATGACGTGGTTGACCACCTGCGGAGATGGCTGCTAGTCCCCGAGCCGCGAGCACGCCAGATGGTGCGTTTCCTGGCCGACCCGCTGTGGCGGGCGTACACCACCACCTACGTCGAGGGAGTGCGCCTGGTCAGGGCCTGGTTGGACGTCCGCGCGCCCGGCGAGTCGCTCGACGACAGGTACCTGCGCCTCCTCGACGAGCCCCTGGTGCCGAAGATGCTCGCGGACGAGGTGGCGGAAGGCGTTTCGTGGCTCGCCCGCAACATCGCGGAAAACGAGGTCTGACCTGCGGATATACGCGTGCGGTCACGTTTCGGGTTGTTTTCGTGCAGATGACAAATCGGGATTCACCTGTGTGGCTGCCTGCAAACAGGCCACTTGCGCAGGTAACTTCGAAAGCGGCGGGACGCGACCACTGCGGACCGCGCAGGGAGGCTCTGATCGTGGCAGACAAAGTCGCGAGGGGGCCGGCACCCGGCCCTCGTGGTCGGTCCGCCTGAGGCCAGACGGCTGAAGGCGTACGACCAATCAGGGTGGTGCCTGGCCCAGCGAGGAGCGGACGCGGGTGCCGCGTTCGTGAGGGAGTTGCCGTGAACGCACGACGTCCCGCGAGCCGTTCCTCAGGCTCATCGCGCAGTACCTCCCGGCGTCGCAACACGCCAGCCATCACCACATACGTGCTGGACACGTCCGTGTTGCTGTCCGATCCTCTCGCCCCCACCCGGTTCGCGGAGCACGAAGTCGTGCTGCCGCTCGTGGTCATCAGCGAGTTGGAAGGCAAACGCCACCACCCGGAACTCGGCTGGTTCGCCAGGGAAGCTCTGCGCCTGCTCGACGACCTGCGCTTGCGGCATGGTCGCCTCGATTCACCGGTCCCCATCGGGGAACTGGGAGGCACCTTGCACGTCGAGCTCAACCACTCCGATCAGGAGGTGTTGCCATCAGGTTTCCGAACGGACTCCAACGACGCCCGAATCCTCGCGTGTGCCCTCAACCTCGCTGGTGAAGGCCGCTCGGTCACCCTGGTGACCAAGGACATGCCGCTGCGGGTCAAGGCCGGATCGGTCGGCCTGGCAGCGGACGAGTACCGGGCGCACGACGTGACCCTGTCCGGCTGGACGGGGATGTCCGATCTGGACGTCGACCAGACACTGGTCGACGCACTGTTCAAGGACAGCGTCATCGATCCTGCCCTGTACGACCTGGCGCACGTCGCCGAAATGCCGTGCCACACGGGGCTCCGGCTCCTGGCAGGCACCTCCAGTGCTCTGGGCAGGGTCACCGCGGACAAGCAGATCAAGCTGGTGCGCGGCGATCGGGAGGCGTTCGGACTGCACGGAAGGTCAGCTGAGCAGCGGATCGCGTTGGATCTGCTGCTCGACTCGGATGTCGGCATCGTCTCGCTGGGCGGACGTGCGGGCACCGGAAAGTCGGCACTGGCGCTGTGCGCCGGTCTCGAAGCGGTGATGGAACGCAGGCAGCACAGGAAGGTCGTCGTCTTCCGCCCGCTGTACGCCGTCGGCGGACAGGAGCTCGGCTACCTGCCGGGCTCGGAGAGCGAGAAGATGGGCCCGTGGGCGCAGGCGGTGTTCGACACCCTCGGCGCACTCGTCAGCCAGGAAGTGGTCGAGGAGGTGCTGGACCGCGGGATGCTCGAGGTCCTGCCGCTCACCCACATCCGCGGCCGTTCGCTGCACGACTCGTTCGTGATCGTGGACGAGGCGCAGTCGTTGGAGCGCAACGTGCTGCTGACCGTGTTGTCCAGGCTGGGCAGCAACTCCCGCGTCGTGCTCACGCACGACGTCGCCCAGCGGGACAACCTGCGCGTCGGCAGGCACGACGGCGTGGCGGCGGTGATCGAGAAGCTGAAGGGTCACCCGCTGTTCGCGCACGTCACGCTCTCGCGTTCGGAGCGTTCGCCGATCGCGGCGCTCGTCACCGAGATGCTGGAGGACTACGCGTCCTGAGTGGATAGATGGGAACGGCCCCGCACCGGTTGGTGCGGGGCCGTTCTCCGTTCTAGTCGAGCGCGCGTTTCATGAACCCGCGCATGCCGAGCAGTCCGAAGCCGACCGTCGCGACGGTCAGCACGGTCAGGCAGATGACGAACGGGATGTGCGGCACACCCGGCGCCAGCTCGGCGCGCATGCCCTCGCTGACGTAGGTCAGCGGGTTGAGCGCGCAGATGATCTGGAACCAGCGCAGGTTGTCCAGCTCCGTCCACGGGAACTGCGCGGAACCCGTGAACAGCAACGGGGTCAGGATGACCGCGAACATCACGTTGATCCGGCGCGGCGACACGGCCGTGCCGATCACCATGCCCACCGACGCACCCGCCAGCGTGCCCAGCACGATGATCAGCAGTGCGCCGGGGATGCCCGCCAGCGGCCAGCTGACGTCCAGCATGATGAAGCCGACCGGCACCATCAGCAACGCCGACAGCAGGCCGCGGATCGCGCCGAACACGATCTTCTCGACCGCGACGGCCGGGATCGGGATGGGCGCCAGCAGCCGGTCCTCGATCTCCCGCGTCCACGAGAAGTCGAGCACGAGCGGCAGCGTGGTGTTCTGCAGTGCGCCGAGGAACCCGTTCATCGCGATGATGCCGGGCAGCAGCACCTGTGCGAAGTCGCCCTGCACGTAACCGATGTCGCCCAGCACCTTGGCGAAGATGAACAGGATGAAGAACGGCTGGATGATCACCTGCGCGAGGAAGCTCGGCAGCTCGCGACCGGTGACGAACGTGTCGCGCCACAGGATCGCGTTGAACGTCCGGAACGAGTTGGTCTTCGTCTGGGGAGTCATCTGGGGAGTCATCGCAGCTCCCTTCCGGTCAGGTGGATGAAGACGTCCTCGAGGCTCGGCTTGCCGATCGACAGGTCGCTGACCGGCACGTCGAGCTTCTGGAGCGTGCCCAGCACGGCGGGCAGCGTGATCGACGTGTCGACGTCGGTGTAGACGCGGAACATGTCGCCGACCTCCTCCACGCGCTGCACACCGTCCACTTCGGACAACGCCTTCGTGACCGGCTCCGAGCCGGAGCCGTTCAGGCTGACCGTGACGCTCACGGTCGTGCTGCCGGGCAGGCTCCTGGTGAGCTCCTCCGGCGTGTCGAGCGTGAGCAGCTTGCCGTGGTCGACGATGCCGACCCGGTCGCACAGCTTCGCGGCCTCGTCCATGTCGTGCGTGGTGAGCACGACGGTGACGCCTTCCTCGTGCAGCGCCTGGACCCGTTCGTGCACGAACAACCGCGCCTGCGGGTCGAGGCCCGTGCTCGGTTCGTCGAGGAACAGCACCTTCGGCTTGTGCATCAGCGCGCGAGCGATCATCAACCGCTGTGCCTGACCGCCGGACAGCGTGTCCACCAACGCCTTCTTGTGGTCGGCGAGCCCCATCCGTTCGAGGATCTCGTCGGCCAGCGCGTTGCGCTCCGCACGCCCCACACCGTGATAAGCCGCGTGGAACAACAGGTTCTGTCGCGCGTTCAGCGAGCGGTCCAGGTTGTTGCGCTGCGGCACGACGGCCAGCAACTGCCTGGCGCGCTGCGAGTCCGTGACGACGTCAACGCCCTCGACCGTCGCCTTGCCGCTCGTCGGACGCACCCGCGTGGTCAGCACGCCGACCGTCGTCGTCTTGCCCGCGCCGTTCGGGCCGAGCAGCCCGAACACCTCGCCCCTGCGGACGCTGAAACTCAGCCCGTCCACGGCGGGTTTCTGGCCAGGTTTGTAGACCTTGACCAGGTTGTCGACCAGTACAGCTTCTTCGTCCACCCTCACCATCCCCCTGGCAGCGGCCGTCCTTCAGCGAATCCGGCGGCCGACTGGACACCCAGCACCGCACGTTCGTGGAACTCTTCGAGGTTCACCGCACCCGCGTAGGTGCACGCCGATCGCACACCGGACGTAATCGCGTCGAGCAGATCCTCCACGCTCGGGCGCACCGGGTCCAGCGACATTCTGCTGGACGAAATTCCTTCTTCGAACAGTCCCTTTTTGGCCCTGTCGAACGAATTGTCCGTGCGCGTCCTCGCCGTCACAGCGCGTTTGGACGCCATGCCGAACGACTCCTTGTAGAGGTTTCCGCGCTCGTCGCGCTGGAGGTCGCCCGGCGACTCGTAGGTGCCGGCGAACCAGCTGCCGACCATCACGCTGCTCGCGCCGGCGGCGAGTGCGAGCGCGACGTCGCGCGGGTGCCGCACGCCGCCGTCCGCCCACACGTGCTTGCCGAGCTGCCGAGCCTGCCGCGCGCACTCGGCGACCGCCGAGAACTGCGGCCTGCCGACACCGGTCATCATCCGCGTCGTGCACATGGCGCCGGGCCCGACACCGACCTTGATCACGTCCGCGCCCGCGTCGACCAGGTCGCGGACGCCCTCGGCCGTCACGACGTTGCCCGCGACGACCGGGACGCGCGGACCGGCGTCCCTGACGGCCTTCAGCGCGGAGATCATCTTCTCCTGGTGGCCGTGCGCGGTGTCCACGACCAGCACGTCCACGCCCGCCGCGAGCAGCTCGGACGTCTTGCCGCCCACGTCGCCGTTGACGCCGACCGCGGCCGCGACCCTGAGGCGGGCGTCCGCGTCGGTGGCCGGCGCGTAGATGTCGGCCCTGAGCGCCCCGATCGCGGTGAGGACACCCGCGAGCCGCCCCTCGTCGTCAACGCCGAGCGCGATCCGCTGGGTGCTGCCCTGGAGCCGGTCGAACACCTCGCGCGGCGGGGTGCTGAGTGGAAGCGTGAGGACGTGCGTGTCCTCGACGTCCGCGATGCGCGTGAACCGGTCGACACCCGTGCACGCGGCCTCGTCGACGACGCCCGTCGGCCTGCCCGCGTCGTCCACGACGACGACCGCGCCGTGCGCCCGCTTGTGCAGCAGGTTCCACGCGTCGGCCACGGCGTCGGACGCGTGCAGCGTCAGCGGGGTGTCCCAGACGGTGTGCCGGGCCTTGACCCAGCTGACGATCTCCGCGACCGCTTCGGGTGCGACGTCCTGCGGAAGCACGACCAGTCCGCCACGCCTGGCGACGGTCTCTGCCATGCGCCGCCCGGCGACCGCGGTCATGTTCGCGACGACGATCGGAATGGTCGCGCCCGTGCCGTCGGACGTGGCGAGGTCGACGTCGAACCGGGACTCCACAGCGCTGCGGCCGGGGACGAGGAACACGTCGTCGTAGGTCAGGTCGTTGGTGGGGCGATGCCCTTCGATGAACCGCACGAGTACCCGACACTACGCCTGTTGACAGCGTTGTCGCAGTTCGGGCACGTCAGATGGCTAGGGATTCCTTTGCCGAACGTCAATCAAACTGGTTTCAGGCAACCGTCGCCGCGGGCCTCCGTCACCCCTGGAGGCACCACATGTCTCGATCCACTTTGGCCGCGTTGGTGTGCACGACGCTGATGCTGTCCACCGCTACCACGGTCGCCGCAGCCGACTTCCGCGCCGAGGTCGTCGCGCTCACCAACGCCGAGCGCGCCAAAGCCGGCTGCGGCCCGCTGACGCGCCATTCCGCTTTGGACTCCGCCGCGCAGGGCCACGCCGTCGACATGGGTGTCCACGACTACTTCAGCCACACCGGTCGCGACGGCAGCAGCCCGTGGGACCGCACCGCGCGCGCCGGCTACCCGTCCCGGTCGGGGCAGGGCGAGAACATCGCCGCGGGACAGGCCGACCCGGCGACCGTCGTGCGCGGGTGGATGAGCTCGACCGGGCACCGGAAGAACATGCTGAACTGCAGGTTCAAGTCGATCGGCGTCGGCTACGCGACCTCGTCGACCGCGCGGTATCGCCATCTGTGGGTGCAGAACTTCGGTACGGTCTGACTCGTCCGACCGTTCGATGGGGGTTCTTCGGTGCGGCCTGTTCTCCTCGCGCTGCTCGTCGCAGTGCTCGTCGGTTGCGGCACGCCCGCCGCGGCCCCGGCGCCGTCCTCGGCTCCGACCTCGACATCCCGGTGGAAGGGCACGAGCGTCAAGGAGCCACCGCCGGTCACCGAGCCCGCGCTCAAGGTCAGTGCCTACGCGAAGAACCCCTGCGAGATCATCAGGCAGCCCTGGCTGGAGGACCACGATCTCTCCATCACCGGCACCGCCACGGTCGAGAACGGCGTGGTTCGGTGCTGGTGGGGGCCGACGGACCGGGAACGCGGCACCGTCATCGAGGTCATGCTCCTGCACAACCGCAGTGGCCTCTACCCGCACTACCAACGTCCCGCGGACGGCTTCAAGTACTTCCGGCCGGGGACGATCTCCGGTTATCCCTCGCTCGAGGCCACCGAGAAGAACGACGACGACAACGTCTGCGCGACGCACGTCGCCACCGCCGACTTCGAGGGCGTCACCGTGTTCGCGACCGTGCTCGACCCGAAACCGGACGAGTACTCCAACCCCTGCACGGCGTCCAACGAGGCCGCCGCGGCCGTCATCGAGCGCCTGAAGATGCCGCGATGACCGTCCGGGTCCGCGGATACGCCCTTCCGCACGGCGAGTACGTGGACCTGTACGCCGACGGCGACCGGTGGACCACCGACCCCGTGCGGGGTGCCGAGCTCGCTTCGGGTTGGCTGCTGCCGGGACTGGTCGACGCGCACACGCACCCCGGTGCCGAGAAGCCCGGCGACCCGCTCGACGAGCAGCTCCTCCGCTCGCATCTGAACCAGCACGTCGACGCGGGTGTGACCGCCGTCCGCTCACCCGGCCTCGCCGGTGAGCCGCCCGACTGGTTCGGCACCGATCCGGACCTGCCTCGGGCCTGGCACGCGGGCCCGTGGCTGGCCCAGCACGGCCAGTTCTTCGACGGCTGGGGCCGTCGCGCCGACCACGCCGCACTCCCGGCGATCGCTGCCGCGCAGGCCGCGCGCACCGGGTGGGCGAAGATCATCGCCGACTGGAGCGTCGGCGACGATCCCGTACCCGTCGAGGTGCTCACCGCCGTGGTCGACGCCGTGCACGCCGTTGGCGGCCGGGTCGCCGTCCACACCCAGCACGCGCTGGGCGGCGTCGCCGCCGTGACCGCCGGAGTGGACTCCGTCGAGCACGGCATGTGCCTCGACCCCGGCCTGCTGACGCGCATGGCGGAGCAGGGCACGGCGCTCACGCCGACCCTGTCCGCGTTCCAGTCGATGCTGCCGACCGTCCACTCGCGACCCGACAGCCCGGTCAAGGAGTGGCTCCTCGGCGGTGCCTCGGTGCACGGCGACCTGGTGGCCGCCGCGTCCGAGGCCGGCGTCCGCGTGCTCGCGGGGACGGACTCCGTTCCGCACGGCCGCGTCCTCGACGAGGTGCGCGCGCTGGCCGGCGCGGGTATGCGTCCCCACGACGCCATCGGTGCCGCCTCGTGGGAGGCCCGCGCCTACCTCGGCCTGGGCGGCCTCGAGCTCGGCGCTCCCGCGGACGCCGTGGTGTACCGCGAAGATCCGCGCCTGGACCTCGACCAGCTCGCGCACCCCGTCGCCGTGATCCTGCGCGGCAGAAGGGTTCGCTGACCGCTGGTGAGGTTCAGTCACAGCCTCCACTTCTGGTTGTTACCGCCCCAGTAGGGCCACTGGATCAGCTGAGCACCGTTGTCCGCGGACGCGCCGAACACGTCGAGGCACATGCCGCTGTGCTTCGCCACGAACTTCACGTAGCCGTCGCCGACTCCTTCGGGCTTCCACTTCTGGTTGTCGCCACCCCAGTACGGCCACTGGATGATGCGCGCGCCCTGTGCGGTCGAGATTCCCTCGACGTCCAGGCACATCCCGCTGTGCTCGACCATGATCCGGTAGTAGCCGCCACCGACCGGGTCGAGCCGCAGCCGCTGGTTGCCGCCGCCCCAGTACTGCCACTGGATCACCGGCGCACCCGCGGCCAGCGAGATCCCCGAGACGTCGACGACCTTGCCGCTGTGCCGCGCCGTGATCGGTGCGGGGCCGACGCGCCAGCGCTGGTTGTCGCCGCCCCACCAGTCCCACTGCACGACCTTGGCGCCCGAGTTCTGCGAGATGCCGGAGACGTCGAGCACCCGGTTGCTGTGCTTCGCCACGATCCGGTAGTAGCCGTGGCCGACGGGATCGAGCCGGAACCGCTGGTTGTTACCGCCCCACCAGTCCCACTGGTGCACTTGCGCGCCGTTGGCCGTGGACTGCCCCTCGATGTCCACGACCTTGTTGCTGTGCTGGGCGATGAGCCGGTAGTGACCCGTCTCCATCCACTCGATCTTGAATATCTGGTTGTTGCCTCCCCAGTAGTCCCACTGGTGCAGGTCCGCGCCGTTGGCCGTCGAGACGCCCTCGACGTCCAGGCACTTCCCGCTGTGCTTGACGAAGATCGGCCCCGTCGGCGGGTACAGCTTCCGGATGCCTTCGATGTCGTCGTTGGTCAGCGCCCGGATCGTCGTGTTGGCCGAGACCGACGAGGCCATCACCGCGCCGCTGACACTCGAGTGCTGCAGCCCGAGGATGTGCCCGATCTCGTGCAACGCCACCGTTTCGACGTCGTAGGAGCTGGCCACCGCACCGATGACCCAGGCGTGCTCCTGGTCGTCGAAGTGCAGCGGCCGCGGCAACGCGTTGCCGAAGAAGCCGCAGCCCGGCGGGTAGTCGGCGTGCGCCAGCACGCCACCGGTCATGTTGGCGTCGCCGCAAGCCGCGTTGCCCCAGCGGATCAGGACGTCCGGGCTCTGGTTCGTGGCCA
Organism: Lentzea tibetensis; assembly: GCF_007845675.1. Lineage (GTDB taxonomy): Bacteria > Actinomycetota > Actinomycetes > Mycobacteriales > Pseudonocardiaceae > Lentzea > Lentzea tibetensis. The sequence continues at coordinate 45,952 of NZ_VOBR01000019.1, read as the reverse complement.
CCTCCCGGAACGCGACCGGCGCCGCCGCCGACCACGTGATGAAGGCGTTGCGGACCGCCTGCCGCTCGGCGTCACCGGCGATGTCGTTCGTGCCCGCGTCGAACGCGTAGGTGAACGCGGTCCTGTTCCACGCGCAGGTCGTCGAGAACGTCGGCCCCACGAGCTGCGGGTCCGGCAGCAGACATCGCGAGCGGGTCATCATCTCCCGCGTGGCCTCGTCGAAGATTCCGGTCGCCGGGAGCCCGTGGAAGGCCTGGTAGCTCGCGAGCGCGCTGGAGGTGTCGAGGTCCAGCGTTCCGGCGACCGCTGCTTCCTCTGACTGCGGGTTCTCGGTCAGGTACCCGAAGCGGCGCAGGTAGTCCTGCACCAGTTCGAAGCTCTCCGGCGCCTCACCCAGCTTGGTCTCCGCGACCTTGACGATGTCCTCGAATGGTTGCGGCGGTCTTTTCGGTTGTGACATGGCTTCCCACTTCCGGTTCGACGTCAGGGGACGGCGCATGCGCACGTCGTCGTCCTGTAGTCGTAGAAGAGGTTGCCATCACCGCGTGTGATACAGATCACTCACGAATGGTATGGCCGGGTAGGAGCCCGCGCACCTCCTCGATGGTCGTCGCCTCGGAGGCGTCCTTGTCCGGCCGGTACCGGACCACCCGCGCGAACCGGAGCGCGACGCCACCCGGATAGCGCGTGCTGACCTGCACGCCGTCGAGCTCGATCTCGATGACCAGCTCGGGGCGCACGTGCACCACCCAGTCGTCAGTCGAGGTGGCGATGGCCTGCAGTTCGCGGGTCTGCCAGGTCAGCAGCTCGTCGGTGAGGCCCTTGAAGGTCTTGCCGACCATGACCGGCGGCCCGCCGTCCGGGTCGCGGGCCCCCAGGTGCAGGTTCGAGAGCCAGCCCCTGCGGCGGCCGCTGCCCCGTTCGACGCCGATGACGACCAGGTCGAGCGTGTGGACCGGTTTGACCTTCTGCCACGCCTTGCCGCGTCGCCCGGCCGCGTAGAGCGAGTCGAGCGCCTTGACCATGACGCCCTCGTGGCCCGACGACATCGCGGCGGCCACGACCGCCTCGGCCTCAGCGGGCGACGGGTCGAGCGCGCCTGGGATGACGTGCTCACCGGCCACCCGCCGCAGCGCCGCGAGCCGGTCGCGCAGGGGCACGTCCAGCAGGTCGACGCCGTCGAGGTGCAGGCAGTCGAAGAAGAACGGTTTCAGCAGCAGTTCGCGGGCGTCCTGCGCTCCGAACCTGCTCATCGTCTCCTGGAACGGACGGGGTCTCCCTTCGTCGGTGAGCGCCAGCGTCTCGCCGTCCAGGACCACGGACTGGCAGGGCAGTCCGCGGACCAGGTCGACCAGCTCCGGCACGGTCTTCGTGATCTCGCGCAGCGTGCGGGTGAACACGCGCACGACGTCGCCCGATCTGTGCACCTGGATGCGGGCTCCGTCGAGCTTGTGCTCGACCACGCAGCTGCCGAGCTCGGCGAGCGCGTCCGGCAGCGATTCGGCGGGGGAGGCGAGCATCGGGCGGACCGGTCGCCCGACCTCCAGCTGGAACGCCTCCAACGCCGACGCGCCGCCGGCCAGCGCCGCCACGGCCGTCTGAGGTAGACGGCCGGACAGCATGAACGCCCTGCGCACGGTCTCACCGGGTACCTCGGTGGCCGCCGCGATGGCGTCCAGCATGACTCCCTCCAACGCGCCCTGTCGCAGTTCGCCGGTCAGGAGCCTGCGCAGGAAGTCCTGTTCGGCCTCGGTGGCCCGGCTGAACAGGTCGACCAGTAGATCGGTCCTCCGCTGCGCCGACCCCTTGCCGCTCGTGGCTGCCACCGCCGCCAGAGCGGCGTCGACCTCTGCGACCGTGAGCGCCGATCTGCCGACGGGACCGACAGACAGCTCGAACACCGTGCGCCAGCCGGCGCCGATGCGGCCCTGTTTCGGCACGCCGATCAGAAAGGACACCACGGCTTCGACAACCTCGGGGGTTGCCGAGCGCAGCAACGCGGACAACGCCTTGACCTTGGCCAGGCGGGACCGCGTCGCGGCGACCGCGACAGATGTGGCTACGACCTCGGAGAGGAGCACGGATCCATGGTGCACCCGACCCCTGACAATTTTCGGTCCGAGCGGGATTGTCGGTGCCATCTGCCATGCTCTCGACCGGAGCCGGACCTCGGGCGTTACGCCGTGAGATGAAGCAGACAAACCCGGTTCCACTGTGGACATGAGCAGGCAGAATGTCGCCTACCGAACAGTTCTGAGGGGAACCATGAGGAAACTGGGGGCGGCCGGCTCCGCGCTGGCCGTGATAAGCCTGTCCGCATCACTCGCCGTGGTCACCAGCTCGCCCGCCGCCGCCGACCAGGAGGTGCGCTGCGAGTCGAAGGCGCGCATCTTCACGGTGCAGCCGAACGGCAACCTGTGGCTCTACGAGCACGCGAATCCCGCGGCGGGCGGGTACGCGTGGGCGGGCGCGAGACACATCGGCACCGACTGGGCGGGCGGCCGCACGCTGGCCGGTCAGTTCGGCTACGTCTACAGCATCACGGCGAGCGGTGACGTCCGCCGCTTCCGGTGGAACGGAGACGGCTGGGACCGCGGTGGCGCCTACGACGTGATCGGGCGCGGCTGGGGCCGGTTCGCGACCGCCGAGCACCGCAACAAGATCACCGTCGACTCGCTCGGCGACTTCTACTCGATCGACGACCAGGGCAGGCTCAGCCGGTCCTTCGTGGTCGGCAACGAGCTGCGGTCAGAGGTGATCGCGCAGGGCTGGGGAGGGTACAACCTGATCGCGGCGTCCGGGCCGGGCACGATCTACGCGCGTGCCAACAGCTACCTGGACCGCTTCCGCTACCACCGGGACTCCAACCGGCTCTACGAGGCGGTGCAGAGCGACACGCCGGGGTGGCCGTCCTACAGCAAGCTCGCCGGTGCCGGTGGCGGCATCTTCTTCGGCGTGAACTGGGTCCACGACGACCTGAACTGGCAGCGGGACACCTCGGGGAACGACGACACCCACACCTACCCGCCGGGCAACGTCGCCGGTTCCGGCTGGGCCAAGGACATCGACACGGTCGTCGCTCCTGACACGTGCACGCGTGTTCCCGAGCGCGGCCCGTCCACGCCGAGCAACGGCATCACGTCCAACGCGCCGAGCGCCATCGTCGAGTCGGGCGGCAAGCTCCGGATCGCGCACCGCCAGGACAACGGCACCATCCGCTTCCTGACCGAGGACGCCGAGGGCTCGTGGAGCTCCCGCGCCGTCGGTGAGGGCCAGTACGTCATGGACATCTCGGCACTGCCCGTCAACGGTGGCGTCCAGATCACCGCGGAACACCTCGACGGCGCGCGGGCGTTCACCGTCGGCGACAACGGCGTGGTCTCCCCGGCGACGGAGCTCGGTGGCCGCGCCAACGAACTGCCGGTGGTCACCCAGGTCGGCTACTCGTACTTCTCCGCCGAAGGCGATCTCTGGTACCGCTACGGCGAGGGCCCGTGGCGGCGCAAGGACACCAACATCGGCAACTGGGGCCTCACCGCCATCACGCGCGCCGACGGTGTCGTGGTGCTCGTCGTCAACGACCGGACCACGACCGAGCCGGTCATGTTCACCGACGACCACGGCCGGCTCAGCGACGCGCAGCCCCTCAACGGGCCGGCCGGGCTGGACCCGGCGCTGTCGCTCGACGCCGACGGCACGGTCCGGGTGACCTACACGGACGTCGTGGAGAAGACCCTGGTCACGCGGCGCATCGGCGGTTCCGGCTCGCAGGAGTGGACGACCGTGGCGGGCCCGGACCCGTCGTACGGCAACGCCGCGGCGGCCGCGGCCGGCCCGGACGGCCGGGTCGACATCGTGCGCCGCGCGAGTGGTGGCCAGGTGGTCGTGAGCACGCAGCTCGAGCCCAATGGCACCGCGTTCGGACCGTGGGTCCCGGTCGGTGGCGGCTACTCGTCGGCGCCCGCCATCGTGCGCTCGGTGGCGACCGGCCAGCTGGTGATCACGTTCCGCGACTCGGCGAACGCCAGCCACGTCTACAAGCGCACCGCGTCCGGCTACGTCGGCGGCAAGGTCGGCTGATCGACTCCCCGGACCGCTTCGGCGGTCCGGGGGCCGTTCGACCGAACGGCAGTAGAACTGTCAGACCCTCCCGGCACAATTGCGCCACGACCAACTGGGGGTTCGATGAGACTGAGACATGTTCCCGTTGTGCTCGCAGTGGCGGCGGCGGCCACTGCGATCACCGCTCCGGCGGCGGTGGCGACGTCGGAGTCACCGACGGTGTCGTGCGCGTCGGAGGGCTGGATCCACACCGTTCGGCAGAACGGCGAGTACTGGGTGTTCGCCCACGGCGACCCGGCCAACGGCGGCTTCGCCTGGTACGGCCCGCAACCGACCCGGATCGGCACCGGCTGGTCCGGTCGCACGCTGGTCGGGCGCGGCGGATCCGTCCACAACATCACCGACTCCGGCGAGCTGCGGAAGTTCTCCTTCAACGGCAGGGAGTTCCGGCAGCTGCCGCACGGCGGCCAGTACGACGTGATCGGCTCGGACTGGCAGCTCTACACGTCGGCGGCCTACCGCAACCGGATCACGTTCGACTCCGAAGGCGCGCTCTTCACGATCGACCAGCAGGGCGACCTGCGCTGGTGGTACTTCGACGAGGCGCACCAGGGCTGGCACCCCGAGAGCGGCCGCGTGCTGGCCACCGGCTGGGGCCAGTACGACATGATCACCGCGGCCGGTCCCGGTGTGCTGCAGGCGAGGCGCTCGGACGGCGCCATGACGCGCTTCCGGTACCACCAGGGTTCGCAGCGCTGGATCCGCGAGAACACGAGCTCAGGCCAGGGCTGGCAGATGTTCGAGAAGATGTTCTCCATGGGCGGCGACGTCCTCTACGGCGTGAACCGCTACAACGGTGATCTCCTCTGGTACGGCTACGACGAGGCGAGCAACCGGTGGGTGGCGGACACCGGGCGGCTGGCCGGCCGTGACTGGGCAGGTCTGCGCGACATCGGCGCGAACACGTGGAACTGCCGCTCGAAGACGATGCGCTCGCCCGAGGAGCACGGGCTGAGCGGGTCCACCTACCCGCCCGCGGTCGTCGACTCCGATCTCGGTGTGCTGCACACGTTCCAGGTCAAGAACGACTCCCTGGTGCACGGGACGATGACCGATCCGGCGAGCTTCCGCTCCACCACCGCGCCGGGCCAGGTGTACGGGAACGTGTTGCGGCCGCACGTGTCCAGCACGGGCGTCGCCGAGGTGTACGGCACCGAGCGCTTCGGCGCGTCGGCCAACCGGTGGTCCGCGGATGGTCAGTGGCAGCAGCGCCAGGAGCACGCGGGCTACCTGTCGCACGCGCCCGCGGTGCACCGCCGCGCGAACGGAACCGTTGCGCTGTACGGAGTTGTCGACGGCCAGCTCTGGCTGCGCGAGGGCACGTTGCCGTGGCGCGCACTCGGCGGCACCGACCTGAGCGGCTACGCGACGATCGGCAAGCAGACCGACAGCTCGGTGAACCTGTTCGTGCGCAACACCCGCGGCGAGCTGTTCGAGGTCACGCACACGGCATCCGGGCTCGGTGAGTTCCAGCAGTTCGGCAACGGAATCCTGTTGTACAGCGACGGCGTCACGGCTGTCGCCGATGGCGCCGGTCAGGTGTGGGTCGCGGGTCAGTCCCAGCAGGGCCACGTCATCGTCGCGGGCGCCGGCCGGTCGTGGAACCAGCTCGGCTACTACAACACGTCGTCACCGGCCCTCGCGCGCGATGCCGACGGCAAGGTCACGATCGTCGCGCGGAAGTTCAACGGCAAGTGGGAACGCACCACGCAGGCCGCTCCCGGCTCGGGCGAGTTCGGCCCGTGGACCGAGATCGAGACCGGTGACACGGAGACCACGTCGGACCCGGCGCTGATCTTCCGCCGCACCGGCGAGATGGCGTTGCTGTACCGCCACGGCACCCAGTCGCTGCGGTACTGCTCGCTCGCGGCTCAGGCCACCTGCACGAACCTCGACTGAGCGATCTCCCGGACCGCCTCGCGCAGGCGGTCCGGGGACAGCGCCGCGTACCCGAGGACGAGGCCCGGAAATGTCGGTGTGCCCTGGTAGTAGTTGGTGAGGGCCATCACGTTGATGCCCTTGCCCGCCAATTCTTGTTGCAGGGCAACGTCGTCGATACCGTCGGGCAGCCGCATCACCACGTGCAGCCCGGCGGCGACGCCGATCGGTTGCCACGAAGGGAGGTGTTCGGCGAAGGAGTCCAACAAAGCGTCCCGACGCTTGCGGTACAACGTGCGCGTGCGCCGCAGGTGCCGGTCATAGCCGCCGGTGCGCAGCAGATGCGCCAGCGCGGCCTGGGGAATGGTGGCACTGCCCAGGTCGTCGAGGCGCTTGCGGTCCACGACCGCGTCGCGCAGCCGTTCCGGTACGACGAGCCAGCCGAGCCGCATCGCCGGTGCCAGCACCTTGCTGGTGCTGCCCTGGTACACGACGTGCTCGGGGGCGAGTGACTGCAGCGCGCCGAGCGCGGGCCGGTCGTAGCGGTGCTCGGCGTCGTAGTCGTCCTCGATGATCACCGCGTCGCGCGCCTGTGCCCATTTGACGAGCGCGCGCCTGCGTTCGGGGTGCAGCACCACACCGAGCGGGAACTGGTGCGCGGACGTCACCAGCACGGCCGAGCAGTCCGTTGTGGACAGCAGGTCGACGCGGATGCCGTTGTCGTCGACCGGGATCGGCACGATGCGCAGTCCGTGCGACGCCAGCATGCCCACCGCGCCGAAGTGACTCGGCTCCTCGACCGCGATGCTGCCGCGCAGCACGCGCGCGAGCAGCGAGAGCGCGTCGGCCGAGCCGTTGGTGATCACGATGTCCCGTGCGGTGACGGCGCGGACGCGGGCGAGGTAGTCGGCGAGCTCGCCGCGCAGCCCCGCGTACCCGGCCGGGTCGGGGTAGGCGAGGTCGTCGTCCGGCAGCTCGGTCAGCGCGGCGCGGTGCGCGGCGAGCCACTCGGCGCGCGGGAACGCGCTGAGCGCGGGCAGGCCGGGGCGGAGGTTGTAGCGCCACCGCTCGGGCGGCTCCGGCGTGCGCTCGGCCGTTTCCGGGCCGAGCGGTGCGACGGTCGTGCCGGAACCGCGGCGCGCGGTCAGGTAGCCCTCGCCGACGAGCTGCGCGTAGGCGGACGTCACGGTGCCGCGAGCGATGCCGAGCTGCTGCGCGAGGTCGCGGCTGGACGGCAGCCGGGTGCCGGGCGTGAGCCTGCCCTCGCGGATGGCCCGCCGCAGCTCCGCCTCCACACCGCGCCGCCTGCCGTGCTCAGGCAGCAGCAGCTCGCGGAAAGTGGTCCAGTTCGTCTCCATCGAAGTGGAGCTTAAACCTGGACCACATTGAGTTGAGGCTGTTCGCATGAGACTAGGGGTGGTTGCGGGAGCGGGGGCGGCGACGATCGTCGGGGCGTCGGTGCCGGTCACGGGGATGCTGGAGGGCTACCCGCTGCTGACCGGCCAGGCGATGCGGTACGCGCTCGGCGCTGCGGTGTTGTTGCTGGTCGTGCTCGTGAGCGGCAAGCGCCTGCCGCTGCCGGCCTTGCGGGACATGCCCGCGCTGCTTGGGCTGGTGGCGACCGGCATGCTCGGGTTCAACGCGGTGATCCTGGCCGCGCAGCGCTACGCGGAGCCGGGCTTCGTCGCGGCCGTGCTCGGCGCGAGCCCGATCGCGCTGGCACTGCTCGCGGCACGGCGTTCGGCGGCCGCGGTCGTGGGGGCCGTGGTGGTCGGCGCGGGTGTCGTCGTGCTGTCCGGTGGTGGCGCGTGGCACGGGCCGGGGCTGGCGCTCGCCCTGCTGACGATGGCCGGTGAGGTGTCGTTCACCGTGTTCGCGGTGGGCGTCGTGCGGCGGCTCGGGGTGCTGGCCGTGTCGACGTGGACGTGCCTGCTGGCGGCGGTGATCGGTGCGGTGGCCGGCACGTTCGTCGGCGGCTGGCGGATGCCGGACACCCGTCAGCTCGTGGCGCTGATCCTGCTGGGCACGTTGCTGACGGCCGTGGCGTTCGGCCTCTGGTACTTCTCGGTCAACACGCTCGGGCCGGACCGGGCCGGTGTGCTGATCGGCATGATGCCGGTGTCCGGGCTGGTCACCTCGGTGGCGCTCGGCGCGCAACAGCTGACACTCGTGTCCGTGCTCGGCGCGCTCACGGTCGGCCTCGGCTGCGTCATCGGCCTGCGCAGAGGCCGCAGCGCAAACTTGAGCAGGGGTCCCCTTGAGGGGGACACCCCAGAAACAACGTTGCCACACAGCACCGACATCTCCGCCGGTGCTGTGCAGTGAACGGCCCGTTCACGCCAAAGATTTCAGCGGCCGCCGTTCGCCATCCGCAGAACGTCGAGCGCGGTGTCGAGCTGCTCCTCGGTGAGCTTGCCGGGAACGTGGCCGCGCTCGAGGACGACCGCGCGGATCGTCTTGCGCTCCTTCAGGGACTGCTTGGCGATCGACGCGGCCTCCTCGTAGCCGAGGTAGCGGTTCAGCGGCGTCACGATCGACGGCGACGACTCGGCGTACTCGCGCATCTGCTCAACCTGCGGCTCGGCGCCGACGAGCACCTTGTCCGCCAGCAGCCGCGCCACGGCGGAGAGCAGGCGCGACGACTCGAGGACGTTGCGCGCGATCACCGGCAGCATGACGTTGAGCTGGAAGTTGCCCTGCGAACCGGCGAACGCGACGGCCGCGTCGTTGCCGATCACCTGGGCCACGACCATCATCGTCGCCTCGGAGATCACCGGGTTCACCTTGCCCGGCATGATCGACGAACCCGGCTGGAGGTCCGGCAGTGACAGCTCGCCGAGCCCCGTGCGCGGGCCGGACCCCAGCCAGCGCAGGTCGTTCGCGATCTTGAACAGGCCCACGGCGGTCGCGCGCAGCTGGCCGGAGATCTCGACGACGCCGTCCTGCGTCGCCTGCGCCTCGAAGTGGTCCGCGGCCTCCGTCAGCGGCAGCCCGGTCACCGACGCCAGCTCGGCCGACACCGCCGCGCCGAACTCGGCAGGCGCGTTCAGGCCGCTGCCGACCGCGGTGCCGCCGATGGGCAGCTCGGCGAGCCGGGGGAGCGACGACTCGAGCCGCGCGACGCCGTACCGGACCTGCGTGGCCCACGCGCCCGCTTCCTGGCCCAGCGTGATCGGCACGGCGTCCATCAGGTGCGTGCGACCGGACTTGACCAGCGCCGACCACGAGGCCGCCCGTGACTCCAGCACGCCCGCGAGGTGCTCCAGCGCGGGGATCACGTCCTTCGCGACGGCCTCGGTCGCGGCGACGCGCAGGGTCGTCGGGAAGGTGTCGTTGGACGACTGCGAGGCGTTCACGTGGTCGTTCGGGTGCACGTCACGGCCGAGCGACCGGGTGGCGAGCGTCGCGATGACCTCGTTGGCGTTCATGTTCGACGACGTGCCCGAGCCCGTCTGGAACACGTCAACTGGGAAATGCGCGTCGTGCTTGCCGTCGGCGACCTCGTCGGCTGCGGACGCAATCGCTTGCGCCACGTCTTCGTCCAGCACGCCCAGCCGGGCGTTCACCCGCGCGGCAGCCGCTTTGAGCAGGCCGAGCGCGCGGATCTGGGACCGTTCGAGGCCACGACCGGAAATCGGGAAGTTCTCCACCGCGCGCTGCGTCTGCGCCCGCCACAACGCGTCGATCGGCACCCTGACCTCGCCCATGGTGTCGTGCTCGACGCGGTACTCCTGTTCAGACATGCTCCCGAGTCTCTATGGTCGATCTCAGCACTGCCACCCACCACTGGCAGAAGGGCTCAACTCATGGAGCGTGACGTCGACCTCCTCATCGTGGGCGCTGGACCCACGGGGTTGTTCGCCGCCTACTACGCGGGGTTCCGGGAACTGACCGTCGCACTGGTAGACGCCTTGCCCGAACCGGGCGGCCAGGTGACCGCGATGTACCCGGAAAAAATGATCTTCGACGTGGCCGGCTTCCCCGCCGTGCGCGGCCGCGACCTCGTGAACGGACTCGTCGAACAGGCGGGGCAGTACAAACCGCTGTACCTGCTCGGCCAGCAGGCGCGCACGCTGTCCACACTGGAGGACGGACGTCTGGCCGTCGGTCTCGCGGACGGCGGCGTCGTCAACACCGGCGCCGTGCTGATCACCGCAGGCATGGGCGAGTTCAACCCGAGGCCGCTCCCCGCGGGCGACGGCTGGCTCGGCCGCGGCATGGTGCACTTCGTGCCCGTGCTCGCCGAACACACCGACCAGCACGTCGTCATCGTCGGCGGCGGCGACTCGGCGTTCGACTGGGCCCTCGCGCTGCACCCGATCGCGGCGAGCGTCACGCTCGTGCACCGCCGCGCGACCTTCCGCGCGCACGCGGGCACGGTCACGAAGGTGCGCGAGCTCGGCATCGAGATCATCACCGACGCCGAGGTGCTGGAGCTGCGTGGCGAGCCGCTGTCCGAAGTGGAGCTTCGGCTCAAGTCCGGTGACCAGAAGGTGCTGCCCGCGCAGAGCGTGGTGGCAGCATTGGGTTTCACCGCGGACCTGGGGCCGATCGAGTCGTGGGGCCTGGAGCTGGACCACCGCGCGGTCGTCGTCGACACCACGATGAGGACCAAGCTGGACCGCGTGTACGCGGCCGGCGACGTCGCCCAGTACCCCGGGAAGGTGAAGCTCATCGCGACCGGTTTCGGCGAGGCGGCGACGGCGGTCAACAACATCGCCGTCGCACTCAACCCCGACGCGCACCTGTTCCCGGGGCACTCGAGCAACGCGGGCTAGCGCAACCGGACCTCGACGATCACGTTCGCGTCGCCACCGGGCTCGTGCAGGTCGTCGCCACCCGTGCTGGTCAACCAGATGTTGCCGGCGGGGGTGGCCTCGACCGTGCGCAGCCTGCCGTAGTGGTCGCGGAAGAACGGCTCCGGCTCGCTCGTCGCGTCACCGCGGATCACCATGCGGTGCAACCGCTTCCCGCGCGCACCCGCCAGGTAGATGACGTCGTCGACGATGGCGATCCCGGCCGGTGACGCGTCGAACGTGCGGAACGTGCGCACCGGGTCGACGAACCGCCCGCACGGCCCCTCGCAGTACGGCCAGCCGTAGTTGCCGCCGGGCTTCACCAGGTTGATCTCGTCGACCTCGAAGTGCCCGAACTCGGCCACCCACAGCCGCCCGCGCGAGTCGAACGCGAGCCCCTGCGGGTTGCGGTGCCCGTAGCTGTAGATCGCGCTGCCGGGGAACGGGTTGTCCGACGGCACCGAGCCGTCCGGGTTGATCCGCAGAATCTTGCCCGCCAACGTCGACAGGTCCTGCGCCAGCTCGCCGCGCTGCAACTCGCCGGTGCTGACGTACAGCTTGCCGTCCGGCCCGAACCGCAACCGGCCGCCGAGGTGCTTCTTCGCACGCGGGATGCCGGCCAGCACGGTCTCCGCCCGCGTGAAGTCGAGCGTGCCGTCGACGAACTTCACCCGCACGATCCGGCCGTCGTTCTCCCTGGTGTGGAACACGTACACCCACCGGTCACGCACGAAGTCCGGTGACACGGCCAGCCCGAGCACGCCGTCCTCGCCGCGCAGGCTGTGCGTGTCCGGCACCGTCGCGGCCAGCGTCTTCCTGCCGCCGGACACGTGGTAGATCCGGAACGTGTCCCGCTCGGAGAACAGCGCCGACCGGTCCGGCAGGAACGTCAGCCCCCACGGGATGTCGTCGCTCGTGGCGACCGTGCGCGCCTCACCGACCGGATCCGCGCCGACGCGCGTCCGTGCCGCCACCGGATCGCTTGCGGCGGAACGGTTTCCAGCGAAGTCCTTCGCCACGACTGTGAACTCGTGCGGGCTGTACGCGCGCAGCCCGTTGACGGCCGCCGCCGTGCCGGGAACGGTGGTGACCTTCTTGTCGCCGTCGAACACATCGTACGACGCGACACCGACATTGTCGGTGGATGCGTTCCACACCAACGAGATGCTGTTCGCACTGCTCTTCGCAACGCGCGGATTCGACGGCGCCCCCGGCTTCTCGGAGTCCGCCGGGTACTGCGGCGTCTTGACGACCACCTCGTCGCTCAACGCCGACAGGCGCATGTCCTGGTCCCGCGCCGCGATCCGCCACCGGTACTCGGTGCCGGGCACCAGGTTGTCCACCGTTTTGGACGTTCTGTCGCCGGGCACGATCCGGAACACGCGGTCGGGTAGGACCAGTTCGTAGGAGAAGACATCGCCCGCCCACGCGTTCCACGCGAGCGTCACGCTCGTGTGGGACACCGCGGTGACCTTGAGGCCATCCGGTGTCGCGGTAGCGGGAGTTGCTGTGCTGACGAGCAGGACGATTGACACGGCCACCGAGGCCGGGCGCGACAGTGAAACCACGTGCCGAAGGTATGGCGAAGCCGGTTTCGACGTCGCTGTTGAGACGGGCGGAAATTTCCGGGACCGGACTTGCTGTCGATCGTCTGACAGAAACCCGGACTTGACGGCTTCCAGGAGACGTTGTGTGGCGCCGGTGTGGTGCCTCCGAGGCATCCTTGACGTGGCAACAACTTGGTGGGGCGTGAGAAGGAGGGGATGCGGCCGTGGCCGGTGACGTGCTGACCGACGACCTGCTGCGGCTGAGCCTGCAACGGCTGTCGCAGGAGGTGCGCAAGGACATCCCGGAGCTGGGACCGTTGCTGGCCAAGCACTTGCTGGGCACGTGCGGACTGGTCCCAGCTCCCGAACGCGCGGAGCGCTATCAGGAGCTGGGACAGTTCCTCATCGACCTCGGAAGGCTCTACCTACGGGAGCACCTGGACCTGCTCGCCGATCATCAGGTTGTCGTAGAACACGAGTGACGGCTCGGGCTGCAGGTGGATGCATCCGTGCGAGGGCACGTTGACGTCATCCATGTGGAACGCGATGCCGGACGACGTGAAGTACACGGAGTTCGGCATCGGAGCGTTGTACGGAATGCTCCAGTCGTTCTTCACCTTGCGCAGCACCGAGAACATCCCGACGGGCGTCTCGTAGCCGGGCCTGCCGTGACTGATCGGAACGGGTCCGTAGCTGGTCTTGCCGTTGAACACCAACCACGCTGTGTTGGTGGACTTCTGCAGACACGCTCCGTTGTAGACGGTGCATCCCGCCGCGGCCTGAGCCGGTACGGCCATGCCGAGGAGGAAGAGCACCGCGACTGCGAGTATTCGCATCCGAATCACCCCTCAACACGTGGGGTAACCACTACGCCACAACTTGAACCGTCTCGCCAATCGAGAGTTCGCTGAAGTACGTCGCTGCCGCGCCGCGCGCCAGGTGGATGCAGCCGTGCGACGGCTGGGTCAGGCTGCCCTCGTGGAACGCGATGCCGCTGTGCGTGAAGTACGTCGAGTAGGGCATCGGGCCGTTGTACGGCTTGCTCCACTCGTCCTTCACCTTGCGCAGCACCGGGAACTTGCCGATCGGCGTGTTGTAGCCCGGCATGCCCGACGTGATCGGGAACGGGCCGTGCGCGATCTTGTTGCCGCGCAGGAGCCACGTCTGGTTGGTCGAGAGCTGCACACACGCGCCGTCGGTGATGTCGCACGGTGTGGGCGGCGGTGGCGGGGGAGGAGGCGGCGGCGTGGTGGTCGACGGTTCGACCGACGGCGCCGCTGATGAAGACGATGGCGCCGCTGAAGAAGTTGAAGAAGTCGGCGGTTGCGTGTCCGCGTGAACCACCTGCTGCGTGCACCCCGCCACCGACAACAACGCGACCACCAGTAGCAGTTTCCCCATCGCGCACCCCCTGTTGCATCCCTTGCCGACATAGACGACCGGGGAGATCGACAGGTTGCAGCAAGAGGGCCCGCCTCCCATAACGATCGGGAGACGGGCCCAGACGTGCGGAGGAGCTACACAGCGCCTGCGTACGTGGCGATCCACGAGCGGAACGCGGGGACGTCGACGTAGATCGACGGCGCGGTCGCGCAGACGGAGCCGCCGCCGCTGCGGCTGGTGGCACCGATCAGCTGCCACGCGCCACCAACGGACTTGACCTGCGGGCCACCGGAGTCGCCGTAGCAGGCGCCCTTGTTGCCGCCGGTGTTGTTGGTGCAGATCTCAGTGGCCGCGCGGATGCCGCCGCAACGGCTGTCGGCCACGATCGACGTGTCGAGCTCCTGCAGGATCGTCGGAGCGCCACAGCCACCCGGCGACGGGCAGGTCTGGCCCCAGCCGATGATCCGGGTCGCGGTGTTGACCGGGCCCGATTCCGCCGCGAGCCTGATCGGCGCGTTGGCGACCGAAGTGGACAGACGCACCAGCGCCAGGTCCGCCGACGGGTGGACGACGATCTGCGCGCCCGTGGCGACGGTGCCGCCGGTGGTGCGGTTGGTCGTGCCGATCCGCGCCCGGACCGAAGCCGGCGAACGGCCTTGCACGCAGTGCTTGGCCGTGACGACCCAGTTGGCCTTGATCAGCGAGCCGCCGCAGAAGTGGCTGCCCGCGGTGCTCTGCAGGGACACCATGAACGAGTAGACCTGCGTGGCGTTGCGCCCGCCGACGATGTACGGCGTGATGTCGCCGTCCGGCTGGTCGCTAGGAGCCGCTGAAGCCGCGGCAGCCGAGGCGAGCAGGGCGCCCGCGGCCACGACGAATGCGGTGAACAGGGAACGTGCCCTCATCGTTTCCGTTCCTTTCCTTCCCCGGCGCAGGGATGCCGGGGTCGGTTCGGAAACTATGGACAAAGGTCACAGTGTGACCAGCCCCACTCGGACGGTGACGGTGCGTTAACTGTTCACAGGACTACGGCAGAGGAGGGAGTGCGTCCTCCGGACGGTCGAAGTCGACCGAGGCGTACTCGCGCAGCTTCGTCAACCGGTGGAAACCGTCGATCATGCGCACGGTTCCGGACTTCGACCGCATGACGATCGACTGCGTCGTGCACCCGCCCGCGCGGTAGTGCACACCGCGGACGAGGTCACCGTCCGTGACGCCGGTCGCGCAGAAGAAGACGTTGTCGCCGCTCACGAGGTCGTCCGTCATGAGCACGCGGTCGAGGTCGTGGCCCGCCGCGATGGCCCGCTCGCGCTCGGCGTCGTCCTTGGGCCACAGGCGGGCCTGGATGGCGCCACCGACGCACTTGAGCGCCGCCGCCGCGATGATGCCCTCGGGCGTGCCGCCGATGCCGATCAGCATGTCCACGCCGGTGTTCGGGCGGGCAGCGGAGATCGCGCCCGCGACGTCGCCGTCGGAGATGAAGTGGATCCGGGCGCCCGCGGAACGCACCTCGCTGACGATCTGCTCGTGCCGCGGCCGGTCGAGGATGCAGACCGTCACGTCGGACACGTCGCTGTGCTTGGCCTTCGCGACCCGGCGGATGTTCTCCGCGATGGGGGCGGTGATGTCGATGACGTCGGCCGCGTCCGGGCCGACGGCCAGCTTCTCCATGTAGAACACGGCGGACGGGTCGAACATGGCGCCCCGCTCGGCGACCGCGAGCACGGCCAGCGCGTTCGGCATGCCCTTCGCCATCAGCGTGGTGCCGTCGATCGGGTCGACCGCGACGTCGCAGTCCGGGCCCTCGCCGTTGCCGACTTCCTCGCCGTTGAACAGCATGGGCGCCTCGTCCTTCTCGCCCTCGCCGATGACCACCACGCCGCGCATCGAGACCGTGTGGATGAGCTTGCGCATGGCGTCGACCGCCGCGCCGTCACCACCGTTCTTGTCTCCGCGACCCACCCAGCGGCCAGCGGCCATGGCCGCCGCCTCGGTGACGCGCACGAGCTCCAGCGCCAGGTTGCGGTCGGGGGCTTCGCGACGTCGTTCCGCGGGGGTGTTCACCATTGCGCGCCTCCAGGGGGATTGCTCAGCGGGCCAAGATCTGATCGGCTCGCCCGAATCCTTGCACGGAGTCACCCCTCGGAAACGTCCTCCTCCACGACGGCGAGAGCTGCATCGATTCGCTCACGCGCGCCGGCGAGACGCTGGTCACAGATCTTCGCGAGTGCCTCGCCGCGTTCCCACAGCGCGAGCGAGTCCTCCAGCGACAGGCCACCTGCCTCCAGCTTGCGGACGACCTCGACGAGCTCGTCCCTGGCGGCCTCATAGCCCAGTTCAGTCACGCGGGTGTGCTCCTCAGTCGGCTCAGTACGGTGGCAACCGCCTGGTCGTAGCCGACGAACGCCTCCGCGAACTCGGCGCCGTCACCCTCTCGCACGGCCTCGTCGATGCGGCACTCGGCCTCCGCGACACGCCGGTAGTGCGCCGATCCGGCCGTGGCGGCCGACAGGTCGTGCAGCGTGAGGATCAGCGAGCTGCGGCTGGTCGAGTCGCAGCCGCCCACGAGCGCCGTCCAGCAGTGCGCGGCGGCCTTGTTCGCGGCTTCCGCGACGCTGCGCACACCCGACGTGCAGTCACCGGCCGCGGCCATGGTGAGCGGGAGGAACACGGGCTCAACCACCGGTACCTCCCCCTTCCTCCAGCTCCGTGACGACGGCGTGCACCGCCCCGTCAACGACCCGTACCCGCAGTTGCGTTCCCGCCGGTGCGTCGGCGGTGGACCGGATCACACCGTCCACCCCGTCCGGTGTGACGAGTTGCACAACGGCGTATCCGCGGGCCAGCGTGGCGGCCGGACCGAGGGTCGTCAAGCGGGCTTTGGTCCCTTCCAGGTTGACGTGCTCCCTGTCGAGACGCGTTTGGACGGCGCGTCGTGCCTGTTCACGAAGCCTTTTCACTTCTTCGGCACGTCGGTCGAGCGGACCGTACGGGTCCGAAAGTGCTGGTCGGGACCGGAGTTGGTCCAGCAGGCGGCGCTCCCGGTCGACCCACCCGTGCAGGGAGCGTCGTGCCCGGTCACGGAGCTGCCGAACACGCTCCGTCTCCTCGGCGACGTCAGGAACCACCCGTTTGCCCGCATCGGTGGGCGTCGAGCACCTGACATCCGCGACGTGGTCCACCAGCGGGGTGTCCGGCTCGTGCCCGATCGCCGACAGCACCGGCGTGCGGCACTCCGCGACCGCCCGGCACAGCGCCTCGTCCGAGAACGGCAGCAGGTCCTCCACGCTGCCCCCGCCCCTCGCGATGATGATCACGTCGCACTCGGGGTCGCGGTCCAGCGTGGACAGTGCCGTCACGATCTGCGGCACAGCCGAAACACCTTGTACCGCAACGTTGATGACCCGGAAGTGCGCGCCGGGCCAGCGGCCGCGGGCATTGGTGAGCACGTCGCGCTCGGCGGCGCTCGCCCGTCCCGTGATGAGGCCGATCTTGGTGGGCAGGAACGGCGGCCTGCGCTTGCGGCGCGGGTCGAACAGGCCCTCCGCGTGCAGCAGCTTCCTGAGCCGTTCGATGCGGGCCAGCAGCTCGCCGATGCCGACCGCGCGGATCTCGTCGACGCGCAGGCTGAGCGTGCCGCGGGCCGGGTAGAAGTTCATCCTGCCGTGCACGACGACACGGCTGCCCTCGGTGAGCTGCATGTCCCTGAGCAGGCCCGACGGGGCGGTGAGGGACATCGACATGTCGACGCTGGGGTCGCGCAGCGTGAGGAACGCGGTGCTGCTGCGGTTGCTGAGCTGGGTCACCTGGCCCTCGACCCACACGGGGCCGAGGCGGTTGATCCACTCGAGTACCTTGCGCGCGACCGTCCGCACCGGCCACGGCTGTTCGGCGGTGGATGGTGCGTCGGTCACTGGGAACGCACGGTGGTGATGCGGCGGTTCAGCATCCCGACGAACTCGGGCCGTGCGGCGTGGGCCTTCTCGTACGCGAGCAGTTCCTCGAGGTCCTCGACGGTCAGGTTCCGCAGCCGCGCCCGCAGCTGCGCGATGGAGAGGTCGTCGTACGTCGGAATCGCCCCTGGAACCTCCTGGGCGAGCGCGCGCTCCTCCTCGGCCCACGGGTCGCCCTCGTCCGAGTCCTCTTCGGCGGCTTCCGGCTCATCCTCGTCGAACGTCGCCCACTCGGGCTCTTCCTCGACCGGGCGCAACCCGGACAGCACGTCGTCACCTTTGATGGCGAGTTCGGTCACATGCTGCTGCACGCGCATGGACAACTGCAGCGCTTCGCTGACGACCGTGACGGGCAGCCCGGCGAGCTGCTGCGGCAGCCTGCGGGCCTGTTCCAGGGCGGACGCCGCGAGTCCGGCTGCGACGCGGACCGGCAACGGCAGTGGCTTCATGCGCCTAAGCCTGCCGTAGTTCCGTCCCGAATGCCTACAAACAGCGCCGCGTACCCTGGGGGCCATGTCCAAGCGAGTGCTGTTGGCGAAGCCACGCGGCTACTGCGCGGGCGTGGATCGTGCCGTCGAGACGGTCGAACGCGCCCTCGAGCAGTACGGCGCACCGGTGTACGTGCGCAAGGAGATCGTCCACAACAAGTACGTCGTGGAGACACTCAGCGACCGCGGCGCCATCTTCGTCAACGAGACCGACGAGGTGCCCGAGGGCGCGCTCGTGGTCTTCTCGGCGCACGGCGTGTCGCCGATGGTGCACGAGGAGGCGGCCGCGCGGTCGCTGCGCACCATCGACGCGACCTGCCCGCTGGTGACCAAGGTGCACATGGAAGCCAAGCGCTTCGCCCGCGACGACTACGACATCCTGCTGATCGGCCACGAGGGCCACGAGGAGGTCGAGGGCACCGCCGGTGAGGCACCCCAGCACGTGCGGCTCGTCGACACCGCCGAGGACGCCGCCACCGTCGAGGTGCGCGATCCGTCCAAGGTGGTCTGGTTGTCGCAGACGACGCTGTCCGTCGACGAGACGATGGTGCGCGTCCGGCAGCTCAAGGAGCGCTTCCCGGACTTGCAGGACCCGCCGTCGGACGACATCTGCTACGCCACGTCCAACCGGCAGGTCGCCGTCAAGACGATGGCGCCCTCGTGCGACCTGGTGCTCGTGGTCGGCTCGAAGAACTCGTCGAACTCGGTGCGCCTCGTCGAGGTCGCGCTCCAGGCGGGTGCCCGTGCCTCGTACCTCATCGACTACGCCAAGGAGGTCGACCCGGCCTGGCTGGAGGGCGTCGAGACGATCGGCGTCACGTCCGGCGCCTCCGTGCCCGACATCCTCGTGATGGAGCTGCTGAAGTTTCTCGAGGCACGCGGCTGGGAAGAGGTCGAGGAGATCACCACGGCCAACGAGAAGATCGCCTTCGCGTTGCCGCGCGAGCTCCGGAAGGACCTCGTGCGCTGACGTTCTGACACGCGAAAGGGGCCACCTCGGATCGAGGTGGCCCCTTTCGCGTTCGTCAGCGTTCGTCTTGGTCAGCGTTCGTCGCGCGGCGGGCGCGGGCGGCGGGGTGCGGCCGGGCGTTCCCCGCGGGCCTGGTCCGGGCGGGGACGGCGGGGCCGCTCACCCTCGGACTGCGGCGCCGGGCGCCTGCCCGTCGACTCACGGCCTGACTCACGGCCCGGCTCGCGGCGCGCGGCGTCGGGGCGCGGACGGCGCTCCGGGTCGCGCGCGGGGCGCTCCTCGGCGGCGGGACGGCGGCGCGGCTCGGCCGCGGGCTTCGGCCTGCGCTTCAGGTCGGCCTTCGCCTCCCTGACCTCGGCCTTCGTCGGCCGGTTCGGGTCCTTCTGCGTGAACATGCGCGCGATGCCGATGCCGACGGTGAACAGCGTCGTCACGGCCATCACGGGGAAGCTGTCGATGAGCGGCTTGCCGAGGCCGAGCGCCATCGCGGTGAGCGCCGCCTTGGGGACGCCACCGGTGAGCAGCACGAGTGTCGGCACCGTCGCGGCCAGCACCAGCGGCGGCTGCACCATCGGCGCGAACAGGCTGCGGCGCTGCACCAGGCAGATACCGGCGATCGCGCCCACGAAGAACAGGATGTTGAAGATCCAGCCGACGGTCTTGCCCGAGCTGATGT
The DNA here is from genome assembly GCF_007845675.1 of Lentzea tibetensis. GTDB lineage: Bacteria > Actinomycetota > Actinomycetes > Mycobacteriales > Pseudonocardiaceae > Lentzea > Lentzea tibetensis. Next base: position 26,139 of record NZ_VOBR01000019.1, on the reverse strand, counting down.
CGATGTACGCCCCGATGATCGCGGGCACCAGCGCGCACAGGATCGACGCCCACCACGGGATGCCCTTGAAGGTCCCGGCGATGGCGCGGTAGTTCCAGGCTGGGGCGTCGAGGACCTCGAAGTCGTCGTCATCGTCGAGTGCCACCCGGCGGTCACGCTGCTCACTCACGCGGCACACGGTAGCCGCTCAGGCTTCAGCTGTTCGTGAGTCCGTCGTTATCTCACTCACGAGCAACCTCGCATCGCCCGATCGCGTTGTTTCTTCACAGCCGTGTCCTGGGACACGGAGGAACAATTGTCAGGCAGTTTGCTCGTCGGCCCTCCTCACCAACGGGATGGGCGTCGGCGTGCCCGACGCCTCGGTCAGCGGCTCCACGGCCGCGCGGAAGCCCTCCAGCGCGTCCAGCTCGCGCCTGCGGGCGGACAGGAACCGCTGCAGGTGCGTGCTCGACAGGTTGAGGGCGTCGATCGCCGTGTCCGCCGCCCGGTGCGCGCGACCGGCCTGCGCACGCACCTGTTCCACGTCGTCGGCCAGCGCCCGCTCGGTCACCGCGAACATCGCCGACGACGCGATCACCGCGAAGCCCGTCGGGCCGCACAGGAACACCCGGCGGTCCAGCAGCCAGCGCAGCAGCTCCGGATCCGTGTCCAGCGCCGCCACGACGGCGCCGTCGTTGGGCACGAACATGATCGTCCCGTAGATCGCGTCCGCCCACCGCTGGTAACCCTTGCCCGCCAGCTCGGCCGCGCGGGACCTGATGTTGCGGACGTGCACGCGCAACGCGTCCGCCCGCTCCTGCGGGTCGTCGGTCTCCACGGCCTCGGCCCAGCAGGCCATCGACATCTTCGAGTCGACCGGCACCAGCCTGTTGCCGCCGACGTTCAGCACCATGTCCGGTCGCACGGAGCCGCCGCCCGCGACGTCGGTCTGCAGCGTGAAGTGCAGACCCTCTCTGAGACCGAGTGCGCGCGCGGTTTCCACCAGCACCTGCTCGCCGAGCTCACCGCGGCCGGACACCGACGAGAACGCCACCTCGTAGCGCTGCAACGCGACCTGCTGCGCGTCGAAGCGCTGGCGTTCCGACTGGATCGCGGCCAGCGCGGCGTCCGTGCGGCGCACGCTGTCCTGGTAGAGCCGCCACACGGCCACCAGCGCCCCGGCCAGGAGAAGGGCCAGGACGATCGCGGCTGTGCTGATCACTGCGGTCACGGCACCGATGATGCTCCACGACACCGACAATTCTCGATCGGGTGACACGCCGGGGACCCTCGGCGAGTTTTGTCAGTGCCCGCCTCTAGCGTGGTCGGCATGCGGATCCTGCACACCTCCGACTGGCACGTGGGGCGAACGTTCCACGGCCGCGACCTGCTCGTGGAGCAGGAGTCGGTGCTGGGCGGCCTCGCTGACCTGGTCGTCGACGAGAAGGTCGACGTCGTGGTGGTGTCGGGCGATCTGTACGACCGCGCGGTGCCGTCCGCCGACGCGGTCGGGTTGTGCGCCCGAGTGCTGATGAGGCTGCGCGCGGCCGGCGCGCGGATCGTCATCACGCCCGGCAACCACGACTCGGCGGCGCGGATCGGCGTGTTCGGCGAGTTCGCGGCGTTCGGCGGCCTGCACCTGCGCACCCGCATCGCCGAGCTCGACCAGCCCGTGCTGCTCGACGACGAGCACGGACCCGTTGCGCTGTACGGGATCCCGTTTCTCGAACCGGAGCCCGCGCGGCACGCGTTGCAGGTCGAGACGCGTGGTCACGCGGGCGTGCTCACGGAGGCGATGCGCCGCGTCCGGGCCGATTTGTCCGCGCGGCGGACGCGGTCGGTGGTGCTCGCGCACGCGTTCGTCACCGGTGGTGCGCCGTCGGAGTCCGAGCGCACGATCGCGGTCGGCGGCGTGCAGGACGTGTCGTCGTCGGTGTTCGACGGCATCGACTACGTGGCGCTCGGGCACCTGCACGGCCCGCAGCGCCTCGCGGACAACCTGCGGTACTCGGGCAGTCCGCTGGCGTACTCGTTCTCCGAGGCGCGGCAACGGAAATCGGTGTGGCTGGTCGACCTCGACGCGGGCGGCCTCGCCGGTGTCGAACGCCGCGAGCTGCCGGTGCCGCGGCCGCTCGCCGCGCTGACGGGGACGCTGGGCGAACTGCTGACCGCACCGGAGCACGCGGACCTCGAAGGCCACTACCTTTCGGTCGTGCTGACCGACGCGGTGCGGCCGATGGACTCGTTGCGGCAGCTGCAGAAGCGGTTCCCGCACGCCGTGCACGTGGAGTGGCGCCCCGAACAGGGCCGGTCGCACGCGATGACGTACGCGGAGCGGGTGCGCGGGCGGACGGACGAGGAGGTGGCGTGCTGTTTCGTCAGCGACAGCCGCGGCGCCGAGCCGAACGATCGTGAGCGCAAGCTGCTGCGCGAGGCGTTCGCCGAGGTCGCGCGGGAGAAGCTGACATGAGGTTGCACCGGCTGGAGCTCACCGCGTTCGGGCCCTACCCGAGACCCGAGGTCGTCGACTTCGACGTGCTCGGTGCCGACGGCCTGTTCCTGCTGCACGGCGACACGGGCGCCGGCAAGACGACGCTGCTGGACGCGGTGGCGTTCGCGCTGTTCGGCCGGGTGCCGGGCGCGCGCGGCGAGGTGAAGAAGCTGCGCTGCGAGTACGCGGACCCGGAGACGCCGACGTCGGTGTCGCTGGAGCTGACGGTGCAGAACCGGCGGTTCCGGATCGTCCGCAGCCCGGAGTTCGACCGGCCGAAGAAGCGCGGCGGCGGGTTCACCACGCAGCCCGCGAAGGCGTCGCTGACGTGGCTCGAGGGCTGGCACGGCGACGGTGTCACGCGGATCGACGAGGTCGCGATGGTCGTGGAGGACCTGCTCGGCATGACGCACGAGCAGTTCTTCCAGGTCGTGTTGCTGCCGCAGGGCGAGTTCGCGAGGTTCCTCCGCGCGGACACGGCCGAGCGGGAGAAGCTGCTGGAGAAGCTGTTCGGCACGCAGCGGTTCCTCGACGTGGAGAACTGGTTCCGCGAACGGCGCGTGGTCGCCGGGCGGGTGCTCGACCAGCGCAGGCAGGTCGCGCGCGACGTGCTCGGCCGGGTCGCGGAGGCGGCGGGCGAGGAGCCGCCGGACGAGCGCGACGACGGCGAGTGGCTGAGCGGCGTGGAGAAGCGCATCAGCGAGGCTCTGCAGGAGGCCGCGCAGCGCTCGTCGGACGCGTCCGATCTGCGGCAGGTGTTCGACGCGGTGCTCGCGGAGACGCGACTGCAGGCCGAACGGGTGCAACGCGTGCGGGAGGCCCGGCAGGCGCTGGACGCGCAGGTCGATCCCGGTGCGTGGATCGCCGAACGGGACGCCGCGCGGCGGGCGGTGACGGTCGTGCCGGCTCACCAGGCCATCACCCGATTGGGCACGACGCTCGACTTCGCGCTGTCCGACGAGGCGAAGGCCGCGGCTGCGGTGGCGCGGCTCGGCTACACCGGGGAGGAGCTGCGGGACGACGCGTCGCGGTTCCGCGAGGAGGCGGGCGGGCTCAACCAACTCGCCGCCGAGGCCGAACAGCACCGCCGCGACCTGCGCAGGCTTGACGAGATCGAGGTGGTCGAGCACAACGTGCGGCACCGGCTCGAACTGCTGAGCAACGACCTGGAGGTGCTGCCCGAGAAGCTGGCGCAGTGCCGCACGCAGCTGGACGCCGCTCAGGAAGCTGCGGCCCGGCTGGACGGGCTGAAGGTGCGCTTCGACGCGGCCACCCAGCTGCCGGAGGCGGTGTCGGCGCTGGCGCGGTCCGAGGACTCGCTGCGGCTCGCGATCGACGTGCACCAGAAGGCGAAGGACGTGCTGCTGCAGGTGCGTCAGCAGCGCCTGGAGGGCATGGCGATCGAGCTCGCCGCCGCGTTGAAGCGCGGCCGCCCGTGCGCGGTGTGCGGCTCGCCGAGGCACCCGTCGCCCGCGCAGCCGATGCTCGGCACCGTGGACGCGGCGGATGAGGAGGCGGCGCACGCCGAGGAGCAGGGCGCGCTCGACCAGCGCGCACTCGCCGAGCAGGCGCGCCAGGCGGCCTCGCTGCGGCTGGACGGCTACCGCGATGTGCTCGGCTCGGCCGACCCGGCGTCGGTGATCGCAGAGTTCCGCGCGGCGGCCGAGCTGGCGCGCACGAGGTCGCAGCGGCAGAACGAGTTCGTCGGCCTGGAGGCCCGTACGCGCGACCTCGGCGCCGAGAAGGGCCGCGTCGAGCAGGAGCTGGCCGGCCTGCGCGTCGAGGACGCGAAGCTGCGCGAAACCGTTGCGGCACGAGCGATCCGCCTCGACGAGGCCCGCGGCGAGCACGCCGACGTCCTGACCAGGCGCGCACACCTGCTGGAGCTGGCGTCCGCACTCACGGCGTTCGCCGACCGGCGAGCCACCTCAGCGACAGCACGCGACCGTGTCGAGGAACAGCGGTCGCTGGCGTCGTCCCTGGCCACCGAGGCGGGGTTCCCCGACGTCGCTTCTGCTTTGGCCGCAGCGCGCACCGAGGCGCAGCTGGCTCAGCTCGACGAGCGCATCGCCGCGTGGGAACGCACCCGCGCGGCAGCCGAGGCGACACTCGCCGAACTGCCCGGCGTCGACCCCGCCGAAGAGCTCGACCTCGCCGGGGTGGAGGCGCGTGCAGCCGAAGCCCGCGCTTCGGCGGCGCAGGCGTCCGCGGATCTGAGCAGGTTCACGAAGGCGCACGAACGCGTCAGTGAACTGGCAGCGCGCCTGCGCGCGGAGTGGACGTCCCTGGAGCCGCTGGAAACCGAGTACGCGGAACTGGACGCGCTGACCGACGTGATCAACGGCCGAGGCCAGAACTCGAAGAAGATGACCCTGCGTTCGTACGTGCTGGCGGCCCGCCTCGAGGAGGTGGCGGTAGCCGCAAGCGCCCGCCTGCAGCGGATGAGCCAGGGCCGCTACAGCTTCGTGCACTCCGACGAGGCAGGCGCCCGCGGCACCCGCGGCGGCCTGAGCCTCGACGTGCTCGACGACTACTCGGGCCGCGAACGCCCGGCGAAAACCCTGTCCGGCGGCGAGTCCTTCCTGGCCTCGCTCTCACTCGCACTGGGCCTGGCCGACGTGGTCGCCAACGAAACCGGCGGCGCACTGCTCGACACCCTGTTCGTCGACGAGGGCTTCGGCACGCTCGACTCCGACACCTTGGACACCGTCATGAACACCCTCGACGAACTCCGCGCAGGCGGCCGCGTGGTCGGCCTCGTCTCGCACGTCGAGGAACTGCGCCAGCGCATCCCCACCCGCCTGCGCGTGCACAAAGCGCGCACCGGCTCAACCCTGGAGGTGGTAGCCAGCTAGTAGCTCGCTCGCTGCGTGCGTGCCCCTCGACAGGGTGAATGCGACAGGGCTCACGGTGGTCAACTCACGCTCGGTGTCCATCCACATCGCCCGAAAGTGAGGAACGCAAGGGGTGGTCCCATTCGTTCCCGCAAGGAAGAGGAACGCGGGGGCGGCGTGGGCTCAGGCCTCTGACGACTCGTGGCCGAGCAGCCACCGCTTCACGTCGACACCCCACCGGAACCCGCCGAGCGCCCCGCCGGTCCGCACCACCCGGTGACACGGCACGAACAGCGCGGCGCCGTTGCGCGCACAAGCGGAAGCGGCGGCCCGCACAGCGGCCGGACGCCCGGCCAGCGCCGCGTAGTCGGCGTAGGAGATGGGCTTGCCGGCGGACACCCCGCGCAGCACGGACCACGACCACTCCATGAACTCGCTGGACCGCTGCCGCACCTCGACGTCCTCGACGGCGGCGAAGTCGCCGCGGTGATAGGCCACGACGGCGGCGGTCACCGGGCCGAGGTCGCGCATCGTCCGCAACGACGCGGGGCGCAGCGAGGCGTTGATCAGTGGCACGAGTGCGTCGGGGCCGGGGGTCCAGCCGCTCGCGAGCACCGCGCCGTCCGGCGCGACGATCGCGGTGAACGGGCCCGCCGGAGTGTCCACAGTGGACGTGTGTGCCGTGCTCATGACGTCGGTGCCTTTCTGGTCAGGTGTGCCGCCGCGTAGGAACGCCACGGGCGCCACGTGCGGCCGTGTGCGGCCAGGTCGGACGGGAGGCCCAGCGACCGCGCCGCGGCGCGCACGTCGGGGGTGAGCGGCAGCACGTCCGGTGCGCCGAGCACCCGCATGACGACGGTGTCCGCGACGGCCGGGCCGACCAGGTCGGTCAGTTCCGCGCGAAGGTCCTCCGGGTCGCGGCCGACGTCGACGACGAGGCGTCCGGACGCGAGGGCCGAACACACCGCGCAGTCGTCGACGACCGCGGGGAACAGGTGGGTCAGTGAACCGTCCGGCTGGTCGAGCGGCTCACCCAGGGGCGGTGACGGGTGCACCAGGCGCAGGAGGGTCTCGGCGCCGTCGACGCTGCCGGGGACGCGGATGCCCGGTGTCGCCGCGACCAACCCGCCCAGAGCCGGGTCGCGGCCGAGGAACTCGTCGACGGCGTGCGGGTCGGCGTCGAGGTCGAGGAGGCGGCGTACGCGGGCGACGGCGCTGCCCAGGTCGCGGACGTCGGACAGGCGCAGCGAGCACTCGACGTGGCCGTCACGAGGGACCAGGCGGACGGTGGCGGAGCCGTGCGGCAGACGCAACGCCCGCGCGTACGACGAGGCGGTCACCTCCTCCACACCGGGCAGAGCCGAGGCAGCGAAGTGGGCCAGCAGGCCGGCCGCGTCGAACGGCGGGCGGTACGGCAGGCGCAGGACGATGCGGCCCGAGGTGCCGAGCGGGGAGCGGCTGCGGCCGCGCATCTCGGAGGGGGTCGCGGCGAACACGGTGCGGATCGTGTCGTTGAACTGGCGCACGGACGCGAAGCCCGAGGCGAAGGTGATGTCGGCGAACGACATCTCGGTCGTCTCGATCAGCAGGCGTGCGGCGTGGGCGCGGTGGGCTCGGGCCAGAGCGAGAGGGCCGGCGCCCAGTTCGGCGTTCAGCACGCGGGTGAGGTGGCGTTCCGAGTAACCGAGACGTGCGGCCAGACCGGGGACGCCGTCGCGTTCGACGGTGCCGTCCGAGATCAGGCGCATGGCGCGGGCCGCGAGGTCGGCGCGGAGGTTCCACTCGGGTGAGCCCGGAACGGCGTCCGGCAGGCAGCGGCGGCACGCGCGGAAGCCCGCGGTCTGGGCCGCGGCGGCGGTGGTGAAGAACTGGGAGTTGCGGCGCTTCGGGGTTATGGCGGGGCACGACGGGCGGCAGTAGATGCCGGTCGTGCGCACCGCGAGGATGAAGCAGCCGTCGAAGCGGGCGTCGCGTGCGGCGACCGCTCGGTAGGCGCGTTCCTCGTCAACCAACATGACAACGATCCTGCCAGCGGAAACCCGACATGGCTCGCGGAAATCAGACACGACGTTCCGCTGCCGTAGACTCGTCGCTCGTGAGTTTGACCCTCGGTATCGTCGGCCTGCCCAACGTCGGCAAGTCCACCCTGTTCAACGCGCTGACCCGCAACGACGTGCTCGCCGCGAACTACCCGTTCGCGACCATCGAGCCGAACGTCGGTGTCGTGCCGTTGCCCGACGCGCGCCTCACGAAGCTCGCCGAGATCTTCGGTTCCGAGCGCGAGGTGCCCGCCGTCGTGTCGTTCGTCGACATCGCCGGCATCGTGAAGGGCGCGTCGGAGGGCGAGGGTCTCGGCAACAAGTTCCTCGCGAACATCCGCGAGGCCAACGCGATCTGCCAGGTCATCCGCGTCTTCGACGACCCGGACGTCGTGCACGTCGACGGTCGCGTCGACCCGTCGAGCGACATCGAGACGATCAACACCGAGCTGATCCTCGCCGACCTCCAGACCCTCGAGAAGGCCATCCCGAGGATCGAGAAGGAGGCGCGGATGCAGAAGGACCGCCGCGCCCCGCTCGAGAACGCCAAGAAGGCCAAGGACATCCTCGACTCCGGTCGCACGCTGTTCTCCGCGCAGTCCGAAGTGGACAGTGAGCTGCTCAGGGAGCTGAGCCTCCTCACGACCAAGCCGTTCCTCTACGTCTTCAACGCCGACGAGGGCGTGCTGAGCGACGAGGCCCGCATGAAGGAGCTGCGCGAGCTCGTCGCGCCCGCCGACGCGGTGTTCCTCGACGCGAAGGTCGAGTCCGAGCTGCTGGAGCTGGACGAGGAGTCCGCGCGCGAGCTGCTGGAGTCCATCGGCCAGCACGAGCCGGGTCTCTACTCGCTGGCCCGCGCCGGCTTCCACACGCTCGGCCTGCAGACGTACCTGACGGCGGGGCCGAAGGAAGCGCGCGCGTGGACGATCCCGCAGGGCGCGACCGCGCCGCAGGCCGCGGGCGTCATCCACACGGACTTCGAGAAGGGCTTCATCAAGGCCGAGGTCGTCTCGTTCGACGACCTGGTCGCGTGCGGGTCCAAGGCTGACGCGAAGGCGGCGGGCAAGGTCCGCATGGAGGGCAAGGACTACACGATGGTCGACGGCGACGTCGTGGAGTTCCGCTTCAACGTCTGAGCGCTCGGGTCGGTCCACACATCCTGTGGACCGACCCCGAGCGGTGAGACGACACCGGCCGCGGCAACCGCACGGGTCGCCGCAGCCGGGCCGGCCTGCTGTCAGACGGGGAAAACGCCGTAGATCTGCGCGGGGGTGCGGTTGCAGACCCAGATCTGGATCGCGGCGCCCTCGGTGGCCACACCGCCCGGCACGTCGAGGCAGTGGGAGCTCGTGCGCGCGACGCGCGACCTGAGCGTCACGAAGTTCGGCAGGTTCGTGCCCGCCTGGAACCGCTGATTGCTGGCGGCGCCGCAGTCCCATTGGAGGACCGGCGTCCCGTTGTTGTTGCGACCCGCCACGTCCATGCACTTCCGCGAGACCGCGTTGCGGATCTGGAAGATGCTGTCGTCGTGGTCGACGAAGTCCCATCGCTGGAACGGGCTGCCGTTGCACGTGACCTGGACGATGGGCACGCCGGTGGCCAACGACTCGCCCTGCGGCGCCAGGCACATCCCGGTGGCCGTGCTCCGGACGGTCACGTCGAAGTGGTCGTCGGCGGACGCCGGCGTGGCGGTGCCGAGCGAACCGATCATGGCCGCCATCAGGGCGAGCGTTGCTGCGACGATCCGTTTTCTCATCTGGATCCCTCTCGTAGGCTCGGGCGCCGAACCGGCAACGGCCGCCGTCCGCACTGGTGCTGCGTCGTTCTGCCGACGACTGTCCGGTGCTGCCAGGTCACGTGACCGGATTCCGACCGAACCCGAACGCGGTGACGCCATCGGGCCGAGACCTTGATGCTGACGGCCGAGCTGTGCGCGGCCGGACGGAGCTACGTCCCCGAGCCGAAGCAGGTCGTCGAGGGTTGTGACTGCGCGCTGATAGTCGGTGACCAAGCGGTGAGTGTTGCCCGGCGCGGTGAACACCGCGCCTGGAAATATGCGATCTGCGTTCTGCTCGACGTTTGATGCCGTCCGCGTGGGGTACCTCTGGAATGCATTCCCCACTTGGAGGTGTCATGATCGTCCTCGGACTGATCCTGCTCGTCGTCGGCTGGTTGGCCGGGATTTCCATCCTGACTACCATCGGCGTCGTGTTGCTCGTGATCGGCGCCATCCTGGCCGTCCTCGGTGCAGTCGGCCGTCCGATCGGTGGGCGTGCTCACTACTTCTAAACCGTGAGCCGCGATAACGCAGGTAACGCAAAAGGGGCCTCGACCAATTCGGTCGAGGCCCCTAGGCGCGCAACTCAGAGTCCCTTGGTGCGCGCGGCAACCGCGAAGACGCCGAACGCGGTAACCAGCATCCCCAGTGCGGCCAACCCGGCGACTACAAGATCAACAGACATGATCAGCAATACTCCCTCAGTTGTTCTCTCCAACTCATCTGACGCCGGAGTACCCCGAAATGTTGCCTCCGGTAACGTGATTTCGGTGAAACTGCGTGCTGTGGAAGCGCGTGTGCTCTCCGTAGCACCGTGGCTGCTCGCCCTGTCGGTCGCCGGGCACCTGCTGATGGTCCAGTTCCAGGCCAAGATGACCATGATCGATCTCCTGGTCTACCGGAACGGATCACCGCATCTGTTCGCCGGCGACCTCTACGAGTGGCGGCTCGACCAGTACGCCGACGTGTTCCCGTTGCCCTTCACGTACCCGCCGTTCGCGGCCGCGATCTTCACGCCCATGAGCTGGATCCCGTGGGAGGCCTCGCGCTGGGTGTGGCAGCTGCTCTGCCTGGCGTGCCTGTGGTTCATCGTCCGCACCAGCTTCAAGCTGATCGGCAGGTACGACCCCAGGCGAGTGATGCTGTGGACCGGGCTCACGCTGTGGATCGAGCCGGTGCGCACAACTCTGAACTACGGGCAAGTCAACCTCGTGCTCGCGGCTGTCCTCATCGGAACGCTGGCCAGCGCCCGCTCCTACGTCGCCGGTGCGGGCGTCGGTGTTACCGCGGGGATCAAGCTCACGCCGGCGATCTCCGGGCTGTACTTCCTCATCACGCGCAAATGGGCCGCCGCCGCGTGGTCGTTCGCGGCGTTCGTGGCCACGTTCGGCATCGGGCACCTGATCTCGCCCGGCCAGTCGAACAAGTTCTGGTTCGAGCTGCTCGGTGACGCCAGCCGCGTCGGCCCCGTCGGCAGTGCGATCAACCAGTCGATGCGCGGTGCGATCTCCCGCACGCTCGGCTACGACGTCAAGACCGGGATCCCGTACCTGCTGTGCGTGCTCGTGGCCGCCGCGCTCACCTGGTACGCCGTCAGCAAGACCAAGGACACCCTCGCCCTGATCATCAGCGTCCAGTTCCTCGGGCTGCTGGTGTCGCCGATCTCGTGGAGCCACCACTGGGTGTGGATGGTGCCCGCCCTGGTGTGGCTCATCTACCAGGGCGGACACCGCCTCTGCACGGTCGCCGCGGTCGCCTGGGTCCTCGCGACCGGCGGCTACCTCATCTCGTTCCTGCTCATGGCCCAGCCGAACATCTGGGACTTCCCGCGGCCCTGGTACTTCTCGCTGCTCGGCTGGGGCTATCCGGCCGCGGGCCTGCTCACGCTGGCCGCGATCGGGCTAGCAACCCGGCGTCAGCGGGACGACCTGCTGACCGGCGATCAGGAAGCTGCCGACCGCGAAACCAGCGGTGTCACCGGCTGACGCGGGCGTCGACGAGCCGCGGGCCTGCACGTAGCCGAACTTGCCGTCCGCGGCCAGCGCCTTCGACGTCAGCGCCGCCCAGCCGCGCTGCACGATCGGCAGGTAGGTCGGCCGGTCCAGCACGTTCGCGTTGATGCCCGCGGCGATCGCGTAGGTGATCATCGCGGTGGACGCGGCCTCGATGTCGCGGCCGTGCACGGACGACGCCCAGAACCCGTCGGAACGCTGCTGACGCGCCAGTGCGGCAGCGGACTTGCGCAGCGTGCGAGCGAAGTCGGCGCGGGCCGGGCTGTCGGCGGGCAGGTTCAGCACGGCCTTCGCGAGACCCTGCACGGCCCACCCGTTGGTCTGCGTGTGGAAGCTCCACAGGCCGGTGAACTCGTTGTACGTGCGGCGCTGCAACGCGCGGAACGACTTCTGCGCGTAGTCGAGCATCGCCTGGTCGCGGTCGGCGACGGCGATCCGGGTGAACGATGGCAGCGACATGTTCAGCGCGTCCGGCGTCGTCCAGTAGGTCTTCCCGTCGCGGACCTGCGCGCGCAGGTTGTCCCGCAGCGGCTGCAGCACCTCGGGCTCCGGGTGGAAGAACGCCACGTCCAGGTACGGCTCACCCGATGACTGCGGGTCGGCCGCGTAGGGGTGAGCCGTGTCGAGCGGCAGCAGGAACTTGTTCGCCTTCACCCACGGCCACGTCTTGTGGTTGCTGATGCCCGTCGTGCGCACCAGCGCCAGGTTGCCGACGTGGTAGTTCGCGTTGGACCAGTTGTTCGCCGCGAGGTCGGGGCCGTTGGTGAGCCAGTGCTGGCTCGCCTTCGTCATCGCGTCCGTGACGGCACAGGGCACGGCCTGCGCGGTGACCGGTGTGGAAACCAGCCCAACCGCCACAAATGCGACAACCAGAGATGTGCGAAACCGCATCAAGGTGCCTCTCACTCGAGGCGGCGGTGTCGCCCATCCTGGCGGACGTCAGGCGAGCGCGTCCAGGACGCCGTCGATTTCCTCGGCCAGCGACACGTCCAGCGCCGTGATCCCGCCTTTGGAGTGCGTGCTCACCCGGAACGTCAGCGTGCGCCACCGGATGTCGATGTCCGGGTGGTGGTTGTCGTTCTCCGCGATCTCGGCGACCCGGTTCACCACCATGATCGCCATCGGGAAGCTGCCCAGCTCCGCCGTGCGCACCAGCGCGGCGTCCTGCGCGGTCCAGTCGGGGAGCTTCGTGAGGATCTCGGTCAGCTGGTCGTCCGTCAGCAGTTCGGCCATGTCCAGATCGTCCCACCCAAATCGATCTGATGCATGGGCGTAAGCTGCGCGTTTGCCACGGGAGTCCGGTGCTGCGCCGGGCTGAGAGGAGGGCGCGCCAGCCCTCGACCGTCCCCACCTGATCCGGTTCATGCCGGCGTAGGGAGAGATGATGAGAAGGATTGTGCTCGTCGCCGCGCTGCTCGCGGCGGGTTGCTCGACGCAGACCGCGCCCAAGAGCCACGAGGTCACGCTCGTGACGCACGACTCGTTCGCGGTCAAGCAGGAGGTGCTGGACGAGTTCCAGCGCACCTCGGGCATCACCGTGAAACAGCTCGCGAGCGGTGACGCCGGTGAGCTCACGAACAAGCTCGTGCTCACCAAGGGCAACCCGATCGGCGACCTCGCGTTCGGCGTCGACTCGACGTTCGCCAGCCGCGCGCTCCAGGAGGGCGTGTTCGCGGAATACGCCTCGCCCGAGGCGGACAAGGGCGCGCAGCGGTACAAGGCGGACGACACCGGCAAGCTGCACGCCGTCGACGTCGGCGACGTGTGCGTCAACATCGACACCGGCGCGCTCGCGGGCAACGAGCCCAAGTCGTACGAGGACCTGCTCGACCCGAAGTACAAGGACAAGCTGGTCGTCGAGAACCCGGCCACGTCCTCACCGGGCCTCGCGTTCCTGCTCGGCACCATCGCGAAGTTCGGCGAGAACGGCTGGCAGGAGTACTGGACCAAGCTGAAGGCCAACGGTGTCAAGGTCGTCAGCGGCTGGGAAGAGGCCTACACGCAGGAGTTCTCCGGCTCCAGCGGCAAGGGCCCGCGCCCGGTCGTCGTCTCCTACGCCTCCTCACCGAGCGCCGAGGAAGGCCGCACCAAGGCGCTGCTCGACACCTGCTACCGACAGGTCGAGTACGCGGGCGTGCTGCAGGGCGCGAAGAACGCCGAGGACGCGCGCAAGGTGCTGGACTTCCTGCTGGGCGAGAAGTTCCAGGCCCAGGTCGCCGAGCAGATGTACGTCTACCCGTCACGCGAGGGTGTCGCGCTGCCGGAGTCATGGGCGAAGGCCGCGCCGCTGCCCGAGAAGCCGCAGCAGCTGGCACCGGACAAGGTGCGCGACGGCAGGGAACGCTGGGTCGAACAGTGGCGCACCCTCGTTCAAGGCTGAACCGGCGTTCCAGGCTGAACTGGACCCTGGCGGCGTTGCTGCCGCTGGGGTTCCTGGCCGTCTTCTTCGCGTGGCCCGTGCTGGCGATCATCACGCTCGGGCTCCGTGAAGGCGGCATCTCCGAGGCGCTGACCAGCGCGGACACCTGGGAGCTGGTCGCGTTCACGCTGGGCCAGGCCGCCGCGGCCACGGTCGTCGCGGTGATCACCGGGCTCCCGGTCGCGTTCGTGCTGGCCCGGTGCAAGATCCGCGGGCTCGGCGTCCTGCGCGCGGCCGTGATGGTGCCGTTCGTGCTGCCGACCGTGGTCGTCGGACTGGCGTTCCGCGCGTTCTGGCCGGACGGCGGCGTGCTGCCGATCGTGCTGGCCAACGCGTTCTTCAACGTCGCCGTCGTCGCGCGCACGGTCGGCGGGCTCTGGGCGCACACCGACCGTCGCGCCGAGGACGCCGCCCGCGCGCTCGGCGCGTCCAGGCCGCGCGCGTTCCTGAGCGTCGTCCTGCCCGCGCTGGCGCCCGCGATCGGCTCGGCCGCCGCGGTCGTGTTCCTGTTCTGCGCCACCAGCTTCGGCGTCGTGCTCATCCTCGGCGGCGCGCGGTACCGGACGCTGGAGACCGAGATCTACCTGCGCACGGTCGAGCTGTTCGACCTGTCCGGCGCGGCGGCGCTGTCGCTGATCCAGTTCGCGGCCGTGATCGCGGTGCTGCTGCTCGGCGCACTGGCCCGGCGCCGCCGCGAGACCGCGCTGGCGTTGAAGGGCCGCGAAGAGCTGGCCCGCAGGCCCACCGGCGGCGAGTGGGCGGTCGTCGCCGCGGCGGGCGCTGTGGTGCTCGCCCTGCTCACACCCGTTGTCGGGCTCATCATTCGTTCACTGTCCACAAGGGATGGCTGGAGCCTAGCGGGCTACCGGGCGCTCGCGACCACGGGCGAGCGCGGCACGTTGTCCGTCTCAGGGGTCGAAGCGGCGCTGAACTCGCTGCGCACGGCCACGGACGCGACCGCGATCGCGCTGGTCGTCGGCGTGTTCTCGGCGTTCGTGCTGATCGGGTTGAAGCGCTCGGGCAGCCGCGTCTCCGAGGCGCTGGACACCGCGCTGATGCTGCCGCTGGGCGTCTCCGCGGTGACGGTGGGCTTCGGCTACCTCGTCACGATGGACGCGCTGCCCGGTGACTTCCGCACCAGCCCGCTGCTGGTGCCGCTGGCGCAGGCACTGGTCGTCACGCCGCTGGTCGTGCGCATGGTGCTGCCCGTGCTCAGAGCGGTCGACGAACGACTGCGCCAGGCCGCCGCGACGCTCGGCGCCGGCCCGGCGCGGGTGTGGCTGGAGGTCGACCTGCCGCTCGTCGGACGCAGCCTCGTCGCCGCCGCGGGCTTCGGTTTCGTGGTGGCGCTGGGGGAGTTCGGCGCGACGAGTTTCCTCGCCAGGCCGGACGCGCCGACGCTGCCGGTGGTGATCGCGCGGCTCATGTCGCGGCCGGGCGCGCTGAACAGCCAGATGGCCTACGCGGCGTGCGCGCTGCTGATGGTCGTGACGATCGCCTGCGTGCTGCTGATCGAGCGGTTGCGCGTGCCGAGCAGCGGGGAGTTCTGATGTCACTGCGGATCGAGCACATCACCGTCCGCTATGGACAGACGACGGCCGTGGACGACGTCAGCCTCGACATCGCGGACGGTGAGGTCGTCGCGCTGCTCGGGCCGTCCGGCTGCGGCAAGTCCACGCTGCTGCGCACGGTCGCCGGACTGGAGAAGGCCGACGACGGCGAGGTGCGCTGGGACGGCGACGACCTCACCGGCACCCCGGTGCACGAGCGCGGCTTCGGCCTCGTCTTCCAGGACGGCCAGCTGTTCCCGCACCGCGACGTCGCGGGCAACGTGGCGTTCGGGTTGCGCATGGCCAAGGTGGACAAGGAAGTGCGGCTCAAGCGCATCGACGAGCTGCTCGAGCTCGTCGGTCTCGACGGCTACCAGCACCGCAAGGTCACCCAGCTGTCCGGCGGCGAGCAGCAACGCGTCGCGCTCGCCAGAGCCCTCGCCCCGCAACCCCGTCTGCTGCTGCTGGACGAACCGCTCTCCGCGCTCGACCGCGCGCTGCGCGAACAGCTCGCCGTCGACCTGGCGCGGCTGCTCAGGGAGGCCGGTGCGACCGCGCTCGTCGTCACGCACGACCACGACGAGGCGTTCACGCTCGCCGACCGGGTCGCCATCATGCGCAAGGGGAAGATCCGCCAGGTCGGCCCGCCGGCCGAGGTGTGGCGCGAGCCCGCCGACGTGGAGACCGCGAAGTTCCTGGGCTGCAACAAGTTCGTGCCGGGCAGCTTCGTCGGGCTCGCGAACGACCGGGTCGGTCTGCGGGCGTCCGCGCTGCGAGTCGACCCGGCGGGCACGCTCGAAGGCGTGGTGCTGGAACGGGTGCACCGCCGCGACCACGTGCGCCTGCTGGTCGAGATCGACGGCGACGAGTACGAAGCGGTCGGCCCGGTCACCGAGATCGGTGACCGGGTCCGCCTCGTCGTCGAGCAGGACGGCCTAGCTGTCCTTCGTGACGAGCCGCATGGTGGCCAGTGACAGCCCGATGACCAGGTAGCAGGCCGCGAGGAACGTGCTGTCCCACAGCTGCTCGGTCGGCATCGGGTCGCGCATCACGTCGAGCAGCCCCGGCAGCGCGGTGGTGATCAGGAACGGGTCCAGCCAGTCCAGCGAGGGCAGGTTGCCCAGCACGGCGAACACGATGAACCCGGCCATGACCGACGCCTGCACCACGAGCGGGTGCTCGGTGCACGCCGAGATCGCCAGCCCGACCGCGCCGATCGAGATCATCTGGAACGTGATCAGCAGCACGAACAACGCGATGCGCCCGACCGCCTGGCCGGTGGTCAACACGTTGCCGGACAACGTGAGCATCCCGTCGTTGCCGAGGAACGCGATGCCGGAGACGACCCCGACGACCGCCATCATCGTCACCGCGAACAGCGACATCGCGGCCAGGCCGAAGAACTTGATCACGAGCAGCCGCACCCGCGACACCGGCGCGATCAGCAGCCCGCGCAGCGTGCCGTGCTGCGACTCACCGGCCAGCCCGTCCGCCGACCAGATCGACGCCACCATCGGCAGCAGCAACCCGGCCGACAGGAACAGCGCGAAGATCGGCAGCACCAGGCCGTTGCCCCTGAGGATCCCCTCGAGGCCGGCCCCACCGCCGCCGCCCTCGTCCCTGGTCGCGAGCCACACGCCGAAACCGACGACGATCGGCACCAGGCACAGGCCGCCGAGCCCGATCAGCGTCCGCGGCCTGCGCAGCATCCAGCGCAGCTCCGAGCGCAGCTGCCGGACCAGCATGCCGCCGCGGGTGGGAAGCACACCCTGGTCGACGATCATCGGTTCCCCCCGTCCAGCGTGTCCACAGCGGACAGACTGTGCTCTGACTCCTCGGCCTCGGTGAGCCGTGCGAACAGCTCCTCCAGCCCCGTCTTCCACTTCGTCGCCTCGTGCACCGCGACCCCCGCGTGCACGAGCGTCTCGACGACGGCCGGAGCCGACGTCCCGGTCAGCTCGACGCGCAGGCCCTCCTCCAGCGGCCGCGCCGAGATCTTCGCGTGGCGCAACGCGGTCAGCGCGGCCTCCACGTCCGGTGTGATGACCTGCAGCGCGGAACCGCCCGCCTGCAACAGGTCCGCCAGTTCCCCCTGCGCCACCACGGTTCCGCGGTGCAGCACGCACACGTGCGTGCACGTCGCCTCGACCTCGCTGAGCAGGTGCGACGACACCAGGACGGTGGTGCCCGCCGCGTGCAGGTCCGCGATGATCCGGCGGATCTCCCGCGTGCCCGCCGGGTCGAGCCCGTTCGTCGGCTCGTCCAGCACGATCAGCTTGCGGTGCACCAGCAACGCCGCGGCCAGGCCGAGGCGCTGCTTCATGCCGAGCGAGTAGCCCCGGTAGCGCCGGTGCGCCGCCGCGGCGAGGCCGACGCGCTCCAGCGCGTCCTCCACCGCCTGCCTGACCGAACCGCTGGGAAGCAGCGGCTCGAAAGCGGCGCACCGGAGCAGGTTCTCCCGCCCCGACAGGAACGGGTGGAACCCCGGTCCCTCGACCAGCGCGCCCACGTGCGGCAGCACGTGTTCGGCCCCTTCCGGCAAGGGCTTGCCGAGCAGCTCGATCTCCCCCTGCGTCGGCCGCACGAGCCCGAGCAGCATCCGGATGGTGGTGGTCTTGCCCGACCCGTTGGGGCCGAGCATGCCCAGCACCGCGCCTTCAGGCAGCTCGAGGTCGACGCGGTCGACGGCGACCGTGCTCCCGTACACCTTGCGCAGACCGCGGGTCCGAGCGGCGACGGCGGCTTTCTTCGCCCCGTCGTTCTGGGGCGCCGCCGTCGCCGGCGCGCTGGTCGAGGTGGTCACTTCACCTGTCCGATCGTGTCGAAGAGCACCTGCTCGGGCACGGCACCCGCGACCACGCGGCCGTCGTCCGCGAGCAGGATGTTGCCGACCTTGGCGGTGAACAGCTTGCCGCTGCCCCACGCGCCGCTGACCGGCTTCATGATCTTGTCGACCAGGCCGCGGCCCTCAGCCGTGATCTGCTGGAGTTGGTCGGCCGGGACCCTGACCCCGACCACCGTGTCCCAGCCGTCACCGAAGATCTGCGGCGTCGCCGACGCGATCGCCTCCTCAGCCGACTCGACCTCGTGCCGGGCCTCTTCCTTCTTGCCCTCGGTGACCTTCACGCCGGCACCGGGGGTGAACTTGAAGAGAGCCGGGTCCTGCGGTCCGACGTTCATGTCGGAGAAGCCGACCTGAGCGGCGGGCGCGTTGGTGCCGTTGGTGTAGACGGCGACCCGCAGCGGGATGCGCATCTCGGAGTCGACCGCCACGCGGACCTCGCGCAGCAGCGTCTTCTCCGTCGGCTTCGGCTCCAGCACCAGCTCGTAGGCGGCGCGGTTGGCCACGCGTGCCGTCCCGTCCACCTTCACGTCGCTGAACTTCTCGATCTCGGCGACGAGCTCACGCGCGGTCGACACCGGGTCGCCCGGTGACTGCTCCTTCGCGTCCGGTGCTTCCGCACCGTGCACGACCTTCGTGACCTCGGACTTCGACGAGTTCCACGTCCACGTGGTGGTGCCGTCGTCGACGATCGTCTGCTCGGACTGGCCGTCCGGCAGCGCCAGGCGGAGCCTGCCGTCGCCGTCGGTCCACATCCGGGCGTTGTGCGCGCCGTCGGCGAGCTGCGGGACACCCGAAATCGCGGGCAGGCCCAGGTTGTTCGTCGCCTCCACCGTGCCGCCGAACGCGCCCGGCTTCGCGGTGAGCACCGACTCGACCAGTGACTGTGCGGTGACGTCCGGCAGGTCGGGCGACGGGCCCGCACCCGCTGGCATCGCGGACACCCCCAGCCCGACGACACCGGCGACCACGCCGGCCGCCGCAGCGGCCAGGGTCACCCTTCGCTTGTTCATGTCCCCTCCTGTGGGTCTCTGACATCCCCAACACTGCGCGGTCGTTGCTGAGATCGCGCTGAGACGGCTCCGGCCTGCCTCGGGATGCTGAGAGTCGACTGAGGAACCCGAGGCGATTCTCCCTCGTAGGCGGCATGCTGTGCCGTGTGAAGCCTCGGGTGCTGGTCGTGGACGACGAGATCGGCGTGCGCCGCGCACTGGAACGCGGCCTGTCGGCGGAGGGCATGGAGGTCGTCACCGCCGCCGACGGGCCGACCGCGTTGCGGGTCGCGCTGACCGGCGCGTTCGACGTGGTGCTGCTGGACATCATGCTGCCGGGACTGTCGGGGTACCGGGTGCTGCAGCGGATGCGCGCGGAAGGCGTGCGGACGCCGGTGCTGATGGTGTCCGCGAAGGACGGCGAGGTCGACCAGGCCGACGGCCTCGACCTCGGCGCCGACGGCTACCTGGTGAAGCCCTTCTCGTTCGTCGTGCTCGTCGCGCAGGTGCGCGCGTTGCTGCGGCGCGGCGGCGGAGCGCGGCGCAAGCTGACGCTGGGGGAGCTGGTGATCGACCGCGCGCTGCGCGAGGTCACCTGGGGCGGTGAAGGTGTGGCGCTGTCGCCGCGCGAGTACGCGGTGCTGGACGTGCTCGCCTCGCGCGCGGGTTCCGTGGTGACGAAGGACGAGCTGCTGCGCGCGGTGTGGGGCGACGAGCAGGCCGCCACCCGCAACGCGGTCGAGGTGTACGTCGGCTACCTGCGGCGCAAGCTCGACGCGATGGGCGCGGGCGAGGTCGTGCGGACCGTGCGCGGCCACGGCTACATCGCGTCGACCCCCGATCTGGACTCCGCGCTCAGCCAGTCCACCAGCCGGGTTCGCCGGTGAACCCTCGCCGCTGGTGGTTGCGGCGCTCGCTGCGGTTCCGGATCACCGTCGTCGCCACCGGCGTCGCGCTGCTGTGCCTGCTCGCATTCACCCTGCTCGCGCCCGGCCTGATCGGCCTGGTGCAGATCAGCGCGGTCGACCAGGAGCTCGACCGCGGCGGGATGGTCCGGGTGCTCGACATCTCCGGCGCGCCGGTCGACGGCGGCCCGTCGATCGACCTGACGACGTCGGAGATCCGGCAGCTCAAGTCCGGTGAGCCGGTGCTGCGGCTCGACGAGACGTCCGCGCACCGGTGGAAGGGCGAGGTCGTGTTCAGCCCGGACGGCACACCGCAGCTGCGGGTCGCCGGTGACGTGCTGCTCGGCTACCGCAACGCCAACTCGCTCGGCACGCGCTGGCTGGCGGTCGCCGCGGTGCTGGTCGCGGGCCTGGTGGGCATCGCGACCTGGCTGGCCGTGCGGTCGTCGCTGGTGCCGGTGGAACGGATGCGCATCGCCGCGGCCTCGCTGCCGCGCGGGGAACGGCTGCCCGTGCCGGCGTCCAAGGACGAGCTGCAGGCTCTGGCCGAGGCGTTGAACGCGCTTCTGGCTCGCCGCGACGAAGCCACCGAGCGGCTGACCAGGTTCACCGGCGACGCCGCGCACGAGCTGCGTTCGCCGGTGACGTCCGTGCGCGCGCAGGCCGAGGTCGCGGTCGCGCACCCCGACCCGGACTTCTCAATCGAGGTGCTGGAGTCCGTCGTCGAGGAGTCGCAGCGGCTGTCCTCACTGGTCGACGCGCTGCTGATCCTGGCGCGCGCGGACACCGGTGAGCTGCCCCGCGCCGAGGGCGTCGACCTGGTGCTGGAGGCCGAGGCGGCCATCGCGCGGCTCGACTCCGACCTGGTGGTGCGGCTGACCGCGCCGCCGTCGGCGTGCCTCGTGTCCGCGACCAGGTCCGAGGTCGAGCTCGTGATCGACAACCTGCTGCGCAACGCCGCGCGATACGCGCAGACGCTGGTGACGGTGTCGGTGCTGCCCGCCGGGCGGGAGGTGCGGCTGATGGTGGACGACGACGGGCACGGCATCCCGCCCGAGCACCGGACCCGCGTGTTCGACCGGTTCTACCGGGTCGAGGAGCATCGTGGGCGGTCGTCCGGCGGGTTCGGGCTCGGGCTCGCGCTGGTTGCGCACCTGGTGCGGCGGCGGCGTGGCTCCGTGCGCGCGGGGGAGTCGCCGTCGGGCGGGGCGCGTTTGGAGATCCGCTGGCCGTCCTGGTAAGGATCGCTGGTGCCCGAACTCCGAGCCTCCGCGCTGGTCGAAGCGCCCGTCCAGACCGTTGCGGGCGCGCTGCTCGACACGTCGCTGATCACCAAGTTCGGCGTGAAGGTGGCGGGCCCGCTGCTGTGCCTGGGCGACGAGCTCGGCGGACCGCTCGGCGTGCGCTTGAAGGTGACGCGAGCAGATCTGTCCGGTGTGTCCGCTGAAGGCGATTTCCTTTCCCTCAGAACAGATCTGGTGCCGACGGCCGCCGGGACGATGGTGGTCGACCTCGTGTCGTGGACGACGCCGGGCGGTCTGCTCGGCCGGTTCGTGGACGTCACGGTCGGGCGCGGCATGGCGTTGCGCGTGCTGGAACAACGGGGAGACGCGCTGGCGAAGCGCTGCGAGGCGTTGAACCAGGCCTGTGTGGTCGTCGGCGCGGCGATCGTGCGGGACGGACTGCTGCTGGCGCAGCAGCGCGCGTACCCGGAATCCCATGCGGGGCAATGGGAACTGCCCGGCGGTCGAGTCGAACCGGGCGAGGAGCCGGTGGACGCGCTGGTGCGCGAGTGCGACGAGGAACTGGGCGTTCCGGTCGTCGTGGGCGACCAGGTCGGGCCGGACATCCCGTTGAAGGAAGATCTGCTCCTCCGCGTCTACGCGGCGAAGCTCGACGGCGGTGAGCCGGAAGCCTTGGAGCACAAGGCAATCCGGTGGCTCACCGCCGCCGAGATCCCCGCGCTGGACTGGCTCCCGGCGGACCGGGTGCTCGTCCCCGCGCTGGAGGCGCTCCTCAGGTGAGGCCGGAGAGCCGCAGCGCCGCGTCGAGGGTGTGCTGGGCGCGCGAGCGGGCGCGGGACGCCCCCGACGCGCGGATGCGGTCCAGTTCCGGTTGGTCCTCCAGCAGTTCGACGGTGCGTTCGCGGACCGGGCGCAGCTCCTCGATGACGGCGTCGGCGACGACGTCCTTCAACTCGGCGTAGCGATCCGTGAAGTCCTCGGCCTCCTTGCCGGTGCACGCGGTGAGGACGTCCGCCAGGTTCGCGATGCCCTCCGGAGAGGACACCGCGCGGCGGATCTTGCGGCGCACCAGGTCCGGCGGGTCGAGCACGAACACCGTGCCCGTCGAGTCGCGTGCGGACTTCGCCATCTTCCGCGCCGGGTCGGCGAGGTCCTTGATGCGCGCGCCCGCCTTCGGCACCACGGCCTTCGGCACCGTGAACACCTCGCCGTACGTGCCGTTGAACCGCCGCGCCAACGCGCGCGCCAGCTCGACGTGCTGGAGCTGGTCCTCGCCGACCGGCACCTCACCGGCGCCCTGCAGCAGGATGTCCGCCGCCATCAGCACCGGATAGGTGAGCAGGCTCAGCCGCACCGACGACCGGCTAGCCGAATTTGTTTTGGCTGACTTCTCCTTGAACTGCGTCATCCGCGCGGCCTCGCCGTAGGTGCACGTGCACTCCAGCACCCACGTCAGCGCGCCCAGCTCGCGCACCAGGTCCGACTGCACGCACACGCTGTGCGGGTCGACCCCGGTCGCGATGAGCACCGCGAACTGTTCTCGCGTCAGGGTGCGGAGCTTCGCCGGGTTGTGCGACGACGTCATCGCGTGCAGGTCGCTGATGAAGTACACGTCGTCCGGCGTGCCCTCGCGCGCCCAGCGCCGCACCGCCCCGAGGTAGTTGCCCAGCTGGACGTGCCCGGACGGGGTGATGGCCGAGAGTCGAATCATGATCGTGCCCTTTCGGTGCAGGGCCGCCACGTCGAGCGCACGAAAAAGGCCGCCCGATGGGGCGGCCTGGTTGAGGTGAGCGCACAGCTCTAGGACCGCCGGGAGACGGTCCACCAGAAGACGTTCAGAGTGCGCACGTTCACCATTCTAGGACTACCGTTGGTCCATGTTCATCGTGCTGCTCCGATATGACGCGCCGTTGGAACAAATCGACTACGCCCTGCCCGACCACCGCGCGTGGGTCGAGAAGCAGTACGAGGCGGGTCTCTTCATCGCATCGGGTCGTCAGCGGCCGCGCACCGGCGGCGTGATCCTCACCCGGCCCATGCCACGCGGGAAGCTCGACGCGCTGCTCGCGACGGACCCGTGGGTCGTGCAGAAGCTCGTGAAGTGCGAGGTGATCGAGTTCGAGGCCACCCGCACCGCGGCCGAGGTCGTCATGCTGAACGAGGCCGTGCTCACCACCTGAACCGCGGGATGACGAAGAACCGCTGGCCGCGCAGGCCCACCTCGCGCGCCCGGTCCCGGTCCGGCAGGACGACCGTGGGGCACAGCGCGGCGAAGTGGTCGTTCACCTCGGTCGAGACCAGGTGCTCGCCGATGGCCTTGTCGTAGGTCCCGCGCAGCTCCCTGATGTGGTCGGGCCCGCCGAAGCCCAGCACCAGCGCGCCGACGCCGTACGCCGCGGCCGTCGCGATCGTCAGGAAGATCTCGGGGGCGCTCATGTGCGCGTGGTGCCGGAGCCCGTGGTGCTCGACGGCCCACACCCGGTCGAAGCCCGCCTCCTCGGCGAGCACCGCCTCGTCGACGCAATCGCGGCGGACGGTAGCCGACCGTGTTGAGGCAACTACTCTAAGCAGCTTTTTTGTCCTTCTTCTTCTTTTCCTTCTCCTTGGCCTTGAGCAGTGCGAGCACCGGGCACCGCTTGCACCGCGGCTTCGACCGGCAGCACTTCTTCTTGAGTTTCTTACCCACTAGCTCTCCACTCCGACGGGTGTCGCTAGGCTAGGTGAGGCTCACCTCACGGGGCAGTACTGTGTGGTATTCGCGACGCGGCCGGTACCCTGGAGTACGGCGGTGCGCATAACTGTGTCCGGCGCATGCCCCTCCCTTGACTTCAAGCTCTAGGAGTTCCGCGTGCCCACGGCCACCGCGTCGATCACCGAGACGCGCACTGACCTGCGCAACGTCGCGATCGTCGCCCACGTTGACCACGGCAAGACCACGCTGGTCGACGCCATGTTGCGCCAGTCCGGTGCCTTCTCCGCGCGTGCCGAGCTCGTGGACCGAGTCATGGACTCCGGCGAGCTCGAGCGCGAAAAAGGCATCACCATCCTCGCGAAGAACACCGCTGTGAGGCGTCACACGCCTGACGGCGATGTGATCATCAACGTCGTCGACACCCCCGGCCACGCCGACTTCGGCGGTGAGGTCGAGCGTGCGCTCGCCATGGTCGACGGCGTCGTGCTCCTCGTCGACGCTTCCGAGGGCCCGCTGCCCCAGACCCGGTTCGTGCTGCGCAAGACGCTCGCCGCCGGTCTGCCCGTCATCCTGCTCGTCAACAAGGTCGACCGCCCCGACGCTCGGATCTCCGAGGTCGTCGAGGAAGCGCACGACCTGCTGCTCGACCTGGCGACCGAGGTCGGCGCGGACGACTCCGTGCTGGACCTGCCGGTCGTGTTCGCGTCCGCGCGCGCCGGTCGCGCGTCGCTCAACCAGCCCGAGGACGGCGGCCTGCCGGACGAGGAGAACCTGGACACGCTGTTCCAGGTGCTGCTCGACTACATCCCCGCCCCGAAGGTCGAGATCGACGCGCCGCTGCGCGCGCTCGTCACCAACCTGGACGCCTCCACGTTCCTCGGCCGCATCGCGCTGTGCCGCATCGCCGCGGGCACGATCCGCAAGGGCGAGATCGTCGCCTGGTGCCGCGAGGACGGCACGACCCAGCGCGTCAAGATCACCGAGCTGCTGATCACCGAGGCGCTCGACCGCATCCCCGCCGAGTCGGCCAAGGCAGGCGACCTGTGCGCCATCGCGGGCATCCCGGAGATCACCATCGGCGACACCCTCGCCGACGTCGACGACCCGCGCCCGCTGACCCGCATCACGGTCGACGAGCCCGCGATCTCGATGACCGTCGGTGTGAACACCTCGCCGCTCGCCGGCCGCAACGGCGGCACGAAGCTGACCGCCCGCGTGCTCAAGGCCCGTCTCGACGCCGAGCTCGTCGGCAACGTGTCGGTCCGCGTGCTGCCCACCGAGCGTCCGGACACCTGGGAGGTGCAGGGCCGCGGTGAGCTGGCGCTGGCCATCCTGGTCGAGCAGATGCGCCGCGAGGGCTTCGAGCTGACCGTCGGCAAGCCGCAGGTCGTCACGAGGATGGTCGACGGCAAGATCCACGAGCCGTACGAGCACCTCACCATCGACGCCCCCGAGGAGCACCTCGGCGCGATCACCCAGCTCCTCGCGAACCGCAAGGGCCGCATGGAGAACATGGCGGGCCACGGCACCGGCCGCATCAAGCTCGAGTACGTCGTGCCGTCGCGCGGCCTCATCGGCTTCCGCACCGAGTTCCTCACCGAGACCCGCGGCACCGGCATCGCGAACGCCGTCGCCGAGGGCTACGGCCCGTGGGCGGGCGAGATCCGCACCCGCCACAACGGCTCGCTGGTCGCCGACCGCACCGGCTCCATCACCGCCTACGCGATGATCCAGCTGGCCGACCGCGGCACCTTCTTCGTCGAGCCCGGCGCGGACGCCTACGAGGGCATGGTCGTCGGCGAGAACCCGCGCGCCGAGGACCTCGACGTCAACGTGTGCCGCGAGAAGAAGCTCACCAACATGCGCACGTCCACCGCGGACGTCATGGAGACGCTGGCCCGGCCCCGGAAGCTGTCGCTCGAGGAGGCGCTCGAGTTCTGCGCGTCCGACGAGTGCGTCGAGGTCGCGCCCGAGGTCGTCCGCGTCCGCAAGGTGACGCTGGACGCCAACCTGCGTGGGCGTGAGCGCTCGAAGTTGAAGCAGCGCGGCTGATCGTGCGCCATGAGGGGAGCTTTCCCAGCGTTGACCGCTGGGAAAGCTCCCCTCATGGCTTTCCGGGTTGTCGCGAGGCCCCACCCACCTCGGGAAAGTTCGGGGAGATCGTTCGGCCGCCGGTTGTGCTCGAGGGCCGCGCCCGTTGGGCAGTGCGGGGTCACCAGTGCGGCGGGCGCTCCTTCTAATGAGTCGTGAGTCGCCCGTCGGGCAGACTCGGGTCTGGTAGCCGCTGGCAGGTGAGCACTCGTTCCTCCTGGACGTCTGAGTCCTGACGAAAGATCGTGCCCCTGCTGGTGGGCCGGGAGAGT
>NZ_VOBR01000018.1 GCF_007845675.1 Lentzea tibetensis | reverse complement strand
GGCCACTCCGGCTGCTGCGCAGCGGGACGCGCGAGGGCGTCGTCAAGGCGCTTGCGCATGTCCGGCGGCAACGGGGGAAGCTCGGGAAGCGTGTCGATGGGCACGTCCACGGTCCAGTTCACGCTGCTCAGCTTATTCGTTCCACTCTGAGAGACGGGTGCGGGTCTGTCAGATGTGAAGACTCGACGGTGCCCAATTGAGATGACGCTGTGCATCATGTCCAGATGGACACCACCCGATTGGATGACAGCACCGTGACCCGGTTGCTGTTGACAGCCGCGGACAACATCCAGCGGGACCACCCGGTGCACTGGACCCACGTGATCGACGACGACGCGCAGCTCGTGCCACAGCGCGTGCTGCACCCCGTTTTCGCCGGATCGTTCGACTGGCACTCGTGCGTGCACCAGACGTGGCTCGCGGTACGCCTCCTGCGGCTGCGGCCGTCGGTCGAGGGTGCCGACGACGCGAGGAAGGCGCTGGACGCGCTGGTCACGCCCGCGAACTGCGCGACGGAGGCGGCGTTCTTCGCCTCACCGTCCGGGCGGTACTGGGAGCGTCCGTACGGCTGGGCGTGGCTGCTGCTGCTCGACGCCGAGCTGCGGGTGGGTGAGCTGCCGTGGTCGGTGGCGCCCATCGCGTCGGTGCTGCGGGACCGGTGGCTGGAGTGGATCTCCGTCGCGCGGCTGCCCGTGCGGACGGGCACGCACAGCAACACCGCGTTCGCGACGTGCCTGGTTTTCGACGCGGCTCGGGCCGTCGGGGACGTCGAACTGGCGTCCGCGTGCGTCGAGGCGGCGTTGCGCTGGCACCGGGAGGACGCGGACTACGGCGGTTTCGAGCCGGACGCGGCCGACTTCCTCTCGCCCGCGCTCAACACCGCGGACCTGATGCGGCGGGCGCTCGGCCCGGTCGACTTCGCGGCGTGGTTCGAGCGGTTCCTGCCGAACCTGAACGAGGCGCGGTGGAAGGGGCTGCGCGAGCCGTTCCCCGTCGACGACCCGAGCGATCCCTACGGCTCGCACCTGGCGGGGCTGGCGCTCTCGCGCGCGTGGAACTGGGAGGCGCTGGCGGCCGCGTTGCCCGCGGCGCACCCGTACGCGGAGCTGGCCGCCACCGCCGCCTCGGCGCATCGCGAGGCGGGGTGGCGGTACGTCTTCGGGCACGGCTACATGGCCGACCACTGGCTCGGCACGTTCGCCGCGTACCTGGACGTCGGTGCTCTCTAGCTCCTAGCCGAAGAAGACCTCGGCCTCGGCGTAGCGCTCCAGCGGGACGGTCTTGAGCTCGGCGGTGGCCTCGGCGAGCTTGACGCGGACGATGTCCGTGCCGCGCAGCGCGACCATGACGCCGAAGTCCTCAGCGGCGACCGCGTCGACCGCGTGCAGGCCGAACCGGGTCGCGAGCACGCGGTCGTACGCCGTCGGCGTGCCACCGCGCTGGGTGTGGCCGAGCACGACCGCGCGGGACTCCTTGCCGGTGCGGTCCGCGATCTCCTCGGCGAGCCACTGGCCGACGCCGCCGAGCCGCACGTGCCCGAACGCGTCGCGCTCGCCGGAGTGCAGCAGCTCAGCGCCGCCCTCGGGCATCGCGCCCTCGGCGACGACGATGATCGGCGCGAACTCGCGCTCGAACCGCCGCTCGACCCAGCCGACGACCTTGTCCACGCTGAACGGCCGCTCCGGCACCAGGATGACGTTCGCGCCGCCCGCGAGACCCGAGTGCAGCGCGATCCAGCCCGCGTGGCGACCCATGACCTCGACGACGAGCGCACGGTGGTGCGACTCGGCCGTCGTGCGCAGCCGGTCGATCGACTCGGTCGCGATGTGCACGGCGGTGTCGAAACCGAACGTGTAGTCCGTCGCGCCCAGGTCGTTGTCGATCGTCTTCGGCACGCCGACGACACCGATGCCGTCATCGGTCAGCCGCTTCGCGACACCGAGCGTGTCCTCGCCGCCGATCGCGATCAGCGCGTCGACCTCGTTCTCCGCGAGCACCTCGCGGATGCGGTCGACACCACCGTCCACCTTGTACGGGTTGGTGCGCGACGAACCGAGAATCGTGCCGCCGCGCGTGAGGATGTCCTCGACGTCCTTCAGGCCCAGCGGCTTCGTCAGGTTCTCGATCGGACCCTGCCAGCCGTTGCGGAAGCCGAGGATGTCCCAGCCGTGGGTCTCGATCCCCTTGCGGACGACCGCCCTGATGACCGCGTTCAGACCGGGGCAGTCACCACCGCCAGTGAGCACACCGATGCGCATCTGCTAACCCAATCTCTCTGAGTGGTCTGTGTCACCCAGCGTTTCACGTCCTGGATCGGTGCAGCAACGAGGGGTCTCAACAGCCGGACGAACTTTGGGTGCCGAAACTGTCGGTGGTCGTCCGTACCGTCTCCGTAGTGAGGATTTCGCTACTCGAAGGTGGTGCTGCTGGTTGATCTCCACAACTTCATGCTCTGGCGGGAGGCAGGCTCTGGGCGGGCGCTCATGCACGGTGATGACCATTGACGGCGTGGTCATCGCGAGTGCGTGGTGCAGGCGCAGCGAGACTGCGGCCGGGTTCGGTGTGACTGGGGCCGGCTCGGTGCCGCGGCTCGGTGCCGCGGCTCGGTGCCGCGGCTCGGTGGCGGCTCGGTGGCGGCCCGGCCCGGTGGCGACCCGGCTCCCTGGCGGCTCAGTGCCGACGCGGCTCAGTGCCGACGCGGCTCGGTGCGACCACAGCCCCGTGCGGCGCAGTGCGGCTCGCCCGGTGCAGCTCGGTGCGGCTCGGGTGCGGCTCGGTAGCGACACGGCGCGGCTGCTCGGCGCGGCGGTGCGGTGTGGCTCGGTAGCGGCGCGATGCGGCTCGACGTGGCTCAGTGCGACGCGGCTCGGCTCGGCTCCGCGTGGCTCGGCCCGGCCCGGCCCGCTCCGGCTCGACGTGGCCAGGCTCGACGTGGCCCGGCTCGGTCCGGCGTGGCTCGGCCCGACTGCCGCGACCACGGCGGGCATGGCGCGGGTGCTGCAGCCGCCGGCGCAGCACGGCAGTGGTCACCACAGGTGCGATGCGACTGCGGGCACGCCAGTGCGGCGCGGCTGCGGCCAGCGTGGTGCGCGCGGCTGCTTCTGCCGCGAGCACAGGAGGTGCAGCACGATCGCGACTCCGGAGCACGCGCCGACGCGGCAAGGCGGGCGCACGAGAGCGACGCGGACAGCGGCGACTCAGGCCAACGACGCGGACAGCGGCTCAGGTCAGGGACAGCTGCGGCTCCGAGCGGCGCCGCGTACAGCTGCGACTCAGGGGCGGCACCGTACAGCGCGGCTCAAGGGCGGCGCCGCGTACAGCTGCGACTCGTGCAGCGACGGATCGGTCAGCGCACGGGGAAGCCGAGCTTGCGCCGGTGCTGCTCGATCACCTTCCACCGCGCGAGGTTGTGGCGCGCGTCGGCGAGTGCGTCGTGCGCGTCGGCGGGTGGCGTGGGCAGCTTGGGGCGGCCGACGTCGTCCCAGCGCTGCCTGAGATCGCGGGTGAAGCGGGGCAGGGCGCGTGGCAGTGCGGGCATGGCGCCCCACAGCTGCGCGAGTGCGACGTGGTCGTAGGCGGCGAACCACGCCCACAGCTCGACGTCGTCGCGGTTCGCCTTGCGGGCGCCCAGGAAGTCGAGCAGGTCCTCGCGGATGCGCTCGCGGCTGCGCCACGCCTTGTCCGACGGTGAGGGCAGTTGGTTGAGGACGTTCGCGCGCACCCAGGGGCCGGCCCGGTCCGGGTCGAACTCGGTGGACACGGCGTAGAACTCGCGGCCTTCCTCGTCGACCACTCCGATCGACACCAGGTCGATCGTCAGCCCGTCCTCGATGAACTCACAGTCGTAGAAGAACCGCACCGCGCAACCCTAAGCGCGTGGCTCAACTCGCCTTCGTCGAGGGCACCCGATCGATGGGCTTCGCCTGCTCGGGCACCTTCGCGGTGGCGTCCTCCTTGGCCTTGGCCGCGTAGACGTCCACGTACTCCTGGCCGGAGAGCTCCATGAGCGAGTACATGATCTCGTCGGTGATCGAGCGGAGCACGAAGCGGTCGCCGGAGAGTCCTTCGTAGCGCGAGAAGTCCAGCGGTTTGCCGATCTTGACGCGAATCGGGTGCGGCTTCCACATGCGCGAGCCGATGGGGTTCGCCTTGTCCGTGCCGAACATCGCGACCGGGATGACCGGTGCGCCCGACTCGAGCGCGATCCACGCGACGCCGACCTTGCCCTTGTACAGGCGGCCGTCAGGGGAACGCGTGCCCTCGGGGTAGATGCCGAGCAGCTTGCCCTCGCGGACGATGCGCACACCCGTGTCGAGCGCGCCCTGGGCGGCCGACGCGCTGGAGCGGTCGATCGGCACCTGGCCGACGCCGGAGAAGAACCACTTCTGCAGCTTCCCCTTGAGGCCGGGGCCCGTGAAGTACTCGATCTTCGCGGGGAACGTCATCCGCCGGGACAACAGCAACGGCAGGAAGAACGAGTCGGAGACCGCGAGGTGGTTGCTCGCGAGGATGGCGCCGCCATCCTTGGGAATGTTCTCGGCGCCCTCAATGATCTTCGGCTGGAAGAACAGCCGAAGGATCGGTCCCAGGAGGACGTGCTTCATCAACCAGTACAGCACCTTGGGAAGCGCCTCCCTACCCGAACCTTGATCCCGCGGTCAGCCTACGGAGGTGACCGCACCTCACACAACGAAGACCCACCGATACGCGGTACGGCAGAACTGCGCCGACTGCCGTAATCCGCAACACATCGGGACCGTGCAACGATGAGGGGTCTAGAAGCGAGCCCACGGAGAGGTTCTGGATGAACGGCAGGCGCGACTCGACGGACGGCCCGGAGAACGTCGACGAGGCCTTTGCCGAGATCGTGGCCGGCCTCGAAGCAGAGGGCGTCGGCAAGAACTGGCTCGATCTCGACGAGGCCGCGGAGGTCGGCGATTCCGACCCGACGACGGAGATCGTCGTCGAGGAGGAACCCGAGCCCGCTGAGGACGACCACTACGTCCCGCCTGAGCCGCCGCCGTTCCCGGTGCTGCGGCCGGGGACCATCGCCGCGCTGATGTTGTTCGTGCTCGGCATCGTGCTGCTCGTCGCGCCCGGCGTGTTCGGCCTGGAAGCGCGCATCGGCACGCCGCTCTCGCTCGTCGCGCTGTGCACCGGTGTCGGCTGGCTGGTGCTCCGGATGCGCAACACCCCTCCGCCGGATGACGGCGCCCAAGTGTGATCCGTCACGTTGGTAACGGCGTGATAACGACCACGAACGGTTTCCTGAACGATTCAGAGCAGGTTACCGTCGATGTCATGGACCAGATGCAGTACATGATGATGGCTCGCGCACTCGCCACGATCAGCAAGAACGACGAAGAGCGCCGCGCGGCCCGCCGCCGTCGCCGCCCGCGCATCCTGCGCAAGCTCGCCCGCTAACTCACCCGAGCACGCCCCGCGCAGGCTCGGCCGCGAGCACGCCAAGGCGCAGGCCCGACTGCGGCTCCCCTCGCCGCGCAGGCCGCGCTCACGCAGGCGTCCCCGCCGGGGGAACCCCTAGTTCCATTCTCCCAGCGAGCACCGACAGTTCTGGGCTCGTCGCGGGAGTTGTCCACAGGCTCAGCTGTCCCGCAGGCCCAAATCACTCGACAGACTCAGGCGCTCCGCGGGCTCGGTGGCTCTGCGTGCTCGGTGGCTCGGCGGGCTCAGTCACTACGCATGCTCAGCAGCTCCGCGGGCTCAGCAGTCCCGCGGGCTCAAGCGCTCTGCGGCTCCGCGGGACTCAGTCGCTCCGCGGGACTCAGTCGCTCCACAGGCTCAGCCGCGCTGACGCAGGCGTCCCCGCCCAGGGGGAACCCCTAAATACAAGTCTGCCAGCGAGGTCCGACAGTTCTGGGCCCGCAACGGGAGTTGTCCACAGGCCAGCGCAGAAAGGACCGAACAGGTCAGCGCTTGGAGTTGCGGCTCATCTTGCCCACGAGCTCACGGGCCAGCGTCGCCGCACCGACAATCCCGGCGTCGTCCCCGAGCTGGGCGGTCCGGATCCGCGCCAGAGGCCGATGTCCGGCCCCGGTCACCACGGACGCGTACCGCTCACGAGCGTCGTCCATGAACATCGGCGCCGACTCGGACACCCCGCCGCCGATCACGACCACCTCGGGGTCGTAGACGTCGGCGACCAGCGCCAGCCCCTCCCCCAGCCACTTGGCCAGGTCCGCCATCGCGCGCTGCGCCAGCGGGTCGCCGTCGCGTGCCGCCCCCGCGACGCGTCGGCCGGTGACGGCCCGCGAGTCGCCCAGCGCTTCGCGGGCCAGCACCGTGGACACACCGGGATGCTTCGCGAGGAGCTCCACCGCCGTCGCGGACAGGGCGGTCCCGCTGCAGTACCTCTCCCAGCACCCGCTCTTGCCGCACGGGCACGGCCGTCCATCCGGGACGACGCGCAGGTGCCCCAGTTCGGGCGCGACACCGTAAGCACCGCGGAAGACCTCGCCGTTCAACAGCAGAGCGCCGCCGATGCCGGTGCCGATCGCCACCAGAACCGCGATGCGCGCGCCGCGGGCGGCGCCGAAGCGGTGTTCGGCGAGAGCGGCGGCGTTCGCGTCGTGCTCCAGGACCACCGGCAGGCCGAGGCGCGAGCCCATCCGGTCCGCCACGTCCGCCTGCCGCCACGCCAGGTGCGGCGCGAACCGCACGGTGCGGCGGTCGGACGCCACGAAGCCCGCCACGGCCAGGCCGACGGCGGACACGGTGTGCCGCGACGAGACCTCCTCGACAGCGGCGACGATCGCGTCTTCCAGTGGGCCTTCACCGGCGGGCGTCGGGGCGCGGGACGTGTCGATCACGGAACCCCGTGAGTCGACCACTCCCGCCCGCACGCTCGTCCCGCCGATGTCGACCCCGACGGTCAGCACGGGCCGCTCCGCCGCACAACCTTGATGTGCTGCACGCGCGGCTCGTCAGAAGAGTCAGATGAAGAAGTACCACCCGGAGGCGGTGACGAAGGTGGTGTGCCGGGCTCGCTCAGCGCGGCCCGCAGCACCGCGATCAAGCCCGCGGCGTGTTCAGCGGCGCGAGCGGCCAGCTCGGAACGGTCACCGCGCAACAGGGCGACGCCGTTGCACAGCGGGCACCAGCCGCACGTCTCGGGCGTGTGCTCGCCGGTCGGATCGCCCGCCTCGGCGACCTTCTGCAGCCACGGCTGCACGCGCTCGGCCGCGGCGTCGATCAGCAGCCGCAGCTCCTCGGCAAGCCTGCCGGTCTCGTCAGTCACCTGGAGATCACCGCATCCACAGCGACGGATCCGGGCGGAACCGCACCGTCACCCCGTTGTCGTCCATCTCGGCACCGGTCACGATGCACCGCTTCAGCAGCGACGGCAGCGCGACGAGCTTGCGGCGGCCGTCGACCGTCAGCGCGAGCTCGTCACCGACCCGAGCGAGGTCCAGTTCCATGTCGTCGGCCAGCGGCACCGTGATCCGCAGCGTGTAGAGCGCGTCCTGGCCGCGGCCGCTGCCCGACACCTCGAGCATCTGACCGGTGTCCGGCGAGCCGTCCAGCGGGTCGGACGTGCCGTACAGGCCGTCCGCCACCTCCAGCAGCGCGGCGACACCGACCGGCTCGGACGCGCGGTGGTCGACCGTGCGCAGCGACGCCACGCCGGTCAGCGACGCCAGCACGGCGTCCTGCTCGTGGCGACGCGTGCGCAGCCACGAGGCGGCCGTGCCGCGAGCGGAACCGGGTGACGGCACGAGACGGTTCGCGATCACGCCGTCGACGCGGATTCCCTGCAGCGCCAACGCGGTCAGCGTGCGGCGCGTCTCGGCGGCGACGACGCGCTCAGGCGTGAGAACCAGCCGGACGCTCGTCGACGAGTGATCGGCGAGCAACGACTTCAGCGCGTCGAGCTGTTCGGCGAGCCGGGACAGGGCGTCGGCGGTGGCGTCCCACTTCTCCACCGTCCCGGTCCCCGCGACACCGGCCAGCAGGCCGCGCACGACCCTGCGATGCGTGGGGAACAACCGCTCCAGGTACCCGGCGAACGCCTCGGGCAACGCCAGCAGCCGCAACGTCTCCGCGGTCGGGCCGCAGTCGACGACGACCGTCTCCCATGGGCCAGACGACGCGAGCCGCTGCACCTCGGCGAGCGCGAGGAGCTCCTCGACGCCCGGCACGACGGTCAGCTCCTCGGCGTCGAGCTCCTCGACGCCCGCGCCGGCGAGCACGGTGCGCAGGTGGCCGCGCAGCTCGCCCCACGCGCCGTCGACGAGTCCGCGCGGGTCGATCTGGCACGCGAACAGGCCGCCCGAAAGGCCGGACCCGTCCAC
The DNA here is from genome assembly GCF_007845675.1 of Lentzea tibetensis. Taxonomy (GTDB): domain Bacteria; phylum Actinomycetota; class Actinomycetes; order Mycobacteriales; family Pseudonocardiaceae; genus Lentzea; species Lentzea tibetensis. The sequence goes on along the minus strand of NZ_VOBR01000018.1, from coordinate 169,943 downwards.
TTCGGACGGGCGCGCGCCCAGAGCTACACCTAGTGCGTCACCGAGCGAATGGGCGGGATCGGTGGACACGACGAGCGCCTTGCGCCCGCTCGCGGCCAACGAGGCGGCGGTGGCGGCGGCCAGCGTCGTCTTGCCGACGCCTCCCTTGCCGGTGAAGAGGAGGACTCGGCTCAAGCGGCGCTCTCCACGCGCTTCTTGAGCTCCTTCAGCGCCGTGTCCAGGATCATCTTCTCGGCCTTGCGGCGGAACAGGCCGATCATCGGGATCACCAGCTGGACGGACAGCGTGTACGTCACCTTGGTGCCGGCGCCGGACGGCTCGAGCACGTAGCTGCCGTGCTGCGACTTCTGCATGGTGCCCTTGACCAGGTCCCAGCTGACGGACTTGCCGTCGGCCGCCCAGTCGTACTTGAGGACGTACTCGTCCTTGACGGGGCCCTGGTCGATGTTGAACTTGACCTGGTCGTCTTCCAGGATCTCGACCTTCTTCACCCCGTTCGCCCAGTCCGGGTACGCGGCGAAGTCCGCGATGACCGCCATGATCTGCTCGGGCGGTGCGTCGATGACGATGGACTGAGTGGACTCGTCGGCCATGCGGTGCAGGTTACCGCTGCTTCTACCAAGTCAGGACGTGAGGCTTGCCGCTGCGCTGGAAGTGCCCGACGTTGACGCACTCGGTGTACCCGACGCGCACCCGGCGGGCGAGCGGCTGGTGCACGTGGCCGAACAGCGCCCAGCGCGGCCGGTCGCGCTCGATGACCTCCAGCGCGGGCCGCGAACCCCACTCGGGGCGGCGCGCGACGACGTCGTAGGTGAGCTCCGGCACGGCGGGCGGGATGTGCGTGCACAGGACGTCCACGTCGGTGAGCCCGAGCAACGCCTCGCGCATGTTCTCCTCGGTGCGCAGGTAGGGCCACCACGGCGCGCCGGGCCTGCGCACGGCACCCGCGGGCAGCAGTCCGCCGCCGGCGAAGCCGAACCGCAGGCCGCCGATCTCGGCGACCTCGCCGTCCAGCACGTGCACGCCGTCGCGCACGAACTGCGGCCACAGGTGCGGGCTGTCGACGTTGCCGGGCGTCGCGTACGTCGGCGCGGACATCGCCGAGAACAGCGCGTGGTACTGCTCCAGCACGGCTTCCTCGACGACCGCGGCCGCGTCCTCGAGACCGTCCCAAAGCGACCGGATGTAGGTCGACGTGTCCGCCCGGCGCGTGCCGCGCCGAAGTTCTGCGAACACTCCTACTTTCTCCGGACCGAACACGCGCCCGAGAATGCCCTTGGAGTGGTCGTAGTAGTCGACGAAGTCGATCAGGTCACCCAGCACTACCAGCGCATCGGCACCGTCACCGGCTCTGGCCAGAGCCTCGGCGTTGCCGTGCACATCGGACACAACGTGAACCCGCACACCCACAACCTAGTTTCGAGACGGAGGGCAACCAAGATCACCCGGCTGGCGGGCAGCCAGGGGGGCGACCGTCCTCCAATGTCATCTTGAGCTGGAGCGCCACGGTCTTCGCGGCGATCTGGCGACGCCGGACCTCCCGCTGCGCCTGCCGCGGCGTGAGTTCCGACAGGCTCCCCCCATCGCTCTGGGCGAGATCAGCACGGAGGAAGTAGTGCACCACCGTGCCGTCCAGGACGGGCTCCAGCCAGACCTCCATCGTCCCCACGAGTGCGCCTCGCACGGTCCAGCGAAGCCCTTCGACACCCCGATCCGCGTAGACGTCGAGGTCGAGATCCGGCCAGTACGTCCGCCACGACGAGGGCGCCGCGAACGCGGCCGCGACCACGGTCGGTGGCACGGCCAGGAATGTCTCGTCGACGACGTCCACGCTCGGCATGACGTCAAAAGGTAACGGAAGGGCGTCCCAACCTTTGTATCGCCGGAATCACACGCTAAGTTTCCCCACCAGTAACAAACAACCGTACGGAGGTTGACGTGCGCGAGTTCAGCGTCCCCGCCACCGCTGCAGTGGCTCCGGAGGAGAACCTCACCGACATGGTGTGGGCCAACGCGGAGCGCTTCGGCAACACGGTCAGCTTCCGGAGGCACGTCGACGGGACCTGGGTCGACGTCACAGCGCGTGACTTCGCGGCGCAGGTCATGGCCGTGGCCAAGGGCCTCATCGCGGCCGGCCTGGAGCATGGCGACCGCATCGGCCTGGTGTCGAAGACCCGCTACGAGTGGTCACTGATCGACTACGCCATCTGGGCGGCCGGCGGCATCACGGTCCCGATCTACGAGACCTCCTCGGCCGACCAGATGGACTGGATCCTCTCGGACTCGGCCGCCAAGGCCGTGTTCGTCGAGACCAACGGGCATCGAAAAACGCTCGACTCGGTCATCGACAAGCTGTCCGAGCTGCAGCACGTGTGGCAGATCGAAGGCAGCGCGGGAGCGATCGACGAGCTCACCGCGCTCGGCAAGGACGTCTCCGACGAGGCGGTCCACGAACGCAGGCGCGAGGTGAAGGCGGACGAGACGGCGACGCTCGTCTACACGTCCGGCACCACCGGCCGTCCGAAGGGCTGCACCCTCACCCACCGCAACCTGCTGTCCGAGGTGCGGTCGGCGCTGGTGCTGTTCCCGGAGATCCTGGCGGCGGGCAACTCGCTGCTGATCTTCCTGCCGCTGGCGCACATCCTGGCCCGCGCGCTGGCCATCTCGTGCATCTACTCGCGCGCCACCGTCGGCCACACCGCCGACGTGAAGGACCTGGTCGCGGACCTGGGCACCTTCCGGCCGACGTTCGTCGTCGCCGTGCCGCGCGTCTTCGAGAAGGTCTACAACGGCGCCAAGCAGAAGGCGCACGCGGCGGGCAAGGGCAAGATCTTCGACGCGGCGGAGGCGACCGCCGTCGAGTACAGCCAGTCGCTCGACTCCGGCGGCCCCGGCATCGCGCTGCGTCTCAAGCACGCGCTGTTCGACCGCCTGGTGTTCGGCAAGCTCCGCGCCGCGCTCGGTGGCCGCTGCATCGCCGCCGTGTCGGGTGGTGCGCCGCTGGGTGACCGGCTCGCGCACTTCTTCCGCGGCGTCGGCATCCCGGTGTTCGAGGGCTACGGCCTGACCGAGACCAGCGCCGCCGCGTGCGTCACGGCGCACGGCGCGTCGAAGGTCGGCACGGTCGGCCGCCCGGTACCGGGTACGGCGGTGCGGATCGAGGAGGACGGCGAGATCCTCATCAAGGGCGACATCGTCTTCAGCGGCTACTGGAACAACCCGGAGGCGACGAAGGAGTCGTTGGAGGACGGGTGGTTCCACACCGGTGACATCGGTGTGCTGGACGACGAGGGCTTCCTGACGATCACCGGCCGGAAGAAGGAGATCATCGTCACCGCCGGTGGCAAGAACGTCTCCCCGGCCCAGCTCGAGGACCGCATCCGGGCGCACCCGCTGGTCAGCCAGTGCATGGTCGTCGGTGACAAGCAGCCGTTCATCGGTGCGCTGGTCACCATCGACCCGGAGTTCTTCCCGGCGTGGAAGGAGCAGCACGGCAAGGCTGCTTCGGCCGAGGTCGCCGACCTCATCGACGACGCGGACCTGGTGGCCGAGATCCAGGCGGTCGTCGACGAGGCCAACAAGTCGGTGTCGAAGGCGGAGGCGATCCGGAAGTTCCGGGTGCTGCCGATCGACTTCACCGAGGCGGGTGGCGAGATGACGCCGTCGCTGAAGCTGCGTCGCTCTGTCGTGGCGACGACGTACTCGGCGGACATCGACGCCATCTACGCCAAGTAACGACCCCAGCACAGCGCGAAAGGCCCAGAGGCGGTGCCTCTGGGCCTTTCGACCCCCAGTGTTCGTGATCCGTGGCCTTCCTCCGCCACGGAACCCGAGAAGTTTGATGCCCCGGCCCCCCGACCGGGACGAGTAGAAGATTGCCCGATGGCGCTGTCGTATCGCTGACGCCGCGATGTCACTTCGCGACAGTGCGCGCATAGGCTGTTCCGGCACGCGGAGCACGCCACCGTGAAGCTCATGAGGGGACGGTATGGGTTCGGGTCCGGAGTTCCGGCTGCTCGGTCCCATGGAGGTGCGCCTCGACGGGCGCGAGGTGCTGCTGCGCGCGGGCAAGCACCGCGCTCTGCTGGCCGCACTGCTGCTGCGTCCCAACCGAACAGTGCAGGTCACGGAGCTGATCGAGCACGTGTGGGGCGACACGCCCCCGGCCAGGACGCGCGGCACGCTGCAGACGTACGTGATGCGGCTGAGGCACGCGCTGGGCAACCCGGCGCTGATCCGCACGGTCGCCGACGGCTACCAGATCCGCGTCGAGCACGAGCAGCTCGACGTGCACCGGTTCGCCGACGCGGCGGCGCGCGGACAGCAGGCGGCCGAGAACGGCGATCTGGCGACGGCGAGGCAAGCGTTTTCCACCGCGCTGGACCTGTGGCGCGGACCGGCGCTGTCGGACGTCCCCAGCGAGACGCTGCACCGGGAGCACGTGCCCAGGCTGAACGAGCAGCTGATGCAGGTGCACGAACGGCGCATCGACGTCGAGCTGGCGCTGGGCAACCACGCGGACCTCGTGTCCGAGCTGTTCTCGCTGACGCGCGACCACCCGCTGCGGGAGCGGTTCTGGGGTCAGCTGATGCTCGCGCTGTACCGGGGCAGCCGCCAGGCCGAGGCGCTGGAGACGTTCCGGCAGGTCGGCAAGCTGCTGGGCGACCAGCTGGGCATCGAGCCGAGCGAGGAGCTGCGGAAGCTGCACCAGGCGATCCTGGTGGGCGCGCCGGAGATCGCGGCACCGCGGCAGCAGGCGCGCGCGGAACCCGAACCGGTCGCGACGACACCGACGCGGATGCCCACGGACATCCCGGACTTCGTCGGACGCCTGGACCACGTCCGGCGCATCACCGAGCTGATCGCGCCGCCGGAGGCGACGGCCGTGCCGATCGTGACGCTCTCCGGGCCAGCCGGTGTCGGCAAGACGACGCTGGCAGTGCACGTCGCGCACCTGCTGCGCGCACGGTTCCCGGACGGCCAGCTGTACGTCGACCTGCGCGGATACGCGCTCGGGCCGGCCGCGGACGGCGTGGACGTGCTGTCGCGGTTCCTCCGGGCGCTGGGTGTGCCGCCGGACGAGATCCCGGCCGACGCGGACGAGCAGAGCACGATGTTCCGCTCGCTGCTCGCGGGCAGGCGGATGCTGCTGGTGCTGGACAACGCGTCCGTGCCGGACCAGGTGCGGCCGCTGCTGCCGGGTGCGGCGAGCTGCCCGGTGATCGTGACGAGCCGCGACGACCTGCGCGGGCTGATCGCGATGAACGGCGCGCGCACGGTGCCGCTGGACGCGTTCACGCCCGAGGAGTCGGTCGAGCTGCTGACCGGTGTGCTCGGGCCGGGCGACCACGCGGCGCTCGCCGAGCGCTGCGGCCACCTGCCGCTGGCACTGCGCATCGCCGCCGCCTACCTGGCGGGGCGCGACGAGATGACGATCTCCGGTTCACCGATCGAGCTCGCCTACGCGGCGCTGCCCGAGGAGCCGCGCAGGCTGTTCCGGCTGCTCAGCCTCGTGCCGGGCCCGGACTTCACGGCGGACGTCGCGTCGTCGCTGGCGGACGTCGACGCGGCCGGGCTGCTCGCGGTGCTGGCGATCGCGAACCTGGTGGTCGAGGCGACACCGGGGCGGTTCCGGTTCCACGACGAGATGGTCCGGTTCTCCGCGCGGCTGCGCGAGACCGAGGACGACCAGGAGTCGCAGGACGTGGCCTGGAGCAGGCTGCTGGACCACTACGCGCGCTGGGTGGACCGGTGCGCCGAGCTGCTCTACCCCGGCGCCGTGCGGCTGCCGTCGGCGTCCGCGGGCCCGGTGCCCCGGATCTCGTCGGGCGTGGAGGCGCTGGCGTGGCTCGACGCGGAGCGCGCGAACCTGACGGCCGCGATCCGGCAGGCCGCCCAGCACGGTCCGGCGGCGATGGCGTGGCGGCTCGCGGACGGGCTGCGCGGCTACCTGTGGATCGGCCAGCACGTCGGTGAGTGGCTGGCGACCGCGCACCACGGCCTGCACGCCGCGTACGAGCAGCACCACCGGCCGGCCGAGGCGGCGATGCACGCCAACCTCGGCACGCTGTACCTGAAGCTGGCGGAGTTCGACCGGTCGATCGAGCACCACAACCGGGCGATCGCGCTGTACCGGGACCTGGGCGACGGTGACGCCGAGGCGGGCGTGCTGAACAACCTGGCGCTGGTGCACCGGCGGTCCGGCAACCTCACCGCGGCCAAGGACACGCTGCTGCGCGGGCTGGAGATGCTGCGGTCGGCGGACACCGTGTGCACGGTGCTCTACAACCTGGGTCAGCTCGCCGTCGAGCTCGGTGAGCTGGACGAGGCGGTCGAGCACTTCCGCGAGGCGCTGCGGCTCCAGCCGTCCGCGGACAGCAACATGTACCTGGGCATGGCGTTGCGGCTGCGCGGCGAGCGCGAGGAGGCCCGCAAGCACCTGGAACGCGCGCTCGAGATGGACAACGTGCCCGAGGGCGTCGCCGAGGCGCTGGAGCAGCTGGCGGCGCTGCACCTCGATCTCGGTGAGCCGCGGCGGGCCGAGGAGCTGGCGTCGCGGGCGCTGGCGCTGGTGTCCGATGGCGGCGACCAGCAGGTGGCGACGAGCGCGCGGATCGGACTCGGCGACGTGCTCGTCAGCGAGGGACGGCTCGACGACGCGATGGCGCTGTACGAGCAGGCGCAGGGCACCGCGCACCGGATCGGCTACCACTCGGGCGAGGTGCGGGCGCTGCTCGGGCTCGCCGAGGTGCACCGGCGGCAGGGCAGGGCGGACGCCTCGCGCGCGGTGGCCGAGGAGGCCGCGTCGATGTCGGCGCGGCTCGGGCTGCGGGCGCTGGAGCAACGCGCCCGGTCAGCCGCCGATCAGGTTCTTTAGCCGTCCTCCGGCTGTCGCGCGAGCTGGTCCCAGCGCCACTGCTCGCCGATCACGAGTCAGCCGTCGATCAAGCGCGCCAGCCGCTCGGCGAGCTGGTCCCAGCGCCACTGCTCACTGACCCACTCGCGTCCGGCCCGCCCCATCTTGGCGGCACGTTCCGGGTCCTCCAGCAGGGTCGCGAGGGTGTCCGCGACCTGCGCCACGTCACGCCCGTCGACGACGTTGCCGGTGATGCCGTCGCGCACGGTCTCCGGTGCACCGCCCGACCGGCCGGCCACGACCGGGAGCCCGGTCGCCGACGCCTCCAGGTAGACGATGCCGAGTCCCTCGACGTCGAGTCCCCTGCCCCTGGTGCGGCACGGCATCGCGAACACGTCGCCGGCGGCGTAGTGCGCGGGAAGCTCTTCCCACGGCACGGATCCGGTGATGATGACGTCGTTGCCCGCCATGGCTTCCAGCGTCTTGCGGTACGGCCCGCCGCCGACGATCAGCAGCGCGGCGCCGGGCACGCGCCGCTGGATCTCGGGGAGCGCGCGGATGAGGACGTCCTGTCCCTTGCGCGGCACCAGGCGCGACACGCACACGATCACCGGCCGGTCGCCGAGCCCGTGCCGCTTGCGGATCTCCTCCCGCGCAACGGGATCCGGCCGGTACGTCTCAGTGTCCACTCCGGACGGAAGGTGCTCCAGCGCGGCCATCGGGCCGAACGCCGCCGCGAACCGGGACCGGGTGTAGCGGCTGACGAACGTCACGACGTCCACACCGGACCCGATGCGGCGCAACGCCTGCCGCGCGCCGGGGAGCATCGACCAGCCGACCTCGTGGCCGTGCGTGCACGCGACCGCGCGGCTCAAACCGAGGTGCGGCGCCAGCAGCGCGAGCGGGGCGGCGGCACCGAACCACGCGGCGTCGCAGTGCTCCACGCGCGCGATGTCGCGGGCGCGCTTCAGCACGTCCGGTGTGGGCAGCATGAGCGACGTGGGGTGCCGGGCCACCTGGAACGGCTGCTTCGCGTCGAACTCCTCGGCGCCCTTCCAGCTCGGCGCGTACACGACGAGGTCGTCAGCGGGCAGCCTCGTCGTGAAAGCGTGCAGGTAGGACTGGATGCCGCCCGGCCGGGGCGGGAAGTCATTGGTCACCAGGAGGGTCCGACGCACGGCTCCACGCTAGCCGATGCGGTCGAGGAGGAACCTCCGCCAGGCCTCCACGTCGATGTTGATGTCCACTTCGGACTGATGGGTGCGGTAGAAGTCGACGAGGCCCTGCTCACCGCGTTCCTCCGCCAGCCAGAGGCACAGCGAGTACGCCTGCTGGTAGGCCAGGTCGCGGTCCGGTCCGACGAAGTCCTTCGGCGGCGCCGTGACCTGGGACGTCAGCAGCGGTGCCGCCTGCTTCAGGCTGAGCCCGGTGCCGCGGAAGCCCACGTAGTCCGCGAAGCCCTCCTGCAGCCACATCGGCGCGGTCGCGCGGGTGACGCGCCTGGCCGCGACGTGGGTGATCTCGTGCCGGATGAGGATGCCCAGTTCCAGCGACGGCAACGAGCCCGCGCGGTCCGGGTTGATCACCACCCGCTGGCCTGCCGGCGGATCGGACCGGGCGGCGACGGCGATGCCCGCCACGTCCGTGAGGACCGGTCCGACGAGCTCACGCAGCTCATCCGGGTTGTGCGGGATGACGACCACGACCTGACGCGCCCAGTCGGTGCCCCAGACCTCCGTGACGGCGTCGACGGCCGGGTCCAGCTCGGCCAGCACGCGCTCGGCCAGTGCCTCGTCGCCGGGGTGGCTCAGCACGACCCCGCTAGCCGCCGACCGGACCTGGAGAGGCGCGAAGTCCCACGGCAGCAGGGGTTTCGCGTCGCGCAGGTACCAGCGGTTGCGGCGCTCGACGAACTCGTAACGGACGTCCGCGGTGATCTCGGGTTCGTCCTTCAGCGCGTAGACGAGCCTGACCTGGTCGCCGTCGCGTTCGTACGACCAGGTCCGCAGCGGCAGGGACACGAGATTGCGGAACAGCTGCCGCTGGGCGTCCGCGAACTGCGGTGACGCGTCGGGGTCGACACCCTCGGCGAACGCCTGCTCGTTGTGCGCGCGAACGGCGTCCGCGCGCTGGCTCAGCAGGTCGTCGAGGGTGCGCTGGGCGGGGGCCTGTGCCTGCGTCAGGCCTGCCAGCAGCGTGACCGCGACCGCCGCGACCAGCGCACCTCGAAGACGACTCACACCGCCGAAGGCTAGCCAGCCACTCGGCGGATGACGCTGACCGGGCCGATCGCGTCGATGTTGGCGATCAGGACCGGCCGCCCCTCGGTCGACGCGTGGACGGCGCGGACGTTGTCCACGGCCATCGCGACGTGCGACTGCGACGAGTAGTAGATGATCAGGTCACCGGCGCGGACGTCCGCGCGGGACACCGATCGTCCGACACCCGCCTGACCGCCGCTGGTGCGCGGGATCGAGACGCCCGCCGCCGCGTACGCCTTCATGGTCAGGCCGGAGCAGTCCCACAGGTCCGGGCCGGTCGAGCCGTAGCGGTAGCCGTCGCCGCGCTGGTTGAGCGCGAACTCGAGCGCCGCACCGGCCGCGCCTGCGGGCACCGAGATGTTCGACATGTCGCCCTTGTCGGCGAGCTTGCGCTGGTCACCCGCCGACAGGTTGTTCAGCGCCGTCTTGACCTCTTTGATCTGGGTCTGCAGCTCGCCGTTGCGCTTGTCGACGTCCGTCTTGAGCTGCTCGGCGGCCTTCGCGGCGTCCTGCGCGCGGGTCTGCGCGTCCTGCGCCGACTGCTTGGCCAGGTTCGCCGTGTCGACCGCGCCGGACAGCTTCGCGAGCGCCTCGCTGTTGTCCGCGGCGAGGATGCCCAGCGCGGACATGCGGTTCAGGAAGTCCTGCTGCGACTCGCTGACCAGCAGCGCCGACAGCTGGTTGAACCGGGCGCCCTCGAAGGAGGCCTGGGTGAGCACGTCGACGTGCTCGCGGAACTTCTCCTCGTCGGCCTGCGCCCGGTCGACGACCTGCTGCGCCGCGCCGACGTCCGAGTTGGCCTTGTCCAGCTCCGCCTTCTTGGCGTTGAGGTCGTCCTGCGCGCGCAGGACCTCCTCGTTGAGCTTGGTCGCCTGCTCGGACAGCTCGTTGAACTTCTTGAGCGCGTCCGCCGCGGTGGCCGGTGGTTGTGCGGTCGCGGGCGATCCGGTCAGGCTGACCGATGCGACGGCCACCGCGGTGGCCGCGAAGATGCCGCGCTTGAGTCTGTGAGATGCCACTTTCCCGTGTCCCCTCAGTCCTGTCACGAGAGCTGCGCCAGGCTACCGGGTGATCGACTTCGGGTCAGACCCGGCCGAGGCGAGCGAGCAGGACGGCGGACGGGACGGGGTGCGCGCCGCGGCGGCGGACCGAGTCCGCGACGGCGCGGTCGGACGTCACGACGATGACCGGGCGGCCCTCCGGCTCGGCCGTGACGAGCGCGCGGATCACGTCGTCCGCGAGCACGCCGGGGTCGCTGAACAGCACGCGCACGCCACGTGGCGCGGCGGCCGGGACGGCGACGACGCCCGCGCCGTCGAAGACGAGGGTGACCTCGGCGCCGGTGCGGGCCGCGAGCACGGCCAGCTGGTGCACGAGCCGGTCGCGCTGGTCGGACAGCGACAGCTCGGGGTAGCCGGTCTTGGTGACGTTGTAGCCGTCGACGACGAGGTGCACGGAGGGCAGCGCGAGCAGCCGGTCGAGTGCGGCGGGGTCCTCGACGCGTCCCACGGTGCCCTGGGACGCGCTGGCGCCCCGGACGAGGTCGGCGGGACGCGGTCCGGTGCCGCCGCCGAGCGCCAGTTCGCGGCGCAGGCCGGTGACGGCGCCGTCGAGCGTGTCGACGAGCAGCGCGAGCCGCACCTCGTCGGCCTGCCGCGCCTCGCGCGCCGACTGCCGGGCGACCTCGGCGTCCGCGATGGCCCGCTGCGCCTTCGACCGCTCGGACTCGGCGCGCTCCCGCTCGCGGTCGCGTTCCGCGGTGAGGCGCTTGAGCTCCTGCTCGGCGGCGGCCTGCGCCTTCTCCACCTCGGCGCTCGCGCTGGCGGCGAGGTCCTTGGCCTCGCGCAGCTTCACGCCCTGCTCCCGCAGCCGCTTGCGCAGCCGTTCCAGCTCGGCGTCGCCCTCGGCGCGGATCCGCTCGGCTGCTCCGTCGAGCTGTGACCGTTCGGCGCGCAGCCGTTCGAGCTCGACCTCGGCCCGTTCGAGCTTGGCGACGGCCACGTCCCGCTCGGCGCGCAGGTTCGCATCGCCCACCCGCCGCGACACCAGCTCGACGTAGTGCGTCGCGACCTCCTCGCCCTGCAGCACGGCGGCCGCGGCGGCCGTGACCGGGTCCGGCGAGGTGATCTCGAGCGTGGACGGCCGGTTCTTGCGCAGCCACTCGACGACGGCCGTGCGGAAGTTCGCCGAGTCCCGCAGCCCCGCGATCACCTGGGCACCGCCCAGCCTGGCGCGTTTCGTGGGCGCGAACTTGGCGACGGGCCTCAGGTTCTGCGGCACGTCGACCTTGGCCATGTCACCGAGCGCGTCGGCGCCCAGCTCGGCCAGCCGCGTGCGCAGCGGCTCCGGCAGGGCTGCCCAGTCCACAGTGGATTCACCCGGCTCCTCGGGGCCGGGTTGATCGAGGTCGGGGTCGGGCATCGGGTCCTGCACCGCTACAGGCTAGAGCCACCTGACATCGGTCAGCGACCCGCTTCCCCGTCCAGCAGCACGCGAACGTTCCACAGGTGACTCCGGGAATTGTCAGACCTCGTCGCTAACGTCCGAGGCGTGACCGTCCAACTCACTTTCGACGAGCTGGGGACTCCCCTGCGCGACACGACGTTCGTGGTCTTCGACCTGGAGACCACGGGTGGCCGCGCGACCGAGGACTCGGTCACGGAGATCGGTGCGGTGAAGGTCCGCGGCGGGGCCGTGATCGGCGAGTTCGCGACGCTCGTCGACCCGGAGCAGGGCATTCCGCCGCAGGTCGTGCAGCTCACCGGGATCACCCAGGCGATGGTGACGGGCGCGCCGCGCCTGGAGTCGGTGCTGCCCGCGTTCCTCGAGTTCGCGGCCGGTGCGGTGCTGGTGGCGCACAACTCCGGCTTCGACGTGAGCTTCGTGAAGGCGGCGTGCGAGCGGTACGGCTACCGGTGGCCCAAGCCGTCCGTCGTGTGCACCGTGCGCCTGGCTCGCCGGATCCTGACCCGCGAGGAGGCCCCGAGCTGCCGCCTGTCCGCACTGGCGACTTTGTTCCGCGCGTCGACCACGCCGAACCACCGCGCCCTGGCCGACGCGCGCGCGACGGTCGACGTGCTGCACGCGTTGCTGGAGCGCGTGGGCAACGTCGGCGTGCACTCGCTGGAGGAGCTGCTCGCGTACCTGCCGGAGGTGACCCCCGAGCAACGCCGCAAACGCTCGCTAGCCGCACACCTGCCCTCCAAGCCGGGCGTGTACCTGTTCCGCGGCCCGAACGAGGAAGTCCTGTACGTGGGCACCGCGTCGGACCTCCGCCGCCGCGTCCGCCAGTACTTCACCGCCAGCGAGGGCAGACGCCGCCTGCGCGAGATGGTCGCACTGGCCGTGCGCGTGGACGGCGTCGAATGCGCCCACTCCCTGGAGGCCGAAGTGCGCGAACTGCGCCTGCTCCGCGCCCACCGCCCCGCCTACAACAGGAGGTCGAAGAACCCGCACCACGCCTGGTGGCTGGTGCTGACCGACGAGCCCTACCCACGCCTGTCCCTGGTCCGCCACCCGCGCGACGGCGCACTGGGCCCGTTCCGCACCCAACACGCCGCCTCACGAGCCATGGACGCCATCCTCGACGCCGTCCCCCTGCGCTCGTGCAAGCTGAAGATCCCAGCCCGCAACCAACGCGCCTCCCCCTGCGCCCTGGCCGAACTGGGCCGCTGCCGCGCCCCGTGCGCGGGCAGGCAGTCGGTGGAGGAGTACTCCCCCGCTGTAGACGCGCTGCGCGACCTGATCCGAGGCCACAGCGCCGACCCGTTGCGCAACCTCGTCTCACAACTGGACCACCTGTCCGACGCCCAGCGCTACGAGGAGGCGGCGTCCCGCCGCGACCGCCTGGCATGGCTGGTCCGCACCCTCGACCGAGCCCAACGCCTGACCGCCCTGGCCGAACTGCCCCAACTGGTGGCAGCCCGCCCGGACCGCCAGGGCGGCTGGGAGTTCTCGGTGGTCCGCTACGGCCGCCTGGCCTCAGCAGGCCTGGCCCGCAGAGGCATCCACCCGATGCCGGTGGTGGACGCCTTGGTCGCGGGGGCCGAGACCGTCCAACCCACACCGGGCCCACTGCGCGGCGCCCCTCCAGAGGAAACCGGCGTAGTCCTGCGCTGGCTGACCCAACCGGGCACCCGCCTGGTCTACGCAGACCACCCGTGGTCGTCCCCGGCCCACGGCGCCGCAACGTGGACCGAATGGGCAGACCGCGCAGCCGCCGCCCGCCCAGAGGAGGACCTCTACCGCTGACACCGGCCCACACGATGCCGCAGACACAGGCGCTGCGGCGAGACAGGAAGCCGAGCCGCGCCGAGGCGAGCGCTGCCGAAGCCGAACCCGCGACGGCCGCGAGGCGAAAGCCGAGCCGTGCCGAACGGCACGATGCCGAAGGCAAGCCACACAACCGCGATGCCGAAGGCGAGCCGACCAAAGGCCCGCGAAGCCGAAGGCGAGCAGACCAAAGCGCCGAAGGCGCAACAACCACAGGTGGTGGGGATCTCCGTACGGCGCGGGCGAAGCCCTGCCGCATTTGGGGGTGTGTGTCAAGACAGCTTTTCTGTCTTGACACACACCCCCAAATGCGGCTGCCTCTGGCGCGCCGTACGGAGATCCCCACCACCAAAGCAACCAACTACGAAACCCAGCCCGAGACCTCCGGTGGTGCCGGGGTCCGGGGCGGAGCCCCGGCGGGGGCAAGGGGCAGCGCCCCAACCACCCCGCAACCACAGTCAGGACGAAGACGAAGCCACACTCTCCCGCACCCGAGAAAGCGCGTTGACAGCGCTGTACAACCCAGCAGCCAGCACACCACCGAACACCGGAGCCACGATGTACACAGGCAACTGAGCCCAAGAAACAGCCCCACCACCGAACGTCAGCACAACATCGGGCCCGAACGTCCGGGCGAGGTTGACCGAAGCCCCGGCAACAGGCCCAAAAGCGAGGATCTGCGTAGCCAACGCAAGCCCGATCCCCAACCCGTGCACCCCACGAGGAGCAGAGGGCGAAACAGCGAGCGCGAACACAGCGGTGACGAGGAGGAACGCACCGAGAGCCTCAGCGACAACAGCCTGGGTAACACTGACCCCGGCCCCGAACGAGGTAGCACCGAGCCCGGCATCGATGGCCTGCTGCCCGTGAATCAACGAGGCGAGGTAAGCAGCGAGCACACCACCGAAGAGCTGAGCGGTGACGTACCCCGGCACCTCGCGCCAGGACAACCGCCCGGACACGGCGAGGGCGATGGTGACGGTCGGATTGAAGTGGGCGCCCGACACACCACCGAACGCGTAGATGCCGACGGCCAGCGCGAGCCCGTGGGCGAGCGCGACGATCAGCAGACCGGATGACTCGTTGCCGGCCGCGACGACCGACACGGCGGCGGAGATGCCGAACAGGCAGAGGATCGTGGTGCCAGCCAGCTCGGCCGCCAGCTTGCGGGCATGGGAATGGTCCACAGGTTTCTCTTTCCGGGAGACGAAGGAGAAACCAAACTCGCAGGAGGAGCTGCGGGAACACGATCTGCCGATAGGGCACACTAGCGGTGCTTTCGATACCACCTGCTGAGACCTAGGAGGACCACAGTGGTCACCGCGATCGTGCTGATCCAGGCCGCCGCCGAGCGCATCCCCGAGGCGGCGCAGGAGATCGCCGACATCGATGGCGTCACCGAGGTCTACTCCTGCGCAGGTGACGTGGACCTGATCGCGCTCGTGAAGGTCGCCCAGCACGAGGATCTCGCCGCGCTCGTCCCCGGCAAGATCAGCAAGGTGGCCGGTGTGCTGAACACGGACACGCACATCGCGTTCCGGTCGTACTCGAAGCGAGATGCTGAGGCGGCGTTCGCCATCGGCCTGGATGACGCGTAGTAACCGAGCTGCTCACACGTTCGGTCCCGAGGGATTAACTCGGCGGCACCAACATGCGAAAGGCCCCTGTGACCAAAGTGCACAGGGGCTTTTTCGCTGACCTGGAAATCAGGGTTGCTGCGGCTTGCCCGCCAGCTCCTCGGAGGTCGAAGCCGACTCGATGGCGGCCTTCTTCTTGCGCGCGTTCTCGAGCGCGACGGTCTCCTCGGGCGGGTCGGGCGTCCACGTGCTGCCCGGCACCGGGTGACCAGCGGAGCCCAGCTTGTTCATCTTCTTCGGCACCGACGAGCCCTGGTACTCCAGCGGCTCCGGGTGGCCGTGCGAGTCCACCGGGCCGAGCGGCTGGTGGATCTCGATGAACTCGCCGTGCGGGAGGCGCTTGATGATGCCGGTCTCGACACCGTGCTCGAGCACCTCGCGGTCGCCGCGCTGCAGGCCGATGCAGATGCGGTAGGCGATGAAGTACGCCAGCGGCGGCAGGACCAGCATGCCGATCCGGCCCATCCACGTCGTCGCGTTCAGCGAGATGTTGAACTTGAGCGCGAAGATGTCGTTGCCGCCCATGAGCAGCAGGACCATGAAGTACGTGATCGCCATCGTGCCGAGCGCGGTGCGGACGGGCACGTCACGCGGGCGCTGCAGCAGGTTGTGGTGCGCGTAGTCCTTGGTGAGCCGCTTCTCGATCCACGGGTACACGGCCGCGATGCCGGTCAGCAGGGGCAGGCCCAGGATGAACGGCAGGAACGGCGCGGGCACCGTGTAGTTGCCCAGGTAGAGCTCCCACGCGGGCCAGATGCGGACCAGGCCGTCGGTCCAGCCCATGTACCAGTCGGGCTGCGAGCCCGCGAGCACCTGAGCCGGGTTGTACGGGCCGAACGTCCAGATCGGGTTGATCTGGAAGACGCCACCCATGATCGCGATGACGCCGACGACGATGGCGAAGAAGCCGCCGCCCTTGGCCGCGAACACCGGCATGATGCGCACGCCGACGACGTTCGTCTCCTTGCGGCCGACGCCGGGGAACTGGGTGTGCTTCTGGTACCAGACCAGACCCAGGTGCGCCGCGATCAGGCCGAGGATGATCGCCGGGATGAGCAGGATGTGCGCGGTGTAGAGCATCGGGATGATGTCGTTGCCGGGGAACTCGCCACCGAACATCAGCCAGTTCAGCCAGGTGCCGATGACCGGGATGGAGATCAGCAGTGCCGCCATGACGCGGAGGCCGGTGCCGGAGAGCAGGTCGTCGGGGAGCGAGTAGCCGAGGAAGCCCTCGATCGCGCCGAGCATGAACAGCAAGATGCCGATGACCCAGTTGATCTCACGCGGCCTGCGGAACGCACCGGTGAAGAAGATCCGGAACATGTGCACGACGATCGCGCCCATGAACAGCAGCGCCGCCCAGTGGTGCACCTGGCGGACGAAGAGGCCGCCGCGCGTCTCGAACGAGATGTCGAGCGTGGACGCGAACGCCCGCGACATCTCGATGCCCTTGAGGTTCTCGAAGGCGCCGTTGTAGGTCACCTCGGTCATCGAGGGGTCGAAGAACAGCGCCAGGTACGTGCCCGACAGCAGCAGCACGATGAAGCTGTAGAGGGCGATCTCGCCGAGCAGGAACGACCAGTGCGTCGGGAAGACCTTGTTCAGCTGGTGACGAATGCCCTTGGCCGCGTGGAACCGCTCGTCGGCAGCGTTGGCCGCCGCGCCCGCGATCCGCGCGGCCGCGTTGGCCGGCTTCGTCGGGGTGGTGATGGCACTCATGACTTCCGCTCCCAGAACGCCGGACCCACAGCCTCGATGAAGTCGCCGCGGGCAATCAAGTATCCGTCTTCGTCCACCGTGATCGGAAGCTGTGGCAGCGGCCGGGTAGCGGGGCCGAACCGGGGCTTCGCGTAGTGGAAGACGTCGAACTGCGACTGGTGGCACGGGCACAGCAGCAGACCGGTCTGCTGTTCGAACAGCGAGGTCGGGCAGCCGAGGTGCGTGCAGATCTTCGAGAACGCGTACAGGTCGCCGAAGTTGAAGTCCTCCTGGCCGGCCCGCTTCACGATCGGCTGGTTCGGGCGCAGGCGGATCAGCATGACCGGCGCGTCGGACCGCTTCAGCGCCGAGACCAGCGCGTGCTCGTCGCCCCGCTCCGACTCGCGGAACGGGAAGACGGTCTCGAAGCCGCCCGGCTCGATGTCCTCGGGCCGGACCTTCACGATCTCGTGGAAGTTGCCGGTGTGGCGGCGCAGGTAGACCTTCTCGCCGTTCTCCGGCTTCCAGCTGGTGTGCCAGAGCGAGTTCTTGCTCTCGCTGTCCGACCACGGGTTCTTGATCAGGGCGCCCAGCGGGACGACCGCGACACCCAGGCCGAACACGCCCGCACCGAGGCCGGCCGTGCGCTTGATCAGCGAACGGCGGGCGATGCCGCTGCGCTCACCGGCGTCGGCGAGCTCCGCGACCAGCGTCGCGCGGTCGACTTCGGACGACTTGCCGTCGCCGCGCTGCTGGACCGCGATCTCGTCCGGCAGGAACTTCTTGGTGTAGAGCACCGCGCCGACACCGATGGCGAGCACCGAGAGGCCCATGAACAGGCCGATCAGCGGGTTGTACGCGAGGTACAACAGGTGCTTGTCGCTGTGCGGGGCCTCGTACTGCCACGGCCAGAAGAGGAAGACGCCGAGGAACGCGATCCCGGTCACGGCGGCGAGCAGGAACCAGGCCGCCACGGACCGCTGGGCGCGGCGCTCGGCCTTGGTGCCCTCGACCGGCCACTTCTCCTCGTAGTGGACGAGCTCGACGCCGTCCAGCTTCGTACCGAGCCGAACCAGCTCGTCCCTGCTCATCTCAGCGAGCTCTGCCTCAGAGGGCAGGTTGGTCGGCGTCTCGCCGCTCATGCCTTGGCTCCGATCCAGAGGGTCACGCCCACGAGTGCGGCGATACCCACGATGAACGCGATCAGGCCCTCCGAGACGGGACCGAACCCGCCGATGGGGTTACCACCGGGGTTGTTGTTCCCGTCCGTGACGGACTTGACGTACGCGATGATGTCCTTCTTCTCGTCCGGCGTGAGCTGGCGCTCGCCGAACTTCGGCATGTTCTGCGGGCCGGTCAGCATCGCGGTGTAGATCTGCTCTTCGGAGACACCGTCGAGCGTCGGCGCGAACTTGCCGGACGACAGGGCGCCGCCGCGGCCGCTGGCGTTGTGGCAGTTGCCGCAGTTCAGGCGGAAGAGCTCACCACCGCGCGCGGGGTTGTCGCCTCGCAGCGCCTCACCGGACTCAGCCGGCTTCTTCGGGCCCTCGCCGCCGTTGGCGTTGATGTACGCCATCAGCGCCGCGATGTCCTCGTCGGACAGCTTCTGCGGCTTGCGGTGGGCCTGCGCCTCCTGCCGCGCCATGGGCATGCGGCCGGTGGAAGTCTGGAAGTAGACGGCCGCGTCGCCGACGCCGACGAGCGTCGGACCGCGGTCCTTCACACCTTCGAGCGACTTGCCGTGGCACGTCGAACAGGTGTTCTTGTAGAGCTGCTCGCCCTGCCGCACGAGCGCGGAGTCCTGCTGCGCCTGAGCGGTCTGCGCCTGCGGCGCGAACGCGCTGAAGAGCAACCCCGCGCTGAGCAGGGCGAACCCCAGCGCGAGCAGGCCGGCAACCCGGCGGCGCAGCTTGGTGCGCGCGCGGGCCCGTTTCGTAGCCGTTTTGGCTGGTGCGGTGGTCATGTGTACGGCAACCCTTTGTGTCAGTTCGGGAGGGTCGTGCGGGCTGGGTCAGGGCACGATGTAGATGATGGCGAACAGGCCGATCCAGACGACGTCGACGAAGTGCCAGTAGTACGACACGACGATCGCGGACGTGGCCTGTGCCGGCGTGAACTTGCTCAGCTTCGTGCGGACCAGCAGGAAGCAGAACGCGACCAGACCGCCGATGACGTGCAGACCGTGGAAGCCGGTGGTCAGGTAGAAGACCGTTCCGTAGGCCGAGCCCGGGATGGTCGTCCCCTCGTGCACCAGGTTGAAGTACTCGCCCGCCTGGCCGCCGACGAAGATCGCACCCATGATCAGCGTCACGATGTACCAGCGACGCAGCCCGAAGACGTCGCCCCGCTCAGCGGCGAAGACGCCCCACTGGCAGGTGAACGACGACGCCACGAGGATGATCGTGAAGAACGACGCGTACGGGATGTTCAGCTCTGTCGGGTGAGGCGGCCATTCTCCTTCGTTCTGGGCCTTCACCGTGAAGAACATGGCGAAGAGGCCAGCGAAGAACATGAGCTCGCTGGACAGCCAGACGATCGTGCCGACGCTGACCATGTTCGGGCGGTTCAGCGAGTGCACGCGCTGGCCGATGGAAGGCGCTGCCGTTGTCACGGGACGCATTATTGCTTGCGGTTTTTTGCTCCGCCCATCGGGTCCGGGGCAGATCTTGGGTCGCCTGGGTCACACGGAGGGTGAACGTCGAGTGGGATTGCTAGGCCGGTTGCGCGATCTGCTGTCACGGGAACGGGAACCAGAGCTCACGATCGACTCCCCCGACCTGGTCGTGGTGGCGTCGGCGTTCGACCCCGCCGAGGCGGACTCGGCGGTGCTCGCGCGTTCCCCTGACTGGCGTCCCGACGAGCTCGCGGTGTTGCGTCACCACCTGTCGCTGCCCGCTGACCAGGTAGAGCGCGCCCGCGAGCTGCTGGCGCCGGACGACTGGACGGTGCTCGACGGCTCGCCGCTGCACGCTGTGCGCGTGCAGAAACTGGACGCGCTGCACTGCGCTCAGGAACGTTCCAGAATGGCGAGCCTCGCCCAGCGGCTCGGTGGCGAAGCCCTCGGCTGGGATGCGCTGCAACCGGCCCGATAACATCGGCGCGACCTTGGTCACTAGACGCGGAGGATCGCGCAGATGAGCACGCAGACCACGAAGATCCTGGTGTTCAGCCACCGGCCCGAGGTGCGTGAGACGATCATCACTGCGGTCGGCCGTCGTCCCGCACTCGACCTGGGCAAGGTGGACTACGTCGAGTCGGGCACCATCGCCGAGGTCCTGCAAGAGGTGGACGGCGGCGGCATCGACCTGCTGATCCTCGACGGCGAGGCGCAGCCGACCGGCGGCATGGGTCTCTCGCGCCAGCTGAAGAACGAGATCACCAACTGCCCGCCGATCATCGTCGCGGTCCGTCGCAAGGACGACCGCTGGCTGGCGACGTGGTCGCAGGCCGACGCGGTGCTCGTGCACCCCCTCGACCCGCTGGCCGCTGCCGAGACCGTGGCCGAGGTGCTGCGCTCGACCGGCAGCACCGTTGTCTCCGCCCAAGGCTGAGGCGCGCGCGATGGGCGACCGCACATGGCCCAGGCTGCTGAACCAGCTGATCGACCGCGTCGACCTCTCCGAGGACGACACCGCATGGGCGATGGACCAGATCATGTCCGGTGCGGCCACCCCCGCGCAGTTCGCCGCGTTCGCGGTCGCGCTGCGCGCCAAGGGTGAGACGCCGGAGGAGATCGACGGCCTCGCGACGATGATGCTCCAGCACGCGCGCCGCTTCACCGTGGACGTGCGCGCGACCGACATCGTCGGCACCGGCGGCGACCATTCCAATTCGGTCAACATCTCGACGATGGCCTCGATCGTCACCGCGGCGGCCGGCGTGCCCGTGGTGAAGCACGGCAACCGAGCCGCGTCGTCGAAGTGCGGGACGGCCGACGTGCTCGAGGCGCTGGGCGTCGCGATCGACCTGCCGCCGGAGGGCGTCGCGCGGACCGTCGAGGCGATCGGCATCGGGTTCTGCTTCGCCCCGGTCTTCCACCCCGGTTTCCGGCACGCGGGTGCGCCGCGCCGGGAGATCGGCATTCCGACGTCGTTCAACCTGCTCGGCCCGCTGACCAACCCGGCGCAGACCACCGTCGGGCTGATCGGGTGCGCGCGGAAGCCCGCGGCGCCGTTGATCGCGGGGGTGTTCGCGCGGCGGGGGCACACCGCGCTCGTCGTGCACGGTGACGACGGGATGGACGAGATCACCACGACGACGACCACGTCCGTGTGGATCGCTGACGGCGGTGTCGTGCGCACCGACCGGATCGATCCTTCGGTGCTCGGGATCTCGGCTGCGTCCGCGGAGGACCTGCGGGGCGGCGACGCCGCCTACAACGCGGAGGTCGTGCGGGACCTGCTGGCCGGGAAGACCGGGTCCGTGCGGGACGCGGTGCTCGTGAACGCGGCCGGGGCCATCGCGGCGCACACCGGGTTGTCCGGGGACCTGCACGCGGACATGGGGGCCGCTCTCGGGCGGGCTGCCGCGGCGATCGACTCCGGCGCCTCCGGTGAGCTGCTGGCGCGGTGGGCCGCGCTGTCGACGGAGATCAAGGCCGCTTCGGCTTCGTGAGGGGCTGCGGTGAACGGCCCGTTCACCGCGCGGATCGGGCTTGAACTGGTCGCTGGCGGGCCGGAACTGTCGGTGTCGCGTGGGATGCTGAAATCAGGGGTTCCCCCGGCGGGGACGCCTGCGAAAGCACGGCCGGGGTGATCGGATTGCTCCCTGCGGAGGCACGCCCTGTTCGTCGACGGACGACGGTGTTGAGCCGAACGGGTCCGGAGATCCGCGCCACGTAGTAACGGCACCGCAATGGGGATTTGGGATGCTTGACGCATGGTCCTCTACCCGGTGATGCGGCACGTCGTCGCCCCCACGGCCAGGCTGATCTACCGCCCGACCGTCGAGGGCCTGGAGAACGTCCCCAAGGATGGCCCGGTCATCCTCGCCCCGAACCACCTGTCGTTCATCGACAGCATCGTCATCCCGATGGTGATCCCGCGCCGCGTCAGCTTCCTGGCGAAGGCCGAGTACTTCACCGGCACGGGCGTGAAGGGTGCGCTGAGCAGGTGGTTCTTCAGCTCGCTCGGCCACATCCCGGTCCTGCGCGGCCAGGGGCGGGCGGCGCGCGACTCGCTCGACACCGCGAACCAGGTGCTGAACGACGGTGGCGCGTTCGCGATCTACCCCGAGGGCACCCGGTCGCTGGACGGGAAACTGCACCGCGGTCGCACCGGTGTGGCGCGCATGGCGCTGGAGACGGGCGCGCGGGTGGTGCCGGTCGGCATCATCGGCACGGACAAGGTGCAGCCGGTCGGCAAGGTCCTTCCGCGCATCGTGCCGGTGACGATCCGGTTCGGCCAGCCGCTGGACTTCTCGCGGTACGACGGCATGCAGGACTCGCTGCCGGTGCTGCGCAGCGTCACCGACGAGATCATCTACCGGATCCTGGACCTGTCGGGCCAGGAGTACGTCGACGCCTACCAGAAGTCGGCTGTCGCGGCCTGAGACGCGAAAGAGGGGCGCTCCGCGGAGCGCCCCTCTTCATCGAACGTGATGATCAGTTGTGGTCGGGGCCCGTGTGGTACTCGAACACGAGGCCACCGATCATGATCAGCAGGATCACGACGCCGATCACGAGCAGCCAGATCTGCCAGAAGGCGATGGCGATGCCCGCGGTCGCGGCGGCGGCCGCGAGACCGATCGGCCAGTAGCTGCCGGGGCTGAAGAAGCCCAGGTCACCAGCACCGTCGGCCACCTCGGCCTCGGGGTTGTCCTCGGGACGGACCTCGATGCGGCGGGCGACGAAGCGGAAGTACGTGCCCACGATCAGGGCCAGACCACCGGTCAGCGCCAGTGCGACGGTGCCGGTCGGCTCCACCGCCTTGGTGTCCGCCCACGTCCAGTAGCCGTACACGACGGCCATCAGGAACGAGAATCCCATGACCAGGTCGAAAATCCGGGCTTCGATCTTCATCTCGTCAAACCTCCCGGATCACTTGTTGCCCGAACCGGACGCCTCGCGGGCGGTCCGATCCGTGTTGAACGGCGTGGTCGTGGTGGCGAGAGGCGAGCACCAGTCGGGGCAGTTCACCTCGGCGAGCGCCTCGGCCGCCGTGTAGGCCTTGCCGGTCTTGTCGTTCGTCTGCTCGCGCAGGTTGATGTACTTGTCCCAGTCCGCCTTCGGCAGCGCCCTGACCTCGAAGTTCATCACCGAGTGGTAGGAGCCGCACAGCTCGGCGCAGCGACCGACGAACGCGCCCGGACGGTCGATCGAGGTGATCTCGAACGCGTCGTCCTGGTTGTTCTTCTTCGCCTCGGGGAAGACGTCCCGCTTGAAGTGGAACTCGGGGACGAAGAACGAGTGGATGACGTCGGTCGACTTCAGGTTGAAGCGGATCGACTGGCCAGCGGGCACGACCAGCAGCGGGATCTCCGTGGAGGTGCCCAGCGTGCTGACGGTCTGGCCGTCGGAAGTCTTGTGCTCCGGGTACTGGAACTCCCAGTTCCACTGGAACGCGATCACGTCGACCGTGACGTCGGTGTTCCCGGTCTTCTTGAGGACGTCGTTCTGCGTCACCGCGGTGAAGTAGAACAGCACCGCCACGATCACCGTCGGCACGACGATGAGCACGAGCTCCAACGGCAGGTTGTAGGCCGTCTGGCGCGGCAGTTCCTCGGACTTCTTGCGGTGGAACGCCACCGACCACAGGATCAGGCCCCACACGATGACGCCGACGACGAGCGCGGCGATCACGGACCACGTCCACAGCTCGCGCATCTGCTCGCCCTGCGGCGTGACGGCCACCGGCCAGCCGAAGCGCAGGACCTCATCCGTGGAGCAACCGGTGGCCCCGATCCCGACCAGGCCGACCAGCCCGGCGGTCTTCGCCAGCCGGGTAGCCCTGGTGCCCTCCTTCAGGCCCACTGCTCGCCGCCTCCTCGTTTACCGAAAGCTCGCAGGCAAGGGGGCTACTTCCTCCTTGCCGGATCATGCGGGAGCGTAGCCCAGCGCAACCCGGCACACCCCTTGGGGGCAGGCCCGCCGAGTGCAGTTTCGGTCACACAACAGGCCCCCGGCATACTGGGCTCTTCCCCGTACGTCCCCGAAACGGATACGTCGAGAGGTGCGATCGCCTTGTGCGGCCTGGTAGGACTGGTCAGCCCCACCGAGAACGAGGCTGAGGTCGCGCGCGCGGCCGTCGACTCCGCGATGCGCTGCCAGCGGCACCGCGGCCCCGACGAGCACGGGACCTGGCACGGCAGCGAGGTCGTGTTCGGCTTCAACCGCCTGTCGATCATCGACATCGAGCACTCCCACCAGCCCCTGCACTGGGGCCCGCCGGAGGCTCCCGGCCGGTACACGATCAACTTCAACGGTGAGATCTACAACTACCTCGAGCTGCGCGCGGAGCTGACCGAGAAGTACGGCGCTCGCTTCGCGACCGACGGTGACACCGAGACGATCGTCGCCGCCTACCACTACCTCGGCCCGGCCGCGATCACCCGGCTGCGAGGCATGTTCGCGTTCCTGATCTGGGACTCCGAGCGCTCGATGGTGTTCGGCGGACGGGACCCGTTCGGCATCAAGCCGCTCTACTACGCGACGGGCCCGAACGGCACGGCGTTCTCCAGCGAGAAGAAGAGCGTGCTGGAGCTCGCGAGCACGCTCGGCATCCAGCTGCAGATGGACCGCAAGGCGCTGCAGCACTACCTGACGCTGCAGTACGTGCCGGAGCCCGCGTCGCTGCACGACACCGTGCGCCGCATCGAGTCCGGCACGTCGTTCACCATCACGCCCGGCGGCAAGGTGACGACCGAGCGGTACTTCCCGGCGTCGTTCAAGATCCGCACGGTGCGCAGCGAGGCCGAGGCCGACGCGCTGTACGACGAGATCACCGAGGCGCTGCGCGACTCGGTCGCCAAGCACATGCGCGCGGACGTGACGGTCGGCTCGTTCCTGTCCGGCGGCATCGACTCGACGGTCGTCGCGGCGCTGGCCAAGGAGCACAACCCGGACCTGATCACGTTCACGACGGGTTTCGAGCGCCAGGGCTTCTCCGAGGTGGACGTCGCGGCCGAGTCCGCGGCGCTGATCGGCGTGAAGCACGTGGTCCGCACGGTCACCGCGCAGGAGATGATGGACTCCCTGCCGCTGATCACGTGGTACCTCGACGACCCGGTGGCGGACCCGGCGCTGGTGCCGCTGTGGTTCATCGCGCGCGAGGCGCGTCAGCACGTGAAGGTCGTGCTGTCCGGTGAGGGCGCGGACGAGCTGTTCGGCGGTTACACGATCTACCGCGAGCCGCTGTCGCTGGCGCCGTTCGAGAAGGTGCCGGGTGCGCTGCGCAAGGCGATGGGCAAGGTCTCGACCAAGATCCCGCAGGGCGTGCGCGGCAAGGACCTGCTGCGCCGCGGCGCGCTGACGCTGGAGGAGCGCTACTACGGCAACGCGCGCATCTTCCTGGACGACCAGCTGCGCCAGGTGCTGCGCACGTACGACCCCGCTGTGTCGCACATGGACGCGACGGCCCAGGCGTACCGCGAGTCGGAGCACTGGGACCCGGTGACGCGCATGCAGCACGTCGACCTGTTCACGTGGCTGCGCGGCGACATCCTGGTCAAGGCCGACAAGATGACCATGGCGAACTCGCTCGAGCTGCGCGTGCCGTTCCTCGACCCCGAGGTGTTCCGGATCGCGTCGCAGATCCCGTCCGAGCTGAAGATCACCAAGGACACGACGAAGTTCGCGCTGCGCAAGGCGATCCGCGACATCGTGCCCGCGCACGTGCTGAACCGCCGCAAGCTCGGCTTCCCGGTACCGATCCGGCACTGGCTGAAGGACGAGATGCACGACTGGGCGGTCGGCATCGTGCGCTCGTCGCAGACCGACCAGTACATCGACAAGAACGCCGTGCTGCGGCTCATCGAGGAGCACCGGTCCGGGATCCTGGACCACAGCCGCCGCATCTGGGCGCTGCTGGTGTTCATGATCTGGCACGGCATCTTCGTCGAGGGCCGCATCCACCCGGTCGTGCCCGAGCCGCACTACCCGGTGAAGCTCTGACAGACGCTCGTGAGTGATTAGGAGTGCAATAGGCCTCCTAATCACTCACGAGCCCTGAGCAGCGGGAACACGTTGTGACGGGCCCGTTCCATCCTTCACGGCGCAGGACGGTCAGCACTTCTCGCGCGACCTCGCACGGATTGCTGTGCACGTCGTGCCAGCCGTAGACGAGCCGCGCGCGGCCTTGGAGCTCAGCAGCGTTGTCACGTCGCCGATCCCGGAAAGCCACGCCCCGGACCGAGTGGTGCTCCTTGCCGTCCAACCGAACGGTCAGCCGCACCCCGATGTTGTCGTAGGTGACGTCCTCGTACAACGTGCGTCCATCCACGGCGAACGGCGTTTGGCGTTGCCCCGCAGGAAGTCGGTGCGCCATCTCCACTTCGGACATGTACTCGTATTCCAGTGCCGAGGTCACACCTCGAGCGAAGTGGCCCACCGCTTCCTTCAGCACTGCGCGATACCGATACGGCGGACGGACTGCGAGTTGGTTCAGCAGCTGCCAGACGGTCACGTGTGCTCGGTTGGCAAGCGCTATGAGTGAGCGCATCGCCTCGTCCGGGGAGGTCTCCGCGACCGCGAGATCGACGACCGTCACCACGCTCGTCGTACGCGGCAACAGGTCTGTCCCGACACCGATGTAGCGGAATGCGCGCGAACGGTGCAACTGCACGAGCGGGAGGCACGAGACAGCCGAGCATGTGTAAGGAACCGTGACGTGCACAGGCCGGTCTTCATCGATCCGCAGGATCCCCCACTCCTCGGCCGCGGTCTGGTGGCTGAGGACGGACAGCGGTCCCGCGTACAGGAGCGCGGCAGCGAGTCTGGTTTGTCGAGGCAAAGGTCCGGTGAAACACGCGTAGACGCCCCGGGTAACCCGCTGCCAACGCTGAGCCGCCACCTGCGCCTCGATGAAGTCCTTCGTGACACCGTTCACCCGCAGCTGCCACGTGGTGGCAAGCCCGCACTCGTCGAAGTGATCCCCCATGCAGACCAGCGTGATCAGGTCCGAACGGTCGTGTCAGGGTCAATCTCGAACCTGTGGATAACCGGGTCGTGAGTGATTGGGAGTGCTATAGGCCTCCTAATCACTCACGACCTTGCTCAGCGGCGGCCCCAAGCCGAGCAGATCGCGTACCCGGACAGGACGACCGAGGGGTCGGCCATGAGTTCCAGGTAGCGGTCGAGCTCGGCCGGGGACGCGCCGCTCCTGGCCCGCGTCTGCAGCGCGGTGGTGGCCATCAGCCGGCAGCCGGGTGAGCCGCCCTTCCACTCCTCGATCTCGCGCACCCCGCCGACGTCGCGCAGGCCCGCTTCGCGCAGGAGGCGTTCGATCCGGTTGCCCCAGTCGATCTCGGCGCCCGCCTGTTCCAGCAGTCCGAGCAGGCGGGCCTTCATGATCATGATCAGCTCGGTGTCGGCGTCGGACGGTGCCGCGAGCACGTGCTGCGGCGAGCAGGCGAATTCGTCGAGCACGAGCCAGCCGCCCGGCCGCAGCGCGCGAGCGAGCTTGCGCAGCACGGCTTCGCGCTCGGGCAGGTGGATCAGCACGAGCCGGGAGTGCACCAGGTCGAACGCGTTCTCTGGCAGCACGTCCCGGACCACGTCGTGCTGGAGCACGGTGACGTTGTCCCGTTCCAGCGGCGCGAGGCGTTCGACGTCGAGGTCGGTGGCCGTGACGTGGCCGTTCGGGCCGACGAGGTCGGAGAGCCACTCGGTGACCGAGCCGCCTCCGCCGCCGATTTCGAGGCAGCGCGCGCGGTCAGGCAGTTCGAGCTGCTCGATGCGGGCGAACGTCCCCGCATCGAGCAGTCCGCTGAGCGCGTCGAACTGCGATTCCAGCAACGCCCCGGTGTTGCCGAACAAGTACTTCCCCATGTCACCTGATCATGCCGTGGATCAGGGTCAGGCTGGAAGCACCCCGGCGATCTCCGCCGCGGCCTCTGGGCCGAACGCCTCACTGATGCGTGCGATGGCAGCAGCGCGGTCCAGCACCCACTCCTGCGTACCCACGGTCTCGAGCACGAGCACCGCGATCAGCGAGCCGAGCTGCGCGGCGCGTTCGAGGCCGAGCCCGCCGGACACGCCGGCGAGGAAGCCCGCGCGGAAGCCGTCGCCGACGCCCGTCGGGTCGGTCTTCGCAACCTCGGCGACCGCCGGGATCTGCAGCGCGAGGCCGTTGGCGTCGACGATCTCGACGCCCTTCTCGCCGAGCGTGGTGACGCGCATGCCGACGCGGGCGAGCACGTCCTGCTCGGTCCAGCCGGTCTTCTGGAGCAGCAGCTCCCACTCGTAGTCGTTGCTGAACAGGTACTTCGCGCCCTCGACGAACGCGCGGGCCTGCGCGCCGTCCATGCGGGCGAGCTGCTGCGACGGGTCGACGGCGAAGTCGTAGCCGCGCTGACGGCACTCGTCGGCGTGGCGCAGCATCGCCTGCGGGTCGTCCGGGCTGATCAGGACCAGCTCCAGGCCTTCGCGGGCGATCGGGGCGAGCTCGATGAGCCGGGCCTCGGCCATGGCGCCCGCGTAGAACGACGCGATCTGGCACATGTCGTCGTCCGTGGTGCAGACGAACCGGGCGGTGTGCGCGACCTCGGAGACGTGCACGCCGGAGGTGTCGACGCCGTGCCGCTCGAGCCACGAGCGGTAGTCGTCGAAGTCCTCGCCGACGGCGCCGACCAGGATGGGCCGCCGGCCGAGCACACCGAGGCCGAACGCGATGTTCGCGCCGATGCCGCCGCGCCGCACCACCAGGTCGTCGACGAGGAAGCTCAGCGAGATCCGGTCGAGGCGGTCGGCGACCAGCTGCTCGGCGAATCTGCCCGGAAAGTGCATCAGGTGGTCGGTTGCGATGCTTCCGCAGACAGCGACGGGCACCAGGCGGCCCTCCCATTCCAAATTGTGAAAGTTGTTCAACAAGGTTTACCGGTCCGGCCGCTCGCCCGGAAGGCTGACTCTCGAACACTACCGTTTGGTAGGCCTACCGCAGGTCAGAGCGCCGACTTACGGTCAGGTCGTGACCATTCCCGACGCGACCACGATGACCGAACTGATCGAGGACTGTGCGCAGATCCCGTTCGCGGTCACCCATCCGGAGCACCCGCTGCCCCAACCTCGTGCGGCAGCGGCCTGGCACGTCGACGAAGCGTGCATGCGCCAGGTCGAAGGCCTGGACGCATTCGTGTAGCTCGCACACGCGAAAGGCCGCGATCCTCACTCAGGATCGCGGCCTTTCCGCGTTGCAGATGACCTAGTGGAACGAGTCGCCGCAGGCGCACGAGCCGCCCGCGTTCGGGTTGTCGATCGTGAAACCCTGCTTCTCGATGGTGTCCACGAAGTCGATGCTGGCGCCCTCGACGTACGGCGCACTCATCCGGTCCACGGCGACCTTCATGCCGTTGAAGTCGCGGAAGAGGTCACCGTCGAGCGTGCGCTCGTCGAAGAACAGCTGGTAGCGCAGACCAGCGCAGCCACCGGGCTGGACGGCGATGCGGAGGTGCATGTCATCGCGGCCCTCCTGGTCGAGCAGCGCCTTCGCCTTGACGGCGGCAGCCTCGGTCAGCGTCACGCCGTGGGTCTGCGTCTCCGCGTTCGAAGCGGCGTCCTGAGCGGTCGTCATGGCTCTCCTCGGAGGTCCTCATGCGGGCGTTCGCCCCTGTCTAACACGGGCGTACCCCGCTTTGTTCCAGTTCCCATGGTCCCACAGCACGCGTGCTTGTCGAACGTCACGTGGACCACTGCCGCGCGACGTGCGCGGCCAGCGCTTCGAGCGTCGGCCCCGGTTCGGCGAGCGATCGTTCGGTCGACCCGGCGTGCTCGGACACCGAGTACGCGTCCTGCACCCCTGCTGACGCGGCTTCCCGCCTGCCGACGCTGACCTGTCCGGCCAGCACCACGCACGGCAGGCCGCGGTGGGCGGCTCCGGCTGCGACCGTGGTGACGAGCTTGCCGCGCAGCGACTGCCAGTCGAAGCTGCCTTCGCCCGTGACGGCGACGTCGACGGTGTCGAGTGCGGTGTCGAGCCCGGTCAGGTCGCGTACCAATCCGGCTCCCGAGGTGACCGTCGCGCCCAGCGACAGCAGTGCCGCGCCCAGGCCGCCCGCCGCGCCCGCGCCCGGTTGGTCCTTGACCGCTTCCAGGCGTTCCATGCCGGCCAGTCGTTGCTCCAGGCGTTCCACCGCCTCCGGGGAGGCGCCCTTCTGGGGACCGAACGTGTGGGCGGCGCCGTGGGGGCCGAGCAGCGGGTTCTCGACATCGGATGCCGCGACGAGCTGTGGACAACTCCCGATCAGCGCACCGGAATTGTCGGTGCTCGTCGGTAGGCTGGAAGTGGGGGGTACCCCCGCGGGGTCATGATCGAGAGCTTCAAACAGGCCCGCGCCGCCGTCCGTCGTGGCCGAGCCGCCCAGCCCGACGACGATCGTGTGGACGCCTGCGGCCCGAGCCGCCAGCAGCAACTCGCCGACGCCGCGCGTGGTCGTCGTCTCGCACACGCGTGCGCGCTGGTCAGCGGGCACGAGGTGCAGCCCGCAGGCCTCGGCGGACTCGACGTACGCGGTGCCGTCGTGCGTGAGCCAGCGTGCTTCGACGGGCGTGCCGAGCGGGCCGGTCACTGTCGTGACGTGCACGTCGCCGCCGAGCGAGGCGTGCAGGACGTCGACGAAACCGGGGCCGCCGTCGGCGAGCGGTCGCAGCACCAGGTGGTCGTCCGGCTTGGCGGAGTGCCAGCCGGAGGCGATGGCGTCGGCCGCCTCGCGGGCGGTGAGCGTGCCGCCGAAGCAGTCGGGAGCGATGAGTACGCGCACCTCGCGAAAGGTACAGATGCCCCTGTCATACCCTTGTGCGCGTGAGGTTCCTGCGCCGTAATTCCGCCGAAGCCAGCGAGACCGCCGAGACCGAGGCGGAACTGGCTCCACCGCTCGAAAAGGGCCACACCCAGGGCAAGGGCAAGCCCACGCCGAAGCGGCGCGAAGCACAGGGCCGGCGCTCCGGCCCGGTGCCCCCGCCTCCGCGCACCCAGCGCGAGGCGTTCAAGCGCATGCGCGGGAGCAAGGTGAACAAGGAAGAGCGCCGCGCCGCCGCGACCGAGCGCCGCAAGCGCATGCTCGCGGGTGACGACAAGTACCTGCTGCCGCGCGACCGCGGTCCGGTCAAGGCCTACATCCGCGACGTCGTCGACTCGCGGCGCAACCTCATGGGCCTCTTCATGCCGCTGGCGATCCTCGTGTTCGTCGCGCTGCTGACGCCGTCGATCGCGGTGCAGCAGTACGCGACGCTGGCGACGACGTTCATGCTGCTCGCGATGGTCGTCGAGGGCTTCGTCCTCGGCAGGCTCGTCACCAAGCGGGTGCGCGAGAAGTTCCCGACCGAGCCGATCAAGGGCATCTCGATCGGCTGGTACTCGTTCATCCGGGCCAGCCAGCTGCGCAGGCTCCGCGTCCCGAAGCCGCGCGTCTCCCCTGGCGACGCGGTCAAGTAGCACCGACGACGACGCCCGCGGCTGCAGCCGCGGGCGTGAGTTGATCATGTGGGTGGCCGGGATTGTCGGTGCTCGGCGATACGCTTGGAGTGGGGACCTCACACTCCCCCTTGGGGGCCGGGGATTCCCCCCGAATCCGAGGGTAGCGACGCACTCTGACAGTCGCGGTGCGCGGACCGAGATGTGCTCGAATCGCGCGAGTGGGGTACTAGCTCGGGTGGAGGCGCCCCGGCTGATGGTCGGAGCGCCTCCTCCGCGGATCAGCCCTCGGCGGTCAGCCTCGGGTCGTCGGTGACGACGCCGTCGAGCACCTCGTCGATCTTCTTCAGCAGGTCGGCGTCCAGCTTCACGCCAACGGCCTTGACGTTCTCCCGCACCTGCTCGGGGCGGGAGGCGCCGATGATCGCGGACGCGACGTTCGGGTTCTGGAGCACCCACGCGACCGCGAGCTGGGCCATCGTGAGGCCGGCCTCGGCGGCCAGCGGCTTGAGGCCCTGGACGGCGGTCAGCACGTCGTCGCGCATCCAGCGGGAGATCATCCGCGAGCCGCGCTCGTCGGCGGCGCGCGAACCCGAAGGCAGCTCGGCGCCCGGCAGGTACTTGCCGGTCAGGATGCCCTGCGCGATCGGCGAGAACACGATCTGGCTGATGCCCTCGCGCTCGCAGGTCGGCACGACCTGGGACTCGATGACGCGCCACAGCATCGAGTACTGCGGCTGGTGCGAGATGAACGGCACCTTCAGCTCGCGGGCCAGTGCGGCACCGCGGGCGATCTGCTCGGCGGTCCACTCGGACACACCGATGTACAGCACCTTGCCCTGACGGACGAGGTCGCTGTAGGCGAGCATCGTCTCCTCGAGCGGCACGCTGTGGTCGAAGCGGTGCGCCTGGTAGAGGTCGAGGTAGTCGGTCTGCAGCCGCTGGAGCGACGCGTTGGCCGACTCGATGATGTGCTTGCGGCCGAGGCCGCGGTCGTTGGGGCCGCCAGGGCCCGTCGGCCAGTACGACTTGGTCAGCACCTCGATGGACTCGCGGCGCACGCCCTTGAGCGCACGGCCGAGAACCGACTCGGCCGCCGTGTTGGCGTACACGTCGGCGGTGTCGAAGGTCGTGATGCCGGCGTCGAGCGCGGCCTTCACGCAGGCGTGCGCCTGGTCCTCTTCGACCTGCGACGCGTGGGTCAGCCAGTTGCCGTACGAGATCTCACTGATGTTCAAGCCGCTGCGGCCGAGACGTCGGAACTCCATGCTCGAAGACTAACTCGAACTCGTTCGGCTTGCTAATGAACTGACGGAGATGTCAACAGTTGGCAGTCGACAACGGGCGCGGCCGGCGATGCCTGCCAACTGTCGACAGTCAACTGTTCGCCGGATCGCCGCTAGTCGTTCGTCTGGCTAACGACCATTGGGTATCGTCGAGCACCGTGATCCGTTATGCGGGCGTCCCAGATGACCTGCGGCCGGACCAGCTGACCGGGTTCTTCGTCGGCTGGCCGTCGCCACCGTCGCCGCAGGCGCACGTTGAGCTGCTGAAACACGCGCAACACGCGGTGCTGGCGTTCGACGGCGACCGCGTCGTCGGGTTCGTCACGGCGCTGTCGGACGGCGTGTTCTCCGCCTACCTGCCGCTGCTGGAGGTGCTGCCGAAGTACAAGTGGCAGGGCATCGGCGGCGCTCTGGTGCGGCGCGTCGTCGGCGAGATCGGCGGGGTCTACAGCATCGACGTGGTCTGCGACGACGACGTCGTCCCGTTCTACGAGCGGTTCGGCTTCCAGCGCGTCAACGGCATGGTCTTCAGACCGAGGGGCATCAGGCAGACGGGCTCAGGCTCATAGGTCCGTACACCTCGGACTCCGAGCACAGCAGCGTCACCTGTTCGACGCCGCTGTCGAGCAGGTCCTGCCAGGTGGCGCTGAACCACTCCTCGGCCTCGGCCTGGTCGGCGAAGGCCACCTCGGGACCGACGACCTCGCGGCCCTGTGCATCCTGGTACCGCCAACGGAACTCCATGAGCGAAGGCTAACTCGTGACCCGACGAACTCTGGTGCTCGGCGGAGCCCGTTCTGGGAAGTCCGCGCACGCGGAAGGCCTGCTCACCGACCCTGCGGTGACGTACGTCGCAACATCGCGCCGCTACCCGGACGACCCGGACTGGGACGCGCGCATCGCCCGGCACGTCGCGCGCAGGCCCGCAGGCTGGCACACGGTCGAGGCGCCCGCGCCCGGCGACCTGCCCGCGTTGCTCACCGCGACGCGGCCGGAGGACCCGTCGATCCTGGTGGACGACCTGTCGACGTGGCTGGTCGGCGCGCTGGACGACGCGGGCGCGTGGGAGGGGCACGGCTTCGAGCTGGTCGAACGGGAGGTCGACGCGCTGCTGAGCGCGGTCACGGCCTGCCGGACGCGGCTCGTGCTGGTGTCCGCTGAGGTCGGCCTCGGCGTGGTGCCCAGCACCCACTCTGGCAGGCTCTTCCGAGATCACCTCGGTTCGCTGAACGCACGGCTCGCCGAGGTGTGCGACGAGGTGCTGCTCCTCGTCGCGGGCATCCCACTGCGACTGCGTTAGGAGCACAGGTGACCACGGAGTTCCCGCCGGTCGAGCCGCCGAACGAGGCCGTCGCCCGCGAAGCCGAGGTGCGCCAGTCGGTGCTGACCAAGCCGGTCGGCTCGCTCGGCAGGCTCGAGGAGCTGGGCAACTGGGTCGCGGCGTGCCAGGGCGTGTGCCCGCCGAAGCCGTTCGTGCGGCCGCGCGTCGTGGTGTTCGCCGGCGACCACGGTGTCGCGCGGCACGGTGTCTCGGCGTTCCCGAGCGAGGTCACCGGGCAGATGGTGCAGAACTTCCTGACCGGCGGCGCGGCGGTGAACGTGCTGGCGCAGGTCGCGGGCGCCACGGTGCGCGTGGTCGACATGTCCGTCGACGGCGACACGCCCGTCGGCGACCTCAAGGTCCGGCGGAGCTCGGGGTCGATCGACCGCGAGGACGCGATGACCCGCGAGGAGTGCGAGGCCGCGATCGCCGCCGGGCGCCAGGTCGCGGACGAGGAGGTCGACGGCGGCGCCGACGTGCTCGTCGCCGGCGACATGGGCATCGGCAACACGACGCCGTCGGCCGTGCTGATCGCGTCGCTCACCGGCTCCGAGCCGGTGGCGGTCGTCGGCCGCGGCACCGGCATCGACGACCAGGCGTGGATGCGCAAGACCGCGGCGATCCGCGACGCGCTGCGCCGGGCCCGGCTGACCATCAGCGACCCGATCGCGCTGCTCGCGACCGCCAGCGGCCCGGACATCGCGGCCATGGCCGGTTTCCTCGCGCAGGCGGCTGTGCGGCGCACGCCGGTCGTGCTGGACGGCGTCGTCGTCGGCGCGGCCGCGGTCGTCGCCGAGGAGCTCGCGCCGGGTGCGCGCGAGTGGTGGGTCGCCGGGCACCAGTCCGCCGAGCCCGCGCACGCGATCGCGCTGGCGCACCTGTCGCTGAAGCCGCTGCTGGAGTTCGACATGCGGCTCGGCGAGGGCTCGGGCGCGGTGGCGGCGCTGCCGCTGCTGACCGCGGCGACGAAGCTGCTCGCCGAGATGGCGACGTTCGACAGCGCGGGCGTCTCGGGCAAGGCCGGTGCGGCCGAGGCTGAGGCGGCACCGGAGGCTGAGGCTCGAGCCGACGCTGGACCTGGAGCCGAGGCCGGGGCTGGGACCAACGCTGCGACTGGGACTGGGACTGGGACTGGGACTGGGACCAACGCTGCAACTGCGGCTGGAGCCGAAGCTGAGGCCGGACCTGACGCTGAAGCCGGACCCAGGGCAGGAGCTGGGGCTGAGACCAACGCTGCGACTGGGACTGGGGCCGGGACCAGCGCTGGGGCAGCGGCTGGACCTGGGGCAGCGGCTGACGCTGAGCAGCAGTCCGGCGACGCGGACAGGGACTGATGCGCCTCGCGCTGTCGTGGCTGACGATCCTGCCCGTCCGCGTCGGTGAGGTCGACGGCACGGCTGCCCGCCGCGCGTTGTACTGGGCGCCGGCCGTCGGACTGCTGCTGGGCGGGTTCGCCTCCGCGATCCTCTTCGGACTGTCGCAACTGGACGTCCCGCCGTTGCTGGCCGGGTTCCTGACGGTGGGGGTGCTCGCGCTGGTGACGCGCGGCATGCACCTCGACGGGCTGGCCGACACGGCGGACGGGCTCGGTTGCTACGGGCCGCCGGAGCGCGCGCTGGAGGTCATGAAGGACGGTGGAGCGGGACCGTTCGCGGTGGTCACGCTGATCGTCGTGCTGGGTGCGCAGGCGGTCGCTTTGCCTTCTGCGCCTTGGGAAGCGGTCGTGCTGGCGCTGACGGCCGGACGCGCGGCGTTCGGCGTGTGCTGCCTGCGCGGTGTGCCCGCGGCGCGGCCGGAGGGGCTGGGCGCGCTCGTGGCGGGCTCGCAGCCGCACTGGGTGGTCGCGGTGTGGTGGCTCGGGCTGGCGTGCGCGTCGCTCTACCTCGGTGTGCGCGGGCCGGTCGCGGTCGTGCTCGCGCTGGCGGTCGTCGTGCTGCTGGTGAAGCACACCCGGAAGCGGTTCGGCGGCATCACCGGGGACGTTCTCGGTGCTGCCGCCGAACTCTCGACTCTCGTGGTGCTGGTCGTGCTCAGCTGAGCTTGGTCATCCAGCCGTGCTCGTCGGCGACGTGGCCGTGCTGGAGGCCGGTCAGCCGCTCGCGCAGCTTCATGGTCAGCTCGCCGGTCTTGCCCTCGGACACCGAGAACTCGCCGCCCGCGTGCTTCACGTGGCCGACGGGCGTGATGACCGCGGCGGTGCCGCAGGCGAAGACCTCGGTGAGCTCACCGGACTCGGCCTTCTTCTCCCACTCCTCAGTGGACACCCGGCGTTCCTCGACCGAGTAGCCGAGGTCCTTCGCGAGACTCAGCAGCGAGTCGCGGGTGATGCCGGGCAGCAGCGTGCCGGTCAGCTCGGGCGTGATCACCTTGTCGCCGAAGACGAAGAACAGGTTCATCCCGCCCATCTCCTCGACCCAGCGGCGCTCGATCGCGTCGAGCCACACGACCTGGTCGCAGCCCTTCTCGGCGGCCTGCGCCTGCGCGACGAGGGACGCGGCGTAGTTGCCCGCGAACTTCGCCGCACCGGTGCCACCGGGCGCCGCGCGGACGTACTCGGTGGACAGCCACACGCTCACCGGCTTGATGCCGCCGGCGAAGTAGGAGCCCGCGGGGGACGCGATCAGGACGTAGATGTACTCCTTGGCGGGCCGCACGCCGAGGCCCTTCTCCGTGGAGAACATGAAGGGACGCAGGTAGAGCGACTCCTCGTCGGCGGTGGGCACCCACCGCTCGTCGATCGCGATGAGCTCGCGGACCGACTCGAGGAAGAGCTCGTCGGGGAGTTCCGGCATGGCCATGCGGCGGGCCGACGCGCGGAAGCGCGCGGCGTTCGCCTCAGGTCGGAAGGACGCGATCGATCCGTCGGGCTGGCGGTAGGCCTTGAGCCCTTCGAAGATCGCCTGGCCGTAGTGCAGCACCATCGCGGCGGGATCCAGCTGCAACGAGCCGTACGGGCCGACGACAGCGTCGTGCCAGCCCTGCTCCCGGTTCCAACGAATCGTCACCATGTGGTCGGTGAAGTGCTGCCCGAAGCCCGGCTTCTCGAGTACCTCCGCAACGCGCTCCGGGGTCTCCGGCTGCGGGTTGGGGGTCCGGGTGAAAGGCAACGACGTCGTCATGTGTGCACGGTAATGCCCGGATGGCCGTACGGAAAATCGCGATCCCAATACTCGGACGTCCTACTAATGCGGACTGAGGCGTTCCGCAGACCGCCGGCAAGATCGGGAACTAGGGTGTGCCCTCATGAGTGAGGAGAAATCGACCGCCGCGGACGTCCGCGTCCTGCTGAACGCGGCACTGCTGGTGCTGGGCTCCGGGCTCACGCTGCTGGCCGGGTTGGCGCTCGGCGGCGTGGTCGGCCTGGTGGGCTCGGCGATGATGGTGGGCGTCTTCTACCTGTTCCTCTGGTCGATGCGGAACGAGGCGAAGAAGAAGGGCGAGGTCACCGGGCCCAGCACCGGCGCCGTCGTCTGGTACGCCATCTACTCCGGCATGACCTTGATCGTTTTTCTCGCGAACCGCTAGCGCCCGGAATTGTCGGTGCTGCCTGGGAGAATGGATCTAGGGTGCCCCCGAGCGGGGACCCCTGCGCGAGCACGGCCGCGTCCTAGGCACAGGCACAGGCCTGACCGTCACCACCGCGCGAGTGTGGTCCGGGTGTGGCGCACGTACCTAGGTTCGCAGGCGTGACTGAGAAGGGGACGGACGCCCGGCTGTTCGCCGAAGCCGCGCTGGTTCCACTGGCCTGCGGCCTGATCCTGCTCGACGGCTGGGTGGTCGGCGGCGGCGCCGGGCTGATCATCGCGGCCTTCGTCCCGCTGGGCGTGCTGCTCGGCGTCTGGTTCGGGCTGCGGGAGAACTTCGCGGTCACCAACCGGCGGCTCGGCTGCCTCGGCGTGCTGATCGTCGTGCTGGCACTCGTGCTCGTGGTGTGGGGATGACGGAAGTCGAGACGCAGAGCACCCCCGGCTGGCGGCTCGCGGTGGAGGCGGCGCTGCTGACGGTCGGCATCGGGACGATCATGATGATCGGCTGGGCCGATGACGCACTCGGCGTCGCCGGGCTCGTCACGTTCGTCTACGCCGTCTGGTGGCTCGGGAAGCGGAAGACGCCGGTGTCGATCGGCAGCCTCGGGTGGCTCGTGGCGTGGGATCTGCTGGCGGTGTTCATCCTGCTGGTCACGTGACGGGCGACCCTGGTCCGGGCATGATCACCGGGCTACGGTCCGAGGATGGGCCGGGACAAGTCCACGGGCGCTGACGTCAAGTTGTTCACCGAGGCCTCGTTGCTCACGCTCGGCGGCGGGGCGCTGATGCTGTGGGGCTGGGGCGGTGAAGACGTCGGTGGGCTGATCGTCTGCGGGATGATCGTCGGAACGTTCTTCTGGCAGTGGGCGCGCGGACGGGAGAACTACGGGCCGCCCGGTTTCGGCCGGCTCTTGTTGCTCGCGCTGCTGACCACGGGGACGGTGCTGCTGTTCCTGTACGGGCGTTGAGCCTCGAGAGGCCGCCGGAAGGCGGCGCGCCGCTGTTCGTCGAGTCCGCGCTGCTCACCCTCGGCGGCGGCGCGGCCGTGCTGGCGGGCTGGACTCACGGGGAGATCAGCGGGCTGCTCGTCGCGGCGGCCGTCACCCCGCTGCTGATCTTCGCCTGGTTCGACAAGCGGGACGAGCTGGGCAACCGCGACCGCGTCATGTCGCTCGTAGCGTGGGACCTGTTCGCACTGATGGTTTTGCTGCTCTAGCGATGAGTCCGAACAAACCGGTGCCCACGCCGAGCCCGACGATCGTGGTCAGCAGCGCGGGCACGGGCACGCTCATGGCGAGCAGCACCGAGATGCCGAGCCCGAAGCACGCCGTGCGCATCGGCCACGTGCGCTCGTCCTGCAGCAGGATCCGCGCGGACGCGTTCGTGAACGCGTAGTAGAAGAGCATCGCGCACGCGGCCACGCCCAGCGCGACGGTGAACGGCATCAGCAGCACCGTGACCAGCACGGCCGCGGCGGCCAGCACGTCGACGGACCTGGGTGCGCGCGACAGCGACGTCGGCAGGTCGCCGTGCTCGACCATCGCGGTCATCGTCCGGCGCGTCCCGGCGAGCACGAAGTACATCGACGACAGCCCGGCGACGGCGGCGCCCGCCTGGAGGACCGGCATCAGCGCGTACGCGTCGGCCGCGATCAGCGCGTCGTGCAGCGGGGCGCCGGACAGCGACAGCCGGTCCGTGCCGAGCTGGCGGTGCACGGCCGCGCCGACGGTCAGGTAGATCGCGAGCGAACCGACGATCGTCACCGGGATCGCGACGCGCAGCACGCGCGGCGAGTGCACCGGCTCACCGGCGAGCGGAGCGGTGATGCGCTCGAAGCCGAGGAACGCGACGAACATCAGGCCCGCCACGCCGACGAGCTCGTTCGGGTTACCGGAGGTGGTCACCGCCTGTGGGGGTGCGATCGAGAAGCACGACACGACGACGACGGCCAGCGCGGCCAGCACGAAGAACACCGCGCCCCAGCTCAGGCCGGTCGTCCAGTGGAAACCCGCGGCGAGCAGCAGCGCGGTGAACGCGACGAGCCCGACGGACGCGGCCACCGGGTGGTCCGGCACCACGTAACGGCCGAACGTCGTGGCGATCGCGGCGGCCATCGCGAACCGGCCGAGCAGGTACGCGGCGGCACCGAGCCGCGCGGGCCACGGGCCCAGCTGGGTGCGGATGTAGCCGTAGCCGCCGCCCGCGTCGGGGAGTGCGTGCGACTGCTCGGCGGTGGAGAACGCCGAGCACAGCGCCGCGAGCGCCGAGAGCAGCAGAGCGGGGACGAACCACCAGCCCGCGAGGCCGGCGGCCGGTGCGAATCCCGCGAAGACACCTGCGCCGAGCATCGCGGTCAGGCCGAGGACGACGGCGCGTGGCGTTTGCGTCACCGGTACACAGTCGCAGATGGTTTCGCCGGCGGTAACCACCCGGTCGGTTGATGAGCTGATTGGGTGTATCACTACGGATTGCGACGAGGACCGGCCGACAGAGATGGCCCACGGCATTCGTGGGACAGGCCGACCTTTAGCATAGGTCACGATTTCCGAGACATGGCCCCTGCGCACAACTGGAGCAGCACGTGACAGCCCCG
This sequence comes from Lentzea tibetensis, assembly GCF_007845675.1. Taxonomy (GTDB): domain Bacteria; phylum Actinomycetota; class Actinomycetes; order Mycobacteriales; family Pseudonocardiaceae; genus Lentzea; species Lentzea tibetensis. Next base: position 129,928 of record NZ_VOBR01000018.1, on the reverse strand, counting down.
AAGCTGGCCCTCACTGAAGGTGACCTGAGCAGCATCACCGCGGACGCCGTCGTCGTGGGCACCCTGCAGGGTCCTGACGGTCTGTCACTGGCGGACGGCGCCGGTGCGGTCGACGCCGCGTTCGACGGCACCCTGGTCGAGGTGCTCCGCACGCTGGGCGCGTCCGGCAAGGCCGACGAGCTCGTCAAGGTGCCGACGTTCGGCAAGCTGGCCGCGCCGGTCGTGCTCGCCGTCGGACTCGGCAAGGAGGCGACCGAGGAGCAGGTGCGCCGCGCGTCCGGTGTGGCCGCGCGTGCGCTGGGCGGCAAGAAGCGCGCCGTCACCACCCTCGCGTCGATCCACCTGGGCCCGGCCGTCGAGGGCACGCTCCTCGGCGGGTACGCGTTCACCGAGTACAAGTCGGACAAGGGCGACGGTCCCGTCGCCAAGGTCGATCTGTTCGCACCGGTCTCCAAGGAGGCCCGCGCCGCGGTGAAGGCGGCGACCGCGATCGCCGAGTCGGTGATCATCGCCCGCGACTTCATCAACACCCCGCCGAACGACCTCTACCCCGCCTCGTTCGCCGAGCGCGCGGCCAAGCTCGCCGCGGACGCCGGGCTCGAGGTCGAGGTGCTCGACGAGAAGGCGCTGCGCAAGAAGGGCTTCGGCGGCATCCTCGGCGTCGGTGTCGGCTCGTCCCGCCAGCCGCGCCTGGTGCGCCTGTCCTACAAGGGCCCGAAGGCGGCCAAGAAGGTCGCGCTCGTCGGCAAGGGCATCACGTTCGACACGGGCGGTATCTCGATCAAGCCGGCCGCGAACATGGACGAGATGTCGAGCGACATGTCCGGTGCCGCCGCCGTCGTCGCGTCGATGGTGCTCGCCGCGAAGCTCAAGTACCCGCTCGAGGTGATCGCGACCGTGCCGATGGCGGAGAACATGCCGTCCGGCGACGCGTACCGCCCCGGCGACGTGCTGACCATGTACGGCGGCAAGACCGTCGAGGTCCTCAACACCGACGCCGAGGGCAGGCTCATCCTGTCCGACGCGATCGTCCGCGCGTGCGAGGACGAGCCGGACTACCTGATCGAGACGTCCACGCTGACCGGCGCGCAGGTCGTGGCGCTCGGCAAGCGCACCTCCGGGATCATGGGCTCCGACGAGTTCCGCGACCGGATCGCCGCGCTCGGCCGCGCCGTCGGCGAGAGCGCGTGGGCCATGCCGCTGCCGGACGAGCTGCGCGGCGACCTCGACTCCCGGCTCGCCGACCTGGCGAACGTCACCGGCCACCGCTGGGGCGGCATGCTCGCCGCGGGCATCTTCCTGCGCGAGTTCGTCGCCGAGGGCGTGCAGTGGGCGCACATCGACATCGCGGGCCCGGCGTTCCACACGGGTGGCGCGTACGGGTACACCACGAAGGGCGGCACCGGCGTTCCGGTCCGCACGATCGCGGCCGTGCTGGCGGACATCGCCGCGAACGGCTGAAGTCGCAGCTAACGGCTGGCGTCCGATGGGGCCACCCTCACACGCGTGAGGGTGGCCCTCGCGTCACCCCGCGGGGCAGGATCGGGGCATGGGCGCGCACAGGTACGAAGTGGATCTCGTGTGGACCGGGAACTCGGGTAGCGGAACGTCCGGCTACCGCGACTTCGAACGGGCCCACGAGGTCAGCGTCCCCGGCAAGGCCACGATCCTCGGCTCGTCCGACCCCGCGTTCCGGGGCGACCGCGAGCGGTACAACCCGGAGGAGCTGCTGGTCGCATCGCTGTCGCAGTGCCACATGCTCTGGTACCTGCACCTGGCCTCGGTGAACGGCGTGGTGGTGACCGACTACCGCGACCACGCGACCGGGCTGATGACCGAGCACCCCGACGGCAGCGGGCGGTTCACCGAGGTGACGCTGAACCCTCGGGTGACGGTCGCCGACCCGGCGACCAAGGACACCGCGCAGGCGTTGCACGAGAAAGCGCACTCGATGTGCTTCATCGCGGCGAGCGTGAACTTCCCCGTCCGCCACGACCCCCAGACGGCGAGCTAGCTAGTTGCCGTTGTTCTTCTTGTACTCGCGCATGCGCTTCGGGTAACCGACGATGCCCGCGTCGTAGATCGGGATGCCGAGCTTGCGCGCGAACTTCCGCGCCGCCTCGGTGCCGTCGATGCGGCGGCGCGTCCACTCACCGTCGTGCGCGACGAGCACCACAGTGGTTTCGGTCACCGTGGTCTTGGGCTCCACATAGGCCTCGACGCCCCGGCGGCTGGTAGCCCACTGCTCGAGGTGGCTGGTGTCCTGTGAGGACGCGGTGCGCAGCACACCAGGACGCGACTTCCTGCGAAAACGATCGAACAGCCCCACCGGGCACCTCCTGCGGTTTTCTCCCCTCCATGGTGCCAGGCGTGCGGCGGCCAGGTGGCCGAATGATCTCAACAGGACGTGGTCAGCGGGCCCCGTGCCCACGTCGGGGCAAGTAGTGACAAGATGACTCGTGTCTCGCGCGCACCCGCGCGAAGTAAGTATCCCGAGGAGATCGAAGTGACCGACACCTCCGCCGACCTCGTGATCCTCGGCGGCGGCTCCGGCGGCTACGCCTGCGCTTTCCGCGCGGCCGAGCTCGGCCTGTCCGTCGTCCTGGTCGAGAAGGACAAGCTCGGAGGCACCTGCCTGCACCGCGGCTGCATCCCGACGAAGGCGCTGCTGCACGCGGCGGAGGTCGCGGACAACGCGCGCGAGGGTGACCAGTTCGGCGTCAAGAGCTCGCTCGAGGGCATCGACATCGCCGGCGTGAACTCGTACAAGGACGGCGTGATCAGCAGGCTCTACAAGGGTCTGCAGGGTCTCGCGAAGGCCAACAAGGTCACCATGGTCGAGGGCACCGGCAGGTTCGTCGGCCCGAACACCGTCGAGGTGAACGGTCAGCGCTACACCGGCAAGAACGTGGTGCTCGCGACCGGTTCGTACGCGCGCAGCCTGCCCGGTCTCGACATCGGCGGCCGGATCATCACCAGCGACCAGGCGCTGAACCTGGACTTCATCCCGGAGAAGGTCGTCGTGCTCGGCGGCGGCGTCATCGGCGTCGAGTTCGCGAGCGTGTGGCGGTCGTTCGGCGCCGACGTGACCGTCGTGGAGGCCCTTCCGCGCCTGGTCCCCGCCGAGGACGAGTACGCGTCGAAGCAGCTGGAGCGCGCGTTCCGCCGCCGCGGCATCAAGTCCAAGACCGGCGTGAAGTTCAGCTCCGCCACCCAGACCGACTCCGGCGTCCAGGTCACCCTCGAGAACGGCGACGTGCTCGACGCGGACCTGCTGCTCGTCGCCGTCGGCCGCGGCCCCAACAGCGCGGGCCACGGCTTCGAGGAGGCCGGTGTCACGATCGACCGCGGCTTCGTCATCACCGACGAGCGGCTGCGCACGAACCTGCCGAACGTCTTCGCCGTCGGCGACATCGTGCCCGGCCCGCAGCTCGCGCACCGCGGCTTCCAGCAGGGCATCTTCGTCGCCGAGGAGATCGCGGGCCTCGCGCCGAAGGTGATCGACGAGGCAGGCATCCCGCGCGTCACGTACTGCAAGCCCGAGGTCGCGTCGGTCGGTCTTTCCGAGGCCGCGGCCAAGGAGAAGTACGGCGATGTCCAGGTGTTCATCTACGACCTGGCTGGTAACGGCAAGTCGCAGATCCTCAAGACCGCGGGTGGTGTGAAGCTGGTCAAGGAGCCGGACGGGGCCGTCGTCGGCATCACGATGGTCGGCGACCGCGTCGGCGAACTGATCGGAGAGGCCCAGCTGATCTACAGCTGGGAGGCTCACCCGGAGGACGTGGCTCCGCTGATCCACGCCCACCCGACCCAGACAGAAGCCCTCGGCGAGGCCTTCCTCGCCCTGGCCGGCAAGCCGCTGCACGTGCACGGCTGACCGTTCCCCATCTAAGTCAGCCACACGAGAGCACGAGGAGTCAGCGAACAATGGCCTTCTCCGTCCAGATGCCAGCACTCGGTGAGAGCGTCACCGAAGGCACCGTCACCCGGTGGTTGAAGCAGGAAGGCGACCGGGTGGAGGTGGACGAGCCGTTGCTCGAGGTGTCCACCGACAAGGTCGACACGGAGATCCCCTCCCCCGCGGCAGGCGTTCTGCAGAAGATCGTCGCGCAGGAGGACGACACCGTCGAGGTCGGCGGTGAGCTCGCCGTCATCGGTGACGGTGACAGCGCGCCCGCCGCCACGCCCGAGCCCGCTCAGGAGTCCGCGCCCGCCGCCGAGGAGCCCGCCGCTCCGGCCGCCGAGGAGGCTCCGGCCCCGGCCGCCGCTCCCGCCTCTTCCGATTCCGGTTCTGCCGATTCCGGTTCTGCCGAGGGCACGCCGGTCACGATGCCCGCGCTCGGCGAGAGCGTCACCGAGGGCACCGTCACCCGGTGGCTGAAGCAGGTCGGCGACAGCGTCGCCGTCGACGAGCCGCTGCTCGAGGTCTCGACCGACAAGGTCGACACCGAGATCCCGTCCCCGGTCGCGGGCACGCTGCTGGCGATCACCGCGGGCGAGGACGAGACCGTCGAGGTCGGCGGCCAGCTCGCCGTCATCGGTTCCGGCAGCCCGGCCCCGGCCGCCGCTGCTCCGGCTCCCGCCGCCGCTCCGCCGGCTCCGGCTGCCCCGGCACCCGCCGCCGCTGCCCCCGCTCCGGCCCCGGCTGCTGCTCCGGCCGCCGCCGCGCCGGCCGCCGCGCCGGCTTCGGCTTCGGGCGAGGACGCGAACGGCCAGCCGTACGTGACGCCGCTCGTCCGCAAGCTGGCGTCGGAGAACGGCATCGACCTGGCTTCGCTGAAGGGCACCGGCGTCGGTGGCCGCATCCGCAAGCAGGACGTGCTCGCCGCCGTCGAGGCCAAGAAGGCCCCGGCTCCGGCACCCGCCGCTCCGGCCGCGGCCGCACCCGCCGCCCGCACCGCCGCTCCGGCCTCGGTCGACACCAGCGGCAAGCGCGGCACCGTGCAGAAGCTCCCCCGCCTGCGTCAGATCGTCGCGCAGCGCACCCGCGAGTCGCTGCAGATGTCCGCACAGCTCACGCAGGTGTTCGAGGTGGACGTCACCAAGATCGCCCGCCTGCGCAACCAGGCCAAGAAGGCGTTCGAGCAGCGCGAGGGCGCCAAGCTGACCTTCCTGCCGTTCTTCGCCAAGGCGGCGATCGAGGCGCTCAAGCAGCACCCGGTGCTGAACGCGTCGATCGACGAGGAGAAGAAGGAGGTCACGTACCACGGTGCCGAGCACCTGGGTATCGCGATCGACACGGACCGCGGCCTGCTCAACGCCGTCATCCACAACTCCGGTGACCTCAACCTGGCCGGTCTCGCGCACAAGATCGGCGACCTCGCCGCTCGGGCGCGGTCCAACAAGCTGACGCCGGACGAGCTCACCGGCGGCACGTTCTCGCTGACCAACCTCGGCAGCAACGGCGCGCTGTTCGACACCCCGATCATCCAGCAGCCGCAGGTCGGCATCCTGGGCGTCGGCGTGGTCAAGAAGCGCGCGGTCGTCATCACCGACGAGGACGGCGGCGACACCATCGCCATCCGGTCGATGATGTACCTCGCGCTCACCTACGACCACCGGCTGGTCGACGGTGCGGACGCCGGTCGGTTCCTCACCACGGTGAAGAACCGGCTCGAGGAAGGCGCGTTCGAGGCTGATCTCGGTCTCTGACGTCTGACGTATTGCTTGGGCCACCCCGGTTTCGGCCGGGGTGGCCTTTTGCTTGCTTTGCTTGCTTTGGTTGTGCGGGCTTTCGGTGGTGGGTGGGGAGGTTCTCGCTGATCACCAGAGGTGGCCATATTTTCAGGGCGGGGTCAAGACAAAAAGACGTCTTGACCCCGCCCTGAAAATATGGCAAGGCTGCGCCTGATCAGCGAGAACCTCCCCACCCTGGCCCTTCGGATGCTTGGGATCATTTGGCTGCCGGTTTTGGCTCGGGGGCCGCGCCCGGTTGGCAGTGCGGGGGTTGGGAATGCGGCGGGCGCTCTTTTCTTTTGGTTCGCGCCGTTTTCGCTGGGCTCGCTTGGTACCTGCCGGTTTGATCGGTGCTCGCTTGGTTCGCGCCGGTTTCGCTGGGCTCGCTTGGTGCCTGCCGGTTTGGCCGGTGCTCCCTTGGTTTCTGCCGGTTTCGTGGTGGGTTGCTTGGTGTGCTGGCGTCGCTTCGCTCGCCGGGGTCCACGCTGCGCCGCAGATGTTGCGGGCTGTCGCACCCCTGGTTTCGTGGCTGGCCTGTCTGTGGGGCGGGGGATTGTCGGTGCTGGCTGGGAGCATCGGTTCGGGGGGTTCTCGGGTGCGGGGGACGCCCGCGTGAGCGCGCTCGCGGCCGTGAGCGGCGGCCTGGCAGGGCCAGGGGTGTGTCGTGTCGGGTGGAAGTCGGGCCCAGCGGCGGGTGGGTCGAGCTGGCGGGCCCGACGGCGGGCAGGTCGGTGTGTCTACGGATCGCGGGCCGACGGCAGGCGGGTCGGTGTGCCGACAGAAGGCGGGCCCGACGGCAAGTGGGTCGGTGCACCTACGGAAGGCGAGTCCGACGGCAGGCGGGTCGGTGTGATTGCGGAAAGCGAGTCCGACGGCAGGCGGGCCGGTGTGATCAGGCAAGGAGTGTGCGCTTCCGCAGTCAGCGGGGTGGTGGGCACCTGGCGATTGGGCCTTGACTTGGGGTGCGGCGTGGTACCCCTATCGGGCCGGCAGGTTCTCTTCCTGCCGGCGGAGCCGGCCCCACCACGCCGCGAGGGGCCCCAAGTCAAGGCCCAATCGCTGCGCCGAAGGCGCGACGCAACCACCCGACAGCGAAACACCGAAGCGCAGCAAGCATCGGAATCCAGCCCACACGAAACCGGCAGCCAGGCAAAGAGCCCGGCCCCGACGAGAACCGGCAGCCAAGCCCAGCCAGGCGACAACCGGGCACGTCGACACGCCCACCAACCGGCGAGCCCGCACACCCCGGCCCACGCCGAGCGCCCCATCGGGGCTGCAACTACGGCGTTCGGAGCTCGAGAAGTGGGCCAAGCGGCCCGCTACCGGTTCAGGTGTCGTTCAGCACACATTCCCCGCGTGCAAGCGCACGCCTGGTGGGAGACGATCAACGCATGCGGGTTGTCATCGCGGGTTCGTCCGGTCTGATCGGCAGCAGCCTGGTCGCGTCGTTGCGCGCGGAGGGCTACGAGGTGCTTCGGCTGGTGCGTCGGAAGCCCGCCGCGCCCGACGAGCGGGGCTGGGACCCGTACGCGGGGCGCATCGACGAAGGTGCGCTCGACGGTGTGGACGCGGTCATCAACCTGTGCGGCGCCGGGGTTGGGGACAAGCGGTGGGACGACGCGCGCAAGCAGGTGCTCAGGGACAGTCGGATCGTGCCCACCGAGGTGTTGTCGGCCGCGGTCGTGGAGCACGGGGTGCCGGTGTTGGTGAACTCGTCGGGGGCGCATTACTACGGCGACACCGGAAACCGGATCGCTGACGAGAGTGCGCCTGGTGGCAGCACCTTCATGTCCAGGCTCACGCAGGACTGGGAGGCGGCTACCGCGGCGGCTCAGCAGGGCGGGGTGCGCGTCGTGTTGCTGCGCACGGCTGTGGTGGTGTCGCCCAACGGTGGTGTGCTCGGGCGGATCAAGCCGGTGTTCTCGTTGTTCCTCGGCGGGAAGCTGGGCAGCGGTGACCAGTTCTTCCCCTGGGTCTCGCTGGATGACGTGGTGTCCGCGTACCGGTTCGTCGTCGAGCACGACGACATCGCCGGGCCGGTCAACCTCGCCGGGCCGACACCGGCCACGAACGCCGAGTTCACCGAGGCGCTGGGGCATGCGATTCACCGGCCTACGCCGTGGGTGGTGCCGGGGTTCGCGCTTCGGGCATTGCTCGGCGGGGAGCGGGCCGACGAGCTGCTGCTGACCGGGCCCGGGCTGACGCCGCAGGTGCTGGAGAGCAAGGGGTTCCACTTCCAGCACCCGGCGCTCGGATCCGCGTTGAGCGCTGCCGTGGCATGACGCGCGCGGTCGGTGCGGTGCTGGTGATCTCGTGGGTTCTCCTGGGGTTGCCGGAGGTCACCGCGCTCGACCTGTGGGTTCAGTCGCGCGTGCCCCGGCCCGAGTGGCTGCGGACGGCGTCGACCTTCTTCGGGTACGTGTTCGGGCCGGTCGTCGCGTCGGCGTTCGGCGTTGGGCTCGCCGTCATCGCCTACCGGAAGAAAGACGCGCGGCTGTGGCGCGGGCTGGTCCTGTTCGGGTTGTGCTGGGGCACGTTGCTCAGCCGCTACCTCTTCCGGCGTGTGCGGCCGGTCGACTATCCGCAGTGGGCGTACCCGAGCGGGCACACGGTGGCCGTGGCCGCGGTGGGGTTCACGCTGGTCGTGCTGCTCGGGCGCGGCGCGACGATCGCGGTGACGGCGACGGTGCTCACGGCTGCCAGCCGGGTGGTGCTGGAGCGGCACTGGGTGACCGATGTGATCGGGTCGGTGCTGGGTGTGGTGGGGGTCGGGCTCCTCGCCGCGCTGGCGCTCGGGTTGGTAACGTCGGGACGTGACGTCGTGCCGCATTTCCGCAGATCCGGTCCAGGTTCGTGAGCTCGGGCTCATCGAGTACACGGCCGCGTGGGACCTGCAGAAGGAGATCGCCGAAGCGCGTGCCGCCGGCGAGGGGCCGGACACGCTGCTGCTGCTGGAGCACCCGCCCGTCTACACGTGCGGACGCCGCACGCTCGACGAGGAGCGGCCCACCAACAGCGACACCCCGGTCATCGACGTCGACCGCGGCGGGAAGATCACCTGGCACGGGCCCGGTCAGCTGGTGGGGTATCCGATCGTCGGGCTGACCGAGCCGATGGACGTCGTGCAGTACGTGCGGCGCGTCGAGCAGGGGCTGATCCACGTGTGCGACCAGCTCGGCGTGCACACCGGGCGGGTCGACGGGCGCAGCGGCGTGTGGCTGCCCGCCGACGACCGGGGGCCGGAGCGCAAGATCGCCGCGATCGGCATCCGGGTGCAGCGCGGCGTGACGATGCACGGCTTCGAGATCAACTGCAACGCGGACCTGTCGGCGTTCGGCGAGATCATCCCGTGCGGCATCCGGGACGCGGGTGTCGCGTCGCTGTCCGTCGAACTGGGGCGCGACGTCACGGTCGCAGAGGTGCTTCCGCTCGCTCGTGACGCGGTGTTGGCCGCACTTGACGGAACGTTGCCACTGACGGACCGCTACCTTGCCCGATCTGGCCCAGTCGCACCTGGGATCACCTTCGCTAGCATGCCGTAGTGCTCCTCTCCCGGCGTCAGCTCTTCGCCGCCATCGGTATCACCGTGATCGCTCCCTCGGTCGCGCACGCCTCGGTGCCCGAGGGGACCGTGCGCATCGGCGACTGGGAGCGCTACTACCTCGGCTTGGACGGCGGCGCGCACCAGCGGGCCATGAAGGCGCTGGGCATCGCGCACCGCGACGGCGTCCGCGCCGACGAGCCGAACCGCGAGGTCGACATCGCCGACGTGGTCAAGGCGGTCGTCGAGCACGGCGACCACGCCGCGGCCGACTACCTGCGCGACCGGCTGAAGCTGGACACGCCGTCGATGCTGCGCAAGGGGCTCAAGCTGATCCTGGACGAGGACGGTCTCGAGGAGCGCTACCTGCGCGACCCGGCGTTGCAGCTGCGGGTCATCGGCAACTTCCCGCGCTTCCGGGATCGCGCGTTCGCGCTCCCCGAGTCCGTCGTGAAGGCGGTCAGCCGAGCTTCGGCATGACGTCCGACGCGATCTCGGTGATGTGGTCGAGGTCGGACAGGTCCAGCACCTGCAGGTAGACGCGCTGGATGCCGGTGCGCTCGCGCCACACCGAGAGGCGCTCGACGACCTCGTCCGGAGTACCGGCCAGGCCGTTCTCCTTGAGCTCCTCGACCTCGCGCCCGATGGCCGAGGCACGGCGCGCGACGTCGGCGTCCGTGCGGCCGATGCACGCGACGAGCGCGGCGGAGCGGGTGATCTCGCTCGGGTCGCGGCCGATCTCCGAGCACGCCGCGTCGATGCGCGCGAACTGCGTCTCGGCGGTCTCGATCGACTGGAACGGCAGGTTGAACTCGTTGGCGTAGCGGGCGGCCAGCGCCGGGGTCCTCCGAGCGCCAACGCCACCGATCAGCACGGGCGGGCGCGGCGACTGAAGAGGCTTGGGCAGCGCGGGCGAGTCGGTGAGCTCGTAGTGCTCGCCGGAGAACGAGAACGTGTCACCGGCGGGCGTCTCCCACAGGCCGGTGATGATCGCCAGCTGCTCCTCGTACCGCTCGAAGCGCTCGGTGACGGACGGGAACGGGATGCCGTAGGCGGTGTGCTCGTCGGCGTACCACCCGGCGCCGAAGCCGAACTCGACGCGGCCGCCGGACATCTGGTCCACCTGGGCCACGCTGATCGCCAGCGGTCCGGGGTAGCGGAACGTCGCGGCGGTCATCAGCGTGCCGAGCCGGATGGTGGACGTCTCGCGGGCGAGGCCCGCGAACGTGATCCACGGGTCGGTCGGGCCCGGCAGACCGGACACCGACCCCATCTTCAGGTAGTGGTCGGAGCGGAAGAACGCGCCGTAGCCCGCGTCCTCGGCGGTCCGCGCCACGCGCAGCAGGTCGTCGTAGCTGGCCCCTTGCTGGGGCTCGGTGAAGATCCGGAGTTCCACGACCCCGAATCTAGTCAAGCGAGTAACTGGCGCACCTCGGAGGTCTCCACCCGGTCGAGGGACGAGTCGGCGGTGAGCACGGCGCGGTGCAGCTCGCGCAGCCTGGCCGACGGCTCGACGCCCAGCTCCTCGATCAGCGTCTGACGCAGCGACTTGAACGCGTCCAGCGCCTGCCACTGCCTGCCCGACCGGAACAGCGCGACCATGTACTGGGCGCACAGGTTCTCGTTCATCGGGTGCCGCGCGGTCAGCACGGCCAGCTCGCTGAGCAGCGTGTGGTGCCGTCCGACCAGCATCTCGGCGTCGATGCGGCTCTCCACGACGCTCAGCCGCGACTCCTCCAGCCTGGTCGCCTCGATGCTGAGCACGTCACCGGTCGGTGTGTCGACGAGCGCGGGCCCGAGCCACATGCCGAGCGCCGTGCCCAGCAGCCGGGCGGCGGACTCGTGGTCTCCTGCTTCGGAGGCACGCCGTCCGGCCGCCGCGAGGCGTTCGAACTCGTGCACGTCGACGTTCTCCACCGGGACGTTCAGCAGGTAGCCGCCGAACCGGGTGACCAGCACGTCGCTGGCGTTGTCACCGAGGAGTCTGCGCAGCTGCATGATGTAGGTCTGCAGCGTGGTGCGCGCGCTACGCGGCGGACGTTCGCCCCACAGCTCCTCGATGAGCGTCGTCACCGGTACGACCTGCCCGGCGCGCAGGGCGAGCAGGGCGAAGATCTGCCGCGGTTTCGCGGCGGTCGGCAACGTCGAACGGCCGTTCCGCGTGGCCTCGAGCGGCCCCAGGATCTTGATCTGCATCGCCACGTTCCTCCTCAGGAAAACCCGCCCCGACGTGTGCAGATCAGTCCATCGCAACTGGGCCTCCAGCGGCAGTGTCCCTACCACCAGTTGCGCATGAAGTCACCCCGTGCGGAGGGGTGAGAACTTCATATTCGGGCGCGTTAACGCGTAACTACCGGGGGCATCGGCCACCGACCCAGAATCGCTCCCAGCACTTCCGGTCCACGCCAGACCCCAAGGGGAGACAATCATGTTCAGCACCCGCACCCTCGAAGAGATCGTTCCTGCCGACGAGGCCGACCTGGTGATCTACGAGTTCGACCGGCCCACCGGCACGGCTGGAGATCTCGACCTGCTCGCGTTCACAGTCCATTGCGGCGGCCCAGTGATCATCGGTGAGGCGCCGACAACCGCAGCAGCCTGAGCAGGAGCGGGGCCGTGCACGAACGAATCGGGTTCAAGCGTCATCTGAGACCGGAGATCGTCCGAGGTGAGGCGGTCTACCTGTTCTCGGAGAGCGGGGTGACGGCCCTGCAAGGACCTCACGTCGAACTGCTGGCCTCGCTGCTGGACGGAACACGGGATCTCTCGGCGCTGCTGAGGGACCTGCCCGAGGAGGTGCCCGCCGAACAGGCGGGACGCCTGCTCACCAGGCTGGGTGCCGCCGGGCTCATCGGCACCCGCTCATCGGACGACACCGACGGCACCGCTGCGCACGCTTACTGGGACGCAGCGGGCCTGGATGCCTCCACCGCCGTCGGCGCGACGAGGAACGCCCACGTCCGGGTCATCACCGCCGGTGGCGTCGAGCCCGATGCGATGATCGGCGCGCTACGCCGCGCCGAACTGGATGTCACGGCCGGCGCAGCCCGTGACATCCCGCCCTCGCTCTCCATCGTGATCTGCAACGACTACCTCGCTCCCGCGCTGAGGGAAGTCGACGACGAACACCGGGCGACCGGCACACCCTGGCTGCTGGTCAAGCCGACCGGCGCGCAGGTGTGGGTCGGCCCGGTGTTCACGCCCGGCGACGGCGCCTGCTGGCGTTGTCTCGCCGCCAGGTTGTCGGCCAACCGGCCGGCCGAAGCGCACGTGCAGGCCCGGCGAGGCGTGCACGGTCCCGCGGCGCGGCCCGCCGTCGGCCTGCCCTCGGTCTCGGCCACCGCGGTCGAGGTCGCGGCGCTGGAGGCGACCAAGTGGCTGGCCGGGTACCGGCACGCCGGGCAGCGCGAGATCTGGGCGTTCGACAGCCTGGAGCTGCGTGCGACGCAGCACGCCGTGCGGGCGCTGCCGCAGTGTCCCGCGTGCGGTGACCCGGACCTGGTGCGCAAGCGGACGCTCCGGCCGGTGCGCGTCGAGTCGAGGATCAAGCGGTCCTCCGACGGCGGCGGGCACCGGTCCGCGTCCGCGCGCGAGGTGCTGGACCGCTACCGGCACCTGGTGAGCCCGATCTCCGGTGTGGTCAAGGAGATCCGCCGCGACAGCAGGGGCCACGACTTCTTCAACTCCTACCGCTCCGGCACGAACGTGGCCGCGGGCGGACCCGGTCTCGACTCACTGCGCTCGACGTTGCGCTGCGAGAACGGCGGCAAGGGCGTCACGCCGCTGCACGCCGAGGCGGGCGCGCTGTGCGAGGCCGTCGAGCGCTACAGCGGCACCTACCACGGCGACGAGGCCAGGATCCGCGCCAGCTTCCGCGCGCTCGGCGACGAAGCCGTGCACCCGGATGCCTTCCAGCTGTTCGACCCGCGCCAGTTCGACTCGCGCACGGAGTGGAACGCGGCGCACGCGGCGTTCCAGCACGTGCCGGAACCGTTCGACAAGCACGGCGTGCTCGACTGGACGCCGGTGTGGTCGGTGACGAACCAGTGCCACCGGCTGCTGCCGACCGCATCTCTCTACTACGGGGCGCCCTCCCCCGCGTCGATCACCGCGAGCTCCAACGGCTGTGCGGCCGGGTCGAGCGTCGAGGACGCGATCCTGCAGGCGCTGTTCGAGGTGATCGAACGGGACGCGGTCGCGCTGTGGTGGTACAACCGCACCCGCATGCCCACCATCGACCTCGAGCGGATGAACGACCCGTTCGTCGACGAGCTGCGCTCCGTCTACGCCTCGCTCGGTCGCGAGGTGTGGGTGCTCGACCTGACCGCGGACCTCGCGGTGCCCGTGATGGCCGCGATCTCGCGGTGCGTCGACGGCCCGCGCGAGGACATCGTCTTCGGCTTCGGCGCGCACCTCGACCCGCGCATCGCGGTGAAGCGCGCGCTGACCGAGCTGAACCAGGTGATGCCGCCCGTGCTGAACGTCTCCGAACACCAGTGGCGCACGATGGACGTGGATCTGCGGCGGTGGCTGCTGACCGCGACTACCGCCGAACATCCCTACCTGGTACCAGATCCCACTCTGCTCACTCCTCGGCATTCGTACGTGCCGCAGCAGGACCTGCGCGCCGACGTCGAGAGCATCCGGACGCGCCTGGAGGCCGCGGGCCTGGAACTGCTGGTGCTCGACCAGACGCGACCCGACGTCGAACTGCCCGTCGTCAGGGTCGTGGTGCCAGGGATGCGGCACTTCTGGTCCAGGCTCGCTCAAGGGCGCCTCTACGACGTCCCGCTAACCCTGGGACGGGTCGAGCGACGTGCCGCGTTCGAAGAACTCAACCCGGTCCCGATGTTCTTATGACCGGCGTTGATCTCGCGCGGCCTTGGCAGAGCTGGAGAAGCGCGGTGACATCTGACATCCCTGCTGGGGACTTTCCTTCTGGGCACATCCCCGCCGGGCGACCTCTGTTCTCGCTGCTCGAGGACACGCTCGTCAGCGCCGAGTCCGGCAGGCTGACGGTGCACGGCAGATGGGGTGCCGTGGAGGTGACGGACTCGAGTCCGCTGGTGCGCGAGGCGCTGCACCGGATGGGGCTCGGCCCGGTGTCGCTGGAGAACATTCCCGTGCTGTTCAACGACTTCGTGCTGTGGAAGTCGTCCGGCAAGATCGGTGCGCAGTGGCTGCGGCTGCGGCGGACGCTCGACCGGCTCGGCGGCTGCGTGGTGCCGTCGCTGGGCCTGCAGGACGGTGCGGGCCCGATTCTGTCGCTGATCGCGGTCGTGGGGAATGCGGTGTTCCGATGTCCGCACGTGGCCGACGAACAGCTGATCACGATCCGGCCAGGTGCGTCGATAGAGGACGTTGATGGCGACCACGTGCTGGTCTGCGACGGTCTGTCGTACACCGCTGTGTTGCACCGGCCGCCCGCCACCGGGATCGTGAAGTCGCTGCTGGACGGCGAGACGACGATCGCCGAGGTCGCGGCCGGTTCGGAGGTCGGAAAAGAGGTCGTGTCCGACGTCGTGGCGTATCTGGCGAGCGCTGGTTTCATCCTCACTGAGGGAACAGGGAAAACAGACAGGACTTCGACAGGGCACCGGTAGCATGGCGCCCTGATGGCGAAGTCCCGGACTCTTCGCATGGGAGCGGTTGTGGCAAGACGCCTCGACTCCGCGTTAGGGCAGGAGAGCGACAGCCAGGGCCGCGCGGCCGGGCTCGCCCCCCGCCTCGCGCTCCTCGTCGTCACCGTCGTGTTCGCGGGATTCGCCGTGAACGCCTTCCAGTACGTCGTCGTGCAGGGCGCGACGTTCGCCAGGGTCGTTCCGGCAGGCGCGTGCCTGGCGCTGATGATGGTGCTGCAGCTGGGTTTCTTCAGCCGTCCCGGTGCGGACGTGCGAGGCCCGCTCGGTTATTCCGCCTTGTTCGTCCAGGCGCTGCTGACGTTCGTGCCGATGTTCTTCTTCCACGAGGCGTGGACCGGCATGCCCGGCTTCCTCGCCGGTGACGCGCTGCTGGTGCTGCGGCTGGGCACCGGTTGGGTCGCGTTCTTCGCGATCGCCGCTGTCGCCGGGGTCATCCAGTCGAACCTGACCGGCCCAGGGCTCGAGGTCGTCTACATCGCGAACCTGACGATGGTCATCGGCCTCGTCGTCTACGGGTTGTCACGGCTGCGTTCGCTCGTGCGCGAGCTCGAGGACGCCCGGTCCGAACTGGCCGGGCTCGCCGTCGCGCGGGAACGCCTGCGGTTCGCTCGGGACCTGCACGACCTGCTGGGGTTCAGCCTGTCCGCGGTCACGTTGAAGACCGAACTGACGCACCGCCTCGTGCCGTTGCAGCCCAAGCGCGCCAAGCAGGAGCTCGACGAGATACTCGAAGTCTCCCGCCAGGCGCTCGCCGACGTGCGTGCGGTCGCGTCGTCCTACCGCGAGCTGTCGCTGGACGACGAGCTGGCGTCGGCGCGATCGGTGTTGTCCGCGGCCGAGGTCGTGGTCGACGTGCACGCGGGCCAGGGTGACGTGCCGCCGCGGGTCAGGACGGTACTCGCCACCGTGCTGCGCGAGGGCGTCACGAACCTGTTGCGGCACAGCAAGGCCGAGAACTGCTCGATCACCGTGTCGCGCGACGACGGCGCGGTGTGCATCGAGATCGTGAACGACGGCGTGCGCGACGACGTGGAATCCGAGGGCCACGGCAACGGGATCAGCAACCTGACGCAGCGCGTCCGCGCACTCGGCGGCACGCTGACCGCCCGCGCGGACGACGACACGTACCGCCTGCACGCGTCGATCCCCTTGTCCGGCCAGGAGAACTCGCCCACCACATCGGAGCCGCACACCGAGCACGGTGCGGTGATGGCGCCGCGGCTGGGTTCCCTGATCGCCACGGCCGTGTTCACCGGGTACGCGATCAGCTCGATCATCCTGACGTTCGCCTGGCTGCCCGACACCACCAGCCGCGCCGTCGCGATCGCGTGCATCCTCGCGTCGCTCGGCCTGATGCTCGGTTTCTTCAGCCGCCCCAGCGCTTCCGTGCGCTCGCCGCTCGGGTACGCGCTGCTGTGCGCGCAGGCCGTGCTCACGTACCTGCCGATGGCGCTGTTCGAACACCCGCTGCTCGGCATGCCCGGCTACCTCGCCGGCGCCTCGCTGCTGGTGCTGCCCGCGCGGTTCGGCGTACCGGTGTTCCTGCTCGTCATGGCGAGCGCCGGTGGTGCGCACTGGCTGTTCGAGGGCAGCTCGATCAACATCGTGTTCGGGTTCATCGTGACGAGCAACCACGGCCTGGTCGTGTTCGGCCTGTCGCGGCTGCGTTCCATGGTGCAGGACCTGCACGACGCGCGGACCGAGCTCGCGCACCTCGCCGTCACCAAGGAACGCCTGCGGTTCGCGCGGGACCTGCACGACCTGCTGGGCTACAGCCTCTCGGCCATCACGTTGAAGAGCGAGCTCACGCACCGGCTGGTGGAGCGCGATCCCGAACGGGCGCAACAGGAACTGTCCGGGATCCTGGACATCTCCCGGCAGGCGCTGGCCGACGTGCGCGCGGTCGCCTCGTCGTACCGCGAGATGTCGCTCGACGAGGAAACCGTGTCCGCGCGGGCTTTGCTGGCCGCGGCGAACATCAACGTCACGCTGCGGTTCGAGCCGTGCGAGCTGTCCTCCGACGTGCGCACGACTCTCGCCACCGTGCTGCGCGAAGGTGTCACGAACCTGTTGCGGCACAGCAAGGCCGCCAACTGCGAGATCACCCTGGCGCGGAGCGAGGACCGGCTGACCATGGAGATCGTCAACGACGGGCTGCTGGCCGTGCCACCGCCCTCCACCAACGGCGGTGGCAGCGGGATCCACAACCTGACGGCTCGCGTGACGAACATCGGCGGCACCCTGGTCGCCGGCACCACACCGGACAACACCTACCGCCTGCAGGCCGAAATTCCCCTGCACTGAACTGGACGGCATTGGGCGGGGGAAAACCCGGAAAGGTTTACAGCCAACCGGCTTCAGAGGCGATGCGGATCGCGTCCACCCGGTTGCGCGCGTCCAGCTTCGCCACGACCGACGTCAGGTAGTTGCGCACCGTCCCGGGGGACAACGACAACGCGCGCGCGATGTCCGGCGCGTCGGTGCCGTTCGCGGCGAGCCGCAGCACTTCGAGCTCGCGCTCGGTCAGCGGGCATTCGCCGGAGTCCCACGCGGCCAGCGCCAGCTGGGAGTCCACCACGCGGCGGCCAGCGGCGACGTCGCGGATCGCGGCGGCCAGCTTCGCGGGCGGGGCGTCCTTGAGGATGAACCCGTCGACACCGGCGGCGAGTGCGCGGCGCAGGGTGCCTGGGCGGGCGAGCGACGTGAGCATCAGCGTGCGCACGCCGGGGATCGTGCTGCGGATCTTGGCCGCGGCCGTCAGTCCATCCAGGATCGGCAGGTCGATGTCGATGACCGCCACGTCGGGCTGGTGGCTTTCCACCATGGAGACGATCTGGTCGCCGGAGTCCACTTCGGCGACGACCTCGATGTCGGGTTCCAGATCGAGCAGAGCTACCAGCGCGCCCCGGACCATGTGCATGTCCTCGGCGAGCAAAACCCTGATCATCTCTGCCGTCCCCTCAGCCCCGTCCGGCACACATTAGCGCCCGACCATCCGCCTCGAACCACACAGCTACCCCGCGAGTTGTGGTACCTGGGTGAGATCGGGGTCGGCGCGCAGTATCGCGCTCTGCAGGCGGCGCAGGCGTTCCGACGGCGCGAGGCCCAGCTCGTCCATCAGCTTGTCGTGCAACGTCCGGTACTCCTCGAGTGCACGCCACTGCCTGCCTGAGCGGTACAGCGCGAGCATGTGCTGGGCGCAGAAGTTCTCGTGCAGCGGGTGCTGCGCGGTGAGCATCGAGAGCTGGCCGAGCAGTTGCTGGTGCCTGCCGAGGCGGAGGTCGGCGTCCATCAACGCCTCCAGCACGCCGAGCCTGCTCTCCTCCAGCCTGGTGACCTCCATGCCGAGCCGCATGCCGATGCGCACGTCGGCGAGCACCGGGCCGCGCCACACCTCCAGCGCCGCGCGCAGCATCCTGGCCGCGGGCTCCAGCGAACCCTCCTCCAGCGCGCGCTGGCCGCGAGACGCGAGCCGCTCGTACTCGACCACGTCGACGGCGCCGGCACCCACGTCCAGCAGGTAGCCGCCGTACCGGGTGACGAGCACGTCCTTCGCGGCGTCGTTGCCCGCGGCCTCGATGCGCCTGCGGATCTGGAGCACGTAGGTCTGCAACGTGGTCAGCGCGCTGCGCGGCGGGGCCATGCCCCACAGCTCCTCGATCAGCGTCGGCACGGTCACGACGTGATCGGCCTGCAGTCCGAGCAGCGCCAGCAGCTGGCGGGGCTTGGCCGCGGTCGGCGTGATGGAGACACCGTTCTCGTGCGCCTCCAGCGGTCCCAGCACCTTGATGTCCACGGAACTCTCCCTACGGCGGCCTGTTTCGAGCACCTACTAGTGCAACCGAGAGGGCATCGCCGACGCCACGGAGCACCCCACAAGTCCGTGATGAGCTGTACCCGCGGGAACGATGAATCTTTCACACGGGCCCAAAACCGCTTCCGAACGTGACGGGTCCGACGCGGTTAGTAATGGGACGCCTCTGATACTCGTCCGTTTGTGTGATTCTTTTCGATCAGCGAGTCTTGACGTTGCCGTATTATTCGCGGGCGGCGCCTCGGTTGTGCGGGGGTTGAAATGGCAGCATTGGCACATCCACCCGGAACGGTCAGGGTGTCGATGCCGCCCGCACGGCGGACGATGCGAACGAGCCTCGTGATAGTCAGCGGGCTCTCGTTGATAGAAGTGGTTCACGTGCTTCTGCTCGGCCGCGGGACCACCCATTCGGCGGTCGTCGTCACGGTAATTGGGGCGTTGGCCGCCATTCAGCTTTCCTATTTCAGCAGACCGTCCGCGCGACTGGAGTTCCCGACCGGCCACCTGGCGCTCACGGTGCACGCACTCCTGGTGTTCCTGCCGATGCTGCTGTTCGGCCACACGTGGATCGCCGCGACGGGTTTCCTCGCCGGAAGCGTACTGCTGGTGTTACCGCGCACGGCGGGCTGGACGGCGTTCACCGCGATCGTCATCGCCGCGGGCGGGGTGCACATCTCCGCTGGTCACGACCTCACCGCAGCGTCGTTGAGCATCGTGACGACGGCGATGGCCGGGCTCGTGCTGCACGGGCTGCCGTGGCTCGCCGCCCTCGCGGTGAAGGTCGACGCGACCCGCTCCGACCTGGCCGACCGCGCGGTCGCCGAGGAACGCATCCGCGTGTCCCGCGACCTGCACGACCTGCTCGGATACGGCCTGTCGGCGATCAAGCTCAAGAGCGAGCTCTCGCACCGGCTGCTGCCCGACCACCCGGACCAGGCGCGCGAGACGCTCGGCGAGATCCTCGACATCACCCGGCACACGCTGGTCGACGTGCGGTCCGTCGCCCTCGGCTACCGGCTGCTGTCGGTCGAGGAGACGTTCTGCTCCGCGAAAGCCGTCCTGACCTCGGCGAACATCACCGTGAACATGGAGCTCGACCACGGCGAGATCCCCGAGCCCGCCGCGACGGTGCTGGCCACCGTGCTGCGCGAGAGCGTCACGAACGTGCTGCGACACAGCCGGGCCGAGCACTGCGAGATCTCGTTGCGGCAGAAGGAAGACCTGATCGAGCTGCAGATCATGAACGACGGGGCGGACGAGTCGCCCTGCGACCCGTCCGGCAGCGGGGTGCGGAACATGACCGAGCGCGTCGACGAGATCGGCGGCAGCTTCACATCGCGGCGGGAGAGCGGCAGGTTCCACCTGCACGCCCAAATCCCCCTGTAGAGCTCTAGAGCCAGCCGGCCTTGCGGGCGATGCGCACCGCGTCGATGCGGTTGCGGGCCTCGAGCTTCATGGTGACGGTCGTCAGGTAGTTGCGGATCGTCCCGACCGACAGGTACAGCGTGCCCGCGATCTCCATCGCGTCGGCACCGTCCGCGGCGAGCCGGAGAACCTCCAGTTCACGCGGGGTGAGCGGGCACTCGTCGCCGTCCCACGCGGTGAGCGCGAGCTGCGAGTCGATGACCCGGCGGCCGACCGCGACGCCGCGGATCGCATCCGCGAGCTGGTTGATCGGCGCGTCCTTGAGGATGAAGCCGTTGACCCGCGCGTTCAACGCCCTGCGCAGCGTGCCGGGACGGCCGAGGCTGGTGAGGATCAAGGTGCGCGTGGCGGGTGCGACCTCGTGGATCTGGGCGGCCGCGGAAAGGCCGTCCATTCCGGGCAGATCGATGTCCAGCACGGCTACGTCAGGTTTGTTCTTCTCGACCGCGGGAACGATTTCGTCACCGTTGGCCACCGACGCGACAACCTGCATGTCCGGCTCGAGATCCAACAGCGCGACGAGTGCTCCGCGGACCATTTGCACGTCCTCGGCGAGCAACACTCTGATCATCGAGCCCCCTACGTGTCAGCTCAAAGTACCGAGTCTTACACTCGGTGACAGGGGGTGCCAAGGAATTGGCCCGTACGCAGGGTGAACTGCGCCGAATGCCCCAGTGACCCATTCGTAATGTGTAATTGGAGCGCTACCGTCGGTTACAGCGCAGTCCTTCGAGCACGCGCACGACCGTCCGTTCCACGTCCTTGCTGACCTTCCGCGGGTCGGGTGAGCTCGCGATGGTGCTCGCACCCGCGGACAACGCGCCGAACAACAGCCGCGTGGTGATCTCGACCGGAAGATCTTCGTCGATCTCCCCGGCTTCGCGCAGCAACTGCATTCCCGCGCGCAGCAGCCCGAAGCTGTAGTGCTCCTCGGCCTCGCGCCAGCGCTCCCAGCCCATCACGACCGGCGCCTCGTGGATCACGATCCGCTGGTACGACGGTTCGAGGCACTCGCGGACGTAGGCGCGCAGGCCGCCGGTCGCGATCTCCCACGCGTCGCCGGGAGTGTTGACGATCTTCGACAGCCGCTCGACCAGTCGCGTTTCGACGGACTCGAACGCGGCCTCGAAAAGGGCCTGCTTTCCGCTGAAGTGGTGGTACAGCGCGCCTTTCGTCACACGCGCCCGCTTGACGACCTCGTCGAGCGACGTGCCTGCGTAGCCGCGTTTGGTGAACAACTCGACGGCGTTGTCCACCAGCGCCTGCCGCGTGGACTCGGAGTACTCCACCCGCCTCGACCGCACGTTCACCACGGCGTCACGGTAGCTCACATACCAACGGTACGTACCCGTGGTATGGTCGGTGCCATACCGAGGGTATGTGAAGAACCGGGGGTACGATACATGGGCTGGAGCGACTTCTACCGGCGGCGCGACGCCATCGACGCCGTCCTCAACGACGCCCGCCACGACCCGGCGGCACCGCTGATCGTCGACCCCGACGTGTTCGAGAGCCGCGACGAGCTGCTGCAGGCGATGACCTACCGCTGGAACCAGCGGCTGACCAGCCGAATCGCGGTCGAGCTGCTGGACACCACCGACGACTACGACACCGTCGTGGCGCGCGTGACGCGCATGCTTTCGGTTGAGGACCCGACGCTGCGCGCCGTGCTCGACGCGCACGTCACGCACCTCGCCCGTAGCGCGTGAGGGCTACCGGACGGTAGTTGTTAGCCATGGCGAAGTGGACCGAAGACGACATCCCCGACCAGACCGGCAGAACCGCGCTCATCACGGGGGCGAACTCCGGGCTGGGCCTGCGCACCGCACAGGTGCTCGCGGCCAAGGGCGCGACGGTGCTGCTCGGGTGCCGCTCCACCGAACGCGCGCAGAAGGCGTTGGAGATCGTCGGCGGTGACTCGTCCGCGCTGGAGCTCGACCTCGCGGACCTCGCGTCGGTGCGCGCGGCCGCCGGGCGAGTCTCCTCTTTGGACATTCTGATCAACAACGCGGGCATCATGGCCGTGCCGTACGGGCTGACCGCCGACGGGTTCGAGCGCCAGTTCGGCACGAACCACCTCGGGCACGCCGCGCTGACGTGGCTGCTGATGCCCGCGTTGCGGCAGCGTCCCGGCTCGCGCGTGGTGACCGTGGCGAGCCTCGCGCACCAGCGCGGGTACGTGGACTTCGACGACCCGAACTTCGAGCACCGCCGCTACAGCCCGGCCAACGCCTACTCCCAGTCGAAGGTGGCGAACCTGCTGTTCGCGAGGGAACTGGACCGCCGCTCGCCGGACGTCACGTCCATCGCCGCGCACCCCGGCGTCACCAGAACCGACCTGACCGACAACATGGCGTCCGCGCACCGCAGCCTCCTGCTCAAGGTCGGTGGCCGGATCAGCCACCTGTTCTCCCAGTCCGTCGAGCGCGGAGCGCTGCCGCAGCTGTACGCGGCGACGGCGCTGGAGGCGCGCGGCGGCCAGTACTACGGCCCGAACGGCCTCGGCGGCGCCTTCGGCTACCCGGCCGAGGCGGACATGTCGGCCCGTGCGCGCGACGATCTGGGCGCGAGCAAGCTGTGGGACCTCACCGCGAAGTTGACGGGCGTCACACCCGACCCCGCGTGACCTGCGGCGGAGCGGACCTTGAGAGAAGACGCATGCCGGTTCGGCGTAGGGTGAGCGAGTGACTGTGGTACCTGAGGGTCGGAAGCTGCTGCGTCTCGAGGTCCGCAACAGCCAGACGCCGATCGAGAAGAAGCCCTCGTGGATCAAGACCCGCGCGAAGATGGGTCCTGAGTACCGGGAGCTCAAGGGTCTGGTGAAGCGCGAGGGCCTGCACACCGTGTGCGAGGAGGCCGGCTGCCCCAACATCTACGAGTGCTGGGAAGACCGCGAGGCCACGTTCCTGATCGGTGGCGAGCAGTGCACCCGCCGCTGCGACTTCTGTCAGATCGACACCGGCAAGCCCGCCGACCTCGACCGCGACGAGCCCCGTCGCGTCGCGGAGTCCGTCCAGGCGATGGGCCTGCGGTACTCCACGGTCACCGGCGTCGCCCGTGACGACCTGACCGACGGCGGCGCGTGGCTGTACGCGGAGACCGTCCGGCAGATCCACGAGATGAACCCCGGCACCGGCGTCGAGCTGCTGATCCCGGACTTCAACGCGGTGCCCGAGCAGCTGGCCGAGGTCTTCGAGTCACGGCCCGAGGTGCTCGCGCACAACCTGGAGACCGTGCCGCGGATCTTCAAGCGCATCCGGCCCGCGTTCCGCTACGAGCGTTCGCTCGAGGTCATCACGCGGGCTCGTGAGGCGGGCCTGGTCACCAAGTCGAACCTCATCCTCGGCATGGGCGAGACGTCCGAAGAGGTCACCGAGGCGCTGCACGACCTGCACGAGGCGGGCTGCGAGATCATCACGATCACGCAGTACCTGCGCCCGTCGCCGCGGCACCACCCGGTCGAGCGCTGGGTGAAGCCCGAGGAGTTCGTGGTGCACAAGGAGACCGCCGAGGGCATCGGGTTCTCCGGGGTCATGGCCGGGCCGCTGGTCCGCTCCTCGTACCGCGCCGGGCGCCTGTACGCGCAGGCGGTGCAGAAGCGCGGGCACGAGCTGCCCGAGAACCTCCTGCACCTCCTCCAGGCGTCCGCGTCTCAGGAGATCACTTCACTCCTCGCACCGCGGTGAGCACGACGCCGTCCAGTTCCCGCACGAAGTCCGCGCCGAAAGCGCTCGACGGCGTGTGGGAACCGGGCGCGACGTCGGAGATCTTCTCGACGGCCCTGACGACCGAGTCGGCCGTCAGGTCGTAGGCGTTGGGTCCCGTCAGCGCGACGGAGACCCGCGCCGCGTCGTTCCACGCCTCACCGAACACGTCGCACGTGGTGTTCTGGCGCTTCTGCTCGTCCGGCCCGCCGACGAAACGCTCCACAACGGACTTCCCGAACTTCTGGAACAGGGGCGTCTGCAGGATCGGCGCGAAGATCGCCTGCATCTGTCCCGCCATGCCGGGCACGAGCGTGAACGCCGTGATGTTGGGGATTCCAGTCGACCGGTACGCGGTGCTGACGTCACCCCACGGGATCGAGCCGACCTGACGCGGCCCGGACCGGAACTCGGCGACGCGCGTGCGGTGCCCGATGCGCACCGACCGCAGCTCGCCGTCGACTCGGATGCGCCCGCCGACGGACGCCGCCTCGACGGATGTCTTGGCCGTGCCGGCACTCGCGCCGCCGCCCACGACGAACGCGAGGTCGAGGTGTGTGGCGCCGGGCAGTTCCTTCGCCAGGATCGCGGCGACGCAGTCCGTCGGCACGACGTCGAAACCCGCGCCCGGCAGCAGGACGACGCCCGCGTCGCGCGCGGCACCGTCCTGCGCGGCGATGGTCTCGAAGACGTCGATCTCGCCGGTGATGTCGATGTAGTGGGTGCGGGTGGCGAGGCACGCGGCGACCATCGGCGCGGACGTGGCCGAGAACGGGCCGGCGCAGTGGGCGACGACGTCGACGCCCTCCAGCCCGGCGGCCGCGTCGCTCAGGTCGAACGCCCGGTGCTCCAGTCCCAGTTCCTCGGCGAGCGGCGCGACCTTGGCCGCGGTGCGTCCCGCGAGGATCGGCCGGTGGCCGCGGCGGACCGCGAGGTCCGCGATGAGACGTCCGGTGTAACCGTTCGCGCCGTACAGCATCCACGTCATGCGGCGGACCTTACCGGTGAGTAGGTCGCTTGCGCACGACCATGGCACCCAGCAGGAGCAGCACCCCGACGGAGACGATCGGCGCCGCCCAGACCAGCCGCTTCTCGCGCAGGTCACCGCAGATGGTGACGTACGCGGGGCTCGTCGCGGCCGCGTCCACCTCGTCGAACCCGAAGCCGAGGCTGTTGCCGCACGGGATGAGCGTCCCGTTCGGCGCCTCGACGGCGAGTGCCACCAGCAAGATCGCTAAACCGGCCAGGAAGAACGCGAGTCCGATGACGACGGTGAACGTGCGCGGTGACATGGGAGAAAGTTACGTCTCAAATGGACACCCGTATAGCCCTGGTCAGCGGCACTAGGGGTACTCCCCTAAGCCCCTAACGCTGTATCGGTGGGCGCAAGGGCCCCGGTGGAGCCGTGGTGGAAGACCGCACTGAGACCGTCACGACCTAGCTTTACCTCAACTCCAGTGCGACTCGACGGGAGCCTCTTATGGAGATCCTCCGACCCTTCCGGGAACGGATCGAGGTGCTCGACGGCCAGCTGGCCGCGCTGATCGCGGACCGGCTGCGGGTGTGCGGCGAGGTCGCCGCGGTGAAGAAGGCCGAGGGCATCCCGATGATGCAGCCGGACCGCGTGCGCGCGGTCTGTCGCGCGTACGCGGAGCGCGGGCGCGCGCTGGGCGTGTCACCGGACTTCATGGCGGAGCTGGCGACGCTGCTGATCAACGAGGCCTGCCGGCTGGAGGACGAGATCATCGGGTGATCGTGTTCGAGGTGCGCTCAAGTTCGGTTCCACTTCCCGCTGCGAGAGTTCCGCTACCAACGGGACAGCCGGGGGGCGGGTATGCGCACCGACGTTTTCTTCCGCATTCTTGGACCATTGCAGGTGACGATCGCGGACCGGGTGGTCCAGCTCGCGAAGAACCGTCAGCTGACGGTCCTCGCACTGCTGCTGACCGAGGCCAACAAGGTCGTGTCGGTCGGGCGGATCATCGACGCCGTGTGGGGCGACGCCCCACCGGTCACGGCGGACAAGCAGATCCAGACCTGCGTGTGGCGGCTGCGCAGCGCGTTCGAGAAGGCCGGCGGGACCGGGCTGATCGAGACGGCGCGCGGCGGCTACCTGCTGCGGCTGCCCGAGGGGTGCCTCGACGCGCAGGTGTTCGAGAAGGCGATGCTGCGCGGCCGGGAACGCGCCGAGGACGGCGACCTGGGCGGTGCGGTCGACGAGTACCGCGCGGCTCTGGCGTTGTTCCAGGGACGTCCGCTGGCGGAGCTGGAGAGCCCGGCCATCGAGGCGGTCGCCGCGTACTGGGCCGAGCGCAGGCTCTCGGTGCTCGAGGAGTGCCTCGACATCGAGCTCGCCATGGGCAGGCACCGGGAGCTGATCAGCGAGCTGCGGCTGCTGGTCGACGAGCACCCGCTGCGGGAACAGTTGCGCGGCAGGCTGATGACGGCGCTGTACCTGTCCGACCGGCGGGCCGACGCGCTCGCCGTGTACCGGGCGGGGCGGGCGACGCTCGTCAGCAACCTCGGGCTGGACCCGTGCGCCCGGCTGCAGGACCTGCACCGGCGGATCATCGCCGGGCACCCGATCACGTCGCCGCAGCCGCAGCGCGCCAGGTACGCCACGAAGGTCCCGGCGCAGCTGCCCGCGGACGTCGGTGACTTCACCGGCCGCACCGAGCACCTGGAGTGGATCGACCACGAGCTGCGCCGCGAACGGCCACCGGTCGTCGCGCTGATCGGGCGCGGCGGTGTCGGCAAGTCCGCGCTGGCCGTGCACGCCGCACACCGGGCGCGCGAGCGGTTCACCGACGGGCAGCTGCACGCGGATCTGCGCGGCAGCACCACTCCCCTTGAGCCGCAAGAGGTGCTGAGCAGCTTCCTCTACGCGCTGGGCACGCCGGAGCGCAGCATTCCCACCGACCTGGCGAACCAGGCGACGCTGTTCCGCAGCATCACCGCGGGCAAGCGACTGCTGATCGTGCTCGACGACGCGGAGTCCGGCGCCCAGATCGAGCCGCTGCTGCCCGGTGGCACGGACAGCGCGGTGCTCGTGACGAGCCAGTCGAGCATGGTCGAGACGCCGGGCGTGACGTCGCGGCGGATCGACGGGCTCGACATGGCTGACGCGGTGCAGCTGCTCGGCAGGCTCATCGGCAACGAGCGGATCGCGCGGGAACCGGAGAGCGCGCGGTCGATCGTCGACCTGTGCGGTCACCTGCCGCTCGCGCTGCGCGCCGCGGGTGCCCGGCTGCACACGCGGCCGACGGTGCGGCTGGACCGGTTCGTCGACCACATCGCCGACGAGACCCACCGGATCGCCGAGCTGGCCTACGGTTCGCTCGACACCGGCACCCGGCTGGCCGCCGCGGCCAACCGGCTCTCGCCGACCGAACGCGCGCTGTGGCTGAAGCTCAGCATCCCGGACCTGCCGCACATCTCCGGGTGGGTCGCGGCGACCGTCGCCGGTGTCACCGAGGACAAGGCGCAGCGGTTGCTGGACAAGCTCGTCGACCACCAGCTGCTCGACGTCGTCACGGAGAACCAGCTGGGCGGCACGCACTACGAGTTCCACTCGCTCACCAGGATCCGCGCGCGTCAGCTCGCCGACGCCGAGCTCGACCTGGAGGAGCTGGCGACGGCGCTCGACCGGCTCGTGGACGTGTTCTCATGGCTCGAGGCGCACGCGCGGCGCGCACTGGAGCACCCCGGTCAGCTGGTGCGTCCGCCGGACGTCGTCCGGGAGATCGGCGAGGACCTGCTGCGCGACGTGACGCAGCGCGCGGAGCTGTGGCTGGCGCAGGAACGGCCCAACCTGCCGTGGCTGCACAAGCTGACGATCGCGCGGCCGCACCGCACCCACCTGTCCGCCTTCGCCACCACGCTGCCCGTCGCCACCCCCGGCCACCACGTCGCTTAAGGGCTCGTGAGTGATCAGGAGTGCTCTGGGCCTCCTGATCACTCACGAGCCCTGAGCTGGGACATTGCGAGGCCCAGCAGGACGATGCCGCCACCGATCAGGGTGGCGGCATCGACGTGTTCACCGAGCAGCGCGACGCCCGCGGCCACGCTCACCACCGGGTAGAGGTTGAGCAGCAGGCCGGCCCGGCTGCTCGGCACCTTCGACAGGCCGTAGTTCCACAGCAGCATGCCGACGAGGTGCGGGCCCAGGCCGTAGAGGAACAGCACCAGCCAGGCCGTCGGGGTCAGGTTCGAGCCCGTGGTGACCATCGCGCGCACGCTGAACACCAGCAGCGGCGCGGTGCCGATCCACAACGTCACCGCGCTCACCCGCAACGCGCCGAACCGCCGCACCAGCGGCGCCACAGCAACGGAGTACACGCCCCACATGAACGCGCCGAACAGCACCAGGCCCGCCCCGGCGAGCATGGACGGGTCGAACGCGATCCCGCCGCCCACGCTCAGCGTCACGACGCCAGCGAACGCCACGAGCAGCCCCAGCAGCAGCGGCCGGGTCAGCTTCTCCTTCAGGAAGACGACGCTCAGCACCGCGATCCACAGCGGCTCGGTCGCCAGCAGCACACCGGCGAGACCGGCCTGCACGTGCTGGATCCCGTACGTCATCGGCACGTTGTAACCGACGATCCCGACCAACCCGCACACGATCATCGGCCACGACACGGACTCGCGCGTCGGTTTGATCCACGGCAGCAGCGGCGCGAAGCACAGCGACGCGAACGACAGCCGGATCGCGATCACGCCGAGCGGGTCGGACGTCAGCACCAGGAACCGGGTCGCGACCGGCGCGAGGCCCCAGAGCACCATCGCGACCGTGATCGCGATGAGCGCTGGGGCCTGGCGTTTCTCGGTGATGAACCGACTGTACTAACCGGCGCGGAGATCCTCCGCGAGGCGCTCCAGCGCGTCTTTCAGCACGTCGATGGCCTGCTGGTACTCGACGAGGTCGATGTGCTCGCGGTCGGTGTGATCCAGGCTCGAGTCACCCGGCCCGTACACCGCCATCGGCACCTGCCACGCGGGCTCGACGATGTTGAGGTCCGCGGTGCCGGTCTTGAGCTTCAGCCGCGGCCGCTCGCCGCGCGCCCGGATCCCGGCCATCAGCGCGCGCACCGCCGAACCGGCCGTGTCGACGCGCACCGCGGGCGTGCGGTCGTCGATCTTCAGCAGGTCCGAGCCCGCCGCGTCGACGACGAACTCCTCGAACGCGGGCAGGTCGAAGCCGGGTGGCGTGCGCACGGAGATCGTGAGCGACGCGACCTCGATGTCGCCCTTCATCTCCACCAGCGTCGCGATCGGCCGTTCGAACGCCTTGTCCGATGTGGACACCTCGGTGCAGTAGTCCACGACCTTGTTCCAGAACGCGACACCGGCCTCGGACGCCTTCTCCTCGGGGCTCGCGGTGTGCACGGACGGGCGGCTCACGTCGATCTGCATCATGACGCGGCCCTTGTAGCCGATGCCGACGCCGGCCCAGCCGTTGGGCTCGCCGACGAACCCGACCGCGGGCCGGAACGTCTCGGCGAGGTGCGTGGCGCCCTTGCCGAACGTCTCCTCCTCGACCACGCCGGCGACGACGATCTGCACGCCTTCGGCGGAAGCCTCCGCGGCCGCGCAGATCATGGTGGCCAGCGGGCCCTTGGCGTCGACGGTGCCGCGGCCGTGCAGGATCGTGCCCTCCTGGCGCACCGGGATCTGGCTCGGCACGGTGTCCATGTGCCCCACCAGCATGATCATGGGTGCGGCGGGGTCTCCCCGGCGGGCGATCACGTTGCCCACCTCGTCGACGTAGGCCTCGTCGAATCCGAAGTCCGGCAGCACCTCGGCCAGGAAGCCGGCGATCGCGGCCTCCTCCCCCGACGGCGACGGGATGTCGACCATCTGCCGCAACAGGTTCTCTGCTCGCGTGCTCATCCTGTTCCTCCGACGAAAGTCGTCCCGGTACCCGCTCGCGCCGCCAGCACCGGCGAGGAGTGCCTGCCGTCCGCGAGGACGACGTGCCGCACCCCCGCCGCGCACGCGTCACCCGCGCTGCGCAGCTTCACCTTCATCCGCCCGCCTGCCAGGTCCAGGTACGCGGGCAGCTCACCGACCGGGATCGACGACACCAGCGACGACGGGTCGTCCTGGTCGCGCAGCAGCCCCGGCACGTTCGACAGGATGATCAGCCAGTCCGCTTCCATCGCCATCGCGAGCTCGGCGGCGAACCGGTCCGCGTCGACGTTCAGCGGGCCGGCCACCGGGTCCAGCGCGGGCGGTGACACGACGGGCACGTATCCCGCGTCCAGCAACGTCCGCACCAGCCGCGGGTTCACCGAGGTGATGCGCCCGGACAGGTCGTCGCGCACCACTCGTTCCTCGCCGTCGACGACCACCCGGACCGGCGGGTTGCGCCGCGCGGTCACCAGCCCGCCGTCCACTCCGGACAGTCCGACCGCGTTCACGCCCATGCCCAGCAGCTCCACCAGCAGCGGTGGCTTGACGCGGCCGAGCATGCCCAACGTGAGCACGTCGAGTTGTGATGCGTCGGTGTAGCGGCTGCGCCTGCCCTTCGTCGACGTCAGGTAGCGCGGCGGACGCCCCAGTTCCGCGGCCAGCTTGTCGGACTCGGCACCGCCGCCGTGCACGACGACCACGGAGCACCCGGCATCGACCAGCGCGCGGATGTCGGCGCAGGCACGGGACATGTCGGCGCCGAGCGAGCCGCCGACCTTGATGACGTACCGCTCAGACCGGGTGGAGTCCGGCGAACCGGAGCCCAGCGGTCTCGTCGAAACCGTTGGCGATGTTGAAGCAGTGGACGGCATTGCCCGCACCTCCCTTCACCAGGTTGTCCAGCGCGGCCACGACCACGAGGTGGTCGCCGTCGGCGTTCAGCGCGAAGCCGACGTCGCAGTAGTTGGTGCCGCTGAGGATCTTCGGCTCGGGCAGCCGGTGCAGCGCGGAGCGTTCCCGCACGAGCCGCACGAACGGCTCCTTGCCGTACGCCTCGCGGTACAACGCCCACAGCTCGCGCTCGGACACGCGACGCGAGGGCGTGACGCGGCAGACGACCTGCACGCCGCGCACCGCCTCGATCGCGGTGACCGACATGTGCACCTTCACGCCGCACGCCTGCTCGATCTCCGCGATGTGCCGGTGCCCGTGCGGCTTGGCCATCCGCAGCGCGCCGCTGCGTTCGGGGTGGTGGCTGCCCTCGTCCGGTGTCCGGCCGCCGCCACTCGACCCGGTGCGCGCGTCGACCTGCACCGGCCCTTCGACGAGTCCCGCGCGTGCCAAGGGATGCAGCGCGAGGATCGCGGCGTTCGCCATGCAGCCCGGCACCGAGATGTGGTCGGCGCCGCGCAGCCCGTCCCGGTTCAGCTCGGGGAACCCGGCCTGGAATCGGGACAGCCACTCGGGATCCGGCCCCGGACCGCTGTAGAACCGTTCGCGGGCAGCCGAGTCGTGCAGCCGGTGGTCGGCGCTGAGGTCGACGATCTTCGGTGCGATCTCGGACCACTTGTCGAGCGACTTCGCCGCCGCGCCGTGCGGCACCGCGAGGAACACCACGTCGCACGCGGTGACCTCCTCGTCCGGCACGAACGTGAGGTCGGTCTGGTCGCGCATGTTCGGGTGCACGGCCCGCAGCGGGCGTCCGCTGTGCCGCGACGACGTGACGTGCATCAGGTCGACCTCGGGGTGCTGCAGCAGCAACCGGACGAGCTCTCCGCCGATGTACCCGCTGCCGCCGATCACCGACGCTCGCATCGGGCTTCCACCTCCTCGACCACTCGCGGCGTCAGCCGCACCAGGCCCGGCACGAGCGCCCAGGCCCAACTCGCATCCGGGTGCTGGAGCAGGAACCGGACGAGCTCACCGCCGACGACCCCAGAGTCCGCGCTCATCGCAACAGCACCTCCTGCACGTGCTCGACGATGAGGTCCGCGATGTCGACGTCCGCGACCGCGGCCAGACCGTGGAACTCCATCGTGTGATTGACCTCGGTGACCAGCAGCTCACCGGAAGACCGCTCGATCAGGTCGACGGCGAGCATCCCGCCACCGACAGCTTCGGCCGCCCGCAGGGAAAGCTTCACCAGGTCCGGTGTCAGAGCACACCGCTCGGTCGTCGCACCCCGCGCGGTGTTGGTGATCCAGTGCTCGGACCGCCGGTAGACCGCGGCGGCGACCCGGTCGCCGAGCACGATCACCCGGATGTCGCGGCCGGGTTTGTCGATCAACTCTTGGACGTAGTAGACGTTGTGGGCGGGCGACTTCAGGGCCTGCTTGTGCTCGATCAGCGTCTCCGCCGCGTCCCGGTCGTTGACCTTGGACAGCAGCCTGCCCCAGGACCCGACGGCGGGCTTGACCACCGCCGGGTACCCGATCATCTCCATGGCCTTCAACGCTCCGTCGGGCGTCACCGACACCACCGTCCGGGGTGTCGGCAGACCCGCGCGCACGAGTGCCAGCGACGTGAGGATCTTGTCGCCGCAGGTCTCGACGACCTGACTGGAGTTGAGGACCTGATGACCCGATGCCTCGAACAGGCGGGCGGCGTACACGCTGCGCGTGTGCGACATGATCCGGTTGAACACCCCGCTGTACCGCACAGCGGGACCTGCCTGCAGGTCTTCGACCAGCGTTCGGTCGTCGACCGCCTCGTAGGCGACGCCTCGCCGTTCGAGCGCGTCGAAGATCATGCGCTCTTCCAGGCGGGCGCGGGTCGTCAGGACGGCCAGCACGGCTACTCCCCGAAGTCTTCCTCGATCTCCGGCGCCAGGGCGAACTCGGCCGGGTCGAGGCTGATGACCTCGAGCTCGACCTTGCAACCGGGGCACACGACGATCGACGTGACGCGCAGGCCGGCCGACACCGGTACGGTCTCCGTGCAGTCAGGGCAAATGCTCGCGGTGGCGGTTGTCATGATCCGTTCTCCTCTTCATCCACTGTGGACGATCATCTGGTGACGATCGCGCGGGCGGCCGCGATGACGTGCTCGGGTGAGACGCCGCCCGCGACGAGCTGCTCGCGATGGGTGCCGGGACGGGCGCAGAACGCGTCCGCCACGCCGACCCGCAGCACGCGGGTCGGCCGGTGCACGGAGATGGCCTCGGCGATCGCGCCGCCGAGCCCTCCGAGCAACGAATGGTCCTCGACCGTCACGATGCCTCTGGTCGTGCCCGCCGCCTTGATCAAGGCGGGCATGTCGAGGGGCTTGATGGTGTGCATGTTCAGCACGGTGGCCTCGATGCCTTGCGCGGCAAGGCGTTCGGCGGCCTCCAGTGCGAACACCACCGGGTACGAGCCCGCGGCGACGATCGTCACGTCGTCACCGGAGCGCAGCTCGACCGCCCGGCCGACGGTGAAGTCCGCGTCCTCGTCGTACACGTTCTCGACGGCGTTGCGGCCGATCCGGATGTACACCGGGCCCGGCAGGTACGCGGCCGCCCGCACCATGCGGACGGTCTCGCCCGCGTCGGCCGGCGTCATCACGGTCATGTTCGGCAGCGACCGCATGATCGCGAGATCCTGCTGCGCGTGGTGCGTCGGCCCGAGATGCGCGGCCGAGAACCCGGAGTGCGTCGCGACGATCCGCACCGGCAGCGCGTGGTAGGCGATGTCGATCTTCACCTGCTCCAGCGCGCGAGCCGACGCGAACGCGGCCATCGTGTTGACGAACGGCAGCAGTCCCGTGCTCGCCAGCGCCGCGCCGACCGACATCAGGTTCGCCTCCGCGATGCCCAGGTCGACGTACTGGCCGGGCAGCTCGGACTCGAACACCTTCTCCAGCCCGCCGGTGTCCGAGTCGAGGCACCAGATCCGCTGGTCGGCACGGGCGAGCTCCAGCAGGGTGGCCCGGTAGGCCTCCCTGTCGGACGTGGCGGCGGACAAGGTGCTGGTCATGCGACCGCTCGCAATGCGGCGAGTGCTCTCTCGTAGGCCTCGGGGCTGAGCTTGGCGAAGTGGCCCTGCTTGCGGTGCTCGAGGTGCCGGACGCCGCGCCCCTTGACGGTGTCCGCGATGATCACGGACGGCCTGCCGCCACCGGGCGCGTCCCGCAGTGCCGGTACCAGTTCGGCGAAGTCGTGCCCGTCCACAGTGGACACGTCCCAGCCGAACGCGCGCCACTTGTCGGTGAGCGGCTCGAGTGCCATGCGATCCTCGGTGGAACCGTTGATCTGCAGGCGGTTCCGGTCGACGATCGCGGTGAGGTTGCCCACCCCGAGGTGCGCGGCCGACATGGCCGCCTCCCAGACCGAGCCCTCCTGGAGCTCACCGTCACCGAGCACGACGAACACCCGGTTGGGACGCAACGCCCGCTGCGCGGCCAGTGCGAGCCCGACGCCGAGCGACAGGCCGTGGCCGAGCGCTCCGGTGGCGAACTCGACACCGGGTACGGACAGCGTCGGGTGGGCCATCAGCCTGCCCGTCGCCCTGCCGTAGGTGACCAGCTCGTCGCGGGAGATGAAGCCCCGCTCGGCGAGCGTCGCGTACAGCGCGGCGCTCGCGTGGCCCTTGCTGAGGATGAAGTGGTCCCGGTCGTCCCAGCGCGGCTCGTCCGGCCGCACCCGCAGGACGTCGAAGTACAGCGCGACGAGGATGTCCGTCGCCGACAGCGATCCGCCGACGTGCGTGCCGATCGGCCCCGCGCCGATGGCCAGCACGTTCTCGCGCACGGCGAGCGCCACCCGTTCCAACCGGAACAGGTCCGCTGTGACCGCCTCGGCCTGGACCGTCACGCCGCACCGACCTTCTCGAAGCCCGGCACGGCCGCCCACGGCGGCGCGTAGTCCAGCTGACGGGCCATCCGGCCGATGACGTCGAGGTTGTTCCAGACCCGGTCGAACGCGTCCGCGTACTCCTCCAGCGCGGGGCCGGCACCGGGGTTGAGGTGCATGCGGCGCAGGCACAGCGAGTCCTCGATGACCTGGCAGGTGACCGGGTAGTCGGCGAGGTCGTAGCGCTGCGGGTTCGCGCCGGGCAGCGACCACGGCAGGCCCTGGCCGTACGCGTCCTGCTTGGTGAACACGGGCTGACCGGGCAACGGGATGAGCTGGTAGTGGGTGAGCGGCACGCCCTCGGCGAGCAGTGCGCGGCGCAGCGCGGCGCGGAACCGGCCCGCGGACAGGTCACCGAGACCGGCGGCTTCGGCGTCGAAGCGGAAGCGCAGCATGTGCCACATGTGCGTCCGGTCGTTCGGCACGGTCGGGATGGTGATGCCGGGCAGCTGGGCCAGCCGGTCGAGGAAGACGGGGACGTTGACGTCGCGCTTGGCCTGGTAGTCCCAGAAGCTGGCGAGCTGCGCGCGGGTGAACGCGGCGAGCACCGAGCTGAGCTTGAGGTTGGAGCCGCGGGTCGTGGAGACGTAGAGGCGCTCTTCGGTGCTGAGGTCCTCGCCGAGGATGCGCAGCGACTTGATCCGCTCCGCGACCTCCTCGTTGTTCGTCGTGACGAGGCCGCCCTCACCGCAGGTGGGGATGGACTTCTCGACGTTGAGGCTCCAGCAGCCGACGTCGCCGAGCGAGCCGATCGTCTCGCCGCGGTACTTGCCGCCCTGCGCCTGCACCGCGTCCTCGACGACGAGCAGGTTGTACTTCCTCGCGAGCGCACGGATCTCGTCCATGTCCGCGGGCAGACCGCCGAGGTGCACCGGCACGATCGCGCGCGTGCGGTTGGTGATCTTCTCTTCGATCTTGGTGACGTCGATGTTGAACGTGACGGGGTCGATGTCGACGAACACCGGGATCGCCAGCTGGTAGAGCGGCGCCATCGCGGTCGCCACGTAGCTCAGCGCGGGCACGATGACCTCGTCGCCGGGCTGGATGCCGAGCGCGGTCAGCGCCAGCTCCAGTGCGACCGTGCCGCTGTTGACGGCGACCGCGTACCGGGTGTCGCAGAACTCGGCCCACTCGGACTCGAGGCCGTGGATCTCGGGCTCGTTCTTCGCACCGACGGTGAACTTCCGGTGGTCCAGCACGCGCAGCACGGCTTCGCGCTCGGCATCGGTCACCACCGGCCATTCGAGTCTCCGGTATTCCGTCCGTACCGCGGGCTTGCCGCCGAACATCGCCAGCTCCGCCTTCATATCTCTTCCTCTCCACAAGGGGCATTTCTCGAAAGAGTCATCCGGTGGCGCTGTGCGCCGACCCGCCACCGACACTAAGTTCCGTGTCTCTCGTGGCGGTCTTTCGTCAGTACATGGCTGGTGGTTTTTGGTCCACCACAACGTGAACGAGGTGCGGTACGTCATCAGCGAACGCCTGCGCCAGTGCGGTTTTCAGTTCGTCGGGCTGAGTGACGGTGTGCGCCGCACACCCCATTCCCCTTGCCAGTGCGGTGAAATCGAGGTCGCCCAGGTCGACGCCGGGAATGTTGCGCCCACCCGCGGCCGCGCCCAGCGTTCGGACGGCGGAGTACTGGGCGTTGTCGAGGATCACGAACGCGACGGGGAGTTCCTCGCGGGCCGCGGTCCACAACGCCTGGATGCTGTACATCGACGAGCCGTCACCGATGACCGCGACGACTTTCCGCTCCGGACGCGCGAGTGCCGCACCCACCGCCGCGGGAAGGCCGTAGCCCAGCGCGCCACTGGCCGTGGTGAGGAAACCGAAGTCGGTGCTCGTGATCGGCAGGTGATCGTGCAGCAGAGTGCGGTGGCTCGGCGTTTCCTCGACGACGATCGCGTTGTCCGGCAGCAGTTCCGCGATGGTCGAGTACACGAAACCCGCGGACAGCGGAGTGGTCTCGACCGGCCGCGGCGGCCTGTGCAGCACGGCCGGTCGTTCCCGATCGCTCTGCACGACCAGGTCGTGCAGAGCGGTGATCGCGAGCTTCATCGTCGACCGCAGGCCGACGCCTTCACGGGCCCGTGCGAGCTCCTGGTCGTCGTCGCAGACCAGGAACAGCGGTGGCAGCGGGACTTCCGACTCGCCGCGGTAGACGTGGTAGGTGAACGCGGGCGCGCCGAGCACCAGCACGACGTCGTGCTCGGCCAACGCCTCCGCGGTCGCCTTGCGCTCGGGGCTGATGAAACCGCGGAACAACGCGTGGTTCTCCGGGAACGAACAGCGCGGTGACACACCGGCCGCCCACACACCGGCGTTCAGCTTCTCGGCCAGCGCGACGAGGTCGTCGACCGCACCGTCCTCGTCGATCGCGGGGCCGGCGACGATGCCCGGTCGTTCACTGTTGTTCAGCGCCTCCGCCAACGCCTGCAAAGTCTCCGGATCCGGTGCGAAACCGGGGATGCGCGGCCGGACCGGCACCGGCCCGTCGAACGGCTGGTCCCAGTCGTCGACGGGGACGGACAGGAACACCGGGCCCTGCGGCGCCTGGGTGGCGACGTGGAAAGCCCGTGCCAACGCGGCGGGAACGTCCTGCGCGCGGGCCGGTTCGCAGCTCCACTTCACGTACGGCTTGGGGAACTCGGCCGCGTCCTTCGCGCCGAGGAACGGGTCGTCGGGCAGCAGCGTGCGCATCTGCTGCCCGGCCAGCACGATCAGCGGCGTGCGGTTCTTGAACGCGGTGAAGACGTGTCCGAGCCCGTGCCCGAGACCACCGGCGGAGTGCAGGTTCACCAGCACCGGCCGCCGGGCGGCGTGCGCGTACCCGTCGGCCATCGCGACGACCGCCGACTCCTGGAGTCCGAGGACGTAGCGGAAGTCGTCCGGCCAGTCGGTCAGGAACGCGATCTCCGTCGTGCCGGGGTTGCCGAACACCGTGGTGAGCCCCAGCTGCCGCATCAGGTCACGGGTGACGTCGCGGACCGTCTTCATCAGTTCTGCCCCTCTACCGGCTCGGCAGTGCGAACAGCTCGGCGCAGCGGTCGCGCAGCCCAGGGCCGTGGTCGCCGAGGTGGTCGTCGATCCGGCGCACCCACTCCCAGAACCCGTCCCGGTCGCCGACCGTCGCGAGCTTGTCCAGCACCGTGACCGCCTCGCTCAACGCGGCACGCGCGTCGGCCGCGCTGGGGTTGGCGGCCTGGATGTCCCAGTACACGTCCAGGTTG
The DNA here is from genome assembly GCF_007845675.1 of Lentzea tibetensis. GTDB lineage: Bacteria > Actinomycetota > Actinomycetes > Mycobacteriales > Pseudonocardiaceae > Lentzea > Lentzea tibetensis. Next base: position 92,158 of record NZ_VOBR01000018.1, on the reverse strand, counting down.
CCACCGGTGATCCGGGCCAACAACGCGAGCAACGTCAGGTGAGGCGGTGGTGCGAGCGCGATGAGAGCCTTGATGTCTCCCTGTTCCGCGACGACGCTGCCGAACGCCAGCACGGCGGCGTGCGTCGCGGCCTGCAGCACCGCGGTGATCCGGTCGTGCTCCTCCGCCGACATCGTGACGACGTCCGCGCCGGAGTCCTCGATCAGGTCGATCATGGTCGCGGTGCGCGGGCCGTCGACCACCCTGATCGCCGCGACCGCGTTGCCGTCGAAACCCAGTGCCGGCGCGAACATCGGGTTCAGCCCGCACACCTCGGCACCGCGTTCTTCGGCGAGCACGGTCAACCCCCGTGTGACGACCTGCTGCACCGACAGCGTCTCCACCAGCAACGTGCCCGGCCGGACGGCGGGCGCGCAGGCTCGTGCCGCGGCGAGCGCGGCGCGTTCCGGCAGGGCGAAGATGACCACGTCCGCTTCGCTGATCTCGTCGAGCATGGCGTCGGTCGGGGTGCACGCGTCACCCGTGACGGATTCAGCTCCCGGTACGAGCGTGTCTCCACCGTCGATCGACACGACCCGGCCACCCTTGAGGCACAGGCGGGTGAAGAGCTCCCCCACCTGACCGGCGCCACCGACCACAACCGTACGAGTCACAGCACACCACCGAAGTCGTCGAGAACAGCGAGGTCGACCGGACCGATGTCCGGTGCCCGTTCGGCCAGCCACCGCCGCAGCAGCGGTGCCAGCTGGTCAGGCGGGCGGCGGGGCGGTCTGCCGGAACGTTCGAGCACCGCGTCGAAGTGGTACTCGGTGCCGGTGAGCGACGCGACGAACGTGACGTCGTAGCCGTGATCGGCACTGATGGCCTCGACCTCGCGCCAGTCGACGCCGAGACCGAAGCCGTAGCGGACGCCTGCCGAGCGCGGGGCGTTCTCCCGCCAGGCGAGCACGTTGTCGACGACGCCGGCGAGCGGGATGCCGACGAGCCGGACGCGTTCGACGCAGCGTTCGGAGAGCAGGCGGGACAGGTGCGCCGGCGACTGCACCTCGCGGTTCCAGCGCAGCATCGGCACCTTGGCGGCCTCACCGGCGTGGCGCAGCACCACGTCGAAGTCGCCGACCGGGCCGAGCGGCGGGTAGGCGTGCACCTCGACGCCGGGCACGTCGGCGAGGCCGCGCACCAGTGCCGGAGGTGACCAGCCGGCCGCGTCCTGGGTCGAGCGCGGTTCGCCGGTGCGGGTCCAGCTCGCGAGCCGTTCGACGCGGGGGTCGCGGAGGTTGGCCACGAACACCGCGCCGGTGCGGCTCAACGCGGCGAGCACCGCGGCCGGTATGTCCAAAGTGGACAGCTTGGGTGCGGCCAGGTCCAGCAGCACCAGGTCGTACCGGTCTGTCTTGAGCGCTTCCGCGGCTTGGAGCGGCTCGACGAGCCGGTACACCGCGCAGTGCTTCGCCAGCGCGTCCGGCAGATCCGCGTCACCGACGCCGACCTGAAGCACGCGTTGTGGAGCGAGCCGGAGGACGCGGTCGCGCAGCTGGACGGTCCGCGACACCTGGTCGGGGATCCTGGCCTGCCTGCGCGGCACGACCATCACGACGGTCCGGCCGTCCTGCTGGACGACGAACACCTTGGCCACCAACGGGTGCGAGGCGAGCAGCGCGTGCACGCTGACGTCTCGCGCATCGACTACGGTCATGACACAGCCGCCAAGTCCACGTCGTAGTTGCGCAGGCGTTGCGCGTCGATCTTGCCGCTCGGGCCGCGCGGCAGCTCGGGCAGCACGACGAACCGGTCGGGGTGCATGTACGCGGGCAGCAACCGCGCCACCTCACTCCGCAGCTCGGCGTCGGTCAGCCCGCCGTCGCCGGACGCGACGAACGCGAGCACCTGGTCCTGTCCGTTCGGCGCGGCGCGCAGCATCACCACGCAGTCGACGACGGAGCGGTGGTTGCGCACGGCCGCCTCGATCTCACCGAGCTCGACCCGGAACCCGCGCAGCTTCACCTGGTTGTCGACGCGCCCGATGATGTGCAGCTCACCCTGCGCGGACCACTGGCCGCGGTCGCCGGTGCGGTACAGCCGGTCGCCCGGCGCGCCGAACGGGTCCGGCACGAACCGGTCCGCGGTCAGTCCCGGCCGCTGGTGGTAGCCGCGTGCGACAGCCGGCCCGCCGATGCAGATCTCGCCGGGCAGACCCGGTGGCACCGGCCGCATTCGCGCGTCCAGCACGTGGATCCGGTAGTTGGGCAGCGGTCCGCCGATCGGGATCTTGGCGCCGGTGGCGTCCGCGATGTCGCAGCGGTGCGCGGTCGCCCACACGGCCGCCTCGGTCGGGCCGTAGTCGTTGAGCAGCACGGCGTCCGGGCAGTCGAACAGGTGGCGCGCCACCAGCTTCGGCGGCATCGGCTCGCCGCCGACCGACACGAGCTTCAGCTCCTCCAGCCCCGACCCGCCCGCGGCCTGCAGCACCAGGCCGTAGTGCGACGGCACGGAGTGGATGTGCGTGATCGGCGCACGGTGCAGCAACGCCCGCAGCGCCAGGGGGTCGTGCGCCTCGGACTCGGTCGGCAGCACGACCGTGCCGCCGCCGGTGAGGGTCCAGTACAACCCGCCCGCCGCGCCGTCGAAGCACAACGGCATGGTGACCAGGTCGCGTTCCGGCGGTGGTCCACCGACACCGCGTGCGTGCGTCGAGACCACAATGGACCGATGGCTCACCGACACGCCCTTCGGCACACCGGTGGAGCCGGACGTGTAGATGACGTAGGCGAGGTCGGCCGGGTCGACGCGCACCGGTGTGTGCTCGCCGGTGCAGTCGCAGACGTCCAGCACCGGCAACGGCGACTCGAACTCACCGTGCGCCAGCACGATGCGCGCACCGGAGTCGCTGAGGATGTGCCGGACTCGTTCCGCCGGGTAGGACGGCTCGATCGGCACGTACGCGGCACCCGACTTGAGCACGCCGAGCATCGCGACGACCGACTCGGCGGCGCGGTCCGCGAGGATCGCGACGATGTCGTCCTTGCCGACCCCGAAGCGTCCCAGCCGATGCGCGACGGCGTTCGCCCGCTTGTTGAGCTCGCCGTAGGTCAGCGATGTGCCGCCGCAGACGAGCGCGACCTTCTCCGGGTCGTGGCGTTCGACCAACGTGTGCAGGCAGGTGTCCTCGACGGCTTGCACCACGCCCTGCGACCACGAGGCGACGGCGTCGCGTTCGAGGCCGGCCATCGCGGAGATCTCGAGCACGGGCTTGTCTGCCACGACGTCCGCGAGGACGGCGAGCAGCCGGTTCGCGGCGACGAACACGTCGTGCGTGTCGAACAGGCCCGCGTCGTAGTCGATGCGCAGTTCACCGTCCTCGGTGAGCGCGATCGTGAGCTCGTGCGTGGCGCGGCCGTCGGACACGTGGACCTGACGGATCTCCCTGCCCGCGAGGAACTCGCGCGGGCTGCGGTGCCGGGTCACGGCCACCGTGGCCTCGGTTCCCTGCGGGACAGGCGTTCCGCCGGCGACCGCCTGGCGGATGTGGTGAACCAGGTCTTGCGAGGACGCCTGCTCGTCGGCCACGACCGGCACCCGGACGCCGGACACCAGCAGCTCGGCGTCGGGCCGGGAGCGGTAGCGGGACAACAGGATCGCGGCCGCCGCCGCGAGATCGGCCTCGTCGACGTCGTGCGGACAGGGGCGGACGAGTGTGCTCGCCGACCCGGACCGCTGGCCGTTGCGGAGTGCGGCGGGCAGGTCGACGGTGACCATCTTCGGCAGGATCTCGGCCGCGACCTGCCCGCCTGTCTCGGGGACCGGTGCCGCCGGGTCGAGCACGCACGCCAGCACGGCGCGAGGGTCGAGTGCTCCCCTCGTGACGACGACGGCGAGGTGCTGGTCGCGGGCGATGCGGACGAGTGCCGCGCGGGCCGGTGCGGCGGCGATGTCGATGGCCGCCGACTCGGTCTCCGCGCGGACGAGCTCGCCCCAGCACGCCCCGGCTTCGGTGTGCTCTTCACCGGGTGAGGTGAAGTCGTACCCGACCAGACGCAACGCCGGGAAGGCGCTGGCGAGCCGGGCTCGGGCCCGGCCGAGGTCGAGCTCGCCCAGCACCAGCCAGGCGCGATCGGTGAGTTGCGTCGGGTCAGGCACAGCTACTCCCCTTCTTGATGTGACTCGATCAGAGCAGGACGCGCTCGTGGGCCGCGGCCCGGTAGGAACGCGATCTGCGCAGATCCCTCGTCACGACCACCTTCTTGAGCCAGCGGTCGGTGCCGTCGAACCGGGCGGTGAACTCGCTGCGCCCGTGCACGGCCTTGTAGTTGTCGACGATCAGCAGGTCACCGGCACCCAGTGGCACGCCGGTCAGCTGGGTGTCCAGCTCGCTGATCAACGTGGCCAGCGCGGCCGCGGCCTCGGGGTCACCGGGGCGCGCGGTCATGAACGCCGGGTCGATCCGCAGGTACGGCGTCTCGGGGTGACCGAAGAGCACCGCGCTGGGTTCGGGGCTGTCCTGCATCTGCTGGATGGTGTGCACCCGGCCGGTGCCCTCGACGAGCGCACGCGCCCGGTTGAGGTGCTCGTTGTCCGGCCGGATGAGGAACCTCTTCTGCGACAACACCTCTCGGTGCCGCGAAGAGAGGACGACCTCGTCGATGCTCGCGAGTGTCGTCGGCACGGCGTCGTGGTTGCGGATGCCGAGCAGCAGGAGGTAGTCGCAGCGGTGCGGGTGGAAACCGTCCTCGGTGTGCCATTCCAGCTTCACCGTGCCGTGCCCGCTCTGCTCCTTCACCTCCGACGGCATCGGTACGACGTTGTGCAGCAGCTTGCCGTTCTGCAGCGTTGACCAGCCGAAGATGTCGCCGAGCAGGCTGGCGACCAGCACCAGGTACACCTCGTGCGCGGTGAGAGCCGCCGCGCACGCGGGGTCCGGTGCCGAACGCCAGTCCAGCGGCGTCGGGCCGATCTCAGCGTCGTCGACGCGCAGGCCGCGCACCACGAGCGCCGCGGACGGCTCCCGCAACCGGAAGTCGCGCAGTTCGTCGATCAGGTTCTGCGGCAACCGTTGTGCGAGGCCGGCCGCCGCGGCCAGCACCGCGGGTGCGGTGCTGGCGCCGTGGTCGGCAGCGATGTTGCGGGTGAGGGTGTCGACATCCTTGGCGTCGATGGACGACAGGTCCAGGTAGCGAACGTGTCCCTTCATAGTCGTGCTGCCTTCCTTGCTGTTACCGCACCACGTCCTGCGGCGCGGGCAGATATCCGTTGTCCACGAGGAACTGGAAGCAGGAGTGCGCCCACTGCTCGTTGACCGGCGGGCAGGAGATGCCCGATCCTTCGAGCGCCTCGGTGAGGACGCGGCACTCGTCCATGGGGTCGACCGCCTTCTGCAGGTCGGGGTCGAGCGCGGCGTGCCTCATGGACGCGACGCGCAGCAACGGGGTCAGCGGGTAGAGGATGTGGTCCTCTTCCACCTCGAGCGCCTGCCTGCGGGCCTCTGCCTCGTCGACGACGTTGAGGTCGTACCCGAACGTGCGCAGCCACTGGTAGCACTGCGTCATCGTGGTCGGTTCCTGGTTGGTGATGTTGAAGTTCTTGCCCAGGTTCTCCTCGCGCAGCGACGTGTAGACGATCGCCTCGGCGGTGTAGTCGACCGGCACCGCGTTGATCACGTCGTTGTAGAGCGGGAGGACACCGAGGTCCAGGAAGCCCCTGAGGTAGACGTAGAGGTAGTCGGTGTCGTGCGACGCACCGGTCTTGGTGTGACCGGTGATCATCCACGGACGCTGGATCGTCACCGGGATGCCGCGGTCGCGGGCGATGACCGTGATGTGCTCGGCGACCCACTTGGTGCGCGGGTAGCCCGTCGGGATCTTGACCGGCTTCATGCCGAGGTCTTCCTCGGTGAACGGCCGCTCCGCGCCGGTGCCCATGAAGACGTCCACACTGGACACCAGGTGGAACGCCTTGAGGGTCTTCTTGGTGCAGAGCCTGAGCAGCTCCTCGGTGCCGAGGACGTTCGCCGCCTTCATCGCCTCGTACGGGTAGGTGAAGTTGACGATCGCGCCGGAGTGGTAGACCGAGTCGAAGAGCTCGCAGTAGCGGTCGAACTCCTCCTTCGGCAGACCCAGGTACGGCTTGGCGAGGTCACCGGTGACGACCTTGATGCGGTCGCGGTACGACTCGTCCCACGCGCGGTACTTGCGCATGGTCTCCTCGAGCCGGTCCCACGCCGCGTCGGGGCTCTCGCCGCGGACGAGGCAGTGGATCGTCGCGTCAGTGCGGTTGACCAGCTCGACCGCGATGAACACGCCCAGGTAGCCGGTGGCTCCGGTGACGAGGATGTGCTTCGGGGAGAACCAGTTCGCCTTCGGCAGGCCGTCCGGCTTGATGCTCGGGTCGAGCTTCACGTCGGCGACCAGCTCGGCGACCTGCTGCGTGTACAGCGCGGCGCTGTCGACGTCGCTGCGCTCGCGCTGGTGGGTCTCGACGACCCGCGCGATGCCCTGCACGGTGGGGACGCGGAACACCTCGTCGATCGGCAGCTCGATGTCGTTCTCGCGGGAGAGCTGCGAGGCGAGTCGCGCGACCAGCAACGAGTTGCCGCCCAGGGAGAAGAAGTCGGCCGTCGCGCTGATGTGCTGGAGTCCCAGCACCGACGCGAAGGTCTCCGCGATGCCGGCTTCCAGCTCGTTGGCCGGCTCGACGAACCCGCTCGCGAGGATCTGCTGCGGTGCGGGCAGCGCGTTGGTGTCGATCTTGCCGTGCCGGGTGAGCGGCATCTTCTCGAGCGTCACGAAGTTGCTGGGCACCATGTAGTCCGGCACCTGGCCGATGACGTGGTTGATCAGCGTCTCCTGGGTGAGGACGCGGCCGATCACCGGCACGACGTACGCCACGAGACGCGGCACACCGGGCTGGTCCTCGCGGACCGTGACGACGGCCTCCGCCACGAGCGGGTGGCGCAGCACGACGTTCTCGATCTCGGACAGCTCGATGCGGAAGCCGCGGATCTTGACCTGGGTGTCCGCGCGGCCGAGGAACTCGATCGTGCCGTCCGCCTGGTACCGGGCGAGGTCGCCGGTGCGGTACAGGCGACCGGCGCCGAACGGGTTGGGCAGGAAGCGCTCCGCCGTCATCGCCGGCCGGTTGACGTAGCCGCGGGCCACGCCGTCGCCGCCGATGTAGATCTCACCGGGCACGCCTGCGGGCACCGGGTTGTACCGCTTGTCCAGCAGGTAGATCTTCGCGTTCGGCACCGGGCGGCCGATCGGCACGCGCGGCAGGTCCGCGTCGGACGGCTGGACGGGGTGCACGGTCGCCCAGACCGAGGCCTCGGTGGGGCCGTACTCGTTGTACAGCGCGTTGTCCGGCGAGACGCGGTAGTGGTCCGCGACCAGCTTCGGCGGCAGCGCCTCACCGGCGACGACCGTGGTGCGCACCGAGTCGCGCGCCTCGAGGTCGGTCTCCAGCAGTACCGCGTACTGCGACGGCACACCGTCCACGTGGGTCAGTTCGCGGGTGCGGATGAGCCTGCCGAGCAGCCGCGGGTCGAGCACCTCGGAGTCGGTCGGGAACACCACTGTGCCGCCGCGGCTGAGCGTCCAGTAGAGGCCACCGCCCGCCGCGTCGAACGTGAGCGGCGCGAGCACGAGGTAGCGCTCCGGCAGGCCGGAGCCCTCCAGCGAGCTGCGGGCCGCGGTCGACTGCACGATCGAGCGGTGCTCGACCGCGACACCCTTGGGACGCCCGGTGGAACCGGAGGTGTAGATGACGTACGCGAGGTCGCCGGTGTCCACAGAGGACTCGGGCTTGTCGGCCGTGACGTCCGTGGTGGGGATGGTGATGCGGTCGGTGCCCGCGACCTCCTTGGGCAGCACGTCCACCGCGCCGCGCAGGCCGACGAAGATCTCGATCTGCGCGTCGTTCACGATGAACGCCAGGCGGTCCGCCGGGTACGACGGGTCCAGCGGCACGTAGGCGCCACCGGCCTTGAGCACGGCCAGCAGGCCGACGACGGAGTGCACGGTCCGGTCGACCAGCACGCCGACGCGCGACTCGGTGCTGACGCCACGGGACACGAGCTCGGCGGCGAGCGCGTTGGCCCGGCCGTCCAGCTGCGCGTAGGTCAGCTCGGTGTCGCCCGCCGCGACCGCGATGCCGCTCGGGTTGTTGGCCGCCGCCTTCTCCACCAGCTCGTGCAGCGTCGCGGACCGGTCGTGCTCGGCGTACGTGGCGTTCCACGCGACGACGACCTGGTCGTGCTCGGCGTCGGTGAGCAGCGGGATCTCGGCGAGCGGCTTGGCCGGGCTCGCGACGGCCTCGTCCAGCAGCAGCAGGACGTGACCGAGGAAGCGTTCGATCGTGGCCTGGTCGAACAGGTCGGTGTTGTACTGCGCGCGCAGCGTCAGCCCGGTGTCGCGGCGGACCGCGTACAGGTCGATGTCGTGCGGCGTCCACGTGGTGGGCAGGTCGAGCGCCTGGTGCGAGCCCGCCTCCTCGTCGTACGCGAAGAACGTCTGGAACAGCGGTGTGCGGCTGAGGTCGCGCTGCGGCTGGGCGGCCTCGACGATCCGGTCGAACGAGAGGCGGGAGTGCGTCAGCGCCTCGGCGTGGATCGCGCCGACCTGCGCGGCGAGCCGCTCGAGGGTCTCGGACTCGCTCACCTCGATGCGCAGCGGGACCATGTTCTCCAGCGGTCCCACCAGGTTCGCGCCGTCCTCGTGCCACGACGCGGCCACCGGCACGCCGACGGCGAAGTCGCGCTGCTGCGAGTAGCGCGCCAGCACGGCGACGTAGGCGGACAGCAGCACCTCGCTGCCGCACCCGGCGAGCTTCTCCGGTACCGGCACGGTGATCGAGCTGCCGTGGATGGTCTTCAGCGGCGGGCGCGGCCGGTCGGTCGGCAGCTCCAACGCCTGGATCGCGGCGAGCTGGTCGCGCCAGTAGTCGACGTCCTTGGTGGCGTCGTCGCTGTTGACCCAGTCGCGCTGCGCGGTGACGAGCGAGTGGAAGTCGACCGGCGTGGCGAGCACGTCCTGCGCGGTGCCGTCGACGAGCTCGGTGTACTTGGTGAGCACCTCGTCCGCGAGCAGCTTCGCGGACCGGCGGTCGGCGACCATCTGGTGCAGCGTCAGAACGAGCACGTGGTCGCCGGTCCGGCGCAGCAGCGAGGCGCGCACCAGCGGGCCCTTGGCGAGGTCGAACCGCGTGCGGGTCTCGTTCGCGACGACCTTCTCCAGGTCGTCGGTCTCGATCACCGGCAGCCGGAGCGCCACCGCGGGGACGGTCGTCGCGAGCGGGTGCCCGTCGACCTCCCGGAACGTCGCGCGCAGCACCTCGTGGCGCTGCACCACCGAGGTGAGTGCCTGCTGCATGGCGGCCTGGCTGATCTCACCGTCGAGTCGGACGGCGATGCTGACCTGCCACGGCTTGGTCTCGTCGAGCTGGAGGAGCATCCACAGCCTGCGCTGCTCCAGTGAGAGGTTGCTCGGGGTCGCTTCGGCCGAACCATCCAGGAGCTGGGCGAGCAGCGCGCGCTTCTCCTCCGGCGTCATGGACTCCAGCTCGTGCTGCTGGCTCATCGTGAACTCCTGTTCGTTGGTCGGGTCAGCTGCTGACGCGCTCGCGGACGGAACGGGGTCGCATGTCGGTCCAGACTGTGTCGATGTGCTGCAGGCACTCCTGCTTCGTGCCGGTGGTGCCGTCTGCGGTCCAGCCGGCGGGCAGTGCGCGGTCGGCGAACCAGATCGAGTACTGGTCCTGCTCGTTGACCACGACCTGGAAGATCGTGTCGGCGTCGTCGATGCCCATCTGAGTGGTTCTCCTTCGTTCAGCCGAGCTGCCGTAGAAGCTGCTCGATCTCCTTGTCGGTCATGCCTTGGAGCTGGCCGCGCAACGCATCGCCCTTGTCCTTCGGTCCCTTCTCCTTCTCCAGCGCCGCAACGGCTTCCGCGAGCCCGGCCGCCGTCGAACGCTTGAAGAAGTCCCTGATCGGCACGAGCACGCCGAGTTGGTCGCGCACCCGCCCGATGACCTTGGCCGCGAGCATCGAGTGCCCGCCCAGCGCGAAGAAGTCCGCGTGGACGCCGAACTCCTGCACCGGCAACGTGTCCTTGAAGATCGCGACGACCACCCGCTCGGTCTTGTTGCGCGGCGGGGTGTCGTCGACCGCGCCCAGCAGCGCCTGACCGGGGAGTGCGGCGATGGCCGCGCGGTCGACGGTGCCGTCGGTGAGTCGCGGGAGCTCGGGGAGGATGCCGAACGCCACCGGCACCTCGTGCGGCTGCAGCGTGGCGTTCGCCTTCGCCTTGGTCGTGGCGACGAACTCGTCCTGCTCACGCGGGGAGGCCGCGGCTTTCGCGCCGTCCAGCACCAGCCAGCCGACCAGCCTCGTCTCGGTGCCGACGTGTCCCGCCACCACCGCCGCCGCCCGGACGCCCTCGGTGGATTCGAGCACCGCCTCGACCTTGGCCGGGTCGACCTGGTGGTCGCCCGCCACGATGCGGTTGTCCGTGTAGCCGACGAAGTGCAGGTCTCCGGTGCGGGTGTAGCGGTAGCGCTGGCCGGTCGCCGCGCCGTTGAGGTGCAGCTCGCCGACCGTGCCGATCGGGGCGGGTGCGCCGGTGAGGTCCAGGAGGGCCCTCGTGGTGTTGGGCAGCGGGGTGCCGAGCCCGTCCGCCGCGAGGCCGATCGGGATGGCCGACACCGGGTTCTCGTGCGCCACCAGCACTTCGGCGCCGGTGCGGCGGAGCATGTCCACCAGGTCGTCGGCGATCACCTCGCCGCGGCACAGCAACCGGGCGCCGGGCGGTGGGGTCCAGCCGTCGGTGAGCAGCCGCCGCCAGGCCGGCGCCCGGCCGATGATCAGCGATCCGGTGTCGCCGATGGTCACCTGCTCGGAGAGGAACAGGTCGGCGAGGTGGGGCGGGTCGCCCGCCAGCAGGACCACGTCGCCTGCCGCGAGCCGATTCCTCATCACGGTGACCGCGGTGACCAGGTCCCGGTGTGAGAAGCCCTGCCACGCAACGTCTTCCGAGCGTGGCGTCGTGGCGTCCGCCGGGTCGAAGCGGGGACCGGTGGTGATCACCCAGTCGGCACCGGACGCCTTCACGAACGCCCCGTCCCGCGTGTGCCGCGAGCCGTACGCGAACTGCCCGCCGACCTCGAACACCGCCAGTGCGATCACGACCAGGTCGGCGGAGGCGACCGGTGGCGTCGACACCACGTGTCCGCCGACGCCTTCCTCACGCAGCCGCTCGGCCAGTTCGGCGGCACGGGCCCGCAGCTCCTCGTTCGCCACGAGGTCGAGAACCGTGCCGTCGGGCACCGGAAGCGAAGCCCCCTCCGCCCAGTACGACACCTGGGCCAGGTCGTCCTCGCTCGCCACCGGCAGAGACCCGGACACGACCTCCGGGTCGCGGCACACCTCGTCCAGCACGGCCCGGTAGACAGCCAGAACCGCTTGCGCGGTAGCCGAGTCGTAGAGGTCGGCGTCGTAGTCGAGCCGCAGCTCCACACCCACGGCGGCGGGCACGACGGTCAGCCAGAGATCGAACTTGGCGGACGTCGAGGACAGCGAGACCGGTGCCATGGTCAGCGAAGGCAGCTCGAGCGTGACGGCCGGCTGCTCCTGCATCGAGAACATGACGTCGAACAACGGGTTCCGGTCCAGCATGCGGGGCAACCGCATCTCCTCGACCAGCCGGTCGAACGGCATCTGCTGGTGCTGGAACGCCGCCAGGCAGGTGTCCCGCACCGCCACGACCGCGGCGCCGAACGACTCCTCCAGCGGCAACCGGGTCCGCAGCACCAGCGTGTTGGCGAAGAACCCGATCAGCTCTTCGGAGTCGGGGTGGTGCCGCCCGGCGACCGGCGTCCCCACCGCGACGTCGGCCTGCCCGGTGACACGGGCCAGCGCCACCTTGAAGGCGGCCAGCAGCACCATGAACCGGGTGGCACCCCAGCAGGAGGCGACAAGGTCGACCGACGCGACGTCGGGCAACGGCAGCGACAGCCGCCCGCCGGTCATCCGCCGCGCGGTGTCCCGCGGCCGGTCGACGGGCAGGTTCAGCGGGGTGACACCGGAGAGCGCGGACCGCCAGTGCGTCACCAGGTCGCGCATCGGCTCACCGGACAGCGTCTCCTGTTGCCACGCCACGTAATCCGCGTACTGGATGGGCAGCTCGTCCAGCGGCGTCAGGTCACCGGACGCCAACCGTCCGTAGGCCATCGCGAGGTCGCGGTAGAAGATCTCGGTCGACCAGCCGTCGCAGGCGATGTGGTGGATCACCACGATCAACGTGTGCAGCTCGGCGGACTCCCGCACCAGCACCACGCGCAGCAGCGGCGGCTCGTCCAGTGAGAACGGGATCGCGGCCTGCTCGGCGGCCAGCGACTGCACGTCGCCCTCGACGACCGGCAGCGACACCAGCGTCTCCGGGATCACGACCTGGCGCGGCTCGCCGTCGACCAGGCCGATGCCGGTGCGCAGGCTCTCGTGCCGCGCCACGACCTCGTTCAACGCGCGCTGCAGCAGCACGTGGTTGAGGCGACCGGCCAAGGACACCGCGCTCACCACGTTGTACGCGGCGTTGGAGGAAGCGTCGAGCTGGCAGAGGAACCACAGCTGTCGTTGCGACGACGCCGCGGGCAGAACGAAGAAGTCGCTGTAGTCGCGGGCAGGCCCGCCACTCACACCGCCCACATAGGACGAACTGCTCATCGTTCGGCCCTTTCCGCGACGAGGTCGGCTTCGATCAGCGAGACGATGCGCTGCTCGTTGTGCTCTACGAAGAAGTGGTCACCGTCGAAGTCCGTGACGCGGCAACCCTCGGAGGTGAGTGCGGCCCAGCCCGAACTACCCGACACGGTCACCTGCACGTCACCGCGCCCGCGCAGGACGTGGATCGGCACGGGCAGCGGCGGCTGTTGCACGTGGTGGTAGTCCTCGACGACCGCGAGGTCGGCGCGGATCGTCGGCAGCATCAGGTCGATCAGCGCCGGGTACTCCAGCACCTCGGGGTCGAGTCCGTTGACGCCGATCAGCCACGCCACGAGCTCGTCGCGCGGGAGGTCGTGCGCGCGGTCGAGGTCGAGCTGCTGCGGCGCGTCCATGCCTGCGACGAAAAGCCCTTGAGGCAGCGGAAGTCCCAGCGCGCGCAGCTTCCGACACAGCTCGTACGCCACCAACGCACCCATGCTGTGCCCGTAGAAGGCGTACGGCTTCGAGAAGACCTTGCCCAGTCCGACGACCAGCGCGTCGACGAGATCGCCGAGGTCCGCGATCGCCGGTTCGCGCAGCCGGGACTCCCTGCCGGGCAGGCGAACCGCGGAGACGCGCAGCGAGTCGGTGTGCTGGTGCCAGGTCTGGAAGACCGAGCTCCCGCCGCCCGCGTGGGGGAAGCACACCAGTTCGCACGCAGGATCGGACACGTCGGCGAAAGACGTCAGCCAACTGGCCACGCGCACCTCCCAAATGGATTTCCGTCGGCGGGCTCAATCAATGTGCCAGCGCACCCCATGGGCAAGTCAAGGCGGCTGTAGAAAGGTGAGAGATCGCAGGTAGGGACGTGAGAACGACCCGAGAGGGGCCCTCTTTACATTCAGCACAAGCGGTCAGGAGAAATGGAGTATCGCCGATGCCCGGACGCACCTTGGCGCATGTCCTGCTCGACCACGTCGCTGCCGACGGAGACCGGCTCGCGTTCGAGTACCTGCACGACGACGGCCGGGTCGACACGCTGACGTACCGGGAGCTCCTGGACCGCGCGACCCAGGTCGCGCAGCAGCTGCACTCCACCGGGCCCGCGCTGCTGCTCTACCCGCCCGGCCTGGACTTCGTCGTCGCCGTGTACGGCTGCTTCCTCGCAGGTGTACCGGCCGTACCGACGTATCCGCCGCTGTTCGGAGCAGCCGACCGGATCAAGCAGCGGTTCGCGCGAGTGCTCGCCGACTCGCAGGCGACCACGCTGCTCGCGGACCCGTTCGTGCTCTCGATGCTCACCTCGTCCGGCGCGCCGGAGGGCCTGCCGCCGGTCGTCACGATCGACCCGGACACGCCGATCGACCGCGAGTGGAGCCGGCTGCCGTCGCCGGAGGACCTCGCGCTCGTCCAGTACACCTCGGGCAGCACGAATCAGCCGAAAGGCGTCATGCTGACGCACGGAAATCTGATGGCGAATATGCGCGCGATCAGTGACGTCTTCAAACTGGACACGGACACGCGCGCGATTTCCTGGCTTCCGCCATATCACGACATGGGCCTCATCGGGTTCATTCTGACGCCCGTTCACGGCGGTTTCCCGGTGCGTCTGATGTCGCCGATCCACTTCCTCAAGAACCCGCTCGAATGGCTCCGGCAGATCAGCGAGCAGCGCGTCACGCACACCGGCGCCCCGAACTTCGGCTACGACCTGTGCGTGCGGCGCGCCGCGGGCAAGGACCTGTCCGAGCTGGACCTGAGCCGCTGGCGGCTCGCGTTCAACGGAGCCGAGCCGATCCGCATGCGCACCCTGAAGGTGTTCGCGGATCGCTTCGCCGCCAACGGTTTCCGCTCCGAGGCGTTCCTCCCGTGCTACGGGCTCGCCGAAGCGACGTTGATCGTCACCGGACGTCATCTCGACGACGACTGCGTGGACGCGGATGGACGCGTGGACTGCGGCCCGGTGATCGACCGCCACGACCTGAAGATCGTCGACGACGGTGAGGTCACCGACGGCGAAGGCGAGATCTGGGTGCGCGGCCCGAGCATCAGCCGCGGCTACCTCAACGACACCGGCCAGCCGGAGAGCGAGCTGTTCGGCGACATCGACGGCCGCCGCTACCTGCGCACCGGCGACCTCGGCTACCTGCGCGACGGCCACCTGTTCGTCACCGGCCGCAGCAAGGACGTCCTGATCCAGAACGGCGTCAACCACCACGCGCACGACATCGAGGCGGCCGCGGTGCTGGACAACCCGCTGCTCCGCCCGACCGCGGCCGCGTTCACGATCGACGACGAGGAACTGGTGCTGGCCGTCGAACTGGCCAAGCGCACCGACGTCGACCTCGGTGAGCTGGCGGTCGACGTGCGCGCCGAGGTGCTGTCGTCGACCGGCGCGCGCGTCGACACCGTCGTGCTGTGCCTGCCGGGCACGATCCCGCGCACGACCAGCGGCAAGATCCAGCGCAGCCTGGCCAGAACCCGTTACGCGGCAGGCGAACTGGGCGGCACGGTCGTCGCCGCGTCCTCTGCGACCGCCGTCGCCACCGAACCGCTCGAGGAGCTGCTGTCGAGCGTCTTCGCCGCGGTGTGCGAGGTGGCGGCGTGCGCGCCGACGCAGGCGTTGAGCAGCATCGGCGGCGACTCGATCCGCGCCGCCGAGATCGCGGCGGTCACCGAGGACGCGCTCGCCCTGCCCGTGCCGATCGACGTCGTGCTCGACGCGCAGACACCACGTGAGCTGACCGCTCGGCTACTGGCGTTGTGGGGTGCCGACAGCGCGCACGTGATCGACCGGATCACCGACCTCGCCGGGAGCGTCCGGTGAGTCTCGGACGCGACCTCGTCAGCCGCTGGCGCACCCGGACTCACGCCGCCGCGACGACGCTTCCCGCGCAGGAGGGGCTGCGACTGTTCGAGGAGATCCACCCCGGCACGGCCGTGAACGTCCTGTCGTTCGTGGCGTCGGTACCGGGAAACCTCGATGTGGCACGCCTGCGCGCCGCACTGGCCGAGGTCGCGTCCCGGCACGCGTTGCTGGCCAGCACCGATCTCCACGTGTCCGCGGCCGACCACCGCGACACCGCGCTGCAGGAAGCCCGTGACCACGCGAAAGAGCCCCTGGATCTGACCGGTCCGCTCTGGCGCGCAAACGCTTGGCAGACCCCGGACGAGACGATCATCCAGATCATCGCGCACCACCTGGTCTCCGACGGCTGGTCGCTCGGCGTCTTCCTCGCCGAACTGTCCACTGTGTACAACGGCGACGCGCTCCCGCCCGCCCAACCGGTACCCGCGAGCATCACCGAGGTCACCGAGCAGGACCTCGCGCACTGGAACGACAAGCTCGCCGGCCTGGCACCACTCGCACTGCCCACCGACCTGCCGAGGCCGGCCCGCAAGGCGTTCCGCTCGGGCCACGTCCCGATCAGCGCCGAGATCCGGGGCCTCCGCGAGGTGGCGGAACAGGAGCGCGCCACGCCGTTCATGGTGCTGCTGAGCGCACTGCACCACACCGTCGCGAAGGTCTCGGGACAGCACGACATCGCGATCGGCTCCCCCACCGCGACCGCGGAACGACACCGCGCGCCCCGCGCGATCGGCCCGCTGGTCAACATGCTCGCGCTGCGCACCAACAGCGCGGACGCCCGCACCGGCCGCGACCTGATCCAGCAGGTCCGCGAGACGTGCCTCACCGCGTACGGCCACGGGCATGTACCGCTGGAGAAGCTGGCCGACGCGCAGTTCCAGGTGATGTGCGTGCTCCAGGACGGCCTGCCCGAGTTCAGCATGGACGGCCTGCCGGTGCGCCCGCTGCTCATGGCCCCGGCCGCGATCCAGTACGACGTCGAGCTGTACCTGTGGCTCACCCCGGACGGCCTCACGGGTTTCCTCGGCTACGACACCGACCTCTTCGCACCGTCGACGGCCCAACTGCTGGCCGACCGGTTCACCACCACGCTGACCAGGCTCATCGCCGACCCGGACACCGCACTCACCGACCTGGACATCCGTCCGGACGCCGAGCGCACCCGCCTGGCCGAGCTCGAATCCGGCTACGCGGCACCGGAACCGAGGCAGTGCGTGCACGAGCTGGTCGAGGCACAGGCCGACCGCACCCCGGACGCCATCGCGCTCAGGGCGAAGGACGCGACCCTCACCTACCGCGAGCTCGACATCCAGGCCAACCGACTGGCCAACCACCTGATCGAACGAGGAATCCAGCCCGGTGACCTGGTCGGCGTGTGCCTGCCGCGCACGAGCAAGCTGATCGTCTCGATCCTCGGCATCCTCAAGGCGGGCGCGGCTTACGTACCGATCGACCCCGCCTACCCGGCCGAACGCGTCGAGTTCATCCGCGAGGACACCAACGCACCGGTCGTCATCACCGACGACACCTTCGCGTTGTCGGCCAACGGATCCAGGCCGACACGAGACGTCCGGCCAGACGACCTGGCGTACACGATCTACACCTCGGGCTCCACGGGACTGCCCAAGGGCGTGATGATCGAGCACCGCCAGACCACCGCGATGCTGGCGTGGGCGACGCGCGTCTACCCGCCCGAGGTGCTGGCGGAAACGCTGGCGGCCACGTCGATCTGCTTCGACCTCTCGGTGTACGAGATCTTCGCGCCGCTCTCGATCGGCGCCGCGGTGACGCTCGCCCCCAACGACGCGCTGGACCTGATCCACTCGCCGGAGCTGTTCGAGCACATCACGCTCGTCGACACCGTGCCGTCCGTCGGCCGCGAGCTGCTGGCCGCCGACGCCATCCCGCCACACGCGCACACGATCAACCTCGCGGGTGAGCCACTGTCCCCCGAACTGGTCCGCGAGCTGCACGCGCACCCGGTGGTCGACACCGTCAACAACCTGTACGGGCCCAGCGAGGACACCACCTACTCCACCCTCGCGGTCACCGATCCGGCCCACCGCCGCACGCCCATCGGCCGTCCGATCGACGGCACCGAAGCACACGTCCTGGACGCCGAACTCCGGCCGGTGCCGCTGGGTTCGGTCGGCGAGCTGTACCTGTCCGGCAACGGGATCACCCGCGGCTACCACGACCGGCCGGCGCTGACCGCCGAGCGCTACCTGCCGAATCCGTTCGGCACCGGGCGTCTGTACCGCACCGGCGACCTCGTGCGGTGGCGCCCGGACGGCCAGCTCGACTACCTCGGCCGCATCGACAACCAGGTCAAGATCCGCGGCCACCGCATCGAGCTGGGCGAGATCGAGACCGTCCTGCGCAGGCAGGGCGTCACCGACGCGGCGGTCGCCGTGCACCAGGACCGCCTGGTCGCGTACGTCGTCGGCGAGGTGGACCTCGACGAGCTGCGCACGAGCCTGCCGGACTACATGGTCCCGACGCACGTCGTCACGCTCGACGAGCTTCCGTTGACCCCGAACGGCAAGGTCGACCGCAAGGCGCTGCCCGCTCCGACGTTCGAGGCCGGGGAAGCGCCGCGCGACCTGACCGAACAGCTGGTCGCGGATCTGTGGGAGGAGCTGCTCGACCGGCCGGTCGGCGTGCACGACAACTTCTTCAACATCGGCGGCCACTCGCTGCTCGCGACCCGGCTCACCCACCGGCTCACGACCGCGCTCGGCACAACGGTTCCGCTGCGGCTGATCTTCGACCACCCGACCGTCGCGTCGCTGGCCGCGAACCTGCCGGAGACCAGCAACTTCACGCCGATTCCCCGCGTGGTGCGCGAGGAGAACCCGGACGGCACCATCACCCTGCCCGCGTCGGCCGGCCAGCAGCGCCTGTGGTTCCTCTGCCAGCTCGACCCGCAGGCGGACCGCGCGTACCAGATCACCGGCGGCGCGCGCATCGAAGGCGACCTGGACGTCGCGAAGCTGAACGACGCCATCCGCCAGGTCGCCCAGCGTCACGAGTCGTTGCGCACCACGCTGCACGTGGTCGACGGCGAGGTCGTGCAAACCGTCCATCCACAGTGGACGCCGAGCGCGAGCCTCTTCCGCGCGGACGTCCTGCGCACCGGCGACGCGCACGAGCTGCACCTGTCACTGCACCACGCGATCGCCGATGGCTGGTCGTTGACGGTGCTGCTCAAGGAGATCGCCGACCTCTACCGCGGCGACGCGCTCCAGGAGCCCCTCCAGTACGGCGACTTCGCCACGTGGCAGCGCAACACCCCGACCGTCGACGCCGAGCTGGAACACTGGGCGAACAAGCTCAGCAACGCCGCTCCGCTCGACCTGCCGACCGACCGCCCCCGACCGGCCCGGCAGACGCACAACGGCGCGGCCGTCCCGATCACGTTGCCCGCCAACACGATCGAACGGCTGGCCAGGAGCACGGACACCACGGCGTTCACGGTCGTCACGACCGCGTTGACGGTGCTGCTCGCCGAGCTGTCCGGCCAGCACGACGTGACGATCGGCATCCCGACGACCGGCCGCACGCACCCGGACACCCAGGATGTCATCGGCTTCCTGGTCAACAGCCTCCCGTTGCGCCGCACCACGACCCCGGACACGACACTCGCGCAAGCGTTGAAGGACACGCACGCCGAGCTGAACGAGACGCACCGGCACAGCGACACGCCGTTCGAGCAGCTGGTCAACCACCTGCGCCCGGAACGCGACCAGAGCCGCAGCCCGCTGTTCCAGGTCATGCTGGCGCTGAACGTCGAGCCGCCGCGGGAGCTGGACATCTCCGGCCTGCGCTTCACCCGCTTCGACGAACCGCCCGCGGGCACGCAGTTCGACCTGTCGCTGCACCTCGAACAGACGCCGCGTGCGGTGACCGGCCACCTCACCTACAACACCGACCTGTTCGAGGCCGGCACCGCGCAACTCCTGGCAGACCGCCTCGCACTGGTCGTCGAGGCACTCGCCGAGCGGCCGGACACCACGCTCGCGGAGCTGGACGTCCGCACCTCGGCCGAACGGGAAACCGGGTGGGACATCGGCTTCTCGGCCGAGTTCCCGGACCAGTGCGTCCACGAGCTGTTCGAGGCACAGGCCCGACGCACACCTGATGCGATCGCGCTGAGGGCGTCCGACACCACCCTGACGTACCGCGAGCTGGACACGCGCGCGAACCGGCTGGCCCAGCACCTGATCGACCTCGACGTCCAGCCGGGCGCACTGGTCGGCGTGTGCCTGCCCCGCACCAGCGCGCTGATCGTGTCGATGCTCGGCATCCTCAAGATCGGCGCCGCGTACGTGCCGATCGACCCGGCCTATCCGGCCGAGCGCGTCGAGTTCATCCTCGCGGACACCAATGCTCCGTGCCTCATCACCGAGGACACCTTCGAACTGTCCGATGTGGATGCTCAGCCGGTGAACGTCGCACGTCCCGAGCACCTGGCGTACACGATCTACACCTCGGGTTCGACCGGACTCCCCAAGGGCGTGATGATCGAGCACCGGCAGGCCGCGGCCATGCTGGAGTGGGCTCGCCGCGTGTTCCCGGCCGAGGTCATGGAGCACACGCTCGCCGCGACCTCGGTGTGCTTCGACCTGTCCGTGTACGAGATCTTCGCGCCGCTGACCACCGGTGCCACGGTCACGCTCGCACCGAACGACGCGCTCGACCTCATCCACGACCGCAAGCACTACCAGCACATCACGCTGATCAACTCGGTGCCGTCGGTCGCCCGCGAGCTGCTCGCCGCCGACGCCATTCCGCGCCACGCGCACACCATCAATCTCGCGGGTGAACCGCTGCCGCCTGCCCTGGTGCGCGACCTGTACGCGCACCGGAACGTGCACACGGTCAACAACCTGTACGGCCCCAGCGAGGACACCACGTACTCGACGCACGCGGTCACCAACCCCGGCCACGACCGCACCCCGATCGGCACGCCGGTCGACGGCACGCAGACGCACGTTCTGGACGCCGCGCTGCGTCCGGTCCCGCTGGGTTCGATCGGCGAGCTGTACCTGTCCGGTCTTGGCATCACCCGCGGCTACCACAACCGGCCTGGTCTCACCGCGTCCCGCTACCTGCCGAACCCGTTCGGTGAAGGCAGGTTGTACCGCACCGGCGACCTCGTCCGCTGGCGCCCGGACGGCCAGCTCGACTACCTCGGCCGCATCGACAACCAGGTCAAGATCCGCGGCCACCGCATCGAGCTCGGCGAGATCGAGACCGCGCTGCGGTTGCAGGAGCGCGTGACCGACGCGGTCGTGGCCGTGCGCGAACAGCGGCTCGTCGCGTACGTCGTCGGGCTGTGCGACCTGGAGGCGTTGCGCGCCAAGCTGCCCGGCCACCTCGTGCCGAACCAGGTCGTGATGCTCGATGCACTTCCGTTGACCCCCAACGGGAAGGTCGACCGCAACGCGTTGCCCGCGCCGGCCGTCTCGGCGCCGGTGCCGCTCGAACTGCCTGCCTCCGCGGAGGAGAAGCTGGTCGCCGACCTCTTCGCCGAGCTGCTGGAGGTCCCCGAGTTCGGCATGCACGACAACTTCTTCGACCTCGGCGGCCACTCGCTGCTCGCGACCCGCCTCACCCACCGGCTCACCACCGCGCTCGACACGACGGTCCCGCTGCGGCTGATCTTCGACCACCCGACGGTGGCGTCGCTGGCCGCGCACCTGCCGGTCAACAAGGACTTCGCCCCGATCCCGGTGCTCGACCGCACGCCTGACGAGGACGGCACGCTCGTGCTGCCGGCGTCTGCTGCGCAGCAGCGTCTGTGGTTCCTGTGCAAGCTCGATCCGCAGGCCAACCTGGCCTACCACATCACCGGCGCAGCGGAGATCGACGGACCGCTCGACGTCGAGCGCCTCCAGGAGGCCTTGCGCGCCACCACGTTGCGCCATGAGGCGCTGCGCACGTCGTTGCGCGAGGTCGACGAGGAGATCGTCCAGGTCGTGTCGCCGGACCCGGTCGTGCTGCTGTCGCAGGTCAGCTCGCCGGACTGGGAGTCGGTCGTCGAGGCGGAGTCCGCGCACCCGTTCGACGTCGCCGATGGTCCGCTGATGCGTGCGGTGCTCGTGCACGTCGACAAGAAGCGGCACGTGCTGCTGCTCAGCCTGCACCACGTGATCTCCGACGGCTGGTCGGTCGACCTGCTGCTGCGCGAGATCACCGCGCACTACGACGGCGTGCGTCCGGCTGAGGCGACTGTGCAGTACGCGGACTTCGCCGCGTGGCAACAGGAGGACGGCGACCTGGACTTCTGGCGCTCGCACCTCGCCGGCGCCGTGCCGCTCGACCTGCCGACCGATCGGCCGCGGCCCGCGCACCAGACGCACCACGGCGCCACGGTTCCGCTTGACCTGCCGGTCCCGTCGATGCCGGGCACCACGACGTTCACCGTGCTCGCGACGGCGTTGAGCGTCCTGCTGACCAAGCTCACCGGCCAGCACAGCGTCACCATCGGCACCCCGACGAGCGGCCGCAACCACCCCGACACGACCGGCCTGATCGGCCTGCTGGTCAACACGCTTCCCTTGCACGTCAAGACGTCCCCGGACACCACGCTCGAGGAGGCGTTGCGGGCGACCCAGAACTCCGTGCTCGATCTGCACCTGAACGAGGTGCCGTTCGAACTCCTAGTGCGCGAGCTGGAACCCGCGCGCGACCAGAGCCGCAGCCCGCTGTTCCAGGTCATGCTCGCGGTCAACAGCACGCCGCCCGCGTACTGGCTGCCGGACCTGACCGTCCGCCCGATCCCGGTGCCGCAGCAGGCGACCCAGTTCGATCTCGTCCTGCAGGTCGAGGAACGCCCCGAGTCCGTCACAGGGCGGCTCGTCTACAACACGGACCTGTTCGAGCAGTCCACGATGCGGCTGTTCGCGTCGCGGCTGACCGGTGTGCTGGAGGCGCTCGTCTCCGCTCCGCACATCACGATCGCCGAGCTGGACGTCCGCGCCACCGCCGAACGCGCCCAGCTCGCCGCACTCGAAACCGGCCACCCCGCTTCGGTTCCGCTGCAGTGCGTGCACTCGCTGGTCGAGGCGCAGGTCGACCGCACCCCGGATGCCGTTGCCCTGCGGGCGATCGACACCACCCTGACCTATCAGGCTTTGGACACGCAGGCCAACCGCCTCGCGCACCACCTGCGTTCGCTCGGCATCGGACCGGGCGACCTGGTCGGCGTGCGCATGCCGCGCACCAGCAGGTTGATCGTCTCGATCCTCGGCATCCTCAAGGCGGGCGCCGCCTACGTGCCGATCGACCCGGCGTACCCAGACTCACGCGTCGAGTTCATCGTTTCGGACACCAACGCCCCGGTCGTCCTCACCGAGGACACGTTCGCGCTGTCCTCCGACTCGTCGCGTCCGGTGGCTCTTGCCCAACCGGACGACCTGGCGTACACGATCTACACCTCGGGTTCGACAGGCCTGCCCAAGGGCGTCATGATCGAACACCGGCAGACCGCCGCCATGCTGGAGTGGGCGACGCGCGTCTTCCCCGCGGGCGCGTTCTCGGAAACCCTTGCGGCCACGTCGATCTGCTTCGACCTCTCGGTGTACGAGATCTTCGCGCCGCTCTCGATCGGCGCCACCGTCACGCTCGCCCCGAACAACGCCCTGGACCTGATCCACTCGCCGGAGCTCTTCCAGCACATCACTTTGATCAACTCGGTGCCGTCGGTTGCGCGTGAGTTGCTAGCCGTGGATGCGATCCCGCCGCTCGCGCGGACCATCAACCTCGCCGGCGAGCCGCTGTCGCCCGAGCTGGTCCGCTCGCTGTACGCGCATCCGGTCGTCTCCGTGTTGCACAACCTCTACGGCCCCAGTGAGGACACGACGTACTCCACGCACGCCGTGACTTCGCCCGACGACGACCGCACCCCCATCGGACTGCCCGTCGACGGCACTTGCGGGTACGTCCTCGACCCGGCTCTGCGCCCGGTGCCGCTGGGCTCGGTCGGCGAGCTGTACCTGGCCGGTCTGGGCATCACTCGCGGCTACCACAACCGGGCTTCACTGACCGCGTCCCGTTACCTGCCGAACCCGTTCGGACCTGGGCGGTTGTACCGCACCGGTGACCTCGTGCGCTGGCGTCCGGACGGCCAGCTCGATTACCTCGGCCGCATCGACAACCAGGTCAAGATCCGCGGGCATCGCATCGAGCTCGGCGAGGTCGAAACCGTGCTGCGCCAGCAACCTTCCGTCTCCGACGCGGTGGTCGTGGTGCGGGACGAGCTGCTGGTCGCGTACGTGGTGGGGGCGGTCTCCCTCGACGCGTTGCGGACGTTGCTGCCCGGCCATCTCGTGCCTGGGCAGGTGGTCGTCCTGGACGCCCTTCCGTTGACCCCCAACGGGAAGGTCGACCGGAACGCCCTGCCCTCGCCTTCGCCGGTCGCTTCGGCCGCGCACGTGCCGCCGTCCACGGCTGCGGAGAAGTTGCTCGTGGAGATCTGGGCGGAGTTGCTGGAGCGGTCGGACATCGGCGTCCACGACAGCTTCTTCGCGCTCGGGGGGCACTCGTTGCTCGCCAGCCGGATGGTGTCTCGGGTGGCTGCTCGTTGTGGTGTGCGGTTGGACCTGCGGCTCGTGTTCGACCAGCCCACTGTTGCGGAGCTCGCTGTTCACCTTCCGGAGGCCGTCTCGGCGCCTGTGGTGATTCCTCGGCTTCGGCGGGTGCGGGGGTGAAGGCTGCCGGGCTTCGCCCGGACCACGAGTGATGCCTCCTTCGTCGGCGTCACTCGTACCGAATTCTTGGGTGGCTTGGCACCGTGGTCCCGATCCGGTTGTCGGCTTTCGTTGTCCTGGTTCTGCTGGCTGCGTGGTTGCCGGTCGGTGGCTGGGCTTGCCTTGCTTCCTCGTGACCCTGCTTGCCGTTGTGGCTCTGTCCCCGCTCGCTGTGGCTTGCGGGGTTGCCGGGCTTCGCCCGGACCACGAGTGATGCCTCCTCCGTCGGCGTCACTCGTACCGAATTCTTGGGTGGCTTGGCACCGTGGTCCCGATCCGGTTGTCGGCTTTCGTTGTTGTGGTCGCGCTGGCTCCGTGACTGGCGGGCGGTGGCTCACCTTTTCGTTCTTTAATCCTAATGAGTGATGCCTGTTCGAACAATTGTGCGGTAATGTGTTCGTTATGGACATCGAGGGGGCTCTCGACACAATCCAGCACTGCCAGAAACAGATCGACTACTGGCAGGCTCAGCAGGTTCGCGCGTTGGGCGAATACGCCGAGTTGACGTGGCAGGACGAGTTCGCGTCCTCGGAGATCGCGGCGATGATGCGCTGGACCCGGAACTGGACCGAGGACCGTCTCGGCGTCTCCCGCGATCTCGTGACCCGGCTGCCCGCGACGGTCGACGCCCTGGAGAAGGGCGACATCGACCTGTACAAGGCGCAGATCATCCACACCCAAACCATGCCGCTGTCCGCCGAGCAGGCGGCCGAGGTCGAACAACGGGTGCTGACCAAGGCGCCCGTGCAGACCAGTGTGCAGATGCGGCAGCGCGGGCGGCGGATCGTGATGAGCGTCGACCCCGACGGCACCCGTGAACGCGTCGCGGAGAAGAAAGCCGCCCGCGCCGCCGGGATACGGTCCCTCGAAGACGACATGGCCATGTTGTGGATCAATATGCCCGCGGACAAGGCCATGGTCAGCTGGCTGCGGGTGGACAAGATGGCCGAGGAGGCGAAGTTCCCCGGCGACACCCGCACCCTCAACCAGCGCCGCGCCGACGTCATCGCCGATCTGCTGCTGGCGACCCCGGACAACGCGAGCCCGGTCAAGGTAGAACTCCTGGTCACCGTTTCGGCGACCACGCTGATGGGTCTCGACGAGCATCCCGGCGAGTTGGAGGGCTACGGGCCGATCAGTGCCGACCTGGCGCGCGAGTTGGCGGGGGATGCGACGTGGCGGCGGTTGCTCACCGACCCGGCCTCCGGTGTCCCGCTCGACTTGGGCACCACCACCTACCGGCCACCCGCGCATCTGCGGCGGTTCCTGTGGGCACGGGACAAGACCTGCCGCATGATCGGCTGCACCGCGCGGGCCAGCCGCTGCGAGGTCGACCACACCATCCCGTACCCCAAGGGTCCGACCGCGGACCACAACAACGGGATGTTCTGCACCCACGACCACCGCCTCAAACACGAATCCGGCTGGACCATCACCCAACCCCGTCCAGGCACATTCAAATGTGTCAGCCCCACCGGCCGCGTCTACACCCGCGAACCCGAACCAGTCCTCCCCGGACTCCACTAACAACAAAGAGAATCCGGTACTCACTCGAACGGGGCGGTCCATGTCCCCAGCGCATACCCGAAACTCCAAGCCATGACGCCGACGCCCTCCACGCCGTACAGCCGAGACCTCGGCGACGAGCTGCGGCACCTGCGCGAAAAACACACCAGCTACACCGGCACGGAAATGGGCTACGTGCTCGGCTGGCACCAGACCAAAGTCTCCAACGTCGAAAACGGCAAGGTCCGCGCCAGCGAGATCGACATCGTCCAGTACCTGACCACCTGCAAGCGCAGCCGAACCTTCGCCGAGCAGTTCCTCAACCGCTACCGGCGTGCCTTCGACGCGTACTTCGTGCAGGTGCCGGAGAACCTCCGCACCTTGGTGTTCGCCGAAGGATCAGCCACCAAGATCACGAGCTATGACCAGACCTTCATACACGGCTTGCTCCAGACCGAGGACTACGCACGCGCGTTGTTCAGGCAGCGGGGTCTGATCCCCGAGGACAAGATCGAGTCCTTCGTGCAGTTCCGAATACAGCGCCAAGCCATCCTTCAGCGCGAACACAGGCCCGACTGCACCTTCTACCTGCACGAGCAAGCTTTGATGCTGCAGGTGGGTGGCGCTCGGGTCATGGAGGAGCAGATCAGCCGACTGCTCTTCAAGACCCACGCCATCCGCATCGTGCCCGCCTCGACCGGTGAGCGCGGAGCGATCGGCGGGAGCTACACCCTTTGGGAATACGAGAAAGACAGGCCGGTGGCCTTCGCCGAAACGCTCATCGGCCAGCTGTTCGCCCAGAGCGTGGAGGCTGTCGCCCGCAGCAAGGACCTGTTCAACCACCTGGATGAGATCGCTTTGGATGAGGGACAATCGCGGAGCCTGCTGATGCAGTACCTCAGCCGACCGCGAGAGGACCCAGATGACCCCGGAGCACACGTGGCGCAAGAGCAGCTACAGCGATGGCACGCCTGAGGGCAGTTGCGTCGAGGTGGCGTTCGCCGAGGCCGTGCGCATCCGCGACTCCAAGCACGCTACCGGTCCCCAACTCACCTTCTCCGCAAACGCATGGCGGGCGTTCACGAGCCGGACGGCTCCACGAGCAGACTGATCGTGCGGTTGCGGGCACGAACGTCGTCCCCGCTGCCCTGGTGAGGCGCCGCAGACTGGTCAGCCGACATGATCGCGAACGACGTCATCGGCCGCCCGCTCACCTGAGCCAGCACTTCAGCAGCAGATGCCGCACGCCCCAGCGCAACGGTCGAACCACCGGTGGAGGGTTCGCCGTCGACGGTGACGCCGTGCCCGAGCACGGTGACCCGGACTTCCTTGCCGCGCAACACCTCGCCCCACCGCACGAGCGCGTCCCGGCCGCTCGCCGTGAGCTCGGTGCCGTCAGGCAGGAACAGTCCCTCGTCGAAGACGACCTGGACGTCCTGCTTCCGCTTCTCCAGCTTCACTCCCGGCCCGGCCAACCCGGCCGCCAACGCGTCGAGCCGCGCCGCCGCTTCCGCATCAACCCGAGCATCATCGGACGGCACAGCGGAGGCCGAGGTCGTCACCTGCACCGCCTCGTCCACGGCAACCGGGCCAGGCGAGGACGAGGGTGAAGCGATGACCGCGACCGTCCCGGCCAGCAGCAACACCGCGGCCGCAGCACCACCCACGGCTACCAGCGGAAGAGGCCGCGCACGGCGGTTGCCCGACCGGATCTCGGCGATCAACAGCCGTCCGGACAACGCCGACGCGTGGCCGGGAGTGACCTCGAGCAGCCGCTGCCACACCGCGTCAGCAGCGGTGAGGTCGCCGCGCTGCGCGTGCACCCTGGCGAGCAGGTCGAGGGTGGCAGCCGAGTCGTCGTCGAGGCCTTCGAGGATGCGCACGGCCGACTCGTACTTGCCGTCCCGCGCCAGCTCGGCGGCCTCGGACCGGCTCAGCTCCCGTGTGAACGCGTTGCTCACCAGCCACGCCCGTTCCGCTGGCTCGAGACGCCGGCACTCGGTTCCTGGAGATCAGCGGGCCACAGCTGGCGCAGCTGCTGGTTGATGCCGATCAGCGCGTCGAAGTCCTCGGTGGCGATCGCCCGGTCGCCCTCCCCGATCAGCGCCCGTGCGCGCGCCGGCGACGTCATGCGGTGCTGGTTCTCCTTGAAGTAGAAGAAGAGCCCGATGTCGAAGGTGCCCTCGCGCTTCATCAACATGGTCTGCAGGTCCGCCGCTCGCTCCAGCACCGCCTCGATCTCGTCGGCCGTGCGGGCCAGGGAAGCGCGGCGGGCGATCTCGTCGAACTCGGTGCGGTCGTCGGCGTTGCCGAGCCGGTCGACGAGCTGGCGGCAGCGCTTGATCAGCGCGTCCAGCTCCTCGCGCAACGCAGGCAGCTCGACGTCCGCCTCCACCCCGTCGAGCTCTGCCTGGAGCTCGCGCAGGCGTTGGTCGGCCGCGGCAGCACTGCCCGCATCGCTCCTGGCGGCGCGGACCGCGGTCTCGGCGAGCACGACCCGCTGCTCACCGTCGATCTGGTCGAGCTTGTCCAGAGCAGGCCGGAAACCGGTCCTGCCCGCGGAGTCGCGCAGCTCGTCGATGCGCCTGCGCACCTCGGTGAGCTCGCGTTCGAGGTCGTCGGTGTCGCGGGCGCGGACGTTGGTCAGGTCGATCTCGGCCTCGAACTGCTCGTCGACCAGCGGCACGTCGGCGACGACGGTGACGCGGCGCGACTCGTCGACCTCGATGGTGACCTCGACCTCGCTGCCCTGCGGCAGGTCGATGCGCACGTCCTTCGGCCAGATCTCGATCAACCCGACCTGGAGGTTGCGGTCCGCGACCGGCTGCTCGCCCTCGACGATCGGGATCTTGATGAACGTCGTGGTGTCCGTGCGGTGCAACGCGGCCGTCGTGTAGAAGGTGGCGCGTTCCTTCGCGGGCAGCCGCGAGCCCTTGCGCAGGATCGGAGCGAACTTGCGGTCCGCCTCGGCCAGGCCGATCGAGTTCGTGAGCACCTGGCCGCCCGGTTCCTGCGGCCAGTGCGTGATCTTGACGGACCTCGGCGTGATCTTCTCGGTGCCGCCGGAGTCGTTGACCAGCAACAGGGTGAACGTCGACGCGGTCTTCTCGGCCAGCTTCACGTCGACCAGGAAGTTGCCCTGCGCGTCGAGCGGCACCTTGGCGCTGCGGAACGGCGGCATGCCGTCCGGGTTGTCCAACTGGATCGCGAAACGGGTCATGTCCTGCGGCGGCGCGCTCTCGACCCTGCCGACGACGGACGCCGTGAGCAGGCTCGTCTTCAACGGATACCGCAGGTCCGCGCTGAACTCACCCGCTGCCGGACGGACCTTCGGCATCGCGAGCGGCACCGTGCTGGCGAACACCGCCGCGCCGCGGGCGACGACCGTGGTCGGGTCCTGGATGTGGTCCAGCTCGATCCCCATGCCGGCCACGGGATCCGCGAGCCGTTCACGGAGGCCGGGTGCGAGCGTCGCGCCGCCGACCAGCAGGAGCCGGTCGATGTCGCCGGTGTGCAGGTTCGCCTTGCTCAACGCGGCCCTGCACAGGTTGATCGCACGCAGGTAGTACGGCTCGGCGACCCGGTCGGCCTCGTCGCGGTGCAGCGTGTACTCGAACGTCTCGGTGTCGCCGTCGCCGAGGTCGATCTCGGCGTACAGCACCGCCTTCTCGTTGCGGGAGAGCGAGATCTTCGCTTCCTCGGCAGCCCACTTCAACCGGTAGAAGTTCAGCCGCCAGGCCGGGTTGTCCCTGGTGAAGTCGGTGAGGCCGAACTCGCGGGCCACCGCGGGCGCGAGGACGCGTTCGACGATGGCCCAGTCGATGAGCTTGCCGCCGAGGTGCGGGTCGCCCTCGTGGTCGAGCACCCTGAGCTCGCCGTCGTGCGTGCTGACGACCGCGGCGTCGAACGTGCCGCCGCCGAAGTCGAAGACCATCCAGCAGGCGTCCGCGCTCTCGTTCTGGAAGCCGTAGGCGAACGCGGCGGCTGTCGGTTCCTGCACCAGCGGGCAGGCGCCGAACCCGGCGAGCTCGGCGGCCAGGCTGGTGGCGTTGTTCTCGTGCAGGCGGAACGCGGCCGGCACGGTGATCACGGCGGCCCGCGGCGGTTCGCCGAACCGGGACGCGGCGTCCGCGCGCAGCGACTTGAGCACCTCGGCGGAGAGCTGCGGCGGCGTCAGCGAGATGCCGGACTTGCGGAAGGTGCGGACAGCGCCCTCGAGTCCCATCTCCTGCTTGAACTCGGCGTGCACGTTGTCCATCTCGCGGTGCAGGCGGTCACGTGCGCTGCGGCCGACGTTCGTCACGCCCTCCCTGGGGATCCACACCGCGGACGGCGTGTACTCCCAGCCGTCGTTGTTCTTGATGACCTGCGCCTCGCCGTCGTGCACCACGGCGATCGCGCTGTTGGTGGTGCCCAGGTCGATGCCGAAGTCGATGCTGTCACGCACGGGCTTCCTCCGCCTTGCCGTTTCCTGAGCCGTTCTCGGGGCCGCCGACGATGACCTGGCCCATCTGGATGCGCTTGCCGAGCAGGTAGACCGACGGACGCACGGTCTCGACGACGACCTCCCTGGACAGCGCCGGGTCGTCCTGGAACATCAGCACCTCCAGCGACAGCCCTGGGTCGTACTCGGTGCCGTCGTGGTCCTGCACCACCACGCCCGCCCGGTCGAACTCCTCCTGGCTGTTCTCGAGGAACCGGCCGATGCGCTTGGCCTCGCGCTCGTCAGCGAGCCTGGCGACTCTGCGCCGGGCCCGCCAGAGGCTCGTCGCGGCGCTGGCGAGATCCCCTTCTCCCAGCGCCGCTCCGATCCCCTGAGGCACGGTGAGGTCACCGACCAGGCTGGTGAGCCGCTCGCGTTCCGCGGCGGTCCAGTCGGGTTCGGCGATCCGGAACTGGGGGTGGTGGCGCCGTTGCGCTCGCTCGGTTCGCGACCACCTGCTCATCGGTACTCCCTGCGTTCTGCCCACGACTTGCCGATCGCGATGGTGAAAGGTGACGTGACGATGAACGTGCCGAGGCACCACAGGAACGCGTCACCACGGACCTCGAAGACCGTCCCGACCATCCTGTACGCCAAGACGGACACGACGATGCCGAAGAGAACGAACAGTCCAGGCGGGACGCGCTCGCGGGTGTGCGCGTAGATGAGGGTGATCGGGAACGGCGCGAGCACGGTCGTCGCGATCGCGGCCGCCCACGTCGGGTAGTCCCAGCGCACGACCAGCAGCAGCACCAGGCCGGCGATGAACGCGGTGATGAACGACAGGTTCGCGAGCCAGGTGTGCGGCAGCGGCGGGCGAGCCGGGACGGATGACGGAGGAGCCGCGTACCGCTGCTGGTTCTGGAGCTGCTGGAGCACCCGTTCGATCTGCGCCTGCTGGCTCACCGGGTACTGCGCGATGGTGCGGTGGCTCGCCAGGTTCTGCTCGATGGTCCGCTTGTCGGTCGCCTCGGTGGCCAGGTCCAGCGCGCTGTTGAACAGGTCGGTGCCCAGTTTCGCGTGCTCACTCGCGAGTTTCAGCGCGCAGTTGTTCATCAGCACGGCCATGCGGTTGCGCAGTTTCGCCGACCTGCGAAAACTCTGGTACGGCAGCAGGATGTCCAGCTGCACGGCGGCGGCCGGGAACTCGACCAGCGCGCGCTTGCTCGCCGAGTAGGCGCTGCCCGCGTCGAGCAGGGCGCTGATCTCGTTGATCTGCTTCGTGATCATGTCGATCCTCGGTGCCGCCGCGGCGTTGCGGGCGTCCTCGATGACGCTCTCGTCGACGTCCCACACCGCGAGCAACGCGGCGAGCTCCGGAGAGTTGTCCCTGGCCAGCGCCACCTGCGGTGCGAGCAGCGCCTTCGGCATGGCACCCCTCAGACCATCCACAGTGGACTCGTCGAGCCTGCGGTCGGACAACACGCCGACCCGGTGCAGCACGTGGCGCCAGAACCCGTCGTGGTCGAGCGCGTCCATCCACGAGTCGGCCGCGTCCGCCCAGCGGTCGCCCCGTTCACTGGTCTTGCCCGCGGCCTCGAGGTCGAGGACCGTCGCGTGCGCCTCGACGGCCGTGTCGTGCAGTTCGTGCACCTCCGGCTCGCAGCCGCACGCACCGGGCTCGCCCCACCACCAGAACAGCTCGTCGACGAGCCGCTGGTCAGCGCGTTCGAGCGCGTCGAACGCGCTGCGCACGTCCTGCGCGGACGGCGTCGCGGGCAGCGGCAGGCGCTTGTCTCCGACCGTCGCAGCCGCGCCGAGGTCGATGGCGCCCAGCACGGTCTGCCTGCGCTGCCGCACCTCGCGTGCGCGCGCGTCGGTGGCCAGGCCGGTCACCCGGAACGGGTTGCGCCGGTACACGTGCGGCCCCGCCACCTCGAGCAACCGGTCGGCAGCCGCCCTGCTCCTGCTCTCGCCGACCGCGTACGACATCCCCACCTCCCGTATCGATCACGGTCTACCATGTGGCGCCGCGCTCGGGAGGGGTCCCGGAGAACAAGACCTAAGTGGAGTAAGCGGAGTGGCCAGAAACTGGTCAGATCACGCCGTCAGCAACGTTGCGGCCCAGTGCATTCCGCGCCCGTTGGCGGCGAGAGCGACCAGGTCACCTCGTTTCAGCTCGCCCGAGGCGCTGAGCTCCGCCAATGCGAACAAGTGATCGGCAGCACCGAAGTGGCCGTGCTGCG
Source organism: Lentzea tibetensis (assembly GCF_007845675.1). Taxonomy (GTDB): domain Bacteria; phylum Actinomycetota; class Actinomycetes; order Mycobacteriales; family Pseudonocardiaceae; genus Lentzea; species Lentzea tibetensis. Next base: position 59,676 of record NZ_VOBR01000018.1, on the reverse strand, counting down.
TCGCCCACCTCAGGTTCGTGCGCTCGACCGGCACACCGATGAGGTCGGCCTGCTCGGTGAGCACGCGCGGATTGTCGTTGAGCAGCACCAACCAGCCGAGGTCGTCCTCGGAGACGCCTGCCTGCTTGCACACCCGGTGCACGGCGCGCGCGGTGCGATCGTTGATCTCTGCGGCGAAAACCGAGAACCGCTCTACTTCGTAGTCGAAGTAGCTCATGATGTCCCACGCGTCGCGCACGGCAGGCGGGTCACCCTGCTGGAACGGCCTGGCACCGCCACCGACGTCCATGCGGAAGAAATCCGCGTAGCTGCCATCGGTTTCGGCGTGTGACGAACGCCAGGTCAACGTGAGCGCGTCTCGCGTTGCCACCGCGGCGGCGGCGCCGTCCGAGAACAGCAGCGAGTTCGTGTCGAAGCGGTTCATGTACAGCTCGGTGGTGCGGTTCGCGCCGATCACCAGTGCCGTCTTGCAGGTGGGGTGCGTGGCGAAGCGGCCAGCCAGCGCGTCGAACGCCGTGACGCCGCCGACGCAGCCCTGGTCGATGAGAACGGCTTCCGCGCGGCGCAGGCCCAGCCGGTGCGCGACCGATGCGGCCGCGTCCCAGTACAGGTAGTCCGCGATGTCCGTGATCGCGAATACCAGCAGGTCAACGGTTCTGGGATCGACCGCTGCACTCTCGAGCGCCTTCGCGCCCGCCTCGACCGCGAGATCGGTCAGGTGCTGGTCCGAGCGGTGCACGTAGTCGTAGCCGTAGCCGAGCACCCGCTCGACGTCCTCCGTGTAGTCGGCGACGACGTCCTTGACGGCGACCTGCTCGCCGAGCGCCGTGCCGAACGCGACCAGTCCGAACGCCATCAGAGGCTCACCAGCTTCTCCAACCGATCCGGCTTGCGCAGGCTGTCCGCGACCGCGCGGAGGAACGCCACGGCCTCGGCGCCGTTCACGACGCGGTGGTCGTACGCCAGGCCGAGCGTGACGACCGTGGTGTTGCTGGGCCCGTCGTCTTCCAGAACGACCTGGTTCCGGAGCCCGCCCACCGACAACATGCACAGCTGGGGCCACATCACGATGGGCTGCACCAGCAGCACGTCGTCGTCGGTGTTCAGCGACACCGTGATCGAACCGCCGGTCAGCTCGGCCGCGGCGAACTCGCCGCGCCACGCCTTCATCCGGAAGTCCATCATGTCGTCCGAGATGTCCACAATGGACCGGTCGGTGCAGTCGCGGATCACCGGCGCGTAGAGGCCCTTGCCGGCGTCCAGCGTCACGGCGACGTGCGGGGTGTCGACCAGCGCGACCGTCGTGTCGTCGACCAGGCTGCCGAACAACGTGCCGAAGTCGGCGTGCGCGCCCGCCACCGCCTTCACCACGGCCTCCGGCACGCCCACCTCGGCGCCCGTCTCGTCGCTGAGCTGGCGCAACCGTTCCAGCAGCGCGTCGACCCGCACCTCGATCGCGGTGAACGCGGCCGGGACCTCCTGGTGCGCCTTGCTGACCACCATCGCGGTGCCCTGCTGCGCCCGGTCCAGGCTGTGCGTGCGCTGCTTCGGGACTTCTGGTTTCGCGACCGCGGTCTTCGCACCGACGATCTCCGCCAGCAGCGCGCCGACCTCGACCTCCACGCCCTGCTGGACGTGAATGCGCAGGTACCCGGCCTCCGTCGCCTCGATCTCCTCGATCGCCTTCGACGTCTCCAGCTCGAGGATCGCCGTCCCCGGCTCGACCTTCGCACCGTCCTCGACCAGCCACCCCAGCACCAGGTACGTGGTGTCGTTGTTGTTCAGCTTGGGCGCGGTCACCGGCGCGCCTGCCGTCACCTCTGGCACGGCCTGAGGTGCTTCGCAGTGGTCGCGTCCCAGCGCGGTGACGATGTGGTGGGAGTTGAGGAGGACGCGTTCTTCCAGGTGGCGGGCACTGGGGATGATCGAGTCGGCCGAGGAGAGGCGCAGGACGGGGGCGGACAGTTTGCCCCACAAGCGTTCGTGCAGCACCGCGGCGACGTCCGAGCCCCACGTGCCGCCCGCCGTGCTCTCCTCGGCGACGACGACGCGTCCGGAGATCAGCGGCAGCACGGGTTCGACGTCGAGCGGGTAGAGCTGGGCGGGCACCAGCAGGTGCGCCGAGACGCCCTGCTCGCGCAACGCCTCCGCCGCTTCCAGTGCCCGATGTGCCACACCACCTGGGCAGATGATCACGACATCGGCCGGTGCGCCCGAGGTGACGTGCGCCCAGCCCGTGGCGCCACCGACGAGCGAGTAGCGGAAGTGGTCCGACACCACGCCGTCCTGGAACAGCCGGCGCGTGTAGAGGACCTTGTCCTCGAACAGGATCGACGGGCCGTGGTCCAGCGCGTGCGCCATCAGCGGGTACGCGTCGTGGAACGGCGTGGCCTCGTACAACCCGAGGTTGGGGATGCCCATGAAGTGCTTCTGCACGCTCTGGCTGTGCGTGGGGCCGTAGCCGCGGTTGCCGCCGACCGGGCAGCGCACCAGCACGCGCATGGCTTTGGGCCGCCCGTACATCGTCACGGACTTCGAGGCCATGTTGAGGATCTGGTCGAACATCAACGCGGCGAAGTCGCCGAACATGGCCTCCAGCACGACCTGGTCACCGGCCACGGCGAGCCCGGCTGCGACACCGGCGATGCCCGCCTCGCTCAACGGTGTCGTCAGCACGCGGTCCGGGAAACCGGACGACAGGCCCTTGGTGACCTTGAACGCGCCGCCGTACGGGTCGAGCACGTCCTCGCCCAGCAGGTGCAGGTCCGCGCGCTCGGCGAAGAGCCGGTGCAGTGCGCGGTTCAGGTTCTCGACCACACGCGGCGCCGGGGTCATGCCGTGATCCCCTTCCCTGACAACACTTGCCGCAACGCGCGCACCGAACGGCACGAGCGCGCCTCGCGCGGCGTCAGCTTCACGCCGTAGGTCTTCTCGACACCGACGACGATCTCCACGTGCCGCAGGCTGCTCCACGCGGACGTGGTGGCGGTGCCGGTCTCGTCACCGACCGACTCCACCGGCACCCGCAGGATGTCCGCGACCAGGTGGTTCAAGCCCATCCCGCCACCCCCGCCTCAACCAGGCCGTCCCACGACGACAACGCCCGCGCCTCCACCTCGGCGACCATCCGGTCCACCGACTCCCGCACCCGCGCGTCCAGCTCCGCGAACCCCGGCCGGTCGGCCAGAGCCGCGTACCAGTCGGCAGCACGCACCGAAGCGATCTCGTCAGCCGACCGCGTGTCGTCGCCCTTGCTGTGCGGACCGACCCGAGTCGTCCGGAACTCGATGACCGCGGGCCGGTGCTCGTCGCGAACCCGAGCGATCACCGGCGAGACCAGCGACCGGATCTCGGATACGTCCTTTGAGGACACAGACAGGAAGTCCACTCCGAACGCCCGCGCCCGATCGCCGATGTTCCCGGCCATCTCCAGCGCGGTCGGCGTGGACTGCGCGATCCCGTTGTGCTCCACGACGACGAGCACCGGAACCTGCCACAGCGACGCCATGTTCAGCGCCTCGTACACGGTTCCCTCGCCCCACGTGCCGTCGCCGACGTACGCGACGGCGATCTGACCGGAGCCGATTCTCTTGTGGTGCAACCCGATCCCCACCGCCAGCGGCAGGCTCTGCCCCTGCACGCCGGTGGAGAGGAACCCCTCGGTGTGCACGTGCTGGCTGCCGCCGACGCCGTTGCACACGGCGCCGGCGCGGCCCATGATCTCCGCCAGGAGCCCCTCGGGGTCACGGGTGTGCGCGAGGTAGTGCCCGTGACCCCGGTGGTTGCTGAGCACGAAGTCCCCGTCCAGCAAGGGGGCCAGTGCGACCGGGACGTACTCCTGGCCGAGGCAGGTGTGCGTGGTGCCGTTGAGCTTGCCTTCGTCGAACATCCGGAGCAGCGCCAGCTCGAAGTGCCGGATGCCGACCAGCAGCTCCAGATCCTCGTCGGGCGAAGGCATCGCTACGAGCCCTGCCTCTTCGTCAGGTTGGTCAGCGCGATCACGTACTGCTGGAGCTCGCCGTCCCACCGGATGGTGTACTTCGTCGGGTAGTAGGCGTCCTTCTGGAACGCGGCGGGCTGCTTGACCTCGGCCGTGAGGTTCGGCTTGGTCAGCAGGTACTTCCGCGTCGCCAGCGGCTCCAGGAAGATCATCTTGCTGTCCCACGAGCCGTACACGAAGACCTCGGAGAACTCCGGCTTGCCCGGCCCGAACTCGCGGGTGGAGTCCAGCCAGTGCAGACCCATGGCGGGCACGGTCTTCTCGACCGGGTCACCGGGCTCGGCGATGAAGTCCTTCGCGACGTACTTGGGGTCCAGCAGGTTGTTGGCCTTGGCGGTCTCGGCCTTGGGGTTGATGCCCATGGCCTCGCCGTGGTCGATCGTGTAGAAGTGGAACGCCAGCTGCGGCTCGCCGAAGAGCTCCGCGGGCTTGCGGCCCTTCGGGTACCAGTTCAGCATGAGGTTCTTGACGGGCGTCTTCGCCGCCTCTTCCGGGAAGTTGAGCACGTACATCGACGGCGCGTCGCCCTGCGGCAGTCCGTCGAGCGCCTTCTCGGTGAGCCGCACGCCGATCTCGACCGGGTTGCCCTGCTTGTCGATGGTCGCGTACGGCGTGGCGATCCCCAGTCCGAGCGCCTCCGTGTCACCGAGCACCGTCATCTCGCCCTTGGCGTTGGTGCTCGCGCGGCTCGGTGCACAGGCGGCGACCGCGGCCGCGGCGAGCACGAGTGCGACGGTCCGGCGCAGCGATCTGCGTAACGTGGTCATTGCTCTTTTCCTTCCCAGGGATCAGATTGCGCCGTATACCGAGATGTGCCGCAGGTCGCCGGACTTGTACTCGGCGGAGTCCCAGTCGGAGTACCGCTCGAGCAGCCGCAGTCCGGCCTCGGCCGCCATGCCGTCGAGCTCGGTGGCCGTGTAGTACCGGAACTTCACCGGGTAGAGCTGGATCCCGTGCGGCGTCAGCAGAACGTTCTGGATGCTCAGCAGCTGCGCCTCCGGCTCGCGGATGGCGGCGCTGAGCACGACGTGCGTGACGTCGAGCAGCGAGGTCGTGCAGTACTGGTCGTGGGTGAAGCGGGTGTCGTCGACCTCCATGGTCTCGATCACGAGCTTCCCGCCGGCCGCGAGCTGCTTGCGCGCGCCCTGCAGGAACCGGCGCTGCGCCTCCTCGGTCAGCAGCGCACCGAACGTGCCCTGCGCGAGGAACACCATCGAGAACTGCTTGCCGAAGTCGATGTCGTTCATGTCGCCGACCTCGACGGTGATCTTCTCCGCACCGGGCTTGGCGAGCAGCTGGTCGACCATCTCCTTGCTGATGTCGACGCCGTACAGCTCGACGCCTTCGGCGGCCAGCGGGATCGCGATGCGGCCGGTGCCGATGCCGGCCTCCAGCACGGGACCGTCACCCACGTACCCCTTGAGGAAGCCGACGATGCTGGCGACCTCGGCGGGGTTGTCGTTGATGAAGTCGAAGACCGCAGCAATGGCTTCGCCGTAGGACTCCGCGGAATAGCTCTGCATGCTGCGTTCCCCTCACACTCGCTGGCTGTGTAGAAGTAGTGTTGGCGGCTGGAGTCTCAGCTCGCTCTCGGTTCCGGCCCAGGCCACGTAGCCGTCGGGACGCACCAGCACGAACGGCGGGCAGCCGCGGCCGAGCGGTTCGGACAGCTCCAGGTGGCCCGGTCCGATGAGGACGGGCAGGCCGGCACGGAAGTGTTCGTACAGCCGGGATCCGTCGCGCACGGGCCGGTCGGGGACCCTCTTGCCCACCCAGCCCTTGCCGGGATACCGCAGCGTCAGGCCGGACAGGTGTTCGAGGTTCGCGCGCTGGAACCAGTCGAACCGCACGAGCTGCTGCACGACCCAGCGGATCGCCCGCGCGGCGACGCCGTTGGACGTCTCGAAGCGGAACGAGATGTCGGTCTTGCGCAACGTCTCCGCCGCGATCGGGTAGCGCTCGGCCTCGTAGCTGTCCAGCAGCCCGTCCGGCGCCCAGCCCTCGATCTCGGCTCTGAGCTTCCACCCGAGGTTGAACGCGTCCTGAATGCCCGTCTGAAGTCCTTGTCCCCCAGAGGGGATGTGCGTGTGTGCCGCGTCGCCGGCCAGCAGCACCCTGCCCACGCGGTACTTCTTGGCGTGCCGCTGCGAGCTGCGGAACCGCGACAGCCACACCGGGTCGTACGGCTCGATGTCCATGCCCAGCAGGGCCGTGCAGCTCTCCCGCACGTCCTCCAGCGGCAGCGGCAGGTCCGCGGGCAGCTTCATCTTCTCGTGGTCGAACACGATCACGCGGTACGTGTCGTCCTGGAACGGGAACACCGCCGCCATGCCGCGCTTGCTGATCCGCGCGTAGGCGTTGGGGACCGGTGGGTTGCGCAGCTTGCAGTCCCCCATGATCACGGAGTCCTCGTAGTTCCAGCCGTCGAAGTCGACGCCGATCAGCTCGCGCACCTTGCTGTTCACGCCGTCGCACCCGACGACGTACTCCGCGCGTTCGGTCGTGCCGTCGCTGAGGTCGACCTCGACGCCTTCCGCGTCCTGCCGCAGCCCGACGACCGCGACACCGGTGCGTATCTGGGCACCCGCCTTCTCGGCGGCCTCCTGCAGCACGCTCTCCGTGCGGTGCTGCGGGATGATCAGGCTGAACGGGAACCGCGTGTCGAGCAGCCCGTAGTCGAGGTAGCCGTCCTCGTCGCCGACCGGCGGGTGCTGGCACGGCCTGCCGTGCTCGAGCACACCTTCGACGCGGCCGCGCATGTCCAGCAGCTCCATCGTGCGCGGCTCCATCGTGAACGCGCGCGACAACTCCGCCTTCTGCGAGCGCTTCTCCAGGACGTGGCAGTCGATCCCGGCCTCGGCCAGCTCGGCCGCGAGCGCCAGGCCCGTCGGCCCGGCGCCGACGATGATCACTTTCGCGGACACGGTCACTCCCTCGGCAGTCGGTAGTGCATCCGCATGTCCGCGGACGTCTCCAGCAGTTCGGCGAGCGGACCGGCCGCGATCACCCGGCCCTGTTTGAGCAGCAGCACCTGGTCCGCGCGTTCGAGCACGGCGGGCCGGTGCGACACCGCCAGACAGGTCGCGTCCGTGGCGAAGATGCGCCGCCACAGCTCCTGCTCGGTCGTCACGTCCAGCGCGCTCGACAGGTCGTCCATCACGAGCAGCGACGGCTTGCGCGCGAACATCCGTGCGGCGGCGGTCCGTTGCACCTGCCCACCGGACAGCCGGACGCCGCGTACCCCGATCTCGGTGTCCAGGCCGTCGTCGAGCCGCTCGACGTCCGGCCCGAGCACGGCCATCTGCACCGCGCGCTCCAGGCCGTCCTCTGGCAGCCCGAGCAGAATGTTCTCCCTGATGGAGCCGGAGAGCAGCGCCGGGTTCTGCGGCGTGTACGCGACGCGCGGCGGGATCATGAAGTCACCCGGATCGACGCGGGACCCGTTCCACCGGACCTCGCCGTCCTGCGCCGCGTACAGACCGAGCACGCTGCGGAGCAACGTCGTCTTGCCCGACCCGACCTCGCCGGTCACCACCGTGACGGTGCCTCTTCGCAGCGTCATCGACACGTCTCGAATGCCGCCGGAGCCGGGGAACACGTGGGTCAGCGAGCGCACCTCGAGCTCCCGCAACGGTTCGACGTCCGGGTACGGCGCGGGCGGCGGCGGGTCGTGACGCAGGTGCAGCGGGTGGTGGTCGACCAGGGTCATCGGCGGCGCGCCCTGCAACAGCGCGGCCGCGCGCACGAAGGACACGCCGGACTGCTGGTAGGTGCGCACGAGGAAGCCCATGAACGCGGTGTAGTCCGCGACCTGCATGAGGTACGTGGAGAACAGCACGAAGTCGCCGATGGTGAAGTCGCCGCCGCGCATCTGACCTGCCGCGACCAGCAACGTCAGGCCGGCGCCGAGCGACGCGGTGCTGTTGAAGACGGAGTCGATCGCGAGGCTCTGCACCTTGTCGCGGATCATCGCGGTCTTGCGCACCCGGTTGTCCGCGCGGAGCCGTTCGACGACTTCCTTCTCCTTGTTGGCGGCCTTGATCGCGCGCACAGCGACGACGATCTCGCCGATGGTGCCGGTGACCTTGGCCGTCGCGTCGCGGCTCTGCTCGCGGATCCGGTACGCCCGCGCCCGTGCGAACTGGGCCAGCCCCAGCACGATCGCCAGCGGCACCATGACGATCAGCGTGATCTTCACGTCGACGCTGAGCAGGATGATCATCCCGCCGCCCGCGAAGATGAGGCCGGACATCATGTCGAAGCCCCAGCCGCCCATCAACGCGATGGCGTCGCTGTCGTCCCGCACCGTCGAGATGCTCTCGCCGACGTTCGTCGGCATCGCCTGCGCGCCAGGCAGTCTGAACACCCGCGCGAGCAGGTTGCGTTGCACCAGGCCGCGGGCGCGGAGGTACCAGCCCGCCCACGCGACGGTCGCGCCGATGATCGCCGCACATCGCGCAAGACCCGCGGCGACGACGATCGCGACCAGCGTCCACACCGTGATGCCCGGCGCGGCCCGGCCTTCCAGCACGTCGAACAGCAGCTTGCCCAGCACACCCGGCAGCAGCGGCCACAGGTGGAACAACGCCCAGCCGCCCGCGGCCGCGAGGTAGCGCCACGGGCTGTAGGTGATCAGCCGCCACAGGAACGTCAGTGTCGGCGGTACGGAGTCGTTCTTCATTGCAGCACCCGCCCAACGCGGTAGAGCTCGGACAGGTGGGAGTCCGGATCGGCCAGCAGGTCGGCGGTCACGCCGTGCTCGACGACCGCGCCCTGGCTCAGCACCAGCGTGTGGTCGGTGCGCAGGATCGTGTCGAGGCGGTGCGCGATGATGATCGACGTCCGGCCGGCCAGCATGCGGTCCAGCGCGCGCTCGACCATGGCCTCGGTGACCAGGTCCAGCTTGCTCGACGGCTCGTCCAGGATCACCAGGCCGGGATCCTTGAGGAACACCCGCGCCAGCGCGAGCAGCTGCGCCTGGCCCGCGGACAGCGAGCTGGGCGAGATCCGCGACGACAACCCGTCCGGCAGGCCGTCGAGCCACGGCCGCAGCTCCAGAGTGTCCAAAACGGACAGCAGTAGCGAGTCGTCCACGCTGCGGTCGAAGAACGTCAGGTTCTCACGCAGGGTCGCGTCGAACACCTGCACGTCCTGCGTCACGAACCCGACCTGCGAGCGCAACGACGACAGCGTGGCATCCCGCGTGTCGACCTCACCGAGCAAGACCCGGCCCTGGACCGGGTCGTACATGCGGAACATCAGGTGCGCGATGGTCGACTTGCCGGCGCCGGTGCGTCCGACGAGACCGAACGACGTGCCCGCGGGGACCTCGAACGTCAGCTCGTCCAGGATCTTCTTGTCCTGGTAGGAGAACGTGACGTGGTCGAACCGGACGGACAACGCGCCCTTCTGCAGCGTGCGGGTCCCGTCGAGGATCGTCGGCTTGTGCCCGAACAGCTCAGCCATGCGCCGGATGGCGGCCGATGCCTGTTGCAACGCCTGCACCTGGTGGCGCAGCACCTCCATCGGGGTGTTGAGCATCGTGGCGTACGCGATGATCAGGAAGACACCGGACAGCGACACGGTGCCGTTCTGGTAGAAGAACCCGCCGTAGCCGAACGCGAACGCCGATCCGGCCGTGAACACCAGCGACAGCACGACCCAGATCGCACTGCCCCAGCCCTCGGCCCGCACCTTCACCGGCAGCCACGAGCGCAGGTGCTTGTGGAACCGGGACAACGCGTACTCGGTGGCGTTGGACGACTTCAGGTCCTCGGTCGCGCGCATGGACTCGCTGACGTAGCCGAAGAACTTGGCGCTCTGCTCGCGGTCGGCCTCCCACTTGACGGTCGCGACCCCGGCGACCTGGGCGAGGAAGAAGTACCCCAGCAGCGTGATCGCGGCGAACGTCAGCCCGATGCGCCAGTCGACGAACGTCAACGCGCCGAGAATCCCCAGCACCAGCACCGCGTTGCCGATGAGGTGCACGATCAGACTGGAGAAGAACTCGGCGACCTGGTTGACGTCGCCGTCGATGCGCTCGATCAGCTCACCCGGCGAGCGCGACTCGTGGAAGCCGAGGTCGAGGCTCAGCACGTGCGCGGCGAGGTCCTCGCGCGCGGCGTTGGTCGCGGTCCACGACACGCGTTCCGACGCGTAGGCCGCGATGACCTTGGCGAGCTGGCGGAACGCGGCGACCGCGAGGAACACCAGCGAGATGCCGACGAGCGTGCTCTCCGCGCGGCCGAGCTGCACGGACTCGATGAAGAAGGCGGCGATGCGCGGCTCCGCGATCTCGAGTGCGATCGAGCAGAGCAGCAGCACCGCCATCACCACGACGCTCGCCCGCTGCGGACCCAGGTAGGTCCGCAGCAGGGCGCCGTGGGTTACGCCGCCGGTCATGATGCCTTGCGACGCAGGTTGTCCAGCGCGAGAGCACCAGGGCCGAAGGCCGCGATGAGCAGGAAGATCCAGCTGAACATCGCGGCGAGCTCGCCGCCGTTCTGCAACGGCCACAGGCCGCCCATCGGGATGTGCACGACGAAGTACGCGAACGCCATCGAGCCGGACGCGAGCACCGCGGCGGGCCGGGTGAAGAGGCCCAGCAGGATCAGGATGCCGGTGCCGAACGGGATAGCGCTGCCCCAGAAGTCCGGGAACGTCGGGAACGACACGGTGCCGCCCTGACCGTCGACGCCGCCGAAGGCGCCGAACAGGCCCATGGTGCCGTGCAGGATGAAGAGGAACGACACGACGATCCGGAACCCGGCGAGCACGCCGGGCTGCAGCTTCGTCGCGAGTGTGGGGCTGGTGCGGGTCTCGGTCGCGGCCATGACTGGTTCCTTTCGGTGGATGGTGTTCTCAGAGCTCTTCGAGGCCGTAGCCGTCGAGGCACCGTCTGGCCAGCGCCGCGTAGGACTCGGGATCTCCCTCGCGCACCAGCGCGGGGAGGTAGACGTGGGGTGAGCCGTGGTAGAAGCGCTCGTACTGGTCGTGCCTGCCGGCGAACTCGCTGCCGAGCGCGTCCCACGCGAGCTTCAGCAGCTTGATCCGCGACTCGGCGTCGTGACCGGGTGAGCGGACGTACTTGTTCAGCAGCTTGGAGACCTCGGGGTGCTGGAGGTCCCGGTAGGACGCCGGGAGCTGGATCAGCCCGCCACCGGCGAGGAGCTTGATCTCCGCCAGCACCTTCGGGTAGAGGTCCGGCCCGATGGCGAGCTGGGCGCACGACATCTCGCGGTTCGGCGCCATGGCCGCACCCATCGGCTCGGCGCCGTCCTCGATGGCGATCGCGACGGCCTTGGCCGTGTTGACCCACGCCATGAGCTTGCCGATCTGCATCCGCACCGGCGGCAGGTCGTAGGTGTTGTTGGCCCGCGCGACGAGGATCGCCACGCCGACCATGAACTCGAGCTTGGTCCACAGCCGGATCGCGCCGTGGTGCACGAAGCTGAGGAACGCGGGCGTCTTCCAGAACTGCTCCTGGCACACCACCGGGTCGCGGTAGGCGAAGACCCGCTCCCACGGCACGAAGACGTCGTCGAACACGACCAGCGCGTCGTTCTCGTCGAACCGGCTGGAGAGCGGGTAGTCGAAGACGCTCGTCGCGCGGCCCTCGTAGGAGGTGCGGCTGACGAACTGGATGCCCGGTGTGGCAACGGGAACGGAGAAGCTCACCGCGTAGTCGGCCTCGCTGGGCGCCATCCGTTGCGTGACGCCGACCAGCATCTCGTCCGCGAACGCGGCCGCGGTGCCGATCATCTTGGCGCCGCGCACGACCATGCCGTCGCCGCGTTCCTGGACCACCCGCAGGCAGAGGTCGTCCTCCTCTTGCTGGGACGGCGCCTTGGTGCGGTCGATCTGCGGGTTGACCAGCGTGTGGGCCTGGTACAGGTCCTGTGTGGCCATCCGCTCCCAGTGCGCCAGGATGTTGGCCGACCCGTCGAAGTCGCTCTGGAAGACGCTGGGCACGGCGGCGAACCCGGCGACCGCGGACGCCATGTAGTCGGGCGAGCGGCCGAAGAAGCCGAACGTCGCCTCCGACCACACCTTGAACGCCCGGCCCTTGGCCTTGAGCTCGTCCTTGGTGCGCGGAATCTGGTGCGCGCGCAGGATCTTCGTGCCGTCGTGGTCGACGGTGAGCGCGTCGGCGAACTCCGGTTCGTGCGTCATGTCGTACAGCTCGGAGATCGACTGGACCGAGCGGCGGAACGCGGGGTGCGTCGTGACGTCGTCCACCCGTTCGCCGTCGAGCCAGATGACCCGGCCGTCGCGCAACGACTCCAGGTACTCCTTGCCGGAGCGCGTCATCGCTTCGCCTCCAAGAGATGGGATCGCGGTGCGCCGAGCCCGCGCATCGGGGCCCGTGCCTTCAGCAGCATTTCCTCGAACTCGTCCTCGGGAACGGAGTCGAGGACGATCGCGCCGCCCGCACCGATCGAGAGGCTGTGCCCGTCCGAGACGGCCGTGCGGATCACGATGTTCAGGTCCGCGGTTCCGTTGCAGGACAGGAAACCGATGGAGCCGGAGAAGATGCCGCGCGCCGTCTGCTCCAGCTGGTCGATGATCTCCATCGTGCGCATCTTCGGCGCACCGGTCATCGAGCCGCCGGGGAAGCACGCGCACACGGCGGCGATCGTGTCCACGTCGTCGCGCAGGCTGCCCCGCACCGTCGACACGAGCTGGTGCACGGTCGCGTAGCTCTCCACCGCCATGTACCTCGGCACGTGCACCGAGCCGATCTCGCACACCCGGCCGAGGTCGTTGCGCAGCAGGTCGACGATCATCAGGTTCTCGGCGCGGACCTTAGGGTCCTCGCTGAGGCTGGCCCGCAGCCGCGCGTCCTCGAGCAGGTCGTCGCATCGGGCGGTGGTTCCCTTGATGGGCTTGGACTCCACGGTCCGGTCGCGGTCGACGCGCAGGAACCGCTCGGGCGACGAGCACATCACCGACACTCCGTCGAGCCGCAGGAACGCCGCGTACGGCGCGGGGTTCGTCCTGCGCTGCACCAGGTACAGCTTCAGCGGGTCGGTGTCGAGCAGCGGGAGGCTCGTCCTGGTCGTCAGGCAGATCTCGTAGCTCTCACCTGCGTGCAGCTGCCGCTGGCACGCCTCGACCTTGTCGATGTAGTCCTGCCGCGCCAGCATCAGGCCGGGGCCGGGGTCGTAGCCGAACTCGAGCGGCTCACGTGGTTCCGGCAACGGCGGCAGCTCGGCGATCCGGCGTTCGGTGTCGTCGAGCCACTCCGCAGCGGTGACGTCGTCGCCGCGGGTCAGCGCGACCAGGTGCGTGACGCGTTCCTCGTGGTCCACGACGACCATGCGGGTCGTCGACATCCACACCGCGTCCGGGGTGAGCGCGCGGTGCCGGTTCGGCGACCCCAGCTCGCCCTTCAGCTCGTAGCCGAAGTAGCCCACGTAGCCGGCGGTCAGGTCGAACGGCACGTCCGGCGCACCCTCGACCGGCGCGGCCAGCCGCGCGCGCAGGGCGTCGAAGATCGACTCTTCGGTCTCGTCGATCGTGTACGTCAGCACCTCGCCGTGCGGGCCCTCGGGCGCGCCGAGGAACGAGAACCGCGACAGGCCGGGCTCGACGCGGCTGCTGTCGAGCCAGAAAGCGTGGTCGAGCCCGCCGAAGAGGTCCGCGAACACCGACGCCGTGTCGACCTCGCGGCCGAGCTCGCGGTGCAGCACGCGCCACGGTTCACCCGCCGGGCGCACCGTGATCACCTCACGCACCGGTTCGTCGGCGACCGGGGCGCGCAAGGCCTTCCCCTGTTCCGCCAACGTCTTCGCGGCGAGCCTGCCGAAGTTCTCGATCAACCAGGCGCCGTGCTCGGACGCGATCGACTCCGGGTGGAACTGCACGCCCCACATGGGACGTTCCCGGTGCCGCAACCCCATCAGCACGCCGTCCTCGGCCCACGCCGTCGCTTCGAGCGTCGCGGGCAAGCTCTCGGGTGGCACGCACAGCGAGTGGTAGCGGACGGCGGTGAAGTCCTGTGGCAGCCCGTCGAACAAGCCGGATCCGTTGTGGCGCACCCGAGTCAGGTGCCCGTGCCTCGGCTGCGGAGCGCCGACGACATCGGCTCCGGCGAGCAGGGCGATCGCCTGGTGACCGAGGCACACGCCCAGCAACGGGACGGAGGTGTGCCGGAGCACCGCGCGCACAGCGCCGAGGTCGCGGGTGCGTCCGGGGTGGCCGGGACCGGGCGAGACGACGATCGCGTCGAACCCGTCCACGTCCAGCGACGACCAGCGTTCGTCGTCGTTGGTCACCACCACCGGAGGCGTGCCGTACACCTCGGCCATCAACTGAAACAGGTTGTAGGTGTACGAATCGTGGTTGTCGATGAGCAGCGTGCGCATACAACCCCCATTTCAGCCTGGTCGTCCGCTTTGCCGCCTGGTTAGTAAATTGGAGTCGCTCGGACGCGAACAAGGGGACAAGAGCGTGGTGAGACTGGCGAAAGAGCCGTACGAATCTCTGCGTTTACTGATGTGAGAACGGCGCTCGCTAGCTTTCGGATCGCCAGATGTCGAGCGACCGGAGAGAACTCATGACCACTACGGAAATTCCGTCCCAGACCTCGAACGGGCACAAGGTGGCCGTCGAGAAGACCGAGACCGCACCGACCGAGGTCCCGACCTCTCTCAGCGCGAACCCGGCGCTGCTCGGTTACCCCGCGTTCGCCATCGGGGCGCTGTCTCTCGCGCTGTTCCTCACCGGCTTCAACCAGACCACGATCCCCAGCACGCTCGCGGGCGGGCTGCCGATCATGATCGTGGCCAGCGGCTTGCTGCTGATCGTCGCGAGCATCTGGGCCATCAAGCGCAACGACGGCGTGCAGGCCGCGATCTTCGGCCTGTTCGGCGCGTTCTGGCTGAGCTTCACCGTCCTGATCGTCGGCCTGCTCGACAACTGGTTCGGCAAGCTCCCGGAGCCCGCTCAGCGCGGCGCGAACGCGAACTTCCTGCTCGTGTGGTTCGTACTGATGCTGGCGATGACGTTCGCGACGCTGCGCCTGCCGAAGGCCATCACGCTGCTGTTCGTGCTGGTCGACTTCTCGCTGATCACGCTGTTCTCGGCGGTCAGCATCGCTCGTCCCGGTGCCGGTGGCGACCCGTTCATCCTGCACCCCGGCATCGCCGCGCTGTTCATCATGCCGTTCCTCGGTCTGTACCTCTTCATGAGCGCCACGAACGCCGCTCTCGGCGGCAAGTCCTTCCCCATGGGAAAGCCGTTCATCAAGCGCTGAGGTTCAGCACAAGTGGTCCTGCTTGGTCTCGGTGGCGAATCGCCACCGAGACCAGGGTCGGTTTCAACTACTTCGAGGTGAGAACATGACTGCACTGTCCCGTCGAGGATTCCTGGCCGGTACGGCGATCGGCGGAGCGAGCCTGGTGGCGGGAACGTCGGTCGCGACGGCCGCCGCCGAGGCCGCCAGGACGTGCGCCCCCTTCGGGCCTGTCACCATCCCCGTCGGTGATCCTCGCTACCTGAGCGTGCAACGCGCGCACAACACCAGGTACGTAGGAAGCCCCGACTACTCCAAAGTAGTAGGCACACCAGCACACGTCGTCTCCGCCGTCGGCGACGCCGTCGCCGCGGGCAAGCGCATCGCCGCGCGCTCCGGCGGCCACTGCATGGAGAACTTCACGACGACGGACGTCAAGGCGCTCATCGACCTCTCGCAGCTGGACGAGGTGTACTACGACGAGGCCAAGCGCGCGTTCTGCGTCGAGCCGGGCGCCACGATCGGCCGGATGGCCGAGACCCTGTTCAAGGGCTGGGGCGTCATGATCCCCGGCACCGGCTGCGCGGCCGTCGGCGTCGGCGGCCACATCCCCGGTGGCGGCTACGGCTTCTACTCGCGCCGCTACGGCATCACCGTCGACCACCTGTACGCGATCGAGGTCGTGACGGTCGACGCGGCAGGCACCCCCAAGCTGGTGGTGGCGACCCGCGAGGCGACCGACCCGAACCGCGACCTGTGGTGGGCGCACACCGGCGGTGGCGGCGGCAACTTCGGCATCGTCACGAAGTACTGGTTCCGCTCGCCCGGTGCCACGTCGACCGATCCGCGCAAGCTGTTGCCCAGCACGGGCAACCAGCGCGCCCGCATGGTCATGTACTCGTGGCAGGGCATGTCGGAGCAGTCGTTCATCAAGCTGATCCGCAACTACAGCAACTGGTTCGAGGCGAACAGCGCGCCGGGCAACCCGAACACCAAGCTCTGGGGCACCCTCTTCGCGAACCACGCCGCCGCGGGCACGATCGGCGTGCTGGCCGGCGTCGAGGACACCGTGTCCGGCGGCCAGGCCATGCTGGACGCGCACTTCAACTCGATCATGGCGGACGTCGGCGCCACGCCCATCGCGGACTTCGGCGAGGTCACCTCGTGGCTCGACCCGCGCAACTGGGTCAGCGACCCGGCGGGCCGTCAGAAGAACAAGACCGCGGACCTGCGCAAGGGCTACAGCGACGCGCAGATCTCCACGATCTACCGCTACCTCAACGATCCCGGCTACTCCAACGCCAACGCGCTGGTGAACATGACCGGGTTCGGCGGCCAGATCAACAGCGTCGCGTCCGACGCGACCGCGGCCGTGCACCGCGACTCGATCCTGCGCGTGTACTTCACCGCGGGCGGCTGGACCGGCGAGTGGGAGGACGAGACCCACATGACGTGGGTGCGCAACCTCTACCGCGACGTCTACGCCACCACCGGCGGCGTGCCCGTGCCGAACGCGACCAACGGTGGCGCGTTCATCAACTACGCCGACAGCGACCTGCTCGACCCGGCGTGGAACACCTCGGGCGTGCCGTGGCACACCCTCTACTACCGCGACAACTACCCGCGCCTGCAGCGCATCAAGAAGCGCTACGACCCGCGCAACGTGTTCAAGCACTCCATGTCCATCGTCCCCGCCTAACGATTGGAAGCCGCCCATGTCCACGCAGCTGTTGGCGCCACCGGCGCCTGATCGGATCAGGGGCCGCACCGCGGTCGCGCTCGCCGTCGTGGTCAGCTTCTGGGCGCTCATCCTCGTCGACGAGATGGTCGTGAACATCTCGTTGGCGCAGATAGGAACCGCGCTCGACCTGACGCAGGTCGAGCTGTCGCTGGTGGTGAACGCCTACCTGCTCCCCTACGGCGGCCTGCTGCTGCTCGGGGGACGGGTGGGCGACATCCTCGGCAAGCGCAGGGTGTTCGTCGCCGGCATGGCGTTGTACACCATCGGTTGTCTCGCTCGGGTCGTCGCGCCCGACGCGTGGCTGCTGATCCTCGCGCGCGGTGTGCAGGGCGCCGGTGCGGCCCTTGCCACGCCGTGCGTGCTCGCGTTGATCATGAACATGTTCGCCGAGGGTGCGTTGCGCCGCAAGGCGATCGGCGTCTACACCATCGCCGGTGGCACCGGCGCGGCCGTCGGCCTGCTCCTCGCGGGCGCGCTCGGGTCGTTCGGCTCGTGGAAGCTGCAGATGGGGCTGGCCGGTGTGATCGGGCTGGTCCTGCTGGTCGTCACGCCTGCCGTCGTCGGTGAGACGCCTCGGGAGTCCGGCCGGTTCGACGTGGCGGGTGCTCTGGTGTCGACGCTCGGGCTCGTCGCGCTGGTGTACGGGCTGACCAGCTCGCAGACCAACGGCTGGGCCAGTGCGTCCTGGTACGTCGTCGGCGGTCTGGTGCTGCTCGGGGTGTTCGTGACGATCACCCGGCGGGCCGCGCAGCCGCTGCTGGACCTGTCGCTGTTCTCCGACCGGTCGCGCGTCGGCGCGTACCTGGTGCTGGCGCTCATGCCCGGCACGCAGATCGGCCTGTTCTTCTTCCTCGGCCAGTACCTCCAGCTCGTCGCCGGGTACACACCGATGACGGTGGCGCTGGCGTTCCTGCTGGTGTCGGTGGGCATGGTCGGTGCCGCCGGTCCGGCCGGCAAGCTGGACGCGCGCATCGGCGGGCGTCAGGTGATCGTGCTCGGCGCGTTGATGCTGGTGGCCGCCAACGTGTGGCTGCTGCGGATGGAGCCGGGCGACTCGTTCTGGACCGCCATCCTGCCGTCGCTGCTGCTGGTCGGCGCCGGGCTCGCGTTCACGATCATCCCGGCGACCGTGCACGCCACGTCGGGTGTCGAGGACTCCGGTTCCGGCTCCGCCTCGAGCGTCGTCAACGCCGTGCAGAACGTCGGCTCGTCGATCTCGCTCGCGATCATCGTCGCGATCGCGACGGCCGTGTCGGCTTCCGCGGCCCCGGACGCCCAGTTCACGGCGTCGATGTCCGGCAGCTTCGCCGCAGGTGCCGGCTTCGCCGCAGCCATCATCCTGGCCTCGCTGCTGATCCGCTCCCGCCGCTAGGCCGAAATGCCGTCAGGGCCACCCCTCGCTGAGGGGTGGCCCTGACGGCGTTCAGGCGATCAGGTCGGCGATGTTGGTGACGATGGTGGTCAGCGGGCTGCCCACGCCGAAGACCTGGTCCACGCCGAAGGACTTCAGGCGGTCGTGGTCCTGTGCGGGGATGGAGCCGCCCACCACCACGGCCACGTCGTCGAGGCCCGCGTCGCGGAGTGCGGCCATCACGGCCTCGCACTCGGTGAGGTGGTTTCCGGACAACGTGGACAGGCCCAGCAGAGCCGGATCCTCCTGCGCCACCGCGGAAACGAGGTCCTGCGCCGTGGCGTGGCCGAGGTAGACGACCTCCATCCCGGCTTCCTTCAGCGCGTTCGACACGACGATGGCGCCCCGCCAGTGGGCGTCCATGCCGAGCTTGGCCACGATGGCCTTGCGTCCTTGCAATGCGGTCACCACAGCGGGAACTCCCATCGTCCGAGCTCGTCGCGGAACACCAGGCCCAGCTCGCCGAGCGTCACGTCGGCGTCGACCGCGGCCAGCACGGCGGGCATCACGTTGACGCCGTCGCGGCAGGCCTGTGCCACAGCCTTCAGGGCAGGACCGACTTCGGAACGCCGAGAGCGCACCAGTTCCAGGCGCGCGACCTGCCGTTCCAGCGTGTCGTCTGGGATCTCGAAGAGCATCGGCTGCTCGTCGTCGCCCTCCAGCTGCGTGTTGACGCCGACGACGAGCGAGGTGCCGTCCTCGATGGCCTTCTGGTCGGCGAACGCGGTGCGCGCGAGCTCCGCGTGCACCCAGCCCTGCTCGGTCGCGGCGACGACACCACCGATGTCGTCGATCACCGCGACCAGCTCGGCCGCGCGGGCCTCCAGCGAGTCCGTCAGGTACTCGACGAGGTGACTGCCGCCCAACGGGTCCGCGACCTTCGCGACACCGGTCTCGTGCAGCAGCACGTACTGCGTGCGCAACGCGGTCATCGCGGCGTGCTCGGAGGGAATGCACACGGCCTCGTCGTACCCGTTGAGGTGCAACGACTGCGTGCCGCCGCACACCGCGGCGAGACCCTGCAGCGCACTGCGCGCGATGTTGACGTGCGCGTGCCGGGCGGCGTTCGTCACGCCCGAGGTCTGCACGTGATAGCGGAACGCCTGTGCGCGCGGCGAAGTGACACCCAGCTCGTCGCGCACCCACGTGGCCCACATCCGGCGCAGCGCGCGGTACTTGGCCACTTCCTCGAAGAAGTCGTTGTGGGCGTTGAGGAAGAACGAGATCCGCGACAGCACGCGGTCCGGGTCGTGGCCGCGCCCGATCAGCTCACGCGCGACGGCCTGGCCGTGCGCGAGGCACAGGGCCATCTCGAACGTGGCGTCCGCACCGGCCTCGCGGTAGTTGTACCCGCTGACGCTCACCGGGTTCCAGCGCGGCACCTCGCGCAGCGCGAAGTCCGCGAGGTCGCACGCCAGCCGGAACGACCCGGCGGGCGGCAGTGCCTCCGGCGCGATCGTGATGGCCGTTTCCATCAGGAAGTCGTTCTGGCTCGTACCCGCGAGGGAGGTGCGCGCAAAGCCCTGGCGTTCCGCGGAACGCAGGTACATCGCGAGATGCGCGACGGCACCGATCGGCTGCGACGACACCAGCGACACGCTGACGGAGTCCAGCGGAATGGCCTTGAACAGGTCGTCGAAGTCGTCGCGCACGTCGACCGCCACGCCGCCACGCCCGACGTCGGCCCGCGCGCGCGGCTCGTCCGAGTCGAACGCGCGCAGGCTCGGGTAGTCGAAGACGCCGTTGATGCCGGTCGAGCCGTTGTCGAGCAGCATCCGGTAGCGGGCGTTGGTGTCCTGGGCCGTGCCGAACCCGGCGAGCTGCCGGATCGTCCACGGCCGCTCGCGGTACATCGTCGGCCGGATTCCCCTGGTGTAGGGGAACTCCCCCGGCCTGCCGACGCGGTCGGACAGGCCGGGTGCCACCAGGTCATCACCCGCGACCGCGGGTAGCGGAATACCACTCGCCGATGCCGTCACCAGCCAAAACTAGCTTCAACGGCTCTCAGCTGAGTCTCTACCGGTAACCGGTGGTGTCCGCGGGCTTGCCGGCGTCCTGGACCTCGACCATGTACCGCCACGCGTCCGGCTGGCTGCCGTCGGCGTCCGTGAAGCCGTACACCTTGGCGAGCTGGCCGCTGGACAGCGACTCCCCGTTCCACCGCGCCACATCGGGGTCACCGGCGAGAGCGGCCACCGCGCGTCCCACGAACGCGGGCGACTCGGAGATCGCGAAGTGCGGCTGGAACCGGGTGGCGTCCATCCAGTTGTCCTCGGTGACACCGAACTCGCCGAGCATGAACTCCGAACGGAGCCAGCCCGGCGTGAGCAGGACGGCGGTGGCGCCGTGCGGCTTCACCTCGTGCGCCAGCGCGAACGCCATGCGGCTGACGGCGCCCTTGGCGAGGTCGTAGAAGAACGAGTTGCGGTAGTTCTTCGAGTTGTACTCGTCCGTGCCGTCGGTGATCTCGATGACGAGCCCGCCGGGCTGCTTGATGAGCAGCGGCAACGCGAAGTGGCTGGTGATGGCGTGCGTGTCGACGGCGAGGCGCATGGTGTGCAGCCCGCTCTCGAGGTCGACCTCCCACACCGACTTCTGCCACTCGATCTTGGTGGTGCCCCAGATGTTGTTGACCAGCACGTGCAACGCGCCCTGCTCGTCCTCGATGCGCTGCACCAGCGCCTGCACCTCGGCGGGCACCAGGTGGTCCACCTGGACGGGAATACCCGTGCCACCGGCGGCCGTCACCAGCTTGGCGGTCTCCTCGATCGTCTCCGGCCGGTTCATCTCCGACTTCTGGCTGCGGGTCGTCCGGCCCGTGACGTAGACGGTCGCGCCCGCCGCGCCCAGTTGCTCGGAGATGCCCCTGCCCGCGCCACGCGTTCCGCCCGCGACCAGTGCGACCTTTCCTGCCAGCGATTCAGTCATGCGACGCACCGTATCGGTGCGTTCTCAAGCCGCGCTCGAGCCGATCCCGACACCATCGGGCGCATGGACGAGCAGATCGTGCGGGCCTACCTCGACCGCCTCGGCGCCTCCACGCCGATCACAGCCGACCTCGACACGCTGCGGGAACTGCACCAGCGCCACCTGTACGCGGTGCCGTTCGAGAACATCTACACGCGCATCGGCACACCCGTCGACCTCGACGAGGACGTGTACGTCGACAAGATCGTGCGCCTCGGGTACGGCGGCGGCTGCTACGAGCTCAACGGTGCCTTCGGGGCGCTGCTGCGTGCGCTGGGCTACCAGGTGACGCTGCTGGGCGCCGCGCCGTTCAAGCCCGACGGCGTGCCCATGTTCGCGCTGGACCACCTCGTGCTGCGGGTCGACCTCGACCACCCGTACATGATCGACGTCGGCTTCGGCCAGGGCTACATCTTCCCGATCCGCATGGACACCGACGAGGTGCAGCACGACCCCGCCGGCACGTTCCGCGTGACCGAGGCCGAGCACGGCGACGTGGACGTGTGGTTCGACGGCAAGCCGAAGTACCGCGTGGAGTCCCACCCGCGCCGCTGGGTCGACTTCATGCCGTCCTGGGAGTGGCACCAGGTCGCGACCGAGTCGTTCTGGAACACCATGGACCTCTGCTCGCTCGCCACACCCACCGGGCGGATCACGTTGCACGGCAACAGGTTGCTGACCACGTCCGACGGCGAGACGACCGAACGCACGCTGGACGAGGCCGAGCTGGTCGAGGTCTACCGC
Organism: Lentzea tibetensis; assembly: GCF_007845675.1. Taxonomy (GTDB): domain Bacteria; phylum Actinomycetota; class Actinomycetes; order Mycobacteriales; family Pseudonocardiaceae; genus Lentzea; species Lentzea tibetensis. Next base: position 37,577 of record NZ_VOBR01000018.1, on the reverse strand, counting down.
GGCACGTTCGGCATCCAGCTCGACCAACCGCCTGCCGCGCAACGCCTACAGCGCGTCTAGGAAGCGCTCGACCACGCCGACGAGCTCCGGCACGCCGTCACCGCGGTCCGCCCGCGTGAGCAGCACCGGAGCTCGTCGAGCGGTGACTCCCAAGGCGTTGCGCAGCGATCGCGCCGTCACCTGGGCACCGGGCAGGTCGGACTTGTTCACCACGAACACGTCCCCGACCTCGATCACGCCTGCCTTCATGGCCTGCACCGAGTCGCCCGCGTTGGGCGTGCTCACCAGCACGGTGCAGTCGGCGGACGCGGCCACCGCGATCTCGCTCTGGCCCACCCCCACGGTTTCCACGATGATCCGGTCGAACCCGAGCGAGTCGAGCACCCGGATCGCCGCGGGCGTCGCCACCGCGAGACCACCGAGCTGCCCGCGCGCGGCCATCGAGCGGATGAACACGCCGCGATCGCCCGCGTGCGAGCGCATCCGGATCCGGTCGCCCAGCACGGCGCCGCCGGTGAACGGGCTCGACGGGTCGACTGCGAGCACCGCGACCGTCTGGCCGCGCATGCGGTACGCGGTGATGACCTTGTCGACGAGCGTGGACTTGCCCGCGCCGGGCGGGCCGGTGATGCCGACGACGGACGCGTTGCCCGTGACCACGTCGAACGCCGCCTCGCCCGCCTCGATCCTCGAGATGAGCCGGGCGCCCGCGCGCACGTCAGCGGGCAGCACCGACGTACTTCCGCAGGTGCTGGGCGGTCAGCGTGTCCGCGTTCGCCACCAGGTCGGCGGGCGTGCCGGTGAAGACGACCTTGCCGCCGTCGTGCCCGGCACCGGGTCCGAGGTCGATCAGCCAGTCGGCGTGCGCCATCACGGCCTGGTGGTGCTCGATGACGATCACCGTGTTGCCCGCGTCGACGAGCCGGTCCAGCAATGCCAGCAGCTGGTCGACGTCCGCGAGGTGCAGGCCGGCGGTCGGCTCGTCCAGCACGTAGGTCGCCGACTCGGACGCCATGTGCACCGCGAGCTTCAGCCGTTGCCGCTCACCGCCGGACAACGTGGTCAGCGGCTGCCCCAGCCGCAGGTACGACAGGCCGACGTCGACCAGCCGGTCCAGCACGGTGCGGACGACTCCGGACGGGAAGAAGTCGACCGCTTCCGAGACGGACATCGCCAGCACCTCGCTGATGTCCTTGCCGCGCAGCTTGTACTCGAGCACGGAGGCCGTGTAGCGCTTGCCTTCGCAGTCCTCGCACACGGACGCCACGCCTGCCATCATCGCGAGGTCGGTGTAGATGACGCCGAGCCCCTTGCAGTTCGGGCAGGCGCCCTCGGAGTTCGCGCTGAACAACGCGGCCTTCACCTTGTTGGCCTTGGCGAACGCGGTGCGGATCGCGTCGAGCATGCCGGTGTAGGTCGCCGGGTTGCTGCGCCGCGAACCGCGGATGGCGGCCTGGTCGACGATCACCACGTCGTCCTTTTCAGACAGTGAACCGTGGATCAGCGACGTCTTGCCCGAGCCCGCGACACCCGTGACGACCGTCAGCACGCCCAGCGGGATGTCCACGCTCACGTTGCGCAGGTTGTGCAGCTTCGCGCGCTTGATCGGCAGCTTGCCCGTGCTCGTGCGCGGCTCCTCGCGCAACGTGACGCGGTGGTCGAAGTACTGCCCGGTCAACGTGTCCGACGCGCGCAGCCCGGCCACGTCACCGGTGAAGCAGATGTGCCCGCCGTCGGCGCCGGCACCGGGACCGAGGTCGACGACGTGGTCCGCGATCTCGATGGTCTCCGGCTTGTGCTCGACCACGAGCACGGTGTTGCCCTTGTCCCGCAACGAGAGCAGCAGGCCGTTCATGCGCTCGATGTCGTGCGGGTGCAGCCCGACCGTCGGCTCGTCGAACACGTACGTGATGTCGCTGAGCGAGGACCCGAGGTGCCGCACCATCTTCACGCGCTGCGCCTCGCCGCCGGACAAGGTCCCGGACTCGCGGTCCAGCGACAGGTACCCGAGGCCGATCTCGACCAGCGACTCCAGGGTCGCGGTCAGCATCGCGAGCATCGGCGCGACGGCCTTGCCGCGCACACCGCGCACCCACGTCAGCAGGTCGTCGATCTGCATCGCGCAGCACTCGGCGATGTTGCGGTTGCGGATCTTCGACGACAGCGCGGCCGGGTTGAGCCTGGTGCCGTCGCACGTGGCGCAGTGCGTGAACGTGACGACCTTGTCGACGTACGCGCGCATGTCCGGGCGCATCGCGTCGCGGTCCTTGGTGAGGTAGATGCGGCGCATCTTCACCAGCAGGCCCTCGTAGGTCGTCTTGCCGTTGCCCTTCTTCTGCTTGGTGGCCTCGCGGTTGAGCAGGTCGTCCCACTGCTGCTTGGTGAAGTCCTTGAGCTTGACGTCCGGGTCGAAGTAGCCGGACTCGACGATGATCTGCCAGTACCACGAGCCGACACCGGTGTGCGGTGCGGTGATCGCGCCGTCGTTGAGCGACAGGTTCCGGTCGAGGATCTTGTCCACGTCGATGTCCGACACGTACCCGCGGCCCTCGCACGACGGGCACGCGCCCTCTGGCGTGTTGAAGCTGAACGCGCTCGACGTGCCGACGTGCGGCTTGCCGAGCCTGCTGAAGATGATGCGCAGCATGGTGTGCGCATCGGTGGCCGTGCCGACCGTCGAACGGGAGTTCACGCCCATCCGCTCCTGGTCGACGATGATCGCCGCGCTCAGGTTCCGCAGCGAGTCGACGTCCGGGCGTCCGATCGACGGCAGGTAGCCCTGGACGTACGCGGTGTAGGTCTCGTTGAGCAGCCTGCGCGACTCGGCCGCGATCGTGCCGAACACCAGCGACGACTTGCCGGACCCGGACACGCCGGTGAACACGGTGAGCCTGCGCTTCGGGACGTCCAGCGACACGTCGGCCAGGTTGTTGTGCCTGGCGCCGCGGACCTCGATCACGTCGTGGTTGTCGGAAGAACCCATGCCGAACATCATGGCCGCCGCTCGACGAGCGCGAGCACCCTGGTGGGGCTGCCGGAGCCGCGCACGATCGGCAGCGGTGACGCGATCAGCACCGCGCCGGTCGGGGGCAGCGAGGCGAGGTTCCGCAGCTGGGTGAGGCCGTACTTGCCCGCGCCGTGCAGGTACCAGTGGCACGGGTAGGGCCGCTCGAACTCACCTGCCCGCCCCGCGTCCGTGCCCACGGTCTCCACGCCGATTCCCACGATCGGGGTCTCCTCGGCGAGCCAGCGCGCGCAGTCGACGGCCACACCGGGGGTGTGGCCGTCGTTGAGGAAGTTCTCCCGGCCTTCCCAGCCGGTGCGGTAGAGCAGCCAGCCGTCCTCGGGCAACGGGCCGTGCTCCGACACCCACTGCTCGACATCCGACTGCTGCAACAGGAAGTCCGGGTTCTCCGCGGCCTGCGCCGAGAAGTCCAGCACCACGGCGGGACCTACGAGCTTTCCCGGTGGCACCTCGGACACGTCGTGCGATCCCTTGCCGGACAACCAGTGCACCGGCGCGTCGAAGTGCGTGCCGGTGTGCTCGGACAGCCGGATGTTGTTCCAGTACACGGTCGGGCCGAGCGCGTCGAAGTCGCTGATCACCTCGCGCGAGAACGGCCACGGCTGTCCGCGCTCGGACGGAAGGTTGATGATCGGCGTCTCCTCGGACAGCGGCGCGGTCAGGTCGACGACCTCGATCGCGCCGCCGCGCAGTGCCGCGACCAGCTCGCTGAGCACCGCTACACCGCCTGGATCTCGTCGCCGCAGCACACCTCAACCGCCACAACCACCATCGTGAGCACGTCACACCGCCTGGATCTCGTCGCCGTCCACCTTGAGCCCGAACTCCGGCAGCGGCTGCTTGGCCGGTCCGCTGGTGACCGTGCCGTCCTTCATGTTGAAGACGCTGTAGTGGCACTCGCAGGTGATCTGCCCGTCGCGCACGGCGGTGACCTTGCAGCCGCGGTGCGTGCAGATCGCCGAGTAGGCCTTGAACTTGCCCTCCTCGGGCTGGCACACGACCACGCCGGCCTCGGCGAAGATCTCGCCGCCGCCGACCGGGATGCCGGACACCTTGCCCAGCGGTGTGCCGGACGGTGGCGCGTCGGCGGTGCGGACGACCTCACCGCACGCGCCGACGGCGGTTCCTGCGATCACGGCGCCGGTACCCGCGATCACGGCGCGCCTGCTGTAGGCGTTGCTCATGGCGGCTATCCCCTCATCGAGCCTTCGACCAGGTCCGATGCGACGATGCCCGCCGCCGCTCGAAGCGCGCTAAAGAACTCCTCGCCGCGGTGCCCGGTGGCCGCGAGGTGGCCGTCGGGACGGGCCAGCCACCAGCCGGTGCCGTAGGTGTCGAACAGGCGCTCGTCCTCGGCCATCGCGACGGTGACCTCGGGCGGCAGCCCCGCGACCGACGAGCCGTACGGCAGCACCACCACCAGGTTCGCGGGCAACGGCCACGGCCGCAGCTGCGCGGCGTCGATCATCTCGACGGCCTCGATGCGGTTGCGCGCGAAGACCAGCCCGACGAACTCGTCGCCGAGCAGCCTGCGCAGCCGCGTCGGGGAACCGTTGACGTACACCCGGCCGTCCGGCGCGAACGCACCGAGCAGCGGGTGTCCCTTCTGGATGATCGCCGAGTCCGTGTAGTGGTAGGGCTCGGCCATCTTGCCGCTGTTCACGTGCTTGCGCGCGAGCCCGAGCCAGCCGGACAGCGTGAGCAGCACCGAGCGGGTCAGCCTGCGGATCCGGTTGGGCGGCACCATGAACCGGATCGTGGCCTCGGTGACCCGCAGGTTCTCCTTCGCCGCGGCGTACCGCTCGTCGTGGTAGGTGTCGAGCAGCTCGTCCGGCGCGGTGCCTGCCAGCACGAGCGGGAGCTTCCACGCGAGGTTGTCCGCGTCCTGGATGCCGCTGTTCATGCCGCGCGACCCGTACGGCGGCAGCGCGTGCGCGGCATCACCGGCGAACAGCACGCGCCCGACCCGCAGCCGGTCGACGACCCGCTGGTGGAACCGGTAGGTGCTGACCCAGTCGATCTCGTACGGGATGTCGCCGATGACCTTGCGCACCCGTTCGTCGAACCGGCCGTCGGCGCGCTCGGCCTCGATGTCCGCGTCCGGCGGGAGCTGCCAGTCGATGCGCCAGATGTCGTTGGGCTGCGGGTGCATGACGAGCTGGCGGCCGGGGTTGAACGACGGGTCGTAGTGGAAGTGCCGTTCCTTGGCGAGCGGCAGCTTGGCCCTGATGTCGGTGATCAGGAACCGGTCTTGGTGCGTGTACCCGGTCCACTCGACGCCGAGCATCTCCCGCAGTCCACTTCGGACACCGTCGCACGCGATGAGGTAGGAGAAGCTCAGGTCGAAGTCGCCGCTGGCGCTGTCGACGCGCACGGTGACCGCGTCGTCGTCCTGCGAGACGCCGATGACCTTCTGGCCCCACCGGATGTCGATGGCAGGCTCGGCCTCCGCGGCGTCGACCAGCACCTGCTCGATGCGGAACTGCGAGATGTTGACGAACGGCCCGTACCCGAGCCCGCGCGGGAACTGCGCCGCGCGGATCTCCTGGTTGCGCACGTACGTCCGGGCGGTGGTCCACGTGACACCCTCGTCCGCGATCTGCTGGGCGCACCCGAACTTGTCGAGCACCTCCAGCACGTCGCCCTGGATGAGGCACGCCTTGGAACCCTGCTTGATCAGGTGGGGATCGGCTTCCAGCACGACGCAGTCCACGCCGAGGCTGGCGAGCCGCAGTGCGGCGACCAGCCCGACGGGGCCGGCACCGACGATCCCGACCGGTGCTTCGATGATCACGGCGCCCCCGTGGTTTCGGTGTCGACCGCGTGGAAGACGGGGATGTCCCGCACCGCGGCCAGGTATGGAGTTCCTTCGGTGTAACCGGTCCCGGTCGCCTCGCCGAGCATGCGCACGGCGAGCCGGTAGTGCGTCTGCCGCCAGCGCAGCAGCGCCCGCGCGAACGCGCTCATGGCCTCGGACAACGGCTTGAGCGCGTCCTCGGCGATGACGTCGGACGCGCAGAGCTCCCGGTACGCCTCGTCGAGCGTGGGCTGGCTGCCCAGCACGCGTTCGCGGACGTCGGGCACCGAGCGGTACGCGGGTGAGTCCACCCGGCTGGTGTCCGGTGTCCGGCACAGCGACTCGACCAGTTTGTAGTTGCGCGATTGAATCGCACTCGCGCCTTCGGTGAAGTCGCGGAAGGTGCGGAACGACTCGATCTGCATGGTCGCGAGCATCGAGAACAACGGGGCGGACTCTCTCAACGCGGTCTCAGAGCTGTTGACGAAGTGCACGGCCCGTTCGATCTCACCGTCGCCGATGGCCGCGATCGCGCCGCGGATCTGCGTCGCCAGCAGCGAGAACGTCGTCTCGAACGTCTGGAGCACGCGCAGGAACAGGTACTCGTCGTGCATCGTGTAGACGGGCAGGATGCTCAGCTCGAGCGCACGCCGTTCGGCGTAGGACATGTCGTCGTGCACTGCGGCGCAGGCCTGGCGCGCGAGGTCGCCAGGCTCGGTGGCGGTGAGCCCGGTGTCGAGCGCCATGCGGGCCAGCGCGGGCCGGATCACCCGCAGCCCGTGCCGGAACCGCTTGCCGACGTGCACCTCTGCGGGCCGCAACTGCGGCAGCAACGTCGTGCGTCCGTCCAATGCGGACACCTCGAACGCCAGTGCGTCCGCGACGAGCTGCGCGGTGAGCCGGTCGCATCGGGTGCGCGCGAACGGCGCCTGCTCGACCGGGTCGTCCGGGCCCGGCAGCTGGAGCAGCGCCAGCGCCAGGTAGGACGGGTAGTCGTAACGCTTGTCCGGCTTGTCCAGCGCGGTGGTCAGGAACGACGCGAGCGTCTGCACGTTCGGCCACGGGCCGCTCAGCTCCGGCAGCATGTCGCGCACGCCGGACAGCATCTCCAGCAGCTCCGGTGAGACGAAGTGCTTGCCCGCGCTGTGGTACTCGCGGACCACGGCGCCGTACGGGAAGCTCTTGACGGCCGGAGCGCGCAACCAGGACCTCAACTCGGCGGTGGACATGGCTCTACCGCCCGCTTCTGACGTCGTCGAGTGCGTCGCACAAGGCCGCGACGTCCTCCTCGTTGTTGTAGTAGTGGAAGGAGATGCGAACGAGATCGCCGCGCGGGCTCACCGTGACGTCGCGACTCGCGAGACCACGGGCCAGCGCGGCCGGGTCGGGATCGACCAGGCCGATGTGCGCGCCGCGTCGCTCCGGTGGCAACGCGTGTACCTGTTCCCCTTGACCGGTCAGCCGGCTCGCGGCCAGCTCGGTCAGTTGCAGCACGTGCATACGCACCTCCGCGAGGTCGAGCGCTCCGATCAGGCCAAGGGCGGCGTTCGCCGCGTAACACGCGGGCACCGGCGGCGTCCCGGTCTCGAACCGGGACGCCGTGCCGGGGAAGTCCAGCGTCGTCGGGTCGAACGCGAACGGGTTGACGCGGCCGAACCACCCGGTCAGCTGCGGCACCCGGTCGGTGAGCTCCGGGTCGCGCACGTACAGGAAGGCGAGGCCCGGCAGGCCGGGCAGGTACTTCGACGCACCCGCCACCAGGAAGTCGCAGTCCAGTTCGGACACGTCGACCGGCATGACGCCGACCGCCTGGTACGCGTCGACGAACACCTGCGCACCCACCTGTTCCGCGGCGTGCACGGCTCGTTCGACCGGCAGCCTCCGGCCGTGCTGGTAGCTCACCAGCGGCACGGACACCAGGCGCGTGCGGCGGTCGACGAACCGTTCGTAGTCCTCGGGTTCGGCGGTGAAGACGACCTCGGCGCCGCGCGGCTGCTGGGCCAACCAGACGTGCGCGATGGACGGGAACTCCACCGGAGTTGTGACCACCTTCCACCGTTTCCCGAACTCCATCGTGGAGGCTGCTTGATAGGCGCCGGTGGAGGCATTGGGCAGCAAGGCGATCTGGTCTTCATCGGCGCCAACCAGCTTCGCGAACCCCTGACGTGCGAGGAGGACCTCACGTTCGAACGACTCCCACGCGTTGCCGGAGAGGTCGTCCGCCATGCGCAGGAGTGCGTCGTCCAGGTCGGACGAGCGCGCGCCGATGCTGCAGCTGGCCAGGTGGACCCTCTGCTCCAGTGCGGGGAAGTGCTTGCGGAACACCGCTGCTGTCATGTCGTGTCCCCCATCGGCCCTGTTCTGGTGAGCTCGGTGCGGACGTCCCACAGCGACGGGAAGAACTTGTGCGCGATGAGCTTCGCGAGCACGTCGACCGGCGTTCCCTGGGTGCCGACGACCTGGTGGCCGATCACGCGGGTGGCCATCTTGTAGTGGCGCACGCGCCACAGCGAGATGCGCTCGTCCCACTCGATCATGGCCTCCGCGAGCCGCTGCTCGTCGCTGTCGACCTTGCTGCGGTACAGCTCGGCGAGGTCGACGCCGCGGCGTTCGACGAGGTCGGTGAAGGCGCGGTCGACAACCCTGCTGGTGCGCTGCACGGACCGCCAGCCGGGTGAGTCGGCGCCGGAGCCGTGGCCGAGCACGGTTCTGATCGTCTGGAAGTCCCACGGCGACAGGTGCCGCATCATCTCCAGCTGGTCGGTGACGAGGTGGACGCCGAGCGCGGCCCGGCCCAGCAGCCGGATCGCGGCCTCCAAGTCGTCGCGCCCGATGCACTCGGCCGCCTCGGCGACCTCCGCGCAGGCCAGCTTGAGCCACAGCTCGGTGGACTGGTGCACCACCTGGAACAGCAGCTCGTCGCGGTGCACGACCTCGTCCGAGCCGCGTTGCAGCGACAGCAGCGCATCGGTGCGCATGTACCTCGCGTAGTCGTCGCGTCCCTCGCCGGTCAGCACCTGCCGGGCGTAGTCCTTCATGTGGCGAACCCCTCCGCCGGTATGACGATTTCCTGCGGCAAAGCTACGAAGTTCACCTATCAGCGCGGTCTTCGCTCCAGTCTCATTCGATTGCTCCTGTGCACGGTGCGGCAGACGATTTCGGCCATGCTGACTCGACTCGTCGCGGCCACCGCCGCCGTACTCCTCCTGCACAGCACCGTTGTGGTGCCCGCCGCCGCGCACGGGGCGGATCCGCTGGTCATCGGCCACCGCGGCGCCGCCGGTTACCGTCCCGAGCACACCGCCGCGTCCTACGAGCTCGCGGCTCGGATGGGTGCCGACTACGTAGAGCCGGACTTGGTGTCCACAAAGGATGGTGTGCTCGTCGCCCGGCACGAGAACGAGATCGGCGGGTCGACCGACGTGGCGTCGCACCCCGAGTTCGCTTCTCGGCTCACGACGAAGAACGTCGACGGCTGGGACATGACCGGCTGGTTCACCGAGGACTTCACCCTGGCCGAGCTCAAGACGTTGCGCGCGCGGGAGAGCCAGCCTTCACTTCGGCCGGCGAACACGGCGTGGGACGGGAAGTACCAGATCATGACGTTCCAGGAGGTCATCGACCTCTCGCGGCGGCTGTCGCGGCAGCTCGGGCGCGAGATCGGCCTCTACCCGGAGACCAAGCACTCCGCGTACTTCGCGGCTCTGGGTCTGCCCCTGGAGCCGGCGCTCGTGCGGACGCTGAACGTCAACGGGCTCAACCACCGACGCGCCAAGGTGTTCGTGCAGTCGTTCGAGTCGGACAACCTGCGCGCGCTGAACCGGCAGCTGCGCGTTCCGCTCATCCAGCTGGTGTGGGAACCCGCGCAGGTGACGCCCGCGCGCTTGCGCGAGATCGCCTCGTACGCGGATGCGGTCGGGCCGCACATGACGATGGTGATCAGCTGGAACTCGGACGGTTCTCTGGGAGCTCCTACAACGCTGGTTCGCGACGCGCACCGAGCTGGGCTGGCCGTGCACGCGTACACGTTCGCGGCCGACGACCTGCCGACCGGCCAGACGTTCACCTCGTTGCTGAAGGCGTACTACCGGCAGGGCATCGACGGCGCGTTCGCCGACCACCCGGACGTCGCGGTGGCGGCCCGGCGCCGGTAAGAGCCGGGTGATAGGCGTGCTGGCTAGCGTCGGTCGCGTGACTTTGCGCAGGCGGTTGACTCGTTCGCGCGGCAGGCTCGTCGCGCTCGCCGCGGTCGTCGTCGTTCTTCTGGGCGCGACCGCGGTGTGGATCTCACGTGAGGACCCGGCCCCGGACTTCCAGGTGGAGGACGGGTTCGTGGAGGTGTCCGGCGCCACGCTGGACACGAGCCTGTACATACCCTCGCAGACACCGGCGCCCGCCGTGCTGCTGGCGCACGGGTTCGGCGGCGACAAGCACAGCACCGAGAAGGACGCGCGCGAACTCGCCGCGGCGGGCTTCGTCGTGCAGACCTACTCGGCGCGCGGCTTCGGCCGCAGCACCGGCAAGATCGGCCTGAACGACCCCGACCTCGAGGTGGCCGACGCGCGTTTCCTGGTGTCCCGCCTGGCCTCCCGTTCCGACGTGGTGCTGGACTCCCCCGGTGATCCCCGGATCGCGGTGTCCGGTGCCTCCTACGGCGGCGGCCTGTCGTTGCTGCTGGCCGGCACGGACTCGCGCATCGACGCGCTGGTACCGGTGATCACCTACAACTCGCTGGCTGAGGGGCTGCTGCCGAACGGCGTGTTCAAGGGCGCCTGGGGTGGCTTCCTCTACTCGATGGGCGTCGACTCCGTCGTGTCCTCTTCGGACGGTGTCGCCCCGGCTTCGTTGGCCACGCCGGTTTCCGGGGTGTGCGGACGGTTCACCCCGGAGATCTGCCGGGCATGGACCGAGGTGGCCACCACCGGGACGATGGGTCCCGAGACCACTGCTCTGCTTCGGCGCGTCTCGCCGCTGACCGTGACCGACAAGATCAAGGCGCCTACGCTGCTGGTGCAGGGCGAGCAGGACACGCTGTTCGGGCTCGACCAGTCTGATGCGAACGCGGCGCAGATTCCCGGGCCTGTGCAGCAGGTGTGGTTCGCCGGTGGTCACGACGGCGCCTATCCCGATGACGAGCTGCGGGCCCGGATCATCTCGTGGATCTCGTTCCAGTTGCGCGGAGCCGGCTCGAACCCGTTCGGTGCCTTCGAGTACGACGTGCAGGGCAACATCACGCCCGAGGGCATTCCTTCCGCTCGCACCGTTCGGGCCGATCCTGCTGGTGCTACCCGCCGCTCGGTGGAGCTTCTCGGTGATGCGCAGACGATCATCACGCCGCCCGGTGGCCTGCCCGCCGCGATCAGCGGTATGCCGGCGTTGAACAGCCGGTTGGCGCAGACCCCGTGGCTGTCCTCGTTGTTCGGCATGGACCTGCCCGGCCAGCAGGCCGCGTTCACCTCGGCCCCTCTGGAGTCGCAGCTGCTGGCAGCCGGTGCTCCTCGCGTGCGGCTGCGGGTGTCCGCGGTCGGCCCGCCCGGCGACGGCGTGTTGTTCCTGAAAGTCTTCGACAAGGACCCCAACGACAACAGGACGTTGCCCGGCAACGCGGTCATGCCGGTGCGCCTGCCTCCGCTGCCCGCCGACGGCTCGCCGGTCGAGGTCGACGTCGAGCTGTCCGGCATCGTGCGCCCGTTCGAGACCGGTCACACGCTGCAGGTCGTGGTCGGCACGACGGACCAGAACTTCCGCACGCCCACCACTCCGGCTTCCTACCGGGTGTCCCTGGTGGGCCCGGTGTCGGTGCCCGTGGTCCCCGGCGCGCCCACCTCGTCGTTGCTGCCCGTTGGCCAGCTGCTCGGCATTCTCGGTGTGCTCGTGCTGGCTCTGGTGCTCGGTTTCGTGCGGCGCCGCCGCAGTCCCGATGTGGACTCGTCTTTGTCGGACACGCCTCTGGTGATCTCTTCGCTGACCAAGGCGTACCCCGGTGGCGTCACCGCGGTCGACGACCTGTCGTTCTCGGTGGCACGCGGCCAGATCCTCGGTCTGCTCGGTCCCAACGGCGCGGGCAAGACCACGACCCTGCGCATGCTGATGGGCTTGATCAAGCCCACGGCCGGTGAGATCAGGGTGTTCGGCAGCCTCATCACGCCCGGTGCTCCGGTGCTGTCGCGGGTGGGTTCGTTCGTGGAGAGCGCAGGGTTCCTGCCGCACCTGTCGGGCATCGAGAACCTGCGCCTGTACTGGGCCGCGACAGGTCGTCCCGCTGCGGATGCCTGCTTCGACGAAGCGCTGGAGATCGCCGGCCTGGGTTCCGCTCTGTCGCGCCGGGTCCGGACGTACAGCCAGGGCATGCGCCAACGTCTGGCGATCGCCCAGGCCATGCTGGGTCTCCCCGACCTCTTGGTGCTGGACGAGCCGGCCAACGGCCTCGACCCGCCCCAGATCCACGCGATGCGCGACGTGCTCCGCCGCTACGCAGCGGCAGGCCGCACCGTGGTCGTGTCGTCCCACCTGCTGGCCGAGGTCGAACAGACCTGCTCGCACGTGGTGGTCGTGCACCACGGCCACGTGATCGCGTCGGGCACGGTGTCCGAGATCGCGTCGGCGGGCGGCGCGTCGAGCTTCACCGTGGACCAGCCCGTTCTGGCCGCCTCCGTACTCGGGCCTTTGGTGACCGCGGTCGAGGGCTCCGTGGTGCACGCCGACCTGGGCACGTCGTCCATCGGCACGGCCGTGTCGGCTCTCGTGGCCGCGGGCGTGTCCGTGGAACGCGCCGGCCCCCGCGTCCGCCTGGAGGACGCGTTCCTGCAACTCGTCGGAGAGGGATCATGACCGCTGCCGGGTACGCGCCTTCCCGCACGCTGCGGCTGGGGGTGGAGCTGCGCCGCCAGCTCCGGCGCCGTCGCACCAAGATGCTGCTCGCGCTGACCGCTCTCCTGCCTCTGCTGCTGGTGGTGGCGTTCGGGTTCGGCGAGACTCCGGACACCGCCAAGCGCGGTGGCACGTTCGCCGACCTGGCGATGGTGTCCGCGCCCAACTTCGTGGTGTTCGGGTTCTACGTCGCCGGCGCCTATCTGTTGCCCGTTGTGGTGGCAGTGTTCTTCGGTGAGGCGGTTGCTTCCGAGGCCTCGTGGTCTTCCCTGAAGTACCTGTTGGCCATACCTGTTCCTCGGTTGCGGTTGTTGCGGCAGAAGGCCTTCGTCGCCGGGTGGTTGTCGTTGGCCGGGCTGTTGTTGTTTCCCTTGTGTGCCTTTTTGGTCGGGGTGATTTGGTACGGGGCTGGGGATGCGACCAGTCCTACCGGGGACGCTGTGCCGTTCGGGAAGTCCGTTGTCGCGTTGTGCGTTGCTTCCGGGTACATCGTGGTTCAGTTGAGTTGGGTTGCTGGGCTTGCGTTGTTGCTGTCCGTGGTGCTTGACGCTCCTCTTGGGGCTGTGGGTGGGGCTGTGTTGGCCGGGGTGTTGTCGCAGATCCTCGATGCGATCACCGCGCTTGGGGGTGTTCGGGAATTCTTGCCCACGCACTACACGTTCTCCTGGATTGACGTGTTCTCCACCGATGTCAACTGGACCAACATGGCTAGTGGGGCTCTGTTGTCCTTGGGGTACTGCTTGGTCTTCTGTGTGTTTGCTGCTCGGCGGTTTGCTCGCAAGGACATCACCAGCTGAGGGGCTTGGGGCTTTCTGGTGTGGGGTGGGGAGGGGCTCGCCCTTCGGATGCTTGGGATTATTTGGCTGCCGGTTTGTGCTCGGGGGCCGCGCCCGGTTGGCAGTGCGGGGGTTGGGAGTGCGGCGGGCGCTCTTTCTTTTGGTATCTGCCGGTTTCGTCGGGCTCCCTCGGTACCTGCCGGTTTCGCTGGGCTCCCTTGGTACCTGCCGGTTTTGGTCGGCGCTCCCTTGGTACCTGCCGGTTGGGCGGCGCTCGCTTGGTTCGCGCCGGAGGATGCCTGCGTGAGCGCGGGCACGTCGACGCGCCCAACAACTCGGCGACCGCACACACCCACGTGCGGCGCGCGGCCGGGGTCAGGGCAAGACGGTGCGAGAGCAGACCAGCGCGCGGCTGCTCAAGCGGAGCGGCGAGCGTCCACCGGGCCCCGCCGGTGCCAGACCAGCCCGCCCCCGTCGCCTTCCTCAGGGCTGACCACAGAAACCACGCGCCCCAGCAGAATGGTGTGGTCCCCGCCATCCCGTACCCCGTCGGGAGTGCACAGGATCCGCAGCCGCACATCACCCAACTCGGGTGCATCCCCGTGCAGCACGGAAACCCCGGCGAACCGGTCAATGGGCTTGGCGAAGTGGAACGCCAACCCCTCCTGCCCCGGTTCCAGCACGTGCAGACACACCCGCCGCGCGGCGACGACCATGTCGTGGCTGTAGTTGGACCGGTTGAGGCACACGGCCACCAGGGGCGGAGACGCCGACACCGAGCACACCGCGTTCACCGTGAGGCCGATCGGCTCACCGGACGGGCCGTAGCACGTCAGCACGGTGAGCGGCGCGGCCAGCTGGGCCATCGCGTGGCGGAACGTGTCCGCGTCCACGGAAGTAATAGTCGGCTCCACGCCACCAAAAGTAGCGAGACGACCTATCAGGAAACTCTCAAATCTCGCTGGAATGCGGTGAGACCGGGATGAGAGCGGCGATATCTAGTTTTCTCCCGGGAGGTATGCGACATGACCGTCACACATACCGGCTGGTCGCTGTCCGATCAGCTGCCGGAGCGGGTTGTGCCCAGCAGCCTGTACGACTCCGACGGCTGGCTGCGCACCTGGGAGACCAACACCATCGAGCAACGCACCCGGTTCGGCTACATCAGCGACGAACGCGGGGATGTGCTGCCCTTGTACGAGATCACCTCGTCGCCGTTCTGGCACGGGTACGAGGTGCAGTGCGAGCTGGTCGGGCGGTTCGGGAAGCCGATCTTGTTCGCCGGGTCGACGTACTCGATGTACGGCAAGCGAGGGGCGGTGTCGCACGCGTTGATCCGCGGCGCGCACGCCACGGCGATGGAGTGGATCGAGAACGGGCCCGCTGACCTGCTCATCGTGCCCAACCTGACCGACGAAGGTGTGGAGAGCTGGCTCGACGCGGCGCCGGAGCCCGTCGGCAAGGTGTTGTTGGAGCGCACTTACAGCGTTGCGGTTGAGGGGACGTTTCGGGACCACCTGTGGCGGCATCTGCCGGAGAAGATCCGCAAGGACGTCGAGCGCAGGCTGCGGCGGTCGTCCGAGCGCGGGCTCACCATCCGCATGGTCACCGGTGCCGAGGCGCACGACCTGGTCAAGTACGCGTACCCGTTGACCGTCGACACCAGCGACAAGAACGACTGGCCCGCGTTGTTCAGCGAGCAGTCGTTGAACGCGATGCTCGACGTGCCCGGCGCGATGCTGGTCGCTGCCGAGATCGGTGATCGGCTGGTCGGCGCGTTCTTCTCGTTCGTGCACGGCGACGAGGTCACGTTCATGTGCGGCGGTATCGAGTACTCGACGTTGAAGGAGTACAGCACCTACATCGCACTGATGTACGGCTGCGTCCGGTGGTCCTACGAGAACGGCATGCGCCGCATGGAGTGGGGCCGCGACAACTACCGGTTCAAGGAGAAGCACGGCTTGGACAGCACCGATCTGTGGGCCCTGGTCTACGCGCCCTCCGCGAGACCTGATCTCGTGCCCGCTCTGGAAGGCATGCACAGCGTGCTTTCCGCCTATATCAAGGGTGTGTGATGGGATCAGGTCAGCGGCGCGCCGCCCTGTTGCTGATCGCGGTCATCAGCGTCAACGCCTCGTACACGGTCCTGATCCCGTTCGTCCCCGACCTCGAGCACCGGGTCGGTGCGGGGCCGGTGACCATCGCGCTCATGTTCGCGCTCTTCGCCGCGACGAAGGCGTTGTTCCAGCCCGTCGGCGGGTGGTGGGTCGACCGCTGGCGGGCCAACGCCGTCGCGTGCGTGTCGTTGCTCATCGCGGCGGCGGGCATCGTGGTCACGGCGTTCGCGACGGACTCGTTCACGCTGCTCGCCGGGCGAGCGCTGTGGGGTGTGGGTGAAGGGCTCGTGTCCCCCGCGTTGTACGCCGGGATGTCCGCGCTGTGCAACGTCTACGGCATCTCGACCAGCCGGATGATGGGCAACTTCGGGTCGGCCGCGATCGCCGGGTTCCTGCTCGGGCCGCTGGTCGCCGGCGTGGCCACACCGCTCGGGCTCGAAGCGTTGTTCCTCATCGGTGCCGTCATCACCGCGGCGACTGCTTTCGGTCTGCTGCAGGCGATTCCGGCCCGGCGCGTCGAGACGCACGAGGAACAGCAGACGGAGTCGAAGGAGTCCGTCGGCAAGTGGTGGGTGTGGGTGCTCGCGCTGGGCGGGCTGGACATGTTCACCTCGATCATCTACTCGGCGCTGGAACCCGTGCTCCCGCTGTACCTCAGCACCGTGCGGGACGACGCGCGCGGCGCGATCTCGATCGTGTTCGTCGTCGGGCTCGCGACGTCCGGGCTGAGCATGTTCGTACTCGGCCGGTACGCGGAGAAGCTGCGCCTCACCACGATGGTGAAGGTCGGGCTCGGGTTCCTCGCGGTCGGACTGGCCGGCACGGCGATCAGCGCGGACGTGCTGGCGGTCGCGGCGTGGTTCGTGCTGTTCATGGTCGGGTACGCGGCGCTGTTCCTGAGCGCGCGGCGCGGCATCGTCGAGCTCAAGTCCGCGGCGGGCAACCACGGCAAGGCGTTCGGGCTGTTCGGGTTCATCTCGGACGTCGGCAGCGTGCTCGGGCCGATCATCGGCGTCGTGCTGTACGAGCTGACCGGGCGGTTGTCGTTCGTGTTCCTCGGCGCGGTGTCCGGACTCCTGTTGGCAGCACTGGTGTTCGTCGTGGTGCCGCAGCGCGAGTACCGGAAGGAGAAGGAACTGATACCGGCCGGCGACACAGTGGGCTGAGAACCAGGAAGATCGGAGAGACCAACACCATGACTGCTCCGTACCAGCTCTGCGAGGCCCACGTCGGCAGCCACCCGTCCGCCGTGCGGCTGCTGCCGACGTTCGACGTCGAGCGGCTGCTCGGGGACCTGAAGATCCTCGACAGCCACCAGTGGTCGTTGCAGACGACGTTCGAGACCGACGGTCCCGCCGAGGAGGCGGACTTCGACTGGCGCGCGCTGCCGCTGCGCAGCCCGACCGGCAGCGAGCTGCGCACCGACCCCGGCGGTGCCGGGCTCGACGAGTTCGCCGACACCAAGTGGAAGGCGTCCGCGCCCTATCTCGCGTCCATTTTGGACTCGATTCCGGCCCCGCTGCGCTGCGTCCGCCTGCTCGCACTCGGTCCGGGCGCGTGCAGCGAGCTCCACTTCGACACGAAGATCGGCTTCCCGTGGGCGAACCTGCGTCTGCACGTACCGCTGATCACCAACCCCGGCGCGACGCTGCTGATGGACGGCGACGTCCACGTGTGGGAGCCGGGCACGTTCTGGTTCGGCGACTTCTGCCGCCTGCACCAGGTGGAGAACACCGGTACCCGCAAGCGCATCCACATGGTCATCGACACCACCCTCACCCCCGAGCTGCTGTCGCTGTTCCCGTCGTCGTTCCTCGACCAGCTGGACGCGTCCGAGATCCTGTTCAACCGCCCCGCGGTACCGGTCGACCGTTCGTACGACTGCTCGTTCGAGCTCCCCCTGTCGTTCCTCGACTTCGAGGAGGCCGAGGGCCAGTTCAAACTGCCGCAGCAGAACGTTCAGGCCACTGTGGACGGTGACCCGCTCGTGCTGTCCGTGGACGGCACGCCGAAGTACGGCCTGGTGCACGTCGGCGACGGGGAGTTCCGCTTCACCGGCTGGACCGACGAGCGCACCGTCCAGATCACGGAGTCCGGCGTGGTCCTGCGCACCCGTCAGGGCACGCGCGAGCAGCGTCTGGACGTCCCGGTAACCGTTCGCACGTGACCTGGAGGCACGGATGGACGTCGAGACCACGCACGGTCTGACCACCGCGCTGGTGACCGTCGACGAAGCACTGACCTTCTCACCGCACGACGGTCTCGACGTCGTCCGTGTCGTCGATCCCCCGGCGGCCGCGTGGCCCGCTCTGCAGCGAGCGGGCTTCGCGGTCCACCCGTCGTGGGTCACCTGGATCGCGCCCGTCGGCGCTTCCGAGGAGTCCTACCTCTCCCGCCTTTCCGGCAAGGAACGCCGTTCCGTCCGCGCCGGCCAACGGTTCGTCGCCTCCGAGGGCATCGCGCTGAAGGTGGCTTCCCCACTGGACGAGGCGTCGTTCGACGCGTTCCTCACGCTCTACGACGCGCAGATCAGCTCCATGCGGCACGGCGTTCCGTACGCACGCATGGAACGGTCCGAGATCCTCGCCGCGGGGGCCGACTACTTCGCCGTGCTGGCGTACTCGTCCTCGGCTCTGCAGGGCGCGTGCGTGTGCAGGCTGCGCCGCGACATCTCCACTGTCGTGATCCGCTTCGCTTCCACGGCCCCGTCCTCGCGCCAGCAGCGGCTCGTGCGGGCCATGTACATGCAGGTGTTCCAGACCGCGCGCGAGATGGGGTTCAACGACATCTCACTGGGCTCCGACCCTGCTCTTTACGGTCACATGGCCAAGCCTGGCCTGTTCGCGTTCAAGAGCGCACTGCGCTTCACACCCGTGCCCGCTCGTTTCCTCGGCACGATGGACGACCCCGACGAGGCCACGAAGGTGCTGCGGCTGGACGCGTTGACCGACCCGTCGCTGCTGCTGTCGTACCAACTGGAGGGGGTCGAGGTGATCACCCAGCACACGCCGCTCCGGGCGGACCTGATCACCGACACGGCGGTCGACCCGGCCCAGTACGACGCACCGTTCCTGACGGACGTGGGAGTACACCTCCTGGGCTGAACAGGTGACACGGGTAACGGCCGGGTAGCCGATTCCGAGTTCCAATTATGGCCGGGCCCGACGAGGTGACGAACTCGATGAGCGGCAGGGCCCGCTGGGTGGTGCAGGCGGGCTCGATCGACAACGTCATCGTGCGCGGCGCCCGTGCGTGGCCCGTGATCGGCGCACTCCTCGTCACGCTGGCCGCGGTGGGCGGTATCTGGGGTTGGACAACGCTTCGCGCCCCGTCGGTACCGCTGTCGGTGACCTCGACCCAGAAGGCCGATGTCGGCTGGCTGGTGCCCGACCGTCCCGACGATCCCATTCCCCTCGACCGCGACAACCGGCCGCCCGACGGGGTGGCCGGCACCAGCCTGTCGGTGAGCATGACCGTGCACGGCCTCACCGATGAGGCGGTGGTGCTGGAAGGCGCCCGCGTGGAGGTAGTCGCCCGCCGCCCACCGACCTCCGGCGGCGCTCTGCTGTGGACCGGCCCGATCTGTCCGTGCTACCTCCTGCCGGTCCGCCACTACGGAGCCGATCTGGACTCCCCGACACTCGCCCTCAAGTTCTACGAGGGCGAGGACGGCTCGGCGCCCTTCCCCTACACCGTCAGCCGCACGGCACCGGAGAAGATCGTCGTCAGCGCCACGACCCGCGAGGGCGATTTCGACTGGCGCGTCCACCTGTCGTGGACTTCGGGCACCAGCAAGGGGGAGCTCCAGGTCGACGACAACGGCACGCCGTTCCGCGTCACCGCGTCGAAGGAGTCCAAGATCTTCTGCCCGGACAAGGCCCAATGGGTGCGCACCCAGAAGGTCACCTGCCACAACTACTGAAGCGGTTGGACGTAGGGGCTGGCAGCAACGACGAGTACTGCGGTCGTGCGGCCGCAGCCGCGGCGAGCGAGATCGAGCGAATACCGGGACGCGTCGGAGAGCCTTGCGGTGGGAGCACATCGCACCGCCAACCAACCGATGCCGTCGTCCAGGCGCTCAAGGCGGCGTGCACCACAGCAGCACGGCCCGCGTTGCTCGTTCCACCGCCCCGGCTCCGCCCAGCAGCCTGATCCACGCCGTCGCCATCGGCGACGACGCGTGCTTGGTCGGCTACGTCCTCAACGTGCCAGGCGGTGCCGACGGGAACGCCGTTCTCGGCACCCTGCCTGGCGCCCTTTGCCTCGACGACTAACCCGACAGGTGACGACGGACGCAGTTCATGCGGCCAACAAGGGCGGCCGAGCGAAGCAAGGGCCGAACCGGGGGTCCGGGGGCGGAGTGCCCCGGCTGGGGGTCTGGGGGCTCGGCCCCCAGAAGACACGAGGAGCGAGGCGGTCTGTGCTGTCCACAGACACACCTCGCCCACGAGCGGATGGGCGCGGCAGGGTTCGAACCTGCGACCGCTCGGGTGTAAACCGAGTGCTCTTCCGCTGAGCTACACGCCCCAGACGCGCCCAGGAGTCCTGGGCGCATCGAATTATGCCTTGAGGGAGGCTACGGCCTTCTTCCAGGCGTCCTGGTCGCGGGCCTCACCGGGTCCGTTGACCTCGGCGAACCGCACAACCCCGTCGGTGTCGATCAGGAACGTGCCGCGGTTGGCGAACCCCGGCCCGTCGTTGAACACGCCGTAGGCCTGCGCGACGGCGCCGTGCGGCCAGAAGTCGGACAGCAGCGGGAACGTGTAGCCCTGCTGCGCTGCCCACGCCTTGAGCGAGAACGGCGTGTCGACGGAGACGCCGATCACCTGGACGTTCTCGTCCTCGTAGGCGCCGATCTCGTCGCGGACCTGGCAGAGCTCGCCCTGGCAGGTGCCGCTGAACGCGAACGGGTAGAACACGAGCAGGACGTTCTTCGAGCCGCGGAACGACGACAGCGTGACGGGCTGCTTGTTGTAGTCGTTGAGCGTGAAGTCCGGGGCCACCGAACCGATCTCGACCGCCATGTACAAACCCCTCCGACCAAAGGCACAAAGGCCCCAAAGACAGGTGTCAGCAACGAGCCCCCCGCCTGGCGGGGAGCCCGTCACCCACCCTAGATCAGCGCTTGGCCTTGGCGGACTTCGGCCACACGAGGCGGACGCCCGCCCAGTCGTCGGCGACACCGATGTTCGACGTCTGCGCCAGACCAGCGGTCGGCACGGCCTCCGCGATGTCGCTGGGCTCGACGTGTCCTGGGCGCCCAGTCTTCGGCGACAGGACCCAGATCA
Organism: Lentzea tibetensis; assembly: GCF_007845675.1. Taxonomy (GTDB): domain Bacteria; phylum Actinomycetota; class Actinomycetes; order Mycobacteriales; family Pseudonocardiaceae; genus Lentzea; species Lentzea tibetensis. The sequence continues at coordinate 16,704 of NZ_VOBR01000018.1, read as the reverse complement.
CGCCGTCCTCGGCAAGGGGTCCGGTCGCGTTGATGAGGGCGTCGACCAGATCGCCGTCGTCTTCTCGCCACCAGAGCAGGACCACGTTGATGACCTCGTCGGCATCCTCGTCGAGTAGGTCTCCACCGACCTGTTCCTCGACGGCCGCCCGCAGGTTGTCGTCAACGTCCTCGTCCCAGCCCAGTTCCTGGACGGTCATGCCCGGTTCGATCCCGAGCTTCTCGGCGACACCGATCTTGCCGGCGTCTTCCGCGGCGACCACGGCTTCCACTCCTCCAACTACGCAAGAGCGGCAGCCCACCTCGACTGCCGCCGGTTTCAAGTCTTCCGGGACAGCGAACACTGCCTGCTACCACCTGCGCAACTGTTGACCACGTGACACGCCGCAAAAAGGACCCCTGTGAGAACACCTAGGGGGTGATGGTGCACGCTGCACATACCTCTTATCGCGCGCGCGTGAGAGACACGATCCAGAACTACTCACCGGTAGCGGTGACGTATTCGTGTCCTTCAGACAACGATAGAGGCGCACGAGGCGGTCGCACGGCCACCGGAAGAACCAGTCGAGGAGACACCTTGAGCCCGCAGAACACCGGCCCCGAACGGGTGCGCGTCATCCGCGACGGCCTCGCCGCCCACCTGCCGGACATCGATCCGGAGGAGACCGCGGAGTGGCTCGAGTCGTTCGACGCGGTGCTGCAGGACGGTGGACAGCAGCGTGCGCGCTACCTCATGCTCCGGCTGCTCGAGCGGGCCGGTGAGAACCAGGTCGGTGTCCCCTCGCTGATCAGCACGGACTACGTCAACACGATCGCCACCGAGCGGGAGCCGTGGTTCCCCGGTGACGAGGAGACCGAGCGCCGCTACCGCGCGTGGATCCGGTGGAACGCGGCGATGACCGTGCACCGCGCGCAGCGGCCGGGTGTCGGTGTTGGTGGTCACATCTCGACGTACGCGTCCAGCGCGAGCCTCTACGAGGTCGGCTTCAACCACTTCTTCCGCGGCAAGAACCACCCCGGCGGCGGCGACCAGGTCTTCATCCAGGGCCACGCGTCCCCCGGTGTGTACGCCCGCGCGTTCCTCGAGGGCAGGCTGTCCGAGCACCAGCTCGACGGCTTCCGCCAGGAGTACTCGCACGCCGGTGCCGGCGGCGGCCTGCCGTCGTACCCGCACCCGCGGCTGATGCCGGACTTCTGGGAGTTCCCGACGGTCTCCATGGGCATCGGCCCGATGAACGCGATCTACCAGGCGCGGTTCAACCGCTACCTGCACGACCGCGGCTTCAAGGACACCTCGGACCAGCACGTCTGGGCGTTCCTCGGCGACGGCGAGATGGACGAGCCCGAGTCGCGCGGCCTGCTGCAGCTCGCCGCGAACGAGCAGCTGGACAACCTGACGTTCGTGGTCAACTGCAACCTGCAGCGCCTCGACGGCCCGGTCCGCGGCAACGGCAAGATCATCCAGGAGCTGGAGTCGTTCTTCCGCGGCGCGGGCTGGAACGTCATCAAGGTCATCTGGGGCCGCGAGTGGGACGCGCTGCTGCACGCGGACCGCCAGGGCGCGCTGGTCAACCTGATGAACAGCACGCCGGACGGCGACTACCAGACCTACAAGGCGAACGACGGCGCCTACATCAAGGAGCACTTCTTCGGGCGCGACCCGCGCACGAAGGAGCTCGTCTCGCAGATGAGCGACGACGACGTGTGGAACCTCAAGCGCGGTGGCCACGACTACCGCAAGGTCTACGCGGCGTACAAGGCGGCGACCGAGACGGTCGGCCAGCCGACGGTCATCCTCGCCAAGACCATCAAGGGCTACTCGCTCGGACCGCACTTCGCGGCCCGCAACGCGACGCACCAGATGAAGAAGATGACCCTCGACGACCTCAAGGGCTTCCGGGACAGCCTGCGCATCCCGATCACCGACGAGCAGCTCGAGGCGAACCCGTACCTGCCGCCGTACTACCACCCCGGCCAGGACGACCCGGCCATCCAGTACCTCCAGGAGCGCCGCCGCCAGCTCGGTGGTTTCGTGCCCGAGCGGCGCACCAAGTCCAAGGCGCTCGTGCTGCCCGGCGACAAGGTCTACGACGGCATCAAGCGCGGCTCCGGCAAGCAGGAGGTCGCGACGACGATGGCGTTCGTGCGGCTCGTCCGCGACCTCGCGAAGGACCCGGAGATCGGCTCGCGCATCGTGCCGATCATCCCGGACGAGGCGCGCACGTTCGGCATGGACTCCATGTTCCCGACGCAGAAGATCTACAACCCGAACGGGCAGGCCTACACCTCCGTCGACGCCGGCCTGATGCTGGCGTACAAGGAGTCCGAGCAGGGCCAGATCCTGCACGAGGGCATCAACGAGGCAGGCTCGACGGCGTCGTTCACCGCCGTCGGCACGTCGTACGCCACGCACGGCGAGCCGATGATCCCGATCTACATCTTCTACTCGATGTTCGGCTTCCAGCGGACCGGTGACGGCCTGTGGGCGGCGGCGGACCAGATGGCCCGCGGCTTCGTCCTCGGCGCCACCGCGGGCCGCACGACGCTGACCGGTGAGGGCCTGCAGCACGCCGACGGCCACTCGCTGCTGCTGGCGCACACGAACCCGGCCGCGGTCGTGTACGACCCGGCGTTCTCGTTCGAGGTCGCGCACATCGTCAAGGACGGCCTGCGGCGGATGTACGGCGAGAACGCCGAGAACGTCTTCTACTACATGACCGTCTACAACGAGCCGTACGTGCAGCCGGCCGAGCCGGAGGGCCTGGACGTCGAGGGCCTGCTGCGGGGTCTGTACCGGTACCAGGAGGCTCCGGCGGGCGACGGCCCGAAGGCGCAGATCTTCGGCTCCGGTGTCGGCCTGCCGTGGGCGCTCAAGGCCCAGCAGATCCTCGCCGACGAGTGGGGCGTGCAGGCCGCGGTCTGGTCCGCGACGTCGTACCCGGAGCTGCGCCGCGACGCGGTCGACACGGACCGGCACAACCTGCTGCACCCGGACGCCGAGCCGCGCGTGCCGTACGTGACGCAGGTGCTGACCGACCAGCCCGGCCCGGTCGTCGCGGTGTCGGACTGGATGTCCGCCATCCCGGACCTGATCCGCCCGTACGTGCCGACCGACATGGTCACCCTCGGCACCGACGGCTTCGGCTTCTCGGACACCCGCCCGGCCGCCCGGCGCCACTTCCTGGTGGACGCCGAGTCGGTCGTCGTGGCCACGCTGGCCGCGCTCGCCCGCCGCGGTGAGGTGGACCAGGCCAAGGTCGTCGAGGCGGCACGCAAGTACCGCATCGACGACGTCCAGGCCGCTGGCCCCTCGACGGGCGACGCAGGCCTCGCTTAGTCCTTGATGAAGGGAGCTTTCATCAACCTGAGCTTGATGAAAGCTCCCTTCATAAAGATCAGCAGCGCGCTACCGGGCGGGCGGCGACCAGTTCGCCGTCCGCCCGCGCGTCCAGCAGCAGCGGGATCAGCGCGCGGGCTTCCTGCTTCAGCGGCACGATGCGGTCACCGCCGCGCAGGTACTGCGACGAGATCCCGTGCAACGCCAGTTCGTCACCGATCTGGGTGAACTGGGCGGCGGTGAGCACGTAGCCGCACGGCGGATTGGCGTCCACCTGCCCCGGTGACGGCGGCTGGTTGTCCGCCCCACCGAAGTACACCGGCCCGCTCCGCACGGCCCGGCTGAGGGCGTTTGCGCGCTCGATCAGGCTCCGCTTCTCGCCGACGAACTTCAGCGTCCCGTCCACGGCGATCAGGTGCGAGTAGACGCGCTTGCGCGGCGTGCCGGTCACGTTGGTCTCCAGCAGCAGCCCGGTGCTGTGCTTGAGCGCGGCCGTGTTGCGCAGGATGCGCTCCTGGTGGTCACCGGCGACCTGCCGGACCGGCTCACCGGTCACCGGGTCGACGTAGATGCCGTACACGCCGCTCGTCCGGCCGGCGGCCTCGACCGCGGGCTTCACGTAGGAGCGCGACAGCGACTCCGAGAGGTCGTGCACGTCCTGCTGCGCGTTCAGGTTGCGCGGCCACAGCCAGAGCACGTCCTTGACGTAGTACGGCGCGGACGGGCCGAACTCGTGCAGGTCGTGGATCACGTCCGGCTGCCAGTCGCGGATCACCGCGGCCATCGCGCGGGCCTCGGCCGTCTGCAGCTGCAGGTGGTCGCGGTTGATGTCGATGCCGGCCGAGTTGCCGCGCGTGTTCGCGACGCGGCCGTCGGGGTTCGCGTTGGGCACGAACAGGTACGTGACGCCCGCGCGGCGCGGCAGGTCCCGCATCGCGATCAGGCAGGCCTCGCGGCCGGACGGCTCGTCGCCGTGCTGCGAGCAGATGAACAGCACGACGGTCCTGGCTTTCGGACCGACCCGCACGAGCTGCACGGGGCGGCCCTGCGCGGTGGTGCCTATCTGCGTGACGGGCAGTCCGAGCGCCTTCAGGTAGGCCTGCTCCTCGTCCTGCGTGGTCCACTTGCCGGTCTGCTCGAACCCGGTGCGCGGCGGCTCGGCTGCGTGCGCCGGAGCCGCGGTGAAGGTGAGTGTTGCTGCTGCGAGAGCGATCAGGAGTCCCCTCATACAGGAGACTTTGCCGCCTGTGTCAATCGGCGCGCGGTCCTGTTCCAGTCGAACCAGCCGTGGATCACCAGACCGGCGAACACCGTGTAGACCAGTGCGCTGAAGTACAGGTGCGACTGGATCTGCAGCGGTACGCCGACCGCGTCGACGGCGAGCCAGACCAGCCAGAACTCGACCAGCCCGAGCCCCTGCAACGAGAACGCCAGCACGGTGCCGACGAAGATCGCGGCGTCCGGCCACGGCGCCCACGAGGCGTCCAGTGCGTCCAGGAGCAGCGCGAACGCGACCGTGCCGATGGCGAACACACCCACGATCGCGAGCCGCTCACGCGGGGAGCCCTTGCGGACCACCACGCCGAAGATCGGGTCACGCCGCCGCACCCACGCGTACCAGCCGTAGATCGCGATCAGCCCGACCACGACCTGCCTGGTCGCGAGACCACCGAGGTGCGCGGAGACGTAGACCGCGAACAACAGCGACACCGACACGAGCTGCACGGGCCACGTCCACAACGAGCGGCGCTGGGCGAAGAAGACCACCGCGAGCGCCAGCACCTGTCCGACCAGCTCCGTGTAGGCGATCTTCTGACCGAAGATCTTGAACCCCAGCTCGAACCACACAGCCGTTCCCCCTCGGTTCAGTCGTTGTACACCGACCGCCCTTACGTTCCCACCCATGTCATCTTCGTTAGCGCTGGCGCTGGTGCCTTTGTTCCTCGCGGCACCCTCCGCCACCCCTGTACTCGAGCCGACCGCGGTGACGCAGACCTTCGGTGATCCCGCCGACGCCGACGACCCGGCGATCTGGGTGAACCCGGCCAACCCCGAGCGCAGCGTCGTGCTCGGCACGCTGAAGGAGGGCGGCCTGGCGGCGTTCGACCTGAGCGGACGCACGATCGGCACGTACCCGGCGCCGGCGGGCCCGACGCCCGACTCGAAGCCGGGCCGGTTCAACAACGTCGACGTGCTGGGCGACCTGGCGTTCGTCAGCGACCGGGGCCGCGACCGGATCCGGGTGTACCGGGTCGACGAGCACGGCGCCAAGGACGTCACGAACCCCAGGACGAAGCCCGTCTTCTCCGCCGACGAGACCGAGGTGGACGAGCAGCACACCGCGTACGGCCTCGCGGCGGGCACCGTCGGCGGCAAGGACGTCGTCGTCACGAGCAGGCGCAGCGAGACCCGCATCGCGCTGCTGCAGGTCGAGAAGGGCAGGACGGTCGACACGAAGGTGGTGTCCACTCTCGACCTGCCGAAGAAGTTCAAGCTGCCCAACGGCAAGACGTGGCAGCCGTGCGAGGAGCCCGGCGACGACCCGCAACTCGAGGGCATGGTGATCGACTCGAGGGCCGGCGTGCTCTACGCCGCGCAGGAGGACGTCGGCATCTGGCGGATCCCGTTGCGCGCCAAGGGCTTCGGCCAGCCGGTGCTGGTGGACGAGGTGCGCACGTTCGGCGCGCCGATGAAGTTCGACGAGGCGACCGAGGAGTGCGTGGCCGACGGCCCGAACCCCGGTTTCGGCGGCAAGTGGCTGGAGGCGGACGCCGAGGGCCTGACGCTGCTCGGCGACGACATGCTGATCGCGTCCAGCCAGGGCGACTCGCGGTTCGTGCTGTACCGGCGCACCGGGTCGTTCAAGGCGCTCAGCGACTTCAAGGTCGCCGGTGTCGAGCACTCGGACGGCGCGGCGATCGTCACCGGGAAGCTCAACCTGTTGGTCGTGCACGACGGCGAACGTCCTGACGGCACCGGTTTCGCCTTCCTGCGCAGGTGATTAGCATTCCCGGATGGGGATTCTCAGCCGGGACGCGCTGAACAGGGCACTGATCGAACGGCAGATGTTGCGCGAGCGCGCCCCACTGGGCGCGCTCGACGCCATCGAGCACCTGGTGGGCATCCAGGCGCAGGAACCGCCGTCGCCCTACCCCGGCCTCTGGTCACGGCTGCAGAACTTCCGCGCCGACGACCTGACGGCGTTGCTCGAGTCGCGCCAGGCCGTGCGGCTGCTGCTGATGCGCGGCACGATCCACCTGGTCAGCGCGGCCGACTGCCTCGGGCTGCGGCCGCTCGTGCAGGTGATACTCGACCGGCACGCCGCCACCCCCATGATCATGAAGAAGCTGGTCGGTCTCGACGTCCCCGAGGTCGTCGAGACCGCGCGCGTGCTCATGGAGGAACGTCCGGACACGCTCACCAACATCGGCAAGCAGCTCGCGGAGAAGTGGCCCGGCTACGACCCCACGACGTTCGGCCTGCTGCTGCGGTGCGCGCTGCCCGCCGTGCAGCTGCCGCCGCGCGGCACGTGGGGTCCGGGGCTGATGAAGCGTCCGGTGTGCACGACGTCCGACGCGTGGCTGGGCCGCCCGCTCGAGTCGTTCTCGATCGACGACGTGGTGCTGCGGTACCTGGCGGCGTTCGGGCCGTCGTCCGTGATGGACGTGCAGGCGTGGTGCGGCCTGACCCGGCTGCGCGAGGTGCTCGACCGGCTGCGCGACCGGCTCGTGGTGTTCACCGACGAGTCGGGGCGCGAGCTGTTCGACCTGCCGGACGCGCCGCGGCCGGACGAGGACACGCCGCTGCCGGTGCGGTTCATCCCGGAGTTCGACAACATCCTGCTGGCGCACGCGGATCGCAGCCGCGTCATCGCGGACAAGGACCTGCCGCTCGTGATCGGCGGCAAGCGGACCGTGCTGATCAACGGCTACGTCGGCGCGCAGTGGACGCTCACCCGCACGAAGGACTCGGCGACGCTGGCCGTGGAGTACTTGGCAGAGCCGGAAGAACGAGTCCGGGACGAGGTGACCGAGGAGGCTGAGCGCCTCCTGGCCTTCCTCGCCCCGGACGTCGAGCGAACTGTGCGCTGACTACTCCGGCTTGGGCATCGGGGTGCCCTGCGGCGGCGTCGGCGTGTTGTCACCGGCGCGCACACCGGCGCTGACCGGCTCCTGCGAGCGACGCGGCTCCGGCGCACGACCCGGCGCCTCGGCCTGCATGCGCTGCAGCCAGCCCTCCCAGCGCTGCTGCATGGGACGGACCAGACCACCACCGACACCGATGACGATCACGCCGGCGACGGTCGCGAGCACGGTGATGAGCACCGGCATGGTGACCGAGACGGCGATGCCGAGCTGGTTCAGCGCGGCGATCACACCGAGGGCCATGATGAAGCCGTAGGTGATCGAGCCCAGCATCTTCGTGTACGGCCGCGCACCGAGCGCACCCGTCACGAGACCGCTCACGGCCTTGCCGATCGCCGAGGCGACCAGCACGAGCACCAGCGCCACGACGATGCGCGGCAGGTACGCGATGACCTCGTTGAGCAGCGAGCTGACCGGGTTGCCGGTGCCGAAGACACCGAACGCCAGCTGCAGCGCGATGAGGAGCACGAAGTAGTAGACGATCTTGACGATCAGCCCGGACGCGTCGATCGGGGACTGCGCCATGGCGCCACCGAGACCGGACTTCTCGACCAGGCGGTCGAAACCGACCCGCTTCAGCAGGAACTCAACGCCCTTGGCGAGTGCCTTGGCGATGAACCAGCCGACGACCAGGACGAGCAGGAAACCGAGGAGCTTCGGCACGAACGTGGCGACCATTGCCCACGCCTGACCCAGTCCTTCGGTGATTTGGGTGCCCACGGCGCCACTCCAACCAACACGAAGATGAAAACCAACGTGGAGATCGTTTCGCGGATCACGACACGCGACAAGCGCGACACTGCTACACGAAAGGGTGGCTGACGTGGATTTTCCGTCTCAGTCCGTCCAGAGTGGAGTGACCGGTGGGGACCGGGGAGATGGAAGCGCCCGGCGCGTTCGACGCGCCGGGCGCTTCCGTGTTTCCCAGGTGGGGTCAGCCGATCGCGCTGAGCCCGCGGCCGTTGAGGTACGTCTGGATCGACTGCTCCAGGTTCGCCGCCTGCGCCGGTTTCGGCGGCTCACCGTCCTTCGGCACGTCCGGCCGCCCGTCGCCGTGGCACTCGGTCAGGCTGCCCGGCAGCACCCCGTCGACCAGGTACCGGTCGACCTTGGCGTCGACGCACTTGTTGCCGCCGCCGTAGATCCCGTGCTTGCCCTCGTCGACAACGGTGATCAGGTTGTGCCCCAACCGGCTCGCCATCGCGGGACCGCTCGCGTACTGCGTCTGCGTGTCGCCCTCGGCCTGGACCACGAGGCCGACCGGGTAGCCGTTGCGGGCCAGCTTCGCGGGCGCCTCCGGCGGCGTGAACGTGCGGAACGTGCACGTCATCGGCGCGGCCCTGACGATGCCGAACCCGAACGGGTAGCGCTCGCGGAACGCCCGCATGTCCTCGTAGTAGGTCTCGACGTCCGTCGGCCAGTCCGCCTCGCACGTGACCGTGTCGAAGACGCCAGACCGCAGCTCGCTCAGCCCGGTCTTCGCCAGCAGCTGCGCGGCTTTCGCACCCTCGGTCTGCGCGGGCTTCTCCCCCGCCTTGAGCTTCCCGACGATCGTCGCCAGGTCCGCCCACAGTGGACGGTAGCGGGCGCCGACACCGACCGCGCCGTCGAACGACGTGCGCGTGTGGTCGCCGATCGGCTCGGCGAGCAGCTTGGCCGCGACCTTCTCGACCTCGCCCAGCACCTCGCCCTGCGTCTTGCCGAGCGCGAACTTCTCGTTGCGCTCACCGGCCCACGCCGCCCACGCCTCGACGTCGCGCCGGTACGCGACGGCCTGCGCCTTGAACTGCTCGCGCCACACCCATTCGGGGTGCACGGCCGAGTCGAGCACACTGCGGTCCAGGTGTGCCGGGAACAACGTTCCGTACACAGCGCCCAGGTAGGTGCCGTACGAGTAACCCAGGTAGTTGAGCTTCTGCTCACCCAGCGCACCGCGCAGGACGTCCATGTCCCGCGCCGTGTTGAGCGTGCTGACGAACTGCCGGATCCCGCCTGCCGACTTCTGGCACGCCTCCTCCGCCTCGCGCGCCTCGGCCGCCCACTTGGGGAAGTCGGCGTCGCCCGGCCGCGAGTCCGGTGCCGCGATCACGGGAGCCGCGCGGCAGTTCAACGCCGTCGAGCCGCCCACCCCGCGCGGGTCGAACCCGATCAGGTCGTGGACCTTCGCGATCTCCGTTTTGCCGAGGAAGAGCGGCATCCCGAGACCCGAGCCACCGGGACCACCCGGATTGGTGAACAGAACACCCCGCCTGCGCTCCTGCTCGCCCGCCTTGCGGCGACTGATGACGACCGAGATCCGGTCGCCCGCGGGCTTGGCGTAGTCCAGCGGCGCGACCAGCGTGGCGCACTCCAGCTCGGCCAGCTTGCCGCTGCACTGAGCCCAGGTCACCTTCTGCTGGTAGAACTCGGCGAGCGGATCCGGAGGGTCCGCTGACGCGGTCGTGCTCACCAGCATGAGCGCGACCACACCGATGCTGATAGTCGGATACCTCCGCAAGACGAACCTCCGCGACGACGGGCAGAACACCCCAGCGAAGGTATGGCTACTGAGACGCCGATTCAGGTTCTGTCACTCGGAACGGTGACGCCCAGAACCACCACATAGGCTGGGGGTATGACCACCACCGCCGGGGCCGAGGAGGGCGCGCAACCGCTGTCCCCTCGCACGATGCGCAAGCTGGAGCGCGCGTCGGGGAGCCTGGCGTCGTCCACGGTGGCCGAGATGGAGAGCCGCCTCCCCTGGTTCCGCCGCATGCCCGCCGACCAGCGCGCGAGCGTGCTGCTCCTCATCCAGAACGGCGTGGCCGGCTTCGTGTCGTGGCTGCACGACCCGCAGCAGTCGATGAGCCTGAGCGCGGAGGCGTTCCGCAGCGCGCCCAAGGACATCTCCCGCTGGGTGAGCCTCCGCCAGACCGTGGAACTGGTCCGCATCGCGCTGGAGCTGTTCGAGCAGCAACTGCCGATACTGGCCGTGAACGAGAAGGAGCGCGCGTTCCTCACCGAGGGCGTACTCCGGTACGGCCGGGAGATCGCCTTCTCGGCGGCGACGAGCTACGCGGCGGCCGCGGAGGCCCGCGGCGCGTGGGATGCCCGGCTCGAAGCGCTGGTCGTGGACGGCATCGTGCGCGGCGACCCCGAGGAGGCGCTGCTCTCCAGGGCGGCAGCGCTCGGCTGGGACCCGGCGGCCGAGGCGACCGTCCTGGTCGGCAACCCGAGCTCGGAAGACCCTCAGGAGATCATCTACGGCGTGCGCAGCCGGGCCGCCCGGATCGGCAGGGCGGTGCTCCTGAGCGTGCAGGGCAGCAGGCTGGTCGTGGTGCTGAGCGGGCCGACCGAGCCCGGTGGCGACGTGCTGGAGAAGGTCGCCGAGGCGTTCGGCGACGGCCCGGTCGTCGCCGGACCGACGACGTCGAGCCTGGCCGAGGCGCACCGCAGCGCCAGCGACGCGCTCAGCGGGTTGAGGGCCGTGGTCGGCTGGCCGGGCGCACCGCGACCCGTCCGGTCGCTGGACCTGCTGCCGGAACGCGCGCTCGCGGGCGACCCGGAGGCCGAGTGGCAGCTCGTCGACCGCGTCGCGCGGCCGTTGGAGGAGGCTGGCGGCTCGCTGCTGGAGACCGTCGACGCGTTCCTCGAGGTCGGCGGCGTGCTGGAGACCTGCGCGAAACGGCTGTTCGTCCACCCCAACACCGTCCGGTACCGGCTGCGCCGGGTCCACGAGCTGACCGGCCGCAACGCGCACGATCCTCGTGACGCTCTGGTGCTGCGCGTCGCACTGAGCGTGGGAAGACTGGCAAGATCGCGCGGACTGTGGTGAGAGGCACACGCTGGAGTGCCGGTCCAAACGGGTGATTGAGTCAACGCTCAACAACTGATGACGTCGTTCAACGTTCATCGCCCGGTCACTTTTGTAGAGAACCTACAAAGACGATCGTCGTACTTCGTAACCCCCGGCATCACTTCGATCGCCCGTGACCAGCTTTAGTGAGCGGGTGATCGCACTCCTCGCTCCCGGACAAGGCTCCCAGTCGCCCGGCATGCTCACCCCCTGGCTCGAGGTCGAGGGGGCGGAGCAGCAGGTCCAGAAGTGGTCGGAGATCACGAACCTGGACCTCGTGCGACTCGGCACCACCGCTGAGGCCGAGGAGATCGTGGACACGGCCGTGACGCAGCCGCTCGTCGTCGCGTTCGCGCTCCTCGCGTTCCAGGAGCTGCGCGGCCGGATCGAGGTGCCCGCCGACACGATCATCGCGGGCCACTCCGTCGGTGAGCTCGCCGCCGCCGCGATCGCCGGTGTGCTGAGCCCGGACGAGGCCGTCGCGCTCGCCGCGGTGCGCGGCAAGGCGATGGCCGCCGCGTGCGCCCTGGAGGCGACCGGCATGGCCGCCGTCCTCGGTGGCGAGGAGTCCGAGGTGCTGGAGCGGCTCGCCGAGCTGGACCTGGTGCCCGCGAACCGCAACGGCGCCGGTCAGATCGTCGCGGCCGGTCCGCTGGAGGCGCTCGCCAAGCTCGTGGAGAACCCGCCGGAGCGCGCCAAGGTGCGCAAGCTGGCGGTCGCGGGCGCGTTCCACACGCAGTACATGGCGACGGCCGAAGAGGCGTTGAAGACGCACGCCGCCGGCATCACGCCGAACGACCCCACGCTGCCTCTGCTGTCCAATTCGGACGGTCAGGTCGTCACCACCGGCGCCGAGGTGCTGCGCCGCCTCGTCGCGCAGGTGACCCGCCCGGTCCGCTGGGACAGCTGCCAGGAGACGCTCGCCGCCGAGGGCGTCACCGCTGTGATCGAGCTGCCGCCCGCGGGCGCGCTCACCGGTCTGGCGAAGCGCACCCTCAAGGGCACCCCCACGCTCGGCCTGAAGACCCCGGCCCAGCTCGACCAGGTCAGCGACCTGCTGACCAGCGCGGAGGCCACCAAGTGACCGCTTTCAACGTCTCCGCGAGCGTGGGTGGCACCCGGATCGTCGGGCTCGCCAGCCACCAGCCCGAGAACGTGGTGAGCAACCACGACCTCGCGGCGCGCATGGAGACCAGCGACGAGTGGATCCGCGAGCGCGTCGGCATCGTGAACCGCCGCTTCGCGGACAAGGACGAGTCGCTCGTCGACATGGCCGCCACCGCGGGCAAGAAGGCGCTCGAGGACGCGGGTCTCACCGCGGCGGACATCCAGGGCGTGATCGTCGCGACGTGCACCATGCCGTCGCCGATCCCGAACGCCGCCGCGCAGGTCGCCGACCGCATCGGCGTCAAGGCGGGCCCCGCGTTCGACGTGAACGCCGCGTGCGCGGGCTTCTGCTACGCGCTCGCCACCGCGTCGGACCTGGTCCGCGCCGGTACCGCGAAGCACGTGCTGGTGATCGGCGCCGAGAAGCTCACCGACTGGGTGGACCCCGAGGACCGCTCGACGGCGATCATCTTCGCCGACGCGGCTGGCGCGGTGGTCGTCGGCGCGAGCGACGAGGCCAACATCGGTCCGGTGTCGTGGGGCAGCGCGGGTGACCTCGCGGAGACCATCACGATCAAGGACCGCAACTCCTTCATCCACCAGGAAGGCCAGTCGGTCTTCCGCTGGGCGACGACCCAGATCGCGCCCGTCGCGATCCGCGCGGTCGAACTGGCCGGCATCGAACTGTCCGACGTGGACGTGTTCGTGCCGCACCAGGCGAACCTGCGGATCATCGACGCGATCGCCAAGCGTCTGCGTGCCAAGGGTGCACGCGACGACATGGTGGTCGCACGAGACATCGTCGAATCCGGCAACACCTCCTCCGCCTCGATCCCCATGGCACTGGACCACATGAGGGCAGCGGGCGAGATCTCCAGTGGAGATGTGGTGTTGCTGGTCGGATTCGGCGCAGGTCTGTCCTACGCGGGACAGGTGGTCCGGTGCCCATGAGTATCGATGGAAAGGGAACTTCAGTGAGCGACAACGTCCTTGCAGGGCTTGCCGAGATCGTCGAAGAGGTCGCCGGTGTCGCCGCCGACGACGTCACCGCCGAGAAGTCCTTCGTGGACGACCTCGACATCGACTCGCTCTCCATGGTGGAGATCGCCGTTCAGGCCGAGGACAAGTTCGGCGTCAAGATCCCGGACGACGAGCTGGCCAACCTCAAGACCGTGGGTGATGCGGTGAAGTACATCACCGCCAACGCATGAGTTCGAACGACATCGAGGTCGTCATCACCGGGCTGGGTGCCACCACCCCGCTCGGCGGTGACGTCACCTCGACGTGGGACGCCTTGCTCGCCGGGAAGTCCGGGGTTCGCCCCCTGGAGGCTGACTGGGTCGCGCGGTTCGACCTGCCGGTCAAGATCGCCTCGCAGCTGATCGTGGACCCCACCGAGGTCCTCCCCAGGGTCGAGGCACGGCGGCTGGACCGCTCCGAGCAGGTCGCGATCGTCGCGTCGCGGCAGGCATGGGCGGACGCGGGTCACAACGACGACACCGTCGAGAAGGAACGGCTCGCCGTCATCGTCGGCACCGGCATCGGCGGCGCGATCACGCTGCTGACGCAGGACGACCTGCTGGAGACGCAGGGCCTCCGCAAGGTGTCGCCGCTGACCGTGCCGATGCTCATGCCGAACGGCCCGGCCGCGCACGTCGGTCTCGAGCTGAAGGCCAAGGCCGGTGTGCACGCACCGGTGTCGGCCTGCGCCTCGGGTGCCGAGGCCATCGCCTGGGCGTTCCGCATGATCAAGGCGGGCGAAGCGGACGTCGTGGTCGCCGGTGGCGCGGAAGCGTGCATCACCGCGATCCCGGTCGCCGGTTTCTCCCAGGCCCGCACGATGAGCACGCGCAACGACGAGCCGGAGAAGGCCTCGCGCCCCTTCGACGTCGGTCGCGACGGCTTCGTGCTCGGTGAGGGCGCCGGAATCATGGTGCTGGAGCGTCGGGACTTCGCCGAGGCTCGCGGTGCCAAGATCTACGGCAGGCTCGCAGGCATCGGTACCAGTGCCGACGGCTACCACATCACCGCACCGGACCCCGAGGGTGTGGGGCAGTCACGGGCGATCGCCGCTGCGCTGCGCAGCGGTGGCATCGACCCGGCCGACGTCGGCCACGTGAACTGCCACGCCACCTCGACCCCGGTCGGCGACGTGGCCGAGACCGTCGCAATCCGCAAGGCCATCGGCGACCACCCGGTGCTGACCGCTCCCAAGGGCGCGCTCGGTCACCTGCTCGGTGCCGCTGGAGCGGTGGAAGCCATCGTCACGGTTCTCTCGATCCGTGATGGTGTCGTGCCGCAGACGCTGAACCTGGACAACCTCGACCCGGCCGTCCTGCTCGACGTCGTGGCGAACGAGCCACGCAAGATCAAGCTGGACGCCGCCGTCAACGACTCGTTCGGCTTCGGCGGGCACAACGTCGCGCTCGCCTTCACCCCGGCCTAGTTCCACGGCCGGGGTGAGGCCCCCTTCTCCTTATCGGTTGCACTTCCGCGCGCCCGAGGAGTACCGCGATGACTGCCGCTGTGGTGATCGACCCCCGCGACCCCCTGCACCGCCTCTCGCTGTTGCTGGATCCAGGCTCGATGTCCCCGTTCCGCCCACGTGACGGCAGCGGCATGCACGCCGTGCGCGGCCGCGTCAACGGCGCCAAGGTCGTCGCGTACTGCAGCGACGCCACCCTGATGGGCGGCGCACTGGGTTCGCTCGGCTGCCGTCACGTGGTGGAAGCCATCGACGCCGCGGTGCGCGAGCGCTGCCCCGTCATCGGCGTCTGGCACTCCGGCGGCGCCCGCCTCCCGGAGGGCGTCGAGTCGCTGGACGGCATGGGCCAGATGTTCGCGGCGATGATCCGCGCCTCAGGCCGCATACCCCAGTTGTCCGTGGTCGTGGGCCCGGCCGCGGGCGGCGGCGCCTACGGCCCAGCGCTGACCGACCTCGTCATCATGTGCCCGTCCGGCAAGGTCTTCGTGACCGGCCCGGACGTCGTCCGCTCGGTGACCGGCGAGGAAATCTCCATGGACGACCTGGGCGGTCTGGACGCCCACGGCCGCCGCTCCGGCGTGGTCCACGTGACCGCTTCTGACGAGCTGGACGCTTTCGCCCGCTGCCGCCGCCTCGTCGGTCTGTTCGCACAACCCGGCGTCTTCGATCCCCGCTCCGTTCCCGAGGGCGACGACCTGCGAGCTTGGCTCCCCTCGGCACCTCGCCGCGCCTACGACGTCAAGCCTCTCGTGCACGCCCTGCTGGACACGTCGTCGTTCGAGGAACTCCAGGCCCGCTGGGCCCCGAACGTGGTGGTCGGCCTGGGCCGTCTCGGCGGCCGCACGGTGGGCATGATCGCCAACAACCCGCTGCGCAAGGGCGGCTGCCTCGACTCGCTGTCCGCAGAGAAGGCCGCCCGCTTCGTGCGCATGTGCGACTCCTTCGGCACACCGCTGCTCGTGGTCGTGGACGTACCCGGCTACCTGCCCGGCGTGGGCCAGGAGTGGGGCGGCGTGGTCCGGCGCGGCGCCAAACTCCTGCACGCCTTCGGCGAGGCCGTGGTTCCGCGCGTCACCCTGGTGACCCGCAAGTCCTACGGCGGCGCGTACATCGCCATGAACTCCCGCTCCTTGGGCGCCACCAACGTGTTCGCGTGGCCAGAGGCCGAGGTCGCCGTGATGGGCGCGGGCGCCGCCGTCGGCATCCTGCACCGCAAGAAACTCGCCGCCGTCGACGACACCACCGCGCGCGAAGCTCTGCGCACCCACCTGGTCTCCGAGCACGAGCGCATCGCGGGCGGCGTGGACCGCGCCGTGTCGCTCGGCGTGGTCGACGAGGTGATCGCGCCAACCCAGACGCGGCGCCGGGTGGCAGAGGCGCTGGCTGCCGCTCCCGCTGGGCGCGGGGCCCACACCAACATTCCGCTGTAGAGCGCAGGTCCGCGCACACCTCGCTCGCGGGGGTGGCCGACTTCGCGACGGCTCGCGCGGGCCGGGTGTGCTTCCGCCGGGTTGCTGGGCGTGTCGACGTGCCCGGCTTCGTCGGGGCCGGGTTCTTTGTCTGGCTGCCGGTTCTCGTCGGGGCTGGGGTTCTTTGCCTGGCGGCCGGTTCTCGTCGAGGCTGGGGTCTGATGGTTGCTGTGTTTCGGTGTTTCGGTGTCGTGGGTTGGGTCGCGCCTTCGGCGCAGCGATTGGGCCTTGACTTGGGGCCCCTCGCGGCGTGGTGGGGCCGGCTCCGCCGGCAGGAAGAGAACCTGCCGGCCCGATAGGGGTACCACGCCGCACCCCAAGTCAAGG
>NZ_VOBR01000017.1 GCF_007845675.1 Lentzea tibetensis | reverse complement strand
CTGCGTGCTGCGTGCTGCGTGCTGCGTGCCGCGTGCCGCGTGCTGCGTGCTGCGTGCTGCGTGCTGCGTGCTGCGTGCTGCGTGCTGCGTGCTGCGTGCTGCGTGCTGCGTGCCGCGTGCCGCGTGCTGCGTGCTGCGTGCTGCGTGCTGCGTGCCGCGTGCCGCGTGCTGCGTGCTGCGTGCTGCGTGCTGCGTGCTGCGTGCTGCGTGCTGCGTGCTGCGTGCTGCGTGCTGCGTGCCGCGTGCCGCGTGCCGCGTGCCGCTCGCTTTAGCGGTGCTCGCTTTGGCATCGCGCGCGCGAGCGGCGTTCGTTGACGCATTGCTCGCTTGGCGTCGTGCCCTTGGTGTTCGTGCCTTGAGCGGTCGCCTTGGCGCTGCCTGCTTGGGTGTCATGCGTTGAGCGATGCCGTTGGCGTGTGCTCGCCTTGCCGGCTAGCGCGCAGCTCGCCTCGGCTCGCGCATCTGGCGTCGCGCGTTTGGCGATTCCTGCTGCGCCTCGCGCGTCGCCTGCCACCGCGCGGCTTTCGCAGCGCGTGTCCTGGTGCCACTCGGTTGGTGCTGCCCAGCCGCTTCACTGCCTGGCACTTCCCGCCAGCCCGGCTTCCCTGTGTGGCGCGAGGTGCGGCGCGCCGGCGGTGTGTCGGAGGCGGTGCCGTCCGCGGGTGCTGCGGCACCGGTGGGTGGCAGCACCCGCGGACGGACCGACTGTCAGAGCCTCGAGATCAGGGCTTGGGCAGGGTGCAGCCCGGCAGTGACAGGTTGAGCGTGGTGCCCGCGCCGAAGCAGGCGCTGAAGTGGAACGTCTCCTGGCCGTAGTTGATGCCCTTGCGGACGGTCACAGCGCCGGACTGATCGACCTCGCACGGGTTGTTGAGGGTGCAGCGCTCGCCGCTCTCGTTGCCGGTGTTGTTGACACCGACGACCTTGCCGCTGGCCACGTCCACGATCGGGGAGCCGGAGGTGCCGCCGATGGTGTTGCAGGACTGGGTGTAGCGGATCGAGTCCTTCCAGGTCCAGTTCGCTTCCTTGAGGCGGTAGGCGAAGCCGTCGACCTTGCAGGTGTAGATGCGCTTCCAGTAGCCGGACACGACCTTGATGTCGGACTTCGACACCGGGTGCGTGGTGGCGAGCTCGAGCGCGCGGCTGCGGTGCTGCTGCTCGATCTGGCTGTAGGTGGTGTTGAGCTGGTAGAGCGCGGCGTCGGTGTCGGTCATCGTCGCGTACACCAGCTTGGTCGCCTGCAGGGTGGCGATCTGGGTGCCTGCGCCGTTGAGCAGGCGGAACGAGCGGGTCGCCGACTGGTTGACCAGCACCTCACCAGCCGCCATGAACTTCACGCAGTGGCCGTTGGTGAGGACCAGTGCCTTGTCGCCGGGTGCGGAGTTCGGGGTGCGCACCAGCGAGCCCGAGCAGTTGTTCAGCGCCACGATGCCGGTGAAGTCGACCGGCGCGGCCTGGGCCGGAGCCGCGCAGACCGCGAGTGCGATCGCCGTGGCCAGCAGGGAGCCTACGAGTCGTGCCATGTGCAGGGGGTTCCTTTCGGGAAATGGCATCCGGAGCCACCTTGTTACGGATCGTATTGACACCGCTACGGCCGGAAGTACCGTCAACCCGGCGCGGTCGTGTGAAATCACTCCGCGAGCGTTAATCCGTTGGCACCAGCGCTGATCCGTCGGCTACAACCAAGGGCATGTTGCTCAAGTACCCGCGGACGCCGCACCTCGAGGGCTCCCGTCGCCAGCCCGGCGACGAGGACCTCGACTCGGTGCGCTTCGCGGAGCTCAAGGGGCGGCATCTCGTGGTCGAGGAGAAGCTGGACGGCGCGAACGCCGGCATCAGCTTCGACGACGCGGGCGAGCTCCGGCTGCAGAGCCGCGGGCACTTCCTGGGCGGCGGGCCGCGGGAGCGGCAGTTCACACAGCTGAAAGCATGGGCCGCGGCGCATCGGGACCAGCTGTGGGGAGCCATCGGTACGCGCTACGTGCTGTACGGCGAATGGTTGTACGCCAAGCACACCGTGTTCTACGACGCGCTGCCGCACTACTTCTGCGAGTTCGACCTGCTCGACCGGCGCACCGGGGACTTCCTGGACACGCCGGCGCGCAGGCGGGTGCTCGCGGGTACGCAGGTCGTGTCGGTGCCGGTGTTGCACGAGGGCACGCTGCCGAACGTCAAGGCGCTCACCGCGTTCATCGGGCCGTCCACGTGCCGGACGACGCACTGGCGCGCGAACCTGGCCGACGCGGCAGCAGCCGGCGGGCAGGACCCGGACCAGGTGGCGCGGGAGACCGACGCGGACGACGACATGGAAGGCCTCTACGTCAAGGTCGAGGAGAACGGGCTGACCGTCGCCCGCTACAAGTGGGTGCGGCCCACGTTCCTCACCGCGGTGCTCGACTCGGGCAGCCACTGGCAGGAGCGGCCGATCCTGCCGAACCGGCTCGCGGACGCGGCGGTGATGTATGCGGGTCTTTGACGAGCTGTGCCCGAAGCCTCCGATGTGGACGGTCGACTGGGACGCCGTCCACGCCGAGTTCCCGTGGGTGCGGGCGATGGACGGCGTGCCGCAGGACGCGGTGCACCACGCCGAGGGCGACGTCGCCACGCACACGCGGATGGCGTGCGAGGCGTTGACGCGGATCCCCGAGTGGCGAGCCCGGCCGAGCGACGAGCGCACACTGCTCTTCGCGGCCGTATTGCTGCACGACTCGGCGAAGCCGTTCCGGACGCAGATCGAGGACGGGCGCATCACGGCGCACGGGCACTCGCGCGCCGGTGATCTGCTGGTGCGCAAGGTGTTGTGGGAGATGGGTGCCCCGGCACCCTGGCGTGAGCACGTGGCCGCGCTGGTGCGCCACCACCAGGTGCCGTTCTGGGCGCTGGAGCGGCCGGACCTCGAGCGCATCGCGTTCCGGGTCAGTCTGCTGGCGCGCAACGACGACCTGGTCATCCTCGCGACGGCCGACATCCTCGGGCGCGTCTGCGGTGACGCGGACGAGGTGCTGGAGAACATCGCGCTGTACCGCGACTACTGCCGCGAGCTGCGCTGCCTCGACGGGCCGCGCGTGTTCCCGTCGGACCACGCGCGGTTCCAGTACTTCCGCACGCCGGGGCGTGATCCGGGCTACGCGGCGTACGACGACACGCGGGTCGAGGTCACCGTCCTCTCCGGACTGCCCGGCGTCGGCAAGGACCACTGGATCGGCACGCACCGCGCGGACTGGCCGGTCGTCAGCCTCGACGCCGTGCGCGCACGGCTCGGCGTCGGCCCCGGTGGTGACCAGCGGCCGGTCGCGGCGGCGGCGTTCGAGATGGCGCGCGAGCACCTGCGGGCGAAGCAGCGGTTCGTGTGGAACGCGACGAACGTGTCGCGGCAGATGCGGGACCGATGTATCGGACTCGCCGCCGACTACCACGCGCGGATCACCCTGATCGGGCTCGAAGCGCCGCCGGCCACGTTGCGGGCGCGCAACAGCGCCCGGCCGGAGCCGGTACCCGCGGCGGTGATCGACCGGCTCGCTGCCAAGTGGGAGGCGCCGGACCCGACCGAGGCTCACACCGTCGAGTGGATCGACACGCGCTGAGCTAGACCGATCGGGTTACGTCGGTTCAACGGGGATAACGGCGGAAGCGAGCGGCCCGATGATCGTTTCGTTGACCGTTCCCCACTGCGGAACACAACGCGGAACTCAATTCTGAAGAGAACCTGAAGAAATTAGGTGGAAGTAATGATGTCCCTCGTCTGGGCGGCTATCCGCTACGAGGTCGTCGGGTTGACCGGACTGTTGTTCGGGCTGGTCCGATCGGGTCATGTTGGTGAGCAGTGCCGGTAACGGAATGCGCTTACCCGTCGATAAGCCAGCTACAAGTGATTCCACAGCGGCCGATGAGCGCGCGGGCTGACCGCGTCCTGAGCGATTCGTCGGCCTGTTTGCGCTGGTCAGCGTCATGTAGAGTGGCTGTGTCGGAGTAGTTGGAATCAATTCGTTGCCGGTAACGGGTGCCAGCGACGTCGCGACGTCGCAAGCACAACGACATGGCAGGAGTTGAAATGACCTACCCGGTGCGGCCGGTCCGTCACGGTGTGCAGTCCGTCGAACCCGAACGCGGGGGACGAAGATTTCCCGCGTTGCTCGGTATCGCCGGACTGGTCGCCACGGCCGGTTGCCAAGGTCCTGTCGACAACGGTGCGGTGAGTGGTGAACAACCGGCGAAGGCCGCGGTCGCGGTCGAGATGTCGACCTGGGGAAAGCGCGTCACGTGGAAGGACGGCCTCGCCATCGAGGTGTCCGCGCCGGTCGTGTGCACACCGGGTCAGTTCGCGTCGCCGCCGAGCATCGAGCGCGCGATGAGGTTCACCGTGACGGTCGCGAACGACGCGGCCGAGGCGTTCGAGACGGCGGGGCTCGGGGTCGGTGGCACCGCGCGGTTCGACGGGCAGAAGGCGCAGCCGGTGTTCGACGCGAACGGCGACTGCGGTCACGGTGGCATCGAGTCCTCGACCGTGTTGCCGGGCAGCACTTTCACGTACGCGGTCGCGTTCGCGGTCAGTGCGCAGCAGGGCGAGATGAGACTCGTGTTCCAGCCGGACTCCGGCGCCAACAAAGCGATCTTCGTGGGGCAGGCGTGATGGAAGACCTCAGCATCCAGTTCCACCGCGACCTGGTTCGCGGTGTCGAGGAACTCGTGCGGTTCGGCTACGACGGGACGTTCCTGGGCCGCATGCTCGCGGCGCAGGGCGGTGTCGCCACCGCGCGCAGGCTCATCATCAACAACATGCCGTCCTACGGGCTGTGGCGGCTCAGCGAGATCGAACGCATGGAGATGAGCGTCGAGGCGTGGGTGCTGCTGCCGCGCTACGAGTCGCTGTTCGACAAGCAGCTGCGCGAGAAGGCCGCGCGCAAGCTGCGCCAGTTCGGCTGCGACGTCGCCGAGACCGTCCACGCGCTGGAGCAGCACGTGGACACGGTGTGGTACGGAAGTGCCAGAAGATAAGGTCCCGGTGTGGACATCAAGCACGTCGTGTGGGACTGGAACGGCACGATCCTCGACGACAACGACGCGGTCATCGCGGCGGTGAACAACGTGTGCGCGGGCTTCGGCCGGGCGCCGATCACCATCGAGTACTGGCAGTCCATCTTCAGCAGGCCGCTGCTCCAGTGCTACGAGCGGTTGCTCGGCACCAGCCTCACGGACGCCGACTGGGCGCGCATCGACAAGCTCTACCACGACGAGTACCGGCAGCTCCTCACCGTCTGCCGGCTCGCCGGCGGTGTGCCGGACCACCTGCACGAGTGGCACCGCACCGGGCGCACGCAGTCGTTGCTGTCCATGTGGTTCCACGACGAGCTCGTCCCGCTCGTCACCGAGTACGGGCTCGCGGACCTGTTCAGCCGCATCGACGGCCTCCGGCTCACCACCGGTGGCGGCTCGAAGGCCGAGCACCTCGGTGAGCACCTCGAGGCGCTGAAGATCAGTCCGCGCGACACCGTCCTCATCGGGGACGTCGTCGACGACGCGGAGGCGGCGCGCAGCGTCGGGGCGCGCTGCGTGCTCGTCACCACGGGCGTCATGAGCCGCGCGGCACTGGAGGCGACCGGCATGCCGGTCGCCGACTCCATCCCAGAAGCGCTCAACAAGATCTGAAGCGCTCAACAAGATCTGAAGGATCTAACGCCGGTGCTTGCTGCCCCCGTGGTGGCCGACCGCGCGGACCAGCCACAGGGTGCCCGCGGCCGCGACGATCAGGACGATGACCCCGGTGAGCAGGCCGCTGCGACCCGACGAGCTGGTGGGCGCGGGCGACGGCCCCGTCGCGCGGGTCTCGGTGGCCGGGGTCTCGGGGCTGACCGTCAGCGACGTCGACTGCACGAGCCCGGTGCTCTCCAGCAGCGTCATGTGCCCGAGCAGCTGCTCGAGGGAGCCCTGGGCGAGCTCGCGGACGGCGTCGTTGCGGGACGTCGCGCGCGACTCGGCGACCAGGGTGATCAGTGAGCCGTCGGCGGCGCGCAGCAGGTTCGCGAACATGCGGTCGAGCTCGGGGCCGGAGCTCTTGGAGATCGCGTTCGCCCACGACTTCTGCTCGGTCGTCGGCTCGGCGGGGAGGACGACGCCTGCGCGCTGGGCGAAGTCGTAGATCTTCTGCGACAGGACGGTGTGCTCGTCGGCGAGCCGGCCGCTCACGTTGCGCACCCTCGCGTCGGCGGCGCGGTCGGCGGCCTCGCGACTGATCGGCGTCTGCCACAGCGAGTACTGGCGCAGCTGCACGTACAATTCTCGGTCGGCGGGTTCGACGTTGTCCGCGATGATTCGGACTGCGCTCACCTCCGCTTTCTTCCCGTCGAGCTGGAATGCCTTCGGGTCGACCAGTCCGGTGGCCTCCAGCGACGTCATGTTCCGCATCATCCCGTGCATTGTCACGTGCGCGAGGGTGCGCATCGTGCTGTTCTTCGTCAACGCACGAATGCGGGACGCCTGAACGAGCAGTGAACTCTCCGCGGCACGCACCGTGGTGGCAAAGGTGCGGTCGTGGTCTGAACCAATTTTGTCGCTGAGCTCGACGATTCGGGCCTTTTGGTCGCTGTTCGGTTCGTTCGGCAGCACGATTCCGGCGTCCGCGGCCGCCTTCAGAATGTCGACATCGAGCCGGGAATGCGCGTCGAAGATCTCGCGCGCGGCCTTGCGAATGCCTTCGTTCGTTGTCTGGTTCGGCGCCTGGCGGCTCACCGGCATGATCCACAGATTCGCTTGGTGAAGCGCCACGACGAACATTCGATCAGCCGTGTCGATATTCGTCTGCTGCCCCAGTGCGGAGGGTGGCGAAAATGCCGCTCCGACAATGCAGAGAGTGAGCGACGTCAACAAACCGGCTATGCGAACCCGGTACCCCATGGTGCCCGTTCCTCCCGACATCGAGCTGCCTTCGACGTAGATACGCGCAGGTGGCACGCAAGTTCACGACAGATGCATTGATCAATATGTGACGTGCATCACACAACTTTGTGCGAACCATTATGGGCAAATTTACGTACCCGAGAACCTTTCGCGTTTACATAGTATGGTGTAGATGATTCCGCACTCGGAACACGTCGCTCAGGACTGCCGCCCGCAGCGAGACGTCTTCCGATCTCCGGGGAGGTCGCACGCTCCATGGGAAATATGGCCAGAGCAACAGGGGCCCACGAGGACGAAGAATTGCTGACGCTGCTGTACGGGCAGTTCCAGCGCATGCTGTTCTCGCAGGTCCTCTGTCTGACCAACTACGACCGCCAGTGGACCGAGGACGTCGTCCAGGAGACTTTGATCAGGGCCTGGCAGAACTCGGACAACCTCGTGCGTGAACCGGGGATGTTGCGTGGATGGCTTTCCACGGTCGCCAAGCGGATTGTCATCGACGGCTGGCGCAGTAAGCAGGCGCGGCCTCAGGAAGTCGAACTAACGAGACCGGACATTGCTGAATCTCCGGACGAGACAGATCAAACACTTTCCGTAATGGTGATCACCGATGTGATCCGCCAATTGAGTGATGATCACCGGTCGGCAATCTACGAAACGTATGTTCTGGGTCGCACCGTGAAGGAGGCAGCGGTCGTTCTGGGGGTACCGGAAGGAACCGTCAAGTCCCGGCTGTACAAGGCGATGCACACAATCCGCCGGGCTCTGCAGGACAGGAGCTAGTGGGATGGAGATCGGCACACGCCACGATGACGTGGCGGCCTATGTGCTCGGCGTCCTCGGGAGGGAGGACGCCGAGGGGTTCGAGCAGCACCTAGCCCGGTGCGGGCAGTGCCAGCTCGAGCTCGATGAGTTCAGGAGTTTCACGCCGCTGCTGCGCGACCCGTCCGCCCGCGCGGCGCTGTCGATGTCCGCGCGTCAGCCGGTCTGCAAGGTCACGAGAAGCATCCTCTACGTGGCGGCGGGCTTCGTCGTCGCCATCGCGGCGGTGCTGTCCGTCGTCCAGTCGCTCGCCGGCGGTCCCGGCGAACCGGTGGAGGTCAGCTCGGTCGACCAGGCGGGAGGGATCGGGTACCAGCAGGCTTCCCTGTTCGAGCACGTGTGATCCCAGCAACAGGCGCGTCAGGGCCTGCCAGCCCCGCACCATCCTGCCCAAGATCATCTGTTGCTCCGTGGTTTCCCGATCAGTTACCTCTGGGTAAGTTTGCCGGAACGCGTGACTCAGGTCTCTACGGTCCGCACCGAAGTAATGCCGAGGTCGTGAGCACACACTCCCTTCGGTACCGAAGATCGGAGTCGATTGCGGTGACCACGCCACTAGTCGGACGTGACGAGGAACTGTCCTACCTGCGCGGACTGCTCACCCAGGCGGTGGGCGGCACCGCGTCGTGCGTGGTGATCGCCGGTGGCATCGGGGTCGGCAAGACCGCACTGCTCGACGCGCTGACCGCCGAAGCCCAGCAGCTGGGCTTCAAAACGCGGTCCGCCCGGTGCTCCCGGCTGGAGAGCCACCTCGGTGGCGGCGTCGTCCGCCAGCTCGCCGCGTGCCTCGACAACGAGCTGGACCTCAACGAGCTGCACGAGCGCGTCATCGGCACGGTCCGCAAGGCCCCGCTCCTGCTCGCGATCGACGACATCCAGTTCGCGGACAGCTGGTCGCGGCGCGCGCTCGCGTTCATCCGTCCCCGCCTCGACGGCTTACCCGTGGTCATCGCGCTGTGCACCGCGCAGGGCCACCTCGCGCTGGACGAGGTGTCGCTGCCCGAGATCACCGGCGCCAACCCGCACCGCGTCGACCTCACCGGACTCGACCTGGACGCCGTCGCGCAGCTGACCGACCGCGACCCGGTCGCCTGCCACGCCGCCACCGCGGGCAACCCCTACCTGCTGCACGAGCTGCTGCGCGAACCCGGCGACCCGAGGACGGCCGCGTCGGCGGCGGTCGGCGAGATGATCCGGGTCCGGCTGCGCGAGTTCGACGGCGCCGCCGAGGTGGCGCGCTCCGCGGCCGTGCTCGGCGACGACGCGGGCATCGAGCTGCTGTCCGCGCTCACCGGCTTCGACGCGCTGCCGTCGGTCGACCCGCTGGTGCGGCTCGGCATCCTCGCCGACACCGACCCGCTGACGTTCGCGCAGCCGTTCGTCCGCAACAGCATCCTCGCCGACATGCCGGTTGCCGTCCGGTCCGCGGGGCACGCCCGCGCGGCGTGGCTGCTGTTCGAGTCCGACGCACCCGACGAGCGCATCGCGGACCACGTGCTGCGCGCGCGGTCCGTGCGGCTGCCGTGGGCGGTCGACGTGTTGCGCGACGCCGGCGGCATCGACCACCTCGAACGCGCGCTCGACGAGCACCTGTCCGACGAGGACCGCCTGGCCGTGCAGGTCGACCTGGGGCACGCCCGGCACCTGCTCGACCCCGCCGAGGGCAGGGACATGATGCGCGACGCGCTCGCCCGCGCCGAGGACCCGCACCTGGCCGCGACCACCGCGCTGAAGCTCATCCAGCGGATGTGCAGCTCGTCCGACGCGCACCTGGCCGTGTCGCTCGCGATCCTGGTAGTCGGACGGCTCATGCCCGAGGACCGCGACCTCGTGTGGCACATCGTCTGCATCACCTACCTCACCGCCGCGGGCCGCGAGCCGCAGATGGCGCACTGCGCCGCCAAGTACTACGAGGACCTCGTCGGCGAGACGCCCGAGGACGCGGCGCTGCGCCGGTCCCGCGCCGCGCTCGTCGCGATCGGCCACGCCCGGCGCGGCGACTCGGCTGCCGAGGCCGTCGAGGAGGCCCGGCTGGCGCTCGACGGCGAGTGGGTCGACGTGCTCGGCGAGCCCTACGCGTTCACGTTCCTGCTGCCCGTCCTCACCGACGACCCGGTGAACACCGGGCGGTTCTGGCGCGCGCTGAGCAGCGCGCCCGTCTCCTACGACCCGCACCTGCGGCACGGCATGCTGACCATGGTCGCGCGCGGCGCCGGGTTCCACTCGTCCGGCGACCTCGCCCGCGCGTACACGTTCCTGTCGTCACCGGTCGCGGCGCACGAGAACGGTGCCGAGTGCCCGGTCATCCTGCTGTGCGCCGCGCGGCTCGCCGAGGTGTGCATCGAGCTCGGCCAGTTCGACGAGGCGCTGCCGCTCGTCGCGCACGACGGAGAACTGTTGCAGCACAACCACATCCGCTACGCGCGCGGCAGGCTCAAGCTGGCGTCGTGCCACGCGGAGGGTGCGCTGGAGGACCTGCTGGAGTGCGGCCGCAGGCTGGAGCAGCACGGCGTCACCAACCCCGCGGTCCTGCCGTGGCGGCACCACGCGGTGCGCGCGCACATCGCGCTCGGCAACCGCGACGAGGCGGCCAGGCTCGCGCACGAGGACCTGGACCTGGCCAAGCAGTGGGGCACGCCGCGAGCGGTCGGCACCGCGTTGATGGGCGTGGGCTTCAGCACCGACGACCTCGGCGTCCTCACCGAGGCGGTCGAGGTGCTCGGCTCCTCGCAGCACAAGCTGCTGCAGGCCCAGTCGCTCTACTGGCTCGGGCTGTACCTGCGCCGCAAGGGCAAGGCCGATGAGGCGCAGCCGCACCTGCGCAAGGCGCTGGACATCGCCCGCGCGTGCGGCGCGAACCCGCTGGGGAAGCTGATCGCCGACGAAGCGCGCGACGAGGACGTGCAGATGCACGGCCTCACCAAGCAGGAGAACCGCGTCGCGCGGATGGCGGCGCAGGGTCTCACCAACCGGCAGATCGCCGAGACCCTGCACCTCACCCGACGCACGGTCGAGCTGCACCTGTCCGGCGTCTACCGGAAGCTGGGCATCACGGGACGAGCTGAGCTCGTCGCCGCCTTGTGGTCCTGACGACGATCAGCAGGCCGGCGAGCAACGCCATCAGCACGACGGTGACGCCCGCCGACAGCAGCAGGAACTCGTTCAGCTGACCACCCGCGAGGTAGGCGCCGAGGAAGACCGCCACGACGGCGCACACCGCACGGTCCATGATGGACTCCATCGACAACAGCGTTGCCCGGTAACGAGAATCCGGGATCGCGTCGTTGAGGAGCTTCTTCTGGATGGGGAAGCTCATGCCCGCCGTGACGGAGAACAGGCACAGCAGCACGACCGTCAGCACGCCGCCGGCGGGCACGACGAACCCGATCGCCAGCGCCATCACGATCGTCAGGCCGAACACGGACTTCGCCGGGCCGATCTTCTTCGACAGCCAGTGCGGCCGCGCCGCGGCGACCGCCTCGAAGATCGTCATCGCGGCGAGCACCGAGCCGTACCAGTTGACCGAGATCTCCTTGGACTCCAGCACCGGCTGGAACAGGTTGACCTGCAGGATGCGCACCAGCGTGAACATCGCGATGCCCTGGATCATCAGCAGCAGCAACCAGCGCGACTTCTTCAACGCGCCGAACGCACCGCCGACACCGGCCAGCAGCTTGGACGTCTTGCCCTCTGGGCGTTTCCAGCCCGGGATCGGCGGCAGCTTCAACGCCAGCACGACCGCGATGGCCGCGTTGATCGCCGTCAGCCAGTACGGCGACGGCATGTTCCACTGCATCAGCAGGCCGATGATCGGCCAGTACACGATCTTGCCGACCAGGCTGTACGACCGTCCGACGCCTTCCACCTTGAGGTACAGGTGGCCCGCGTCGTGCGCGTGCAGGTACTCGTACAGGTACGCGCTCTGCGCACCGGAGATGAGCGACCGGGCGAGCGCGATCAGCAGGAAGTGCACGAGGAACCCGGTGTAGTTCCCCGCGAACACCGGCACCATGTTCGCCACGACGAGCACGCCCGCGCCGAGCCACAGCGACGTGCGGTAGTCGAAGCGGTCCGCGACCATGCCGGTCGGGATCTCCATGAGGCAGAACGCGATGTAGTAGATCGACTGGATGCCGAAGATCTGCGCGTCGGTCATGCCGAGCTGCTTCTGGTACTCGTAGAAGATCGGCACCCAGAGCAGCAGCCCGAAGAAGAACTGGAAGCCGTACGTCAGGCGGACGGCACGCGCCACATCCGGAGTCGCCGGTACGCGAAGACCCAGCATCAGATCGAGTACGGCCGCAGCTGGAGGACGTAGATGATCTCGTCGGTGGCGAGCCACTCGATGTCGACCGGCGAGTCGAACGTGTAGTCCGGCGAGAAGTGCGACTGGAGCAGCCGCCCGACGACCGCGAGGCGCTGCAGCTGGTCGAGCGCGGCCTCGTGCAGGTCCTCCTCGGCGTCACCCAGGGAAACCGTGCGGCCACCACCCTCCACAGTGGAGTAGAGGTACTGCATCGGCAGCGTCGAGCCTTCGACGACGTCGGTGACCTTCGGCGAGACGTTGACGTAGACGTTGCGGAAGTCGTTGCGGTTCATCGGGTTCGTCGTGACGAGCACGCCGCCGAAGTCCGCGTTGACCTGCTCCTGGATCACGACGCCCATGAAGCAGTCGTCCAGTGAGATGCCCGCCTGCTGACGCAGCCGCACGCTGCGCGCGGACACCAGCGACGCCCACACGTCCTTCACGCTCTCGACGATCTTCTCGGCCGACGAGACGTGGTTGTACGACTCGTAGATGCCCGCCGCGGAGAACCCGGCGAGGTCCTCGGCGTTCGACGAGCTGCGCACGACGAAGTGGCGCACGCCCGCGAGGTGGCTGATCAGCGCGGTGTCCAGCTCGCTCAGCAGGAAGTCCGGCACCTTGGTGGCGCGGATGAGGCGCTGCAGCTCGACGCAGAGCGGCTCGATCTCCTTGGCGTTGAGCTCGAGCGCCATCTTCAGCTTGCCGATCGCCTGCTGGATCTTCGGCGACGACTGGAGGAACCTCTGCTGCATCGAGAACGGCAGCGCGATGCCGCGCGGCACGCGGACCCGCTTCGCGAGCAGCTGCTGCGCGGCGGCGACCAGGTCCGCGTGCTCCGGCACGTCCAGCAGGCGCGCCAGGTACGGCAGCAGGTTGTCCCGCGGCGGGCGCGGCACCTGGAAGAAGCCGAGCAGGCGGCGCGGGGACTCGGTGCGCAGCACGTGGTGCAGCTCGCCGAGGTTCGCGGCCTTGGTGCCGTAGCGGTTCGCGTCGTTGTAGCGGATCTCGCCGAGGCCGACGATCGGGTTGTAGATCGACTCCGGCTCCTCCAGCGAGATGCGCTGGGCGTACCAGGCCGGGCGCTGGCCGATGTCCTCCGGCTCGTCGATCAGCCGCAGGCCGACGCTCGCGCTCGCCGGGGTGACGTCGTACTCGACCCACTGGCCGTCGAGGTTCTCCCGGTCGATGAGGTCGAACGCGCCGATCTGGATGGCGTTCGGGATCGACCAGCCGGTCGCCAGGACGTTGGTGTGCGACAGGGGAGTCGTGTGGTGGGCGTTGATGATGCCCGCGAGGCGCGGAATGTCGTCCGGCACGCGGTGCATGACCACGATGTCGTACCACTCGAGCGTGTTCGCGCGGTACTCGGCTTCGGTGCGGAACGCGCGCAAACGGCCACGCGTCTTTCCGGAGTTCAGTGCGACGAACTGCGCCGTGGAGAACAATTCGTGGGCGAGGATGCGGGGGAGCCGGTCGGCGGGGAGTTCCGCGACGGACTGTTCCTGAAGGTGGTTCGCCGGCTTGAAGAGCAGCGTGAGCGACGGGTCCAGGTGGTCGCGCACGAATCCGTAGAAGAACTCGATCATGTCCGAGGACATGGTGTCGACCTCGACGGTCTCCAGCGAGAAGAGCTTGCGGTCCGCACGCACGTGCAGCGAGAGAATGCCCAGGTAGAAGCGCCTGTCAGCGGCGTGGTAGAAGGTCTGGTTGTACTCGTCGATGGAGGCCTGCATGTCCTCCTTCGACACACCCAGGATCTCCTCGCCGATGTAGATGGCGTGGAACGCGTGGCGCGCGTTGTTCAGGAAGTGAACCGTGGAGTTCTGCCGGTCGACGACCACCTTGACGAACGAATAGCCCCCGAGACTTCCGGAAAGCTGGTTGAATGCGGACAGCGTGAGCTGTTCGCCCACCAATGCGGCGACGTCGGCTTCCTGGACCGGCACACCTGCTCCTCTCGTGCTTCATTGCAACGAGCAAGTGTGACATGTTGATCTTTAGATGTATTCCGCGAGAAAATCTCAATAGGCGGCCTGTTCCTGTCCCGTGGGACGGGTGTACCACTCCGTGGGTTGAACGGAGGGTTAACGCCACATCAACACTGGTGACGTGGCGTTAACCACAGTTCACGCGCTGAGTGACGAGGCGGCTGCCGCGAGTGCTTCGACGCGGTCCCAGTCGCCCGCCGCGAGCGCGTCCTTCGGCGCCAGCCACGAGCCGCCGACGCACCCGACGTTCGGCAGCTTCAGGTAGTCCGGCGCCGACTGCGGGGTGATGCCGCCGGTCGGGCAGAACCGGACGTGCGGGATCGGCCCGCCGATGGACTTCAGGTAGTCGACGCCTCCCGCGGCCTCGGCGGGGAAGAACTTGAGCGCGGTGAGCCCGCGCTCGGCCAGCCGCATCACCTCGGACACCGTCGCCGCGCCGGGCAGGAACGGCAGCCCGGTCGCCTCGGCGGCGTCCAGCACCCGGTCCGTCGTGCCCGGCGTGACGAGGAACCGCGCACCCGCCTTCGCGGCCTGCTCGGCGTGCTCGGGCGCGGTGACGGTGCCCGCGCCGATCACGATGTCCGGCACCTCGGCCGCCACCCGCTCGATGGCCTCCAGCGCGGCGGGGGTGCGCAGGGTCAGCTCGATCACGCCGATCCCGCCGCGCAGCAACGCCCGCGCCAGCGGCACCGCGTGGCTCGCGTCGTCCACGACGACGACCGGGATGACGGGGGACAGTCCGAGCAGGTCCGCTCCGGTGGTCACTGTCTTCTCCTACTCACGAAACGTTGCGGGCGAAGTGGTCCGCGGTGATCGGGCCGAAGACGGTCGCACCCCGGTCGGCGGGCCCGACGGTGCGGCGCAGCGCGGCGAAGAGCTCCCGGCCGGTGCCGACCCACTCGCGGCCGGTCGCCGGGAAGTCCACCAGCGGCCGGTTCGCCAGCTCGACGGCGTCCACCACGACCTCCAGCGTGCCCCGGTTCGCGTCGAGACGCACGAGGTCGCCGTCGTTGACACGGGCGAGCGGGCCGCCGACCGCGGCCTCGGGCGTCAGCTGGATGGCGGCCGGGATCTTGCCGGACGCACCGGACATGCGGCCGTCGGTCACCAGCGCCACCTTGTGGCCGCGGTCCATCAGCACACCCAGCGGCGGCGTCAGCTTGTGCAGTTCCGGCATGCCGTTGGCCTGCGGGCCCTGCATGCGCACCACGACGACGACGTCGCGGTCGAGCTCACCGGCCTTGAAGGCGTCCTGGAACGCCTCCTGCGTCGTGAACACCCGCGCGGGGGCCTCGACGACCCGGTCCGCCTCGGCGACGGCCGACACCTTGATGACCGAGCGGCCCAGGTTGCCGGACAGCATGCGCATGCCGCCGTCGGGCGCGAACGGGTCGTGCGCCGGGCGCAGCACGTCGAGGTCGAGGCTGCGGCCGGGACCGTCGCGCCACACCAGCGCGCCGTCGATGAGCGCGGGTTCCTGCCGGTACCGGTCGAGTCCGGGGCCGGCGACGGTGTGCACGTCCTCGTGCAGCAAGCCTGCGTCGAGCAGCGTGCCGACGACGAACTGCACGCCGCCCGCGGCCTGGAAGTGGTTGATGTCCGCGCCGCCGTTGGGGTAGACGCGGGCGATCAGCGGGACGATCGACGACAGGTCGGAGAAGTCGTCCCAGCTCAGGTCGATGCCCGCGGCAGACGCGATGGCGACGAGGTGCATCGTGTGGTTGGTGGAGCCGCCGGTGGCGAGCAGCGCGACGACGCCGTTGACGACCGCCTTCACGTCCACGATCTGCGCGATCGGCGTGTGCTCCGGCCCGCGGCTGATCTGGACGGCGCGCGTGCCCGCGTACTCGGTCAGCGCGGTGCGCAGCGTGGTGCCGGGCGGGACGAAGCTCGCTCCCGGCAGGTGCAGGCCCATGACCTCGACAACCATCTGGTTGGAGTTCGCGGTGCCGTAGAACGTGCAGGTGCCGGGCGAGTGGTAGGACTGCGCCTCCGCTTCGAGGAGCTCCTCGCGGGTCGCGCGGCCCTCGGCGTAGAGCTGCCGGACGCGCGCCTTCTCCTTGTTGGAGAGACCGCTGGCCATCGGGCCGGCCGGCACCAGGATCGCAGGCAGGTGGCCGAAGCTGAGCGCGCCGATGAGCATGCCGGGCACGATCTTGTCGCACACGCCGAGCATGAGGTTGGCGTCGAACATCTCGTGCGACAGCGCGACGGCCGTCGACATCGCGATCACGTCGCGGCTGAACAGGGACAGCTCCATGCCGTCGCGGCCCTGGGTGATGCCGTCGCACATGGCGGGCACACCGCCCGCGAACTGGGTCACGCCACCCGCGGCGCGCACCGCGTCCTTGATCAGCGCCGGGTAGTCCTGGAACGGCTGGTGCGCCGACAGCATGTCGTTGTAGGACGACACGATCGCCACGTTGGGCTTGCGCAGCGCGCGGAGCGCGGCCTTGTCGCCGCCGGTGATGCCTGCGAAGCCGTGGGCGAGGTTGCTGCAGGCGAAGCCGGACCGGGAGGTGCTGTCCTGCGTGGCGGCCGCGACGCGGTCCAGGTACACGCGGCGGCTCTCGGCGCTGCGTGCCGCGATGCGGTTGGTGACCGCTGTCAGCACGGGATGCAGATCGCTCATGGGTGTCTCCGGGGTTATCACGGGCCGTGGTGGGGCCCTGTCGAGACGACAACCTTGGCGTCCCACGGACGGGCGTGACGCCACACACCGTAGGTGAAGGGTGGCCCCGGTCGCAAAATCGATTCAGTAGGTGGGACGGAGAAACTTACCTGTGGTGCTTGTCACGTGACGGCGATCACGGCAGAGTGCCACTCACGACCTTGGGACGGAGGTGCCCACATGACATCCACGGAGATCGTCGAACTGCGCCGGGTCATCGGACAGCTTCGCCACTGCGTGTCCAACCTGCGCGGGCGGTACGGCGACGTGGCCGCGGTCCAGCGGCTCGCGAACGACGTCGAGCGCATGGACATCGACGCCACCGAGCTCGTCGACATGGACAGCACACCGCGCCAGCGCGAGGCCCCTCAGGTCGAACGGGAGGTGGTCGTCGTACCCGACACGCCCTACGACGAGTCGCTTTGGAAGGACGCGGACGACGAAGGGCTCGGCGGGTACCGTCACCGCACCTGACCCAGCGGTATAACTACGGCCCCCGCCTGGCGCGGGGGCCGTACCCGTTCAACCACAGCGAAGTGGAACGAAAGGTGAGGCATGTCGAGGGCTGAGATCGCCGCTCGGACGTTGCGCACTGACCGGTGGTGGCTGCCGCCCCTGACGACGTTCGTCGGGCTGCTGCTGATCTCGATCTACGCGGCGTTCCGGACGTTCCAGGGCGACTTCTACTGGGTGGACCAGTACCACTACCTCACACCGATGTACTCGCCGTGCCTGAGCCAGGAGTGCCTGCCCGCGGCGGCGCACTTCGGGACACCGCTGCCCGAGCTGCCCGGCTTCCTGACGCCGCCGGTGATCATCCTGCCGTTCCTGCTCGGGTTCCGGGTGACCTGCTACTACTACCGCAAGGCCTACTACCGGGCCGCGTGGATGTCGCCGCCCGCGTGCGCCGTGGCCGAGCCGCACGTCAAGTACACCGGTGAGACGAAGTTCCCGCTGATCGCGCAGAACCTGCACCGCTACTTCTTCTACGCGGCGTCGCTCCTGCTGCTGATCAACATCTACGACGCGATCGTCGCGTTCGGCACGGGCGTGGGTCTCGGCA
This sequence comes from Lentzea tibetensis, assembly GCF_007845675.1. Lineage (GTDB taxonomy): Bacteria > Actinomycetota > Actinomycetes > Mycobacteriales > Pseudonocardiaceae > Lentzea > Lentzea tibetensis. The sequence continues at coordinate 180,783 of NZ_VOBR01000017.1, read as the reverse complement.
ACATCGTGCTGCTGGCCAACGTGACCCTGCTCGGCGCGTACACGCTGTCGTGCCACTCGTGCCGGCACATCGCGGGCGGGCGGCTGAAGCACTTCTCCAAGCACCCGGTCCGGTACTGGATGTGGACCCAGATCTCGAAGCTCAACAACAAGCACATGCAGTTGGCCTGGGCGTCGCTGATCTTCGTGTGCCTGACCGACCTGTACGTCGCGCTGGTCGCCTCGGGGACGATCTCCGACCTCCGGTTCATCAACTAAGGAGCACTGCTTTGCCTGAGGTGGAACGGCATTCGTTCGACGTTCTCGTGATCGGTGCCGGTGGCGCCGGGCTGCGTGCGGCGATCGAGGCCCGTGAGCACGGCATGCGCACGGCGGTGCTCTGCAAGTCGTTGTTCGGCAAGGCTCACACCGTGATGGCCGAGGGCGGCATCGCGGCGGCGATGGGCAACGTGAACTCGTCCGACAGCTGGCAGGTGCACTTCCGCGACACGATGCGCGGCGGCAAGTTCCTGAACAACTGGCGCATGGCCGAGCTGCACGCGCAGGAAGCACCGCAGCGGGTGTGGGAGCTGGAGACCTACGGCGCGTTGTTCGACCGCACCGCGGACGGCCGCATCTCGCAGCGCAACTTCGGTGGCCACGAGTACCCGCGGCTCGCGCACGTCGGCGACCGCACGGGTCTCGAGCTGATCCGCTCGCTGCAGCAGAAGATCGTGTCGTTGCAGCAGGACGACTTCGCGGAGACCGGCGACTACGAGTCGCGGCTGAAGGTGTTCCAGGAGTTCACCGTCACCGACCTCGTGCAGGACGACGGCGCGATCTCCGGCGCGTTCGGCTACTGGCGGGAGTCCGGCCGGTTCGTGCTGTTCGAGGCGCCCGCGGTGATCCTGGCGACCGGCGGCATCGGCAAGTCGTTCAAGGTGACGTCGAACTCGTGGGAGTACACGGGCGACGGGCACGCACTGGCGCTGCGCGCGGGTGCGTCGCTGATCAACATGGAGTTCATCCAGTTCCACCCGACCGGCATGGTGTGGCCGCCGTCGGTGAAGGGGATCCTGGTCACGGAGTCCGTCCGCGGTGACGGTGGCGTGCTGCGCAACTCCGACGGCAAGCGCTTCATGTTCGAGTACATCCCCGAGGTGTTCAAGGACAAGTACGCGGACAACGAGGCCGAGGCGGACCGCTGGTACACCGACCAGGCCAACAACCGGCGCCCACCGGAGCTGCTGCCGCGCGACGAGGTCGCGCGCGCGATCAACTCCGAGGTGAAGGCCGGTCGCGGAACTCCGCACGGCGGCGTCTACCTCGACGTGTCGACGCGCCTGCCCGCCGAGGAGATCCGGCGCAGGCTGCCGTCGATGCACCACCAGTTCAAGGAACTGGCCGACGTCGACATCACCGCGCAGCCCATGGAGGTCGGCCCGACCTGCCACTACGTCATGGGCGGCGTGCAGGTCGACCCGGACACGGCGGCGTCGTCGGTGCCGGGCCTGTTCGCGTGCGGCGAGGTGTCCGGCGGCATGCACGGCTCGAACCGGCTCGGCGGCAACTCGTTGTCCGACCTGCTGGTGTTCGGCCGTCGTGCCGGTGAGGGCGCGTCTTCCTACGTGCGCGGCCTGACCACGCGTCCGTCCTGTTCGGACGCGGCCGTGCAGGAGGCCGCCGCGGTGGCGCTGGCTCCGTTCGAGGCGGAGGGCGGGGAGAACCCGTACACGCTGCACATGGAGCTGCAGCAGTCGATGAACGACCTGGTCGGCATCATCCGGCGCGCGGGCGAGATGGAAGAAGCCCTGCAGCGCCTGGAGAAGCTGAAGGAGCGGGCCGCGTCGCTGACCGTCGAGGGGCACCGGCAGTTCAACCCCGGCTGGCACCTGGCGCTGGACCTGCGCAACATGCTGGTGGTGTCCGAGTGCGTCGCTCGCGCGGCGTTGCTGCGCACCGAGTCGCGCGGCGGTCACACCCGCGACGACTTCCCCGGCATGGACTCGTCGTGGCGGCGCAAGCTGCTGGTCTGCTCCACGTCCGACTCCACGGTCTCGGTCGAGGAGGAGCCGCAGATCCCGATCCGGTCCGATCTGCTGGACCTGTTCGAACGCACCGAGCTGGAGAAGTACCTCACCGCTGAGGAGTTGTCATGAGCTACCAGGGACAGTTCCGGGTGTGGCGCGGTGACGACACCGGCGGCGCGCTCGAGGACTTCACCGTCGAGGTCAACGAGGGTGAGGTCGTGCTCGACATCATCCACCGGCTCCAGGCCACCCAGGCGCCGGACCTCGCGGTGCGCTGGAACTGCAAGGCGGGCAAGTGCGGCTCGTGCTCGGCCGAGATCAACGGCAAGCCGCGCCTGCTGTGCATGACGCGCATGTCGATCTTCTCCGAGTCGGAGACGATCACCGTGACGCCGATGCGCACGTTCCCGGTGATCCGCGACCTGGTGACCGACGTGTCGTACAACTACACGAAGGCGCGCCAGATCCCGTCGTTCCAGCCGCCGAAGGACCTCGCGCCGGGCGAGTACCGGATGCAGCAGGTGGACGTGGAGCGCTCGCAGGAGTTCCGCAAGTGCATCGAGTGCTTCCTGTGCCAGAACACGTGTCACGTCATCCGTGACCACGAGGAGAACAAGGAGTCCTTCTCGGGCCCGCGTTTCCTCATGCGGGTGGCTGAGCTGGAGATGCACCCGCTGGACACGGCGGACCGGGTCGACCAGGCGCAGGAGTCGCACGGGCTCGGGCTGTGCAACATCACCAAGTGCTGCACCGAGGTGTGCCCCGAGCACATCCAGATCACCGACAACGCCCTCATCCCGATGAAGGAACGTGTCGCGGACCGGAAGTACGACCCGATCGTCTGGCTGGGCAACAAGCTCTTCCGGCGGTCCTAGCAGCGTCTCGGGAAAGCCCCCTTCACCACGTTGGTGTAGGGGGCTTTCCCGACGAGGCGCTAGTTCGGGTAGTAGCAGAGCTCCCGCATCGCGCGTGCCGTGCTGGCGGCGATGCCGGTGACCCGCTGGCCGGGGTTGATGGCGGGGATCAGCAGCCTGCCGTTCGCGTTGTAGATCTCCCAGGGCACGCTCGTCGTGTTGTGGATCGAGCGGGCGCCGTTCGGCTGCGAGGAGTGCGGGAGGGCGTAGCAGCGCGTGGCGGTGCCGTAGGCCACCTTGGTGCCGTTGAGGTTCGCGCCCGCGTAGAGGCACAGGCGGGCGTTCGGACAGGGCGCGGCGCTGGCGCTGCCCGGTGTGATCAGCGCGGCGACGGCGAAAGCGGCCGCTGCGGCGGCCATCGTCTTTTTGATCATGTTGTGTACGACGCCCGGTGGGTGTGCGGGGTTGCACGGTTCCGGGCCGAACGACTCTATGCGGATCCGTGACTAGCGCTTGCTACGGGGAGTGTCCACTGTGGCGCTCTCGGTGGGCGAACAAGCGATCGAGCTGTCGGTCGACCTCATCGAAGAGGCGCTCGTCGCCTGGAAGGATGGGCGACGTGGCGCGTGACCTCTTCAAGGAGTACCAGCGTTCGGCGTTCAGGCTGGAAACACGGCAGATCTACAACATGCCGCGCGAGCAGGAAACTTTCACAAATTCCTGCGCGGTGAGCCGTACAACGACGATGACCAATCAACTCTGGCCTGGATGGAGACCGTCACGTCGAACATCGCTGCAGGCAAGACGATGCAGCGGGCGAAGTGCCGCGGAACACGGAAGCCGGCGAGGACTACCGCATCGTCGACATCACCGATCGGCAACTCGACCTACCGGACCTGGACTTCTGGCTGTTCGACGAGTCGATCGTCCTGCTGATTCACTTCAACGACGACGACACGTTCCGGGAGAGGGAGATCTTGGAGAGCCCGCCCGACCTCGCGAAGTACCTCGGTTGGCGGGACTACGCGCTGGAGCACTCCGTACCTTTCAGTGTCCCAGTCGAAGATAAGCCGCATCGAACGCGGCAAAATCCTGCCATCTGTCGCCGATGTGGAACGCATTGTCACAGCGCTGGCAGTGCCCCGTGACGTCGCCGCGGAGCTGTTGGCATTGGCTCGCATGGCCAACGTCGACTACGTTTCCTATCGCACGTATGCGAGTATCGGGTTGTGGAAGGTCCAGGCCGACATCAAATCGCTCGCTGAATCATCGAGCGTGGTGCGCCAGTTTCTTCCAGCCATGCCGGGCGGCCTGGTGCAGACACCCGAGTACGCGCGGTTGGCGCTGACCCCCAACGTGCCCAGCCGACCGGCGCGCGATGTGGAGAAGGCGGTGCGGGCTCGACTGGATCGCCAGCAGGTGTTGGACGACACGTCGAAGACCTTCATCATCCTCATGACAGAGCAGGCAGTCCGCTGGCGCTACTGCGATCGCGGGGTGATGGCCCGGCAGGTGGAGCACATGGTGCGTGTCGCGTCGCGACCCAATGTGGAGATCGCGATCCTCCCGCTGGCGGCGCAGGTGGCATCCTGAGCCCTCAACGTGTTCGTCATCTACGACGATCGGCTCGTGTCCGTCGAGTTGTTCTCCGGCGCGGTTTCGCTGCGCGAGCCACAGGAAATCCAGTATCACCTCGAACTGTTCGAGTATGCGAATTCCCCGAAGCGATGAGCGCCATCCTCGAGCTGGTGGCCGCCGGCTTCAGGATGTTCCCGCTGGGCGACCCGGACTGCCCGGAGTCACTCGTCTACATGAGGGAACGCGGGCATGCTCGGGACATGATCCGGGTATACGGACCCGGCGAGTGCGAAGCGGTCCGGATGGTGCACAGGACTCTCACGAGGCGGACCGAGGGAACGACGCAGCAGGTGGTGACGGTGGTGCTCGGCTGGTCGGTGCTCGACGTGTGGGGGAGGTGACCGGGATGCGCGGAACAGACGGTGAGGGCTCTGGCGGCTGCGACGGAGGCACGTCCTCGTAGAGGTCAGACCGCGGACGGCGTGACCAGGCCGGACTCGTACGCCATGACGACGGCCTGGGCTCGCGACGACAGCCTGAGCTTCGTCATCACGCGGTTGAGGTGCGTCTTCACGGTGCCCTCGGTAACGGTCAGCCTGGTTGCGATGGCGGCATTGGTGATGCCGGTGCCGACCAGGCGCAGCACCTCGCGCTCGCGGTCGGTCAGCCCGTCGAGTCCGACCGGCGCGACGACGTCGCGGCGCAGGAACGACTCGACCAGGCGGCGGGTGATCGTCGGGCCGAACAGCATGTCGCCCGCCGCGACGGTCGCGATCGCGGACAGCAGGCGGGCGGGCTCGGCCTCCTTGAGCACGAAACCGCAGGCGCCCGCGCGCAGCGCGTCGTAGACGTACTCGTCGAGGTCGAACGTCGTCAGCATCAGCACGCGGGCGGACGAGCCGGCCGCGACTATGCGTTCCAGCGCGGCGATGCCGGACACGCCGGGCATGCGGATGTCCATCAGGATCACGTCCGGGCACAGCGACGCCGCCAGCTCGACGGCACGGCCGCCGTCGCAGGCCTCGCCGACGACCTCGACGCCCGGTGCGGCGGCCAGCAGCGCCACCAGTCCCGCGCGGAACAACGCCTGGTCGTCGACGACGAGCACGCGAGTCATCGGTCTCCTCCCCCAGAGGATCACGGCAACGGCACGGTCAGTTCCACGACGAAGCCGCCATCCGCCCGCGGCCCGGCCACGAGCGCCCCGCCGTAGATCCTGGCGCGCTCGGACATGCCGATCAATCCGTGACCGTTGCCGGTTGACCGAGTCGGGTGCACAGGTGGTGAGTTGGCCACAATGGCGGACAGCCGGTCCGGCGAACAGGTCAGCGCCACCTCCGCCGAGGCGCCCGGCGCGTGCTTGATGACGTTGGTCAGCGCCTCCTGGACGACCCGGTAGACCGCGACCTGCAAGCCGGACGGCAACGCCGAGGTGTCACCGCCGACCTCCAGCGACACCGGAACGCCGGTCTGCCGCACGCGGTCGGCGAGCGACGGCAGCCCGGACAGCGCGGGCGCGGGCTCGTCGGGTGCCTCGGACGTGCGCAGCAGGTGCAGCAGGCGGCGCATCTCCTCCAGCGTGGCGCGTGACGTGGTGCCGATCGTGCCGACGGCCGCGCGGGCGGTGGGCGGGTCGGTGTCGAACACGTAGTCCGCGAGGCCGGACTGCATCGAGATGACCGCCAGGTGGTGCGCGACGACGTCGTGCAGCTCGCGGGCGATGCGCAGGCGTTCCTCGGTGAGCGCGCGGGCGGTGTGCCGGTCCTGCTCCTGGCGCAGCTGCGCGGTCACCGCGGCCAGCTGGCGGGACACGTCACCGAGCATCCACGCGGCGGCGGGCACGACGGCGCCCTGCGCCCAGGCGACCGCGACCGGGAAACCCGGCACGAGCAGTCCGCTGTAGACGGTCGTGGCGCCGGCGAGCACCGCGCACAACGCCGTCTCGCCCGCCGGGCGCAGCGCGGCCACGGTGTAGAACGCGAGCACCGGGCCCCACCAGTTGAACGTCGGCTGGTAGCCGGAGAACAGGTACAGCACGAAGAACCCGGTGGTCGTCAGCAGCATCGCGACCGGGTGCGTGCGACGCACCGCGAGCGGCAGGCAGGCGCCCGCGCTGAGCAGGTACGCCAGCCAGTCGAACGAGCGCCAGTCCGGCGGGTGGAACGTGGCTCCGATCAGGCACACCGTGGCGAACAGCGCCACGGTCAGCACCGCGTCCACGCGCTTGACCATCGGCGCAGCGTATCCGGGTGATCGGCCGGACGGCGTCACACCGGCGGTGTACCGCGGAAGTTGACGGCGTCTCCACTCGCCGTGAGACGACGACGTGCCCGCGCCGCCCTAGCGTGCTGAGCATGCGAATCGCCAAGATCGCCCTGTTCGTCGGAGTCCTCTTAGGACTGCTGGCGGGCACGTCGAACGCCGCGCCCGCCAAGCTGACCCACGCCCAGGCCACCGCGAAGTAAGGACACCACGTGAAGCGAACCGTCATCGCGGTGCTCGCGGCGTTCGGCCTCGTGCTGACCGCGGTACCGGCCAGCGCGGCCTCGACCACGATCACCGTGCCGTTCAAGCACAACCAGATCACCTGGTTCACCACGCCGCGCACGATCACCGTCGCGGGCTCCGACATCGACGCCAGGGTCGCGCTCGGCGGCGTCATGCAGATGGCCTGGTACAAGTGCGGCGACCGCAACACCCGCGGCGCTTTCGTGACCATGGAAGAACACCGCAAGCACGTCGGCACGAACTTCCGCGCGGGCACGCGGTTCTGCCTCGCGTCCAACAGCCTCTACACCGAGGGCACCGTCGGAGGAACGCTGTGGTGGAGCGGGCACTGATCGTCCTGGGCCTGCTGCTGCTCGCCGCGTGCGGGCAGCAGCAGGCTCCGGCCCTGCGCGTGCTGGACCAGCAGCAGTACACGGCCGCGCTGCACGAGCAGTACAAGGCCTTCCAGTGGCCCGCGGACCGCAGGCCGGACCTCGCCGTGCTGGCCGAACGCAGCGGGCCCGGTGACGCGAAGATCCAGGCGGGCGGGGAGACCGTGGTGCTGGAGATCGCCAACTCGTGCGCCTGGTACCTGACCTGGGACGCCGCTCGCGCGCGAGGCGACGCGGAGGCGGAACGGCTGGCGTTCAAGGTGATCGACGAGGTGCTGCCGACCTACACGCCGCAGGACCCGGCCGGGCAGAAGTACGCGCGCGACACCGCGGTGAAGGCGAAGGCGGGCGACAAGTCCATGGTGGACGATTTCGTGGCGGCGAACTGCGACACCGTGCGCTGGCTCTGACTGTCACACTCCGTGGTTGACACCTCACTTCAGGCCACGCTATGTTCGATCTGCCTGCACATGGCCAACTCTGGGGGGAGTTCCAATGTGGAAGTTCTTGCCGTGTCCGCGATCGCGGTTGTCACGGCCGCGATGTGCCTTCTGACGGTCGCACCCGCACAAGCGCTGCCGGAGACCGTGACGGTGCAGTTCCGCAGCGTCTACATCGACTGACTCGAGTTTCCTGGGGGAAAATCGTGTTGCGAAAGATTCTGTCAGTTCTTGCTGCCGCGGCCACGCTCAGCGTGGTGATGGCGGTACCCGCTCAGGCCGCCAACGCGGTGAAGTGCCAGCCGTGGGACAGCAACGCACGCTTCCGGATCTTCCTCAGCGACGGCTACCAGATCTGCGTCCTGGGGCACGGTCGTGTCGAGCTGGACCAGGGGAACGTCGTCATGGTGCGCACCGGTGACAACACCGGCGCATACGACTACTGGGACAGCGACGGCTACATGACCACCCGGTCGTTCCGTCAGTACGCGGAGCACAACCTGAACCACGTGAAGCTCCACAGCGTCTACATCGACTGATCATCCTCTAGCGAAATGGGTGGAGAGACTTTCGCGCGGTGACGACGCGAAGTGGTTGACACCTCGTTGGAGGGGCGATAGCGTCATTTGCGCGTCTGTAACGCGGCAACTCTGGGGGAGTTTGTATGCGTAGATTTCTTGCTGCATCCGTAGTGGCGACCGCGCTGACTGCCGTAATGGCGGTTCCGGCCTACGCTGCCGACGTCGTTCCGTGTAAACCGTGGCATACCCACTATTGGTTCAAGATTGAGACGACCAGTGGCTGGTTCTGTGTCGAAGGGCGTGGTCGGGCCGAGTTTCGAATGGGTGGCGTGAAGCAGGTGCGTACCGGCAACAACACCGGAGCCTACGACTACATCGACACCGACGGTTATATGACGACCCGTTACTTCGGCAAGTTTCAGGCGCACGATCTGAACTACGTGCAGTTCAACAGTGTGTACATCGACTAGTAGCTGCAAATTCTGGGGGATTTGATGCGCAAGAAGATGTTCGTTTCTGCTGCCGTGGCGGCTGTGGCCGCGAGTACGGTGCTGGTGAGTCCCGCGCAGGCCGCCACTCTCGGCCCCTGCAGTCCCGGCAACAACCGGGTTTTCCGGATCACGGTGTCGAACGGAGCGCGGATTTGTGTCGGCGGTCAGGGCCGACTCGAGAAGGATATTTCGAACGTGGTGAAGATTGAGTCTCAGACCAGGACCGGCGCCTATGACTACATCGACACCGACGGTTTCATGACGACCAGGTCCTTCCGGGGAGGCGCGGTTCACGACTTGAACTCTGTCACGTTCCACAGCGTCTATCTCGACTGATTCGACGAGGAAGAAGTCCCTGAGTCCGGGAATTCGGACTCAGGGACTTCTCTTTGTTGGCCGTTCTTCATCGGGTCGTCGACGGATCGGATCCGGGTTTGTTCGGTGTTGCCTCGCCCATCGTGACGAACCACTTGTCGTCGACCTTCTTGAGCACCAGTCGTTCGTCGTAGGGTTGCTTGTTCGTGTCGACGCCGACCACGTGCGCGTTGGCCATGACCGGTCCGAAGTCCTTGGTGATGTCCACGGTGTCGACCGAGATTCCCCTGCCGCCCTTGTTCGAGACGAAGGTCGCGTAGTCGAACTGCACCGGCGACTGCGCAATTCTTTCGAGTGCAGCCGCGTCGCGATTGTTCAGGGCGGAGATGTAGGCGTCGACCGCGCCGCGTTCGTTCTCCGCTCCCTGGTCGGACCCGGCGCAACCGGTAGTGACCAGTGCGGCTGCAATGAGATAGGCGAAGCGGGCAGGGCGATTAACGCCCTGCCCGCCATTCCTTTTCCTGTGCATACTTCCAGGTTACACCGAATCAGGTCCGGTGGGAGTACCACCAGGCATTCGGGTTCTCATTGATAAGGTGTGCCAGTCGCTTGTTGAGCTCCGGTCCGGAGTGGTAAGTGAGATACCGGTCGACCGTGTCCACCTGGGTCACGAGCATCGTGTGGTCGACGATGTTGTCCCTGTCCCAGTCGGCCTGCAGCACATCTGCGAACCCCATGTCGTAGACGTACGGCAGGATCCACGTCCGGCCGGAGCCGGTCGCGAACCAGTACCAGTTCTCCGCACCCGCCCAGGTGTAGGAGGTCGTCCAGGTCCAGTTCCCGTAGTACCAGGCGCCGTTGCTGGTGCGGTCACCGTCGACCGGCTCCCAGCCACCCGCCCTCATGGCCTGCGAGATGAAGTTCGTGCAGTCCTGGTCGTACGTCCGGTAGGCGGGGTTGGACGAGTACACGTACCTCTTCGCGTACTCGGCCATCGCGTAGTAGTCGTACGCGGCCGTGATGACCTTCTGCGCCCGTTGGCCGTCGGCGGGCTTGGCGACGTCCGACCGCGTCTTACCCGGCCCTGCCTGCCCGGTGGTCGGCACCGACGACGTGAACTGGGTCGACGGTGCGGGCGCACCGGTGGTCAGCTCGGCCTTGACCTCCGCGAGCTGCCAGCCGCTGCTTCCGCGAACCAGCTCGAGCGTGTGCGGCAACGCGAACCACTCGAACTTGGGCGAGCTCGCGTCGGTCACCTGGAAGTACAGCTTGGTGCTCTCGAGGACGCGCACCGTTGCCCGCCGCCCGTTGGCGGCGACGTCCAGCTTCTCGACGGTCGTGGCGACCTCGGCGTGCGAGAAGCCGCAGTCGATGTCCTGCAGCTTCTTGCGGCGCTCGTCGAGCCGGGCGGTGTCCCCCTTCAACTCGTTCGACAACTCCGTGGTCGTGGTGACCGTGAATCCTGCGGTCTGCGGCCGGTTGGTCAGCCGGTCCGCCCGTTGCTGAAGATAGCGCTGCGACAGCTCGGAAATCTGTCGTGCGTCATCGGCCGACTGATTCGGTGGAGCGGCATTGACGTTCACGCCCATGGCGAGCGAAACCGTTGTCGCGAGGACTGCCCCGATCGTGACCGTTTTGCATCTCATTCTGCGAGGCCTTTCGTCGTGAAAACGCAGGCATCAACAGAGATTTGTGAAAGAATTGGAGCAAGAGACTCTTCTCCGACAATCGGCTTGCTCCGCCACGAACCCCCATTCGTGCCCCCAGGCTTCCAGTATGCCGGGAAGGTGATCTGCCGCGATACTCCATTCGGCTCAAATGTGTCAAAAGGCCTCCTGTGCTCAGGAATCGAGCGCAGGAGGCCTTGCGGAGTAGTCGAACCTCAGAGTGCACATGGGTGACAAGGGGGCCGCTCGGCGAACCGGCGGCCCCTCTCGTACACCTGTCAGACCTGGCCCATGGCGCTGCCCGCGACGACGTTGCCCGCGTCGCCGGTGTCGATCGGCAGCACCTTCTTGCTGCGGCGGTTGCGCTTCTCCAGGTAGGTGGCGAACCACGACAGCAGCAGGCACAGTCCGATGTAGATGGCCGAGGCCACGATGATCACCGGCACGTACGGCCTGCCGAACAGCAGCTGGCCACCGAGGTCGCGTGCCCAGTCGAGCAGCTCCTCGTAGGTGATGATGAAGCCGAGCGCGGTGTCCTTCAGCAGCACGACGAGCTGGCTGATGATCGTCGGCAGCATGGCGCGCAGCGCCTGCGGCAGCAGGACGAGCACCATCACCTGGGTCTTGCGCATGCCGAGCGCGTACGCCGCCTCGCTCTGGCCCTTGGGCAGCGAGTTGATGCCCGCGCGGAACACCTCGGCCAGCACCGACCCGTTGTAGAGGGTCAGGCCGAGCACCACGGCCATGAACGGCGACATCTTGATGCCGATCGTGGGCAGGCCGTAGTAGAAGAAGAACATCATGATCAGCAGTGGCACGGCGCGGAAGAACTCGACGACCACTGTGGACGGACCGCGCCAGAACACGTGGTCCGACAGGCGGGCCGCCGCGAACACCGCGCCGAACAGCATCGCGAGCACCGCGCCGACGGCGAACGCGCGCAGGGTGTTCAGCAGGCCGTTGAACAGGGCCTCCTGCTGCACCCGGTACTCGGCCCAGCTCCACTTGCGCGCGGTGAACTGGCCGGTGTCGTAGAACCGGTAGATCACGTACGCGAGCGCGCCGAGCAGGACGGCGATGCCGACGACGGTGAGGATGCGGTACCGGAGCCGGGCGCGCGGGCCCGGCACGTCGAACAGGACCGAGCTCATCGGGCCACACTCCATCGCTTCTCGAGCACGCGCTGCAGCAGCGTCAGCGGGATCACCAGCACGACGAATCCGAACGCGATCCACGTCAGGCCGAGCAGCATGTTCGCACCCTGCTCGGACAGCGAGTCGCGGATCGCGCCCGCCTCGGACACCGAGAAGCCCGCGGCGATCGTGGTGTTCTTCAGCAGGGCGATCAGCGTGCTCACCAGCGGCGGCACCACCGAACGCAGTGCCTGCGGCAGCACCACGCTGCCGAGCATCTGCGGGAACGTGAGCCCGAGCGCGCGGGACGCCTCGGCCTGGCCGACCGGAACGGTGTTGATGCCGGAGCGCACGACCTCGCAGATGAACGCCGAGGTGTACAGCGTCAGCGCCACGATCGCGCTGGTGAAGAAGTCGAACTTGATGATCTCCAGGTACGGGTACGCGAAGACGAAGAACCCGAACACCAGCGTCAGCGGCGAGTTGCGCACGACGGTCACGTACGTCGTGCCGATGGCGCGGAACACCGGGACCGGGCTGACCCGCAGCATCGCGAGGAACGTGCCGAGCAGCAGCGACAGCACGGCGGAGTACAGGAACAGCTGGAGCGTGGTGGCGAAGCCGTCCCGGAACAGCGTGAGGTTGTTGGTGAGGACGCCCATGGAAATCCTTGCCGTCGTTCAAGAAACGGAACGGCCGGTGGACCCGCGCACGAGTCCACCGGCCGCGGGCAGCGTCAGTACCGCTCGAGAGCGGGCTTCTCCGACTTCGCACCGGACTTGCCGAGGGTGCTGTCGTAGATCTTCAGCCAGGTGCCGTCGTCCAGCGCGGCCTGCAGGGTGTCGTTCACCTTGTCGCGCAGGACCTTGTCGTCCTTCGCCAGGCCGATGCCGTAGGGCTCGGTGGAGAACAGCTTGCCGACGACCTTCAGCTTCTCGGGCTCCTGGGCGGCGTAGCCCTTGAGGATCGCGTCGTCCGTCGTGACGGCGTCGACCTCACCGTCGAGCAGCTTGGTCACGCACTGCGAGTAGCCCTGGAACTCGACGATGTTCTCCGGCTCGGTGAGCTTCTCGTCCTTGATCCGCTTGATCGGCGTCGAGCCGGTGACCGAGCAGACCTTCTTGCCCTTGAGGGTGTCCTTGCTGGTGATGGCGCTGTCGGCCTTCTTCACCAGCAGGTCCTGGCCGGCGACCAGGTACGGCCCGGCGAAGGACACCTTCTCCTTGCGGGCGGCGTTGATGGTGTACGTGCCGACGTAGTAGTCGACGTCACCGTTGATGAGAGCCTGCTCGCGCGCGGCGGACTGGATCGTCCGGAACTGGATCTTGTCAGCCGGGTAGCCCAGCTTCGCGGCGACCAGCTTCGCGATCTCGATGTCGAAGCCGCTGTACTGCCCCGTGGTCGGGTCCTTGTACCCGAGGAACGGCTGGTCCTCCTTGACGCCGACGACCAGGGCGCCACGGGCCTTGATCTTGTCGAACGTCGGCGAACCCTCGATCTTGACGTCCTTCGCGACCTCGAACGCGGCAGTCGAGCCGCCCGTGTCGCCAGGGGTGCCCTCCTTGCCGCACGCGGTCAGGGCGAGACCACCTGCCAGCAGCAACGCCGCAAGGGTGCGAACCCTCATCGTCCTTCTCCTGCCTTGTCAGTTCAGCTAGCGGACTTCAGTGCGTCAGGATCTTGCCAAGGAAGTCCTTCGCGCGGTTGGACTTCGGCGCCGAGAAGAACTCTTCCGGGGTCGAATCCTCGACGATCTCGCCGTCGGACATGAAGATGACCCGGTTCGCGGCCTTGCGGGCGAACCCCATCTCGTGGGTCACGACCAGCATGGTCATGCCCTCCTTGGCCAGCGTCGTCATGACGTCCAGCACCTCCTGGACCATCTCCGGGTCCAATGCGGAGGTCGGCTCGTCGAACAGCATCACCTTCGGGCGCATCGCCAGCGCGCGGGCGATCGCGGCGCGTTGCTGCTGTCCACCCGAGAGCTGGGCCGGGAACTTGTCGGCCTGGTTGGCGATCCCGACCCGCTCCAGCAACGCCATCGCCGACTTGCGGGCTTCGGCGGCGGGCGTCTTGCGCACCTTCACCGGAGCCAGCATCACGTTGTCGACGATGGATTTGTGGGCGAACAGGTTGAAGGACTGGAACACCATGCCGACATCGGCGCGGAGCTGGGCCAGTTCCTTTCCTTCCGCGGGCAACGGCTGACCGTCGATCTCGATGGTTCCGGAATCGATCGGCTCGAGCCGGTTGATGGCCCGGCACAGGGTCGACTTGCCGGAACCCGACGGCCCCAGCACGACGACGACCTGCCCCTTCGGCACTTCGAGCTGCACGTCCTTGAGCACGTGCAACGGGCCGAAGAACTTGTCCACGCCCGCCATGCGAATCATCGGCGGGGTAGAGGCGGCAGTCATCCAGTCCTCCATTTGGGGGTCGTCGGCGCTGGCGGAAACCTAGAGTTGTGCCACCACACCAGTCCAGATCATTGAGCAAGACTTAGGGTCTCAACTCTGTCACAGGCTGGCTTCGGTTGCCGGGAGGTACGAAAAGTGCGCGTGCTGCTCGTCGAGGACGACGATCGGGTCGCGGAAGCGTTGCTCCCCGCCCTGACCAGGCGCGGGTTCACCGTGGACCGCCAGGCGACCGGTCGCGGCACCCTCGACCGGCTCAGCGGCGTCGACGTCGTGCTGCTCGACCTGGGACTTCCGGACATCGACGGGGTGACGCTGTGTCGCGCGATCCGTGCGGCGAGCGACGTGGCGATCATCGTCGTGTCGGCGCGCGGGGAGATCGACGACCGCATTCTCGGCCTGCACGCCGGAGCGGACGACTACCTGGTCAAGCCCTACGACGTGGGCGAGCTGGTGGCCCGCGTGCACGCGGTGCGGCGCAGGCGCGGCACCGACCCGGTCGGCGTCGGCGCGTCCAGCACGGAGATCTTCCAGACCGGTGACGTGCGCGTCGACCTGGGCAGGCACGAGGTCACCGTCGCGGGTGACGCCGTGTCGCTCTCGCGCAAGGAGTTCCAGGTGCTCGCGCTGGTCATGGCCGCGGGCGGTGCCGTCTGCACGCGCGAGCGGATTCTCGCCGAGGTGTGGGGACGCACCTGGTCCGGCGCGAACCGGACGCTGGACGTGCACGTGGCGACGCTGCGCACGAAGCTGGGGCGGCCCGCGTTGCTGGAGACCGTGCGCGGGGTCGGCTACCGCCTCGGGCAGGCCTGATGCGCTCGCGGCTCCTCGGGGTCGTCCTCGCGCTCATCGTGCTCGTGCTCGTCGGGCTCGGCGTCCCGCTCGGCCGCGGTGTCGCGGCGGCCGAGCAGCAGGAGATGTTTCTCGACCGGCTCACCGACACGAGCCGTTTCGCCTCGCTCGCAGGCCGCCCGCTGATCGACGACAAGCCGCAGCTGCTGCGCGCCGAACTGGAGCGCTACGACGAGGTCTACGGCGTCGGCGTCGCGGTCGTCGGCAGGGAGCGGCCCGACCGTCCACTCGTGACGTCGCGCGCCGGCCTGCCGTTCACCGGCGCCGAGGCGCAGGACCGCGTCAACGAGGCGCTCGCGGGCAGGCTGCCGACCGCGCCGAAGCTCTTCATGCCGTGGAACACGGCCGAGGTGGTGCTGGCGGAGCCGGTGCTGGTGGACGGCGAGGTGCGCGGCGCGGTCGTCACGTTCTCGCCGACGGACAAGACGCGCCTCGAGATCCTCGGCTGGTGGGCGTTGCTGCTCGCCGCGTCGCTGCTGGTGCTCGCGATGGCCGTGCTGCTGGCGCTGCCGGTGGTGCGGTGGACGCTGCGGCCGGTCCAGGCGCTGGACGAGGCCACCGGCAAGCTGCTCGCCGCCGTCGTGTCCGGCAGGCCGGTGCCGCCGGTCGACGCCGACCACGGCCCGCCCGAGCTGCGCCAGCTCAGCCGGTCGTTCGACCAGATGGCGGTGAACGTGGCCGACACGCTCGCCGCGCAACGGGCGTTCGTCGCCGACGCGTCGCACCAGCTGCGCAACCCGTTGACCGCGTTGAAGCTCCGACTGTCCAACCTGGAGGGACACGTCGACGCCGACGCGGAGGTGCACCAGCTGGAAGCGCTCTCCGAGACCGACCGGCTGAACCGGATCCTCGACGAGCTGCTGGCGATGGCGCGGGCCGAGTCCAGCTCGGTCGACCCGGTGCCGGTGGACGTCGACCGCTCGGTCGCCGCCCGGCTCTCGGCGTGGCAGGCCGCGGCGGCCGCGAAGGACGTGCACCTCGTGCTCGACGGCCAGCCCGGCGGCATGGCGCTCGCCCCGCCGCGCGGCGTCGAGACCGTGCTCGACGCGCTGCTCGACAACGCGCTGAAGTTCACCCAGGAGGGGACGCTCGTCGTGGTCGACGTCCGGCGTGCCGACGGCCGCGTGCGGCTCTCGGTGACCGATCACGGGCCCGGCCTGCAGCCCGAGGAGCTGGACCGCGCCACCAACCGGTTCTGGCGCAGCCCGGCGCACCAGAACGTCCCCGGATCGGGGCTGGGCCTGTCGATCGTGCGGCTCGTCGTCGAACGCGTCGAGGGCGTCGTCGTGCTGGAGTCACCTGAGGACGGTGGCCTGCGGGTCGTGATCGAGTTGCCGGCTGTATGAGCTAGACCTTGACGTCGCGGAAGTAGCGCATCGCACCGGGGTGCAGCGGCACCGGCGTCGTCTCGATCGCGGTGCGCGGCTCGATCGTGCGCGCCGCCGAGCTGGCCTTCACCAGGTCCGGCAGCGACTCGAACAGCTGCCGCACCAGCGCCTCGGCGACCTCGTCGGACATCGACTCCGTCGCCAGCAGGAAGTTGCGGACGACGAGCGTCGTCACCGGCCCGCCCTGCAGGTTGTAGGTGGACGCGGGCAGCGTCGCCGACCCGTACGCGGGGTACTCCTCGCGCAGCTTCGGCAGCACGTCGCTCAGGTCGAGCATGCGCACACCGAGTGACTTCGTGAGCCGCGTGACGCGCGCCGTCGGCAGGCCGCCGGACCAGAAGAACGCGTCGATCTTGCCCTCCTGCATGGCGTCGGCCGACTTGTCGAGGCTGAGGTGCTCGATCTGCGGCGCGACCCCGGCGGAGCGCAGCAGCCGCGACGCGATGAGCTCGACCCCGGAGCTCGGCTCCCCGATGGACACCCGCAGGCCGGCGAGATCGGCCAGCCTGGTCGCCTTGACGTCGGCTCTGACGATGATCTGCAGGTAGTCGTCGTGCATCCGCGCCAGCGCCCGCAGCTTGCCCGATCCGGGGGTGTCCACGGCGTCGGCCTGCGTGAACCCGATGTCGGCCTGCCCGTTGACCAGCCGCTTGATGTTGTCCACCGACCCCGCTGTGGGCACGACCTGCGGCCGGACGATCCCGAGCCGGCCGCTCCAGATGTCCGCCAGCGCGTTGCCCAGCGTGTTGTACACACCGCCCGGGATGCCGGTGGCCATCGTGAGCTTGATGTTCTCGAGCGTCGTGCCACACCCGGCCAGCACCGTCCCCGCGACGGCCAGCAAGGTCATGGCGGCATGCACACGTCCCAACACCCGCGCATCGTGTCACGCGGGGGTTCTACGCTGTCACCGACGAAAGGTTGGTTGCAGTGACCCGCAGTTACCAGATCCGCACGTTCGGGTGCCAGATGAACGTGCACGACTCCGAGCGTCTCGCCGGCCTGCTGGAGGACGCGGGCCTCGAGCCCGTCGCCGGTGACTCACCAGCGGACGTCGTCGTGTTCAACACCTGCGCGGTCCGCGAGAACGCCGACAACAAGCTCTACGGCACGCTCGGCCACCTGGCGCCGATGAAGGCGGCCAACCCGGACATGCAGATCGCCGTCGGCGGCTGCCTGGCGCAGAAGGACCAGGGCGAGATCGTTCGCCGCGCGCCGTGGGTGGACGTGGTGTTCGGCACGCACAACATCGGCTCGCTGCCGGTCCTGCTCGACCGCGCCCGGCACAACCGCGAGGCGCAGGTCGAGATCCTCGACTCGCTGGAGACGTTCCCGTCGACGCTGCCGGCCAAGCGCGACTCGGCGTATTCGGGCTGGGTGTCCATCTCGGTCGGCTGCAACAACACCTGCACGTTCTGCATCGTCCCGTCGCTGCGCGGCAAGGAGCGCGACCGCCGCCCCGGCGAGGTGCTCGCCGAGGTGCAGGCGCTGGTCGCGGAGGGCGTGCTGGAGGTGACGCTGCTGGGCCAGAACGTGAACTCCTACGGCGTCGAGTTCGGCGACCGCCTCGCGTTCGGCAAGCTGCTGCGCTCGTGCGGCTCGATCGACGGCCTGGAGCGCGTCCGGTTCACCTCGCCGCACCCGAAGGACTTCACCGACGACGTCATCGCCGCGATGGCCGAGACGCCGAACGTGTGCCACTCGCTGCACATGCCGCTGCAGTCCGGCTCGGATCGCCTGCTGAAGGAGATGCGCCGCTCGTACCGCACGGCCAAGTACCTGGGCATCATCGAGAAGGTCCGCGCGGCCATGCCGGACGCGGCCATCACGACGGACATCATCGTCGGCTTCCCCGGTGAGACCGAGGAGGACTTCCAGGGCACGCTGGACGTGGTCCGCGAGTCCCGCTTCTCGTCGGCCTTCACGTTCCAGTACTCGAAGCGCCCCGGCACGCCCGCCGCGTCGCTGCCGGACCAGCTGCCGAAGGAAGTCGTGCAGGAGCGCTTCGACCGGTTGGTCGTGCTGCAGAACGAGATGACGCACACGCTCAACCGCGAGCAGGTCGGCCGCACCGTCGAGGTGCTCGTCGCGACCGGCGAGGGCAAGCGCGACGCCGAGACGCACCGCATGAGCGGCCGCGCCCGCGACGGCCGTCTCGTCCACTTCACGCCGGGTGCCACGGCGCCGCGTCCCGGTGACGTCGTCTCGACCGTCATCACCTACGGCGCCCCGCACTACCTGGTCGCCGACGGCGAGCCCGTGTCGTGGCGCCGCACGCTGGCCGGTGACCGTTCCGAGGCGGGCATCAAACCTCGCACCGCCGGCGTGACCCTGGGCCTGCCCGGCTTCGGCACACCCGAGCCGCTCCCCGTCGTGTCGGGGTGTGCTGTCCAGTGAGCGACGCGGACGACCTCGCGGCGTTCCGCGAGGAGATCGACGGCGTCGAACGCGAGGCCGCGAAGCGCATCGACCCCGGCACCGGTGCGCTGACGATCGCGCTGGCGGTGATGGCGATCCTGGTGTCGCTCGTGCTGCCGTGGATCAACGGGGTGAGCGGGCTGCGCGTCCTGCTGGGTGAGGTGCAGGCCTTCGTGCCGCGGCTGTTCGCGTTCTTCGCTCTCGGCGTGGGTGTCGTGGGTTCCGGGCTGACGCTGGCCGTGCGGCGGTGGGGGCTGGCGTGGGTGTGCTCGCTCGGGCTGTTCGCGGCGTCCGTGATCGGGGTGCTGTCGATCTGGTCGCAGCAGACGACTACCAGCAACAAGTCTGTGGGGCCCGGTCCGGGGTTCGGGCTGGTGCTGGCTGTGATCGCGGTGATCGTGTTGCTGGTGAAGTGGCTGCGCATCGCCGCTTCCCGCCCGCCGCACCTGTGACCTCGTCCGCGACCCCGCGCTCTCGCAGGCGTCCCCGCCAGGGGAACCCCTGATCGCAATTATCCCAGCCGGCACCGACAATTCCGGGCCCCGCGTTGACTCACAGAAAATGCCCGCGTAGCGGGTTCGTTGCCTCATGAAGGAATGCCCGCGGAGCAGGGTGCGGGCGCATGGTGAGGGATGGGTCTGAGCATGGGGGAGCGCAAGGCGGTGACGCGTCAGCTCACCCGCCGGTACCAGACCCCGTTCCAACGAACCTGCGCCGACCCGACCGTCGACGTCTGCGACAAGTCACGCCTGCATGGCCACTATCTGACCCTCAACCCCGCCGCCGTCCGCCGCGAGATCCACGCCGTCACCGACGCCCTCGCCACCGAGGTCACCAAGACCTTTTCGGTCAAGCCCTACCGACGCCTGTCCGCAGCGGGCATTCCTCACGAGGCAACGACCCCGCCCACGCGGGCATCTTGACGTGAGGCAACGGGCCCTGCGGAGCCCAGGTGGGGACAACTGCATCGGCGGATCATCGAGGGCCTCGGCCGGCCAGTCGCGTGAGCGGGCCTGAACACAGCGAAGGCCCCCTCGACGCGTCGAGGGGGCCTTCGTCAGTTGCTTCAGCGGGTGGCGAGCGCCTGCTCGGCCGCGGCCAGCCACTCACGCCACTGGGCGGCCTGCGCCTCGGCCTGCTCGGCCCGGCGCTTGTCGCCTGCGGCACGGGCCTTGCTGGCCTGAGCCTCGAACTGCTCGACCCGCTCGCGGAACTGGGCGACGCGCGCCTCGGCCTCGGGGTCGGACCGGCGCCACTGGGCGTCGACCGCGCCGCGGACCCGCTCCTCGATCGTGCGGAGCTTGCCCTCGAGCTCGCGGATCCGCTCGCGCGGCACCTTGCCGATGGCGTCCCAGCGCTCCTGGATCTTGTACAGGTGGTTGCGGGCCGCCTCGAGGTCGTGCGACGGGTCGATCTGCTCGGCCTCGGCCAGCAGCTCTTCCTTCAGCTTCGCGTTGGTCGCGAACTCGGCGTCGCGCTCGCTGAACGCCTCGGAGCGCTTCTGGAAGAACGCGTCCTGCGCGGCGCGGAAACGCTGCCACAGCGCGTCGTCGGCCTCCTTGGGCGCACGCCCGGCGGCCTTCCACTCGACCATGAGCTCCTTGTAGCGGCCCGCGGTCGGACCCCAGTCGTCGGAGTCGACCAGCTTCTCGGCCTCCTCGACGAGCGTCTGCTTCGCGCTCTTCGCGACCGACCGCTGGCGGTCGAGGTCCGCGAAGTGGGAGCCGCGACGGCGGTTGAACGCGTCACGGGCCTTGGAGAACCGGCGCCACAGCTGCTCGTCGGTCTTGCGGTCGACGCCGCGGATGGTCTTCCACTCGTCGAGGATCGCGCGCAGCCGATCGCCGGCGACCTTCCACTGGGTCGACTCGTTCGCGAGCGACTCGGCCTCTTCGACCAGGGTCTGCTTCCGCGCGACGGACTGGGCGCGGGCGGCCTCCTTGGCCTCCTTCGCCTTCTCCAGACCGACCTCGGCCTGCGCGAGCACGAACTCGACCCGCGCGGCCAGCGCGGTCAGGTCGCCGACCACGGCGGCCTCCGCCAGGGTCTCCTTGACGTGCTTGGCGCTGGTCAGCGCGTGCTTGGGGTCGCCTGCGCCGGACTCGAGCCGCGTCACCAGCAACTCGACCTCGGTGCGGATGTCGTCGAACCGACGCGCGAAGTGCGCGAGACCCTCGGCGGGCTCGCCCGCCTGCCACGAACCGACCGCGCGCTCACCATCAGCGGTCTTCACGTAGACGGTGCCGTCGGCGTCCACACGCCCCCAGCGGTCAGGGTGGTCCGATGCCACGGGCACGGCCGGGGCCGGAGGCGTCGCCTGCGTGGTTTCCTTCGGCGTTTCCTCGACTCCACCCGCAACCTCGACGGCCTCAGGTGTGCTGTCCTGCTCCGACATCGCCGGTTTCCTCCCATCTGACGCCCGTGCCAGCCACGAGCGCCCCGCCAGCAGCGGGGCCGATGCAATCCGGGTACCGGAGGTTCAACATTCCCCAGTACCCCGCGCGCATTCAAACAGGTCAGAGCTCGACTCGGTACTGGGAGTCCACGATAGGTAGCCTGGTTCGTCGTGATCACGCGTGCCGCGGTCGTCCCGCACCCACCCCTCCTGGTCCCCGAACTGGTCGCGGGAGCGGTGGGGGAGACCGCGCCGGTGAGGGCCGCAACCCTTGCCGCAGCAGGAGAATTGCCTCGCAGATGGGTCGCCGTCGCGGTCGACCCGTCAGGTCCGGCGACCTTCGAGCCGACGGTGAACGGAACTTTTCTCGGTTATGGCGTTGATGTGAAGGTGTCATTGGGCGTTGCCGGTGCAACGGATCCGGATGTACCGCTGCCGGTGCTCGTGGCGGCCTGGTTGCGCGAACGCTGCGCAGCCGAGGTGTCACGCGTCGAAGTCGTGCCGCCGGGAACAACTCCACCCGAATGTGTCTCAATTGGACGGCGTCTCGCCGAGGAGCCGGGGGAGACGGGCCTGCTGGTGCTGGGTGACGGCTCGATTCGGCACGGTTTGCGCTCGCCCGGCGGAAACGACGAACGATCCGGGCCGTTCGACGCGCACATCAGCAAATTGCTCGCCGCCGCCGACACCGAGGGACTGCTGGCGCTGGACCTCGGCGAGGCGCGCGAGCTCGGCGCGCAGGGCGTGCCCGCGTGGCAGATCCTCGCCGGTGTGCCCGGACCGTGGCGTTGCGCGCGCAACGACTTCTTCTCGCCGTTCGGCGTCGGCTACCACGTCGCCGTCTGGGAGCGCCCGTGATCACGCCCATCGCCGTCGTCGGGCCGACCGCGACCGGCAAGTCCGGCCTGGCCGTGCGACTCGCGCAGCGGTTCGGCGGCGAGGTCGTCAACGCCGACGCCATGCAGCTCTACCGCGGCATGGACATCGGCACCGCCAAGATGACGATCGAGGAACGCGAGGGCGTCCCGCACCACCTGCTCGACGTGCTCGACGTGACCGAGACCGCGAGCGTCGCCGCGTACCAGCGCGAGACCCGCGCGGTGATCGAACGGCTGCTCGCCGACGGCCGGACACCCGTGCTCGCGGGCGGCTCCGGCCTGTACGTCCAGGCGGTGCTCGACGACCTCCGCTTCCCCGGCACGGACGACGCGATCCGCACCCGCCTCGAGGCCGAACTGTCGACAGTTGGCACCGAGGCCCTGCACGAACGGCTGCGCGTGCTCGACCCCGCCGCCGCGGCCGCGATCCTGCCCTCCAACGGCCGCCGGATCGTCCGGGCGCTGGAGGTGATCGAGCTGACCGGCGAGCCGTTCTCCGCGAACCTGCCGAAACCCGGCCCCGCCCGCTACGGCACCGTCCTCATCGGAGTCGACCGGGAAGTGTCCGAACTGGACGACCGCGTCGACCGCCGGGTGGACCTGATGTTCGACGCCGGACTCGTCGACGAGGTCGTCGCGCTCGAAGCGCGCGGACTCCGCGAGGGGAAGACGGCGTCGCGCGCACTGGGCTACCAGCAAGTACTCAGTGCATTGGATTCTGAATGCAATATATTGGATGCAGTCGACAACACGAAGCGTGCAACACGCCGGTTCGTGCGCAGGCAGCGGTCGTGGTTCAGACGAGATCGTCGCGTGACGTGGCTCGACGGTGCACGCGACGATCTCGTCGATGCGGCCAGTAACCTGGTCACGTGGAGTTCGTGAAGGGGCACGGCACGGAGAACGACTTCGTGATCCTCCCCGACCTTGACGGTGAGCTGGACCTGACCGACGCACGCGTGCAGGCGCTGTGCGACCGGCAGCGCGGGCTGGGCGCGGACGGCGTCCTGCGGGTCGTGAAGAGCGACGGCAAGTGGTTCATGGACTACCGCAACGCCGACGGCTCCGTCGCCGAGATGTGCGGCAACGGCCTGCGCGTCTTCGCCCGCTACCTGGTCGACGCCGGTCTCCAGCCCGAGGGCGAGTTCGTCGTCGACACCAGGGCCGGTGAACGGCCCGTCGTCACGCACCCCGACGGCTCCGTCACGATAGAGATGGGCTGGGCAAAGGTCACCGGCGCGTCCATCGCGGCCGTCGACGGCCGCGGCTTCGGCGGCGTCGCCGTCGACGTGGGCAACCCGCACCTCGCGTGCGTCACCGACGTGCCCGTCGAGGACTTCGACCTGACCGTGCCCCCCGCGCACGACCCGGTGATGTTCCCGCACGGCGTGAACGTCGAGTTCGTCAACGTCATCGACGACGGCGCGCTGCGCATGCGCGTCCACGAGCGCGGCGTCGGCGAGACCCGGTCCTGCGGCACGGGCACGGTCGCGGCCGTCGCGTCGTGGCTGTGGGGCATCGGGCAGAGCACCGGCAAGGCGACCGTGGACGTGCCGGGTGGCCAGGTGACCGTCGTGATCGAGTCGACGACGTCCACGCTGACCGGCCCGGCCGTGCTGGTCGCCCGCGGTGAGATCGATCAGGCCTGGTGGGACTCGATCCGGTAGGTCTCGAGCTTCCCCTGCTGCTCGGCGGCGGCGACCCGCGGATGTGAGTCGGGCGCGGTCACGCACACCAGCGTGTCGTCGACGACGGCGACGGCGAAGCACGGCTGCGTCGTCTCGACCCGGTGCGTCACCTTGCCGCCCTCGGTGACCCGGAACGCGGCCGCCTGGATCGCCGCGGCCACCCAGATCCCCTCGCCGTCGGTCGCGGTGCCGTCCGGCGCGATGCCGTGCTCGCGCACGTCGGCCCACAGCCTGCGGTTGGTGAGCGTCCCGTCGTCCTCGACGTCGAACGCCGTGAGCCGGAACGCGACGGTCTCCGCCACCACCAAAGAGCCGTTGTCGAGCAGGACCGTGCCGTTGGGGAACTTGAGGTCGTCAGCGGCGACGCTCACCTCGCCCGACGGCTGGACCAGCGCGAGCGCGGCGCCCTCCGGCTCGAACGACGGCTCCATCAGCTTCGGGATGCCGAACTGGTCGATGAGCCCGTGCAGGTCGAACCCGAAGTTGCCGACGTACGCCCGGCCGGAGCCGTCCACCAGCATGTCGTTGGCGTGGAACGTCGCGACGCCGGACAGGTCGGCGTGCTCGGCGAGCGTGCCGTCGGACTCCAGCCGCAGCACGCGCCGGTCGAGCATCGACACGACGAGCATCCGCCCGTCCGGCAGCCAGCCCAGCCCGGACGGCTGCTGGGGAACGGTGCAGATCAGCTCGTCCTCGCCGGTCCCGAGGTCGATCGCGCGCACCTCATGCGCGTAGAAGTCCGAGTAGAACAACCGTCCGTCGGGACCCTTGCGCGGTCCCTCGCCGAAGAAGAGCCCGTCCCGCAGCACTGTGGTGTCAGCCATGTGGCTCGACGCTAGACATTCGCGGGGAGGTCGCGCATCGTCCTCAACGGTGAGAGCACCACGAACAGGCCGGCCAGCGACCCGCCGATCGCGGACACCCAGAGCGTCCCGACGATCCCGATCCACTCGCCGAGCAGCCCGCCGATGAGCGCGCCGACCGGCTGCGACCCCCACACGACCCACCGGATGCTGGCGTTCATCCGCCCGAGCAGGTGGTCGGGGCAGATGGTCTGCCGGTAGCTGACCTGCGCGATGTTGTAGATGATCACGCCGTACCCGAAGCCGAACACCGACGCCAGCGCGAACGCCATCCGCCAGCCAGGTGCCGCGAGCGGCGTGAGCAGCAGGAACGGTGCCGTCACCACCATCGACAGCCAGATCAGCCGCGCCTGCCCGAACCACTTCTGCATCCGGTTGGCCGTCGCGGCACCCAGCACGCCCCCGAGCCCGCCGAAGCTGAACACCAGGCCGGCGTGGGCCGCGCTGAGCTCGAGCGTGCGGACCAGGAAGAGGACCATCACGGCCATCCGCACGCCGTTGAACAGGTTCGCCGTGCCGGTGCAGCCGACGATCGCCCGCAGCGTCCGGTTGTGGAACACGAACCGCAGGCCCTCCATCACCTCGCGCACCAGGTTCGGCGACTCGCGCCGCTCCGGACGCGGCTCCTCCGCGCGGATGCGGAACAGGAAGAACGCCGAGCTCAGGTAACCGATCCCGGTCGCGAGCACGGCGTTCGCCGCGCCGAGGAACTGCACCGCGAAGCCACCGAGACCCGGCCCGGTCACCTCGGCGACCGACGCGCTGGCCTGCAGCTTCGAGTTGCCCTCCACCAGGTGCTCGCGGCCGACCAGCGACGGCAGGTACGACTGGTACGCCACGTCGAAGAACACCGTGCACACGCCCAGGAGCAGGGCCATCACGATCAGGTGTGCGAGCGTCAGCACGCCGAGCCACCACGCGACCGGCACGGTCAGCACCAGCGCGGCGCGGGTGAGGTCCATGGCGATCATGAGCGGCCTGCGCCGCATCCGGTCCACCCACACACCCGCCGGCAGCCCGATGATGAGGAAAGCACCCATCAGAGCGGCTTCCAGCAGGCCCATCTCGAACGGTGACGCGTGCAGCAAACTGGCTGCGAGCAGCGGGAACACCGTGTACCCGAGGATCGCGCCGAACTGGCTGATGGTGTCGCCGGTCCACAACCGGGTGAAGTCCGCATGCCCCCTGAGTGCCATGTTCCGAGTGTGCGACGAGTGATTGGAAACTGTCAATCACTTATGCTCACCCCGTGCACAGACGCAAGTCGACCGCGGACGAGGCGGCAGCGCTCAGCTCGGACCTCCGGCTGCGCATCCTCCGCATGACCGACGCCCACCCGCTCACCAACAAGGAGCTGGCGCACCGGCTCGGCAAGGACCCCGCCACGACGCTGCACCACGTGCGCAAGCTCGTCGCGACCGGATTCCTCGAGGCGCTGCCCGTCCGAGCCGGCAACCGGGGTGCCAAAGAGATCCCGTACCGGTCCACCCGGCTGTCCTGGCAGCTCGACAACAGCGAAAATATGGTTTCGGTCGGCGAGGCGATGCTGCACGCTTTCCTCGGCGAGGTCGCCGATGCCGGGGTGGGGGAGGTCGACATGACCCGGCTCGTCGTCAACGCCGATCCAGAGGAACTAAAGCGCCGGCTCACGGCGTTGATGGAAGAGCTGGCTGATCAGCCGGCAGATCCCGAGGCTCCCCGTGTCGCGATCTACCTCGCGGTGTATCCGGGGGACTGAACGGATCCATGGGACGATGAAGGGCAAATGACGGAAAACAACGCCGAAAACTCAGCATTCAGCGAGTGGGAGGACATCTCCACCGGAGAGTTCGAACTCGCCGAGCGTGCCGCGCTGCGCCGGGTCGCGGGACTGTCCACCGAGCTCCAGGACGTCACCGAGGTCGAGTACCGGCAGCTGCGCCTGGAGCGCGTCGTGCTGGTCGGTGTGTGGACCGAGGGGACCGCTGCGGACTCCGAGGCCTCGCTCGCCGAGCTGGCTCGACTCGCCGAGACCGCCGGTTCGGAGGTGCTCGAGGGTGTCGTGCAGCGTCGGGACAAGCCGGACCCCGCGACGTACATCGGCTCCGGCAAGGTCATGGAGCTGCGGGATGTTGTGCAGTCGACCGGCGCGGACACGGTGATCTGCGACGGCGAGCTCTCGCCTGGCCAGCTGCGTCAGCTCGAGGAGAAGCTCAAGGTCAAGGTCATCGACCGGACCGCGCTGATCCTCGACATCTTCGCCCAGCACGCGTCCTCCAAGGAGGGCAAGGCCCAGGTCGAGCTGGCTCAGCTGCAGTACCTGATGCCGCGTCTGCGCGGCTGGGGTGAGTCGCTGTCCCGGCAGGCCGGTGGTCGCGCCGGTGGCGGCAACGGCGGCGTGGGTCTGCGCGGACCCGGTGAGACCAAGATCGAGACCGACCGCAGGCGCATTCGCGCGCGCATCTCCAAGCTGCGCCGCGAGATCGCCGCGATCGGCGTGATCCGCGAGACCAAGCGCGGCAAGCGCGTCGCGAACGAAGTGTCGAGCGTCGCCATCGCCGGCTACACGAACGCGGGCAAGTCGTCGCTGCTCAACGCCTTGACTGGCGCCGGTGTGCTGGTCGAGGACGCGCTCTTCGCGACCCTCGACCCGACGACGCGCCGGGCGCTCACGCCGGACGGCCTGCCGTACACGCTCACCGACACGGTCGGCTTCGTGCGGCACCTGCCGCACCAGCTGGTCGAGGCGTTCCGGTCGACGCTCGAGGAGGTCGCCGACGCGGACCTGCTGGTCCACGTGGTCGACGGCTCCGACGGCATGCCGGAGAAGCAGGTCTCGGCGGTGCGCGAGGTGCTCGGCGAGATCAACGAGAAGCGCGACGCGCCGATGCCGCAGGAACTCCTCGTGGTGAACAAGATCGACGCGGTGGGCGAGCTGACCATGGCCCGCCTGCGGCACCTGTTCCCGTCCGCCGTGTTCGTGTCGGCGCACTCCGGTGTCGGCATCGACGAGCTGCGCACGGTCATCGCCGGTCTCCTGCCGCGGCCGGAGGTCGTGGTGGAGGCGCTCGTGCCGTACGCCCGCGGCGAGGTCGTCGCGCGCGTGCACCGCGACGGCGAGATCCTGTCGGAGAAGCACACCGAGGCGGGCACCCTGCTCAGCGCTCGGGTGCGGCCCGACCTGGCGAGCCTGCTGGAGCAGTTCGCGACGAACGGCACGCCTGCTTGATCCCGCTCCCACCACCTGTGGACGTGTGCCCGGTCAGCATCGAAGAGCTGTCCGGGCTCGCGTCCGACGGGACGAACTGGTTCGCCGTCAACGACAGCGACAACGGCACCCTGCGCGTGCAGGTGATGGGCCGCGACTGCGTCGTCAAGCGGACCATCACCGCGCCGGTCAACCCGTTCGACGTCGAGGACATGGCGCTCGCACCGGACGGGAAGCTGTGGCTCGCCGACACCGGCGACAACGGCAAGTCCCGCGAGACCGTCGCGCTGCACGTCGTGGCGCAGGACGGCACCGCCCAGCTGTTCCGGCTGACCTACCCGGACGGCAAGCACGACGCCGAGGCGCTGCTGCTGGACAAGTCCGGCACGCCGTACGTGATCACCAAGGAGCCCTTGGGATCCGCACTCGTCTACCGCCCGACGGCGCCGTTGAACGCCGCTGCTCCCGTTGCGCTGGAACAGGTCGCGCGCGTGTCGCTGCCGTCCACGGACACCCCCGGCGGGCCCCTGGAGGGCACGCTGGACTCGCGTCTGGTGACCGGTGGTGCAGCCATGCCGGACGGGTCCGTCGTGGCGCTGCGGACGTACACAGAGGCTTACCTGTTCCCGGTTCCGGACGGCGACCTGGTGAAGGCGCTGTCCGGTGACCCGGTGCGCATCCCGCTGCCGGACGAGCAGCAGGGCGAGGCCATCGCGTTCGACCCGGACGGCACGCTGCTCTCCGGATCGGAGGGCACCGGCGCGCCGATCCGCGCCGTGGCGGGAGCGGCGGCGCTCGCGAAGCCACCGCCACCCACCACCACAGTTCCCCCTGCTGAAACCGCGTCGGACGCGCCCCGCGCCGAGGTGGTGTCGTGGAACAACTGGCCGCTGGCGCTCGGCATCGGCGGCGTCGTGCTCGTCGCCGCGCTGCTGATCGGCCTGCGGATGCGCCGCAGGGCTTAATCCCAGCGGACCGGCAGCGCCAGCAGGCCTTTGACGAGCGCGTGGGGGCGCACCGGCAACTCCGCCTCCGGCACGGCGAGGCGCAGCTTCGGGAACCACTCGAACAGCGCCGGGAACCCGATGCCCAGCACGACGCGCGCGAGCTGCTGCCCGAGGCACTGGTGGATGCCGTGCCCGAACGCGATGTGGTTGCCGGACCGGTCGAGGTTCGCCGTCTCCAGCGACAACGCGACCGTGTCGCCCGCCTTGATCACCTGGCCGTCGATCTCGACGTCCTCCAGCGCCGAGCGCACCAGCGTCGGGATGATCGTCGTCCGGCGCAGCAGCTCCTCGACGACCTCCTCCGGCTTCGCCCTGAGCTCGGCGACGAGCTCGGGTGAGCGGAGCAGCTCGAGCAGGCCGGTCGCGAACACGTTCGTCGTCGTGTCGAGCCCGCCGCCGAGCAACATCAGGCTCATGTTGACCAGCTCCTCGTCGGTGAAGTCCTCACCGACGATGCCGCTGATCAGGTCGTCCTGCGGTCGCACGCGCTTGGCCGTGACCAGCTCGCCCATGTACTCCTGCAGCCGCACGAACGCGGCACCCGTCTCGGCGAAGTCGGCCATCGAGCCCGTCACCATGATCGCGTCCGCCTGGAAGCGCTCGCGCTCGGTGTAGGGCACGCCCAGCAGCTCGCAGATCATCAGCGCGGGCACCGGCAGCGCGAACGCCGGGACGAGATCGGCCGTCGTCCCCTGCTTCTCCATCGCGGTCAGGTGCTCGGCGGTGATCTCCTCGATCCGCTCGGTCAGCTGCCGCATCCGGCGGACGGTGAACTGGCCGGTCAGCGCGCGCCGGTAGCGGGTGTGCTCCGGCGGGTCGGCGTCGCCGAAAGCACCGGGCGGCGAGGGCGGCGCCGTCTCGCCGCCGGTGTCCGCGAACGGGAAGTGCATGAGGTCGGGCCGGATGCTGAACCGGTTGTCGGCGAGCACCGCGCGGACGGCGTTCCTCCCGGTCGCGAGCCACCCCTCGTGGCCGTCCGGACAGGTCATCGGCTGGAGTTCCCCCGTGGTTTCCATAACGCGAAAGCTACGTTGCGTTTCATGGTGCTGCAACGAGTCGGTTGCAATGGCGTGTGCGTTAATGCACACTGTTTTTCCTTGCTGAGCAGCGGAAGTGAGCGTTCGAGATGCCCGGTGGAAGACTGACTCGCCAGGACCGTCAGCGCATCGCGACGGGCCTGCGCGAAGGCCTCGGGTACGCCGAGATCGCCCGCCGGTTGCAACGGCCGACGTCGACGGTCAGCCGCGAGGTGTCGCGCAACGGCGGCATCTACGCCTACCGCGCGGACCGCGCCCAGCAGGCGTCGTCGAAGCGCGCCCACCGCCGCGTCACGGCGCCGCGGGTGGAGGAGATGTCGGGCCCGGAGCAGGCGTTCGTGGCCCGGCTCGTCGAGTTGATGGTCGACACCGGGATACCTCGTACAGCCGCGCGCGTGCTGACCTGCATCTACGTGACGGAGAGCGGCAGCATGACCGCGGCGGAGCTGTCCCAGCGGCTCGGTGTCAGCCCGGCGTCGATCTCGAAGGCCGTGTCGATGCTGGTGGCGATGGACCTGATCGGCCGCTCACGGGATCCGCGCACCCGGCGCGAGCACTACGTCGTGGGTGCCGACGTGTGGTTCCAGGCGTGGCAGTCGAGCACGCGCATGAACTTCAAGTGGGCCGACGCCGGCCGCGAGGGCGCCGCGCTGTTCGGGGCGACGCCCGCAGGCGAACGCCTCGACCTCATGGGCCGCTTCTTCGAACGCATCAGCCAGGACATGGTCGACGCGGGTGAGAAGTGGTGGGCAGAACTCAGGGGAGACGGCGCAGCACGGTGACGACCTTGCCGAGGATCGTGGCCTCGTCGCCGTTGATCGGCTCGTAGGCCTGGTTGTGCGGCATCAGCCAGACGTGCCCGTCCTTGCGCTTGAACGTCTTGACGGTCGCCTCGCCGTCGATCATCGCGGCGACGATCTCGCCGTTGTCCGCGGTCGGCTGCTTGCGGATGACGACCCAGTCGCCGTCGGTGATGGCCGCGTCGACCATCGAGTCACCGACGACGCGCAGCAGGAACAGCTCGCCCTCACCGACGATCTCGCGCGGCAGCGGGAACACGTCCTCGATCGACTCCTCGGCCAGGATCGGCCCACCGGCGGCGATGCGGCCGAGCATCGGCACGTACGCGGGCGTGGGCTTCGACATGGGGTCCAGCCCGGCGTCGATCTCGTTCGGCAGCATGCCGACGGCGCGCGGCCGGTTCGGGTCGCGGCGCAGGAAGCCCTTCCGCTCCAGCGCGCGCAGCTGGTACGCGACCGACGACGTCGACGTCAGCCCGACCGCCTCGCCGATCTCCCGCACGCTCGGCGGGTAGCCGAACCTGTCGACCCAGTCCCTGATGACGTCCAGGACTTTCCGCTGGCGCAGCGTGAGGCCCGCGTTGCCGGCGATGTCCGTGACCCGCGGGGGAACCAACGGCACGTTGTCCGGATCCACGATCGTCTTGCGCGCCACAGTCCAGTCCTTTGTTCGACGATCTTCAGTTGTGGACGGTAGTCGCACTTCTCGTCCAGATCAAACACCTGTTCGAGGTAAGTCTCGGCGTGTTGTGGATTTCGACGGCCCGAGGTGGTAGAAATTCGCACGGACGTTCGATCGAACCGATGTTCGATCAAGCTGGATGACCTGCTGGTTAGCTCTCGGAGGGCGTCATGGCGGTTCTCGTTCGGACCAGGCAAGAGGTTGAGGCCGTCGCACTCGGCCGTCCCCTTCGATCGGGTCCGCGTGTCCTTCCCCGGCGCCCCGCGACGCGCCCGCGGCCCGTCGTGGCCGTCGCTCAGCGCGAGTCGCGGTCGTGCCACGTTCGGCCCAAGGGCGAGTCGGTGCTCGAACTGCTGGCCGTCGGGATCCTGAGCATGCTGACGGTCATCGCGATCGGTGTGCTGTACATGCAGCAGATTCCGTAAGACCGAAGCCGGACCGAAGCCTCACGGAAGTGGCCCTGTCGACCATGCGGTGCGACAGACAAGACCACCTCCGGAGGAAGAATGCCGAAGTACCTGCGCGCGGTGCTCGTCGCCGCCGCCGTCGCGGTCGCCACCATCACCGGCGCGACCGCCGCACAGGCCGACGTCGTCACGTCGGAGAGCGTCACCACCGCCGAGGGCGTCGTCGTCACGACCTACAGCAACGGTGTCGTGACGCGGGAAGCACCCGAGGGCACCGCCGAGGCCGCGGACACGTCCTGCACCGGGCACGCCGTGTGCTTCTGGAAGCAGACGAACTACCGCGGTGACAAGTACGAGGTCTCCGTCACCGACCGGGACTGCTGGAACGTCTACCCCGGCCAGCCCAACAAGATCTACATCGTCAAGTCGCTGAAGGTCGGCGGCAGCACGGCGATCTCGTCGATGCGCACCGGGCAGAACTGCCACGGCACGCCGTCGATGAGCTACCGGCCGGGCGCGCGGGTCCCGAGCACCACGTTCTACATGAAGTCCTTCCGGTGAGACGTGCGCTCACCTGCGTGGGGCTGGCGGTCGTGGCCTGCGCCGCTGCCGCGGTTCCCGCACAGGCCGCCATCACCGGCGACCAGCCCGCGACCGGCACGGCGGTCGCCGTCATCACGCACGACCCGCGCGAGGACGAGCCGTCGCTGCCGGACACCACGCGCGCCGCGCTCGACATCGCGATGGACCGCGCGCAGGCCAACCCGGCCGAGTACTCGATGCCGTACGCCGACTTCGACACCGTCGTCGCGCCCGTGAAGACCACGGCGTCGCTGTCAACTGTCGACAGTGCGAGCGCGAGCATGACCGTCGCCGCGAGCCCTCTGGGGTTGGGCTCGGACGACGGCAGCATCCCGGACGACGGCGTCACCGAGAAACCCGCCGCCGAGCCCAGCGCGATGGCCGTGCAGCAGGCGGGTCCGACGTGGACGGTGCGGCCGCACGTGCCCAGGGTGCGGTTCAGCCTCGCCGAGCTCGACCAGGTGCAGCAGGAGGTGCTCGAGACCTCGCTGCCGGGTGGCGGCGAGCTGCGCACGGCGTACGTCGACGCGCCGAACAACCGCGTGCTGGTCAAGGCGGCGCAGGTGACGCAGGAGCTGCGGGAGGCGCTGGCCGCGAGGTACGGCGCGGACCGGGTGGCGCTCTACCTGGTGCCGGGCATGGCCGCGCCGGAGCAGAAGGACACCAGGCAGTCGGACAAGAGCCCGTACTACGGCGGCGCGTTGTTCGACGGCTGCTCCACGGCGTTCGGCTGGGTGCACGAGGGCGCGTCCTACGTCCTCACGGCGGGGCACTGCACGGCGCTGAACAAGACCGCGTCCAACCCGAACGGCGTGATGGGCGAGGTCACCGCGGACAACTGGAACAACACCACCGGGTCGGTGAAGTGGCACGGCCAGAGCTACTACTCCGGCGACGTGTCCACGATCAAGATGGCCGCGGGCAAGGCCTCGAGCCACCGCGTCTACCGCGGCGGCCGGAACTCCGGCCAGTCCAGGGCCGTCACCGACAAGTGGCGCAGCCGGTCCGGCAGCGGCGACCGGTACTGCGTCAGCGGCCAGGTCACCGGCGAGATGTGCGGCTGGAAGGTCATCTCGACCAACGTGACCGTCCGCTACGGCAGCGGCGCGGTGCTGCGCAACGCCACCGAAGGCCACCGCGACGGCAACTGCACCAGGGGCGGTGACTCCGGCGCCCCGATCTACACCGTCCGCGGTGACGGCGGCGTCGCGGCCAAGGGCGTGCTGAGCGGCGGCAGCTACAACACCAGCGGCAGCTGCTGGGACTACTTCACCGACACCTCGCTCGCGGAGAAGGCACTCGCCGGAGTGCTGCGCGTGCAGGCACCTCGCTAGACATCGAAAGGAAGAACAAATGAGCATGGGACGAGTTGCCGCGGCTGCGGCGATCGCGGTCGGCACGTTGCTGTCGATGACGCCGGGGGCCAGCGCGGCGAGGGACGTCGAGGTCTACAGCGACGACCCGGACCCCAAGGGCGGCATGGCCTGGTTCAGGGCCGAGGGCGAGCACTTCGGGATCTGCGACCGCGACTACGACAGCCTCGGCGTGCGCGGTCGCCTCACCTGGACGACGGGTGGCGTCACGCACGAGCGCAAGCTGTGGCACCACACCGGGCACCACCAGGACCCGCGGCTGAACTGCGACAAGTTCCCGGACGACATCGAGATCCCCGAGGGCACCAAGGTGTACCTGCAGGTGTGCCTGCAGAAGGAGAAGGGCGCGGAGCTCAAGTACTGCGACACCGACACGGGCGTGGCCTGAGGTGAGCTCGGTCGTGGGCGGGTGTCCCCCAACCCCGCTCACGACCGCGCGGTGAGGTCCTCCAGGGCACGCGTCGCGCGTGCGGCGCCGGTGACGTGACCGGTGTCGTGCCAGATGCGCAGGGCCTCCCGCACCGCGTGTCCGGCCTGCTCGGGTGACTCCGCGGCGGCGACGGCCAGCAGTGCCTCCGCCTCCAGGAGCCGGAACCCGCCCGCTCGCGCCACCGCGAGGGCGGTGGTCGCGTGCGATCGTGCTGTCGTGGGGTGTGCGACAGCAAGAACGTGCGCGAGCGCGGCGGACGCCTCCGCCTCCAGCCCGCGCAGGCCGGACCGCTTCGCGATCTCCAGCGCTCGCACGAGGTGCTGCCGTCCGGAGGTCGCGCGGCCCAGCCTGATCAACGCGACGGCCTCGGCCTGCTGGTCGCCGTCCTGCCGGGCGCACTCCAGTGCCTCGGTGGCGGCCTGACGTGCGGCGTCGTGGTCGTCGCGGGCCAGGTGCACGGCGCTCAGCCCGTTCAGCGCGGTCGCCTCGCCGAAGCGGGATCCCAGCTCGCGGAACAACTCCAGCGCGAGGTGCAGGGTGTGCTCGGCGTACTGGTGATCGCCGAGTGCCAGCAGCACCGACCCGAGGTCCGCCAGGTTGGCGGCCTCCCAGAACGAGAGCGACTCCTTGCGGCACAACGCGACCGACTCGTCCAGGCACTCCCGTGCCTCGGCCAGCCTGCCGAGCTGGCGGTAGTGGCAGCTCACCGAGTTCATCGCGTGGCTTTCGCCCGAGGGGTTCCCGAGCTCGCGGAACAGCTCGACCGCGCGCCGGCTGTGCTCGACCGCCTCGGTGAGCCTGCCCGACCAGTCGAGCATGGATCCGAGGTTCGCCACCGCGCTCGCCTCGCACTCGCGCCACCCGCACGCGCGGCTCGCCCGTGCCGCCTCCGTGGTGTGCGCGATGCCGTCCTTGTGGCGTCCCTCGCGGAACGCCGCTCCGCCCATCGTGAGGTGCAGCAACGCTTCCGCGGCCGGTGCCTCGTGCCGCCGGGCGGCGCGCAGCAGCACGGGCGTCAGCTCCAGCCACTCCGCGCGCCTGCCGTGGTCGTGGAAGAACCGGCGCACCGCGTCGGCCAGGTACCAGACCTGCGGGCGCGGGCCGCTCACCGCTGCCCTGCGCAGCGCGGCGACCAGGTTCGGCGCCTCGACGTCCAGCCACGCCACGGCTTCCGCGCTGCCCGCGAACTCGACCGGGCTCGGCCCCGGCTGGTCGTCGCGGGGGAGCGTCACGATCCGCTTGGCCAGGTGGGCGACCGCGGCGTCGGTGATCGCGAGGTAGCTCGCGAACAACCGGTCCCACGCCTCCGCTTCGTCCCCGAGCTCTTCGGCGTAGCGGCGCACCAGGTCGTGGAACCGGTAGCGGCCGGGTGCGTGCGCCTCGACGAGGTTGGCGGCCGCCAGCCCGCGCAGCAGGCGCGTCGCCACACCGGTGCCGACGTCGAGCA
The DNA here is from genome assembly GCF_007845675.1 of Lentzea tibetensis. Taxonomy (GTDB): domain Bacteria; phylum Actinomycetota; class Actinomycetes; order Mycobacteriales; family Pseudonocardiaceae; genus Lentzea; species Lentzea tibetensis. The sequence continues at coordinate 145,049 of NZ_VOBR01000017.1, read as the reverse complement.
ACGCGGACGCGGCGTGCGGCGTGAAGTCCGGTCCCGGCACGATCCCGAGCACCCGGAACAGCCGTTGCTGATCGGCTGGAAGTGCTTGGTAGGACAGGGAGAACGCGGTCGCGACCGCGCCCAGCTCGGCGCCGTCCAGGGCGAGCAGCGGGTCGCCGCGCAGTTCCGCCACGGTCGCCGCGATGCTTGCGCCCACGTTGGCCGCGGCGATGCGCAAGGCAAGCGGGTGGTGTCCGCACACCTCGGCCAGCTCGGCGGCGGCAGCGGGCTCCGCGGCGACGCGGTCCGCGCCGAGCGCCGAGGTGAGCAGTGCGTGCGAGTCGTGGCCGGGCAGCTGCGTCAGCGCGAGCGAGCGGGCGCCGGTGCGGGCGACCAGGTCGCCCAGCCGGTGCCTGCTGGTCACCAGCACGCGGCCCGTCGAGGGCAGCAGCGGCAGCACCTGGGCGGCATCACGCGCGTTGTCCAGCACCACCAACGCCTTCCGGTCCGCGAGCAGCGACCGGAACAGTCCACTTTGGTCGTCCGTTTCGGACGGAGAGGCGCCGAGCGCGCGCAGCAGCTGGGCCAGCGCGGCGGTCGGGCTGAGCGGTTCGTCGTCGGCGTCGAAGCCGCGCAGGTTCACGTACAGCTGGCCGTCGGGGTAGCGGTCGCGCGCGTCGTGCGCCCACCGCACGGCGAGCGCGGTCTTCCCGACGCCCGCGGTCCCGGTGATCACCCAGACGCCGTCGTCGCCGGAGTCGAGTGCGGCGAGCTCGTTGGCGCGGCCAGCGAAGCCTCGGGCGGCCAAGGGGAGCTCGGCCGGGCGGACGGTGGTCACCGGCGCCTGGTCCTCGCCGCGCAGGATCCGCAGCTGCACGTCCCGCAGCGCCGGTCCGGGTTCGATGCCGAGCTCGGACACCAGCAGCTCGTGGCCCTGTGCGTAGACCTCGAGCGCCTCCGCGGCCCGGCCGCACCGGTGCAGCGCGAGCATCAGCGCCGCCCGCAGCCGTTCCCGGTAGGGGTGTTCGTCGACGAGCTTGCGCAGGTCGGCGACGGTTTCGGCGGGCTGGCCCTCGGCGATGCGCAGCTCGTGCAGCTCCTCGACGACCGCGAGCCTGCGTTCGACGAGCGCGGGGCGTTCCAGCTCGGCGAGCTCGTCGCTGACGCCGTCGAGCGGTGTGCCCGTCCACAGCTCGAGCGCCTCGTGCAGGCGCGCGACGGCGGCGGCGCCGGTCAGCCCGCGGGCGTCGGCGACGACGGCGTCGAACACGTCGAGGTCGCGCGCGCCCGGCCCGACCTCGATCGCGTACCCGGACGAGCTCCGGGTGATCACGTCGGCGCCGAGCAGCTTGCGCAGGTCCGACACGTGCACCTGCAGCCTGCCCCGAGCGCTGCGCGGCGCCTGCTCGCCCCAGGTCAGGTCGATGAGCCGGTCTTCCGGCACGACCCGGTTGGGGCTGAGCAGCAACGCCGCCAGCACCGAGGCCTGCTTCTGGCCGGCCGGGCGCACGGGCCCGGCCGGACCGAGGACCGTGACCGGTCCCAAGATGCGGTACGTCGGACTCAGATCAGGTTCTTCCGCGCCGTGCAGCGCACGCCGCTGCTGTCGGAGAACTTGACCTCGACCCACGCGCGGCTGGTGCTCGGCACGCTCGTGCCGTTGACCGGGACCTCGCCGACCTCGTCGGACTTGAGCCCGCTCTTCGTGCGGTTCACCGCGTTGTTGGTGGTGCCGCCCTCGCGGTAGTTGACCTTGACGTTCATCGATCCGGAGTCGCCGATGTACGGTCCGGCTCCGCCCCTGCCCGCCTTCAGCCGGTAGAACCCGGCCCCGGTGTCGTAGGACAGCTTGAACTCACCGCTGAAGTCGGCCTTCGCGCACTTGGCCGTCACCGACTGGCTGACGGCGTGCGCCTCCGGTGTCAGTGTCGTGCACGCGCCCACCAGCAAGGCCGCCACGGCGGCCCTCTTCACCCCAGCCCCCAAGATGCCACTCCCTCTTGTCGGTTGCGCCACCCGAGTGACGCGTCACAGGAATATCACGCGGACGGCGGGTGGCGAGGTTGCCCGACGGTCATCTGCCGGTACCGGTGCGTAGTAGTCGCAGTTCACCTCGGATTCCTCCATCCGAGTGTCGTCCGACACGCCGTGTCGAGTTGCAACCGCTAGCGTGGAGATCTAGGTTCTACCCCTACATCTAGTGGTTACACCGTTGTAAGTAGTCCACAGGTTGTGGGTAACCCAACCGGTGTGCGGCTGCTGTGGTCGGTGCTGCGCTGGGAAGGGGTGAACAGGCGTGCGGTGTCCTTTTTGTCGGCACTCCGACTCTCGTGTGGTCGATTCCCGCGAGGTCGACGAGGGTCAGGTGATCCGCCGTCGTCGTTCCTGCGCCAGCTGCAGCCGACGGTTCACCACGGTCGAGGAGGCGATCCTCGCCGTGGTCAAGCGCTCCGGTGTCACGGAGCCGTTCAGCCGGGACAAGGTCGTCACCGGTGTCCGCAGGGCCTGTCAGGGCCGACCCGTCGACGAGGACGCGTTCCAGCAGCTCGCCCAGCGAGTGGAAGAGTCGATCCGGTCGACCGGATGCGCTGAGATTCCCAGCCACGAGGTGGGTTTGGCGATCCTCGGTCCACTCCGAGAGCTCGACGAGGTCGCGTATCTGCGCTTCGCGAGCGTGTACCGCTCCTTCTCCTCCGTCGAGGACTTCGAGAAGGAGATCTCTGATCTTCGCACTGCCCGCGGTGGGGCTGGGCAGTGAACTAGTGCGCTCCAGCGTGCATTGAACTCGTACTTTCAGCTAGAGGGAGAGGGAACCGTGACGGAGACCGTCGGCGGCTCAGCCAAGAAGACAGCCGCGCGCAACGGGGCTGCGAAGACGGCGCTCAAGGTGCAGCGGGTCTACACGACCGAGGGCAAGCACCCGTACGACGAGGTGACCTGGGAGCGTCGCGACGTCGTCATGACCAACTGGCGCGACGGCTCGGTGAACTTCGAGCAGCGCGGTGTCGAGTTCCCCGACTTCTGGTCGGTGAACGCGACGAACATCGTCACCAGCAAGTACTTCCGCGGTGCCGTCGGCAGCGAGAAGCGCGAGCAGTCGCTGCGCCAGCTGATCGACCGCGTCGTGAAGACGTACGTCGGCGCGGGCAAGGAGCACGGCTACTTCGCGTCGGAGGGTGACGCGGAGATCTTCGAGCACGAGCTCACCCACATGCTGCTGCACCAGGTGTTCAGCTTCAACTCGCCGGTGTGGTTCAACGTCGGCACCACGTCGCCGCAGCAGGTCAGCGCCTGCTTCATCCTCGCGGTCGACGACACGATGGAGTCGATCCTCAACTGGTACCGCGAGGAAGGCCTGATCTTCAAGGGCGGTTCCGGCGCCGGGCTCAACCTCTCCCGAATCCGGTCGTCCAAGGAGCTGCTGTCCTCCGGCGGCACCGCGTCCGGCCCGGTGTCCTTCATGCGCGGCGCGGACGCGTCCGCGGGCACCATCAAGTCCGGTGGCGCGACCCGTCGTGCCGCGAAGATGGTCGTCCTCGACGTCGACCACCCGGACGTCGAGGAGTTCATCGAGACCAAGGCGCGCGAAGAGGACAAGATCCGCGCGCTGCGCGACGCCGGGTTCGACATGGACCTCGGCGGCTCGGACATCGTGTCCGTGCAGTACCAGAACGCGAACAACTCGGTCCGCGTGTCCGACGAGTTCATGCACGCCTACGAGAACGGCGGCGAGTTCGGCCTGCGTTCGCGGCAGACCGGCGAGGTCATCTCGCACGTCGACGCCAAGGACCTGTTCGGCAAGCTCGCCAAGGCCGCGTGGGCCTGCGCCGACCCCGGCATCCAGTACGACGACACGATCAACGACTGGCACACCTGCCCGGAGTCGGGCCGGATCACCGCGTCGAACCCGTGCTCGGAGTACATGCACCTGGACAACTCGAGCTGCAACCTCGCGTCGCTGAACCTGATGAAGTTCCTCGGCACCGACGGCACCTTCAACGCGCCGCAGTTCGCCAAGGCCGTCGAGCTGATCATCACCGCGATGGACATCTCGATCTGCTTCGCGGACTTCCCGACGCCCGCGATCGGTGACACCACGCGCAAGTTCCGCCAGCTCGGCATCGGCTACGCCAACCTCGGCGCGTTGCTGATGGCGACCGGCCACGCGTACGACTCCGAGGGCGGCCGCGCGCTGGCCGCCACCATCACGTCGCTGATGACCGGTGTCTCGTACCGCCGTTCCGCGGAGCTGGCCGGCATCGTCGGCCCGTACGAGGGCTACGCCCGCAACGCCACGCCGCACCAGCGCGTCATGCGCAAGCACGCCGCCGCGAACGACCTGATCCGCACCTACGGCGGCAACGACTCGGCCGTGCACAAGGTCGCGACCGAGGCGTGGCAGCAGTCGCTGGCGATCGGCGCGAAGAACGGCTGGCGCAACGCCCAGGCGTCCGTGCTGGCGCCGACCGGCACCATCGGCCTGATGATGGACTGCGACACCACCGGAATCGAGCCGGACCTGGCGCTGGTCAAGTTCAAGAAGCTCGTCGGCGGCGGCTCCATGCAGATCGTCAACCAGACGGTGCCCGGTGCGCTGAAGTCGCTGGGCTACCAGGAAGAGCAGATCGAGGCGATCGTCGAGTTCATCGCCGAGCACGGCCACGTCGTCGACGCGCCGGGCCTGCGCCGCGAGCACTACGAGGTGTTCGACTGCGCGATGGGCGAGCGTTCCATCGCCCCGATGGGCCACGTCCGCATGATGGCCGCGACCCAGCCGTTCCTCTCGGGCGCGATCTCCAAGACGGTCAACATGCCGGAGTCGGCGACCGTCGAGGAAGTTCAGGAGATCTACTACCAGGGCTGGAAGCTCGGCCTGAAGGCGCTCGCGATCTACCGCGACAACTGCAAGGTCGGCCAGCCGCTGTCCGCGGGCAAGGGCGCCAACAAGGGTGCCGAGGCCAAGGCGGAGACGGTCGTCGAGTACCGCCCGGTCCGCAAGCGCCTGCCGAAGAAGCGCCCGTCGCAGACGGTGTCGTTCACCGTCGGCGGTGCCGAGGGCTACCTGCACGCCGGTTCGTACCCGGACAACGGCCTCGGCGAGATCTTCGTCAAGCTGGGCAAGCAGGGCTCGACCCTGGCCGGTGTGATGGACGCGTTCTCGATGTCCATCTCGGTGGGCCTGCAGTACGGGATTCCGCTGGAGTTCTACGTTTCCAAGTTCCAGAACCTGCGGTTCGAGCCGGCGGGCATGACGGACGACCCGGACGTCCGCATCGCCACCTCGGTGCTGGACTACCTGTTCCGCAGGCTGGCACTGGACTACCTGCCGGTCGAGAAGCGGGCGTCGCTCGGCATCTTCACCGCCGACGAGCGCTCCGCCCAGGTCGCCGGTGAGTACGGCGGTTCGTCCGAAGTGGACCTCGAGGGTCTGCGCAGCTCCGTCGAGGCCACGACGCCTGCCGTCGAGGCTCCTTCGAAGTCGGTCGGCAGCTCCACCGAGCTGCTGGAGCTGCACCTCGGCAAGGCCGCCGACGCGCCGCTCTGCATGACCTGCGGCACGAAGATGCGCCCCGCCGGGTCCTGCTACCTGTGCGAGGGCTGCGGCAGCACGTCCGGCTGCAGCTAGTGATCTCCTGGTGGGGAGCCGGTTTCGCCGGCTCCCCACCAGGCGTTTCACCGGACGTGCTCGGCGATCCAGGAGCGGTAGGCAGTGACGTCGGTGTAGATGTTCGGACCCGTGCCGTCGGTGTCCGCGCCCTGCTGGACCGGACCGGACGCCGCACCGATCAGCCGCCAGCCCGAGCCGGCGCGCACCACCATCGGGCTACCCGAGTCGTGCGGCCGGATCGACTCACCGCTCGGCGTCGCGGCCTGGCAGATCTCCCGGTCCGCGATGATCGCGTCTCCCGGCTTGGCCGAGACGCATCCCTCCCGCGGCAGCGTGCGCGTGTCGAGCTGCCGCAGGGCGGTCGGCAGCGTGCAGCCGTGCCCGCGCGGCTGCTGGCAGTTGTAGCCCCAACCGAGCAGGCGGACGTCCGTGACTGCGGGAGAGTCGGCGATCTCGACCGGCTGTGCTGACACCGGCCGCGCGAGCTTGAGCAACGCGATGTCGGTGCCGCGGGTGTCCTGCGGCGCGGTCGGATCAGGTGAGATCGGCTTGCCGTGCACCACGAACTCGGTGACGTCGACCAGGTCACCACCGGTCGTGCGGTCGAGGCTGCCCACCCGCACCTGGACGTCGGACGGCTTCGGCAGCGGGGTCCCGGCAGTCGGCAGGTACAGCATGCAGTGCTTCGCGGTCACGACCCACTGCGGCGCGATCAGCGTCGCGCCGCACCAGTGCTGGACACCCTCGCTCGTCTTGAACTGCATGGACGCCATGAACGAGTACGGCTCCGCCGCCTCTTCGCCGCCGTAGATCGCCTGCGCTGTTCCGGGCGCCAGGCCCACCAGCGCCACCGCTGCGATCAGCGCGCGTTTCACCGGTGCGCGGAACCGGGTTCGTTCGACGTCACGGATTCGTGTCATGACAGGCACACTGGCGAGGAACTGTGAAGATCCTGTTGGATTCCGGTCATGATCGGCTCACCAGCGACGAGGGACGCCCGGCCGGTCACGGGGTGTCGGTCTGGCCGAGCATCTTCCTGATGAACCGGGCACCGGCGTACCCGGCTTCCGAGTTCGTGATCGCGACGTCGTGCTGAGCGGCCAGCTGCAGCTCCACCTCCGCCAGCACGCACGCGATGGTCGACGGGTTCATCCGGCCTTCCCCGAAGTGGATGACGGCGCGGCTGAATTCGGTGCGCAGCAAGGTGTTGAACTCGGCCTGGAGCGCGCCCGCGTCCAGGTCCAGCGCGTCGGCCCAGTCGAGAGGTGTCCGGCCGAACATGGTCTCGAACTCCTCCTGCCCCCGGTTGGTCCAGTACATGTCGTTGAACGGCAGGCAGGTCGCCCTGAGCCACACCCACATGTAGCGCGGGTTCGCGTGGTTCGGTGCCTCCCGGTGGCACCGGCCGCACAGCAGTACGAAGTTGTCCGGCGTCGCGGTGCCGCCGAGCGAGTCGGGAATGATGTGGCACTTCTCCAGCCGCGCCTTGTAGGCGCAGCGCCAGCAGCGCTCGTGCGCCTCGCTCCAATCGACCGCCAGCCCGGACTCGTCCTCCTTCTTCTGCCAGTAGGCGACGATGTCCTTGAATTCGACTCTGCTCACGACGTACCAGTGTCGGGGACCAGGCGACCTGGGCGCAGCAAGATCGACAATCTTGGAGGGGAACGCATGCGGGCGACCGGATGTCTGCTGGGACTCGCGTACGGTGACGCGCTCGGCGCACCGACGGAGTTCATGACCGTCGACGAGATCGTCGCGCGCTACGGCCCGGAGGGGCCGCGGGACCTCGACGGCGACCCGGCGCTGATCACGGACGACACGCAGATGGCCGGTGGAGTGGGCGGAGCAGATCGAGCACGGCGACGAGCTCGCCGCGTTCGGGCGCGGGTGGGACTAGCCGCTCCGACCACGGGATGATCGCGACTCGGACTCCGGTCCGATCTCGTGCGGAGTTCGAGAGGCGAAACTCGTTGATGTGCACACACTTGCCTTGTGTCTACTCGCGACACTGACGCCGATCGTCCCGTCCTCGGTCGACACCGCGGTGCACGAGTACCTGGAGGCGACCGGACTGCCCGGCGCGGCCGTCGCCGTCACGCACGGGAAGCAGGTGGTGCGCATCGCGGGCTACGGCCGGACGGCAACGGGTGAGCCGGTCACCGAGCACACCGCGTTGCCCGTGGCGTCGGTCAGCAAGTCGATCACCGCGTACGCCGTGATGCGCCTCGTACGCGAGGGCCGGGTGAACCTCGACGGCCCGGTGCGCGCCTCGCTGCCCGAGTTCGAGATGGCCGACCCGAGGGCCGCCTCGATCACCGTGCGGCAGCTGCTGAACCAGACGTCCGGCCTGTCCGACCGGACCTTCGCGGCGTTCAGCGGCCCGCAGCCCCGCACGTTGCAGGAACGCGTCGCGCAGCTGCGGACGGCCGGGCTCGCCGCCGACCCCGGCGCGGAGTTCGAGTACCACAACCCGAACTACCAGGTGGCCGCGCGACTCGTCGAGGTCGTCAGCGGCCGGCCGTTCGACTCCTACTTGCGCGACAACGTCTTCGGCCCGCTCGGCATGCCGGACAGCCGCACCGTCGACACCGCCGCCGACCTGCCCGGCACCGTCGGCCACATCACGATCGCCGGCCTGCCCGTCGCGGTGCCCGAGCCGCCCGCGTTCGGCAACGGCTCGGGTGGCGTGCTCAGCTCGGCGCACGACATGGCCGCATGGCTGATCGCGCAGACCGAGCCGGGCATGGAGGAGATGCACACGCCTGCCAAGGGGTCGTACGCGCTGGGCTGGTCGGTCGGCAGGACCGAGTCCGGTGCGCGGATCATCAAGCACAGCGGTGACCTGTTCACGGCGACCGCGTACCAGGCGCTGCTGCCCGACTCCGGCTACGGCATCGCGGTCATGACCAACACCGGCGTGACAGCCGGCGACGCCGTGGCGCTCGCCGGCCGGCTCATCGCGTTGCTGGAGAACAGGTCCGTGCCGCTGCCGAACGTGTTCCTGCCGCGCGCCGTGGACCTGGGGTTGCTGCTCGCCGCCGCTGGAACGGTCGCGCTCACCGTGCGCGGGGTGCGCCGCCGCTCCCGGTGGATCTACCTGCTGTCGCTGCCGCTCGTGCTGCTGCCGTCGATCCACTGGGTGGTGGGCTGGCTCTACCGGGGGCGTGACGTCGCGTGGATCCAGGTGGCGTACCTGTACCCGGCGTTCATGATCTGGCTGGTCGTCGCGTCGTTGTGCGGCATCGCCGGGCTGCTCCTCCGGATGACCACAGGATCTTCACGGAACCTCCGCAAACGGCGGCCAACGCGATCACCGCAGCACACGTCCTAGGAGCATGTTCACCACGTGGGTAGAGGATTTCGAGGCGGAAGCCGCGCGCCGCGCGGAGCTCGGCGATCCTGAGTGGACGGTCGGTGCGCGCATGCACCCAGCCGTCGTCAGCAGCGTGCAACGGTTCCAGGTCGGCGAGGCCGGTGACGGGGCGAACCTCATCGCGAAGTCCGGTACCGGCGCCTACGGCGGTGCGGTGCGGCTGTTCGTCGCCGAGGAGCAGAACCACGCGCGGCTGCTGGAGAACCTGCTGCGGGCGGCCGGGAGGCCGACGATCGGTGGCCACTGGACGGACGCGGTGTTCGTGCGGCTGCGTCGTGCGCTGGGGCTGCGGCTCGAGCTGATGGTGCTGCTCATCGCGGAGGTCGTGGCGCTGCGCTACTACCGGGCGTTGCGCGACGGCACCGACGACCCGCTCACCACCGAGGTCGCCGGCCGGATCCTGGCCGACGAACAGCGGCACGTGCCGTTCCACTGCGATCGGCTGGGTGCGGTGCCGTGGCTCGCGCGGGTCGTGTGGTGGGTGTTGTTCGCCGGGGCCGTGGTCACCGTCGCCTACGACCACGGCCCGGCGTTGAAGGTGCTCGACGTGACGCGCCGGGAGTTCGTGCTGCAGACGGCCGCGCTGTTCCAGGACGTCGTGCGCGCTGACCCGGCACCGCGAGGAAGCTGAAAACCGTTGGACGGCAACCTGGTGACCGACCTCCGCGACCACGGGAGGTCGACCAGGACCGGCTCGCGAACCTCTCGCAGGCGACCAAGTCCGCGGAGGTCACCCACCAGCACCCCGAGGGGATCGCCGGTGCCGTCGCCGTCGCGACGGCCAGTGCCGTGACGGCCCACGCGCGCCTCGAGGGAACGCGACCGGCGAACCTGCTCGACGCCGTGCTCGACCACCTCGACGACGGCCAGGTCCGCAAGCTCGAGGCGGGCGGTGACGTCGACACGACCGCCGCGATCGTCGGAGGCATCGTCGGACGCCCGCTGGAGAACTGGCTGGCCCGCCGGGAACCGTTGCCGGACTGGTCAGCCCGCTGACCGGGCCACCAGGCCGACGAGCTGGTTGACCAGGCCCTCGGTCAGCCCGCTCTGGAACATCTCGCCGGCGGCGGGCATGCCCAGCTCGGCCGTTGCGGCCCGGACGGACTCGGTCGGCTGGGCGTACGGCCACAGCCCGGCGACGATCACGAACACCGCGCCCGCGAAGTGGCCCGCGGCCTCCGGGCTCAGCGCGGGAACCGCCGCGCGCACCAGAGCCGCCAAGCGATCGGTGTGCGCGGCGGCGCGCTGTTTGAAGGTGCGGGCGACTTCGACGGAGATGTTGCGTTCGAGGACGCTCGCCGTGACGCTGATCAACTCGCACAGCAGGTGGTTCGTCCCGGCCGACCAGGCGATCTCGGTGGCCACGGCGACCTCGCGTGCGAACGGCCCGTCGCCGAACGACGCCGGCAGGTCCAGCGAGTCCAGCCACTCGCCCCACGTGCGGTCCAGCACCTCGAGGAAGATCGCCTCGCGGCTGTCGAAGTACCGCAGCACGTTCGACTTCGCCAGGCCGACCTCGTCGCTGAGCTCGCGCAGGCTGATGTCCGACACCGACCTCGACCGCAGCATCGACGACGCCGTCTCGAGGATCGCCGTCCGGCGGGCCTCGACGTGCTCCGGGCGACGTGCTCGTCGGAACTCACTCACCCGCGCACCTTAACGGCCCAGTGGTCTGTTATGTGTAACGGACCACTGGGCTCTTATTAAGAGACCGGCGGGTCGTTAACGTCGCCGCGTTCGACGACGACGTCGTCGACGGCCGACGCGGGCGACCCCCGCTCAATGGTGTGATTTATTCATCACGTGTTGAGTTTTTCGCAGGACGCTCGTAACGTGGCCTTCAGACAACCTGGAGGGGACCATGTCGCTCGTCGAAGACTTCAGCGCCATCGATGGCACGATGCTCGCCGTCGTCGGCGGCAAGGCGGCCAACCTCGGTGAGCTCACCAAGGCCGGACTTCCTGTGCCGCAAGGCTTCTGCGTCACCACGGACGCCTACCGCCTGGTCGAGGGAATCGACGAGCTCGCGGGGCTCACGGCCGCGGATGCCCGCGAGAAGCTGCTCACCGCGCCGATCCCGGACGACGTCGCGAAGGCGATCGTCGCCGAGTACGAGAAGCTCGGTGACGACGTGCCGGTGGCGGTGCGGTCCAGCGCCACGGCCGAGGACCTGCCGTTCGCGAGCTTCGCGGGCCAGCAGGACACGTTCCTCAACATCGTTGGCGCGCAAGAGGTTCTGCTAGCTGTCCGGCGGTGTTGGGCGTCGCTGTGGACCGACCGCGCGGTGAGCTACCGCGAGACCAACGGCATCGACCACCGCAGCGTGTACCTGGCGGTCGTGGTGCAACGCATGATCGACTCGGCGATCTCGGGCGTCATGTTCACCGCGAACCCCGTGACGGGCAAGCGGAACCAGTACGTCATCGACGCGAGCCCCGGCCTCGGCGAGGCCGTCGTCTCCGGCGCAGTCAACCCGGACCACTTCATCGTGGACGGCGACGAGATCGTCGAAAGGCGCCTGGGGGACAAGAAGCTCGCGATCCGGTCGCTGCCCGGCGGCGGCACCGAGCACGTCGAGCTCGCCGACCACGGCGAGGCGTGTCTGACCGACGCGCAGATCATCCAGCTCGCCGAGCTGGGGAAGAAGGTCCAGAACCACTACGGCAGCCCGCAGGACACCGAGTGGGCCATCGACGCCGACGGCGAGCTGCACCTCACCCAGGCGCGGCCGATCACGACGCTGTACCCCGTGCCGGACGGCGACGGCTTCCACGTCTACTTCTGCTTCAGCCTCGCGCAGGGCCTCGAACGTCCCATCACGCCGATGGGCAGGGCCGCGTTCCGCGAGATCGCCAAGAGCGCGTTCGCGATCATCATCGGTGACCCGAACAGCCAGAGCTACACCGAGGCGGGTGAGCGGATCTACTTCGACATCACGAAAGTCATGCGCAGCAAGGTGGGCCGCGCGTTCGTGCCGAGGCTGCTCGACGTCATGGAGGCCCGCTCGGCCGAGGTGCTGCGCGGACTCTTCGACGACCCGCGGCTGTCGCTGACCCAGACCTCGCCGTGGCCCGCCGTCAAGCGGATGGCGCGCCTCGCCAGGAGGTTCGAGATCCCGTTGGTCGTCGCACGCGCACTGATCAACCCCGAGAAGGCGGCCGCCAAGGCCGTCGGGCTCGAACAGGAGATGCTCGGCAGGGCCAGGGGGAAGTCGCCGGACGAGGCGTTGCGCGAGTGCGTCGTCCCGGTGTTGCCGAGGCTCGCCCCGACCGCGCTCGCGGGGTTCGCGATGCTCGGTCTGGTCAGCAAGGTCGTCCGCACCGAACCCGGTGACCTGCAGACGGTGTTGCGCGGCCTGCCGAACAACGTCACCACCGAGATGGACCTCGCGCTGTGGGGCCTCGCCCGCACGATCCGGCAGGATCCCGTTGCGGCGCGGGAGTTCCAGAACGGCGGCATGCCCGAGCTCGCCCGCAAGGGCATCGAGGAGTTCCTCGCGCAGTGGGGGCACCGCGCCGTCGCCGAGATCGACCTCGGCCTGCCGCGCTGGTCGGACGACCCGACCTACGTCATCGGCGTGGTGCGCAACTACCTGCGCCTCGAGGACGAGTCGATGGCACCGGACGCGTTGTTCGCCAGGGGCGCGGCCGAGGCCGAGGCGATGATCGAGACGCTCGCGAAGCGCGCCAAGTGGCGCGGCGGGTTCGTGCGGTGGGCGCTCAAGCGCACCCGCCTGCTCGCCGGGCTCCGCGAGTACCCGAAGTACCTGGTGATCACGCTGTTCGGCGTGCTGCGCAAGCAGATCGCGGAGCAGGGCGACCGTCTCGTCGCCGAGGACCGCATCGACGCCCGCGACGACGTGTTCTTCCTCGACTTCGCGGAAATGCGTTCCACGCAAGGGGATCTGCGCGCGCTCGTCGCCGAGCGCAGGGAGGCCTACGACCGCGAGATGCGGCGCAGGCGCATCCCGCGCATCCTGCTCTCCGACGGCACGGAACCGGAGGCGCACCGCGGCCCGGTCGCACCCGGCGACCTGACCGGCACGCCGGCGTCGGCGGGCACGATCACCGGCACCGCCCGCGTCGTCATGGACCCGGTCGGCGCGCACCTGGAGCCCGGCGAGATCCTCGTGGCCCCGTCGACGGACCCCGGTTGGACGCCGTTGTTCCTGACCGCGGGCGGGCTCGTGATGGAGATGGGCGGCGCGAACTCGCACGGCGCGGTCGTGGCCCGCGAGTACGGCATCCCGGCCGTGGTCGGCGTCCGCGAGGCGGTGACGCGCATCAAGACCGGTGAGCGGATCACGGTCGACGGCAGCACCGGCGTCGTCTCTACAATCAGCGAAGAGGCCGTGACTGGCGCCTAGGGTGGAGCACCACCGGGGAGTGGCCTCCACGACGTGCCGCGCGCCTGGGCGATTCCCCGAAGGAGAACGCCCATGATGTCCGGAACCGAACTCGCGCGCGCCATCGTCGACCAGGCCGCTCACCGGGCGGCCGACTACGAGAAGCACACCGGCCGCAAGCCCTGCCTCGCCACGGTGATCGTCGGCGACGACCCCGCATCGGTGACCTACGTGCGCATGAAGCGCAACCGCTGTCACCGTGCGGGGCTCGACTCCAGGCTCGTCTCGCTTCCCGAGGAGACCACCACCGAGCAGCTCGTCGCCGCGATCACCGAGCTGTCGAACGACCCGGAAGTGCACGGCATCCTGCTGCAGCACCCCGTTCCGAAGCACGTCGACGAGCGCGCCGCGTTCGAGGCGATCGCACCGGACAAGGACGTCGACGGCGTCACGATGCACTCGTTCGCCCAGATGTCCTTCGGTGAAGCGGGCTTCACCAGCTGCACACCGGGCGGGATCATGCGCCTGCTCGACGCCTACGACGTCGACCCGCGCGGCAAGCACGCGGTCGTCATCGGCCGCAGCCCGATCCTCGGCAAGCCCGTCGCGATGCTCCTGCTGGCCCGCGACGCCACCGTCACCATCTGCCACTCGAAGACCGAGAACCTGCCGGACGTCGTGCGCACCGCCGACATCGTCGTGGCCGCCGTCGGCAAGCCCGAGTTCGTCAGGGGTGACTGGATCAAGCCGGGCGCCGTCGTCATCGACGCCGGCTACAACGAGGGCAACGTCGGCGACGTCGCCTTCGACGAAGCCGTCGGCAAGGCGAGCCTGATCACCCCGGTCCCCGGTGGTGTCGGGCCGACGACGATCGCCGTGCTGCTCGAGCAAACTGTTGACAGTGCACAGCGGCAGCTCGCCGCGTTGTAGTGTCGAAATGTGTCAACAGGTGAACCCGGTGCGCTCGCCAAGGCCCAGCAGGGCCTGATCGACCATCTGCTCCGCGTCGGCGTGGACGGCTTCGGCCCGTTCAAGAGCGCCAGGGAGTCCGCCGAGGACGCGCTCGGCAAGAGCGGCGGCGACCGCGACGAGGCGATCAAGGGCCTGATCCGCACGCACATGGCGCTCGCCGGCGCGCAGGGCTTCGTCACCAACCTGGGTGGCCTGATCACGTTGCCCGTCGCACTGCCGACGAACGTGACGGCGTCCTACGTGATCCAGACGCACCTGATCGCGTCGATCGCGGCCGTCCACGGCCGGAACCTCGACAGCGAGGAGGTGCAGACGGCGATCCTGCTGTGCCTGGTCGGGAACGCGGGCACCGACCTGCTGAAGAAGGTCGGCATCAAGGAGTTCAACAAGCGCGTCGCCGCGATGCTGCTCGCGAAGTACGGCGGCAAGCGCGCCGGGGTGACTCTCGCGAAAGGCGTGCCACTGGTGGGCGGCGTCATCGGCGGTGGCTTCGACGCCGCCTCGACCAGAGCTGTGGGCGCATTCGCCCGGCGCTTCTTCACGAACTCGGAAACCACCCCGATGATCCTTGACGGTGAAGTCATCGCCATCGAGGAAGTGGATTAGCTCAAACGTTCCAAAGCGGACGTGAACGCGTCCGGCGGGATGTGAACTCCGCCACTGAACGGGTTCTGCATCTGGTAGATGGCGAACAACAGCAGAATCAGCGTCGAAGTCAGCGTGATGGTGATGAGCAGCTGCGAGAACAGGTTCGGCCCGCCGAACAGATACGGGAACAACAGCGACAGCACCGTACCGATGATCAGCGCGAGCCACACGACCGGGTTCACCCCGCCGCCCGCCGCGTCGATGCGCGTCTGCCTCGCCTGGTAGACCTCCCACAGCTGGTTCGCCGCCTCGGCCTTGCGGTCGAGCTGCCACTCGCCGTCCGGCGCGGCCGTCTCGATCGTGGCGCGCAGCTCGTTCAGCTTCTGCCAGCCCTTGTTGTCGACGTCGCCGCCGTCGTCCATCCGAGGCCACTCCTCGTCGACGACGATGTTGACGTACTGCTTGCCCAGTTCATCAACCTTGGTGCGCGCGGGTTCCGGCAGCGAGTTCGCGGCCCAGTGGACGGCGACGAGAGCGTTCGCCTCCTTGGTCACCGCGTCCTCGGCCGAGTTGGCCGCGTCGAACAACGAGATCAGGATGAACGCCACGAGCACGGCGTGCAGGCCCGCGACGATGCTGAACACCGCGCCGCCTGAACCGAGCGTCCGCTCGCGGTCCTCCTCCGAGCCGAACCGACGGGTGAAAACGACCAGGACCGCGGAGATGGCGGCCGCACCGAACACCCAGAGCAGGCCGGTGACGTAAATACTCAATTCGGCTCCTTTCTGGTGTGGGATTAGACCACGGTCTACTGTGGCCGGTACAGCACGGTCCGATGAATTGTGGCTAGGTGGGAATGCGGCTCAACGACGGCAGAAATACCCGATTGTCGCAGCGGGCTGCTCCATTGCGGTGGCGGCCTGATTTGGTTGCGTTGAGTACTACAGCGTCTCTATTGGCGCTTTTTACCCTCGCTACCAGCCCCGTTGCGCAAGCCGCACCCGTGAACTGCGAAGCGTTTCAAGTCAGGGCCTCTGCCAGGGGTGTGCTGTCGACCCTCTATCGAGTAGATGTGTCCACCGGTGGAGTGACCACAGTGGCCGGTCTCGACTACGCGGTGAATGCGCTGGGGTACTCGACCGCGCTCGGCAGGCTTGTGGCGCTCAGCACACGGACCCGCCACGAGTGGCCCCTGCACCAGGCGCACGTGGTGCTGCTGGACAAGCAGGGCGTCGCGACGGACATGGGCGCGATCCGCGCGCCCTGGTACAAGTTCGACGACGTCAGCGCCGGTGCCGTCGTCGGGAACCTGTTCTACTTGCGGGACAACGAGAAGCTGCACGCGGTCAACATCGACCCGGCCAGCCCGCAGTACCTCGCGATCGTGTCGTCCGTCCGGCTGGAACCGGGCTGGCTGGGGTCCTCCTTGGACGACTTCGCGGTGAACCCGGTGGACGGCAGGCTCTACGGCCTCTCGTCGGAGGGCCACGGCCCCGGCAAGGTCGTCACGATCGACCCGGCGTCCGGTGCGGTCACGAAGGTCGCCGCACCCGAGGTCCTGCCCGGCGGTTCCACGTACGGCGCCGTCGTCGCTGGTCCCACCGGCACGCTGTACGCGCTGAACAACGGCTTCCTCAACCGCAGCCGCTTCTTCCACGTCGCGCTCGGCGGTGCGTACGCGGCCACCGAGGTCGGCAGCGGCGTGCCCGTCGGCTTCGTCGACGGCGCGGGCTGCCTCCCGGCGCCGATGCCGCCGAGGTCGAACGTGCCGATCCCGCCCGCCCAGCCGGTGCCGCCGCCCGCACCGAAGCCGCAGGCACCACCCGCCGCGGTCCCACCGCCTGCGGCCACCCCGGCGCTCCAGCCGCCGGCGCCGCCGTCCAGCTCCGCGACGCCGCCGCAGCCGGTGGCGCCGCGCGCGCCGATGAAACGCCCGGAACCGCGCCGCGCGGTGGCCGCGGCATCCGAGCCGACGGCGCTGACCAAGACCCGCAAGTGGGCGATCGCGACGATCGTGCTCGTGCTGCTCGGCGCCTCGGGAGCGGCTTCCCGCGCACGGCGGTAATAAATCGGTTGGCGACGCGCGGCAGCGGCGCTAGCGTGGTGGGCGTGACGATCTGACAGGTCTTCTTCCCGCCCCGCAGCGCATCCGCTGCCGCGCGTTCTCATGTCTCCAGGTGACCCTCGCGGGTCTTGTCGCGGCCGTGTCCCGGCCGCCTCTTCGTGCACCCCTCTGACTTCCGAGGAGGTTCTCGCATGCCTGCCGAACAGCATCCCGAACCAGACCAGTCCCAGTCCCAGCCACAGCTCAGCCGTCGTGAACGGCGCGCGGCCAAGCACGGAGGCGGGAAGATTCCCGCCCAGCGCCAGACCGGCGCTGTCGTGAACCCGCGCCAGTACGCCGTCAGGCGCCGCGGCTGAGCCACCCGCCGTCAGGGCCGCTATTCGTTTGCATCGGGCGGCCCTGACGGCACACCCTCTGCCCCATGGGGGCACAGGAGTGGATCGACTTCGACGCGCGGGTGCGGCAGAGGTGGGGTGACCACCCGCGCGAACCGGTGTGGCTCGCGTGCGACCGCAGCGGCTACGTCCGCGAGCGGGCGGTGGCGCAGCCGGCCGCACTCGGCACGCCGCAAGCGTTGGCGGTGCTCGCGTTGCGGTGCGCCGACTGGGTTCCGCAGGTGCGCGACACCGCGCGCCGCGCGTGCGAGTCCCTGGTGGACACGCCGCACGGCATCGTCGGGCTCGGCCGGATCGCCTTCGCGTTGCGCCGCCGCACCGAAGGGCGCTGGCTGGTCGACCGGATCGTCACCGCGCTGCGCGAGGCGAGCCCCGACGTGCTCGACGCCGCGCTCAAGGCCGACGACGTGCTCGTGAAACGAGCCGCGTACGCCGCCGCGATCGACGCGGACCGGCTCTCCCTGAACCTGCTCCGCGCGGCGGTGCGGTTCGAGAAGGACCACGTGATCCGCACCCACTGCGCGGTCAAGGCCATCTGGACCGCCCGCGCCACCGGGCAGCTGGGCATCGTGCGCGAGCTCGCGTCGAACCGGATCGCCGCGGTCAGGGCCGACGTCGTCCACCTGCTCGCGCGGGCCGGAGACCTCGGCGTGGCACGGAGTGCGCTCGACGACCGCAGCCCGCTCGTCCGGTCCACCGCCCAGGTCGCGCTGCGGCGCGCGGGCGAGGAGCCTGCCGAGCACTACCGGTCCGCGCCGCTCACCCCGGCGACCATCGCAGGCCTGGGGGAGATCGGTGCGGCCGCGGACGTCCCGCTGATCCTGCCCGCACTGGAGCACCCGCTGGCCGGGGCGCGTGCGGCGGCCGTGCGCGCGCTGCGCCTGCTCGGGTTCTCCGTGCCCGTCGAGCGGCTGCTCGGAATGCTCACCGACCCGTCCGCCGCGGTCGTCAAACAGGCGGCCAGGTCGTTGCTCGACGTGCCGTTCACCGAGCAGGCGCTGTGGAAGCTGCTCGACGCGGGAGTGCCGCACGCCCGGCGCGCCGCGCACCGGCTGCTGCGGGAGCGCGGGCCGCGGAGCCGGGTCCGCGCTGACCTGGTGCTCCTGCACGACCCGGAACTGGGGGCGGGAGCGCTCGCGAACCTCCGGAACTGGATGGTCCACGACAGCCGAACCGCCTACATGTCGGCTCGCGACGGCATCGAATTCGCATCACTCGTGGCGGGCGCTCGATCAGTTCTGGGCGACCAAACGGCCGATGAGCTGCGATTTCTGCTCGGATCCACCTGACGGCGTGGTCCTATCGGGCGTCAAGATCTCCCGTTCTGTCCGGATCCGCCCTAACCTGGGAGAGGTAGGTCACCGGACCGCGTGAGGATCTGGAGGCGCCACATGAGGATCGCGGACGTGTTGCGGACCAAGGGCTCGAAGGTCGCGACGATCGAACCGAGTGCGACGGTGACCGTGCTGCTCAGAGCGCTTGCCGAGCACAACATCGGGGCCATCGTCGTCGTGGGACCCTCAGGGGTCGAGGGAATCGTGTCCGAGCGGGACATCGTGCGCAGGCTCGTCGAAGGCGGCGCGGCGGTGCTGGACGTGCCGGTCTCGGAGATCATGACGGCCGAGGTGTTCACGTGCACGCCGTCGGACACCGTCGACAGCCTGACCGTCGTGATGACGGAACGCAGGTTCCGGCACGTGCCGGTCCTGTCGGACGGCGAGCTCGTCGGCATCGTGAGCATCGGCGACGTGGTCAAGAGCAGGATCAGCCAGCTGGAGACGAACCAGGACCAGCTCCAGGCGTACATCACTGGCTAACCTTGATCGGGTGAAGCCCGAACTCGTCGAGGTGGCACCAGGTGCCCACGCCTACATCCAGCCCGACGGGTCCTGGATGATCAACAACACCGGGCTCGTCGTCGGTGACGACGGGTCCGTCGTGCTCGTGGACATGACCTCGACCGAGGCGCGCAACCGTGCGTTGCTCGCCGCGGTCGAGGGCGTCACGGCGCGGCGGCCGCGTGCGCTGGTGAACACCCACCACCACGGCGACCACACGTACGGCAACTGGCTGATGCCCGCCCAGACGCCGATCATCGGGCACGTGAAGTGCCGCGAGGACGTGCTCGCAGCCGGCCTGCTGGCGGCGCAGGTGCTCACCGGGCCCGACTACGGGCACATCGAGGTGCGGCCGCCGGACGTCACGTTCACGGACTCGCTCACGCTGCACCTGGGTGAGCGCGCGCTGGAGCTGCACCACGTCGGCCCCGCGCACACGCGCAGCGACGTCGTCGCGTGGCTGCCGGAGCAGCGCGTCCTGTACACCGGCGACATCGCGTTCGCGGGCGGGCAGCCGTTCCTCGCCGAGGGCAGCGTCGCCGGTTATCCCAAGGCGCTGGCGCGGATCCGCGCACTGGAGCCCGAGGTGCTGGTGCCGGGCCACGGTCCGGTGCGCCGCGGCGACGAGGTCACCGCGCTGCTCGACGACTTGGAGGCGTACGCGCGGCACGTCGACGAGCTCGCGCGCGAAGGCCACGCCGCCGGCCGCACGCCGCTGGAAGTCGTGCGCGGCAAGAAGGAGACGCGGTTCGACCGCTGGCAGGAGAGCGAGCGGCTCGTCGGCAACCTGCACCGCGCGTACAGCGAGCTCGACGGCAACCCGCTCGAGACGCGTCTCGAACCGATCAAGGTGTGGGGCGACATGATCGACTACAACGGGGACCGATCCATTGCTATGCCTGAAGGTGCTGGCGTCGTGCACCCGGCTGACCCGCTTGGTGCGCGACCTGACCGATGACGACGTCCGCGCGCCGTCGGCGTTGCCGGGATGGACGCGCGGGCACGTGCTCGCCCACATCGCCGGCATCACGGACGCGATGGCGCGGCAGGCGGAGAACGCGATCGCCGGCACGCTGACCGAGGTCTACGACGGCGGCCGTCCCGCGCGTGACGCGGCGATCGAGGCGCAGGCCGGGCGTGACGCGGACGAGCACCGTGCCGCGATCACCGCCGCGGTCGCCCGTGTCGCTGCCGCCTGGGCGTCCACAGAGGACTGGACGCGTCCGACCACCTACCGCTCGTCGGACGTCACCGCGACGGTCTACTGCCTGTGGCGCGAGATCGAGATCCACACGGCCGACCTCGCGCTCGCCGCGCCGGACTGGCCGGCCGAGTTCAACGCGCACACGCAGGAGTTCCTGCGGGTGCGCGTGCCGGAAGACGTTGTGCTGCTGGGAGATCCGACGGATGTGACGGCGTGGCTCGCCGGCCGTGCGTACGCCGGGCAGGTCACCGCGAAGATCGGCGACCTGCCCGAGCTCGGCCCCTGGCCTTAGGGAGCCAGCGGTCCGACGTCGGCCGCGGTGAGCGGACGGTACGACTCCGGTGCGGTGGAACGCTCGTCCGCGCCGATGTCGTGCGCCGCACGAGCCTGCATGTCGACGTCGACGGTGACGAACTCGTACGCCGTCGAGCCCTTGTCGACCGCCGGGCTGCCGTCGGCGAGCTTGAACAGCTCACCGGAGCGCGCGAACTTGGGGTCTGCCACCAGGAATGCCGGCCCGGTGATGCCCGCGGCCGCGCTGCCCTGCGGGTGCAGGATGCTGGACACGTAGATCGGCCGGGTGGGCGTGGTCTTGACGTTGACGACCTTGCCGGCGTGCGCGCGCACGACGTTGTTCGCGAACGTCATGTCCACCACGGGAAGCCGTCCGGACTGGCCGATGTGCACGCCGTCGTCGCGTCCGATGAACGTGTTGTTGACGATCTTCGGCCGGAACACCTGCGCGTGGCTGAAGCCGGGTCCGCGCGGGGTGCCGCCGCCGACGATCAGCGGCGCGTCCTTGGTCTCCACGTAGTTGTTGTAGATCAGGTGATCTTCCTCGTGGATGCGGATACCGCCGGCGCCCTCCTTGTTCCAGCCTAGGATCACGTTGCCGTACACCTGGTTCTTGTTGCCCGCGCGCAGCACGATCTGGCCCTTGGAGTCGCGGACGGTGTTGTGCCGGATGATGTTGCTGGAGGCCTTGGTGGAGATGACCTCGGCGTCGCCGTCGCAGCGGGTGAACAGGTTGTGCTCGACGACGCTGAACGTGTTCTGGTAGTCGCCCCACGCGCCGACGCCGCCGAGCACGATGCACTCGCCGCCCTGCGGGCCTGATCCGACGTCGTGGAAGTGGTTGTGGTCGATCTGGGTCCGGGTGGCGAGCGTCGGCTTGCCGCCGCGGACGTAGATGTAGCGGCCCTTCTGGCCGCGCGGCCCGAAGTCCGAGTGGTCGATGCGGTTGCGGTCGTTCTTCGACCCGGCGAAGTCGATCAGCTCGCCGCCGCCGGACCGCTTCGGGAACGTCCAGCGCGTGATGCGGCAACCGACGCAGTCCGTGAACATGATGTTGCCGCCACTGGTCCAGGTGAACCCGGACAGCGTGGTGTCGACGGATTGCTTGAGCTGCAACGAACCCGACGTGAACACCGCCTTGCCCAGGTTGCGCGCGCTGATCGTGACTTCCTTCGCGGTCACCGTGACGGCGGAGTAGTTGCCGTCCGCGGCGACGACGCAGTCACCGGGTTTGGACCCGGTCAGCGCTTTCTGGAGCTCGGCGGTGTTCGCGACGGGAACCGTTCTGGCGCAAGAGGGTTCCGCCTGGGCTGGAATTCCGATGATGGACGCCGCGCTGAGCACGCTCGCCGCCAGCAGAACGCTGGTTCGGTGCATGTGGGTCTCCTGTTCCGCGTGGCGGCGGTCAAGGAGCGTGCTCGCAGCGTATTACGCGGCAGGCGGTTCCGGAACGTTCTCCGTCTTCGTGCCGGCCGGCATCGCCCACATGAACGCGCGCATCATCGCGTACTGCAGCTTCAGGCCGGTGCCGACGTCGCCGGTCTCGACGACCTGCTTGAGCGCCGCCAGGATGCCCTTCCACGTGGTGTCGACCTTGTCGAGCCGCTCGACGCCCTCGGGCCAGCCGGAGTTGCGCAGCGTCACGCGCGTGCCGCCGTCGATCTCCTCGAGCTCCCACGTGACCACGGTCCACGGGTCGTCGCGCATCGTGAGCCGTTGTGTGTGCGACAGGCGGTTCGGCGGGTCGACCTCGACGACGCGGCCGACGACGAACACCCGTTTGCCGTCCGGCGACTTGTAGTACAACGGCGCACCGGGCTCCAAAGTGGACTCCAGCACGGCGTCCATCATGGCGCGCTGCTTGCCGTCGAGCCTGGTGAGCTCCGCCCAGACCTTGGTGATCGGGGCGGCGATCGTGATGCTGTGCAGCAGTTCCGTGTCAGCCAACGTCCTGTCCCTCCTGTTCGGGGCGCTCGGCTGAGTGCTTCAGGTTCACGAGCGCGGCCACCCAGTTCTCCTCGTAGTGCGCGACCCACCGCTGGTGGATCTGCTGGATGGGCACGGGGTTCAGGTGGTTGACCCGTTTCCGGCCCCGCGGCTCCACGAGGACCAGGTCGGCCTCGCGCAGCACGCCGAGGTGCTGCATGACGACGTGCCGCCCGGTCTCCAGCTCGTCGACCAGCTCACCCGTGGTGCGCGGCCCCGTGCGGAGGACGTCGAGGATCGCCCGGCGCAGCGGGTGCGCCAGTGCCTTCCAGACGGCGTCGTCATCATGTGTCATCTTCATTACGTAAGGTTTATATCACCTATGGTGCCTTCGGGTGAAGGTCGATCGGCTCGTCACCGGTGACAGGATGGCGGGATGGACGTGTTCCACAGGAACCACGTGACGGTGACCGGGCAGCCCGACGGCCGCGTCGTCGTGCTGTCCCACGGCTTCGGCTGCGACCAGAACATCTGGCGCCTCGTGGTGCCCGCGCTCGCGGCCCGGTTCAAGGTCGTGCTGTTCGACCACGTCGGAGCCGGCCGGTCGGACATGACGGCGTGGCGGGAGGAGCGGTACTCGTCGCTGAACGGCTACGCCGACGACGTCGTCGCGCTGCTCGACGAGCTGGACCTGCGGGACGTCGTGTTCGTCGGGCACTCGGTGAGCGCGATGATCGGGGTGCTCGCCGCCGCGGACGCGCCCTCGCGGTTCGGCGGGCTCGTGCTGCTGACACCTTCGCCGTGCTACCTCGACGACGGCGACTACCGGGGCGGGTTCAGCCGGGCGGACATCGACGAGCTGCTGGAGTCGCTGGAGTCGAACTACCTCGGCTGGTCCGCGACGATGGCGCCGGTGATCATGGGCAACCCGGACCGGCCGGAGCTGGGGCAGGAGCTGACCAACAGCTTCTGCCGCACCGATCCGCGGATCGCCCGCGTGTTCGCGCGCGCGACGTTCCTGTCGGACAACCGGGCTGACCTGGCCTTGGTCACCGCGCCGACCCTCGTCGTCGAATGCACCCAGGACGCCATCGCGCCGCGCGAGGTGGGTGCCTACGTGCACGCCTCCGTGCCCGGCAGCGCGCTCGTCACGCTCGACGCGACCGGGCACTGCCCGCAGCTGAGCGCCCCGGAGGCGACCGCGCGGGCGATCGCCGAGTTCGCCGCCGTCGCGTGAGCCCGCTGCTGGACGACGACCTCGTCGAGCTCTACGAGCAGGCTCCGTGCGGTTACCTGTCGACACTTCCGGACGGCACGATCGTCAAGGTCAACGCGACGCTGCTCGGGTGGCTCGGCTACGACCGCGACGAGGTCGTCGGCCGCAAGCGCTTCCCCGAACTGTTGACAGTTGGCAGCCGGATCTACCACGAGACGCACGTCGCGCCGCTGCTGCGCATGCAGGGCGAGGTCGGTGGACTCGCGCTCGATGTCGTCGCCGTCGACGGCACGCGGCTGCCGGTGCTGGTGACGAGCGCGGTGAAGACCGACGCCGACGGCGAGCCCCTGCTCATCCGCATCACCGTCTTCGACGCCCGCGACCGGCGCGCCTACGAACGCGAGCTGCTGCGCGCCCGGCAGGAGGCGGAACGGCTGGCGACGACCTTGCAGCGCACCCTGCTGCCGCCGACGCTGCCGTCGGTGCCGGGCCTCGACATCGCCGCCTACTACCACCACGCGTCGCCCGACGAGGTCGGCGGCGACTTCTACGACCTGTTCCCGCTCGCCGACGGCCGGTGGGGCCTGTTCCTCGGCGACGTGTGCGGCAAGGGCGCGCCCGCGGCGGCGGTGACGTCGCTGACCAGGTACACGCTGCGCTCCGCGGCCGTGTACGACCCCGACCCGCTCGCGGTGCTGACCAACCTCAACCGGGTGCTCAGCCACAACTCGGACGGCCCGCGGTTCTGCACCGTCATCTTCGGCGTGCTCGACCCCGACGACTTCGTCGTCACCCTGGCGGGTGGCGGCCACACGTCTCCGCTGCTGCTGCGCGACGACGGCGTCGCCGAGTACGTCGACGTCGGCGGCCAGCTCGTCGGGGTGCTGCCTGACGCGCGGTTCTCGTCGGCCTCCGTCCGGCTGGGGCCGGGCGACACGCTGCTGCTCTACACCGACGGCATCACCGAGGCGCGCACCGACGCCGGCCGCAACCGCTTCGGCGAGGACGCGCTGCTGACGTTCGCCACCGGCCTGACGCCGACGACGGCGTCGGACGCCGTCGTCGCCGTCGAGACCCTGCTGAAGGGCTTCGGCGACGGACTCGACGACGACACCGCCGTCCTCGCGCTCAGCCGATGAGCTCGTGCACGTCCGTGCAGAGGTCGTGGCCTTCGAGGTCGTTGCGCCCGGTGCTCGGTTTGACGACGCCGAGGTCCGCGACGAACTCGTCGTCGCTCGGGTCCGCGGGCGTGCCGTTGTGGTCGAACAGCAGCTCGAACCGGAACTGCCCTGGATCGTTGAGCACCTGCCCGTCCGGTCCGATGAACTTGGTCGAGCCCGAGGCCTGGACCAGGAGTGTGAGGGTGCCGTCGCCGTTGTCGGTGACCTTCAGTTCCTTCTCGGTGACGTGGTAGACGTGGGTGAGCGTCCTGCCGTTCGCCAGGTTGGTCCACGACGCGGTGCCGTGGAGGTTGACGTGGCTGTGGGCGAGCCTGTCGCGGCCCTGCTGGTTGAACAGGAACGTGCCCCGGTCGTCGAAGGTGAACCTGACCTCCAGGTCGCCGCAGAAGTCCTCGATCACGTCGCTGCCCGCGTTGTGGAACTGGACGTGTTCCAGTGGCTTCGCCTGGACCTGCGTGGTGACCAGCAGCGTGGTGGCCAGCGCGATCGCCGCTGAGCGTCTCGTGTGGAGCATGGTGCCTCCAGATCGTCGGACACCTGGTGTGTCGTGCCCCGCGCCTCGGGTGTCACACCTGGGGTGCCGGCCTCGTCTGCATGGCATGAACCTGCTTCGAGCCGGACTGTCCCTCCTCGCCGTCACCCAGGTCGCCGTCGGCGGCTGGGCCCTGGTCGCGCCCCGGTCGTTCTTCGACGACGGGCCGTTCCCCGGAGTGCACTGGGTGGCGATGTTCCCGCCGTACAACGAGCACCTGATGCGCGACTTCGGCGCGCTGAACCTGGCGCTGTGCGCGGTGCTCGTCTTCGCGGCGGTCACGCTGGAGAAGACCCTGACGAGGGCCGTGCTGACCGGGTACGTGGTGTTCGCGGTGCCGCACTTCGTGTTCCACCTCAACCACCTGGAGCACATGCCGTTCGCGGACCAGGCCGGCAACGTGGTCTCGCTGGCGGCGGCGGTGTTGCTGCCGCTGGCCCTGCTGCCGTTGACACGATCGGCCGCCGGTGATGTGATCCGGAACGCATAGACCTTTCCCTGAAACCGCCGCCCTGGTCTCAGGAGGAGACGGGCGTGGAGATCACTCGTCGTTCGGCGTTGATCGGAGGCGCGGCGGCGGTGCCGCTGCTGGTGGCGGGAGGGGGAGTCGCCTCGGCGGCCACCTGGAACCTCAAGTGGAGCCCCGCCCCCGCGAAGGACGGGCTCGGCGCGTTCGAGGGCGTCGAGGACGACCGCGCGGGCTCGCACCCCGGCGTGAAGCACATCTACGTGTCGGGCAACGACTACCGGTTCGACATGCACACGCGGGACCGCGACACGTCGACCGACCGGCAGCGCAACGAGGTCCGCGGCATGAAGGCGGGCGGGAAGAACATCGACATCTTCGAGGGCGAGACGTGGAAGTGGACCTACTCCATGTTCATCCCCAGCTCGCTGAAGTCGACGACGAGCTTCTCGCACATCATGCAGACCAAGATGCCCGGACTCGGCTCGGCGCCGGTGACGGTGATGTCGCTGCGCCGCTACGGCAGCGTGCAGAAGATCGAGCTCAAGGTGTTCGAGGGAGACCTCACGGTCGGCACCGTCGACCTCGCGCCGCTGCACAACAAGTGGTTCGACACCGAGGTGGAGATCAAGGCGGGCAACGGCAACGGCCACGTCCGCTGGGTCGTCCGCGACGGCGCGACCACGCTGCTCGACGCGACGAAGACAGGTGTCGACACCTGGCTCGGCGACCGGCTGCGGCCCAAGTGGGGCATCTACCGGTCGCTCGGCGACTCGTCCGGCTCGCTGCAGAACTGCTACCTGCTGCTGCGCAACCTGAAGGCCTATAAGTTCGAATGATGCTGCATGACGTCGCCGCTGCCACGCGCCGGTTCCTCGACGAGCTCGACGGAGACCAGCGCGCGGCAGCGATCAAAGCCATCACCGACGACGACCTGCGGCACCGGTGGGCCTACACGCCCGGTGAACGGCCCGGTCTCGTGCTCGGCGAGCTGCGCAGGCCGCAGCGCAAGGCCGTGCACGGCATGCTGTCAACAGTTCTCAGTCAACACGCCTACGCGCAGGCCGCGGCGGTCATGGCGCTGGAGGACGTGCTCGACCACCGCGAGGGCGGCCACCGCGACCGGCACAACGGCGACTTCTGGACCGTGCTGTTCGGCACGCCCGGCGACGACCCGTGGGGCTGGCGCATCGAGGGACATCACCTGTCGGTGAACGTCGTCGTCGCCGAGGGCCAGGTGTCGGCGACGCCGTTCTTCCTCGGCGCGAACCCGGCACGCGTGACGTACCGGGGCCGCGTCGTCGGGCAACCGCTGCGGCTGGAGGAGGAACTGGCCCGCGAGCTGCTGGACCGCATGGGCCCGACCGCGCGGCGGCTGGCGATCGTGTCCGACACCGCGCCCCACGACATCCGCACCGGCAACTCGCCGCGCGTCGGCGACCTCGAGCCCGTGGGCGTGACGCCGGCGCAGCTCGGCAAGTCGTCGGGCGAGCTGCTCGTCGACATCGTCCGCTTCTACCTCGACCGGCTCGCCTACGAGCTGGCCGACGAGGAGTTCCAGCGGATCGACCCGGAGCGCCTGCACTTCTCGTGGGAGGGATCGACCCGGCGCGGCGAGGGCCACTACTACCGCATCCAGGGACCCGAGCTGCTGATCGAGTACGACAACACCGCGAACGAGGCCAACCACGCCCACACCGTGTGGCGCAGGCACTCCGGCGACTTCGGCGACGATCTCCTCGCCGCGCACTTCGAAAGCGTCGGGAATCACTAGCGAACTTCGCAGACTTCTGGTCTGATGGAAACGTCCAACCATCGGCTCTGGGGGCTCGTGGGGAAATCGCCGTGGGATGGCTGTCTCGTGGTGCCCTTGGCGCTTGCGAAAGGAAGGTTCGTGTTATGCGCAAGGCGCTTCTGACGCTTGCTGTGTGGTCCGGTTTCGCTCGCAACGACCGGGTGACCGCGCCTTACATGTACTACTGATGATCAATGCGGACGGGGGCCTCGTGCCCCCGGCCGTCCTGCTGGGGGGCAGTATGACGACTGGGGTTCTCACCGCGCCCGGACCTGCGGGCGATCGGTTCATCGGCAATCTCGGCGATTTCTCGGCGAGTCCGCTCGAGTTCCTGACCGAATGCGTCCGCACCTACGGCGATGTCGTGATGCTCGGCTCGCACAACGTTCTGCTGGCACACCCGGATGACATCGAACGGGTGCTGGTCGACCGCGACTCGGCGTTCGTCAAGACGACGAACAAAACCCTGCTGCACACGCGCAAGCAAGGTTTCCCCGGCGCGATGATGAACAGCGACGGCGAGGACTGGCACGCCAAGCGCCGCAGGCTGAGCCCGGCCTTCACCCGTCGCATGGTCGATGCCGCGGCCCTCGTCGCGCGCGAAGAAGCCGACCGTGCGTTCGCCTCGTGGCGCGGCGGTCAGACGGTCGAGCCCGACCACGATCTCTCGGTGCTGACACTGCGCACGATCACCCGCCTGATGTTCGGCGACGCGATCGGGCAGGCCGACATCGACACCATCGGCAGGCTCGTCGCCGTGATCATGGACTTCTCCGAGCAGCAGATCATGCTGCCGCAGTGGTTCCCGACCCCGCGCGGTCTGCGGCTGCGCAGGTCGTTGCGGGAGATCGACGAGCTGCTGACCCGCATCATGCGCACCGCACCGGCGGACTCGCCCGTGCTCGAGGTGCTGCGCGGGTCGGGACTGTCCGATTCGGACGTTCAGGACGAGCTGGCGACGCTGCTGCTCGCCGGGTTCGAGACGAGCAAGAACGCGATCACCTGGGCGTGCCACCTGCTGGCGGGGCATCCGGACGTCGCCGACCGCGTCGCCGCCGACCCCTCGTACGCCGACCGCGTCGTGCGCGAGGTGCTCCGGCTGTACCCGACGACGTGGATCACCAGCCGGGAGGCGGCGCGGGACGTGGAGTTCCAGGGGCACCACGTGCCCGCCGGAACCACGGTGACGGTGTGCCAGTGGGTGACCCATCGCGACGAGCGCTGGTTCGCCGGGGCGGCGGAGTTCCGTCCGGACCGCTGGGAGGACGGGCTCGCCGCGCGCGGCGCGTACTTCCCGTTCGGGCTGGGGCCGCGCGCGTGCATCGGCGGGGCCGTCGCGACGACGGAGATCGTGGTCGCCGTGTCCGAGATCTGCCGCCGGTTCCGGCTGCACGCCGCGGGCGACGTGACGGTCCGGCCCGCGCTGGCCCTGCAGGCGCGCGGGGCGCGGTTCCGGCTGGAAGCGCGTGGCTAGGCTGGCCGCATGACCTGGCCGACGACCGTCGACGAAGCCATCGCGCTCCAGGAGAAGCTCCGGTATCTGGTGGTCACCACCACCGATCCGGACCTCGACGTCCGCGTCGTCGCCGGTCTCGACGTCGGCTATGCCGCCGACGACCGGCTCGCCGCCGTCGTCGTCGTCCTCGACGCGACGACGCTGGAACCGCTCGACGAGGTCGTCGTCCACGGCACGACCGACTTCCCGTACGTGCCCGGCCTGTTCGCGTTCCGCGAGATGCCGTCGCTGATGACCGCGCTCGGCAAGCTCGCCGTGACCCCTGACCTGCTCGTCTGCGACGGTCAGGGCGTCGCCCACCCGCGCCGCTTCGGCCTCGCGTGCCACCTGGGTGTCGAGACCGGCATCCCGAGCATCGGCGTCGCCAAGAGCCCAATGGTCTCTTTCGCTCCGCCCGGCGACGCGCGCGGGTCGCACACGGACCTGGTGATGGACGACGACGTCGTCGGCCGCGCGCTGCGCACCCAGTCCGGCGTGAAGCCGGTGTTCGTGTCCGTCGGCCACAAGATCGACCTCGACCGCGCGTGCGCCGAGGTCCTGCGCCTCGCGCCCCGCTACCGGCTGCCCGAGACGACCCGGCAGGCCGACCAGCTCACGCGACTTTCGCTGCGGGACCCAACCGAACACCCCTAGCCGCGGGTAGACCCGGTATGAACACCGTGCCCGAGGCCTTCGCCGCATGGGTGAGCCCGCACCTGCCCGCGATGGCCAGGCTGGCCGCGCGGCTCGCGCCGGACGCCGACCGCGACGACGTCGTCCAGGAGGCGCTGGTCCGCGCGTGGACCAAACGCCACCAGTACGACGACCGCCGCGGCTCACCGTCCGCGTGGCTGCTGGCCATCACCGCCGACCAGGCGCGAAAGGCCCGCTCACGCGTGACGAAGTCGTCGCGGTTGCTGTCGACAGTTGACAGCGGCAAGTCCGCCCCGGTCTCCGACGACGGCGTCGACCTCCGCAGGGCACTCGCCCAGCTGACCGACCGGCAGCGGCTCGCCGTCGACTGCGTCTACTTCGCCGGCTTGTCCGTCGCGGAGACCGCCGCGGTCATGCGCTGCGCCGAGGGCACGGTGAAGTCCACTTTGTCCGATGCCCGCGCCAAGTTGCGCGTGCTGCTGGAGGTGATCTCGTGATCGACCCCGTCGACGAACTGCTGCGTGATGCCGGAGAACGCTGGCGCGCCGCTCAGCCGCCGCCGCCCGACGTGAACACGTCGCGCTGGACCCATCGAGCGCGATGGATGCCGTTGACCGCCGCGGCTGCCGCCGTGCTCCTGGCCGCCGGGATCACCTACGGAGTGACGGGCACGTCGCCACCGGACACGATCGGGGCGGGAAAGTACGCCGGCCTCGTGGTGCACGAGGGCGACACGGTGCGGGCGAGCGGCACGGTCTACGTGCAGGCGGACGGCAAGGCCGAGTTCTGCAGCGCGTACCTGATGGTGGGGCCGCTCACGGGGCCGGGCTGCGACGACGGTGTGCCGGTCGTCGGCGTCGACGCCGACCGCCTCACCACCCAGAGGCGCTCCTTCGACGTTCGCATCGGCGAGGCGCGGCTGACCGGCGTGTGGCGTGGCGGCGTGCTGACCGTGACCGAGCAGGCAGATCCAGGTGAGGTGTTCCAGCCGCCCTCCGACGGGAGGCCTGCGCCGTGCGCGCCGCCGCCCGGCGGGTGGAAGCCGGATGGCAAGGGTGCGGACCTGACAGACCTGATGAACTACGTCACCCAGGCGCACCCCGACCGGTTCGCCGTGCCTGGCTTCGTGACCGAGCAGGTGTACGTCGTGGGCGTGGTCCGGGGTGACCTCGCGGAGGAGACCCGTGAGCTCCGAAGCCGCTACCAGGGCAACCTGTGCGTCGTTGCCGCCGGCGGCGATCTGAGCATCGCTGACGACCGTGCGTTGCGGGATCAGCTCAAAGCCGTGTTGCCGGACCCGGACAGCCACATCCGCATCGGCACGAACCGCGCCAAGCTGGAGGTCGACATGACGACGCTGACGCCCGAGCTCGCGGCGAAGCTCGCACCGTTCGCGGACAGCCTCGACCTCAAGCCGTTTTTGCGTCCTGTTTCTTGAAGCTGAACAGGACCAGCAGCACGGCGCCGCAGACGAGCGCGATGTCCGCGACGTTCCCGACGAACCAGCCGTTGTAGTCGATGAAGTCGACGACGTGCCCCCGAGCGAAGCCGGGGGCGCGGAACAGCCGGTCGAGCAGGTGCGTCGTCGCGCCGCCCAGCAGCAACGCCAGCACGACGACCCGGCTCGCCGGCTGGGGCTGGGCGGCGTACCGGACCAGCAGCACCACCGCGACGGCGGCGACGATCGTGAAGACCCACGTGTTGCCCGCGCCGATGGAGAACGCGGCTCCGGGGTTGTACAGCAGCCGGAACTGCAGGAACTCGCCCAGCACGGGGATCGGCGCGCGGCCGGTGAGCGTGCGCTCGGCCCAGAACTTCGTGGCCTGGTCGAGCACGAGCACAACAGCCGCGATCCCCAGTGCGAGCGGCAGGCGGCGAACGTGTGTGGTGTCCATCGGGCGTCAGCGTAGCTACCCGATGTCGTCGACCTCGGTCCCGGCCAGGAACGTCTCCTCGGAGGCGCCCTCGTCGGTGTCGTGGTCGGCGACGATCCGCCACCGCCCGCCGGACTTGCGCGCGAAGACGTGGAACCGGCCGTAGAACGTCCGGCTCTCACCCGTGGCGCGCTGGGTGTCGATGCGGAACACGCCGCGCTCGCTCGCGACGTCGGCGCCGACGAGCCGTTCGTGGAACCGGAACTCGATCGCGATCCTGCTGCCGCGCTCGAGCACACCGGAGAACCACTCGTCGATCTGCGCGGCGTACGCGTCGTAGCCGACGATCTCCTTGGCCGGCCCGCCCGCGCGGATGAGGTCCGGGCTGTACAGCGCCATGAACGCCGGGGCGTCGCAGGCGCCGTACGCCTTCCGGAACGGGTGCCAGATGTCGTTGTTCAGCTCGTGCCGCATTGACCTACCTGCTGAGTCGGAGTGTGAGGACCTGGAAGGGCCTCAACGGAATCGCCTCCAGCGAGGTCTCGTCAACCGGGTTTTCCAGCAGGTCGCACACGTGAGCCGCGGTGGTGGGGAAGCCCGGCGTCATGGTGAACGCGGCTCGCCCGCCCAGCGACTCGTACAGCCGGACGATCACGTCGCCGGACCGGTCGTCCGCCAGCTTGACCGACTCGATCGCCACGGCAGAGTTGTCGACTGTCAACAGTTGGCCGCTCGCGCTCTCGCCGGGCAGCACGCGCAGCGGCAGGTTGAGCGCGTAGCCCTCGGCGACGGCGTCGACGACGTCCGCGCCCGGCAGCAGCGAGTACGTGAACCGGTGCGGGCCCTGGTCCGCGTGCGGGTCCGGGATGTGCGGCGCGCGCACCAGGCTCAGCCGGACGACCGTGGCGCGGCCGGAGCGGCTGATGTCGTGCCCGTACGTCGAGTCGTTGATCACCGCGACGCCGAAACCCGGCTCGGCGACGTGCACCCAGCGGTGCGCGTACACCTCGAAGCGCGCGGCGTCCCAGCTCGTGTTGGTGTGCGTCGGGCGGAACACGTGCCCGAACTGGATCTCCGCAGCCGAGCGGTCGGCGTGGACGTCCAGCGGGAACGCGGCCTTGAGGATCTTCTCCGACTCGTGCCAGTCGATCTCGGTCTCGACGTCGACGCGCTTCGACCCGGCGCGCACGGTGATCACCTGCGTGACCCTGGAGCGGCCGAACTCGCGGACGACCTTGACCGCACCGCGCAGGGGTCCCTGCTGTTCGAACTCGACGGACGTCGCCTCCACGAGGTCGACGTGCTTGCGCTTGTAGTGCGCGTCGATGTCCCACGCGTCCCAGTAGTTCGGGAAGTCCGGGTGCAGCTGCAACAGGTTGCCGGGGCCGGCGAGCACCTCGCGCCCGTCGGTGACGACCGACGTCATCAGGCCGTTCTCGTCGAACTCGACGCGCACCAGCCCGTTGTCGACGACGAGGCCTTCGACCGTCACACGCTGTCGACAGTCGACTGTTGACCCGACACCGTTCGCGGGAGCGGTGACGAACACCGGCTCGCCGTCGACGTCGACGACCTCGGCGCGGTCCCGCGGGCTGGTGTTGAACACACCGCCGCCCAGCGACTCCTGCGCCGCGGCGGTGATCTTCTCCAGCTCGGCGGCGACGGACGCGTACGTCTGCTCGGCCTCCTGATGCACCCACGCGATCGAGCTGCCCGGCAGGATGTCGTGGAACTGGTGTAGCAGAACGGTCTTCCACAGCTCGTCGAGTTCGTCGTACGGGTAGTCGAAGCCGTTGCGCACGTGCGCCGTCGTCGCCCACAGCTCCGCCTCGCGCAGCAGGTGCTCGCTGCGCCGGTTGCCGGCCTTGGTGCGCGACTGCGTGGTGTACGTGGCGCGGTGCAGCTCCAGGTACAGCTCACCCGACCACACCGGGGCGTCCGGATACTCCTCCTGCGCCTTGCGGAAGAACTCGTGCGGCGGCTCGATCTCGACCTTCGGCGAGCCCTCCAGGTTCCTCAGCCGCCGGGCGCGCTCGACCATGTCCCTGGTGGGACCACCACCGCCGTCGCCGAAACCGAACGGCAGCAACGACCTCGTGCCGCGGCCCTTCTCGGCGTAGTTGCGCACCGCGTGGCTCAGCTCCTTGCCGAGCACCTCCGCGTTGTACGTGTCCACCGGCGGGAAGTGCGTGAACACCCGGCTGCCGTCGATGCCCTCCCACCAGAACGTGTGGTGCGGCAGCTTGTTCGTCTGGTTCCACGACAGCTTCTGCGTGAGGAACCACTTGGCGCCCGCCAGCTTCGCGAGCTGCGGGAACGCCGCGGTGTAGCCGAACGAGTCCGGCAGCCACACCTCCTCGCAGTCGACGCCGAACTCGTCGGCGAAGAACCGCTTGCCGTGCACCAGCTGCCGGGCGAGCGCCTCGCCGCCGGGCAGGTTCGCGTCGGACTCGACCCACATGCCGCCGACCGGCCGCCACTGTCCACTCCGGACCGCGTCCTTGATCCGCTCGTAGATCTTCGGCTGGTTCTTCTTGACCCAGTCGTACTGCTGCGCCTGCGAGCACGCGAACACGAACTCCGGGTACTGCGTCGCCAGCCACGTCACGTTCGCGAAGCTGCGCGACGCCTTGCGCACGGTCTCCCGCAGCGGCCACAGCCACGCGCTG
Source organism: Lentzea tibetensis (assembly GCF_007845675.1). Classification (GTDB taxonomy): domain Bacteria; phylum Actinomycetota; class Actinomycetes; order Mycobacteriales; family Pseudonocardiaceae; genus Lentzea; species Lentzea tibetensis. The sequence continues at coordinate 110,580 of NZ_VOBR01000017.1, read as the reverse complement.
TCGATGTGCGCGTGCCCCACCGCGGACAGCGTGTGCGCGCTCGCGTGGGCCGGACGTGACAGCACATCGGTGAGCTCGGCTCGCGCGGCCTTCGCGGTGGCGGACACGGCGTGCGGGTCGAGCGCGTCCAGCGACCGTTCCAGCGCGCGCAGGATCTCGTACCGGCGCGGGTCGTCGAGCGACAGCTCCAGCATCAGGTCGCGCAGCACCTCGAGGTCGAGACCCAGGTGCCAGACTTCCTCGTCGAGCACCGCGAGCTCGGCTTTGTCCAGCCGGTACATCGGGTCCGGGGGAGCGGTCTTCTTGTCGCCGAACGGTGTCGGCTGGAAGTCGTGCTTGAGGATGTCCGGGTTGGCGGCCGCCTCGACGTAGAACTCGATCTCCGTCGCATCGGAGATCGGCACGTGCTTGTTGCGCGGCGCGACGCCCTTCACCGGCGTCCCGTCCGGCAGGTACACCAGCGCCTCGGCCTGGTTGCCGGGCCACGCGTCCTGGAAGCCGAGGTCGAAGACGGCCTCGACGTGCAGGCCGGTCCACTCCGCGGGCACCGTGCCGCGGACGCGGAACCACGTCGTCGACCACGGCGCACCCCACCGGTCGCCGATCGCGAACGGCTCGAACACCGCGTCAGCAAGCGCTTCCGCGAACGGGATCGGCTCGTCCGGCACCCGCCACGCCTCGACGGTGAACGGCACCGAGGCCGAATACAGCGCTGGCTGCACACGGGTCGTCAGCGCGCGCGAGAGCCGATCCTCCACCAGCCGCCGGTCATCGTGCACGGAAGTCTCCAGACAGGTAGGGGTGCGCGTCGAGGATGTGACGGGCGACGGTGACCGAGTCGATCAACGGGTGCAGTGCGAACGCCTTCAACGCGTGCGACCGCGACCCGGACACCGCGGCCTCGATGGTGAGGCGCTCGACGGTCTTCAGCGTCGTCACCAGCCCGACGCCGTGCTCGGGCAGCTGCGACACCGACACCGGTCGCGCGCCGTTGGCGTTGACCAGGCTCGGCACCTCGATGATCGCCGTCGAGTCCACAGCGGACAGCGTCGACCCGTTGGGGACGTTCAGGATCAGCGTCGTCTGCCGGTCGTGCGCGATGGCGTGCATCAACGCCAGCGCGACCTGCTCGTAGCCGCCGCCGTCGAGGTCGCACGTGTCGCGCTCGTCGTCGCGCGTCTCGGCCATGTACGTGGCCTCGCGCTCCAGCCGCGTGCGCTCCCAGCTCTCCAGCGACGGGTCGGAGTAGAACTTCTCCTGCTGGTGCAGCAGGAACTCCCCGCGCGACGCGCCCGCGGCGACCGCTTCCCGCGTGAAGTAGTAGTAGTGCAGGTACTCGTTCGGGATGGCGCCGAGCGCCCCGAGCCACTCCGCGCCGAAGAGCTTGCCCTCCTCGAACGACTCCAGCCGCGCGGAGTCCGAGATCAGGCGGGGGAGCAGGTCGACGCCCTCGACGCGGAACCCGTTCAACCAGCCGAGGTGATTGAGCCCGGCGTAGTCCAGCCACGCCTCGCCGGGGTCGACCCCGAGCGCGCGGGCGACCCGCCTGCCGAGGCCGACGGGGGAGTCGCAGATGCCGATCACCCGGTTGCCCAGGAACGACGACATCGCCTCGGTGACCATCCCCGCGGGGTTGGTGAAGTTGATGACCCACGCCTCCGGCGCGAGCACGGCGACCTTCTGCGCGATCTCGACGGCGACGGGGACGGTCCGCAACCCGTACGCGATCCCGCCCGCTCCGACGGTCTCCTGGCCGAGTACGCCGGCGTCGGCCGCGACGCGCTCGTCAACGGCCCGTCCATCGAGCCCGCCGACGCGGATGGCGGAGAAGACGAAGTCGGTGTCGCGCAACGCCTCGTCGAGATCTGTCGTCACCATGATGGATGGTGCATCCAATATATTGGATGCTAGATCCTGCAGGACGCGTGCGATCGCCGTCAGGCGTGCCGCGTCGAGGTCGTACAGGACGAGCTCGGTGACCCGGCTGGGCTCGCGGTCGGCGAGCAGTGCCCGGTAGACGAGCGGCACGCGGAACCCGCCACCGCCGAGAATGACCAGCCTCATGCTTCGACCACTTCCACTCCGGCATCGGTGAACGCACGCCGCGTCGCCGGGTCGGCCGACGCGGTGGTGACGACGACGTTGAGGATCTCCGGCCCGCACACGCGAGCCATGCCGACGCCGGGGAACTTGCCGCCGTCGGCCATCAGGACGACCTGGTCGGCGGCCTTGATCATGGCCCGCTTCACCGGCACCTCGACGACGGTCGTGTCCATGACGGCGCCGTCGCCGCGCACGCCGCTCGTGCCGAGGAACAGCCGGTTGGCGTGCACCTGCCGCAGGTTGTCCTCGGTCAGGTAGCCGACGAGCGAGTGGTAGGCGCGGCGCACGACGCCGCCGAGCAGCACGAGCTCGACGTTCTCGTCGTCGCGCAGCTCGTCGAAGACGGCCAGGTTGCTGGTGATCACGGTGAGCGCGCGTCCGTGCAGCAGCCGCGCGAGCCGGTGCGCGGTGGTGCCGATGTCGAGCAGCACCGTCTCGCCGTCCTTGATCATGTCCGCGCAGGCGCGGGCGACGGCGTCCTTGTCTTCGACGCGCTCGGCGGCGACGTCGGCCCACGGGTCGTCGTGGTCGTCGTCGACGACCATCGCGCCGCCGTACACCCTGGTCAGACGGCCTTCGGTGTCGAGGTGCTCCAGGTCGCGGCGGATCGTCGCCTGGCTGACGCCCAGCTTGTCGGCGAGGGCGCGGACCTCGCTCGGACCGTCCGCGCGCAGCGTGCGCAGGATCAGGTCGCGCCTGCTCTGGGGAAGCATGGCCCGACCCTACAACCCAACTTGCGCAAAGTTGAGCAAACTCTTGCCAACTCGTGCACAACCTGTGCAGTCTCTTGCGCATCTTCGAAGGGAGCTGAGGCGTGGACAACGATGTCTACCTGTCCGGACTGCTCTTCTACGACCTCGTCTTCACCGGTCTGCCCAAGCCGCCGACGCCGGGCGAAGAAGTGTGGACAGTTGACATGGGCAGCGGCCCAGGTGGCATCGCGAACTTCGCCGTCGCACTCGCACGGCTCGGCATGCGGCCGGTGCTCTCCGCCGCGTTCGGCGACGACCTCCACGGCAGGCACTGCTGGGACGTCCTCGAAGCCGAGGGCGTCGATCTCAGCTGCTCGCGCCGCTTCGCCGGCTGGGCGACACCGGTCACCGTCGCACTCGCCTACGACGACGACCGCGCACTCGTCACGCACGGCGCGACGCCGCCGTCGTTCGAGGTGACGCCGCCGTCGACGGCGGCGTCGATCGTCCACATCGCCCCCGACTCGGACCTGGACCTGCCCGGCCTGGTGTTCGCGGACGTCGGCTGGGACCCCACCCAGCAGTGGCGTCCCGACGTGCTCGACCAGCTGAAGCACTGCCACGCGTTCATGCCCAACGAAGTCGAGGCCATGGCCTACACCCGCACCGACACCCCCGAACTCGCCGCAGCCCGCCTCGCCGAGATCGTCCCGATCGTCGTCGTCACGCGCGGCCGCGACGGCGCCGTCGCGATCGACGCCATCTCCGGCGAGCAGGCGTCCGTGAACGGCGACGACGTCGTCGCCGTCGACACCACCGGCGCCGGCGACGTGTTCGGCGCGGCGTTCGTCCACGCGACGCTCGCTGGCATGCCGCTCGCCGACCGGCTGCGGTTCGCCAACCGCGCCGCGTCGATCTCGGTCCAGCGCGTCGGCGGCGCGCTCGCGGCACCCAGGTTGGAGGAGCTGTGAACCGCAGGGCGTTCCTGGCGCTCGCCGGACTCGTCGCCGCGGGCTGCGCGACCGAGGACCGCGACGGCTTGACGTTGTGGATGTGGTCGGGTGGCCTGAGCGAGAAGCTCCTCGAGGAGGCGTCGCGGCAGTTCCCCGGCCTCAAGCCGCTGCAGGTCGGCGCGGCGTTCAAGTCCAAGCTGATGACGAACCTCGCGGGCCGGTCGCACGTGCCCGACATCACCGGCCTCAAGGGCGAGGACATCTCCGCGTTCTTCCCGAACGCCGACCAGTTCGTCGACCTCAAGTCCCTCGGCGCCGAACGGCTGCGCCCGCAGTACCTCGACTGGAAGTGGCAGCAGGGCAGCACCGCCGAGGGCAAGATGATCGGCTTCCCCATCGACACCGGCCCGACCGGCCTGTTCTACCGGCAGGACGTGTTCGACACGCGAGGCATCAAGGGCGACTCCCTGCGCACGTGGGAGGACTACTTCGACGCGGGCGTCGAGCTCAAGCCCAACGCGCTCATGATCCTCAACCTGCGCATGGTGTTCATCATGGCGATGGCCCAGTCGAAGCGGCAGCTGGTCGACGAGGGCGGCAGGTTCATCGGCGACCAGGACCACGTCCGGCACGCGTGGGACCTCGCCGTCAAAGCTCAGCAACTGGGCATCAACGCCGCGATGCAGGACGGCAGCCCCGACGTCAACGCCGCGCTCACCACCGGCAAGGTCCCGAGCATGATCGGCGCGTCGTGGGCGGCGGCCGACCTGAAGTCCGGCGCGCCTGACTCCGCGGGCACGTGGCGGGTCGCGCTGACGCCGGGCGGCGCCGCGAACTACGGCGGCTCGTTCCTCGGCATCACCAAGTACTGCCGCGAGCCGGACAAGGCGTTCGAGGTGATCACCTGGCTGCTCAACGCCGACCGGCAGACGCAGGGCTTCCTCGACCTGAACCTGTTCCCGTCCACTCCGGACACGTTCGCCCGGCCGGAGCTGCGGCAGCCGGACGACTTCTTCGGCGGCCAGGTCATCGTCGACACCTTCGCGGAGAGCGCGAAGCAGGTCCCGATCGCCTACCTGAGTCCGTACGAGGTGCGCCTGTCGATCCTGTTCCACGACGAGCTGAGCAGCGTCGAGACCCTCGGCAAGCCGCCAGAGGAAGCCTGGCGCGACGCGCAGGACAAGGCTCGCCGGATCGCCGACCACGTGGGGCTGACATGAGGAAGTACCTGCCGCAGTACCTCGCGATCTCACCGTTCTTCCTGTTGTTCGGGATCTTCGGCCTGTTCCCGATGGTGTTCCTGCTGTACCTGGCGTTCCACTACTGGGACGGCGTCGGCGAGATGAAGTTCGTCGGGCTCGACCAGTTCGCGTTCCTGGTCACCGACGACACGTTCTGGCTGTCGCTGTCGAACACCCTGCAGATCTGGGTGCTCTCCACCGCGCCCACCCTGTTCCTGGGCCTGGTGATCGCGTTCGTGCTGCACTCGTCGGTGCGGTTCACGACCTTCTACCGCATCGCGTACTTCGTGCCGAGCGTGACGTCGCTGGTCGCGGTGGCGATCGTGTTCGGGTCGATCTTCTCGAGCAACTTCGGCCTGCTCAACGCGGTGCTGGACTGGATCGGCGCGGCCAAGGTCCCGTGGCTGACCAGCGAGCTCGGCATCAAGGTGTCGATCTCCGCGCTGATCGTCTGGCAGTGGACCGGCTACAACGCGATCATCTACCTCGCCGGTCTGCAGGCGATCCCGTCCGAGGTGTTCGACGCGGCCACAGTGGACGGTGCGTCGCGCTGGCAGATCCTGTGGCGCATCGTGATCCCGATGATGAGGCCGGTCATCCTGTTCACGGTGATCGCGTCGACCATCGGCGGGCTGCAGACGTTCACCGAGGCCCAGATCCTCGTCGGCGAGGAGGGCGGGCCCGGCCAGGCGGGCATGACGATGGTGCTCTACCTGTACCAGCAGGCGTTCAAGCACAACGACTTCGGCTACGGCGCGGCGATCGGCGTCGGCCTGTTCCTGGTGGTGCTGTTGTTCTCGGTCATCAACTGGCGGCTCGTGCAGCGGGGGGAGAGGCCATGAGGCGGCACCTGGTCCTGGGGTTCGGCGTGGTGCTGTCGCTGTTCCCGTTCTACTGGATGGTCGTCATGGCGACCAACAGCACCGAGGAGATCCTGAAGTTCCCGCCCGCAGTGACGCCGGGTGGTGAGCTGATGGCCAACGTGAGCAAGGTGTTCACCGAGATCGACTTCTTCGAGTCGATGCTGAACACCGTGCTCGCGGCGACCGGCGCGACCGTGCTGGTGCTGCTGTTCGACTCGCTGGCGGCTTTCACGTTCGCCAAGTTCCACTTCCCCGGCCGCACGGTCCTGTTCGTGTTGCTGCTGGCGACGATGATGATCCCGCCGCAGCTGTCGGCCATCCCGCAGTTCGTGGTGATGGCGCAGTTCGGCTGGGTGGGCTCGCTGAAGGCGTTGATCATCCCGGCGACCGTCAACGCGTTCGGCATCTTCTGGATGCGCCAGTACATCGCGGGCGCCGTGCACGACGAGCTGCTCGAGGCCGCGCGCCTGGACGGCTGCGGGTTCCTGCGCCAGTACTGGCACGTCGGCCTGCCGGTGGTGCGGCCCGCGCTCGGGTTCCTGGGTATCTACACGTTCATCAGCGTGTGGAACGACTACCTGTGGCCGCTGGTCGTGCTCGTCGACCCGGACCGGCTGACGCTGCAGGTCGCGCTCGGTCAGCTCAACCGCACGCACGACACCGACTACAGCATGGTGATGGCGGGGACGGTGCTCGCGGTGATCCCGCTGCTGATCGTCTTCCTGATCGGCGCACGCAACTTCATCGCGGATCTGGCGAAGGGTGCCGTGCGCGGATAACCCGTGATATAAATGAGGGCTGGGAATTTCAGGAATCATTTTTCCTGGGAATCGGCCTTCACTATATCACAGGGGGCAAGGTGCTGGCAGGGTTTTCAGCGGAACGGTCCAAAATCACCTCTCTCTACTCCAAGCTCGACGCGGAACGGGACGCCGCGGCGGCACAGCTCGACTCGGCCCTGAGGGACGGCAAGGTCGGAGGCTGGGAGCGGGAGGTGGCGGTGTCCACCTGGTCTGCGCAGGTCAGCAGGTTGACAGCGGCCGAGGAGGGGCTGTGCTTCGGCCGGATCGACGGTGAGGACGGCACATCGACCTACGTCGGCAGGGTGGGCCTGTTCGACTGCGACTACGAACCACTGCTGACCGATTGGCGGGCTCCGGCGGCGCGGCCGTTCTACACCGCGACCGCCGCGAATCCGGAGGGAATCGTCCTGCGACGTCATTTCCACACGCGTGGCCGTGACCTGCGGGACTTCTACGACGACGAGTTGTTGTCCGACATGCGGGCATTGCGTTCCGCATTGGACGCACCGCGGTCGGAAACGATGCGCGACATCGTGGCGACCATCCAGGCGGAGCAGGACGAGATCATCCGCGAAACCCACCAGGGCGTGCTGGTGATCGAGGGCGGTCCGGGCACGGGCAAGACGGCGGTCGCGTTGCACCGCGTCGCGTATCTGCTCTACACGCAGCGCGAGCGGCTGTCCCGCAAGGGCGTGCTGATCGTCGGGCCGAACGCGGGCTTCCTGACCTACATCGGGAACGTCCTGCCTTCACTCGGCGAGACCGACGTCGTGTTCGCGACGCCGGGCGACCTCTACCCCGGCGTGTCGACGTCGCGGGATGACACCCCTGAGCTGCAGCGGTTCAAGGGTTCGCTGGATGTGCTGGACGCGCTGCGCGCGGCCGTCGCCGACCGGCAGCAGGTCCCGGTCGAGCCGATCCCGATCGAGCTGGAGGACGTGGTCGTCCCGCTGGACGCCTACGTCGCCGCCGTCGCGCGGGAGAAGGCCCGGTCGCTCGACCTGCCGCACAACGCGGCGCGCAAGCACTTCTTCCTCGCGCTGGCGGAGGAGCTGGTGCTGCCCGCGGTGGAGCTGATCGGGTACGACTGGGCGGAGATCGAGGCGGACGTGCGCCGGGAGCTGCTCGGGAGCCCGGACCTGCGGCGTGCGGTCGACGTGCTGTGGCCGCTGCTGACACCGGAGCAGCTGCTGGCGGACCTGTACCACTCGCGGTGCTTCCGGATCGGGCTCTCCCGGCTGCACCGGTCCGACGGCGCCGCGTGGACCGTGTCCGACGTGCCGCTGCTGGACGAACTGGCCGAGCTGCTGGGTACCGACGGCAGCGAGGAACGCGCCGTTTCGGCCGCCGAACGCGAGGCGCTGGCCTACGCGCGGGGTGTGCTGGACGTGATCGAGATCGACACGGACATGTACGAGGACAAGTACGAGGAGGGAGGGGTCGCCGACGACTGGGTGAACGAGGTGACGCTGGCATCCCGCAACACGGTCAGGGACCACCGGACACTCGCCGAACGCGCCGTGACCGATCGGCTGTGGACGTACGGCCACGTCGTGGTGGACGAGGCGCAGGAGCTGTCCCCGATGGACTGGCGGGTGCTTATGCGCCGTTGTCCCGCCAAGTCCATGACGATCGTGGGTGACCTGGCGCAGCGCCAGTCCGCTTCCGGTGTGCGGAGCTGGGACGAGGTGCACTCGCGGTACGGCTACCGCAGGCTGGAGATCAACTACCGCACGCCGGGCGAGGTCATGGACGTGGCCGCGCCCGTGCTCGAGCTCGTCGACCCGTTCGCGGTCGTGCCGATGTCCGTGCGGCGCAACGGGATCCGGCCGTGGGCGCGGTTCGTCCTCGACCTCGACGACGCCGTGCGGGTCGAGCTGGAGATGCACACCACCGGGACGATCGCGGTGATCGGGTCGGGTGGCATGACACCTCGCGAGGCGAAGGGCCTGGAGTTCGACGTCGTCATCGTGACGGAGCCGCAGCGGATGACGCCGGGGGAGCTGTACGTGGCGCTGACGCGCGCGACCCAGCGCCTGGGTGTGCTGCACACCGAGCCCCTGCCGTCGTGGCTCTGCTGGGAGTGACCGCCTAGAGCAGGCGGAAGCGTTGTCTGGTGCGGTGAACGGGCCGTTCACCGCACCAGAGGCGCCAAAACTGTCGGTGCTTCGTGGCAGAGTAAGAATTGGGGGACCCCCGGCGGGGACGCCTGCGTGAGCGTGGCGGCAAACCGTGGAGGCGATCCGGGGCGTCGAAGTTATGCTGGAGAGGACACCTTCGTCGTCGATGGCTCCGGGCGTGCCGCGAAACGCCCTCACGCATGGCAGTGCACGTGCGCACCCGCGCAGAGCTGGACAAGCAACGCCGCACCCGTTCCCACCGCTGCTGGGACCACCTGCTGATCGCCGCCCTGTGGCCGATGCACGGCGACAACCTCGGCACACTCCTCCGCACGTGCGACGCCGTCGGCGCGTGCCTCGTCGTCCCACCGTTCCGCTGGGTCGACGAGGCACTCGCCCGCGGCAACACGCTCCGCAAAGCCAGCTGCGTGCACCGCACAGGAGACCCGTTGGGGTGGCTGGAAAAGCAGCGCGCGACCGCCAGGGTGATCGGCGTCGAACTGGCCGACGAGGCCGTCCGCCTCGCCGACCTGCCGTCCGCGAGAGAACGAACCGTGGTCGTGCTCGGCCACGAAGCGACGGGCATCCCGGCGGAGGCCCTGCCGTTGCTGCACCAATGCGTCGAGATCCCGATGATCGGAACCGGCCACAGCCTCAACGTGGCCGTGGCCGGTTCCCTCGTCGCCTACCGGCTATCCGGCATGCTCTGAGATCTCCTTCAGGATCCGGGACTTCAGCTCGTCAGGAGCGAACGAGGCGCGCACGCTGTTGCGCGCCAGGTCGGCCAGCTCCGACCGGCCGAGCCCGAACTCCTGGTGGCAGAACAGGTATTCGCTGTTCAGGTCGGTGTGGAACATGCCGGGGTCGTCGGTGTTGAGGGTGACGACGACGCCGGCGTCCAGCAGCTGCGGCAGAGGGTGCTCCTGGGCCGAGCGCACGACGTTGGTGCGCAGGTTCGAGATCGGGCACACCTCGAGCGGGATCCCGGTGTCCGCCAGGTGCTTCAGCAGCGCCGGGTCCCGCACCGCGCTGATGCCGTGACCGATCCGCTCCGCCTGGAGCGCGCGGATCGCCGCCCAGATCGTCGCCGGGCCGGTCATCTCACCGGCGTGCGGGACGCAGTGCAGTCCCGCGTCACGTGCGATGTCGAACGCCCAGCGGTAGCCCTCCCGGTCCCGGCCGGCCTCCTGGCCGGCGAGCCCGAACGCGACGGTGCCGCCGGGTCGCTGACGCAGTGCGAAGTCGAGTGTCGCCTGCTCCTCGCCCGGTGTCCGCAGGCCGGGGATGTCGAAGATCCACGCCAGGTGCACGCCGTGCTCGGCGAGCGCGCGCACGCGGCTGGTCTCCAGCGCCGCCTTGAGTTCGTCCGGTGCGACGCCCATCTGGATGTGACTGACCGCGCTCACCGTCACCTCGGCGTAGCGGACGTTGTTGAACGCCAGGTCCTCGGCGAGGCCCGTGATGAGCGTCGAGACGTCCTCGCCGCTGAGCATCAGGCTGTTGACCTTCACGTAGACGTCGACGAAGTGGTCGAAGTCGGTGAACTCGTAGAACTTCCTCAGCTCGGTCTCGTCCGTGGGGACTCCGACCTCGGGGTGCCTGCGCGCGAGCGTGAGAACGGTGTCGGTACTGGCCGCGCCGACGAGGTGAACGTGTAGCTCGACCTTGGGCAGCCCGAAGATGAACTTGTGCATGACGAACCTTTCGAACAGGTGAGGGTGGACGGGATCGGGCCCGTCACTCACCAGTCGAGGTCGCCGCGCTCATGGTCCTCCCCGTAGAGGGGGAGCGGCACCATGACGTACACGTCTACAACGTAGCAATCTCCGCCCGGATCGCGCTCTTGGTTTCGTCCGGCGCGAACGACGCGTCCACGCCGGCGAGGGCGATGGCGGCCAGGTCGCTCGTGCCGAGCCCGAACTCCTCCGCGCACAGCACGTACTCGTGGTCGAGGTCGGTGTGGAACATGCCGGGGTCGTCGGTGCTGAGCGTCACCGCGACGCCGGCGTCGAGCAGTCGCGGCAGGGGATGTGTCGACAGTTGACTGATGACACCTGTACGCAAGTTCGACGTCGGGCACACCTCGAGCGGGATGCCGTGGTCCGCGAGGTGCTTCAGGAGGTCGGGGTCGTCGACGGCGCTGACGCCGTGCCCGATGCGTTCGGCGTGGAGATGCGTCAGCGCCGCCCAGATCTCCGACGACGGCGTCGTCTCACCCGCGTGGGGGACGCAATGCAGTCCGGCGTCACGCGCCCGAGCGAACGCGTCCTTGAACGCCGCACGCGGTGCGTCGGCCTCGAACCCGCCGAGCCCGAAGCCGACGGTGCCGTCCGGCCGGTACTTGGTCGCGTAGTCCGCGCTCGTGAGCCCGAAGTCCTGATCGCACAGTCCGGGAACGTCGAAGATCCACGCGAGCTCGACGCCGTGGTCGGCCTTCGCCGCGGCGCGACCCCGTTCGAGTGCCTCGGTGAGCTCGTCGGGCGCGATGCCCACGCGCAGGTGACTGGTCGCGCTGACCGTCACCTCGGCGTAGCGCACGTTGCTCCGCGCGGCGTCTCGCGCGAGTCCGACCACCAAAGTCGTGACGTCCTCGCCGGTCGTCACCAAATCGTTGACCTTCCCGTACACCTCGATGAAATGGCGGAAGTCGGTGAACGCGTAGAACTCCCTGAGTTCGTTTTCGTCGGTCGGAACGGGACCGTCGGGATGGTTTCCGGCCAGGGTGAGCACGGTGTCGAGCGAGGCCGCGCCCACGAGGTGCAGATGCAGTTCGACCTTGGGCAGCGCGGCGACGAAGTCCGAAAGAGCACGCCTGATGGTCTCAGGTCAAGGGGTCGTTCGTCGGGTGTTTTCCATCTCTGTCCTATGTGGACCAGAAGTGCGCTTGACATGTCTTGTGGACGCGGTGGAGGGTGCGTTCTATCCCTGTTCAATTACCCATTCTTTCTTGGGGGTCCCTCGTGAGGGGTGCACGAAGAGCCGCAATGCTCGCGGCCGTGCTCGCACTGCCGTTCTGCCCGGCTACCGCGTTCGCGCAGGAAGGCCCGGTGTTCAAAGACGGCGAGGCTCAACCCGTCTTCGACCCGAAGGACGTCGTCAAGGAGAGCCTCTGGGTCCGAGCCCCGGTCGACAGCGACCGTGACGGCAAGGACGACGAGGTCTACACCGAGGTGGTCCGGCCCAAGGTGACCGACCGCGGACTCAAGGTCCCGGTGGTCTACATGGTCAGCCCGTACTTCTCCGGCGGCAACGACGTCGCGAACCACAACGTCGACGTCGAGCTGTACGTGCCGGACAAGCGCACCGGCAAGCTGACGAAGGCGTCGGCCGACGAGCGCGTCGCCGCAGCCGTGGGTCCGCAGCCGATCATCTCGACGCGCTACCAGGACTACTTCATCTCGCGCGGCTACGCCGTCGTCTACGCGGAGTCGCTCGGCACCGGCAAGTCCACCGGCTGCCCCACGTCGGGCGGCCGCAACGAGACCGTCGGCGCCAAGTCCGTCGTCGACTGGCTGAACGGCCGCACGTCGGCCCGTGACGCCGCGGGCGCCGCCGTGAAGGCGACGTGGACGACCGGCAAGACCGGCATGATGGGCGTCTCCTACAACGGCACCCTGCCCAACGCGGTCGCGTCGACTGGCGTGAAGGGCCTGGAGGCGATCGTCCCGATCGCGGCGATCTCCAGCTGGTACGACTACTACCGCGCTGACGGCGCCGTCGTCGCGCCCGGCACGTTCCAGGGCGAGGACGAGGACGTGCTCGCCGAGTACGTCTACACGCGCGCCGACCGGGAGATCTGCAAGCCGGTCATCGCCGAGATCGCCAAGGAGCAGGACCGGATCACCGGCGACTACAGCAAGTTCTGGGACGAGCGCAACTACGTCAACGACGCCCGCAAGGTGCGTGCTGCCGTTCTCGCGGTGCACGGGCTGAACGACTGGAACGTCAAGATGACGCACGTCGAGCAGTGGTACTCGGCGTTGAAGCGCAACGGTGTGGCGCACAAGATCTGGCTGCACCAGTCCGGGCACACCGACGCGGACACGCTGCGGTCCGTCGAGTGGCGGCGCACGCTCAACCGCTGGTTCACCCAGTACCTGTGGGGCCAGCGCAACGGTGTCGACCGCGAGCCCAAGGCGACGCTGCAGCGCGAGGACAAGACGTGGGTCGACGAGGCCGAGTGGCCGTCGCCGAACGCGTCGGACGTGCGGCTCAAGCTGACGCCGGGCGGTTCCGCGAAGGGCGGCATCGGCCTGTGGTCCGGTGGCCGCGCGGTCGAGAAGCTGACCGACGACTCCAGCAAGACCGCCGAGTCGCTGATCGACCTGCCGTCGTCGCCGAACCGGCTGTCGTACTCGTCGCCCGCCACGCGCAAGGACATCCGGCTCTCCGGTGTCGCGCGCGCCGACCTGCGGCTGGCGTTCGACCGGCCGGCGGCGAACGTGACGACCCTGCTGGTCGACCGTGCGCCGAACGGCACGTCGCACGTCATCACCCGCGGCTGGACCGATCCGCAGAACCGGGTCAGCCCGTCGAGGACGAAGCCGATCACGCCTGGTCAGTCCTACGACGTCGAGGTCGAGCTCGTGCCGGACGACTACATCCTGAAGACCGGCCACAAGCTCGAGTTCGTGCTGATCTCCAGCGACTACGACTACACCCTGCGCCCGAAGCCGGGTGCTGGTCTGTCGCTGGACCTCTCCCGCACCACGGTCAAGCTGCCCGTGGTCGGCGGCTGGGGTGCGCTGTTCCACTCCTTCGGCTGATCGGTTCGCACTGACGCGGGGGCGTGACCACGACCGTGGTCACGCCCCCGTTGCCGTGAACCCGCGGCACCCTAGACGCCACCCCCGACAAACCCCCGCCCTCAGCCAGTCCAAGATCCCGACCTGTCCACACCCAGGCACCTGTCCACAACCGGGACCAAGGGGCAGGACGGAATGCGCCAAACGGAGCAGAGTGGCGCCATGACCACCCCACTCCTGCCCCCGCTCCGCGTGCTGGCTCCCGAGGACCTGATCGCCTCCGTGCCGCACATACTCGGGTTCCACCCGGACGACTCGCTGGTCGTCATGGCCATGCACGAGCACAACCTCACGTTCACCATGCGCGTCGACCTGCCACTGGCCAGACACCGCCGGCCGCTGGCCGAACAGCTGCTCATTCCGATACGCGAGCACCAGCCGACCAGCGTGCTGCTCCTCGTGTTCGGCGGCGTCGGCACAGCCGACCCACCGGAAGAACTGCCCCACAAGAAGCTGATCGACGTGCTCGACGACGCCGTGGACTCGATCGGCGTGGCCGTCGCCCACGCCGTGTGGGTGCAGTCGTGCCAGACCGGCGCCCCTTGGTACTGCTACGACGACATCGACTGCGGCGGCACGATGCCGGACCCGAGCTCGTCCCCGGTCGCCGCGGCGAGCGCGGCGGCGGGCATCGTCACGTTCTCCAACCGGGCGGAGATGGCCGCGCTGGTGGCCCCGGCGCCGGACGACGTGCTGGCCCGCAGATCGGCTCTCCTCGACGAAGCCGTCGAGGAACAGCGCATCGCGACAGCGGCGGGTATTCGCCTGGTGCGTGACGCGGTGGGCGAGTTCCCCAGCCGGACGAACCCGCTCACCGACGACGAGATCGTGCGTCTCCTCATGGCCCTGTCCGACGACCGCGTCCGTGACGCCAGCCTCTCGTTCTCCATCGGACCCACGTCGGCCGCGGCCGAGCACCTGTGGCTGGAGATGACGCGAGGCTGTCCCGCGCCCGAGCGAGCTGACCCGGCGACGCTGCTCGCCTTCACCGCGTACCTGCGCGGCGACGGCGGGCTGGCCTCGGTCGCGTTGCACGCCGCGGAGACGGCGTGCCCAGGGCATCGTCTGGCCGGCCTGCTGCGCCACGCGCTCGACTGCGGCCTCGCTCCCGCACGCATCCGGGCGCTGGCGCAAGGTGCCGCGCAGGAGGCCGCCTGGCACCTCGCGGCGGGTGCTCAGCAATGAGCCCTGGTGCGGTCTGGCTGCTCGGACCGGAGTCCGGGCAGCCAGACCGCGACGACCGGGTCAGAGCAGCTCGGGCCGTTCCCATCCCTGGTCCAGCACGTGCTCGGCCAGGAAGGCGAACACCGTCTCGTACCAGACCTTCGCGTTCCCCGGCGTGAGGATCCAGTGGTTCTCGGTGGGGTAGTACAGGAACTTCGCGGGCACGCCGTGCCGGACGAGGTCGAAGTACAGCCGCTGCCCCTCACCGATGGGCACCCGGTAGTCCTTGTCGCCGTGGATCACCAGCATCGGCGTCTTGATGTCGGCGACCCGCAGATGCGGCGAGTTGGCCAGGACCTGCTCGGGGCGGGCGATCGGGTCACCCATCTCGCGGATCCAGTAGAACGACTCGTCGGTGGTACCGGTGAAGGCGTCGAGGTTCCACAGCGAGGCGTGCGTGACGATCGCCTTGAAGCGACTCGTCTGCGTGGCGATCCAGTTCGCCATGTAGCCGCCGAACGAGCCGCCCATCGCCGCGGTGCGCGAGGAGTCGATCGCCGGGTGCTCCACCGCCGCGTCGGTGATCGCCATCAGATCGGTGTAGGGGGCACCGCCCCAGCGGCCCCAGCCGGTCTCGATGAAGTCCGGGCCGTAGCCGGTGGACAGGGCCGGGTCGGGCAGCAGCACGGCATAGCCCCGCGCGGCCATCAGCCACGGGTTCCAGCGCCAGCTCCATCCGTTCCAGCTCATGACAGGACCACCATGCACCCACAGCAGCAGCGGAGCTGGCGCGTCGGACTCCGGCAGCACCAGCCACGCGCGGACGGTGCGTCCGTCGGAGACCTTCACGGACAGCTCGCTCAGGGTCCCCGGCACCGAGGTGACAGCGCCCGGCGCCAGCAGCCGCACGGGATCCTGGTCCGCCACAGCTGGGTCGATCCGGACCGGCTGCGGCGGGTGGTCGACCGAGCTCCGCAGGGCGTAGACAGCGGAGCCGTCGGGCGCGACGCGGACGTCGGTGTAGGCACCGGACACGGTCAGCTTGATGATCTCGCCGGAGGCGAGGTCGAGCTTCCAGACCGGCTGGTGCCCCAGGTGGGAGCTGATGAAGAACACCGAGCCGCCATCGGGACTGACGACCGGGAACTCGGGCTCCTCGGCGAACGACGGCGCGAGCTGCTCGACGGCACCTGTGGCGATGTCGATGCGGACCAGCCAGTGCCGGGTGGGCGAGGACTGCGTCGAGTCGCGGGCCTGCACCGCGATCACCGCGGACGAGTCCGGGGTGAACGTCGGCTGGTAGAACGAGTGATGCTCCACGTCGGCGAGCACGCGCGAGCCGCTGCCGTCCGCGGCGGCGAGGCGCAGCACGGTGTGGCGGCCGTAGGAGGCGCTGACCTCGACCTCCTCCCCGTACAGCACCCACTGGCCGTCCGGGCTGATCGCCACGTCCTCCGCGATGCGACCGTCGGCGTCCGGGGTGAGCTCTACCGGCTCGTCGAACGGGACGGCCGGAGCCGTCAGCAGGCGCGGGTGAGCGGGCCCGAGGTCGGCGTCCCAATGCCTGATCGGGTAGGACTCGTGCAGGATCGCGGTGACCCCGGAATCCTCGCGGGCCTTGCGCTTGACGTCGTCCGCGGCGCCGAAGTCCACCAGGCGGTGCGCGGACGCCGAGAGCAGCACGGTCCCCGCGTCGCGGGCGACGAGCACCTGGCCGACGCCACCGCCGGGGCGGAAGACCTCAGCGGCCTCGCCCGAGACCGGCAGTTGCCAGAGGGCGGTCTTGTCGGTGGCGTCGCCAGGCTTGGCGGTCGGGTCGGGCCTGCTCGACAGGAACAGCAGGGCGCCGTCCGGGGTGAAGACCGGGCTGGAGTCGCTCTTGGACGACCGGGTCAGCCGCCTGGCGGGAGCGGCACCGAGCGGGTCGATCTCCCACAGGGCGCCCTGCCAGGTCTTGCCGTCGGCGGCGAGCGACGACACCACCGTGACGAGCCGGGTGCCGTCCGGCGACACGGCGAGCGACGAGACGCGGGGTGTGGCGTTGTAGCTGTCGAGCGAGGCGAAGTCCGTCACTCAGGCCCCCTGCCTGGTCTTGGTGAACTCCCACGCGTCGCGGACGATGCCCGCGATGTCGGCGCGTTCGGGCTTCCAGCCCAGCTCGGTGCGGGCGCGCTCGGCGGACGCGACGAGGACGGCCGGGTCGCCGGCACGGCGGGGAGCGACGACGGCCGGGATCGGGTGGCCGGTGACCTCGCGGCAGGTGTCGATGACCTGCTTGACCGAGAACCCGGTGCCGTTGCCGAGGTTGTAGATCCGGTGCTCGCCCGCGACGGAGGTCTCGACGGCCAGCAGGTGGGCGTCGGCGAGGTCCGTGACGTGGATGTAGTCGCGGACGCAGGTGCCGTCCTCGGTGGGCCAGTCCTCGCCGAAGATCTGGATGTGCTCCCGCTGGCCGAGTGCCACCTGCAGCACCAGTGGGATGAGGTGCGTCTCGACCGCGTGCCGCTCCCCGATGTGCCCGTAGGCGCCGGCGACGTTGAAGTACCGCAGGCTCGTCGCGGCGATGCCGAACGCCTGCGCGTACGACGTGATCGCATGGTCGATCGCGAGCTTGGTCGCGCCGTAGGTGTTCGTCGGGTGGGTTGGCGCCGTCTCCGGGATCGGAACTTCCCGAGGCTCGCCGTAAGTCGCGGCAGTGGAGGAGAAGACGAGCTTCGGCGTGCCGTGCTCCTTCATCGCGTCCAGCAGGCGAATCGCCGTCAGGACGTTGCCCGTCCAGTACTTGCCGGGGTCCTGCATGGACTCGCCGACGAGGGACTTCGCCGCGAAGTGCAACACACCGTCGAAGCCCTCGGCGAGAACTTCACCGATCACGTCGGCGATGTCGCCCTGGACGAATCGGGCGCCGGCAGGGACCGCGTCCGCGTGGCCGGTGGAGAGGTCGTCGAGCACGACGACCTCGTGCCCGGCTTCCAGCAACCGAGCCGCACACACGCTGCCGACGTATCCGGCACCACCCGTCACGAGCAGCTTCACCGCGTTCCTCGCATTCCTAGTCAGTCAGATGTCACGGCCGGCACCGGCGGCCGGAACCGCGGTGAAGAGCCGGGGCCTGGTCAGGGAGCGTGCCGCGAACCCGGCGAGCACGGCCCGCTCGACCTCGGTGTGGAGGCCGGTCGGCACCAGCGCGATGGCCGAGCCGCCGAAGCCGCCGCCGATCATGCGGGCACCGAGGGCGCCCGCGGACATGGCCGAGTCGACGGCGATGTCGAGCTCGAGGCACGAGACCCGGTAGTCGTCGCGCAGCGACGCGTGCGACGCCGAGATCAGCGGACCGACGTCGGCCAGCCGTCCGGCGCGCAGCAGGTCGACCGTCCGCAGCACGCGGTCGTTCTCGGTGACCACGTGCCGCACCAATGGGCGCACGTCCTCCGGCAGCCGCGTGAGCGTCTGGTCGAGCTCGGTGACGTCGACGTCGCGCAGAGCGGGGACACCGAGGATCTCGGCGGCGCGTTCGCAGCCCGCGCGCCGGGAGGCGTAGCCGCCGTCGGTGTTCGAATGGCTGGCGCGGGTGTCGATCACCAGCACCTCCAGCCCGCTCGCCGCAGCGTCGAACGGAACCTGTTCCGATTTGCCGGAGCGGACGTCGTGGAACAGCACGTGCGCCTCGACGCACTGCAGCGACGCGGTCTGGTCGAGCAGGCCGGTCGGTGCGCCGACGAAGTCGTTCTCGGCCCGCTGCACCCAGCGGGCGATGTCCGGGCGCTCGGCGGACCGCTCGGCGAGTCCGAGCAGCGCCAGCGCCACCGCGCACTCCAGTGCGTGCGACGAGGACAGCCCGGCACCGGCGGGGACGTCCCCGGCGATGACCAGGTCGGCGCCGCCGTGCACGCCTTGGTCGCGCAGCACCCAGGCGACACCGGCCGGGTACGCGCTCCACCCTGAGAGCGTGCCGGGGGCCAGGTCGGCCACCGAGACCGGCGGGGAGTGCTGGACGCCTCCGTCGTCGCCGAGGGTGCTCACGGTGAGCATCCCGTCGGCGCGGCGCGCGGCCGCCACCGCGATGCGGTGCGGCAGTGCGAAAGGCAGCACGAAACCGTCGTTGTAGTCGGTGTGCTCGCCGATGAGGTTGACGCGGCCGGGAGCCGACCAGACGCCCTCGGGTGCGCGCCCGTGCTGACGCTCGAACGCCGAGGCCGCCTTGGCTGCCGGAGTCAGCGAGCCAGCTGTCACCGGGCCAGCACCAGGACGGCGTGCGCGACCGCGGGGTCGAGCTCGGCGGTGTTGCCGTTGCCGCGGACCTGGACGACCTTGCCTGAACCGAGCGAGTCGATCTCGACCGTGCCGCCCGGCACTACGCCGGCCTGCCGGAGCTCGGCCATCAGGTCGGGGTCGAGCTGGACGTGCTCCGCGATCCGGCGCACCTCGACTCGGCCGCCTCCGCGGCGGGCCACCTCGTCCACCCGGATGAGGTCCGCCTCGGCGGGCGGGGCGGGCTCGCCGTCGCCGAGCTTGTCGAGGCCGGGGATCGGGTTGCCGTAGGGCGACGTCGTGGGGTTGCCGAGCAGCTTGACGAGCTTGCGCTCGACGGCCTCGCTCATCACGTGCTCCCAGCGGCACGCCTCGCTGTGGACGTGCTCCCACTCGAGCCCGATGATGTCGACCAGCAGGCGCTCGGCAAGGCGGTGCTTGCGCATCACGGCGATGGCCAGGTTGCGGCCCTGCTCGGTCAGCTCGAGGTGGCGGTCGTCGGCGACGACCACCAGGCCGTCACGCTCCATCCGCCCCACGGTCTGGCTCACCGTCGGTCCGCTCTGGCCGAGTCGCTCGGCGATGCGGGCGCGCAGAGGTACCACGCCCTCTTCTTCGAGCTCGTAGATCGTGCGGAGATACATCTCCGTTGTGTCGATGAGGTCGTTCACACCCGCTCCCCTTCGTATGGTGTCAATGTTAGTCGCATAGGTGGTCTTGCCTGGGACAAGGTCGTCCCGGTTCGGCAGGATGGGGCGTGTGGACCCCTTGATCACTCCCGAAACGGTCGCCGAGGCGATGAAGTGGGGAGCGGGCTTCGCCCTGCTCGACGTGCGGTGGCGCCTCGGCGGACCACCCGGACGTCAAGACTACGAGGCCGCGCACATCCCGAGCGCGTTGTTCGTCGATCTCGACACCGAGCTGTCGTCGCCGCCTGGGCCCGCGGGCAGGCATCCGCTGCCTGATCCGGAGCGCTTGCAGGAGGTGCTGCGCCGGGTCGGCGTCCGCGAGGGCGGGCAGGTCGTCGTCTACGACGCGGGCGACGGGTCCGTCGCGGCGCGCGCCTGGTGGCTGCTGCGGTGGGCCGGATGCCGGGAGGTCGCGGTGATGGACGGCGGCTTCGCCGCGTGGCAGGCCGCGGGCTTCAAGGTGACCGATCACGTCCACGACCAGATCCCCGGCGACTTCGTCGTCCGGCCTGGTCAGATGCCGGTCGTCGACGCCGACGGCGCCGCCGCGCTGGCCCGCGACGGTGCGCTGCTCGACGCGCGGGCGCCGCAGCGGTACCTGGGCGAGACGGAGCCGATCGACCCGAAGGCCGGGCACATCCCCGGCGCGCTGAACGCGCCGTCGGCCGGGCACCTCGGCGACGGCGGCCGCTGGTTGTCGTCCGACGAGCTCGACGAGCGCTTCGAGAAGATCGGCGTGAAGCCCGGCGAGCCGGTCGGCGCGTACTGCGGGTCCGGTGTGACGGCATCGTCGGTGGTGCTCGCGCTCGAGGTGGCGGGCATCACGAGCAGGGAGAACCCGGCGACCCTCTACGCGGGGTCGTGGTCGAACTGGTGCGCCGAGGACCGTGAGGTCGCTACCGGCTGAACCTGCGGCGGACCTCGCCGACCCGTACGACGGCGTCGTCGAGGTCCGCGCGGACTCAGGCGTTCGGGAGGCGTTCGAAGCCGAGCGTCGCGAGCTTGAGCGCGATGCCGCAGGAGTCGATGTCGTCGACCTCGAGGACCTTCACGACCCACGCGGGGGTGATGGCCTTGGGGTCGTCGGTGAGCATGACGACGATGGAGCAGTCGCCTTCCTTGTCGACGACCTCCCACGCGGTGTTGCCCCCGACCTCGATGGGCTTCTTCTCGCCGTCGGCGTCGGCGAACGTCACCATCTGGGTGATGACGGCGTACGGGTTCTCGGTGCTCTGGACGCAGCCGCCCTCACCGGCCTTGCCGCCGACGGCGGTGGCGATGTCGGCCGGCTTGAGGATGTCGCAGTCCTCGTAGCCTTCGGTCTTCTTGGCGACCTTGATCTTCACGTCGCCCGAGCTCGACTTCGTCGACGTCGGCGGGGCGGAGGTCTTCGTCGACTTCGACGAGGACGTCGGGGGCTTCTTCGACGTGGTCTCAGAGGCCTTCTTGGCGTCTGCGCCCGCCAGGGCCGTACCGCCGATGCGCTGGGCGCATCCGGTCACGCCGATGGCCAGCGTCAGCACGATGAGTGCGGAGGCGAGTCGCGATTGCATGTGTTGTCAGACCCCTGTCAAGACAATTCGGTTCCCCTGATCCCCGACCGAGCGCGGTCACTGTAAGTCGCCAAACCGGGGGATTGCTCGTCGGCGACCAAGCTGTGATCACCCGATAGGCCGATTGGTCGGTAGGTTGCGGTCATGGGTAAGCCAGTCACCGTCGTCTGGGATCGGTCCTTCCTCGGCTACGACCTGGGCGGCGACCACCCGCTCAACCCCGTCCGCCTCGACCTGACCGTGCGGCTCGCCACCGGGCTCGGTGTGCTCGACGGCGTCGACGTCGTCAGCCCCGTCACCGCCACCGACGACGAGATCGAACTGGTCCACCGGCCCGGCTACCTGAGCGCCGTCCAAGCGGCGCCGACCGCCGGGTGGGACGTCGGACACGGGCTCGGCACCGCCGACAACCCCGTCTTCGACCACATGCACGAGGCGTCGGCGCTGGTCGTCGGAGGTTCGCTCACCGCGGCGCGTGCGATCGCGAGCGGCGAGGCCGACCGGGCCGTCAACATCGCGGGCGGCCTGCACCACGCCATGCCCGACCACGCCGCCGGGTTCTGCGTCTACAACGACTGCTCCGTCGCGATCGCGTGGCTGCTGCGCAACGGGTTCGACCGGATCGCGTACGTCGACGTCGACGTCCACCACGGCGACGGGGTGCAGACCGCCTTCTGGGACGACCCGCGAGTCTTGACCGTGTCGCTGCACCAGAACCCGATGAGTCTGTGGCCGGGCACCGGGTGGGCGCGCGAGGTCGGCGGCGAGGGAGCCGAGGGCACCGCCGTCAACGTCGCGCTGCCGCCGGGCACGAAGGACGGCGCCTGGCTGCGGGCGTTCCACGCGACGGTGCCCGCGCTGATCAACGCGTTCCAGCCGCAGGTGATCGTCACCCAGTGCGGAGCCGACACCCACAAGGAGGACCCGCTCGCCGACCTGCACCTGTCGGTCGACGGGCATCGGGCGATCTACCTCGCGTTGCGCGAGCTGGTGACCAGGCACGACGCCAAGTGGCTCGCGCTGGGTGGCGGCGGGTACGAACTGCTCAGGGTCGTGCCGCGCAGCTGGACGCACCTGCTCGCCACCGTCCTCGACCGCGATCTCGACCCCGACCTGCCGCTGCCCGCCGACTGGGTCGCGCACGCGACGCGCATCGCGCCCAACTGGCCGTTGCCTGCGTCGATGACCGATGGGTGCGACCCTGTGCACCAGCCGTGGGGCGGAGACGGCGACGACGCCGTCGACAAGGCCATCCGCGACACGCGACGCGCGGTCTTCCCGCTGCACGGACTGGACCCCGACGACCCGAGGGACTGACAGTGTCCGACCCGTACGACTACCCGAGGCACTGGGAAGCCGACGTCGTCCTGTCCGACGGTGGCACCGTCCACCTCAGACCGATCACGCCCGACGACGGCGAGGAGCTGCTCGAGTTCCACGGGCGGCTCTCCGAGCGGACCCGGTACTTCCGCTACTTCGGCCCGTACCCGCGCATCCCGCAACGCGACCTGGAACGATTCAGTACCGTTGATCACCAGGACCGGGTCGCCATCATCGCGCTCCTCGGCGACGACATCGTCGCCGTCGGCCGGTTCGACCGGCTCAACAAGGACGACAACGGCGACTCGGCCGAGGTCGCGTTCGTCGTCGAGGACGGCCACCAGGGCAGGGGACTGGGCTCGATCCTCCTCGAACACCTCGCCGCCGCCGCTCGCGAGGTCGGGCTGAGCAAGTTCGAGGCCGAGGTGCTCGCCGAGAACGGCCAGATGGTCCGCGTCTTCCGCGACGCCGGCTACCAGGTCAGTCGCGAGTTCGACGAGGGCGTCCTGCACCTCGAGTTCGCCATCGACCCCACCGACGAGTCCGTCGCCGTCGCCCGCGCCCGCGAACAGGCCGCCGAGGCGCGCAGCGTGCACAACCTGCTGCACCCGAGGTCCGTCGCCGTCATCGGCGCGTCGACCGACCCGACCAAGGTCGGGTACGCCGTGCTCACGAACCTGCTGTCCGCCGACTTCGAAGGCCCCGTCTACCCGGTCAACGCGGAACGCCGGAGCGTGCGCGGCGTGCGGGCGTACCCGTCGGTGCTCGACATCCCCGACGACGTCGACCTCGCCGTCGTCGCCGTCCCCGCCGCGAGCGTCGACGAGGTCATGGACGCCTGTCTCGCCAAGGGCGTGAAGGCACTCGTCGTCGTGAGTTCCGGATTCGGCGAAACAGGACCGCACGGCCTGAGCGCCGAACGCAGGCTCGCCGCCGAGGCCCGCGCGCACGGCATGCGCGTCGTCGGCCCGAACGCGCTCGGTGTGCTGAACAACGACCCCAAGGTCCGCCTCAACGCGACCCTCGCACCGAAGTTCCCGAACCGCGGCCGCGCAGGCTTCTTCTGCCAGTCCGGCGCGCTCGGCACCGCGATCCTCGCCAACGCCGCGTCACGCGGGCTCGGACTGTCCACTTTCGTCTCCGCGGGTAACCGCGCCGACGTCTCCGGCAACGACCTCCTCCAGTACTGGGAGACCGACCCGGCGACCGACGTCGTCCTGCTCTACCTCGAGTCGTTCGGCAACCCGCGCAAGTTCGCCCGCCTCGCCCGCAGGCTCGGCCGCACCAAGCCGATCGTCGCGGTCAAGTCCGGCCGCCACGCCGTCTCGCCCGCGCTCGCCGCCACCGGTGTGCCGGTTGACGAAGCAAGCGTGCAGGCCCTGTTCGAACAGGCGGGCGTGATCAGGGTCGAGTCGCTGGCCCAGATGTTCGACACCGCGCTCCTGCTCGCGCACCAGCCGTTGCCGAAGGGCTCGAAGGTCGCGGTCGTCGGCAACTCCACCGCCATCGGCGTCCTCGCCGCCGACACGCTCCTCGCGCAGGGTCTCGAACTCGCCTGGGGCCCGGTCGACGTCGGCGCGCAGGCCGACCCGATCGAGTTCGCCAAGGCCGTGCAGGAGGCACTGGACCGGCCGGACACCGACTCGCTCGTCGTCGTCTTCGTCCCGCCGCTCGCCGTTCCCGGTACGGCTTACGCCCGCGCGCTCAGGGAAGCCGTGTCGGGGCAGACGAAGCCGATCGTGTCGACGTTCCTCGCCGTCGAGGGCATCCCGGACGAGCTCGCGGTTCCCGGCACGGGACGCGGTTCCATCCCGAGCTACCCGAGTCCTGAACGCGCCGTGCTCGCGCTCGCCCGCGCCACCAGGTACGCCAGTTGGCGATCCAGGCCCCAGGGGCACTTCATCCGGCCCGACGGCATCGACACGGCGAAGGCCCGCTCCATTGTGGACGCGGTGCTCGCCGAGTTCGGCGACGGCGACGTGCGCGTCGACGACGAGACCGCCGTGCGCCTGCTCGCCTGCTACGGCATCGACGTCGTCCCGTTCCGGATCGTGCACTCGGCCGCGGAGGCCGTCGAAGCCGCCGTGGAACTCGGTTTCCCGGTCGCGATGAAATCCACCAGCGAACGCCTGCGCCACCGCACCGACCTGGTCGGCGTGCGCCTGGACGTGTCCGGCGCGGAGTCCGTCCGCGCCGCCTACGCGGACCTCGTCGAGCTCTCCGAACTGGACGGTGTCTACGTGCAGCGCATGGCCCCCAAGGGAATCTCGTGCACGCTCGGCCTCCAGGACGATCCCTCGTTCGGCGCACTCGTCTCATTTGGCTTGTCGGGACTCGTCAGCGACCTCCTCGGCGACCGGGCCTACCGGGCGGTACCCCTGACCGACACCGATGCCGCGTCACTGGTCCGCGCGCCCAAGGCCGCCCCGCTGCTCGCCGGCTACCGCGGTGACGAACCCGCTGACCTGGACGCTTTGCAGGATCTGGTACTCCGTTCGGCCGCGCTGGCCGAGGACCTTCCGGAGGTGCGGTGCCTGACCCTGGAGCCGGTGATGGCCTCCGCCGCCGGGGCGTACGTCAGCAGCGCGCAGATCACCGTGGGGTCGCGGCAGTCGCTGCACGACGTCGGCCCGCGACGCCTGCGTTGAGTTGTGGTAAATCTGAACTGAACTCAGGTTGCCTCGATTCCGTTGTCTCTATTCGAGACCGGGTATGGACATGCGTCCATCGGCCGCCTAGGTTTCCGGCATCGCCGACCGCTGGACCGCTGGACGAGGACGTCCGCGTACTCGCGTCGGCGCACGCCCACACAAGCAAGTCGAAGAGGGAGAGAATGACGCCCGCAGCGGTTCTTCGCCTGGTGGCCGGCACATGCGCGGCTCTGCTCGTTCTCGCCTCGTGCGGCAGCAGCGACCAGACGACCATCGTCGGCAAGGCGAGCGCTACCAACAAGCTCACCATCGCCGTCTCCTTCGACCAGCCGGGCATGTCGGTGCGTCGTCTCGACAACTCGTACAAGGGCTTCGACATCGACGTCGCCAAGTACGTCGCCAACGAGCTGGGCGTGTCCGAGACCAACATCGTCTGGAAAGAAGCGCAGACCGGTTCGCGCGAGACGCTACTGACGACCGGTGAGGTCGACATGGTCGTCTCGACCTACTCGATCACCGAGAAGCGCAAGGAGCTCGTCGACTTCGTCGGCCCGTACTTCGTCGCCGGCCAGGACCTCCTCGTGCGGATGAACGAGAGCCGCATCGAGGGCCCCAAGTCGCTCAACAGCACGCTGCGCCTCTGCTCCACGGCCGGTTCGACGTCCGCCGCCTACGTCCGCGACCAGTTCGCGAAGGATGTGCGGATGGTCGAGTACGCGAAGTTCAGCGACTGCGTCACGGCGCTGCTCGCGGACAACGTCGACGCGGTCACCACGGACGACGTCCTGCTGGCCGGTTACGCCGCGCAGAACCCCGAGCTGCTCCGGGTCGTCGGTGACCCGTTCAGCAAGGAGGAGTACGGCATCGGCATCCACCGCAACGACCCCAGCAGCAAGGCCAAGATCGTCGCGGCGGTCCGCAAGATGATCGACTCCGGTGCCTGGCGCAAGTCGCTCGAGGACAACATCGGATCCTCCGGCTACAAGATCCCCGAGCCGCCCCAGCTCAAGGACTGAATCCTTTGAACAGTGCCGAAGAGCACTGAACCGCCGCACGTTCCGTGACGTATGCTCACAAAACGTGAACCGCGTTACATCGCACCGCGCCGACCGCCCGGTCCGTGCCGGTGTACCCGACCACGGCAGGGTCCCCCGCTACTACGCGGTGAAGACGGAGCTCTTCGACCTCGTCGAGACACTCGGTGAGGGCACGGTCCTGCCGTCGGAGCGCGAGCTGGCGGAACGGTTCTCCGTCTCCAGGGTGACGCTGCGGCAGGCAGTGAGCGAGCTGGTGCTGGAGGGCAAGCTCATCCGCCGCCAGGGCAGCGGCACGTTCGTCGCGCCGCCGAAGCTCGTGCAGCCGCTGTCGCTCGTCAGCTACACCGAGGGCATGCGGCGCCAGGGCGTCGAGCCCAGCCGCAACGTGATCACGTGCGAACGCGTGACCGCCGACGAGCAGCTGGCGCGCGACCTGCTGCTCGAAGCGGGAGACCCGGTCTTCCACCTCGAACGCGTGCTCATCGCCGACGACGAGCGCATCGGCCTGGAGTCGACGTATCTTTCGGCCATCCGCTTCCCGCGCCTGCTCGACGTGCTGGACCCGACGACGTCGCTCTACGCGTGCCTCACCGAGAAGCTCGGCGTCGAGTTCCTGGACGCCGAGGAGCGCATCGAGACCGTGCTCGCCACGCCGCGCGAGGCGTTGCTCATCGGCACGAACCCGGCGCTGCCGATGCTGTTGCTGCACCGCGTTTCCTTCGACACGGACGGGCACCCGATCGAACGCGCCCGCTCGCTCTACCGGGGCGACCGGTTCAGCTTCATCGCCCGGCTGCACGCCGAGCGCTGACGTCGCGCCGTCCACAGAGGAACGCCCGCTCGGAGTTGTCGCCGACCAGCTCCAGCGCCCGGTCGTACTGCTCGACGGCCTCGGTGTCGCGGCCGAGCCGGGACAGCAGCTCCGCGCGCGTCGCGGGCAGGCGGTGGTGGCGGGGGAGCAGTTCGTCCAAGCCCGCCAACAGGTTCAGCGCCGCGCCCGGCCCCTGCCACTCGGCGACCGCGGCGGCGCGGTTGAGCCGCACGACGGGCGACCCGGTCAGGCGTTCCAGCTCCGCGTAGAGCACGGCGATGCGCTCCCAATCGGTGTCCGCGGCCTGTCGCGCGGTCGCGTGGTGCGCCGCGATCGACGCCTGGATCGCGTACGTGCCAAGGGAATTGGCCGCCAGCGCGCGGTTGAGCACCGCGAGCCCGTCCGCGATCTCGTTCCACCGCCACAGCTCGCGGTCCTGGTCCGCCAGCAGCACCAGCGCGCCGCCGTCGTCGAACCTGGCCAGCCTGCGCGCGTGCTGCAACATCATCAACGCCAGCAGCCCCAGCACCTCCGGCTCGCGCGGCAGCAGCTCGGCCAGCACGCGACCCAGCCGCACCGCCTCGGGTGCCAGCTCGGCCCGGTTCGCGTAGCCCTGGGTGAAGATGAGGTAGACGACCGCGAGCACGCCGTCGAGCCGCGTGGCCAGGTCGCCCGATTCCGGTACCCGGTAGGGGATGCCCGCCATCGCGATCTTCTTCTTGGCCCGGCCGATGCGGGCTGCCAACGTTGTCTCCGACACCAGGAACAGCCGCGCGATCTCCGGTGTCGTCAGGCCGCCGACGCACCGCAACGTCAACGCCACCCGCGACTCCTGCGCGAGCGCCGGGTGGCAGCAGGTGAAGATGAGCCGCAGCCGTTCGTCGGGTATCGCTGACATGTCAGCCATCTCGGGCTCACCTCCGTCCACCACGAGCAGCGGCATTCTGCGAGCGTTGCTCGCTTCCCTGCGCATGCGGTCGAGGGCGCGCCGCCGCGCGGTGGTCAGCAGCCAGGCGGCCGGATTGCTTGGCACACCGTCGTTCCGCCACGTGCGCACCGCGTCGGCGAACGCGTCCTGCAGCGCGTCCTCGGCCAGGTCCATGTCCCGGAACTGGCCGGTGAGCAGGGCGAGCAGGCGTGCCCAGTGTTCGCGGTACGCCTGCTCGACCCGATTTTGGATCATGTGGCTAGCCGGGCTCCGAAGCAGGTGCGAAAGGCCGCACCTCGACGATGTCCGCGGGGCAGGCCTTCGCGAACTCGAGCGCCTGGTCCAGATCCTTGGCCTCGACGATGTAGTAGCCGCCGATCTGCTCGGTCGTCTCCGCGTACGGGCCGTCCGTCAGCAGCGCCTCACCGTTGTTCCTGCGCACGGTCGTCGCGTTGGCGGACAGCGCGAGCTCCGCGCCACCCCGCATCGCGTCGTGCGCGTTGAGCAGCTCGACGAACTTGCCGTGCTCCGCGTACATGCGTGCCCGCTCGGCCTCGTCGGCCTCCGCCCAGTGCTTGTCGACTTGGTAGATGAGCAGTGCGTATTGCATGGCATCCTCCTCAGGCTCCGATCCGGCTACATCCATGACGCAGCGGCCACATCGAAATCGACAGCGGGTCACCAGAATCCTGATGGACGCGCGGAGGAACCGCCCGTTCGCACTCGTTTGTGACTCAAGTTGCGGAGGTACTGTTGTGGGACTACCCGGAGACCGCAACGGTGCGGAGGGAGCGGGGTGTGCCGTGACCTTCAAGGCCGAGTTCCTCGCTGAACTCGAGGACTGCCTGCGCGGCTATGGCGCCGTTCCGGTGAGCAACCCCGACGCGCTGGCGTTCTTCATCGAGTTCGTGCGGGCGATGCCCGACCACGACAAGCGCCTGCGCTGCCTGGAGGGGGTCGACCAGGGCTCGGGTTCGTTCTGGAACAACCCGGCGGTCTGGTGGGAGCAGGTTCCCCGGTTCGGCTCCGGACGGACCAAGTGCGGTGCGGCCGACTGCCGCAAGCTGCTCGACGACATGCTCGACGAGGCCATCAGCGACGAGATCGACGTGCTGGAGATGGAGATCCGCGAGCTCCCCAGTTGATCGGACACAGTTGATCGGACACAGTTGATCGGACACAGTTGATCGGACACAGTTGATCGGACACAGTTGATCGGACACAGTTGATCGGACACAGTTGATCGGACACAGTTGATCGGACACAGTTGATCGGACACAACTGGCGCCATGACCTGTTACGGCCATGGCGCCAGGGCACTCGTTGTGACTAGACGGCCAGCAACTGCTGGAAGAACACGCGGTACTGCTGCAGAGCGATCCTCAGGTCCTCGGTCTGCGCCTCACCCTGCGACCACTGCTGCTCGAGCGTCCGCTTGTGCTCCGCGAACGTGGTCGCCATCGCCTGCATCACCTCGGCGACGAGCTCGTCGGCCTGCTGGACGGCCGCGCGCGGGTCGTCGACGAAATCGGACTGCAGCGAACGCCAGTCGGTGCGGAACCGGTCGATGTCGTCGTTCTCGAACAGCGGAGTCCGTTGCGGCTCAGTGGTTTTCGGCGTGTCCACCACTGCGGGCGGCGTCTCCGCGACCGGCTCGTCGGCTACCGGCTCGTCGGCCACTTGCTCCTCGGCCATCGGCTCGTCGGCCTCTGGCCGGAAGTCGTCGGCCTCGGGCCGCAGGTCGTCCGGCGCCCGGTCGTGATCAGGCTGGTGCTGTTCCGGGAACTCGTCGGTCATGGGTTCGTCCGACCGCCGGTGTTCCGGGGTGAACTCCTGGTTCGCCAGGTCCTCGGTCGTGACGGCGTGACGCTCAGACATCGGTCTTCTCCCTGCGGACGCCGGTGTGGAGCAGGTCCTCGAACAGTGTGCGGTAGTGGACCATCGCGGTCCTCAGGTCCTCCGTGCCGGCTTCACCGATCTCCTCGCGTTCGGAGATGTCGTGCGCCGCACGGTAGTGCTCCAGCGTCTTCGCGTGCTCCACGGACAGCACGCTCAGCTGGGCCTCGTAGCCCTCGGTGGGGTAGCCGCGCTCGGCCATCAGATCGGTGACCAGTCGGTCCGCGTCCGTGACGGCCTTGGCCGGCGAGTCGACGAACTGCTCCTGCAGCGCGGCCCAGTGCCGCGCGTAGCTGTCGGCGGCGGTGGGGGTCAGGGGCTTCAGCTCGAACTCGGTGTGCTTCTTCTCGCGCGCGGCGAGTTCCTTCTCCGCGGCGGTCCGGTTGTCGCTGTCGGCCACGGTGCGGTCGTACTCCGGACCGAACCGGTCACGCAGCCGCTTGCGCTGCATGAACACCTTGGCTGCGATAGCGACCAAGACGAGTACGACCAGCACCGCGACCAACAGGATGATGACGCTGCCGGTTGACATCGAAAACCTCCTGTTGGCAAGGAGACTGATGTCGGTGGGCTTCCCGTAGTTGACGACGCACAAACGTCATCCCTTGACGCAGATTACCTGCTTCAGCTTCGCGACCACCTCGACGAGGTCGGACTGGTCCGCGATGACGGTGTCGATGTCCTTGTAGGCCCCAGGGATCTCGTCGACCACACCCGAGTCCTTGCGGCACTCCACACCGGCTGTCTGGGAACGCAGATCCGCGGTCGTGAACGTCTTGCGCGCCTTGTTGCGGGACATCCTGCGTCCCGCGCCGTGGCTCGCCGACTCGAACGACTCCGGGTTGCCCAGCCCGCGCACGATGTAGCTGCCGGTGCCCATCGAGCCCGGGATGATCCCGAGCTCACCGAGACCGGCGCGGATCGCGCCCTTGCGGGTCACCAGGACGTCCTCGCCGAAGTGGTGCTCCTCGGAAACGTAGTTGTGGTGACAGGAAATGGTGTCGTCGAACAGCACGTGCGGGAACTCGGCGCGCAGCACGTCGCACACCAGGCGCAGCATCACGCCGCGGTTGCGGCGCGCGTAGTCCTGCGCCCAGTACAGGTCGTGCCGGTACTCGGCCATCTCCGAGGTGCCCGCGAGGAACACCGCGAGGTCCGGGTCCGGGAGCTCGGCGTTGTGCGCGAGGCCCCGAGCGGTCGCGATGTGGTGCTGCGCGAGCTCGTTGCCGATCCCGCGCGAACCCGAGTGCAGCATGATCCACACCTGCTGCGACTCGTCCAGGCAGACCTCGAGGAAGTGGTTGCCGCCACCGAGCGTGCCCATCTGGTGCAGCGCCTTCTCCGCCCGCGCCTTGACGGCGGGCGTGAGGTCGTCGAACGCCTTCCAGAACGCGGGCCAGTCGCTCGCGTCACGGTCGGTGAACGCGGGCTGCCGGTGCTGGCCGAACCCGACGGGCACGACGGACTCCATGCGGCTGCGGAGGCCCCGCAGCGTCGCGGGCAGGTCGCTCGCGGTGAGCGACGTGCGCACGGCGGCCATGCCGCAGCCGATGTCCACACCCACCGCGGCGGGGGAGACGGCGTCGCGCAACGCGATCACCGACCCCACCGTCGCGCCCTTGCCGTAATGCACGTCCGGCATCACGGCGATGTGCTTCACGGCCCACGGCAGCGCGGAGATGTTCTGGAGCTGCTGCATGGCGAACGGCTCGACCTCGTCCGGTCGAGTCCACATGCGGATGTCCACGTTCTGTCCGCGGACGGTCGTTGCTGCCATGCGTCCAGGCTAGGTCGCGCAGGTCAGGGCCGCGAATGGATTATGCGGCTTCGCTCCACTGTGGACTCTTCTGGGAACTCTCGGCGGAGACGAACTCCCACGCGCCGGTCCGCACTTCTGCCTCCTCCCAGTCGCCGCCGATCTTCTCGACGAATCGGCGCACGAGCGCCAGGTCGTTCTCGTCGGCCACCAGGATGAGCTTGTCGTGCAGCGTCACCGACCCGCCGCCGAGCTTTTCGCGCGCTTCCGGGTCGTTCGCCAGCCCGGTGCGCAGTTGCTGCGCGGTGACGCCGGGGATCTCCGCCTGCACGGCGTCGGCCCTGGGCGAGGTGCGCGGCAGGAACTCGAACGTGAGAACGGATTCCTGGTTGAAGCGCTTGCGGACGGTGTCCGCGGTGTGCCGCAGGCCTGCCGTGCCCAGCCCGCGGACGTCGAACTTGCGGGAGCGCTCGTAGGTGGTCTGCTGGAGGCTGCTCGACCAGAAGACGCCGTCGAGCAGCGTGCTGCCGGTGGTGTGGCCGCCGTGGGTGGCGACGATGCCGCGCACCTCGGCGTCGAACCGGATCAGCCTGTTCTTCAGCCTCGGGTCGTCCGGGTCGGTGATGACCGAGGTGTTGTTGGTCGCGAAGATCTCCGGTGCGGGCTGCGGGGCCGCTGCGGCGGTGGCGCCACCCGCGCCGATCACGAGGGTCAGCGCGGTGGTCAGCACGGCTAGGCGCTTGGTCATGCGGCTCAACGTATTGGGCTCCTCGGTCGACTGTCGATCACTCGTTCCGGCCATCGGGCTCACCGTCCGTACTGGTAGGCGCGGATCACCGTCTGGTCGACGGTGTTGCCCGAGGCGTCACGCGCCGTGCCGCGCAGCGACACGAACCCGTCACCCGCCGGGTGCACGATCCGCGCCTTGTCCTCCGACACCGGGACGCTCGTCCACGTCCTGCCGTCGTCGAACGACGCGGACAGCTCGAGCGCGGTCACCGCACCCGCGTTCCCGTCGACGCGCACCGCGAGGTCGAACGGGCCCTCCGGCGCCCGGCCGCGCGAGTCGACCTTGCCGGACGTGCGCACGCACAGCAGCCGCTGCCCGTCGAACGTCCACGTGGCGTCCACGCGCGTGCCCAGCACCGAGAACCCCTGCGACCGGACGGCCGTGGTCGACAGCGTCAGCGGGCCGGGTGTGGCCGTGAACGTGCCGCCGCCCGGCTCGTCGGACCGCCCGATGACCACGCCGTCGCGGGACAACGTCGACGTGCCGGTGATGCGGCCCGAGCTGACCCCGTCCGACTCGCCCGCGGACGACGCGTCTCCGGGGGCGAACAGCGCGACGCCGAGGTCGACGGTGTCGCCGTGCCACACCACCGGGTTCGGCACCGGGCCGATCGGCGCGCGGTTCCACTCGTCGGTGAACGAGCCGCCGCGCGGGAACGAGCGCACGTGCTGCACGTACTCGTTGGACGTGCCGTCGGTGAGCGCCAGCGACTGCCGCCACGTCACGTCCGCGCCGGAGGTGAAGTACTCGGTGCGCGTGCCCGGCACCGGCACCGGCAGCTCGGTGAACCCGAGCGCCGTGTCGTCCCACGGCAGCGCGGCGCTGTCCGACCGCGTCGCCGACGCCGGCGCGCCCTGCACGTAGTACGACGCGCGCACCGAGGCGAGGTCGCGTGCCTCGAACGCGAGCGTCGACGGCACGCGATCCCGTTGCGCGAAAACGAGGTTGTAGACCGAGGCACCGTCGGTGAGCACCGGCCGGTAGGAGAACCCGAACACCCGGCCGGACTGCGCGGACGTCGGTGTCGCGTAGAGCGCGGTGCCCGCCGAGGCGAGGTAGGTCAGCGACTCCGTGCCGAACACCAGGCTCGCCTGGTAGGCGTTCAGCTTCGCCTTGCCCGCCTTCGCGGACACCGCCTTGGCGGCCTTCTCGTCCGCGACGACGGTCACCGGCGACGACACGGTGATGTTCGGCTTCGCGATGGCGGACGCGTACCGCTTGCCGTCCGTGGACGACTCGCTGAACCCGACGAGGTCGTAGCGGCCCTTGGGCAGGCGCAGCACCTCAGTGTCGCCGTCGAGGAACTTCAACCGGTGGTAAGTGCCGGTCGTGACGTTCACGAGCCCGCCGAACCAGCTCTCGTCGTCCTCGCCGCGCAGCACCCTGCGCACGGTCACGTCGTAGCTCTCCGGTTCGACGGACGCGCCCAGTGCGACCCGTGTCGTGGTGGTGCCGGACGTCGCCGTCAGCCAGCCGCTGAACAACCCGTCCACGCGCGGCGTGAACGTGAGGTCCACCGAGGCGGATCCACCGGCCGGCACGGTGAGTGTCCTGCCGGACAAGGCGATCACGTCCGGAGCGGTCAGGTTCAGGGTCATCGGTTCCGTGCCGGAGTTCGCGAAGGAGACCTTCCTGGTGACCGGTTTTCCGTTGCGCGGCCACGGAAAGCGGCCGAAGCTCACCGAGCCCGCCGTCGCGCGGACCTGCTGGGCGACCGCGCGGCCGATGTCGAGGCGCCCCGCGCCTTGCTGGTAGACGGTGAGATCGCGCAACGGCGTGGCCGCGTTCATCAGCGCGGCCTTCAGCTCGGACGCCTTCCAGGTCGGGTGCTGTTGTGCGAGCAGAGCGGCCGCTCCGGTCACGTGCGGTGTGGCCATCGACGTGCCGTTGGCGCTGGTGTAGCGAGCGTCCACCGGAGTGCCCATCGACGTGCCCGCCGCGCGTGCGGCGATGATGTCCGAGCCAGGCGCGGTGATGTCCGGTTTGAGCGCGTCGTCGCCGAGCCTGGGGCCCTGGCTGGAGAACCGGGACAGCTCGTCCCGCTTCGTGACGCTGCCGACGGCGAGCGCGAGGTCCGCCGAGGCCGGGTTGCCGACCTTGCGCGCCGCGCCCGAGTTGCCCGCGGCGACGACGAACAGGGTGCCGGACGCGGCGCTGATCCGGTTGAGCGCCAGGGAGAGCGGGTCCCTGCCGTCGGTGGGGCCGCCGCCGAGGCTCAGGTTGACGACGGTCGCGCCCTGGTCCGCGGCCCACTGCATGCCGGCGATGATCGCGTCCTCCTGGCAGTCGCCGTCGGTGCAGACCTTGCCGATCAGCAGCCGGGCGTCCGGGGCGACACCGGCGTACCTGCCCGCCGACGCGGTGCCCGTGCCGGCGATCGTGGACGCTGTGTGCGTCCCGTGACCGTTCTCGTCGGTCGTGGTCGTGCCGGTGAAGTCCTTGGCCCCGGCCACGTTCGCGAGGTCCGGGTGCGTCGCGTCGTAGCCGCCGTCGAGGTCGGCGACCGTCACGCCCTTGCCGGTGAACCCGGCCTGCCAGGCGGCGGGTGCGCCGATCTGCGCGTTGCTGACGTCGTCGACAAGATGTGCTTTGCCGTTGAGCCAGATCCGCGAGAACTGACGCGTTTTCCACAGTCCGGTGAGGTCGGACTTCCGCGCCAGAACGGAACTTCCGCCCAGAACCGGCAGTTCCCGCACCACCGAGGCCGTGACCGCGCCGGTGACGATGAGCGGCAGGTCGGGGCGGGAGTCATCGAAGCCATCGCGGGCGAGCGCGGTGACGTTGAACAGCCGCGGGTCGAGTCGTCCGGACGTGAGCAGCGGCGCCGCGTCCGACGGGACCACGGTGAGCTCGCCTGCCACCCGCGAGGTGTGGAACGTGATGTCCGCGCGACCCTGACCTGGGACGATGCGCGGATGGTCGCCGAGCACGACCCGGTCGCCGGTGACGAGTGTGACGACCTGCCCGCCTGGTTCAGGCTTGGCTGCTGGCGCGGCCTGCGCGACAGCGCAGAACCCCACGACCAGTGCCAGCACGACAGCGCTGGCAACCGTTCGCCGACGCATGCATCCTCTATTCGCAGAAGGAGATACAGCGGCGGCAACGATGACCTTATCGTCGGTTGACACGGAGGGTAAACGTGAGAATCCTTCGTCTCATGGACCGCGTGTGCGTGATCGGGGCAGGCTCGTCGGGTATCGCCGCATGTCAGGTGCTGTCCGCACGAGGAATCGGCTTCGACTGCTTCGAGACGGGTTCCGAAATCGGCGGTAACTGGCGTTACCTCAACGACAACGGCATGTCGTCGGCGTATCGGTCGCTGCACATCAACACGTCGCGGCAGCTCATGGAGTACAAGTCGTTCCCGATGCCGGAGAGCCTCCCGGCATACCCGAGTCACTTCCAGATCGCCGAGTACTTCGACGACTTCGTGAAGCACCACGGTTTCCGCGACCGCATCGCGTTCCGCACCGAGGTGACGAAGGTCGAGCCGCTGGATGAGGGCTTCCGCGTCACCACGAGGGAAATGGACACCGGCGCCGAAACGGACGCCGTGTACGGGCACGTGATCGTCGCCAACGGCCACCACTGGTCGCCGCGGATGCCCGAGCCCGCGTTCCCCGGTTCGTTCACCGGAACGCAGGTGCACGCGCACGACTACAAGACGCCCGAGGGGTTCGAGGGCAAGCGGGTGCTGGTGCTCGGCATCGGCAACTCGGCGTGCGACCTCGCGGTCGAGACCTCCCGTGTCTCCGATCGCACGTTCCTCGCGATGCGCCGGGGCGCGCACATCGTGCCCAAGTACCTGTTCGGCATGCCGACCGACCAGCTGACGACGTCGTGGCTCGCGTCGAAGACGCCGTTCTGGTTCCAGCGCCTCAGCTTCCAGCTCATGCTGCGGCTCGCGCGCGGCAAGGTCACCGACTACGGCCTGCCGCGGCCGGACCACAAGGTGCTGCACGCGCACCCGACCGTGTCCGACGACCTGCTGACCAGGCTCGGCCACGGCGACATCACCGTGAAGCCGAACATCGAGCGCTTCGACGGCGACACCGTGCACTTCACCGATGGCAGCACCGAGCAGGTCGACGTCGTCATCTACTGCACCGGCTACAAGATCGACCTGCCGTTCCTGCCGGACTCGGTCGTCTCCGTGCGGGACAACGAGGTCTCGCTGTACCGGCGGGTCGTCGACCCGGCCCACCGCGGCCTGTACTTCCTCGGACTCATCCAGCCGCTCGGCGCGATCATGCCGCTCGCGGAGGCGCAGGCGGAGTGGATCGCCGACCTCGTCTCGGGTCGCGCCGCGCTGCCGTCGCGCGCGGACATGGACGCCGAGATCACCAGCTACCGCAAGGGTTTGCACGCTCGGTACGTGACGTCGAAGCGGCACACGATCGAGGTCGACTTCTTCGACTACCAGAGCCAGCTCGCCGCCGAACGACGCGCAGGCGCCCGCCGAATCCAAAGTGGCGAAGCGCCGTCTCAACCGGCTCGATAGGAGGGACCGCTCCCACTCACGTGCCATAGTCGGTCACGTGACTCGCATGCTCGCCGCCGGCCGGGACGACCGCGCCTCCACCGTCGGCGCGGTCGTCACCCTGCTGGTGGCTCTGCTCCTCGCACCACCTGCCTCGGCGACTGCGCTTGCCTGTGAGGACATGGACGTCGCGGGCACCCGGTCCGAGCTGTGCACGTCCGGCTCGCCGACGGTGCTCGTGCTGGTGCCCGGCGCCGGGTACAACTCGACCTACTGGGACTTCCCGTACCAGCCCGAGAAGTACTCGTTCCAGCGCGCGATGAACCGCTCCGGCTTCGCCACGGTGACGTTCGACCGTCTCGGCACCGGCCGCAGCAGCGTCCCGCTGGGTGTCACGGTCACGTCGACGCGACAGGCCGCCGTTCTGCACGAGGTCGTGCAGTCGTTGCGGGACAAGGGGTACCGCCGCGTCGTGCTGGTCGGTCACTCGATGGGCTCGGTCGACGCGATCTTCGAGGCGGGCACGTACCACGACGTCGACGGCGTGGTGCTGACCGGTTTCACGCACCAGCTGGACGTGGCGAACGTCGCGGACGGTTTCCGGCGGCACTCGTACCCGGCTCCGCTCGACCCGAAGTTCCCCGGCTACGACCCTGGCTATTTGTCGACGCGGCCGGGGCACCGCGCGGAGATGTTCTACTTCCCCGGCTCGTACGACCCGCACGTGGTGTCGCTCGACGAGCAGACCAAGGACGTGTTCTCGGCGGCCGAGATGGCCGACGGCATGGCGCTCGGGATCATCGCCCCGTACTCGGCGGCGATCACCGTTCCCGTGCTGGTGGTCGCGGGAGGCGAGGACACGTTGTTCTGCGGCAACGGTTGCACGTCGCAGGAGGCACTGTTCTCGCTGGAGCGCCCGTACTTCGTGTCGTCGCCGGACGTGCGGCTGCACCTGCGGCGGGGTGTCGGCCACAACCTGAACCTGCACCTCGACGCGGAGCAGGTTCAGGCCGTGGTGCGCGACTGGCTCAACGGCTGAGGTCGCGGTAGGCCCGCACGGACAACGGCCAGAAAACCGCGATCAGCAGCAGCGGCCACGCGACGGCGAGCAGCAGCGCGTGTTGCGCGGCCCACGAGTCGCCGCCGACACCGGGGTTGCCGAACAACTCCCGGCATGCCGCTACCGTCGACGACAGCGGGTTCCACTCCGCCACGATCCGCAGCCAGCCCGGCATCAGCTCGGGCGAGACGAACGTGTTCGCGAACATCGTCAGCGGGAACAACAACATCCACGACGCCTGCGCCGCCTCGGGCTTGAGCGCGAGCCCGAAGTAGATGCCGACCCAGATCAACGCGAACCGCAGCCACAGCAGCAACCCGACCGCGGCCAGCAGCCCGCCGACGCCGGTGTGCCAGCGCCAGCCGATCGCCAGCCCGCACAGCACCAGCACGACGATCTCGATGAACGAGTTGACGAGGTCCGCGATGCTGCGCCCGGCGACCACCCCGGTCTGCGACATCGGCGACGCGCGGAACCGGTCCGTGACGCCGCGGTCCGCGTCGAGCGACACCACCATCAGCGTGGCGGCGGTGCCGAACGCGACGGCCTGGCCGAGCATGCCGGGCAGCAGGAACTCCCGGTAGTCGCCTCCGCCGTACACGCTCATCGCGCTGCCGAAGACGAACGCGAAGATCAGCACTGACACGATCGGGTAGAGGAGGCCGGACAGGACTCTGACCGGTTGGCGGACCCAGTGGATGAGGTCGCGCTTGGCGACCACGTACGTGTCGACGAACGTGTAGGTGGTCATGGCGCCGCCTTGAGGCTGGTGGGGTCGAGGGTCACCCGTGTGGGTGTCGTGACGAGGTCGTCGGCTGGGTGCGCGACGACTTCGTCGGCGTTGGTGGGCATGTGGGGTGTCAGGTCGTGGGCGGCTCGCCCGAGTGCGACGACGTCGTCGGTGGCAGCGGTGACGACGTCGTCGGTCGTGTTCGCGATGACTGCGTCGGCGATGCCGTCGGATGTGTGCGACGGGGTCGTCGGTGTGGGATGGGCGTGAACGGCCCGTTCACGTGCGGCGACGAAGTCGTCGGCGGTGTGTGCGACGACTTCGTCGGCGACACCGCCTGAGATGCGCGCGACGAGGTCGTCGGTAGTAGCGGTGACGACCTCGCCGGTCGTGTTCGCGACGACTTCGTCGGCGATGCCGTCGGATGTGTGCGCGACGACTTCGTCGGTGCGGGAGTGAGCGTGAACGGCCCGTTCGCTTGCGGCGACAAGGTCGTCGGCCGGCTCTGCGACGACTTCGTCGGTGGCGCCGTCGAATGTGTGTGCGACGAGGTCGTCGGTGCGAGGGTGGGCGTGAACGGCCCGTTCACGTGCGGCGACGAAGTCGTCGGCCGGCTGTGCGACGACGACTTCGACGACGTCGTCGTCGGCGGTTGTGACTCGTCGGGTCGTGAGGTCGCGGGTGGCTCGTGTGGGTGCGACGACGACGACGTCGGTGTGGGGGAGCGCGTGAACGGCCCGTTCGCGGGTCGCCCGTGCGGCGACGAAGTCGTCGGCGAGTGCGCGGGTGGTCATCACGCCGCCCGGTGGCCGGTGAGTGCGAGGAACACCTCGTCGAGCGTGGGTCTGCGCAGGGCGATGTCCTCGGCCTCGACGCCGGCGTCGGCGAGTGCGCGGGTCACTCGGGTGAGTGCGGCGACGCGGTCGTCGACGGCGACGCTGACGCGGTAGTTGTCGGGATCGACCTCGGCGGCCGGGCCGAGCAGGCGGGCGGTGGTGGGGAGGTCGTCGGCGTCGCGCACGACGACCTCGATCCGGTCGCCGCCGAGTTTCGACTTCAGCTGGTCGGGCGGGCCGTCGGCGACGACCTTGCCGGTGTCGAGCACGACGATCTGGTCGGCGAGCTGGTCGGCCTCGTCGAGGTACTGGGTGGTGAGCAGGACCGTCGTCCCTGCCGCGACCAGGCGTTTCACCTCGCGCCACACCTCGCCGCGGTTGCGCGGGTCCAGGCCGGTCGTCGGCTCGTCCAGGAACATCACCTGCGGCGCCATGATGAAGCTCGACGCCAGGTCCAGGCGTCTGCGCATGCCGCCGGAGTACGCCTTGGCGCGCTTGTCGGCGGCGTCGGTGAGGCCGAACTGCGCCAGCAGCTCGTCCGCGCGCTGCTCCGCGACCTTCCGGCTCAGGTGGTAGAGCCTGCCCCACATCACCAGGTTCTCCCGGCCGGTGAGGACATCGTCAACTGTCGACTGTTGACCGTTCAGGCCGACCCGGTGCCGCACCTGCACGGCGTCGCGGACGACGTCGAAGCCGGCGACCTCGGCGCGGCCGCCGTCGAGTTTGAGGAGCGTCGAGAGGATGCGGACGGCCGTCGTCTTGCCCGCGCCGTTCGGGCCGAGCAGGCCGCACACCGTGCCCGCCGGCACGGCCAGGTCGATCCCGTCGAGCGCGGGTTTCTTGGCGAAGCTCTTGCGAAGGCCTTCTGCGAGCACCGCGTGGCCCATGTCCACCCCCATGAACTGTGTACGTCATATACTCAGGTGTACTTCATACACAGTTCTAGGATTCGGAGGCAAGAGGTTTCGAGGGGAGCGGTGTGAAGCAGGAGGATCCGGAGCGCGGCGTCCGGTTGTTGTGGGATGCGCCGTCGGAGCCGTCACGGGGACCCAAGCCGGCGCTCAGCCTCGCCCGCGTCGTCGCGGCCGGCATCGAGGTCGCGGACGAGGAGGGGCTCGACGCGCTCACCATGCGCCGGGTCGCCGAGCACCTCGGCTTCACGACGATGTCGCTCTACCGGTACGTCCCCGGCAAGGCCGAGCTGCTCGACCTCATGCTCGACGCCGCCGCTGGTGAGATGGAGCTGACCAGCGGACCGTGGCGGCAGGGGCTGGAGCTCTACGCGCGGCAGAGCTGGGACGTGTACCGGGCGCACCCGTGGACGGTGCAGCTGTCCGGGACCCGGCGCACGCCCGGACCCAACACGCTGGCGACGTTCGAGGCCGCGCTGGCCGTCGTGTCCGAGCTCGGGCTGTCCGGCGCGGAGATGTCGGCGGTCGTCACCCTGGTCGGGCAGTACGTCGACGGCGTCGCGCGGAAGATGGCCGAGCGGGTCCGAGAGGAGCGCGACACCGGCGTCACCGAAGAGGTGTGGTGGTCCAAGCGGGCCGCGGTGTGGGAGAACCTCACGCCGGACCGGTTCCCGATGATGACGCACGTGTACCTGAGCGGCGGGTTCGAGGACCCGCTGGACGAGTTCGAGTTCGGGCTGGCGAGGGTGCTGGACGGGATCGCCTCGTTCATCGAGGCGGAAGACCGCCCGGTGACGCCGTTGTCGACGTGCGAGGAGCCCGGCTAGCGGTCGTTCGGTGCGCAGGGACCCGCGCCCTGCGGCCAGCACGAGGGACCGCGCCCTGTCGACGCGATCGCCGTGCTGCGCAGGATGTCACCCAATGGTGTCTGTCTGACGTTGCCCAGCGACGTCCATCGGGCGAACACGCACGGCCACACGTCACCGGTGGGCGACACCGCGACGGCACCGTGTCCGCACCGCCCGCACAACTGGTCGGGCGCCGGAGTCGCCGACGACGCGCCGCGCCCGACGCCGCGCATCGAGTCGGATCCGATCTGCCTGACCCCGAGCGAACGGAGCTCGATGCGCGCGGCCTGCGTGCGCTGCGAGGAGACGTCGACGACGCCGACGCGCAACGGGATGGCGCGGTCCAGTGCCTCGACGATGTTGGCCTTGGTGCGGGCGTGGCTGCCGCGGCCGCCGGTGATGGCGTCGTGTTCGCGGGCGCTGTCGGAGTAGTAGCTCGTCGCGAGCCGGACGCCGGGCTGTTCGAACGTCTCCCACAGTTTCCGGGAGACGTGCACGAGATTGCTGAACACCTCGACGTGCAGTTGCCGGGCGAGTGCGTGCTCCATCAGTGAAGGCAAATCCCGGTGCAATGTCGGTTCGCCGCCGATGAACTGCACTCCGCTTCCGCCGAGATCGGCGATCTGGTCGATGACGCATAACCATTCGGCGGTCCGCATTGTGCCGTGCGTGCCGCCGGGACCGGACTCCGCGTAGCAGTGTGCGCAGGTCAGCTGGCACTTTCCGGTGATCTCCAGCCAGGCGAATTCGAGATCCGTCATGTCGCGCTCCCCTTGACGTCGCCACGCGGTAGCCATTCTGCTACGGATGGTATTAGAAGGGGTTGACGTTTTTGCATTTCGTCGGCGTTGATGTTGGATCAATGACATGTTCTCGATTCGACACCTGCGATGAAGCGCGAGTTTCGCGGCCGTTGCTCGACGGCGACGAGTTCGGGCAGATGTGGTTGTTCGACACCGGCTCAGCCGGTCGGCGGGCGCCTCACCGTCCGGTTCAGCCGACTAGCAGCAGCCGACTAGCAACAGCCGCAGTCGCAGCACTCGTCACCCATCCTGATCACCTCCCTCCGGGCACCACACGCCCGGCGCGATGTCCGGGCACTGACCCCCTGGCAGTGCCCCGACCATCCGCACCAGCTCCGCGCGCAGAACGGTGAGCCGCGCGATCTCCGAGTCGAGCTCGGTGATGTGCCTGTGCAGCAACACTTCCGCGGGCTCGCACGGGCACACGCCGGTGTCGCGCACGGCGAGCAGCTCGGCGATCTCGCGCAGCTTCAGCCCGAGGCGCTGACAGCCCTGGATGAACCGGATGCGGTCGGCGGCGTCCTCGGAGTACTGGCGGTACCCGGACGGCGTGCGCGGCGGCGGGGCGAGCAGCCCGGTGCGCTCGTAGTAGCGCACGGTGTCCGGCCGCAC
Organism: Lentzea tibetensis; assembly: GCF_007845675.1. GTDB lineage: Bacteria > Actinomycetota > Actinomycetes > Mycobacteriales > Pseudonocardiaceae > Lentzea > Lentzea tibetensis. The sequence goes on along the minus strand of NZ_VOBR01000017.1, from coordinate 67,874 downwards.
CCCGGCCCGTTCGGCGAGCTCGGCGACTCTCATGCGGTCCACGCTAAACCTTGGACCGCACTCCAAGGTCAAGCCTCAGACGCGGACCGGGGTCTCGTCGATGGTGAACGTCCCGTCGGGGTAGCGGTCGGCGAGCAGCTTGCGGGTGTGCTCGGCCTCGCCGCGGGTGAGGAACGTCCCGTACACGTGCGGCTCCGGCCCGAACGCGAGGCCGAGCACGACGTAGATGTGCCGGTAGCGGATGCGGTCCTCGGCGGGCATGGGCGCGGCCTGGGTGGTGACGCAACCGGGCTGGCCGCGGTCGTGGTACTCGTGCCACCCGATGGCCTGCGCGACGACGTAGTCGATACCGCCGCTGCCGTCGTCGAGGATGAAGTAGCGGCAGCCGAGGTCGAACTCGCTGGACTCCGGGTCGAAGTAGGTGATCCCCGGTGTCTCGCTCTGGATCCGGTCGCGTTCGGACGGTGTCGCGCACCGGATGTGCAGCCCGTTGTAGTTGCTCTGCAGCTTCATCACCGACACGGCTTTGAAGTGCACGTCCACGCGTGTCCAGACGGAACCGCCGTCGCAGCGCAGCAGCAGCTGGTTGTGGCTGGGTGTGTAGTCCCACCACTGGAACTTGCGGTGTGAGCGGAAGATCTCGGCGCCCGCGACGAGCTGGTCGCTGCGATCGAGCCAGACGTTGATCGACACGGCGCACAGGAATACCAGTGCGAGCCCGACTTCGCAGTGTGTGTCTCAATTGGACTGAAGGCCGGACCACCTGCGTCCGTCCACAAGGGTCGGTGGAACGGTCACCGCGGGCGGCGTCCACCTGTCGCGCAACGGACCGCTCGGCAGCAGCACGCAGTTGTCGGTGATCACGGCGACCCAGCCGCCGGCGCGGAGGCCGCCGACGACGGTCGCGGGAACCAGCGGCCCACCTCGCGCGCGGCGTGGACGGCGGCGAAGATCCCCAGGAGCAACCACCACGCGGCGTCGTCCGCGGCGATTCCGCCCACCGACGCGATCGCGACCACCCCGCCGACGACGAACGGACGGATCCGCGGCTGGGACGAGTTGCGGAGGGTGGCGGGCAGGTCGATCGGCACCACGCGGGCGACCTCGGCGACGATCGCGCGCTGCGCACGGACCTGGCGCACGAACCTGACCAGAGCCCACAGGCACAACAGTGCGTACAACGCGAAGGCGATCCGCACGAGCAGCGGCTCGGACGAGTAGGACGAGGCCAGCCAGCCTCCGGAACCGAGTCCGGCCAGACAACCCAGCCATGGCCGCGTCAGCAGCAGGAGAGGCGTGGCGACCACGGCGACGTAGGCCATGGACGAGAAGTCGCCCGCGACGAGCGCGATGACGAACACGGCGATCCACGTCAGGAACAGCAGCGTCAGCCGCCGCTGCCCGACGCGGTGCCAGCGCTCGGCGTGGGCGAGCTCGAACCGCGGTGCGTCGGGTCTGACCCTGCCCCCATGATCTCAAGGGGGCATGGTCAGACCGCACCGAATCAGTGCACTCCGAGCACGCCGTCGACGCGGCGCGGGATGCCGAGCGGGTTGGCGTCCTGGAGCTCGACCGGCAGCAGCGCGTCCGGCCACGACTGGTAGGTCACCGGCGCGATCCACCGCCGGATCGCCGTGGCACCAACGGACGTGTGCAGCGGGTTCGTCGTCGACGGCCACGGTCCACCGTGGTGCTGGCCCCACGCGACGGCGACACCGGTCGGCCACGCGTTGAAGATCAGCCTGCCCGCGACGCCCCGCAGCACCTCCGCGATCCGCGACGCCGCGGCGTGGTCGGACTCGGCAGCGTGCACGGTGCCGGTCAGCGTGCCGGGCAGCTTCGCCAGCACGGGCAGCAGCTCGTCCGGGTCCGCGTACGTCACGACGATCGCGGCCGGGCCGAAGTGCTCCTCGGTCAGCTTCTCCAGGTTCTCCGCGAACACCTTCACCGGCACGGTGAACAGCCGCGGCTCCACCGCCCACGCCTCGTCCGGCTTCGTGCCGGTCGACACGACCGACACGAGGTCGCTGGCGGCCAAGGCATCCGTGGACGCGCGGTAGGACTCGCACATGCGCTCGTTCAGCATCGCGCCACCACCGGTCGCCGCGACGGCCTCACCGAGCGCGGACACGATCGACGCCGGCGCGAACACCAGGCCGGGGTTGGTGCAGAACTGGCCGACGCCCATCGTCAGCGACTGCGCGAAACCCGCGGCGATGTCCGGAGTGGCCGCACCGGGCAGGATCACCGTCGGGTTGACGCTGCCGAGCTCGCCGTAGAACGGGATCGGGTCGGGACGGCCCTGCGCCAGGTCGAACAACGCGCGCCCGCCACCGGTCGACCCGGTGAAGCCGGCCGCCTTGATCGCCGGATGCTGCACCAGCGCACGACCGGACTCGGTGCCGTAGACGATCCCGAAGACGCCTTCGGGCGCACCGGCCGCGGCGAGAGCCGCGGACACGACACGCGCCGTCTCCACCGAGGTGCGCGGGTGCGCGGAGTGCGACTTCACGACGACCGGGCACCCGGACGCCAGAGCGGAAGCCGTGTCACCACCGGCGACCGAGAACGCGAACGGGAAGTTCGACGCGGAGAACACCGCGACCGGCCCGAGTGGACGGAGCACGCGCCGCAGCACCGGCCGCGGCGGGATGATGTCCGGGTTCGCCGTGTCGAGCGTCGCCTCGACGTAGCTGCCCTCGCGCAGCACCTCGCCGAACAGCCGCAGCTGGTTGGTGGTGCGCTTGAGCTCGACGGTCAGCCGCGGCACGCCGAGCGCGGTCTCGGTGTCGGCGGTGGAGATCAGCACCTCGGACTCGGCGTCCAGCGCGTCGGCCAGCGCGTCCAGTACGACGGCGCGCTGAGCGGCGGACACGGCCGACCACGAGTCGAACGCGGTGGCGGCCAGTGAAGCGATCCGGTCGACCTCGCTGTCCGAGGTCTTCGGGACCCCCTCACCGAACGGCTCACCGGTGCGCGGGTTGAAGCCCTGAACAACGCTCAACGTCCTGCCTCCTTGACTGCGGTGTCGAAATCGGGGCCGCACCAGACGCCGCCCAGGTACTTCAGCGCGTACGACTCGGGGTCGATGTCACCCTGCGCGGCGAGCACCTCCGCCGCGTACGCCTCGGAGTTGTCCTTGGACACGTAGCCCAGCGCCTTGGCCTCGTCGAGCGAGAACCAGCGGCGGTCGTTGTCCGACACACCCCAGATGATCCGGAAACCGGGCGACGGCACGGCGAGGCACGCCTCGAGCAGGCGGGCGCCGTCGTCGGGGGAGAGCCACGTCGAGAGCATCCGGACGTCGCGCGGCTTCTCGAAGCACGATCCGATCCGGACGGCGATCACGTCGAGGCCGTAGCGGTCGGCGTACATGCTGCCGAGCGCCTCGAGCGCGACCTTGCTGACGCCGTAGTACGTGTCCGGGCGCGGGAACAGGTAGTCGCCCGCCTCACCGGTCGCGCGCTCGACGTAGCCGACGGCGTGGTTGGACGACGCGAGGATCACGCGCTTGATGCCCTGACGACGAGCGGCCTCCAGCACGTTGTGCGTGCCGTCGATGTTGACCTGGAGGATCTGCTCCCACGGGTTCTCGAGGCTGTGCCCGCCTAGGTGGATCACGGCGTCCACGTCCTTCATGGCCGACTCCATGGCGGACATGTCGGTCACCGAAGCCTGGACGAGCTCGACGTTCTCGCCTTCCCGCGCCGCCGGTAGCTCGGCGATGTCCAGCAGGCGCAGGACGCGGTTCTCCGCGGCGAGACGGGGACGCATGAGCGTTCCCACCACGCCCGCGGCGCCGGTGATCAGGATGCGTGCGGTCACGGGTTGGTACCCCTCCGTGTTGGATGGTCTGTCCGGTAAACCTTTTCAGCGACCGAACTGGCGGAGAAGCTCGGTAATCGTTCTGGCGGCGTCCAGCAGGGCACTGATGACCTGACGTTCGTGGTCGGGGTCCAGTCTGCCCAACGGAACCGAGCAACTCATAGCGTCCATCACGGGATTGCGGTACGGCAGTGCGACTGCGAAGCACCCGAGACCGGGCGTGTTCTCTTCGCGTTCGTGGGCATATCCGACATTTCGGAAGCCCGCGAGCTGCTCGTGCAGGGCGTTGCGCTCGATCACGGTGTTCGGCGTCAGCGGGACCAGCTCCTCGGGGAGGATCTGCTCGACCTCCTCGCGAGTGCGCGTGGCGAGCAGGGCCTTCCCCAGCGACGTCGAGTGCGCGGGGAGCCTGCGGCCGACGCGGGAGACCACGCGCAGGTGGTGCTCGGACTCGCGGCTGGCGAGGTAGACGACGTCCGGTCCGTCGAGCCGCGCGAGGTGCACGGTCTCGTTGACGTCCTGCCTGACCTGCTCCATCACCCTGATCGCCGCACGCACGACGGGGTCGTGGTCCAGGTAGGACGTGCCGACCAGGAGTGCTCGCACGCCGATGCCGTACGTGCCGCGCTCGGAGTCGACCTCGACCCAGCCGCGGGCGACCAGCGTCTGCAGGAGCATGTACAGGCTCGACTTGGGGTAGCTCAGCTCCCGATGCAACTCGGTGAGCGTCAGCCGCCGGTCCGAAGATGAGAGGACCTCGAGCAGTTCGACCGTTCGGTCAGCGGACTTTACTGCGCCCGGACGAGCTGGCGATGTCACCTGGCCTCCTGGGAAACGTACTCGCAACACACCCTTGACACGTTGCTGTGGTGATTCTTACAGTCCGGAACCAGGTTCACAAGTACGACCCCGGTTCACATACGTGAAAGCGAAGGTCCTCAAGATGCCTCGTTGGTCTGCTTCCGCAGTCGCCGCGCTCGCCGTGAGCGCGCTCGTGGCTGGGTGTGGATCGGGTTCGAAACCGGCCGAGGTCACGAACCAGGACCCCAACGCGCCGTTGGAGGTCTGGACGCGATCCACCGAGGCGACCGCCAAGGTCTACGAGCAGATCTTCTCCGACTTCGAGGCCAAGTCAGGCGTGAAGGTCGACTACAAGCCGATCTTCACCGACTTCGACAAGCAGGTGCAGCAGCGCGCCGCGTCGAAGGACCTGCCGGACGTGGTCATCACCGACACCGGCTCGCTCGGCAACTTCATCAAGCAGGGCTGGGTCGGCCAGCTCGACAAGAACTCCATCGCCGGCAACGGCGACGTCATCGAACGCGCCTGGAACAACGCGAAGGGCGCGGACGGCAAGTACTACGCCGTGCCGTTCTCCACCCAGGCGATGATCACGATGATCCGCAAGGACTGGCGGGAGAAGCTCGGCAAGCCCGTGCCGAAGACGTGGGACGAGCTGACCGACCTCGCGGTGGCGTTCACCAAGGACGACCCGGACGGCAACGGCCAGGCCGACACCTACGGCATGCTCGTGCCCGGCACCACCGACCGCGGCTACCTCGGCTGGTGGGCGGCCAACTACATCTGGCAGGGCGGCGGCGACATCCTCAAGGCCGAGGGCGACAAGTTCTCCGTGGCGATCGACTCGGCGGAGTCGGTGAAGTCCGTGGAGTACCTGAAGGGCCTCTTCTGCGACAAGAAGGTCATCCAGCCTGGCGCGTTGACGCTGAACACCAACGACGCGCACCCGCTGTTCGAGTCGGGCAAGAGCGGTATCTACCTGACCGGCCCGTACATGATCGGCCGCTTCGACAAGTCGGTCGGCAAGGACAAGTACGAGGTCATCGCGTCCCCCAAGGGTCCTGCCGGCTCGACCGTGCTGGGCGAGGGCGAGGACGTCTACCTGATGGCCGGGTCGCCGAAGCAGCTGGACCAGAAGAAGCTCGCCGAGTACCTGATCACGGCGGACGCGCAGAAGGCGGGCATGAAGGGCAACCCTCAGCCGGTCGTGCGCCTGCCGGTCAACAAGAACGTGAACGTCAAAGAGGTCTACAACGACGAGCGGTGGAACACGACCGCGGAGGTCTACGCCAACGAGGCGAGGCCCTTCCCGAGCGTCCCGAACTTCACCCCGTTCCGGCAGCAGACCTCGGAGACCCTGAACTCGATCTTCGCCAAGTGCACGCCGGACGTCGCGGGTGAGCTGAAGACGCTGGCGGGCAACCTGAAGAAGGAACTGGACAACCAGAAGGCGTCGCAGTGACAGCGGTTCACCCGCTCAGCGACACCCAAGACGTGGGCTCGACGGCTAGTGGCGGCGGTGCCGTCGAAACCCACCCCGTGAGGCGGCGCCGCCGGCGCCGCCTCACGGGAGCCACTCTCGTACCGTGGTTCTTCCTGCTGCCGGCTTTCCTGCTGTTCCTGACGTTCAAGTTCATCCCGATGGCGGAGGGCATCCGCCTCAGCCTGTTCGAGGTCCGGCCGTTCCTCGGCGACATCTTCGTCGGGTTCGCGAACTACGCCAGGATCCTCGGCGACGAGCGCTTCCGCGACGCCATCTGGCACACCCTGGTCCTCGCCGCGGGCCAGACGTTCGGCGCGATGCTCATCGGCTTCTTCCTCGCTCTGCTGCTCGAAGGTCATGCCCGCTCGCTGTGGTTCGTGCGCTCGGCCGTGTTCCTCCCGGTCGTCGCCGCCACCGCCGTCATCGGCGAGATCTGGCGGCTGCTCTACTACCCGGCGCCGGAAGGCTTCGTGAACACGGCCCTGTCCCACATCGGGCTGGGGCCGCTGGAGTTCATCGGCAGCCCGGACCAGGCGCTGGTGTCCGTCATGGTCGTCGGGATCTGGAAGCACGCGCCGTACGACATGGTGCTGATCATCGCCGGGCTCGTGAGCATCGACCGGACGCAGTACGAGGCGGCCGCGATCGACGGAGCCACGACGTGGCAACGGATCCGGCACGTCACGCTGCCCGCGTTGCGCCCGGTGATCACCATTCTGCTGACGCTGGCGGCGATCCGCGGGCTGCGCGTGTTCACCGAGGTGTACGTGCTGACCGGTGGTGGTCCCGCCGGGTCGACGGACGTGTGGATGACGCGCGTGTTCACCACGGCCTTCGAACAGTCCGAGATCGGTATCGCCTCGGCCGGCTCGGTGATGCTGTTCCTGATCACCTTCCTGATGACCCTGGTCGTCCAGCTCTATCGGCGAGCCAGGGAGGCGCGATGAGTGTCGCCGGACGTTGTGACACCGCGCTGGGCTGGGCGACCGATCGGGACGCCTGGGTGTCGCGTGGCATCCGCATCCTGTTGTGCGCGGGCGCTCTGCTGTTCTTCACCGGTCCGCTGCTGGTGATCTTCTCCGGCGCGTTCGACGACAACCACGACCCGACGCAGCTGTCGGTGATCCCGAACTCCCCGTCGCTCAACAACTTCGTGGTGGCGGGCGAGAACAAGATCTGGCACTACCTGTTCAACTCGCTGGTCATCGCGGGCGGCGCGTTGCTGCTGCAGCTCCTGGTCAGCGTGTTCGCCGCGTACGCGCTGGCGCGCAAGAAGTTCCGGGGTCAGGCGATCGCGCTGCTGACGATCCTGACCACGATGATGCTCCCGGAGGAGGTCATCGCGATCCCGCTCTCGCTGGTGATCGGAGACCTACCGCTGGTGCACGTGAGCCTCAAGGGCACCTTCCTGGGCGTGATCCTTCCTTTGGGCGCGTGGGGTTTCTCCATCTTCGTCATGACGGAGTTCATGAAGGAGATCCCGCTCGAGCTCGAGGAAGCCGCCAAAGTGGACGGTGCGGGGGAGCTGCGCGTGTTCGCGCAGATCATCCTCCCCCTCTGCCGGCCGGCACTCGGCGTCATCGCCGTGTTCGGCTTCAACATGATTTGGGAGCAGTATCTGCTCCCCCTGATCGTCGCCGCTGACCCCTCCGATTACACGCTCACGGTCGCACTTCTCACGCTCCGGTCCGACGACCAGGTCGGTCCGGGCATCGTGCTGGCCGGTGCGTTGCTGGCGCTGGTGCCGAGCTTGCTCGTGTACCTGTCGCTGCAGAAGTCCTTCCTGCGTGGGATCACCACCGGAGCGATCAAGGGATGAGTGTCTGGTATGCAACTCGATGGTGTGCTGTTCTTCCCGGTGACCCCGTTCGACCCCGAGGGGGCGGTTGCCGAGTCCGTGCTCGCTGAGCACGTCAAGCACGGGGTCTCGGCCGGGTGCGGCGCGGTCTTCGTCGCCTGCGGCACAGGGGAGTTCCACGCTCTCGAGGTCGACGAGTTCGAACGCGCGGTGACGGTGGCGGTCGAGGCGACCGCGGGCCGGGTCCCGGTGTTCGCGGGTACCGGTGGATCTGTCGCGGGGGCGAAGAACTACGCGCGCGCCGCAGCTCGGGCCGGTGCCGACGGTCTGCTGCTGCTTCCCCCGTACCTGGTGACGAACCCCGCTCGCGGGCTCGTCCGCTACGTCACCGAGGTCGCGGCGGCCACCGAGCTGCCGGTGATCGTGTACCAGCGCAACAACGCCGTGTTCACGCCGGAGACCGCGGTCGAGGTGGCGTTGCTGCCGACCGTGATCGGCTTCAAGGACGGCCTCGGCGACATCGACCTGTTGCAGCGCATCGTGCTCGCCGTGCGCACGCACGTCGACAAGCCGTTCCAGTTCTTCAACGGCCTGCCGACCGCCGAGCTGACCGTGCCCGCGTACCGGGGCATCGGCGTCGACCTGTACTCGTCCGCGGTGTTCTGCTTCGCGCCGGAGATCTCGCTCGGGTTCTACAACGCCGTGCAGGCGGGCGACACCGCGCTGGTGCAGCGCTACCTGGTCGAGTTCTACAAGCCGCTCGTCGAGCTGCGCGACAAGGTGCCCGGTTACGCCGTGGCGCTCGTCAAGGCCGCGGTGAAGGCGAACGGTCTCGACGTCGGCGGCGTGCGCCCGCCGCTGATCGATCCCTCCGAGGAGCACCTCGCCGCGCTGGAGGTCATCATCGCGGCCGGGCGGAAGCTGTCGTCATGACGATTCCCACGATCAAGATCACCGAGATCGTGCTGACGCCCATCGCCTTTCGCGACCCGCCGCTGCTGAACTCCGCGGGCGTGCACGAGCCGTGGGCGCTGCGCACGATCGTCGAGGTGCACACCGACGCGGGGATCTCCGGGCTCGGCGAGACCTACGGCGACCTGGGGCACCTGGAGCGCACGCGGTCCGTCGTGTCGGCGTTGATCGGCCTGGACGTCTTCGCTCTCAACGAGATGCACGCCCGCGTGGCCGCCTCGCTGGGTGGGAAGTCCGGCTCCGACAAGCACGGGCTCACCGGCCAGCTGAGCGTCGCGGGCACGGTCGACCGGGTGTACTCGCCGTTCGAGGTCGCGTGCATGGACATCCAGGGCAAGGCGCTCGGACGTCCGGTGCACGACCTGCTCGGCGGCGCGATCAGGGACTCCGTTCCCTACTCCGCCTACCTGTTCTACAAGTGGGACGGGCACCCCGGCGCCGAGCCGGACGAGTGGGGTGAGGCGATCGACCCCGCGGGGATCGTCGAGCAGGCCCGCAAGATGATCACCCAGTACGGCTTCGGCTCGATCAAGCTCAAGGGCGGCGTGTTCGCGCCGGAGCAGGAGGTCGAGGCGATCCGCGCGTTGCGCGAGGCGTTCCCGGACCACCCGCTGCGGCTCGACCCGAACGCCGCGTGGTCGCCGGGCACGTCTCTGAAGGTCGCGGCCGAGCTCGACGGCGTGCTGGAGTACCTGGAGGACCCGACGCCGGAGATCGCCGGCATGGCCGAGGTCGCGGCGTCCGCGCCGATGCCGTTGGCCACCAACATGTGCGTCGTCGCGTTCGAGCACCTCAAGCCGTCCGTCGAGGTGAACGCGGTGCAGGTCATCCTGTCCGACCACCACTACTGGGGCGGGCTGCAGCGGTCGCGGCAGCTGGGCGTGATCTGCTCGACGTTCGGCATCGGGCTGTCCATGCACTCGAACTCGCACCTGGGGATCTCGCTGGCGGCGATGACGCACCTCGCGGCCGCCACGCCGAACCTGAACTACGCGTGCGACACGCACTACCCGTGGAACGCGCGGGACGAGGTCGTCGAGCCCGGTGTGCTGTCCTTCGTGGACGGTGCGGTGCCGGTGCCGAAGACGCCCGGCCTGGGCGTGTCGCTCGACCGCGACGCGCTGGCGCGGCTGGCGGAGAACTACGTCAAGTGCGGCATCACGTCGCGCGACGACACGGGCTACATGCAGAAGTTCGACCCGAGCTACGAGAGGAAGCGTCCCCGGTGGTGACGTCCGTTGTCCATGCATATCCGTGGGACCTGATCGGCGACCCCGACGCGGCGGCGCGCTACGCCGGCCTCGGTGTCGACGCGATCGCCCTGGCGTCGTCTTATCACACGGTCCGCGCCGCGACACCGATCCACCCGCGGCACCGGATGATCGACGCGCGGCACGCGGCGTTCTACCTGCCGGTGCGCTCGGAGAAGTTCGGCAGGCTGGTGCCCGCGGAACCGTCCTGGGTGGACGGTTCGAACTCGTTCGGCGAGGCCGCCGCGGCAGTGCGCGCGGCCGGTCTGCCGGTGTACGCGTGGACCGTGCTGACGCACAACAGCCGGCTCGGCGACCTGCACCCGGACACGACGGTCGTCAACGCGTTCGGCGACCGGTACCCGTACGCCTTGTGCACCGCCAATCCCGACGTCGTCGAGTACACGCGGTCGGTGGTGTCCGAGGTGCTGGCGCTCGGCCAGCCCGACGGGATCATCCTGGAGGCGTGCGGCCCGCTGGGGTTCGTGCACGGCGGTCACCACGAGAAGACCGAGGGCTCCGACTGGGGTCCGGTGCAGCAGAAGTTGCTGTCCCTGTGTTTCTGCGCCACGTGCGTGGAGTTGTACGACGACCCGGATGCTCTGCGTCAGGCGGTCCGGGCCGGGGTGGACGGCGGGGCGCCCGGTGTCGAGGAAGCGTTGGGCGACCTCGCCGGCCCCACCCAGGCGGTGCGCACGGGCATCGTTCGTTCGCTGCGGGCCTCGTTGGTGGAGCTGATCCGCTCCGTCGCTCCGTCGATCCGCGTCGGCATGCACGTGACGGCCGACCCGTGGGGGACCGGTCCGTTCGCGACAGTCGCCGGGGGCGTGGACGCGCCGGTCGACGTGCTGACCACGATGTGCTGGCCGGGTCCCGAGGTCGCGGTGCCGGGCATCCGCGCGTTGCAGGCGGTCACGGACATCCCGCTCGCGGCGTACGTGCTGGGGCTGCCGCCGAAGCCCGCCGACGGCGGGGCGCTGCTCAAGGAGTGGCTGCACTACGTCGACGCCGGTGTCTCCGAGTTCCACCTCTACCACGCGGGTTTGTCGTCCGCGGCCAGGCTGGACGCGCTGCGCGAGGCGGTGGCGGGCCTGCCCCGGTAAACGGTTCTCCGGCGTAACTGTCAACAGCCGGCCTGCAACCCGATCCGGGCGCGGTTCCGTCCTCTGAACATGAGACGCATGGGAACCGTAGTTGGCACTGGCGTCCTGCTGCTGGTGATGACCGCCTGCGGCAGTGCGCAGCTCGGATCGGGCTCCGCGGGCAGCCCCGCAACGCTGCCCACCGGCTCGTCCGTGTCGGAACCGACGCCTCCCGGTGTCGCGCCCGGCGAGATTCCTCCGGACGGCAAACCGGTCGCACTGTCCAAGATCGACACCAACGGACTGGTCGCTGACCATCCGAAGACCGTGTGGACGCAGGGCGACGGCAGAACTGTCGGCGTGGTCGGCCAGGAAGGCGGCTGTGGCAAGGTCAGCGCGTCAGTGCTGTCCCAGGCAGCGGACTCGGTGAAGATCGAGCTACTGGAAACGCTCCCGCTGGAGAAGAAGATGTGCACCATGGACATCCGCTTCCCACCGCTGACGGTGTCGTTGGACGCCCCGCTGGGTGACCGCACGGTCGTGCTTTCGTCCCGCCAGGAACAGAAGTAAAGACCTCCCTCCCGGATGCCCGGCCGACACTGCCCCGTCGGCCGGGCATCACCTGCAAGGATGGTGCTCATGAGAAACGTCATCGGAGTCGTTGCTCTGGCCGTCGTGCTCGCGGGATGCGGCAGCGGCACGCCGTCGTCGGGTTCCGCGCCGACGTCCACCTCGGTGGTCATGACCGGCGGTTCCGGCTCCCCGTCCTCGGCGACGGCCGTTCCCGCGCCCACGCCGCCCGTGACGATCTCCGACACCGCGGTCGTCGTGCCTCCGGGCGTGCAGGAGGTGCCGCGCGAGAAGGTCGACGCGGGTTCGCTCTCCGACACCTACCGGCGTGACGCGTACGTGTTCAACGACGGGCGCGACATCCAGGTCTTCGGGCTCGCCGGTGGCTGCAAGGAGGCCAAGGCCGAGGTCACCGGGCAGTCCGCCGAGGTCGTGCAGGTGACGCTGGTGACGATCACCCGTCAGCCGTCCGGGACCATGTGCACGCAGGAGCTGCGGCAGGTGCCGTTGACCGTCCGGCTGGACGCACCGCTCGGGGACCGGCAGCTCGCGCTCGAGTCGCGCGAGGAGACCGGCTGAGTCAGCCGCCGGCGCCGACCTCGGTCGCCCACACCCGCACCACGTGGTCGGCCACCTGGCCGGGACCGACGTCCTCCAGGTCTTCCCACGGCACGAGCCCTGGAGTCTCGTCGGACAGGAACTCCTCGACGATCCCGGCCAGCGGCACCAGCTCGACCCGCGCGCGGAACGGCAGGCGGTCGGCGGGCAGCGAAGTGGTCGAACACTTCAAACTGCCCGCCTGCGCGTCGTGGAACACGTAGAACGTGGCCCTGCCCTCGTGCCCCATGGCGTTGATCCGCGCCCGCAGCAGTGCCGCGCACTCCTCGAACGCCGCGACGACGTCGTCGGCCGCGGGCCGGTCGGCCGTCGGGCCGAGCCGCCACGTGTTCTCCCGCACCTCGGCACGCAGGTCGAAGGGGTCGATGAGCAGCGGCTCGTCCGCGACCTCGCGGATCCAGGTCAGCAGCACTACTTGTGGAAGCTGATCTGCAGCGTCGGCGCGGAGGTCTCGGCGAAGAAGTCGTTGCCCTTGTCGTCGACGACGACGAACGCGGGGAAGTCCTCCACCTCGATCTTCCAGACCGCCTCCATGCCCAGCTCGGGGTACTCGAGCACCTCGACCTTGCGGATGCAGTCCTGCGCCAGCCGGGCCGCCGGTCCACCGATCGAGCCGAGGTAGAAGCCGCCGTGTCCCGCGCAGGCGTTCGTGACCTGCTTGGACCGGTTGCCCTTGGCGAGCATCACCAGTGAGCCGCCCGCCGCCTGGAACTGCTCGACGTAGGAGTCCATCCGGCCTGCCGTCGTCGGGCCGAAGCTGCCGGACGCATAGCCCTCCGGCGTCTTGGCCGGACCGGCGTAGTACACCGGGTGGTCCTTGAGGTACTGCGGCATGGGCTCGCCGGCGTCCAGCCGCTCCTTGATCTTGGCGTGCGCGATGTCGCGCGCCACGACCAGCGGGCCGTTCAGCGAGACGCGGGTCTTCACCGGCAGCTTGGTGAGCGTCGCGCGGATCTCGTCCATCGGCAGCGTCAGGTCGATCTTGACGACCTCGTCGGACAGGTCCTCGCCCTCGATCTCCGGCAGGAAGTGCGCCGGGTCGCGCTCCAGCTGCTCCAGGAACACGCCGTCGGCCGTGATCTTCGCCTTGGCCTGGCGGTCGGCGGAGCAGGAGACGGCGATGCCGACGGGGCACGACGCGCCGTGCCGGGGGAGCCGGATGACGCGCACGTCGTGGCAGAAGTACTTGCCGCCGAACTGCGCGCCGATGCCGAAGTTCCTGGTCAGCTCCAGCACCTGCTGCTCGAGGTCGACGTCGCGGAACGCGTGGCCCAGCGGCGACCCCTCGGTGGGCAGGTCGTCGAGGTAGCGGGCACTCGCGAGCTTGGCGACCTTGAGGTTCTGCTCCGCGGACAGACCACCGACGACGACGGCCAGGTGGTACGGCGGGCACGCCGCGGTGCCGAGGCTGCGCAGCTTCTCGTCGAGGAACGTGGCGAGCCGCTTCGGGTTCAGCAGCGCCTTCGTCTCCTGGTAGAGGAACGTCTTGTTGGCGCTGCCGCCGCCCTTGGCCATGAACAGGAACTCGTAGGACGGCTCCGCGCCCGGCTTGTGGAACAGCTCGATCTGCGCGGGCAGGTTCGTGCCGGTGTTCTTCTCGTCCCAGAAGTTCACCGGGGCCATCTGCGAGTACCGGAGGTTCAGCTCCTGGTAGGCCTCGAACACGCCCTTCGCGAGCGCTTCCTCATCGGCGCCACCGGTCAGCACCGACTCGGTCCGCTTGCCCATGATGATCGCCGTGCCGGTGTCCTGGCACATGGGCAGCACGCCGCCCGCGGAGATGCAGGCGTTGCGCAGGAGGTCCATCGCGACGAACCGGTCGTTGCCGCTGGCCTCGGGGTCGTCGACGATCTTGCGCAGCTGGGCGAGGTGCGACGGGCGCAGCAGGTGCTGGATGTCGCGGATCGCTTCCTTCGCGAGCAGCGTCAGCGTCTCCGGCGCGATCTCGAGGAACTTGCGTCCGCCTGCCTCTACGAGCTTCACCCCGTCCGGCGTGACCAGGCGGTATTCCGTGCGGGTGTCCTTCGCCAGTGGCAGGACGTCGGTGTACTCGAAAGTGGTGGGCACAGCGGACACAACTCCATCGGTGTGCGTTCGGGTCTGAAAACCGTATACCTGCTGTCCTCTTGTGGGCGGTCTGCCCTGGTGTGATCCCTGTCGCCGGGTTTGGCGCCGGCGTCCTGGGCTTTGGGGCGCCTTGGTCGCCTTGGCTTGTCGTCCTGGTTTTGTCGTCCTCGTCTTGTTGCTTGGCTTGTGCTTTGACCTGTGGATAGGTCTGGCCTTGTGGATAGGTCTGCCTTGAGGTGTGGGTGGAGGCCCGGAATTGTCAGGGTCGGCTGGGAGAATGAAAGTCAGGGGATCCCCTGGGCGGGGACGCCTGCGTGAGCTTGTTCTCTTGGGGCCGGGGCCGGGGCCGGGGCCGGGGCCGGGGCTTTGGCTTTGGCTTGGGCGGCTCGGGTCAGGGCGGCTCGGCTCGGCTCGGGGCGGCTCGGGTCGGGCCCGAGGCGTTGGCCTGAGGCTTGGGGTTGGGCTTTCGCGGTGTGAGTGGTGGGGCGGGCGTTGGGCTTGGGGCCTTTGGCGTTTGGCTTTGCGTGTGGGGTGGGGGCTCGCGGGGCGTCCTGGGTTCGCTTCTGCCAGGTCCGCGGTGGGCGCGCCGGAAGCTCGTCTGCGAGGCGGCCGATCGGCGGCGTGCACGGGCCGGCCACCGTGGTGTGATGCCCGGCGTGGCGGAGGTGCTCAAGCGGACCCCGGTTCGCCTGCGGTTCAGCTATCGCGTGCCGGGCCGGGAGATGACCGGCCCGACCAAGGCGCTCGTCTGGACGTTGTACGCCCTCATCTTCCCGATCAGCCTGCCCCTGCTCGCCCTCGTCTACGGCGTCGGCAGACGGACGTACGTCCACGCGGACAACGACGAAGCCATGGCGGTTCAGTGGGCCAGGGCGAACGACGACGACGAGCACATGTGGCTGCTGGTCACCGACCACGACATGCGCCTGGTCAAGCGGGCCACGATCACCGCGTGGCAGGGTCAGGCGGAGGTCACCCATCGCGGCTGGGGCGCGGGCGTGCGGCTGCCGTTCGAAGACGGCTCGTCCGTCGTGGTGCCGGTGAAGGCGTTCGAAGAAGTTCGGTGAACATGCGGAAGGCCGGGGCAGCCCCCGGCTGCCCCGACCTTCCTCCGAGTGCGACGTCCGACCACGACATGAGGTGGCGGGCGTCGCGTGGTCCGTGTAACGCCCGACCGTGCCGTGAGTTGAGTCACAAGTCAACACTGCCGAACGGGTGAGATCCCGCGCGGTGTCCTCAGCTGGCGTAAGCGCGCAGCTTCGCGGCCCTCTCGCCCTGGCGCAGCTTGCCCATCACCTCGCGCTCGATCTGCCGCACGCGCTCGCGTGACAGGCCGAAACGCTTGCCGATCTGGTCCAGCGTGCGCGGCTGGCCGTCTTCCAGGCCGTAGCGCAGCCGGATGACCGCCTGCTCGCGCGGTTCCAGCGTGGCGAGCACGCGCCGCAGGTCGTCCTGCAGCAGACCGGAGATGACGGCGCTCTCGGCGTCGGTCGCGTCCGAGTCCTCGATGAAGTCACCGAGCGGAGCGTCCTCCTCCGTGCCGACCGGCATGTCCAGCGATACCGGGTCGCGAGCGTGGTCCAACAGGTCGGCGACCTTCTCCGGCGCGATGCCGGACTCCTTCGCCAGTTCCTCGTTGGTGGCTTCCCTGCCGAGCGACTGGTGAAGGTCGCGCTTGATCCGCGCGAGCTTGTTCACCTGTTCGACGAGGTGAACAGGAAGGCGAATGGTGCGACCCTGATCCGCCATTCCTCGGGTGATCGCTTGACGGATCCACCAGGTGGCGTAGGTCGAGAACTTGAATCCCTTGGTGTAGTCGAACTTCTCCACCGCGCGGATCAGTCCCAGGTTCCCCTCCTGGATCAGATCGAGCAGAGGCATTCCACGACCGGTGTACCTCTTCGCGAGGGAAACCACGAGTCGGAGATTTGCCTTCAGCAGGTGGTCCTTGGCCCTGCGGCCGTCGCGCACCAGTTCGCCGAGCTCCGAACGCCGGGTCGGGGAGAGGCGCTTGGCCGTCTCCATCATGTGCTGCGCGAAGATTCCGGCCTCGATCCGCTTGGCGAGATCGACTTCCTCGTCGGCGGTGAGCAGCGCGGTCTTGCCGATGCCGTTCAGGTAGACTCGAACCAGGTCGGCTGCTGGCCCCTGGGCGTCGAGGTCGTGCTCCCCTGGCGTTGCTGCGTTCGCTTCGACTTCGCGGTCGAAGATCCTCGGGACGGTCATGGATCTCCCTCCCCCTGTCGCGGGCTGGCTTCAGCGTCTGCGGCGCGGCGCTGCGCCCCGTTTGGCGGCGGGCCCGCTCGGGATCCCATCGCTTGCTGGCTGACATCTGGGTAAACGAGCACGTTTCTGAATTCGTTCCCGCCTACCCGATCTGAAGACGTCGCCGCTGTCACAACGGTTGCGCGACTAATCTGAGGATTGCCTGAGAACGATCAGACCTCGACCAACACCGTGAACGGACCGTCGTTCACACTCCGTACCGCCATCATCGCGCCGAAACGTCCTGTTTCCACCCGTGCACCCTTTGTGCGCAACATCGAGACGACCGAGTCGACCAACGGCTCCGCGACCTCCGGCCGGGCGGCCGCCGTCCACGACGGACGGCGACCTTTCCGCACGTCTCCGTAAAGTGTGAATTGGCTCACAATGAGCAAGGGTGCTCCGGTTGTCGCACACGACTGCTCGTCCCGCAGGATCCGCAACTCGTGCAGCTTCCGCGCCATGACGGCCGCCTGCTCCTCGCCGTCGTCGTGGTGGACACCGAGGAGCACCAGCAGCCCCGGCTCGTCGATCTCGCCGACGACCTCGCCCTCCACCACGACACTCGCCTCGGTCACCCGCGCGACCACAGCCTTCACGCCGGCACCAACATGCCGTGCCGGATCAGGTCGCGAACGATCGGCAACGCGGACCGCACGTCGATCTCGCCGTACGCGAACTCCAGCAGCGCCAGCAGGTCCTCCAGCGGCAGCGCGCCGCGGCAACCCGCGAGCAGCTTCGCGGTCGGCTCGTCGACCTCGTGCTGCCAGCCCGGCCCGTCCGTGCGGTGCAGCCTGCGCACGATCGACGCCCAGCCGTCCTCGCTCGCCTGCGAAACCTCTTCCAGCAGCACGCTTTCCGGCACGGTGAAGCGCGTGCCGAGCAGCTCGTCGCCGTGCGCGCGCAGCCACGCGACCCGGTCGAGCCACGCCGCGGCCTCCGGGCCCAGCGGGTCGTCGAACGCGTGCCGCAGGTCCTCGCAGACCACCTCGGCGTGCGCTTCTTCGGTGCGCCGCAACGTCACGTACCCGAAGCCGACGCCCTCGACGTCGTTCTCCGCGAACCAGTCCAGCCACGCGTTGGCCTTCTCGCGCCCTTCGGGACTGCGCGGGTCGACGCCCGCGTCCCGCAGCCACGTCCCCACGTACAGCGCGGGATCCGCGACGTCGCGCTGCACGAACCACGCGTCCACCCCGCCGCGCGGCAGCCAGCCCGACACGCGGTCGGCCCAGTCCTGCCCCTTGACGTGCAGCCACGACGCGAGCAGCTGCCCGACGCCGCCCTCGTTGAGGAACGCCGGCATCTGCCGGATCACCAGCGCGCTCGCGTCGTCACCGCCGAGCCCCGAGTCGCGGTAGACGTAGTCGACGCGCGGCGGCCCGACCACGAACGGCGGGTTGCACACGACCTGGTCGAACCGCCGGTTGCGCACCGGCCCGAACCACTCGCCCTGCCGCAGCTCGACATCGAGCTCGTTGATCCGGAACGTGCCCTCGGCGAGCTTCAGCGCGCGCTCGGACACGTCGGTCGCGGTGATCTTCCGCGCGTGCGTGCTCGCGTACAGCGCCTGGACACCGCACCCGGTGCCGAGGTCGAGCAGCGTGCCGACCGGCCTGCGCGCGGTGGCGCGGGCGAGGCTGATCGACGCGTGGCCGACGCCCAGCACGTGGTCCTCGGGCACCGGGCCGCCCCGCTGGTCGGCATCGAGGTCGGCGATCACCCACCAGTTGTCCTCGTGCGGGCGGATGTCCAGCGCCGCCTTGTCGTCGCGGATGATCTGGGCGGCCTGCTCGTCGCTGAGGTTCAGGACCTTGGCGGCGCCGGGTTCGGTGTCGCCGAGCAGGAAGAGCCGGATGAGCGCGCCGAGGTCACCCGCGTCGCGGCTCGCCCGGCGGGCGGCTTCCGGTTCGTTGCGGCCGAGCGCGGCGTGCGCTTGCGGGCCGAGGGCGTCGACGACGCCGTCCGCGGTGTATCCGGCGGTCAGGAACGCCTCGCGCAGTCGTGCGCACAGGTCGGCGGAAAGATCGGGGTGCACGGACGCAGATGCTTTCACGGCTCGGGTGGGTCCGTGATCGCGAGTTGTCCACAGATCGCCGAACGGCGCCTTGACCTGCGGTTATGTTGGTAGACTGGAGCGGGGACGCCCCCCAGGGTGGGTGGGGGCTGTCAGTTGGGGCTTTTTTGGCGCTGGCGCCGAGGTTCGTCGGGTGGATTCCGAGCACGGTGAGCTGCCTGCTGCCTGCTGCCTGCTGCCTGCTGCCTGCTGCCTGCTGCCTGCTGCCTGCTGCCTGCTGCCTGCTGCCTGCTGCCTGCTGCCTGCTGCCTGCTGCCTGCTGCCTGCTGCCTGCTGCCTGGTGTCGGTGCGGCTGGGGTCGGCAGTGCTAGCGGTTCAAGGTGATCGACAGGGCGATGGCCATCGCCAGGCGTTGTTGCGGGTCGTCGAGCGGCAGGTCGGTCGCCTCGGACATCTTCTGCAGCCGGTACCGCAGCGTGTTGGGGTGCACGTTCAGCTCGCGCGCCGCCGAACGCGCATCCCCTTGTGCCGCAAGCCAGGCGTGCAGGGTGACCGCGTACTGGGTGCCGTGCTCGGCGTCGTGGCGGATCAGGTCGGCCACCGGGCCGCGGGTCGGCAGGCGGCCGCCGTCGGCCTCGGCCGCGAGGCGGCGCAGCAGCACCTTCGCCCACGCCGAGTCGTACACGACCGGGGAGTCGACGGACAGCGCCAGGCACTCGTCGGCCTCCTGGCGCGACGCGGACAGCTGGGCGCAGTCCGCCGGGCCGCCGATGCCGGCCTGCACGACGGCCTCGGCCGGTAGCTCGCGCGCCAGCGAGCGCACCCACTCGACGGCGTCGTCGCCGGACGGGATCACGGTGTAGAGCACGTTGCCGAACAGTGCCGAGCGGCCGGGACGCGACCAGCCGAAACCAGCGGTCGCGCGTTGGAACGCCAGCAGGGCGGCGCCGTGCTCGCCGTGGCCGACGTGCGCCTGCACGGCGATCACGCGCAGGTCGGTGGACGGCAGGCCGAGGCGGGCCAGGGTCGCCGGTGTCGCGGACTCCAGCAGGCTGATCACTAGGTCGGCCTCGGCCTGGCGTTCCAAGTCGGTCGACGCGCGGGCGCGCAGCAGGTGCAGTGCCGCGGTGCGGGCGCCGTCGACCAGTGCCGCGGTGCGGGCGCGGTCGACCGGGCCGTTCACCTCGACCCACACCGAGCCGAGCAGTTCGCGGCCCGCGCGCACGGCCGCGACGAGGCGGTTGCCGAGCTGGGTGGTCAGGCGCGGCACGAAGATCGGTTCGTCGGTCGTCGCCAGGTGGGTGAAGACGCCGAACTCGTCCAGCGCGCGGCGGGCCTCCTCGGGCACGCGCCTGCCCAGGATCGTCTGGATGCGCACCGGGTCGACGTCCTGCTGCCGGTACGAGTAGGCGAGCACGCGCGACTGCTGGTCCTCGATCGTCACCGGGCCGCCGACGACGCCCGCGATCACGTCGGCCAGCGCGAACAGGTCGCCGGTGCGCTGACCGCCCAGCACCAGCGTCTGCGCGACGGACACGAGCTGCGCCCACGGCACCGCGGGATCCACCAACAACACGGCCGCACCGGACTTGCGGGACGCCGCGACGACGCGTTCGTCCAGCGGCGGAGTGCCGTGCAGGACAACGGCCGCGGCCGACGTCGTGGAGACCAGACGGACCGCCGCGGCGACGGACGGGGTGCCCAGGCCGAGCAGCACGTCGTCCGACGCGGCCTGGGACTGCTCAGCCGGATCGTGCAGCGCGACGCCGCGCAGCTCGACGTCCCGGCCGCGCGGCGCGCAGCTCAGGTGCGTGCCCAGGCTGCCGAGCACGTCCACCAGCCGATCAAGCGCGACCACCAGCGGATGTTATCCGCCAACCTGGTGCTCCGAGCGTCACTCGGAAGTGGGAGGATGAACGCGTGGGAGGTGGTGTCGTGAGCAGTCCTGACCGGAACGACACCCCGGTGTTGATCACCGAGGCCGCGCCGAGCTACGAAGAGCAGCACGCGGCCAGGCGGCGCAAGTACGCGATCATGATGAGCCTGCGGTTCCCCTGCCTGATCCTGGCGGCGCTGTTCGCGCACACCTGGTGGCTCGCGCTCGGGTTCATCGTGCTGTCCGTGCCGTTGCCGTGGATGGCCGTGCTGATCGCGAACGACCGGCCGCCGCGCAAGGCCGAGAAGGCCAGCCGCTACGAGGCCGAACGCGTCGCGCTCGAACGCAAGAACCCCACGATCATCGACGGGTAACGCGCCATAACGCAGCGGATATCACCGATGGTGTCCGCCGTGCGGCCGCACTTACGTTTCTTTCGTTCCCCAGTGGAATTCGGAGGAGACGATGAAGAAGATCGTGCTGGCCGCACTGGTGCTGGCAGCCCTGCTGGGATCCGCGGCGACACCCGCGGTCGCCGCCGCGGACCCGTGCAGGCACTGCGGCATCACCTGAGGTGCACCTGCCGAGGCGGCTGCGCACCGACGACGCTCACCGCTCGCGCCGCCGCGCGCACACCGCCGAGCAGGGCGTCCCGCTTCGACCCGCCGCCTGCCCACGCCGCGAGGAAGCCCGCGTCGAACGCGTCACCGGCGCCGGTCGAGTCCACGCACGTCGCGGGCTCGGCGGGCACCGAGACGAGGTCGTCGCGGTCCACCCACGACGCGCCGTCCGGCCCTGACGTCAGCACGACCGCGCCGACGTCGTCGAGCAGCGACTTCGCCGCCGACGGCTCGGACGACCCCGTCAGCGCGTGCAGCTCGTCCGCGTTCGGCAGCAGGAAGTCGACGCCGCGGACGTCGTCGAGGAACGCGGCGGGGGAGTGGATCAGCGCGGCCGCCTGCGGGTCGACCGACGTCGTCAGGCCCGCCTCCTTCGCGGCCGCCAGCACGGCCAGCCCGGCGGGCCGGGACGTGGCGTCCAGCAGCACGTAGCCGGACAGGTGCAGGTGGCCGGCGTCGGCGAGCAGGCCGGGGTCGAGGTCGTCGGGCGAGAACCGGGCATTCGCGCCGCGATCCGGCAGCATGCTGCGCTGACCGTTCTCGTCGACGAGGACCACCACGCAACATGTCGACAGTTGACTGTCGACAGCGAACGCGCACCGCACACCCACCGACGTCAGCTCCGCATGCACCTGACGGCCGGCGGAGTCGGCGCCGACGCGCGCGACGAGCACCGTCGGCGCGCCGCACTCCGTGAGCCACGCGGCCGTGTTCGCGCCCGCGCCTCCGGGCTCGATGGTGACCTTCGCGCGCGCGTCACCGCCGTGCACGATCGGCTCGCTGTGCCGAGCGACGACGTCGAGTCCCGCGTCGCCGACGACGACGATGTTCTTTCCGGGGTTCTTCACCTGGCCAGCTCCACGGCCACCTCGGCGGCCAGCTGCGCGTTGTTGACGACGAGCTCCTCGTTCGCGTCGAGGCTCACGCCGCCGCTCGCGGTGTGGAAATGCTCCAGCAGCACCGGCGTGACGTCCTTGCCGTGCACGTTGCGGGTCCTGAGCAGTTCCAGCCCCTCGGCGAGCAGCCGGTCGTGCAGCTCGGCGTCCATCTCGAACGCGTGCGGGATCGGGTTGGCGAGCAACATGCCCGAGTCGCCGTTCGCGAACACCGCCGCCGCCTGCTTCGGGTCGTCGACCCGCCACGGCACCTCGAACTCGGACTCGCGCCGGTAGAACGCGGGGAACCGGTCGACCTGGTAGCCGACGACCGGCACGGAGAGCGTCTCCAGCACCTCGAGCGTCGCACCCATGTCGAGGATCGACTTCACGCCGGAGCACACGATCAGCACCGGCGTCCGCGCGATGACGTCCAGGTCGGCCGACACGTCCCAGGTCTCGCTCGCACCCCGGTGCACGCCACCGAGGCCGCCGGTCGCGAACACCCGCACACCCGCGGCGTGCGCGAGGGCGGCCGTGCTGGCGACGGTCGTCGCACCGCTGCGGCCCAGCGCGTACGCCGCGCCCAGATCGCGCTTCGACAGCTTCAGCAGGTCATCGGAGCACACCCGGTCCAGCTGCTGGTCGGTGAGCCCGACGTGCGGGACGCCGTCGAGCACGGCGATGGTCGCGGGCACCGCCCCCGCCGCGCGCACCACGGTCTCCAGCCGGACGCCCACCTCGCGGTTGCGCGGCGCGGGCAGCCCGTGCGACAGGATCGTGCTCTCCAGCGCCACGACCGGCCGGTTCCCGGCCAGTGCGTCGCGGACTTCCTCGGCGATGTGCAGCGTCGTCACGAGGGACCATCATCCCAGGTACGCTTGGCCGGTGAGCACGCAGACTCTCCCCGAGGTCGACGTACGCCCGGAGGGCACCGACCAGACCGGGGACGACACCCCGAAGATGTTCCACTACGTGCGCAAGGCGAAGATCGCCGAGAGCGCCGTCATGGGAACCCACGTGGTCGCGCTGTGCGGCGAGGTCTTCCCGGTGACGAAGTCGCCGAAGCCCGGTTCGCCGGTGTGCCCCGACTGCCAGAAGATCTACGAGGGCCTGCCCGGCGGTGGCGACGGCGGCGAGTAGTCCCGCCCGCGACAACAACTTCACCCGCCCACGGCACCCGAACAGGTGCCGTGGGCGTTCGTGCGCCTGGGGCGGTGTCAACTCGGCCGGAAGAACGCCCTGATACGCCGTATCCTCCGATACGAAGTATCGTGCCATGCGATGTACCGTCAGCGGCATGGTGGTGTGGGAGCGGCCGGAGCCGCCGAGTCGACCGGTGCTGGCCCAGCTGAGCCGGGAGCGGATCGTGCGAGCGGCGATCGGGCTGGCCGACGCGGACGGCCTGGAGGCGGTGTCGCTGCGCAAGATCGCCGCCGTGCTGGACGTCGGACCGATGCGGCTGTACGGCTACATCGCCACCAAGGACGAGTTGCTCGACCTGATGGTCGATGCGGTCTACGCCGAGATCCGGCCGGCTGGAGACGGTTGGCGAGAGGTGCTGCGCTCCCTTGCCGAAACCACCCGGAAGGCCGTTCACCAGCACGAATGGCTCGCCGACCTGATCGGTGGGCGGCCCCAGCTCGGGCCGCACGCCCTGGCGAGGGGCGAGGCCGTGATGGCCGCACTGGACGGTGTCGACGTGGACGCGGTCATGCCGGTGGTCGCCGCGGTCGACGCGTACGTGATCGGCGCGGTGCGCCGGGAGATCGCCGAGCGGCGCGCCGAGCGGGCCACCGGGATGGACGAGCAGCAGTGGCAGGTCGCCTTCGAGCCTTATCTGCAGCGGACCTTCGCCACCGGCCGATTCCCCGCGCTGGCCGCGGTCGTGCGCGACGGTGCCCACCTGGACGCGGACCAGACCTTCCAGGCCGGCCTCGCCTTCCTCCTCGACGGCATCGAGGCCCACGTGCGGCGACACGCCGACAACTGACGAAGGGGTGGCCACCGGACCGGTGACCACCCCTTCTGCCGGGTGAGATCAGCTGACCGGACCGCCGCTGAACCTCAGTGGGTTGATCGGGTCAGCGGGGATGATGGCGCTGAACAGGTGCCGCGACCCGGTCGTCTGCACCGCGGCCAGCGTCAGCGAGCCGTCCCAGCGGTTGGTCCTCATGCTGGTCGGGTCGGTGAACTGGACGTTCTCCGCGTCGGCGCTGACCAGCTGCCACGGGTGGAACGAGCTGTTGTCCGTCCCGTACGAGGTCGTGGCGTACACCTTGCCGGAGTTGGCCGTGACCGAGACCGCGAACGAGCCGTTCGGCAGCAGCTGCGCGTCGAGCTGGGCGCCCTCCACACCGGCCGTGCCGGGTACCGGGTGCAGGAAGGTCCAGCTGTTCTCGAAGCCGGTCTGGTCCGGCTTCTCCCGCAGCACCGCGGCCCACAGACCGTTCGAGCCGCTCTTGTGGCCGACGTCGAAGAGCACCATGCGGTTCTGCGAGTCCGCGACCAGCTTCGCGTTCTTGCCGGCGATGTGCGGCAGATAACCCTGCCGCGACGGGTACAGGCCCGGCGAGTGCCGGTACCACTCGTACTGGCCCGACTTGGTCAGCGCGACGACCACCGTGCCGCCACCCCTGGAGGCCGCGGTCGGGGTGCCGACGACGTCGCTGAACCCGACCGGCCGCCACGCCAGGAACTGGCCGTCCGGCTGCTGCTCGCGGTACTGCAGCGTCGCCGGAGCCGTCGGGCTGTAGCTGCGGCCGCTCGTGGAGTACACGATCAGCGTGCCGTTCGTCCGCCGCACGATCGACGGCGCCGTCTCCATCCCGCCGCGCAGCGAGCGGACGCCCTGCCACTGCCCGTTCGACAGCGTCCTGAGCTCGACGTCACCGGTGCCGAACTTCGTGGCACCGAACAACTCCGCGTCACCGTTGACGACCTCGCGGGAGATGCCCGCGTACTTGCCGCCGACGTTGCCGTGCACCCAGCCGTGGGAGGTCTCGTACAGCTCGGTGACCTCGTTGTCCGAGTGGACGTTCACCAGCCGGCGGCCACCCGACGCGGGTTGCACGATCGCGGTCGGCATGGCGTTCTGGTCCTGCACGACGGGGTTGGTCGGCTGCCACAAACCCG
Organism: Lentzea tibetensis; assembly: GCF_007845675.1. Lineage (GTDB taxonomy): Bacteria > Actinomycetota > Actinomycetes > Mycobacteriales > Pseudonocardiaceae > Lentzea > Lentzea tibetensis. The sequence continues at coordinate 42,623 of NZ_VOBR01000017.1, read as the reverse complement.
TCACCGAGCAGTCCGTGGTGATCGCCGTGACGTCGACGTCGGTGCCCCAGCCCGAGCCGATCACCCGGCCGGTCGCGTGCTCCCAGCCGAGCTTCACGCCGGTCTCGGCGAACCGGTTCCACAGCAGCTGACCGGTGTCGAGGCTGACCGCGTAGTAGATGTCCCCACCGGCGGAGAGCAGCCGCTTGGTGCCGGACCACGTGTTCTCGGCGAACCCGTGGTGCACGACGAACCGCTCGAGCCCGCGGTGGTACCGGTAGCGGTGCAGCTCGCCGGTGGCGCTCTCGCGGAACTGCAGGCCGCCCGAGCCGCTCGCGGTGATCGCGTTGTACTTGTACAGGCCGCGGTCCAGCGTCTGCCCGCTGCCCGGCGCCCACTGGCGGGTGCCCTCGTCGTACTGCCACCAGCGCAGCAGGTCGTCTTCCAGGGTGTAGATCGAGCCGTCGGCGTCCACCGTGATCTTGTCCCGGTTGCCCTGCTCGACGAACTTCTGCCAGCCCGAGCCGATCGCCTCGTACTGCCGGCCGTTCGGGAACACGTCCCAGCCGGTGCCGTTGTAGCGCAGCCTGCGCAGCTCACCACCGGTGGTGATGTTGTAGACGCGGCCGTCGGTGCCCGCGAACGTCTTGCCGCCCCAGCCGTTGCCGATGTGCTTGGCGCCTGCCCAGCTGTACTCACCGGTGTTCGGGGCGGCGTGCTCGTACAGCCACAGGTCGCCGTCCGCCTGCATGGTGAAGATGCGCGCGGTCGGCGTGCACCTCGTGTCCGCCGACGCGGTACCTGCGCCTGCGGACAACGCCGTCGCCGTCGTCGCGGTCAGCACCGCGGCGAGGCAGACCGATCTCAGCTTCGTGCTCAAGCGATGACCCCCAGGTGTCGTGTGGAAAACGTGCGCGCGGTCAGTTGATCTGACCGCCGGTGAACTGCAGCGTCGGTGACGGCTCCGCGGGGACGGGCGCGGTCCACAGCCAGTGGGCGCTGTAGTCGGTCCTCGAGGCGAGCGCGAGCTCACCCGTCCGCGTCAGCGCCAGGGTCGTCGGCCAGATGAACCCGCCGGTGTCCGGGCTGACCTGCTGCCACGGGTGGAACTGGGTGCTTCCGGGCGCGACGGAGGTCGTCACGAACACCCTGGAGTTCTGGCTGAGCAGGGACATCGCGATGGTGCCGTTCGGCAGCAGCAACGCGTCGAGGTGGTTGTACGCGCCGCCGTTGCCGATGTCGCTCTCGATGATCTGCCAGCTGTCCTCGAAGCCGGAGCGGTCCGCCTTCTCCCGCAGCACAGCCGGTCGCAGGACCCCGTTCACGTCCTTGAGGCCGAAGGCGAGGATGCCGCCCTTGCCGTCACCGGTGAACGTGACGCCCCGGTCGCTCTTGGGGAAGGTGCCCATCCGCACCGGGGTGCTCCCAGGCGTGTGCCGGAACCAGTCCTGCTGACCGGTGCCGTGGATGTCCATCACGATGGTGGTCACGTCGCCTCGGGTGAACACGACCGGCTTGCCGGTGTAGATCGACGAGCGGTCGCCGAACGGCCGCCACGACGCGAACTCGCCGTTGGGCAGCTGCTCGCGCACGTACACGTGGCCGCGCGTCTGGTCGTGGAAGTCGCTCGCGCCGTACACGGCGAGCGTGTTGTTGGACCTGTGCGTCACGGTAGGTGCCCAGTCCATCCCGCCCCGGAGGCCCGTCCTCTGCCACTGACCGCCCCGCAGGGTGTGCAGCTCGACCTCGCCGAACGAGACGTTCGTCGCCGCGACGACCGCGGTGCCCGCGCCGTCCACGGTCACCGGGCGCGAGATGCCGACGTACTTCCCGGCGATGGTGTCGGTGGCCCAGCCCGAGCCGGTCGAGTGCGTATCGGTGATCTTGTTGTCCGCGACGCTGTTCACCAGGTGCGTGCCGCCCCCTTCCGGGGTCAGGATCGCGGTGGCGTGCACGCGTTCGTCCCTGGGGGCGTACGGCGACTCCTCGAGGCCGGTCACCGTGCAGTCGGTCGTGGTCGCGGTGATGTCGACGTCCGTGCCCCAGTCCGTGCCGATCACCGAGCCGGTCGAGGTCCGCCAGTTGCTGACGTCCTCCTCCGCGAACCGGTTCCACAGCAGCTGACCCGTGTCGGGCCGCACGGCGTAGTACACGTCGCCGCCCGCCGAGAAGAACTTGTCGTAGCCGCGCCACCGGGTGGCGGGGATGACGTCGTAGGCCTGGAAGAGCTGGTCGAATCCCTGGTGGCGGAACCGGTGCAGCGCGCCGGAGCTGTCACGGGCCTGCAGGCCGCCCTTGCCGCTGGCGGTGACGGCGTCGAACCGGCCCCAGCCCACGTCGAGGATCCCGCCGCTGCCAGGAGCCCACGCCCGCGTCTCCTCGTTGAAGAACCACCAGCGCAGCTGGTCGCCTTCGAGCGTGTAGATCCGGCCGGTGGCGTCCACGGTGATCTTGCCGCGCTCGGTGAGGTACCGCTGCCAGCCGCTGCCGATCGTCTCGTACTGGACGCCGCCGGGGAACGTGTCCCACCCGGTGCCGTTGTAGCGGAGCCTGCGCAGGTCGCCCCACGTGGTGATGTTGTAGATCCGGCCGTCGGCTCCCGCGAACGTCTTGCCGCCCCAGCCGTTGCCGATGTGCTTGGCGCCCGCCCAGCTGCCCGAGCCGTTGACCGGATCGGCGTGCTGGTACAGCCACAGGTCGCCGTCGGCCTGCATCGTGAAGATGTTCGCGACCGGCTTGCACGTCGTGGTGACGGCGGCCGCCGCGGTGCCCGCGCCGGCCGTCAGCGCCGTGATCGTCGTCGCCGTCACGGCCGCGGCGAGGCACAGCGACCTCAGTCTCGTGCTCAAGAGTTCAACCCCCAGGTTGAGCGAGATGTCGGGACAAGCATACGAACCGGGTCCGACAAACTCCGCGTAGCCTGACAATCGTGACGGGCGATGAGCGGCGTTCACTCGAAGTTCCCGCAGATGAGGTGGCGGGCACGCTCGCCGCGCGCCGCGAACTCGGACCTGACTCGGAGGACGCGGTGATCGCCGCCTTCCTCGACCGCGCGGGCCACGCCATCGACCGGCGGGTCGAGGAACGGCTCACCGTCGCGCCCGTCGAGCGAGCTGATGACGACCGCGCGTCGCGCAAGGACGCCATGAAGGTCGCGCTCGGCTCCATCGCGCTCGGGTTCCCGATCACCGGCGTGGCGACTCAGTTCCCCGAGGGCGGTCCCTGGGTGGCGATCGCGGCGTGGATCGGCATCGCGTCGGTCAACGCGGCCTTCAACCAGCGCCACCGCCGCTAGCGGGCTCCTCGGACTTCTCGATCTTCTCCGTCTGCTGCTCCGCCTGCGGGGCGGGCTGGATCTTCAACGGTGCGGTGAGCTGCGTGTCCGCCGGTGACGGCGCGGTGTACGCGGGCGTCGGCCCGCCGTTCTTCTCCAGGCGGATCCGCTCGGCCGCGCGCTCCATCTCCAGCCGCCGCCACCTGCGCCGCTGCCGCTTGGTCATCCGCGCGGGCCACATGTCCTGGATGGCGCTGTTGAAGTACGCGCCGATCACGATCGCCAGCCCGATGAAGAACACGAACAGCAGGAACGCGATCGGTGTCGCCAGCGCGCCGTAGGTGTAGCCGGTGGTGGTGATCCACTGGATGTACAGGCGCAGCCCGATCGACGACAGCAGGAACACCGCCATCGCGAGCACCGCGCCCGGCACGCCGCGGTGCCACGGGAGCTTCCGCGGCAGGGCGAGCTTGTAGAGGGTCGCCAGCGCGATCACGAGGATCAGCCCGACGCCGGGGTAGTAGAACCGGCCCACCCAGGTCGCGATGAACGGCTGCCACCCCTCGGGGAAGAACCGGGGGATCAGGTCCGGGCCCAGCGCCAGCACGGGCAGGCCGACGACCAGGATCACCAGCGACACCATGTACAGGCCGAGCGCGAACAGCCGCTGCCACAGCTCGTTGCGCACGCCGTACTGGCCGTGCGCCACGGTGATCGCGTCGACGAACGACGACATCGCCGACGAGCCCGCCCACAGCGAGATCAGGAAACCCACGGAGACGATCTCGCCCTTGCCGGTGCTGAGTATCTCCACCACGGTCGGCTCGATCACGCCGGACACCACGTCCTGGCTGAAGATCGTCCGGCTGAACTCGACGATCTTCTCCCGGACACCGTTGACCACCTCGGCGCCGAACCAGTCGCCGAGCCAGCCCATCGCGCCAAGCACTCCGAGTAGAAGTGGTGGAAAAGACAGCGTCTGCCAGAACGCCGCCTCGGCGGCTTCTGAGAAGATGTTGCCCTGCCACGCCTTGGACAGCGTGCGCGCCACTAGACGCAGCGGCCCCTTGGGGGCCTGGCTGCGTGTGCTGTTGTCGTTAGGCGAGCCCATCGCAAGGTCAAGCATGGTGCATGGCGGGCGGTTTCGCGGCATCGACGCTCGCAACGGGTAGGCTCCAGTTGCCCTCGGCAACGGCCTGCCTGAGGGCATTCGCATGCCCTACCAGCGCAAACAGAGGGGAACGGATTGGCTGCGACAGTTCAGGTCGCCACTCGTCCGCTACGGGCTTGGCAGCGCAGGGCGCTGACCAAGTACCTGGCGGCGAAGCCCAGGGACTTCCTGGCGGTCGCCACGCCGGGCGCGGGCAAGACGACGTTCGGACTGCGGGTCGCGGCCGAGCTCCTCGCCGACCGCACGATCGAGACCATCACGATCGTCACGCCCACCGAGCACCTCAAGCACCAGTGGGCGACGGCCGCGGCCGAGGCGGGCATCGCGATCGACTCGAACTTCCGCAACACCAACGCGGTCACCTCCCGCGACTACCACGGTGTCGCCGTCACGTACGCGCAGGTCGCGGCGCACCCGACGTTGCACCGCGTCCGCACCGAGAACCGCAAGACGCTCGTCCTGCTCGACGAGATCCACCACGGTGGTGATGCCAAGTCGTGGGGTGATGCGATCCGCGAGGCGTTCGCGCCCGCGGTCCGCAGGCTCTCGCTGACGGGAACCCCGTTCCGGTCGGACGACTCGCAGATCCCGTTCGTCACCTACGAGCCCGACGCGTCCGGGTTCCAGAAGTCGAAGGCAGATCACTCGTACGGGTACTCCGACGCACTGCGCGACGGCGTCGTCCGTCCGGTGCTGTTCATGGCGTACTCCGGTGAGGCGTCGTGGCGGACCAGTGCGGGCGAGGAGTTCAGCGCGCGGCTCGGCGAGCCGCTGACCCAGGAGCAGACGGCCCGCGCCTGGCGCACCGCGCTCGACCCGACCGGCGACTGGATGGCGTCCGTCCTGCGCGCCGCCGACCAGCGGCTCACGCAGAAGCGCCAGAACGGCATCCCCGACGCGGGCGGGCTGGTGATCGCGACCGACCAGGAGACCGCCAAGGCGTACGCGGTGGTGCTCAAGCGGGTCACCGGGCACGACGCGACCGTCGTGCTGTCGGACGACCCCAAGGCGTCCGGGCGCATCGCAGAGTTCGCGGCGACCGACGAGCGCTGGATGATCGCCGTCCGCATGGTGTCCGAGGGCGTCGACGTGCCTCGGCTGGCCGTCGGTGTCTACGCGACGTCGTCGTCCACGCCGTTGTTCTTCGCGCAGGCCATCGGGCGGTTCGTGCGCGCCAGGAAGCCGGGGGAGACCGCATCGGTCTTCCTGCCGTCGGTGCCGGTGCTGTTGCAGCTCGCCGCCGAGCTGGAGCAGCAGCGCGACCACGTGCTCGGCAAGCCGCACCGGGAGAAGGACGGCTGGGACGACGACCTGCTCGCCGACGCCAACCGGACCAAGGACGAGGAAGGCGAGGAGGAGAAGGCGTTCACCGCGCTCGGTGCCTCCGCCGAGCTCGACCAGGTGATCTACGACGGATCCTCGTTCGGGACGGCCGCCTTTCACGGGTCCGAGGAGGAGCAGGAGTACCTCGGGTTGCCTGGGCTGCTGGAGCCCGAGCAGGTGCGGCAGCTGTTGCGGCAGCGGCAGGACGCTCAGCTCGCCAAGCCTCGGGGTGAGTCGAAGTCGCCGCTCGCTCCCAAGCAGGCCCGGCCGTTGGGGGTGCAGGAGCGGCTCGCTGCTCTGCGCAAGGAGCTCAACTCGCTCGTCGCCATGCACCACCACCGGACCAAGAAGCCGCACGGCAAGATCCACAACCAGTTGCGCGAGTACTGCGGTGGGCCTCCCACCGCGATGGCCAGCATCGAGCAGCTCGAGGAGCGGATCGCCACGCTCCGCTCCTGGTAGCCGGTCCGCGCCTCGTTGAACAATCCCCCGATCCCTTCGTGGGATTGCTCAACAATCACACGATCTGATCGCTGGATTGTTCAACAAGCAGGCGATCTGGTTGTGGGATTGTTCAACAATACGGCGATCTCACTGTTGAATTGCTCAACGATCCGACGATTCTGCTGTCGGATTGTTCAACGATGAGGCAATCTGCATGTCGAATTGCTCAACAATTCCGCAGTTGGACGAAGCAGGTTGTGGGATTGTGGAACGATCCGGCAATCGGCGCAACCACGCCACTGTCCGCGTTGGGCGATCTGCGCTCGTGGTAACGCTCTCATAACCATCGGTAACTAGATGTCACTCTGGTTACCGCATTGTTGCCACTTAATCGATCCAGTGTGGTTCCCGTCACCCACATGTCAGGCATACGTTGTGCGCCACAACATTTTCCGTTCACACGCAGTGAAAGGGATGGCGGATGCGCAGCAAGAGCCTCGCCTTCATCGCCGTCGGAGCCGGCCTTGCCGTGGCTGTGACGGCGTGCGGTGCCAACACGTCTTCCGGTGGCTCCGGAAGCACCAACTCGGGGTCCGCGAGCGGGGGAGCCAAGGTCGGCGTCATCCTCCCGGAGACCGCGACCTCCGCTCGCTGGGAAGGCTTCGACAAGCCGCTCCTGGAGAAGGCGCTCAAGGACGCCGGTCTCGACGCGGACATCCAGAACGCGCAGGGCGACCTGCAGAAGTTCTCGACGCTCGCCGACCAGATGCTCAGCTCGGGCGTCAAGGTCCTGATCATCGCCGCACCGGACACCTCGGTCGGCGCCACGGTCGCGCAGAAGGCCGAGGCGCAGGGCGTCCCGGTCATCGACTACGACCGCCTCAACATCGGTGGCTCGTCGAAGTACTACGTGTCCTTCGACAACGTGAAGGTCGGCGAGCTGCAGGGTCAGGGCCTTGCCGATGCGATGAAGGACAAGCCGGCGGGCTCGCAGGTCATCGAGATCGAGGGTGCCCCGACGGACAACAACGCCACCCTGTTCCACGAGGGTCAGCAGAAGGTCCTCAAGCCGCTCTACGACAGCGGCAAGCTCAAGCTGGTGCAGTCGCAGCCGATCGACGGCTGGGACAACCAGAAGGGCGGCCAGGTCTTCGAGCAGATCCTGACCGGCAACGCCGGCAAGGTCGACGGCGTCGTCGCCGCGAACGACGGTCTCGCCGGCGCGGTCATCACCGTGCTGAAGAAGGTCGGCCTGAACGGCAAGGTGCCGGTCACCGGCCAGGACGCCACCCCGGACGGCCTGCAGGCCGTGCTGCGCGGCGACCAGTACATGACCGTCTTCAAGCCGATCAAGGACGAGGCGGAGGCCACCGCCAAGCTCGCCGCCGCGCTCGCCAAGGGCGACACCGCCGCCGCGGACAAGATCGCCACGGGCACCACCAAGGACAGCAAGAACAACCGTGACGTCAAGTCCGTGCTGCTGCCCGCGCAGCTGATCACCAAGGACAAGGTCAAGTCCGTGATCGACTCCGGTGCGGTGAAGGCGTCCGAGGTCTGTGTCGCCGACGTGAAGGCCGTCTGCGACCAGCTCGGCATCAAGTAGCGCATCGCTCGCTGCGGCGGGACGCTTCCGAGCGTCCCGCCGCTTCGACACAGAGGAGGCAGTGTTGTGAGCGAGCCGATTCTCGAGCTACGCGGTATCAACAAGAGCTTTGGCCCGGTGCACGTGTTGCACGACATCGACTTCTCGGTCCGGCCAGGAGAGGTCACCGCGCTCGTCGGTGACAACGGCGCCGGAAAGTCCACGCTCGTCAAGTGCATCGCGGGCATCCACGGCACCGACTCCGGCGAGGTCCTGTTCGAGGATCAGCCGGTCAACATCCACGGTCCGCGTGACGCGGCCGCGCTCGGCATCGAGGTCGTGTACCAGGACCTCGCGCTGTGCGACAACCTGGACATCGTCCAGAACATGTTCCTCGGCAGGGAACGCGGCAAGGCGGGTTTGCTCGACGAGGCGGACATGGAACAGGCCGCGCGCAAGACGCTCGCGTCGCTGAGCGTTCGCACGGTGAAGTCCGTCCGCACGCCGGTGTCGTCGCTGTCCGGTGGTCAGCGGCAGACCGTGGCGATCGCGAAGTCCGTGCTGTGGGACAGCAAGGTGGTGCTGCTCGACGAGCCGACGGCCGCGCTCGGCGTCGCACAGACCCGGCAGGTGCTGGACCTCGTGCGCAGGCTCGCCGAGCAGGGGCTGGGCGTGGTGCTGATCAGCCACAACATGAACGACGTGTTCGAGGTCGCGGACCGCATCGCGTGTCTCTACCTCGGCAGGCTGGCGGCGGAACTGCCCGCCAAGGACGTCACCCACGGCCAGGTGGTCGAGCTGATCACCGCGGGTCGTTCCGGTGACCTCGGCATCGCCCGCCCCGAAGCCGCCACCATCTGAGGACCTGGACATGACTGACACCAACGAGAAGGCGGCCCCGCAGGAGGGCGCCATCTCCGACTTCGGCATCGACACCACGTCGAGGTCCACGACTGAGGCGCTGAAGGACTACGTCGCGAAGGTGCGCGGTGGTGACCTCGGGTCGCTTCCCGCACTGCTCGGCCTTCTGGTGCTGGTGCTGTTCTTCGCCACGCAGTCCGACGCGTTCCTCACGCTCGCCAACGTCGCGAACCTGTTCCAGCAGGGCGCCGGCATCGTGATCATCGCGATGGGCCTGGTGTTCGTGTTGCTGCTCGGTGAGATCGACCTTTCCGCGGGCACCGCGTCCGGAGTGGCGGCATCGATGATGGCGCTGCACTACGTGCGCGGCGGCAACATGATGCTGGGCATGGGCGACACCGTGTTCTACATCTTCCTCGTGGTGATCGCGCTGGCCATCGTGGCCGCGGTGTTGATGCGCATCTGGGCGGGCGCGGTGCTCGCCGCGGGTGCCGCGGCGATCATGCTGCTCGGCGTTCCGCCGAACGCGTGGGTGGAGATGTTGCTCGCGGTCTGCATCGGCTGCGCGATCGGTTGCCTCACCGGTTTCCTGGTCTCGCGGGTCGGCATTCCGTCGTTCGTCGTGACGCTGGCCCTGTTCCTGATGTGGGGCGGCGTGATCCTGAAGCTGATCGGTCAGGGCGGCACGCTGCCCATCCGGAACGACGAGGTCCTGTTCAAGGTCGCCAACGGCAACCTGAGCACGTCGCTGTCGTGGGCGCTGTTCATCGTCGCCGCAGGCGGCTACACCGCCGTCGTGCTGTCGCGGCACTTCTCGCGGCTGCGCAAGGGATTGGTCGCCCAGCCGACGTCGCTGGTGCTGATCAAGGTGGCTGCTGTCGTCGTGCTCGCCGCGGCCGGCACCTACCTGCTGACGCTGAACCGCGCGCCCAACCCGACGATCGTCATCGAGGGTGTGCCCTACGTCGTGCCCATCGTGCTGGTGCTGCTCACGGTCGGCACGACCGTGCTCGACCGCACCAAGTACGGACGGCACGTCTACGCGGTCGGTGGCAACGCCGAAGCGGCGCGCCGTGCCGGTGTCAACGTGCCCAAGATCCGCATGAGCGTCTTCGTGATCTGCTCGACCGTCGCCGCGGTCGGGTCGATCGTGCTCGCGTCGAAGGTCGGCTCGGTCGCGCCTTCGTCGGGTGGCGGCAACACGCTGCTGTTCGCGGTCGGCGCGGCGGTCATCGGTGGCACGTCGTTGTTCGGCGGCAAGGGACGGCTGCGGGACGCGGTGATCGGTGGCGCGGTGATCGCGATCATCGAGAACGGCCTGGGCCTGCTCAAGCAGGAGGCGGCCGTCGTCTCGATCGTCACCGGACTCGTGCTGCTGCTGGCGGCCAGCGTGGATGCGCTGTCCCGTAAGCGCGCGGCAGTCTCCTAGCGGTGACGGGGCCGACCTCCGGCACCCGTCCGGACGAGATCCGCAGGCACAACCGGACGGCGCTGCTGCGCCGCCTGCACGTGGACGGCCCGTCCACCAGGGCCTCGCTCGCGGCTGAGCTCGGACTCAACCGCAGCACGATCAAGGCACTGGTGGACGGCCTCGCCGAAGGTGGCGTGGTCGCCGAACGCGTGCCGGCGCAGCGCAGCGGCGCCGGCCGTCCGTCGTTGCTCGTCCTGCCCCAGCCGCACGCCGCCGTCGTCATGACGATCGACGTGCGGGTGGAGCAGGTCGCCATGGGGTTCGTCGGTCTCGGTGGCGAGATACTCGGCCGCGACAGCTGGAACCTGCACCACCGGACGCGTGATCCGGGCGAGGTCATCACGCACGTCGTCGAGTCGGCCAAGCTGATGGCCGACGACCTGGCCGTCACGGCGGTCGGCGTCGGCGTCTCCGTGCCGGGCGTCGTCCGCCGCTCCGACGGCCTCGTCCACGAGGCGCCCAACCTGCACTGGACGAACGTGGCACTGGGCAAGCGCCTCGAGGCCGTGCTGAAGCTGCCCGTGCAGGTCGGCAACGACTCGGAGCTGGGTGCGCTCGCCGAGCACGTGCGCGGCGCGGCCCGCGCGTCGCAGGACATGGTCTACATCTCCGCGGACGTCGGCGTCGGCGGTGGCGTGATCCTGTCCGGCGCGCCGTTGCGCGGCGTCGGCGGGTACGTGGGGGAGCTGGGGCACATGGTCGTGCGTCCCGGTGGCCGGCGCTGCTACTGCGGCTGCGACGGCTGCTGGGAGACCGAGGTCGGCGAGGCCGCGCTGTGCCGTGCGCTGGGCCTGCCGGAGGACGCGCCGCGAGGTGCCGTCGTAGCGGAGCTCAAGGCGCTCGAGGACGTCGCGAAGCTCGACGGGTTCGCCGAGTGGCTGGCGCTCGGGTTGGTGAACGTGGTGAACGTGCTGGGGCCCGAACTGGTGGTGCTGGGAGACCTCTACACGTCGCTGCCCGACTCCGTCGTGGCCTACGTGAGCGACGTGGTGCAGCGGCGCAGCCTCGTGTCGCGCGCCGTGGGCGGAACGCAGATCGTCACGTCGCCGCTGGGGCGCGACGCGAAGCTGCTGGGGGCCGCGGAACTGGCCTTCGAGCCGGTGCTCGAACGCATCTGACCTGCTGGAAATGCAAGGGGGCGGGAGACCTTTCCTGGTCTCCCGCCCCGGGACGGCTAGGTAGGGTAACTCAGCCCTGCTGAAGTTCAGCAGCGAGCTCGCGCAGCTTCTCGCTGTGCGCACGGGCGTGGTGCCCGCAGAACAGGAGCTCTCCTCCGGAGGGGAGCACGGCGCGAACCTGGGCAGCAGCCCCGCAGCGGTCGCAGCGGTCGGCAGCGGTCAGTTCGGGGCGGGTGAGCGCGGTAGTCATGGAAATCTCCCTCCGTCCCGGCACCCACGTTTAGGTGCCCTCTTACCAAGCTGCGACCACAGCGCCCCTGGCTGGTGCGCGGTGCTCGCTGGCTCCACTCTGACAGACGAATCAGCGATAGTCAGTGTTCCCGTGTACGTGGCGACTCGCGTCACTCCCGGATTTACCCGCTTGTCGCACGTTCAACCCTGCCGACACCACCGGTTCTCCGTCTTGACACGTACCCAGCGCAACCGTGGTTCGACTGACGGAGCAGCAAAAACGGGCCATTCGGTCGATTGTGTGCTGCCAGTGGTGTGATAACGGTCGCTCGAGTCCGCTGAGAGCGAACAGATAACGAACGTCCCACGATTCGGACGTCTGAGCGTGATCTTTCCGATCTCCCTACCGCAGCGCCGTGCTGATCGCTCGCGCGGCGTGCCCCACGGCCTCCCTCATCGCCGTGGCGCTGCGGACGTCCGTCAGCACCGCCGAGACCGTACCGACGACACCGTTCGACGGCGACTTGACCGGCGCGCTCACCAGGTTGAGCCCGCTCGGCAGCGTGGAGCCGGGCCGCAGCCGGATGACGTCCTCGGCCCGCACGACGCTGGCCGCGGCGACGAGCTCCCTGTCCCGTCGCGGAACGGCCAGCACCGTCGTCGTCCGGATCGTCGCGGACAGCGCGCGCAGCGGTTGCCTCGCCACCTGCAGCAGCCGCGGGTACGGCTCCCACACCTGACCGAACCGGAACATCTGCGCCCCGATCCGGTACCGCCCCCGCGCGTTCTCCACGGCGCCCAGTTCCTCCAGCTGGTCGAGCAACCGGTGGACCGTCGTCTTCGGCATGTCGGACTTCGTCGCGAGCTGGCTCAGTCCCATCTCGCCGTGCTCCATCAGGGTGTCCAGCAACGCGAACGCCCCAGCCAGTACTGATCTCCCCATCCTGTTTGCTCCCCCTCGGTCCGGTGGCCGGAACGAACCCTGTGCACCCCTGCGGGCTCGGCCACAGACTGATCGTGTCGGGCGGGGACCCGATTCACATGAGTACGGGGGTACTCATTCATGCCTGCCGAGGGGCTGCTCGGCATGAGTAAGTCCGGGCGACCGGGCACCGTCGCGTCCGCCGCACCTGCGTGGTAGCGCTCGACCGAAATGTGCGCGATCCCATTCGGCCAGCGGAGTCCTCCAATTGGCGCAGTGCGTGTCTTTCGGTATTCCGCAAATGCGCGCGAGTTCGCACCTGCCGCGCACGTCTCGCGCGCCTCGGCCCGCTGACGTGCAGTGGAGCGTGCCGGTTGCCCCGACCTGGGAGTTCTTCCTTTATGTTCCGACAGTCGGAACGCAAGCTGTGCATCGCCCCCTCTCATCGGAAGACTGCATTTCGTCGGGAGATTCCCCGGCTGACGGAAAATGAATGGGGAGTTCAAGTTGCGTATTTCTGGATTCGGCAGATTGTTCGCCATCGCGGCGGCAGTCGTGCTGTCGCTGGGCGTGTTCACCGCGGCGCCCGCGTCGGCGGCGGGCCCCACGATCAACATCGTGTCCGAGCACAACCAGAAGTGCCTGGAGCTGTTGGGCTTCAACAACAACAACGGTGCCGAGGTCGGCACGTGGGACTGCTGGGGCGGCGCGAACCAGAAGTGGTACTGGGACGGTGACCAGATCCGCAACGTCCAGAACCACAAGTGCCTCGAGCTGCTCGGGTTCAACAACAACAACGGCGCGCACGTCGGTCTGTGGGACTGCTGGGGCGGCTCCAACCAGAAGTGGTACCGCAACGGCGCCGAGATCAGGAACAAGCAGAACAACAAGTGCCTGGAGATCCTCGGCTTCAACAACAACAACAACGGTGCCGTCTCCGGGCTGTGGGACTGCTGGGGTGGCTCCAACCAGCGCTGGTACGACCGCGCTGCCTGATTCCCGGCCGGCGCGAGCTCGCCGACGAGGACTGTGAACGCAGGAGAGCCCCGGCGTCCGGACGCCGGGGCTCTTCCCGTATCTCCTCGCCAACGAAAAACGGCCCCTCGAGTGAGGGGCCGTTCGTCGTTTGTCTAGCTAGTCCAAGTAGTCGCGGAGCACCTGGGACCGCGACGGGTGGCGCAGCTTGGACATCGTCTTCGACTCGATCTGCCGGATCCGCTCACGCGTGACGCCGTAGACCTGGCCGATCTCGTCCAGCGTGCGCGGCTGGCCATCGGTGAGACCGAAGCGCAACCGGACGACACCGGCCTCGCGCTCGGACAGCGTCGCGAGCACCGACTGGAGCTGGTCCTGCAGCAGCGTGAACGACACCGCGTCCACGGCCACCACGGCCTCGGAGTCCTCGATGAAGTCACCGAGCTGGCTGTCGCCCTCGTCACCGATGGTCTGGTCCAGCGAGATGGGCTCACGCGCGTACTGCTGGATCTCCAGCACCTTCTCGGGCGTGATGTCCATTTCCTTGGCGAGCTCCTCCGGGGTGGGCTCGCGGCCCAGGTCCTGGAGCAGTTCGCGCTGTATGCGGCCGAGCTTGTTGATGACCTCGACCATGTGCACCGGGATGCGGATGGTGCGGGCCTGGTCGGCCATCGCGCGGGTGATCGCCTGACGGATCCACCAGGTGGCGTACGTGGAGAACTTGTAGCCCTTGGTGTAGTCGAACTTCTCGACCGCGCGGATCAGACCGAGGTTGCCCTCCTGGATCAGGTCCAGGAACGCCATGCCGCGGCCGGTGTAGCGCTTGGCCAGCGAGACCACGAGGCGGAGGTTGGCCTCCAGCAGGTGGTTCTTGGCGCGCTCGCCGTCGCGGACGATCCAGCGGAGGTCACGGCGCAGCTGCGGCGTGAGCTTCTCCTGCTCGTCCTCGGAGCGGCGCACCCGCTCGGCCGCGTAGAGGCCTGCCTCGATGCGCTTGGCGAGCTCGACCTCCTCCTCGGCGTTGAGGAGTGCGACCTTGCCGATCTGCTTGAGGTAGGCGCGGACGGAGTCCGCCGAAGCGGTGAGCTCCGCGTCCTTGCGCGCCTGGCGCAGGGCCTCGGACTCCTCCTCGTCCCAGACGAAGTCGCCCTCGGCCTTGGGGTCCTCGGCCTCCTCGGGCTCGTCGACGACTACTTCCTCGACGAGCTCGACCTCTTCGACCAGGTCCTCGGCGCCGGGAGCGCCTTCGGCGTCCTCGGGCTCCTCGCCCTCGGCGCCCTTCTTGGCCGGCCCCGCCTTGGCGGCGGCTGCGGTCTTCCGGGGCGCCCGAGTGGTCTTGGCGCCCGCAGCGGTCTTCGCGGCGGCCGGCTTCTTCGCGGCCGTCTTGCGCTTCGGAGTCTCCTCGGCCTCGTCGGCCGCTGCCTTGGTCGTTTTGGCGGCGCTCGCGGCGGAGCTGGAGCGTCGGGTTGCGGTTTCTGCGGCTGCCACGTACGCCCTTTCGCGACGGTCGTTCAAGGCAAACCGAAGGGCGCGAAACCTCGGTCGCCAGAGTTCAGGGAGCTTCCCTGCCGATCTTGTTCAGCAGGTTGCCGTTCCATTGTAACGACGTCGGTGACTGGTTGTTGCGCCCCGAGGTACTTCAGGGCGCGTCACCAGGCGTTCTCGCAGCTAGATCGAGTACGAATTAGTTCAATGCCGGATGCCGTGAGCTGCTGCGACGGCCGCTCCGACGATGCCCGCGTCGTTCTTGAGGGCGGCTGCAACTACATCGGTGCGAACCTTGAGCAACGGCAACCATTTGTGAGCCTTCTTGCTCACGCCGCCGCCCGCGATGACGAGGTCCGGCCAGATGAGGTTCTCCAGGACGTTGACGTAGCGGCTGACGAGCGGGGTCCACTCCTCCCACGACAGGTCCTTCTCCTCCTTCACGGAGGCGGCCGCGCGTGACTCTGCGTCGTGGCCGTCGACCTCGAGGTGGCCGAACTCGGTGTTGGGCACGAGCTGGCCGTCGAGGAACACCGCGCTGCCGATCCCGGTGCCGAACGTGAGCAGGACGACGAGGCCGTCATGTCCCTTGCCCGCGCCGAACGTCATCTCGGCGATGCCCGCGGCGTCGGCGTCGTTCATCACGACGATGTCCTCGGGACGCCGATTGAGACGCTGGGCGAACAGCTCGGCGGCGTTCGCGTTGATCCAGCCCCTGTCGACGTTGGCCGCGCTCAGCGCGACACCGTGCTTGACGACGCACGGCAGGGTGATGCCAACGGGCCCGTCCCAGTTGAACTTCTCGACGATCTCCGCGACGACCTCGGCGACCGCCTCCGGGGTCGACGGCTGCGGCGTGGGGATGCGCATGCGTTCGCCGTCCAGTGCGCCCGCCTCGAGATCGACCAGGCCGCCCTTGATCCCGGAGCCGCCGATGTCCACACCGAACCCGCGGGTGATGCTCATCCCGGTGGCCTTCCTACTCGATTCAGTAACCGTGGTGCCGAGACATTAGCCTGACCTTCTCCGATAGTCCCGTGCGAGTGACGCAGGAGGAACCGTTGGCGCACGAAGTCGAGGAACTCGTCCAGATCGCGGTGGCGGTCGGCCGCGAGGCGGGCGACCTCGTCCAGCGGATCCGGCACACCGCGGTCACCGATGTGGACACGAAGTCGACCGAGACGGACGTCGTCACCGCCGCCGATCGGGCCTCCGAGCAGCACGTGCGGACGAGGCTCGCCGAGCTGCGGCCGGGCGAGCCGGTGCTGGGTGAGGAGGAGGGCGGCGAGGTCGTCGAGGGACTCACGTGGGTGGTCGACCCGATCGACGGCACGGTCAACTACCTCTACGGCCTGCCCTGGTACGCCGTGTCGATCGCCGCGCAGCTCGACGGCGTGTCGGTGGCGGGGGCCGTCGTCGAACCCGTCAGCGGGCGCGTGTGGACCGCCGCCAAGGGGCGCGGCGCGTTCCTGGACGGCAAGCCGCTGCGGACCTCAGCCGTCACGGACCTGAACCTGTCACTGCTCGGCTACGGCTTCGCCTATCGGCCGGAACGGCGCCAGCGGCAGGCCGACGCGCTCGCCGCGATGGCGCGGCGGGTGCGGGACATCCGCCGGGCGGGCGCCGCGTCGCTCGACCTGTGCGCGGTCGCCGCGGGCTGGCTCGACGCGTACGCCGAGCACAACCTGGGCCGCTGGGACTGGGCCGCGGGTGCGCTGGTCGCCGCCGAGGCGGGTGCCGTGGTCAAGCTGCCCGGTGAGTGCCCCGAGCTGGGTGAGGACGTCACGTTCGCGGCCGCGCCGGGCATCGCCGACGACCTGCGCGCGGCACTCGTCGAGTCCGGGTTCGGCAAGGTCTAGCGGGGCGGAAATCCACCCGTCCGGACGCGGGGGATCGGGTGACGAGGGTCGTTGGTGATCTCCTGGATCCGGGTGCGGAGTTCAGTTCCGCGGTCATGCCGCGTTCTCGGCCTCGCGCAGGTTCATGATCATGGTGTGGACCGATCGCGCGTCGCTGACCTGCTGGATCGAGAGCGTGTAGCCGAATCGGATGGTGCCGACGCCGTCCGGTGTCTCGACGAGCTCGGGTTCGGGCAGCTCGGCCAGCTCCCTGACCCTGCGCCGGCGGATGCCGAGCACCGAGTACGTCGTGATCACCTGGTCTTCGGTCAGCACGTACTCGGTGGTGTGCAGCGCGAGCCACCTCAGCACAGGGCCGCCGATCACGTAGCAGGCGAGGTAGGTCGCCCACGCACCGACGAGCACGACCTGAAACCAGCTGCCGCCCTTGGCGAACGACAGCACGAAGCCGAGCAGGACGCCGTTGACGATCACGTGGAAGACGAACGCGGGCACACCCCTGTCGAGGAACGGGAACCGGACCGGCGAACCCCGCCACAGCACTTTCTCCGCGCTCACGTGCGCAAGGTAGGGCTCCACGCCCGCTCCTGTCCGGGTTTTCAGTCCTCCAGCCGGTCCTTGATCTTCGCGAGCACGGCGCGCACGTCCGGGATGCCCCGCAGCGTCGGCACGAAGCGGTTTCCGACGAGCATGAAGGAGGGCGTGCCGCTGCCGTCGAACGTGATCGTGCCGAACCCGTCCTCGGTCTCGTCGCGCAGCTCGGGTGCCTTCAGCAGGCGCAGTGGTGAGTCACGGGTGCGCCGGAACCCGAACGGGCGGGTGGTCGTGAGGATGCGCTTGTCGGTCAGCAGGTACGAGGTGGTGGCGACGCGGTACCAGCGCACGAGCGGGCGGATCGGCATCTGGATGAGGAGCGACACGACGAACGCGAGTACCAGCCACGGGCTGATCGGGAACCACGGGATCGACCAGATCACGTAGGCGATGCCGAGACCGACCAGGGTGCCGGGGATCCCGCGCACCTCTGCCCAGGTCAGCACCTTGTACTCCTCGGGGGAACCCCGCCACAGCTCGTACTCGCCGGGCGGCACGTCGGCGTTCACGAGCGCAAGGTAGACCTCGCGGACGCGGAGAAGTCAGGTCCGAACGTCAGCAGTGGACGTCGCGTGCGGCGGCCAGGTTGTCGGCGTTCAGCGTAGGCGGGCTCGGCTCGGCGGCCTGGCCTCCCTGCTGCTCCGGCTGCTCCTCGGCCCACGCGGTGAGCTGGTCGAGCACCTTGCGCGCGTCGTTGTTCGGCTTGACCTCGTCGAACTTCTGGCCGATCGCGATGTCGACGGTCGCGTCCTGGCGGTCGTCGCGCACGAGCTCGAGGCACGGCTCGACCAGGCTCAGCGTGCGCGCGGCGCCCGCGCCGTTCGCGCCGAAGCGGATCTGGCCGCGGCAGCCCATGTCACCGGCCGGGTAGACCGGGTCGTTGCCCGCGTCCGACGCCTGCTTCATGCCCAGCTCGACGAGCGTGGTGGCGACGAACTTCCCCTGGTTGCGCTGGGTGCCCGCGTTGAACGCGCGGAAGTTCACCTCGGCGATCGGTACCGGGTCGGTGCGATCGAGCGCGTCGTGCGCGAGCACCGTTCCGGTCGCGGGCGGCGGCGTGGACGACGCGGCGGCGGCCGGGTCGGCTGCGACCGTCGAGTGGCCGGGCGGGTTGCACTTGATCGCCTCGTCGACGTCCGCGTCCGAACCGAACACCCGCACCCACACGAAGACCGAACTGACGAGCAATATGGCGAACAGGACCACGGCAGGCGCTGGACGGCGCCGCTTGTACGGCGATCCGGATGCGCTCGCGGGTCCCACGTCCGCCGACCTCCCCTGGCGTAGTGCTTGCCTGTTCATTCGCTGTGATCAGCCTATGCGTTGCAGTCGATGTCCGCGCTCCCGACGCGCGTAACCCTCCGCACCCGAACAGGTAGCTCTCCGTGGGGACGGTACCGGTACAGGGTTTGGTTGCACATGGGTTTGCACATCCTTGCTCACAGGGTATCGAGCCTGCGTAACGGGGTCCTGTCACCCGTCTGGTCGGTAACGGGTAACCCGATGTCGGGTCACATGGACAATGAGCTACCCTCTGCGCGCTCAGCACGCAGTTGGATCAAGCTGACAGTGGCAATCCAGGGGGTCCGCTCCCAACCACGCGCGCGAGACCTCCGTCACGGCGGAGGTGGGCACAAAAAAGGGCGCTGGGACGTTAACCAGCGACACGAACAGTCTCCGTAGACCGCAGGGGTGAAAAAGATGGCGACCGACTACGACGCGCCGCGTCGCAGCGAGGCGGACGAGCTCGCTGAGGACTCCCTCGAGGAGTTGAAGGCCCGGCGCAACGAGACGCAGTCCGGAGTCGTCGACGTCGACGAGGACGCGAGTGCGGAGAACTTCGAGCTTCCCGGTGCGGACCTGTCCGGCGAGGAGCTCACGTTCAAGGTGCTGCCGAAGCAAGCTGACGAGTTCACGTGCTCGAAGTGCTTCCTGGTGCACCACCGCAGCAGGCTCGCCGAGGAGCACAACGGCCAGTACATCTGCCGCGACTGCGCCTGAGTCGTTTCCGTCGGGGAAGAGAACTGGGCGCTCACCCAGGTGGGTGGCGCCCAGTCGAGTCCGGTTTTCTGTTCCAGTTCAGCGGAGCAATTCCGCGATCTCTTCGGCATGCCGCGTGCTGAAGAGCCAATAGGGAGTGGGGTCCTCGGGGTCGTTCACGCGGACCCTCACCATCGGCCCGATCCAGCCCCGGTGCGCCACGTAGGCCGCGGGGTCCAGGTTCGGGCCCATGGCCTGGCGCTTGGTCTGCGCCGTGAACACCTCGACCTCACCGAGCAGCCCGACCGGGATGTGCGCGTCACCGACGCGCAGCTCCCCGTCGGTCACCTCGACCTTCGCCGAGCCCATCCGCACGATCAGGAACGCCGTCAGCGGCACCGTGATCAGGTAGGGCAGCCACGACCGCACGCCGGGGAAGCCCATGTGGATCTCCGCGGCCAGCAGCACGGCCGCGGCCAGCGGGAGCGGCCAGCCCCACCAGGGGACGTACAGGCGCTCGCGGAAGGTCGTTGGGGCGGTCACGGCAGTCTCGCTCACGTCGTCAGGGTAATCTCGCCCGCCGTGGCCAGCGTCGAGGTGTTGCTGTCCCGGCTCGATCCGGGTGTTCCTGTCCCCGCCTACGCCCGTCCCGGCGACGCGGGTGCCGACCTGGTCACCACGTCCGACGTGGTGATCCCTCCCGGTGAGCGGGCGGTGGTCGGCACAGGTGTCGCGATCGCGCTGCCGGACGGGTACGCGGGGTTCGTGCACCCCCGATCGGGGCTGGCTGCCAGGGTAGGCCTGAGCGTGGTCAACACGCCCGGCACCATCGACGCCGGCTACCGCGGTGAGATCAAGGTCTGCCTCGTGAACCATGATCTGCGTGAGCCGGTCGTGCTCTCACGGGGTGACCGGATCGCGCAGCTCGTCGTGCAGCGCGTCGAACACGCCGTGTTCCGCGAGGTCGGCGACCTGCCGTCGTCGGAACGCGGCGCGGGCGGGTACGGCTCAACCGGCGGGCACGACGTGCTCGCCCGAACAAGTCAGGCGGAGGGGTAAGGGGATGTTCGGAAGGCGCCGCAAGCGCGGTCGTCACGCCACCGGTGCGGTGAGCGCGGAGCCTGACGTCGAGCTCGGTGATGCCGATGTCGACGGCCCGTTCGACGAGGCCGACGCGCCCCGCGACGGGGTGCAGCGACTGGACCTCGGCTCCGTGCGGCTCCCCGTGCCCGACGGCGCCCAGCTGCAGGTCGAGATGGACCAGCAGAACCAGGTGCGCGCCGTGCACCTGCTGACCCCGGTCGGTCAGCTGACCGTGAGCGCGTTCGCCGCGCCCAAGTCCGGTGGGCAGTGGAAGGAGATCGGCGCGGAGCTGATCACCCAGCTCAAGGAGGACGGCGCCCGGATCAACCGGGAGAACGGCGAGTGGGGCGAGGAGATCACCGCCCGCAACCAGGGCGTGCAGATCCTGTTCGTCGGCATCGACGGTCCGCGCTGGATGCTGCGCGGCGTCGCGGCCGGCCCTGAGGAGCACTTCGCGTCCAACGCCGAGGCGCTGCGCGAGCTCGTGCGCGGCACCGTCGTCGTGCGCGGCGAGCAGCCGATGCCGCCGCGGACGCCGCTGCCGATCGAGCTGCCCGAGACCATCGCGCGGCACATCCAGCAACAGCAGGGCTGAGTTCCCGAGTGCCATCAGGGGCACCCTCGCGACAGTTTTCGTCGCAAGGGTGCCCCTAACGGCATGCCAGCCAGGCGGCTACGGCGGCGCGGCCGAGTGACGCGCGGTCCGCGCCCAGCGCGGCCAGCGTCGTGGTCTCCAGTGCGGCTCGCGGGATGGCTTTCGCCCACCTCTGCGCGACTTCGAGCGGGTGCACCGGGTCGTCGGTGCACGCCGCGATTCCCGTTGGGGCGCTGAGGTTGCTCAGTTGCTCTTCGGTGGGCGCGTCGGTGTCCGCCGCTTCCGCGAGGTGCGCGGCGAGTCCGTCGCCGTACCGGCGCCACGCGCGGTGCAGTTCCGCGGCGAGCCATCCGTCCACACCGGCCAATGCCCGCTCGACGCCGTCGCGCTGGACGGTGTTCGCGCTCAGCCGGGCCGCCATGGCCGCTGGCGCGTCCGCCGGCGGGCCGGACCAGGCGGGCAGGGCGAGGACCAGCCCCGCGCACCTGCCGGGGTTCCTGGAGGCCCACAGCGCCGCGAGGTGGGCGCCGAGCGAGATCCCGCCGACCACGATCGGGTGGGCTTTCGCGGCCTCGTCCAACGCACTCAGATGTTCTGCGACGCTACGCGTGGCTGGAGCGTGCAGATGCAGCCCCACCTGCGACAACGGTTCGAGGAAGACAGAACGGACAAACACCTCGTCCGATCCTGTTCCGGGCAGCATCACCGCACATCGGGCATCCACGCCGGGAATTGTCGGACCCGTGCGTACCCTGACTCTCAGAAGGGCCTCAAACCCAGAGGCACTCGAGGCAGCAGTGGAGTCGGGGATGAGCGGCTACTGGCGCCGCTTGGTGCGTCGCTTGACCAGTGACGTCGCCGAGTTGGACGCGGACGACCTCTCGCGAAAAGCAGAGGCCGTCGGCGCGGTGAAGGCGTGCGACTGCAAGTCGGGCGAGGAGGTCACCGTGCTCGGCAGACTCCGCAGCGTGGAGCTCTCCCCGCGTGACGCAGCGGCGACGCTCGAGGCCGAACTGTACGACGGAACCGAAGGTGTGACCCTGGTCTGGCTCGGCAGGCGCCGCATCGCGGGCATCGAGCCCGGCCGGACGATCAAGGCCCGCGGCCGGATCGCGGTCCGGGACGGACGCAAGGTGCTCTACAACCCCTACTACGAGCTGCAGAACGCTTCATGACCTCACCTGAGACCGAGCAGCAGCCGACCCTGCTGGAGCAGATGGGCGGCGTCGTCGGGATGGCGCTGTCGTCGCTGCCCGTCGTGATCTTCGTGCTCGTCAACATCATCTTCAAGTCGCTGCCCGCCGCGCTGATCAGCTCGCTGGCCGCCGCGGTGGTGATCGGCGTGGTGCTGGCGCTCCGCAAGGGCACCGTGCAGCCCGCGATCTCCGCCGTGTTCGGCGTGGGCATCGCCGCGTTCATCGCCTACCGCACCGGTGAGGCGAAGGACTTCTTCCTGTTCGGCATCTGGCAGAGCGTCGTCTACGGCGGCGCGTTCCTGATCTCGGTGCTGGTGCGCTGGCCGCTCGCGGGCGTCATCTGGACGTTCCTCAACGGCAGGCAGATGACGTGGCGCAAGGACAAGGCGTCGATCCGCGACTACGACATCGCCACCCTCGTGTGGGCCGCGGTGTTCGGCGCGCGCTTCGTCGTGCAGCAGTGGCTCTACGCCGAGAACGCCGTCGGCTGGCTCGGTGTCGCCAAGCTCGCCATGGGCTACCCGCTGATGGCCATCGCGATCGCCGCGACCGTCTGGGCGGTCCGCCGCTCCGACCGTCGCCTCAAGGCGGCCGAGGAGGCCAAGCGCTCGGAGGACGAGGTGCTGGCCGCGACCTACGACGACCTGCTGACGCCGGACATGTCCGAGCTGAAGAAGCTCGACGACAAGGCCCGCGACTCCTCAGCCTGAGCAGGCCCTCGTTTGCCACGCCCGTGCGGCGTGCTGGACCTCGTCGGTTCCGGCACCCCGCACGGGCGTTGCTGTGTGGCTTGGTTTGCCGGGGCGCCTGGGCTTGGGGCGCTTAGGGCCGGAGCGCATGGGGCTGGAGCGCATGAGGCTGGGGCTGACCGCCCGACGCGCGTGGCTCGGTGACTGACGCGCGGTGATGGTGAGCGGTGGGCGGTGTCGGCTGCACCGCCTGGGGCCGGCGTCGAGGTCGCCGAAGGCGTCGAGGCCGGCCACTTCGGACTGTGCAGGCCCGCCGCGGTCGCAGGGGTGGGCCATGCGTGCATCTTCTTGGCGTGGCGTGGCGTGGCGTGGCGTGGCGTGGCGTGGCGTGGCGTGGCGTGGCGTGGCGTGGCGTGTCGGCTCGCGAGCCGGAATTGTCGGTGTGCGCCGCTAGGCTCGGATTCGGGGGGTTCGTCGTTCCCCGCATCGGGCGCCAGCACCCCCGAATCAAGCCTAGCCAGACGCACCGACAATTCCGGCGGGCAAGTCGCAGCTGGGCGGCAAACCGGAGTTGGTGGCGTACCAGGCGCCGGAGCCACGCAAACTGCGGAGCCGCGGGCGCTCAGAGGTTGAGCGTGGTGCGCAAGGCGTCGCGCCCGGTCACGCCCAAGGTGGCGTAGACGGCGTACAAGTGGTTCTCGACGGTGCGCCGCGAGGTGTGCAGCTTGTCGGCGATCTGCTGGTTGGTGAGCCCCGCCGCGGCCATCCGAGCCACCTCCACCTGCCGGTCGGTCAGTTGCGCGAGCTGGTTCCCGGCCAAAGCCGGTGTGTGCACGACCCCGAAGTCCCGCATCAGCAACGCCTGCCGCGCGCCGAGCTGCGAGGCCTGCCGGAGCCGTCCGGTCCGCCGGTGCAGCCGAGCCGCCGACGCCAGTGACTCGGCGGCCCACAGCGTGGCGCCCATGGCGGCGAAGGACTCGGACGCCGACTCGAACTCGTCGGGGTTGCCGGCGGCGACCGCGCGGGCGTGCAGGGCGAAGGTCTGGGTGAGCGGGTCGGGCATGGTGGCCGCCAGTGCGTCCAGGCGCGCCGAGGTGTCCATGCCGAACCGCGCGGCGTCGTGCAGGGCGGCGGCCTCGCTGCTGCGCATCCCGTGCCCGGCCATGGCATCGGCGGCGCGCAAGGCGGCCGAGGCGGCGGCGGTGAGGTCGCCCGAGGCCGCGAGCACGTGTGCGTTGGCGACCTCCCAGGACAGGCCGACGGCCACCCACGCGGGACGGCAGGCCGAGGCCGCGCGGGCCAGTGCGGTGCGGGCCTCGTCCAGTGCGCCGCGCACGGCCGCGACGCGGGCCAGTTCGCCGAGCACCATCGCGTCGAAGATCAGCGGGTACGCGCCGAAGTCGCGGACGCCCGCGCCTTCTCGTGCGAAGCGCAGCGCGGTGTCGGTGTCGCCGCGCATGCGGGCGCAGTGCGCGAGCACCGCGTAGATGGAGGTCTCGGTGATGGCCCACCGGGAGTCGCGCAGGAGTTCGGTGTGGACGGTCCACGCGAGCTCCTCGGCCGCGGGGAACGAGCCGCTGCACATGAGGGCGAAGCAGCGCATCAGCTGGGACGCGTGTTGCATCACGGGGTACATGGCGGCGCGCGCCGCGGCGTCGGCCTCGTAGGAGTCGAGCGTGGCGAGCAGGCCGGCGTAGTCGCCGACGTGCAGCTGGCACAACGCGCGCGTCTGGCGCTTGTGGACGCCGTCGGGGAGCGCGTCGTTGCGGAGGGCTATCTCGGCGGAGTTCAGGTACTGCGCCTCCTGCGTCACGAGGCCCGCCCGCAGCATCGCGCGCATCTCGGGCGGCAGCTCGGGCACGTCGACCGACGCGAACATCGCCGCGGCGTCGGACGCCCGTGCCAAGCCGTAGAACAGGTTCGACGCGCGGATCTCGCCGAGCAGGGCCCGGTCGACGGGGTCGGTGGCGGTGGCCATGACGGACGCGAGCATCTCCTCCGCCTGCTCGGGCTCGCGGGCGTACATCAACACCTGCGCGTACACCGGGCCCACCTGCACGGCACCGCCCGCCTCGATCGCCGCGTGGCACAGGCGTTTCGCGAGTGAGGCGTCGCGGGCCATCCACGCCTGCGTCGCCGCGGCGGCCAGCAGCGAGGCGGACGTCGGGGTGTTGCTGTTCAGCCGCCACGTCGCGATGCGCATCAGGTCCTCGCGGCGCCGGGCGCCGGTGGCCTCCAGTCGGTCGGCCAGCGCGCGCTGGTGCGCCGCGGCGCGGAGCGTGGGGCAGTTGGCGCGCAACAGACTCCCGTACAGCGGGTGGCCCAGCCGCACGACCGTCCGGCGGATGGACGACTCGACGCGCAGCAGGCCGCGCGACTCCAGGTCGTCCAGCACGGCGGCGTCCGCCAGCTCTGCCAGCACGGCGAGCTCGATCGGCTCGGAGTGCGCGACCAGCTCCATCGCGTCACGTCCGGCGACGGAGAGCCGGCCCAGGTTGGCGCGCACCACCTCGGCGAGCCGTCCGGCCACGTCGATCGGGCCGCGCCACGCCCAGATGCCGTCGTGGGACGACAGCGTGCCGACCGCACGTCCCGAGGACACCAGCTCCTTGAGGTACAACGGGTTTCCGGCGGTGCACGACCACAGCAGCTCGGTCGTGTGGCTGGTGACGTGGCCGAGCGCCTGAGCCAGCAGCTCGTCGGACTCGCGCCTGCTCAGGTCACCGATGTCGAAGCGCGGCACCAGGTCGTGCACACCGGGGGCCTCGGGCCGCGCGGTGAGCAGCACCTTGCTGTGCCCGTGCAGCACGAGGTGCTGCAGCAGCGCGACGGAGGCGTCGTCGAGCAGGTGCGCGTCGTCGACGGCCAGCACCGGGTTCCCGTTGGCGCGCAGGTGTTCGACGGCCCGGCCGAGCGGGTTCGCCGACGGCAGGTCGGGCGGCAGCAGCGTGGCGAACGCGCCGAACGGGATGGTCGACGTCGCCACGGTCGCGTAGCACCGGCTCACCACGTGCCCCGCCCGTTCCAGCCGGGCGACGACCTCGGCGGCGAGCCGCGACTTGCCGACACCGGCTGGCCCGACGAGCGCGGCACCCGAACCGGACAGCGACTCCAGCACCGCCCGCAGCTCGTCCTCCCGGCCGATGAACGGCCACCCGGTGCTCATCCTCCCCAGTCTGCTCTCCCTGTCCACCACCCCGTTCACGCACCCGTTCGTCAGGCGAGGCCGAAGATCGTGCGCAGTCCGGTGCGTCCGGTCAGCCCAAGAGCCGCGTACGTGGTGTGCAGGTGGTTGTCGACGGTCCGCTTCGAGATGGTCAGCCGCACGGCGATCTCCGAGTTCGTCAGGCCCGTCACCGCGAGCCGCGCGATCTCCAGCTGCCGCGGCGTGAGCGACGCGAGCGAGCTGCCCACCACGAGACCCGGTGTCGTCGCCCGGTCGAACCGCGCGGTCAGCACACCGGCCTGACGCGCCAGCTGCTCGGCCTCCCGCAGCTTCCCGGCGAGCCGGTGCAGCCGCGACGCCTCCGCCAGCGCCTCGGCCGCGTACAGGGTGGCGCCGCAGCGCATGAACGCCGACGCCGTCGTCTCCAGCGCACGCGGCTCATGAGCGGCGCGGGCGCAGGCGTGCGCGGCGTAGGCCTGGGTCAGCGGTTCCTGCCGGGTCATCGCCAGCGCGGCGAGCCTGCCCGAGGTGTCCGCGCCGAACCGGGCCGCGTCGTGCAGCGCGACGATCTCGTCGGCGTGTGCGCCGTGCGCACGGGTCATCGCCGCCGTCTCCAGCGCTGCCGTGGCGGCCTCGGCGACCCGGCCGGACGCGGCGAGCACCCACGGCCGCGCGAGCGACACCGCGAAACCCGCCATGCGCCACGACGGGTGCAGCCCGTACGCGGCCCGCGCCAGCACCTCCTCCGCCCGTTCCGGCTGACCGTTCAGCGCGAGGGACTGCGCCAGCTCGGCGAGCATCAGCAGGTCCCACATCAGCGGTGCCTCGGTGTACTCGACGGACTCGGCGATCATCCGCACCGCCGTGCCCGCCTGGCCGCGCAGCCGGGCGAGCCTGCTCAGCAGCAGCCTCGGCGGCGCCTGCGTCACCGCCCAGCGCGACTCCTCCAGCACGTCGGCCAGCATCCGGCGGCCCCGGCTCTCCGCGGCGTCGAAGTCGCCCGCGTGCAGCAGCGCCTCGGTCCGGATTCCCTCGGCGCCGTTGCGCAGGCCGGGGAACCGGTCGCGCCACGACAGCACGGCCTGCTCGTTGGCCGCCACCGACGCCAGCGCCTCCCGCGACCGCCCGGCGAACAGCTGGCAGTACGACAGCACCTGCTGCCCCGCGGTGGCGGCCCAGCCGGGGCTCTCCATCAGCATCGCCGCGCCCACGCGCACCAGCCCCAGCGGCGCGTACTCCACCGCGAACGTCAGCCCGGTGTGCAGCAGCGTGTGCTGCTGCTCCTCGGGCACGTCGGACGTCGAGTCCAGCACGTCCAGCGCCTCGTCCAGCCTGCCGAGGCCGAAGAACAGGTTGAACGCCCTGATGCACGCCAGCTGCACCTGCGACTCCGGCGAGGACTCCTTCATCGTGGCCGCCAGCACGTCCTCGGCCTGCTCGCACCGGCGCCGGTACATCAGCACCAGCCCGAGCACGAGCCCGACGCGCCACGTCTCGCCCTGCGCCACGACCTCGCGGCACAGTCGTTCCGCCAGCTCCCAGTCCTGGGCCGTCAGCGCCTGCTGCGCGGCCCGCGCCAGCAGCTCGGGCGACGCGGGAGAACCGCCGTCCAGCCGCCACGTCACGACCCGCAGCAGGTCGCCACCGCGGCGCGCGCCGAACGCCTCGACGCCGTCGGCCAGCGCGCGCCGGTGCGACCGGGCCCGCAGCGTGGGACAGGTCGCGCGCAACCGGGTGCCGTACAACGGGTGCCCGAGCCGGACGTGGGCGCGCGACCGGGACGTCTCCACCCGCACCAGCCCCTGCGCCTCCAGGTCGTCGACGACCTCGGGCGTCGTCAGCGACGACAGCAGGTCCAGCTCCAGCGGCTCGCCGTACGCCACCACCTCCAGCGCGCGCCGGTGCGCGGGCGCCAGCCGGTCCAGCGAGTGGTCGACGACCTCCGCGAGCCGACCGGAGAGCTCGAGCGGACCGTCCCAGCACCACCCGGCCGCGCTCGGGGCGAGCACGCCGGAGTGCCGTCCCGCCGCCACGATCTCCTTGACGTACAACGGGTTGCCGCGGCTGTTCGTCCACACGAGATGCCGCGTCGTCGCGTCGACCGGCCCGCCGAGCAGTGACTCCAGCAACGCGTCCGCGTCGTCGCGGCCGAGTGCCTCCAGCGGCACGGAGACCAGGTCCAGCGTGCCCGGCCACTCCGGGCGCGCCGTGCACAGCACCCGCGCCAGGTCGTGCCGCATCAGGTACTGGAGCAGCGCGACCGACGCGTCGTCGAGCAGGTGCGCGTCGTCGACGGCCAGCACCAGCCTGCGGTCGGCGGTCAGGTGCTCGGCCGCGGCGCGCAGCGGGTTCGACGTCGGAAGGTCGGCGGGGATCAGCGACGCCAGCGCGCCGAACGGGATCGCCGACGTCGCGACCGTCGCGTAGCAGTGCGCGACGGTGCGTCCGTTGCCGGAGATCCGGGCGAGCACCTCGGCCGCGAGCCGGGACTTGCCCACGCCGGCCTCACCGACGAGGAGCACACCGCGGTGCTCCGCGGCGGTCAACGCGCGCGTGGCGTTCCGGAGCTCGTCGTCGCGGCCGACGAAGGGCAGCTGATCGATCACAGTCTGTATGTGCACGTCCGCACTCGTCAGATACCGCCGCACGGACCGCGGCGGTGGCGTCGGACCCCTCCCGATCACCAGGATCGCACCGTCTGCGCTCATGGTTCCAGCGCACCCTTCAGCTCGGCCCTGCCCGCGACGCCCAGCGTCGTGTAGACGGCGTGCAGGTGGTTGTCCACGGTTCGCTTCGACGTGTGCAGCAGTCCGGCGATCTGCTGGCTGGTGAGCCCGGCGATCGCGTGCCGCGCCACCTCCAGCTGCCGGGGCGTGAGCCTGCCGTCGCGCGGCACCCGCACGGTGTCCAGCGCGACGCCCTCGAGCCCGTCCGCCAGCGTGGCCAGCCGGTGCCGTGCGACACCGCCGCCGTGCAGCCGGACCCGTTCGGCCAGCGCCTCCGCGGCGAAGAGCGTCGCGCCCAGGGAGCTGAACCGGGCGGCCGCGTCGTCCAGCGTCGCGGCGTCACCTCGTGCGCGCCCGAGCGCGTGCACCGCGCAGGCGACGGTCATCGGGTCGCCCAGCTGGCTCGCCAGCTCGACCAGCCGGTCCGAGGTGTCCGCGCCGAAGCGCGCCGCGTCGTGCCACGCCTCGGCCTCCAGCCCGTGCAGGCCGTCCGCGCGGGTCCGCCCGGCCGTGGTGAGCGCGGAGGCGGCCGCGTCGGCGAACGAGCCCTCGGCAGCCAGCAGCCACGTCCTCGCCGCGTCGATCATGAAGCCGGTGATCCGCCACGCGGGCCGCCACGCCTCCTCCGCCTGCTCCAGCGCCGTGCGCGCCTCACGGACGCGGCCGTGCAGCGCGGCCGCCCTGACCAGCTCGCTCATCGCGGCCACGTCCGACGACATCAGCCGGGTGCGCGGGAAGCTCGTCGCGGTCGTCGCGTGGCGCAGTGCCCGCCCGGCGTGGCCGCGGAGCTGGGCGCAGCGGCTGAGCACGCACGCGATCGACACGGTCGTGAACACGCCGCGCGGGTCGTCGACGACCTCCGCCCGCAACCGCGTGGCGAGTGACTCCGCCTCGTCGAGTCCACCGCTGCTCAGCAGGCTGATGCACCTCATCCGGGCCTGGCTGTCCTCCTGCCACGGGTTCGCCGGGCCGCCGGCGGCCGGTCGTTCGGCGAGCAACGCCAGCGTGCTCCGGTGCCTGCCGGCCCTGAGCTCGCACAGCGCCCCGGAGATCACGGCGCTCGACCGCACCCAGCCGGGCAGCGCGGGGTGCGACCTCAGCTCCTCGATCTCCCGCCGGATCACCTGGACCGGTGAGCTCTGGGAGCTCCAGCCGATCCGGGCCAGCCGCAGGTACCAGCGGAGGTCGGCGGGCAGCTCCGGCCGGTCGACGGCGTCGATGAGCTCCCGCGCCTCCCGTTCGCGCCCGAACCCGTAGAACAGGCAGTTCGCCCGCGCCAGGCCGAGCCGCGCCACGTCGACGGGATCGTCCGCGATCGCCATCGTCTCGCTGAGCAACGCCTCCGCCTCGTCCGGCCGTCGGCTGTAGTTGAGCGCCTGACCGAGCACGGCGGCCGCGGCGACGGCGCCGCCGCGGGCGGCCGCCGCCCGGCACAGCCGTTCGGTCAGGTCCACGTCCCGCGCGGCCAGTGCGAGCTCGGCGGCGGACACCAGCTCCCGCGCGGAGATCTCCGAGTCGCTCTCCAGGCGCCAGATCGCGACCCGCAGCGGGTCGTCGGAGACCGCTCCGGCCAGCTGACGCCGGTGCTGCCGCGAGCGCAGCGTCGGGCAGGTGCGTCGCAGCAGCTCGCCGTACAGCGGGTGCCCGAGCTGCGCGCGCGTCGCCCGCACGGTCACCAGGCCGCGTTCCTCCAGCCCGTCGACCATCTCGGACCCGGTGAGCGTCGCGAAGACGCCGACGTCCAGCGGCTCGCCGTAGGCCAGCAGCTCCAGTGCGTGCCGCTGCGGCGCGTCCAGCCTGCCGAGGTTCGCCCAGACGACCTCGGCGAGCTGCGGGCTCACCTCGGCCTCGCCCGCCTTGATCAGCTCGTTCAGGTACAGCGGGTTGCCCTCGCTGCGCTGCCACAACCGGGTGCTGTCGACGTCGCCGAGCGCCGCGCGGACCAGCTCACCCGTCGCCTCGCGGGTCAGGTTCCCGAGCTCGGCGCGCTCGAGCACGCGGTCGTCCCACGGCATCGTGCGCGCGGTGAGCAGCATCCGCGTGTCCTTGTGCCGCAACAGGTGCTACAGCAACGCGATCGACGGCTGGTCGAGCAGGTGCGCGTCGTCGACCGAGATCACCAGGCCGGGCGGGATGAGCTCGACCGCGCGCCGCAACGGGTTCCCGGTCCGCAGGTCCGCGGGCAGCAACGCGGCCAGCGCGCCGAACGGGACGACGGACGCGGCCGTCGTCGCGTAGCAGTCGATCACCCGCTGGCCGCGGCGGCGCAGCCGGTCGACGGCCTCGGCGGCGAGCCGGGTCTTGCCGACGCCGGGCGGCCCGACCAGTGCGATGCCACGCCGCTCGGCCAGCGCCCGCAGCACGACGGACAGCTCGGAGTCCCGGCCCACGAAGGGGAGTCGCGCGATCACACAACGTAGGTGGCGCCGGTCGGCCCGCAGATACTCAGTCCGTTCGCCGGACTGGTGACCCCATCGCTAGTAGCCCAGCGCGGTCCTGATCTCCAGCTCGACCGCCGCGGTCGCGACGAACAGCAGCTCGTCGCCGCCCTCGAGGGTGTCGTCGGGCTGCGGCACGATGACGCGCCCGCCGCGCAGGATCGTCACCAGCGCCGCGTCGCGCGGCAGCCGCAGCGACGACACCGGCTGACCGGCGACGGACGTCTTGTCGTCGAGCGTGATCTCCACGAGGTTCGCCTGGCCCTGGCGCAGCGTCAGCAGCCGCACCACGTCGCCGACGGTCACCGCCTCCTCGACCATCGCGGCCAGGATCCGCGGCGTCGACACCGCCACGTCCACGCCCCACGACTCGGTGAACAGCCACTCGTTCGTCGGGTCGTTCACGCGGGCGACGACACGGCGCACGGCGAACTCGGTCTTCGCGAGCAGCGACACCACGAGGTTGACCTTGTCGTCACCGGTCGCGGCGATCACCACGTCGCACAGCTGCATCCCGGCGTCCTCCAGCGAGGACAGCTCGCACGCGTCGGCCTGCACCCACTCGGCCTGCTCGACGGCGCCGGGGTCGAAGTGCGCCCGGTCGCGCTCGATGAGCATCACCTGGTGGCCGTCGGAGACGAGCTCCTGCGCGATGGAACGGCCAACCGCGCCCGCGCCGGCAATCGCGATCCGCATCAGTTCTCCTCGGGTGCCTGTGCCGCCGCGGCCGCGACGTCGGTGACGGTGCCGGACAGCGCGGCGACGTAGAGGACGTCGTCGGCCTGCACGACCGCCTTCGGGTCGGGGAGCACGCCGGTGCCGAACCGCATGATGAACGCGACCCGCGCGCCGATCGCCTGCTCCAGCTCCGAGATCGGGTGACCGACCCACTCCTCGGAGTACTCGACCGGCAGCACGGCGACGGTGCCCGACGGGTCGCGCCACGCGGACGCGGTGCCCTCGGGGATGAGCATGCGGAGGAAGCGGTCGGTGGTCCACGGGACGGTCGCGACCGTCGGGATGCCCAGGCGCTCGTACACGGCGGCGCGCTTGTGGTCGTAGATGCGGGCGACGACGTGCTCGACGCCGAACGTCTCGCGCGCGACGCGCGCGGAGATGATGTTGGAGTTGTCGCCGCTGGACACCGCCGCGAACGCGCCCGCCCGTTCGATACCGGCTTCGACCAGCACCTTCTGGTCGAACCCGTTGCCCTGGACCTGCTGGCCGTGGAAGTCCCCGCCGAGCCTGCGGAACGACTGCGGGTCCTTGTCGATCACCGACACCTGGTGGTCGAGCCGCTCCAGAGCCTTGGCCAGGGATGCGCCCACCCGGCCGCAACCCATGATCACCACGTGCACGACATGCCTCCTCAGGCGAACCTTGGGGAGAACCTACCCAGGATTAGTCCGACCCAGTGACACGACCGTACTGAGTGAGCCGCGTCACTCCAGTTGCCACCCGGTGACGTTCCCGCACGTTGACCGGAGGAACCCGAGGTGAACCCCTTACGCTCTGCGCGTGTCCAAGCTCGCCACTGCCGCCAAACGCCTTCTGGTCGGCCGGCCATTCCGCAGTGACCGCCTCGCGCACACCCTGCTGCCCAAGCGCATCGCGCTCCCGGTCTTCGCCTCCGACGCGATGTCGTCGGTCGCGTACGCGCCGGAAGAGATCTTCCTCGTGCTGTCGGTCGCGGGCCTCTCGGCCTACGCACTGGCGCCTTGGGTCGGCGTCGCCGTCGTCGTCGTGATGCTCACCGTGGTCGCCAGCTACCGGCAGAACGTGCACGCCTACCCGTCGGGTGGTGGTGACTACGAGGTCGCCACGGTCAACCTCGGCAGGAGAGCCGGACTCACCGTCGCCAGCGCGTTGCTGGTCGACTACATCCTCACCGTGGCCGTGTCGATCGCCTCGGCGGCGGCGAACATCGGTTCCGCGGTGCCCTTCGTGGCGACGCACAAGGTGGAGTTCGCGGTCGCCGCGATCATCGTCCTCACGGCCATCAACCTGCGCGGCATCCGCGAGTCGGGCAGCGCCTTCGCGGTACCGACCTACGCGTTCATGATCGGCATCTTCGCGATGATCGCGTGGGGCTTGATGCGCGCCTTCGTGTTCGGCGACGAGATGCGCGCGGAGAGCGCGAACATCGAGATCCGCGCGGAGAACGACCACCTGATGGGGCTCGCGTTCGTCTTCCTCGTGATGCGTGCGTTCTCGTCCGGCTGCGCCGCGCTGACCGGCGTGGAGGCGATCAGCAACGGCGTGCCCGCGTTCCGCAAGCCCAAGTCCCGCAACGCGGCCATGACGCTGCTGATGATGGGTGTCATCGCGATCGTCATGCTGATGGGCCTGATCGTGCTGGCGCAGCTGACCGGCGTGCGGATGGCGGAGAAACCGCTCGAGCAGATCGTCAACGCGCCGCTGGGCTACGAGCAGAAGACGATGGTCGCGCAGGTCGCGCACGCGGTGTTCGACACCTTCCCGCCGGGATTCTTCTTCGTGGCCACCGTCACCGCGCTGATCCTCGTGCTGGCCGCCAACACGGCGTTCAACGGGTTCCCGGTGCTCGGCTCGATCCTGGCGCAGGACCGCTACCTGCCGCGCCAGCTGCACACGCGCGGCGACCGGCTCGCGTTCAGCAACGGCATCGTCTTCCTCGCCGCTTTCGCGATCGTGCTGGTGATCGCGTTCGACGCCGAGGTCACCCGGCTGATCCAGCTCTACATCGTCGGCGTGTTCGTGTCGTTCACGCTGTCGCAGCTCGGCATGATCCGGCACTGGAACCGCCTGCTGGCAACGGAGACAGATCCCGCGGTGCGGCGGAGGATGCGCCGGTCGCAGGGCATCAACACGTTCGGCCTGGTGATGACGGCGACCGTGCTGATCATCGTGCTGATCACCAAGTTCACGCACGGCGCGTGGATCGCGATCGCCGCCATGGCCGCGATCTACGCGTTGATGACGGCGATCCGCAAGCACTACGACCGGGTCGCGGAGGAACTGCGGCAGCAGGAGCGCAACCGGACGATGCCCGCGCGCAACCACGCGATGGTGCTGGTGTCCAAACTGCACATGCCGACGCTGCGCGCGTTGTCCTACGCCAAGGCGACGCGGCCGGACGTGCTGGAGGCGGTCACGGTCAACGTGGACGACCAGGACACGCGCAAGCTGGTGTCCGACTGGGAGAAGGAGAACTTCAAGATCCCGCTGAAGGTCATCGAGTCGCCGTACCGCGAGATCACCAAGCCGGTGCTGGACTACGTGAAGCGCGTGCGGACGGACAACCCGCGCGACGTGGTCACCGTGTTCATCCCCGAGTACGTGGTCGGTCACTGGTGGGAGCAGTTCCTGCACAACCAGAGCGCCTTGCGGCTCAAGGGAAGGCTGCTGTTCCAGCCGGGCGTCATGGTGACCAGCGTGCCGTGGCAGCTCGCGTCGTCGGTCAAGGCCCAGGACGACAAGCACGTCGTCGTTCCCGGTGCCGTGCGGCGGGGGCTCGACGACCGATGAGCGACGTGGACTGGACGGGGCAGCGGCTCGAGGTCGAGGTCGGGCCCGTCGCGCACGGCGGGCACTGCGTGGCGCGGCACGAGGGGCGCGTGCTGTTCGTGCGGCACGCGTTGCCCGGCGAACGCGTCATCGCGCTCGTCGACGAGGACAAAGGTGGCTCGTTCTGCCGCGCGGACGCCGTCGAGGTGCTGGAGGCGTCGCCGGACCGGGTCGAGCCGCCGTGCCCGTTCTCCGGGCCGGGTCAGTGCGGTGGCTGCGACTGGCAGCACGCCGCTCCGGCCGCGCAGCGGGACCTGAAAGCGCAGGTCGTCGCCGAGCAGTTGCTGCGGCTGGCGAAGCTGGACTGGACCGTCACCGTGGAGGAGCTGCCGGGCGGTCCGCTGGGCTGGCGGACGCGGGTGCGGATGGCCGTCGACCGGGACGGCAGGCCGGGTTTCCGCGTGCACCGCGGTCACCGGGTGCTGCCCGTCGACAGCTGCGCGATCGCCGCGCCGGGCGTGGTCGACGCCGCGCTCGGTGAGCAGTGGCCACCGGGCAGCGAGATCGGCCTCACCCGTGACGCCGAGGGAACCGTGCACGTCAGCGAGATCCACACGGACCGCCGCACCCGCCGCACGCGCTCGATCCGCAGGCAGGGCACCGGCCGCGCGGTCGAGCTCGCGGCGAATCGAAAGTGGCGGGTCGACGCGGACGGCTTCTGGCAGGTCCACCCGGCGGCCGCGGACACGTTCGCGCAGGTCGTGGGCGAGTGGGCGGCGTGTGCACCTGGTTCGCGCGCGTGGGATCTGTACGGCGGGGCCGGTCTTTTCGCTTCAGTCCTCGCGCGACAGGTCGGCGAGAACGGGAACGTGCTGGTCGTGGAGTCCGCGGGCGGTGCTGTCCGGGACGGCATGGCCGCACTCGCGCGCCTGCCCCAGGTCCGGTGGGTCACCGACAGGGTTGACAGGTTCGTTGCGGGTGGACAGTCAGGCGAGGACCCTGATGTGGTGGTTCTCGACCCGCCACGCAAAGGCGCAGGTCAGGCCGTTGTGGCCGAAGTCGCACGACGACGACCCGATCGGGTGATCTACGTGGCGTGCGACCCGGCCGCGCTGGCCCGCGACGTGGCCGAATTCGCCAGGCAGGGGTACCGGCTGGAGGATTTGCGAGCCTTCGACGCGTTCCCCATGACGCACCACGTCGAGTGCGTCGCGCTGCTCGTACCTGAGACGGAGTGAGACGACGTCTCAGCGGGACCTCCGTAGACTGGCCGGAAGTCTGACGAGGTGAGGTGGACGTGGTGACCCTGCTGGAATCCGTGCATGGACCAGCTGATCTGAAACGAATGAACGACGCCGAGCTGGGAGAGCTCTGCGGCGAGATCCGTCGTTTCCTGGTCGAGAAGGTTTCCCGCACGGGCGGTCACCTGGGCCCGAACCTGGGCGTGGTCGAGCTGACCGTGGCGCTGCACCGGGTGTTCGACTCCCCGCACGACCCGATCGTGTTCGACACCGGGCACCAGTCGTACGTGCACAAGATCGTCACCGGCCGGCGTGACGGCTTCGACGCGCTGCGTCAGCAGGGCGGCATGTCCGGCTACCCGTCGAGGTCCGAGAGCGACCACGACGTGCAGGAGAACAGCCACGCGTCGACCGCCCTGTCCTACGCGGACGGTCTGGCGAAGGCGTTCCAGCTCAAGGGTTCCCGGCGGCACGTCGTCGCGGTCGTCGGCGACGGCGCGCTGACCGGTGGCATGTGCTGGGAGGCGTTGAACAACATCGCCGCGGGCCGCAACCGCCCGGTCGTGATCGTCGTCAACGACAACGGCCGCTCGTACTCGCCCACCATCGGCGGTCTCGCGGACCACCTGTCCACGCTGCGCCTGCGCCCCGGCTACGAGATGGTGCTGGAGAAGGGCAAGAGCGCGCTGCAGCACACGCCCATCGTCGGCAAGCCGGTCTACGCCGCGCTGCACGCCGCCAAGCGCGGCATCAAGGACGCGCTGGCCCCGCAGGCGATGTTCGAGGACCTCGGCCTCAAGTACATCGGCCCGGTCGACGGCCACGACATGCTCGCGCTCGAGTCGGCGCTGAAGCGCGCCAAGTCGTTCGGCGGCCCGGTGATCGTGCACGCGGTGACCCGCAAGGGCATGGGCTTCGCGCCCGCCGAGAACCACGAGGCCGACCAGATGCACGCCACCGGCGTCATCGACCCGATCACCGGCGAGAACGTGGCGCCGTCCAAGCGCACGTGGACCCACGTGTTCGCGGACTCGCTGGTCGAGATCGGCGCTCGCCGCCCGGACGTCGTGGCGATCACCGCCGCGATGCGCGGTCCGACAGGCCTGGACAAGTTCGCGGGTGAGTACCCGGACCGCTGCTTCGACGTCGGCATCGCCGAGCAGCACGCGATGACGTCCGCGGCGGGCATGGCGATCGGCGGCCTGCACCCCGTCGTCGCCGTCTACGCGACGTTCCTGAACCGCGCGTTCGACCAGCTGCTGATGGACGTGGCGCTGCACAAGCAGGGCGTGACGGTCGTGCTCGACCGCGCCGGTGTCACCGGCCCGGACGGCGCGTCGCACCACGGCATGTGGGACATGTCGATCCTCGGCGTCATCCCCGGCATCCACGTGGCCGCCCCGCGCGACGCGGGTTCGCTCGCCGAGGAGCTGCAAGAGGCCGTCGAGATCTCCGACGCCCCGTCGGTCATCCGCTACCCGAAGGCCTCGGTCGGCCCGGACCTGCCGTCGCTCGAGCGCGTCGGTTCCGTGGACGTGCTGTCCCGCTCGGCGTCGCCGGACGTGCTGCTGGTGACCGTGGGCGCGCTCGGCTCGCTCGGCCTGGAGGCCGCGGCCCGTCTGTCCGACCAGGGCATCGGCGTGACCGTGGTCGACCCGCGCTGGATCTACCCGGTGTCGCCGGACCTGGTGTCGCTCGCGGCGTCGCACCGCCTGGTCGTGACCGTCGAGGACGGCGGCCGCCACGGCGGCTTCGGCTCCGCGCTGGCCACCACCCTGCGCGACGCCGACGTCGAGGTGCCGCTGCGCGACATCGGCCTGCCGCAGCAGTTCCACGACCACGGCGAGCGCGCCGAGGTGCTGGCGCTGTGCGGCATCACCGCTCAGGACGTGGCGCGCCGCGTCACCGAGTGGGTGGCCCGCATCGAGGAGCCCGCCTCCGCTGAAATCGACGCGCCCGCGGACAAGCAAGTGGGCTAACCTTCCCCACGCCCGCTGAGCGGCCTGGACGGATTCCCGATCCCGGTCCCGCGTTCGAGGCGGGCTGGCATGCTGAGAAGCACCAGGTTCAACTCCTGACTGCCACGGCCCCGGTCGCACCAGGGGGTGTCCGGCTTTGCGAGTCCCTTGTGGACTCCCGCCGGCCGTTCCCGCGACCGGGGTCGTGGCCCGTTGCGAGGGGGTGGGGAGACGATGAAGCAGACGTTGATGCCTTGGGAACGCGCCGTGCGGTTCGACCGCGGCGTCCTGGTGGGCGAGCTGGGTCCGGGTGAGCACAGGCTGCCCGGTCACGCGGTGCTGCACCGCGTCGACCTGCGCCCGCGTTCCCTGACTCCGGCGGCGCAGGACGTGCCGACGTCCGACGGAGTGCTCGTGCGGGTGACCGTGGTGGTGCGCTGGGCGGTGACGTCGCCGGTCACGTTCGTGATGGCCTCGGCCACCCCGGCGGACGAGCTGTACCTCGCGATCCAGCTGGCACTGCGCGGCGCCGTGCTGCCGCGCGCCCACGACGCCGTCGACCGCGAACGCGCCGCGATCGCCGCCGAGGTGCAGGCCGCGGTGACCGCTCGTGCCGCTGAGCTCGGCATCACCGTCGGCGAACTGGCCGTGCGCGACGTCGTGATGCCGCCGGAACTGCGCCGCGCGGCGCTGTCCGAGCTGGTGGCCGCGTCCGAGGGCCGTGCGGCTCTCGAACGCGCTCGCGGCGAGTCGGCCGCACTGCGTTCGCTGCTGAACGCGGCCCGGCTGGCCGAGGAGCACCCGGCGCTGCTGCAGCTGCGCGCCCTGCAGAACGCGGGGACCGTGGTCGTCGACCGCTCGGCGCGCTGACGTGCTGCGGATCGGCACCGTCGTGCTGGGTGTCTCCGACGTGCGGAGGGCGGCCGCTTTCTGGCAGGCCGCCCTCGGCTACGCGGCGCGGCGCCCGCTGGGGCCGGACGACGACTTCGTGATCCTGGACGGGGCGGGTGCCTCGCTGGCGCTGGACACCAGCGAGTCGCCCGTGCAGGACCACCCGCGCGTGCACCTCGACCTGTACGCCGACGGCGCGGCTGAGCAGGCCGCGGAGGTGTCGCGACTGGTCGCGCTCGGTGCTTCACGCGTGGAGTGGGACCTGTACCCGGAGTCGCCCGACTTCGTCGTGCTGGCGGACACCGAGGGCAACCGCTTCTGCGTGGTCGACACCAGCCACGAGTAGTTCTGCGCGAAATCGCGCCGAGCGGGGAGCAGTCTGCGAAGTGACCAAACTGGTCAACGACCACAACCGGAAGGTTCGTGCCAACCCACGGCGTCTGCAATCGGAGATCGTGCGGCTGAACAACCAGCCCGCAGTGGTGCGTTACACCGTTACCCGGACTTCAGCGCTGAACCTTCACACCCTGTATCGCCAGGTCGAGCGCACCGCCGACACCGCCGGTTGGGACGAGCGCAGTCAGACGCTCGTGGACTTCGCCGAAGCCGAGGCCGCCAACAGCGCCCTGGTCGCCAATACCCTCCTCGGTGATACCACGAATACCGAGAACCTGACCGAGAGCACATCCCTGACCGACGAGTTGAACACTGTGTCGTCGGATCTGCACAGTCGTTGGCAGGGCGCCCTGTACTCGATCAACGGTTCGAACCCCGACGCCGCCCGGCATTTCTGCACCAGTGCCCGCGAGATCATCGTCAAGATGATTGACCTGAAGGCGTCCGGCGCGGCCGTCCTCGAGGCACACCCCGATGGCAAGACGCCCGATGGGAGGGTGGCCAGGCGCTGGAAGATCCAGTACCTGCTGGACCGCTACGGTGCTGGCCACGCCAGCCTCAGCGAATTCGTCGAGGCCGACGTCAACGACGTCATGAACTTGTTCGGCGACTTCAACAAGGCAACGCACGGCGATGCGGGCCAGTTCGACCTCGCCGAGTTGCGTGTCATCAAGACGCGGGTTGAGGGCGCCGTACGTTTCTTGTCTGCCGTCATCCGCGGCATCTGACCTGCCGCGCCACTGGGGGATCTCGGGTGAGCGGATCGGGGAAGAACATCGGACACTCGCTGACGAGATTGAGACCCCGGCCCTGCTGAGCACGCTGGCCACCGTCTGCGAAGCGGCGGCCATCGAACACTGTGAAGGTGCCGTTAAGCAGCGTCTCAGGATGATGTGGCACCGTTGTCGGCGTGCGGATCCTGGTAGTCGAGGACGAGGTGCCGCTGGCCGACGCGATCGCGCGTGGCCTGCGGCGCGAAGGTATGGCCGTGGACGTCGCCTACGACGGCGAGTCGGGGCACGAGAAGTCGAGCGTCACCCGGTACGACGTGGTGGTGCTCGATCGCGACCTGCCCGGAATGTCGGGCGACGAGCTGTGCAAGGAGATCCTCAGCTCGGGCGCGCTCACCAGGGTCATCATGCTCACGGCCAGCGCGGGCATCGACGATCGCGTCGCGGGCCTGTCGATGGGCGCGGACGACTACCTCGCGAAGCCGTTCGCGTTCCCCGAGCTGGTGGCGCGGGTGCGGGCGCTGGCCAGGCGCGCGACGCCTGCCACGCCGCCGCTGCTCTCCGCGCGGGACGTCGAGCTGGACCCGGCCCGCCGCACCGTGTCGCGCGGCGGGGTGCCGATCGAGCTGACCCGCAAGGAGTTCGGGGTGCTCGAGGTGCTGCTCGCCGCGAAGGGTTCGGTCGTCAGCAGCGAGGAACTGCTGGAGCGGGTCTGGGACGAGAACGCCGACCCGTTCACCACCACCGTCCGGGTCACCGTGATGACCTTGCGCAAGAAGCTCGGCGAACCCGGCATCATCGACACCGTCGTCGGCTCCGGCTACCGGGTGCCCAGCGCAGGGAACGGCTCCACTGAGGACTGATCGCTTGCGGCGGCGCGGGCCTGGGCTCCGCGTCCGCATCACGTTGCTCACGACCGCGCTCGTGGCAGTGGTGAGCGCGGTGCTCCTCGCGCTCGGCTGGGTGCTGGTGGGGCAGGTGTTCGACTCGTCGCCGCAGTTCCCGCCGGGCAGCACGGTCCGGGTCGACGGGGTCGACGTCGAGGCCACGGTGCTGAGCGACGCGCTGGCCGCGCAGGCGAGGCAGGACCTGCTGCAGGCCGGTGTCGTCGCGTTCGCCTGCATGATCCTCGCGGCCGCGGTGCTCGCGTGGACGTTCACCGGCCGGCTGCTGCGGCCCGTGCACGACGTCACGGACGCCGCCCGCCGCCTCTCCGCCGAGTCGCTCGGGGAGCGGCTGCGTCTTGAAGGTCCGCGTGACGAGGTCGCCGAGCTCGCGGACACGTTCGACGCCATGCTCGACCGGCTCGAGGCCGCGTTCTCCGCGCAGCACCGCTTCGTCGCGAACGCGTCGCACGAGCTGCGCACCCCGTTGTCGGTCATTCGCACCGAGCTGGACGTGACGCTCGCCGATCCCGACGCCGACGCCGACGAGCTGCGCCGCATGGCCGGCGTCGTGCGCGCCGCGAGTGAACGGGCTGAGCAGCTGGTGTCCGCCCTGTTGTTGCTCGCGCGGACGGACGGCTTGGGGCTGGTCGTGCGGGAGCCCGTCGACCTGGCCGCTGTCGTGGAGTCGGCGTGGAAGGCGGTGCGCGACGAAGCCGCCGGGCTGCGCACGGCATTTCACTGCGCGCCCGCGGCCGCTGTCGGTGACCCCGCGCTGCTGGAGCGGATCGCGGGGAACCTGCTCGAGAACGCCGTCCGGCACAACGTGCCCGGTGGGTGGATCGAGACCTTCACCGAAGGCGGGCCGCAAGGCTCTGTGCTGCGGGTGTCGTCATCCGGTCAGTTCATCCCTCCGGACCGCGTGGAGGAGATGTTCGAGCCGTTCCGCAGGGGCGTCCGCGACCGCACCTCGCACACGGGAACGGGTCTCGGCCTGTCCATCGTGCGTGCCGCGGTGGCGGCTCACGGCGGATATGTGCAGGCAGTGGCCGTGCCGGGAGGCGGTTTGTCGGTCACCGTGCACCTGCCGTGCGCACCGCACTGAAGATTGTCGACGTGGTCCCGGTCACACTGCTCCGCGATCTTGGCTGGTTTAGGCCGTGCGCACGTGTGTTGACCTGCGGTTTCGCGTTGAGTACCCCCGATTTGGATGTTGGTAGGCAGGCGTGTAAATTTCTCTCTGCCAGCGCGGAACGGGCCGGAAAACAACCGGAACGAGCGGGGCGAAGCCCAAAGAGAAGAAGCGCCAAGCAGGACCGGCCGCCGATTTGACAAGGGCCTGAAACACCAAATAAGCTTCAAACACACAAGCCCCGGAAGTAAGTCAGCGTAAAGCTGATGTGACTGCGGTGAGCGCGTGTTCTTTGAGAACTCAACAGCGTGCCGAAACACAGCCAGTAATATGAACCTCGTCAAGAGGTTCCTTTGAGTGAATGAAGATTGATGCCAGACATATTCCGTCTGGAGCGATCAAACACCTCAAGGCAATTAAAAAAGCCTTATTGGAGAGTTTGATCCTGGCTCAGGACGAACGCTGGCGGCGTGCTTAACACATGCAAGTCGAGCGGTAAGGCCCTTCGGGGTACACGAGCGGCGAACGGGTGAGTAACACGTGGGTAACCTGCCCTGTACTCTGGGATAAGCCTTGGAAACGAGGTCTAATACCGGATACGACCACTGGATGCATGTCTGGTGGTGGAAAGTTCCGGCGGTATGGGATGGACCCGCGGCCTATCAGCTTGTTGGTGGGGTAATGGCCTACCAAGGCGACGACGGGTAGCCGGCCTGAGAGGGTGACCGGCCACACTGGGACT